>NZ_JAMWEM010000003.1 GCF_024509525.1 Streptococcus suis
AGGGTTAAGTGTTTGTTTTTCATTGTCAGTTACCAACTTGTCCCATAGTAAGTTCTACCTTATTTCTTTGTCTCAGTCTAATTTCCAGTTTTTAAGACAGACTAGAACTTACTTTGGGAATTTAGCGAAAAAATAATTGGGAAATATTTTTCAAAAAGAAAAAGATATTACTTTACAAGCACTATTTTATCTAGTATAATGTATTTTGTGTGTGATGGACACACAATAAAACGGTTAATCCGCTAGGACAGTATGCTCCTAAGATTAACAAGATAGGAGTAAAAAATGAATCCATTAATTCAAAGCTTGACAGAAGGTCAACTTCGTACTGATATCCCTTCTTTCCGTCCTGGTGACTCTGTTCGTGTTCACGCTAAGGTTGTCGAAGGAACTCGTGAGCGTATTCAGATCTTCGAGGGTGTTGTTATCTCTCGTAAAGGTCAAGGTATCTCAGAAATGTACACTGTCCGTAAAATCTCTGGCGGTGTAGGTGTTGAGCGTACATTCCCAATCCACACTCCACGTGTTGATAAGATTGAAGTCGTACGTTACGGTAAAGTACGTCGTGCTAAATTGTACTACCTACGTGCATTGCAAGGTAAAGCAGCGCGTATCAAAGAAATCCGTCGTTAAGATGGGTTGGGACAGCGAAAGCTGTCTTTTTTTTTATTAAGTTGTAGGCTATATTTAAAAGATGCTTGCACGATTTCGAGAAAATGTAGTATAATACTTAAAAAAAGGAGGCTCTTATGGTAGAAGAAAAAAAGATTCCCTCCGTTCTATCTGATTTACGGAAGGACATCGTGACAATGCCTGAAGTCATGAAGGAATGCACTGGTATTCGTATTTATGGGCGACGTATTCGTTCTATTTTGTTTACAACAGATGTCTCAATTATTGCCAATACTAATGCGGATGCGATTTTGGCTGTCTATCCCTTTACACCCAACCCTGCTATTATTAAGAGTATTATGCTGGTAGCTTCTGTCCCTGTCTTAGCAGGTGTAGGCGGTGGTCTGACAACAGGAATGCGGTCGGCTAATATGAGTTTGTTGGCAGAATCCGAAGGAGCCTATGCAGTTGTTGTCAATGGTCCGACAGATGCTACGACGATAGAAGAAATCAATAAGATAGCGGATATTCCCATTATCTATACCGTTATTTCAGAACAGGCTGACTTAAAATCGCGGATTCAGGCAGGCGTGGACATCCTAAATGTTTCCTGTGGTCCAGATACAGCTCGTATAGTTAAAAAAATTCGACAAGATTTTCCTGATTTTCCAATTATCGCGACCGGTGGCCCGACTGATGAAACCATTAAGCAAGTCATTAAAGCTGGTGCTAATGCAGTTTCTTATACGGCACCGAGTAACGCGGATCTATTTAAGGTGAAGATGGAAAAATATAGAAAATCTGCCAAGAACTAACCCGTTCTTGCAATCTTCTATTTTATAGGTTAAAATAGAAGAAGAAACTTCCCTTAGTTAAATGGATATAACAAATTCCTCCTAAGAATTAGTTGCAGGTTCGATTCCTGCAGGGGAGATAGAGAAAATAACAAAAACCCTTGAAAATTATGTGTCTTCAAAGGATTAAATTATGGTTGAGAGAAAGGAAGTAGTGGCGTTGATTTCTCCTATTTGGGCGAATACTTTTCTGAACATTATTCAAAAGTGAGAAGCAGGAAATAGTCCGTTTGACGAGGCAAGCGAATTACAGACGCTTTTATGCGTATTGATGATACGGATTTGGGAAATTTGTATGTATGGGATTCTAAAAATCATAAAAAAGGCATCGTACATCGCATTCCTATCCCTGACAGCGCTAATGAGATTGAGCCACAAAATGATTTTTTGACAGATTATGAATTAGTTTAAGCACCTAGAGAAATCTAAGTGCTTTTTTTGTTGCAGAAAAGCAGGAGGTGGTCACTTATCTTGACAGCAGGAAAGACTGCCACTAATAGCATAACTTAACCGTATGGAATCCCATGCGGTTTCTTTTGGTCCAAACATTGATGACATAAAAAGCTATGGGATAGACAGTCGGGGACGACTTAAAAAATAGGAGGTTCGCAATGAACAAAGAAACACAAACAGTCGAAGCGGTCGGATGATAAGAAGGTAGCAGCTGAACCTGAACAAGTCGTGAAAAAATACAACAAAGTCCATGTGAATATGCGGACAGAAACTAAAAAGAGCAGCCGTCAGGCTACTCAGTCAGATTTTGATTCGTTCTAATATTTAATTCCTTTTTTTGCTAATTCCTCTCTTATGTAAAGGTAGCGAAGTATAGCATAAATGAATAAAAAAGGAAGAGGTAGACACAACAAATAAACTGTTATTGTTGATAAAAATATAACAGTGGTTTCACTGTAATACCAAGGTAATTTTACGTTTTTAGGTGCAAGCATCGTTAAACCTCCCTTTTTCTTTATTGTATATCTTTAAATGAGAAAAATCAATAGAAAGGAGGAAAGAATGCGAGTCCTATCAGGAGAGGATTATTGCCGCACCTGCTTCCCATAAATCGTTGTCTGTCGGTTGAGGAAGTAGGCTATTCCAATAACCAAGATAAATGCAGGGAACTTCTGAGTGCCGAAGACTTCGTAGGCAATCAAGATAGGAGCAAGGACTGTATTAGTCGCAGATGCAAATACAGCCGTATAGCCCAGTCCAGCTGCTAGAGGAATCGGCAGGTTCAATAGTCCAGCCAAGACTGCACCGCTACTAGCACCGATAGCAAAGAGAGGTGTGACTTCACCGCCCTGAAAACCAGCCGTCAGACAGAGGACAGTCAGCAGGAGCTTGAACTGCCAGTCATACCAATAGACCGTTTTGCCCGCCAAACTGGCTTCAATTAGATTTGTCCCTAGTCCTGAGTAGCGACCGTGGTGGAAAAATAGCAGAGCAGTTAGAAGTATTCCCATAATAGCCATGCGGAGATAGGGATTTGACAGCCATTTGTCAGCCTGTTTTTTGGCTAGTTCTAAGCTAAGGGCAAAAAGATTTCCAATCACTCCAAAAGCCAAACCGAGTAGGATGAGGGGGATAAGGGCTAGCTGTTCTGTATCAGATAAGATAGACTGGAATTTCTCCAAGCCCAACCAATGTGATGTCCAACTAGCAGTCAAAGCCGCCAATAAAATAGGGGGCAGGTCTTTCCAAGCATAGCAACCGACAGCTAGAACTTCGATGGCAAAGAAACTAGCTGCCAAGGGCGTTTGAAAAAGTCCAGCAAAACCCGCTGCCATGCCCATTTTGATAAGGAAAGAGCGGTCTATGTAAGTAACAGTCCATTTTTCCAAGGTCTGTGCGATTGCAGCCCCTAGCTGAACGGCCACGCCCTCCCGACCAACTGAAGCACCGAAAAGGTGGCCAATCCAAGTGGTCGTCATGATGAGGGGAAGTAGGACCAAAGGGATGTGTTTATCTTGCCCCTGGGCTACTTCAAAGACCAAGCCCATTCCAGCCTTGGCTTCTTTTCCCCATTTCTGATAGAGAAAGACAATGCCAATTCCAGCCAGAGAAAGTAGTGGAAGGAGATAGGGAAGAAAATCCCCACGAATCTCCCCAATCCAGAGGAGAATGCGACCGAAGAAACTGGTAATGATTCCTGCTAACAATCCTAAGAGTAGGGCTGTTCCTACATAAATAGCAAAGAGTTTAAGCTTGGTTTTCATCGGTTATCAATCGCTCTGTCTGATAGGCCCGGGACTGGCTCATGATGTCGGAAAAGGTATTCCGAATGGTTGCCCGATAGGCTGAATTTTCTACCAAGTCTGCCACACGATTGAGGACTTCCTCCTCGCGTTTGCTATCCAGAACAGCCTTGCCAGTCTGACGTTTGAAGGCTGTTACCTGATCGACCAAGGTCATGCGGCGTTCTAGTAAAGCTACCAGTTGAGCATCAATCTGATTGATATCTTGTCGAATATGATTTAAATCCATACGAACTCCTTATTGTCGTGATTGTTTCAGTATACCAAAAAACAAGGCTCAAAACCAGCCTTGTTAGAAGGAATTTACCAACTTGCTTTTTTAACACCAGGGAGCAAGCCTTTGTGGGCAAGGTCGCGGAAGGTAATCCGACTGACTCCGAATTTTCGCATATAGGCATGGGGACGACCGTCTGTCAGATCCCGATGCTTTAGACGATTTGGGTTGGAATCCCGAGGCAATTTTCGGAGAGCATCGTAGTCTCCCTCTTCCTTGAGCCTTTTTCGCAATTCAGCATAGCGGTCAATCAGTTCCAACTGTCTTTGGTAACGTGCAATCTTTGATTTTTTAGCCATTATTTCTCCTTTTTCTCAAAAAACTTAACTAGTTAATTATATACAAAAAGAAAGAAAAGGTCAAGAAAAACCTCACAAGAAAAAGACTGCCATCCGAGCAGTCTTAGGTAACTTATTTTTCCAATGTCGCTACCAAATCAGTCGCGAATTTCTCCAAGTTGACGATGTCATCATCTTCTGCCGCCAAGTCAACCTTAACGTTTTCAGCACCTTTGATAGCTCCACGAGAAGCCAACATGACATCGAAATCATCGACTGCAGTACAAAAATCATCGTAGAAGGTATCGCCAGAGCCACAAACACCGTAAATTTTACCTGTCAGATCCAAATCTGCTAAATCAGCGTAGAAATCAATAATTTCATCAGGTAATTCACCATCTCCACCATAAGAGTAGGTGTAGCTTGCGACTACAATGATATCAGCGTCAAGAATTTCTTCGGTTTCGATGGTGGTACATTCATTGTTCTGTACCTCTAACCCAAGTTCTTCCAGTTTATTTGCCACAATATCGGCAATTTCTTCAGTATTACCAGTCATACTAGCGTAAACGATTTTTGCTAGTGCCATAGTTTCCTCCAAATATTAGATGATAGGAGTAGTATAACACAATTCCTACATTTTTTAAAGGCTAAAGAGGTGCGAAATGAGATAGGTTTATGATAAAATACTGCAGAGGAGTGTATTATGACTATTATTCAAGAAATTGTATCTAAAATTAAAGAGGTGGACCGCATTATTATCCACCGCCACCAGCGTCCTGATCCAGATGCGATTGGTAGTCAATTAGGATTGAAAAAACTCTTGCAGTTGAATTTTCCTGAAAAGACCATTTTGGCAACCGGTTTTGAGGAGCCAACTCTGTCTTGGCTAGGCCAGATGGATACTGTAGCTGATAGCGACTATCCAGCTAGTTTGGTCATTGTGACCGACACAGCCAATACTGAGCGGATTGATGATGACCGTTATGCCAATGGGGATTTCCTGATTAAAATTGATCACCACCCTAATGATGATGCTTACGGAGATATGCTCTGGGTGGATACCAGCAGTAGTTCTACCAGTGAGATGATTGCCCTTTTTGCAAGAGAGTTAGATTTGACAGTAGATGCAGAGATTGCTCGCCTACTCTACGCTGGGATTGTAGGGGATACAGGACGATTTCTCTATCCATCAACGACTACTCGGACCTTTGAACTGGCTAGCTATCTCCGCCAGTTTGACTTTGATTTCTCAAGTTTGTCTCGTCAAATGGATGCGATGGACTACAAAGTCGCTAAGCTCATGGGCTATGTCTACGATAACTTGGAAGTAGATGAAAATGGGGCGGCACGAGTTGTCCTGACCCAAGAAACCCTCAAGGCTTATGATGTGACAGATGCGGAAACGGCTTCGGTTGTATCAGCACCAGGTCGAATTGATGCGGTGCAGTCATGGGGCATTTTCGTTGAGCAAGTTGACGGCTCCTACCGTGTTCGCCTACGGAGCAAGTCTGCCATTATCAACGAAATCGCCAAGAGACACGGTGGTGGCGGTCATCCGCTAGCCAGTGGGGCAAATTCTTATTCTTTGGAAGAAAATGAAGCCATTTATAAAGAAATTCAGCAGGTAGTCAAAGATGCAAGCCAGTAGCAGACAAGTGCGCCTTATGGGAACAGTGATTGATACGACTATTTGGCACGAAAATCCAGAGCCTATTCTGGACCAGGTAGAGCAACTTCTCTATCTCTACAAGGACCGTTTTTCAGCTAATGACCTGACCTCCGAGTTAATGGAAGTCAATCTAAATGCAGGTGTACAGGCGGTACCCGTTGCTCCTGACCTCTATGAGCTGATTGAACTGGGGAAGAAGCATAGTCTGGCAGACAATAGTTTTCTTAATATCACGATTGGACCGTTGACACAGCTCTGGCGGATTGGTTTTAAGGATGCCAAGTTGCCAGACCAGGTAAGTATTGATAAGCGTCTGGCAATTATCAACCCAGCTGACATTGAGCTAGACCCAGAATACCAGCAGGTCTTTCTCAAAAAAGAAGGTATGGCCATTGATTTGGGGGCCTTGGCAAAAGGCTACATAGCGGATAAGATCGTCGCCTTTTTGAAGGGAATGGGGGCTCAGGCTGGTCTGATTAACTTAGGTGGAAATGTTCTGACATTCGGTCAACCGCCTCATCATGTTGACGGTTTGTGGCGGATTGGGATTCAGCATCCCAAGCTCCCACGTGGCAACAATGCCCTAGTCCTCAAAATAGGGGAAGAATCGGTGGTCACCTCTGGTATTTACGAAAGGAACTTCCAGTTTGAAGGCAAGACCTACCACCATATCTTTGATAGTCAGACAGGCTATCCCTTGCAGGCTGCCATTGCCAGCTTGACCATTGTGTCCAAGCAATCGGTGGACGGGGAGATTTGGACCACCCGCCTCTTTGGTGCCTCCATTCGGGAGATGTACGACCAGGTTTGTCAGCAAGAAGGACTGGAAGCTATTATCATGACCCAAGACGATCAAATACTAGTAACCCCGGGCTTGCGAGATAGGATTGAACGATGAAAGATACAGCGCAAAAAGAGGAGTTAGAGTTTTGGGCTCTTCCTTTGGAAAAAGCAGAGCAGACCAATACGGATACAGATTCTGGAGCTTCCGAGGGAGGCTTTGGAGCACGGGTCTGGACAGATGCCAATTCAGGCCCATCTGTGCAATAAAAAATTAAAGAAAACCCTTGACAGGACTGGACAGATTTGATAAACTAAGAGAGTTATAATCTATGGCTCGAAAAAGAGTCCATGGCAGAAAGGAATTTTTATAATGAAAAAAGATATCCATCCAGAATATCGCACTGTTGTCTTCATGGACACAACTACTGGTTACAAGTTCCTTAGTGGTTCTACAAAGAACTCTAAAGAAACTATCGAATTTGAAGGTGAAACTTACCCATTGATCCGTGTGGAAATTTCATCAGATTCACACCCATTCTATACTGGACGTCAGAAGTTCACTCAAGCAGATGGACGTGTGGATCGTTTCAACAAAAAATACGGTCTCAAATAAAAAAACAGTCTATAGGACTGTTTTTTCTATGCCTCTTAAGATTCGAGAAGGCTCATATCAACCCTGACAGATTGTTGGTTTACGAGCTTGAAAACCAGAGAGCGAGTTATAGTAGGATGGACCATTTTTACTTTGCTTTTAGAGATTCAATAAGGTTATCTTACAGAAATATTGATACAAAGCTTTTTCCAAGAAATTGGAGAGGGCTTTTTTGGTGCGTGATTGCCATTGGTTTACATACTCATGAATTGGGCAAACTTCAGAGTAGACAGTTTTGCTGTATGAGTGGATTGCCATTTAGATGTTTGAAAGCTTTAGTCAGTGAAAGCTTTTTCATTATACATTTCTAGTTTTAATACTTATCGAATTTTGCTATAATTGAAAGAGTTTAGAAAGTATGAGGATTTACAATGGAAATAAGACGAGGCTCTGTTGAGAGCCGCATTGACTACGCCCTGATTTTGCCTGTATTCTTTTTGCTTCTCATAGGGATTGTCTCAGTGTATATTGCAGTTAGTCAGGATTATCCGGACAACGTAGGAACTATTGTAGGCCAACAGATAGCTTGGATTGCAATTGGGATAAGTCTGGCTTTCATGGTCATGTTTTTCAGCACTAGATTTCTCTGGAAGACAACCCCTGTTCTCTATCTATTTGGAATAGGGTTGATGTTTCTTCCGTTGTTCTTTTATAGTCCGAGTTTGGTGGCATCTACAGGTGCAAAAAACTGGGTAACGATTGGGAATACGACTCTTTTTCAACCTTCTGAATTCATGAAAATCTCCTACATTATCATGATGGCCAGAGTCATTGTAAGCTTCCACAAGAAACATCCCATCCGGGGCATAAAGGAAGATTTTCAATTGATTGGTTATCTTAGTCTTTGTACACTGCCGGTTCTTACTTTACTGTATTTCCAAAGTGATTTAGGAACGTCATTAGTCTTTTTAGCTATATTTTGTGGCATGGTTCTGTTATCCGGAATTTCCTGGAAGATTCTACTGCCGATTGTAGTAGGTGTCACTATTTTTGTTGCTGGATTTATGTTCATCTTTCTGGCACCTGATGGAAAAGTTTTCTTGAAAAATATTGGTGTGAGTACCTATCAGCTCAATCGTATCTCTGCTTGGTTAGACCCTTTTGAAAATGCTCAGACAACCACTTACCAGCAAGCGCAAGGATTGATTGCTATTGGTAGTGGTGGTTTGACGGGGATTGGTTTCAACAAGACGAATCTTTTGATACCCGTAAGAGAGAGCGATATGATTTTTACAGTGATTGGTGAAGATTTTGGCTTTGCGGGTGGAATAGTTGTAATTGGGTTGTACACTATTTTAATCTATCGGATGCTTCGGATAACAATTCAGTCCAACAACCGCTACTATACCTATATTTCGACAGGTTTCATCATGATGCTTCTCTTCCACGTATTTGAAAATATCGGGGCGGCAATTGGTGTTCTTCCATTGACAGGAATTCCCCTCCCGTTTATTTCTCAAGGTGGGTCGTCTATGATTTCCAATCTACTCGGTGTAGGACTCATTTTATCGATGAGTTATCAGTATACATTGACGGATGAGAATCATCGTAACCGATCACGAACCTATAAAAAAATAATTATTAAACGAATTGAGGAATAGCTATGAAAAAAATTGCACTGTTATTGGCGAATGGCTTTGAAGAGATAGAAGCATTAGCACCAGTAGATGTCTTGCGTCGTGCACAATTTGAGGTGGACATGGTAGGATTGACATCTCATCAAGTGGTAGGTTCTCACGGAATTACTGTCATAGCAGACAAGATATTTGCAGGAGATTTGTCCGCTTATGATATGGTTGTTTTACCAGGTGGGATGCCTGGTGCTGTTAATCTCCGTGATCATGAAGAGTTGATCCAAGCACTTCAGATTCAAGCGCAAAAGGGTTCCTATATTGGGGCAATCTGCGCTGCACCTATTGTATTGGATAAGGCAGGATTATTGGAAGGACGAAATTTTACTTGTTTCCCCGGGAAAGAAAAGGAGATTACTTTTGGACGTCATGTGGAGAGTAAAGTTGTTGTAGATGGTCCTATTGTTACAAGTCGAGGTGCGGGGACTAGTTTGGATTTTGCTTATACATTGGTGGATTTACTGGGAGGAAACGGTAAAGAATTGTCAGAGACAATGGTTTATGATCATTGATTAGAAAAGAGAGTTGAACACTCATGAAGAAAGTTTTGTTTTCAGAAAACGGAATTTTCGTAAAAAGTTATATTTTTATCATGAAATTTTGTTAATGTGGGCAAAAATGATGGTAAATCAAAGCGATTGTGTAAATATCGTGAAAATATTTTTGAAAAAATGCATGCAACCAGAAAACGGTTACATGCATTTTCTTCATGCGTATGGCGTGGTTGAACACTCTCTTTTTCTAGTTTATTAGGGAAAATTGTGGTATAATAAGTGGTACTATTTATAGGTTTTGACTACAATATTGAAGGAAAAGTTATGACAGAAGAAATTAAAAATTTGCAGGATAAGGCGCAAGAATATGATGCCAGTCAAATTCAAGTTCTAGAAGGATTGGAAGCTGTTCGAATGCGTCCGGGAATGTATATTGGATCCACTTCAAAAGAAGGATTGCATCACTTAGTATGGGAAATTGTCGACAACTCTATCGATGAGGCTTTGGCAGGCTTTGCCAATCATATTCAGCTTTATATCGAAAAAGACAATTCGATTACAGTTGTGGATGACGGTCGGGGAATTCCTGTTGATATTCAAGAAAAAACAGGCCGTCCAGCTGTAGAAACAGTCTTCACTGTCTTACACGCAGGAGGAAAATTTGGCGGTGGCGGCTACAAGGTGTCTGGTGGTTTGCACGGCGTAGGTTCTTCCGTCGTAAACGCCCTTTCAACCCAGCTAGATGTTCATGTCTACAAAAACGGTCAGGTTTATTTCCAAGAATATCGTCGAGGCGAAGTGGTAGCAGACTTGAAGGTAGTTGGTGAAACAGATCGTTCAGGCACAACTGTCCATTTCACTCCAGATCCAGAGATTTTTACAGAGACAACCGAATTTGACTTTGTCAAGTTGGACAAGCGTGTGCAGGAATTAGCTTTCTTGAATCGCGGCTTACACCTGTCTATTACAGATAAACGTGAGGGCATGGAGCAGACAAAAGACTACCATTACGAGGGTGGCATTGCCTCTTATGTGGAATACTTGAATGAGAATAAGGATGTTATCTTTGAAACGCCAATCTATACAGACGGTGAAATGGATGACATCACTGTGGAAGTGGCTATGCAATATACGACCAGCTACCATGAAAATGTGGTCAGCTTTGCCAACAATATCCATACCCATGAAGGTGGTACCCACGAACAAGGTTTCCGCACCGCTTTGACCCGCGTCATCAATGACTATGCCAAGAAGAACAAGATTCTTAAGGAAAACGAGGACAACTTGACAGGTGAAGATGTTCGGGAAGGTTTGACAGCTGTTATTTCTGTCAAACACCCTGGTCCGCAGTTTGAAGGTCAGACCAAGACTAAGCTGGGCAACAGTGAAGTGGTTAAAATCACTAACCGCTTGTTCTCTGATGCTTTCTCAGAGTTCCTACTGGAAAATCCGCAGATTGCTCGTCGTATCGTGGAGAAGGGAATTCTGGCAAGTAAGGCACGGATTGCAGCCAAGCGTGCCCGTGAAGTGACTCGTAAGAAATCAGGGCTGGAAATCTCCAACCTGCCTGGTAAGTTGGCTGACTGCTCATCCAATGACCCAAGTCAGACTGAATTGTTCATCGTCGAGGGGGATTCTGCCGGAGGTTCTGCAAAATCAGGTCGTAACCGTGAGTTTCAGGCCATTCTGCCAATTCGTGGTAAGATTTTGAACGTTGAAAAAGCCACTATGGATAAGATCTTGGCCAATGAGGAAATTCGTAGCCTCTTCACAGCCATGGGAACTGGTTTTGGAGCCGAATTTGATGTGAGCAAGGCTCGTTATCAAAAGCTAGTCATCATGACAGATGCCGATGTTGACGGAGCCCATATTCGGACCTTGCTCCTAACACTTTTCTATCGCTATATGCGTCCAATTGTGGAGGCGGGCTATGTTTATATTGCTCAACCGCCTATCTACGGCGTTAAGGTTGGTAGCGAAATCAAAGAGTATATCCAACCTGGTGTCAATCAAGAACAGGAATTACAAGACGCTCTAGAACGCCATAGCCACGGACGATCAAAACCGACGATTCAACGCTATAAAGGATTAGGAGAGATGGATGACCACCAACTTTGGGAGACAACCATGAATCCGGAAAATCGCCTAATGGCACAAGTTTCAGTCGATGATGCAGCAGAAGCTGATAAGATTTTTGATATGTTGATGGGGGACAAAGTAGAGCCACGTCGGGAATTCATAGAGGAAAATGCTGTTTATTCAACGCTTGACGTCTAAAAATCTGAAAAAATGTGCATAGACCAAAAAAGTATGATATAATAAGTTGATTTTTTGGTAAATACAAAATGAACGTAAGGAGTTTTACATGACTAAAGGAACAATCATCTTAATCGTTGGGATTGTTACGGTTTTAATCATTGCCTACGTAGCTTGTTTGATTGTACGCAAGCGCAATGATAATCTTTTGGTTGCTCTAGAGGAGCGCAAGGAAGATCTCTTTAACTTGACTGTTAACGATGAAATAGAAGCTGTGAAAGCTCTGCATCTAATTGGACAAAGTCAAGTATCTTTCCGAGAATGGAATCAAAAATGGGTGGATTTATCACTAAATTCATTCGCAGATATTGAAAATCACATTTTTGAGGCAGAAAGTTTCAATAACTCATTCCGATTTTTACGCGCTCGACATGCTATTGATAGTATTGAAAGCCAGATTGATTTGGTTGAGGAAGACATTGCTGCAATTCGTCAAGGGCTCGTAGAATTGAAAGAGCAAGAGGAAAGAAACTCAGGTCGTGTGAAACATGCTCTTGACTTATTTGATCACTTACAAGATGCTGTTCGTCAAGATGCAGAAAAATATGGCGAAACGTTACCCGAGTTAGATAAACAACTCAAAAATATAGAAGTTGAATTTTCCGAATTTGTGATGCTTAATTCGTCAGGTGATCCAATTGAAGCTTCTGAGATTTTGGATAAGACGGAAGAGCATATGATTGCCCTTAATCAAATTATGGAACGTATCCCTTCTTTGGTTGAGAAAGTAGAAGTAAGCTTTCCTGATCAGCTAGAAGATTTAGAATCAGGTTATCGTAAATTATTGGAACAAAACTATCTCTTTACAGAAGGTAGCGTCGAAACACATTTCCAAGATATCCGTGTGGCTATTCGTGAAAATACGGCATTAATAGTATCTTTTGATTTAGATGCTGCAGAGGCTGAAAATAAGGCTATTCAAGCCCATATTGATCATTTGTATCAAATTTTCACCCGTGAAATTGAAGCGCATAGAACAGCGGTTAAGATTAGTAAGAACCTACCTAAATTCTTGGAGCATATTTCAAATAATGCTAAACTATTGAACGAGGAAGCGAGTCGATTAAATAAGTCTTATGTATTGGCTGAAAGCAAGCTATCTCGAATTGAACAGTTGACCAAACGAATTGATACAGTGGAGATGACTGTCACTGAGAGTATCGAAGAATTGGAGACACCGCAGGTTGCTTATTCTATCTTGGAAGAACGTTTGGATCATGCAATGATTACTCTTAAACAAATGGAGGAAGAACAGCTAATCTTAGCTGACTACCTAAAAAATCAGGAATCGTCAGAGGCAACGGCTCGTAAAAAAGCTACCCAATATATTGGTAAACTGCACACGTTGAAGCGTTACATGGAAAAACGTAGCTTGCCTGGTATTCCAGAGGAGTTCTTGAATCAGTTCTTCCGTACAAGTGGACATGTAGAGTCGCTCATTTCCGAATTAGATTACAAGCGTATCAATATTGAAATTGTGAACCGTTTGCTAGAGACGGCAACATTTAACATGAATGAGTTAGAGGACATTGCTTATGACATTGTTCAATATGCAACTTTGACAGAGCAGTTGTTGCAATATTCAAATCGCTACCGTTCATTTAATGAGAGTGTTCAAAAAGCCTTTACACGTGCTCTAGATATTTTCGAGAGAGAATTTGACTATAAGAAGGCATTCGAAGAAATTTCATTTGCCTTGGATACAGTTGAACCAGGCGTGAGCGATCGCTTTGTTCATTCATATGAAAAAACAAAAGAAACAATTCGTTACTAACAAAAAGCCCTAGGGCTTTTTGTTTTAGAAAGGAAGATTGCATGTCTATCAAAGGTTTGCTGGTAATGGATGTTGATTCCACATTGATTATGGAAGAAGGAATTGATTTGCTTGGAGAAGAAGCAGGTGTTGGTGAGGCTGTTGCTACTATAACAGAACGTGCTATGCGAGGTGAACTAGATTTTGAAGAAGCCCTGCGTGAACGTGTAGCTTTATTGAAGGGCTTGCCCGTTTCTGTCTTTGACAAAATCATGGAAAACATTCACTTCACTCCAGGTGCAGTTGAACTTGTTAAAGAGTTAAAAGTGCGTGGTTATAAGGTTGCTATTGTATCAGGTGGGTTTCATGAAACTGTTGATCGATTAGCTAATCAGTTAGAATTGGACTATGTCCGTGCCAATCACTTGGAAGTCATAGATGGAGTATTAACTGGTCAAGTTTTAGGTGAAATCGTTACAAAAGATACTAAAAAAGCTTGTTTAGAAACTTGGGCAGCTGAAAATGGACTGAGTTTATCACAGACTGTTGCGATGGGAGATGGTGCAAATGATCTTCCGATGATTCAAACAGCTGGAGTTGGTGTTGCTTTCTGTGCCAAGCCTATTGTGCAAGAACAGGCTCCGTATCAAATCAACGAAAAAGATCTCTATAAATTAATAGAGATCTTAGATAGGAAATAATGAGCAGTCAGCTAGATGTTGGCTTTTTCTAGTCCTTCTTAAGCAATATTTTTTTGTAAATCAGAGACGGTTTCGACGATTGTTGCAGCACCAGTCTCTTCCAATTCCTGTCTATTTTCGTAGCCATAGAGGCCCCCGATAGAATCTAGTTGGTTGGCAACAGCACCCTCTATATATCGTGTTCGCGGTCCCCAACTATAATGGTGGTTTGAGGATTGTAGTCCACTTGTGCTAAAGCAGATGTGATGACATCAGACTTACTAATAAGGCTACTATCCAGGCGTTCTCCTGCAATGATTGTAAAATAATGAGCAATGCCGAAATGTTCGAGAATTTGCTTGGCGAAAATCTCTGGTTTGGATGTAGCAGTTACTAGTGCTTTTACAGACGCTTTCAACTCTTTAAGCAGAGAGATAATTCCTGAGTAGAGTTGATTTTCAAACATCACTTTTTCTTTAAAATAGATGCGAAAGGCATCAATAGCAGCTTGGTTCTCTTCTTGATTTAGCTGATAAAAGCGGGGAAAGGATTCGTAAAAGGGTGGACCAATAAAACGCTGTAAATTGGCTACATCAGGTTCCACAATGCCTATTTGTTCCAGTGCATAGGTGACCGAATTCAGGATACCTTGACCAGAATCTATTAGAGTGCCATCAAGGTCGAATAAAATGGTTTGATATATAGGCATATCCTTTGATTCGTTATATCTTTTTTTGGGAAATCCTCTTTATCATCTTGAAAGACTTGAGAAGGAGTGCTACAATTATATTATATAGAAAGGTGGGGTGTTTATGCAGATTCTCATTGCACCAGATTCCTTTAAAGAATCTCTTTCAGCAACACAGGTCGCTCAAGCGATTAAGCAGGGATTTTCGAAGGTATATCCACAAGCTAGTTATGATTTGCTTCCTTTGGGGGATGGTGGCGAAGGTACGGTTGCCAGTTTGATTCA
Organism: Streptococcus suis; assembly: GCF_024509525.1. GTDB lineage: Bacteria > Bacillota > Bacilli > Lactobacillales > Streptococcaceae > Streptococcus > Streptococcus suis_AC. The sequence continues at coordinate 15,228 of NZ_JAMWEM010000003.1, forward strand.
AGCCTTATCTCTCGATGTCAGAGAGACATATGTAACGGATCCATTTGGAGACAAGATCAAAGTTCGCTATGCGATGAAAGATGATCTTGCAGTTTTTGAAATGGCTGAGATTGTTGGGCTTGCAAGTATTCCAAGTGACAAAAGAAATCCCCTTTTTATCAAAACCCAGGGAATGGGAGAACTAATTGTAGAACTTGTTCAAAAAGGAGCCAAGCGAATTTTCATTGGTGTAGGTGGGTCTGCTAGTCATGATGGTGGGATTGGAATGGCTTCTGGACTAGGAGTTAAGTTTTACGATCAGGAGGGAGAAGAGGTCGAACCTATTGGTGCACATTTAGGTAAGGTTAGGAGCTTTTCAACTGAGGAAATGTTGGTAGATCTATCTCAGGTCAGCATTGATTTGATAACGGATGTGGACAATTTCTTATGTGGCCCTCAGGGAGCTACTTATATTTTTGCAGGTCAGAAAGGTCTTGCCTCTGCTGAATTTGAAATAGTAGACAAGAAAATGGAGTCCTTTTATAAATTAGTTAATCCAATGCTACTCGATTTAGCGGGAGCAGGAGCGGGAGGAGGTATGGCAGCAGGTTTAGTCCAATTTGCTGGTGCTCGTATTCAAAAAGGTATCGACTTTGTCTTGGAACAGCTGGACTTTGATAATCGTGTTGCTCAGGCTGACTTAGTTATTGTGGGAGAAGGACGTATGGATGCCCAAAGCTTAGCAGGGAAGACTCCGGTAGGAGTGGCTAGACGGACTCCAGCAGGGATTCCCATCATTGCAATTTGTGGTAGCCTCAAAGACGATCTTCCCGAGTTTCCTTTTGAAAATATCTGCGCCGCTTTTCCAATAATTGCAAGCGTTGAAAGTTTGGAGGACACGCTTCAAAAAGCAGAAAAAAACCTGGTCCGCACGGCAGAACAGGTGGCAAGAATTCTTCAGTTAGGAGGTCAACAAAGATGGAATTAGTGAAATATGTAGCCGTTATCTTATTCATTATTATTTGTATTCTAAAGCTAGTATCCCTTATGAGACTTTCTAAAAATGAAAGGGGGACAGAAACAAATTTAATAAGAGGGAATGGGACTGTTATCTTTTTTAACGAAAAAAGTGAAAAGGGAAGATTGCTAGGAATTCTTTGTCTATCCTGTATTATTTTCATTTTAGTGTGTATCCTAGTTCAGTGATAAATAAGTCTAACCAAATAATTTTTTCCAGAAGGAAGGTTTTTTCTCTTCCTTCTTTTTATTTCCTGTGAGTAGTTGAGGAAACTGGCTGGCCAGCTGGATGTCTTCCAGATTGACAGCGTGATCAGTGTGAAATACTAGAGCAAAAGGGCAGTTGGCGACTTTTTCATCGATGATAGAGGTGGTAATACCCAAATCCTGAGCTTCTTTCATCAAGCGGATTTGGAGGTTGTCTGACAGGCTTGGTGCTAGTTTGAGAAAGAGCGGTGCGTGACGGGCACTAAGCCGGTTTGCCAGGTCATGAAAACCAGCTTGGACACCTTCTTGCTGGATTTCTTCAAAGGTGATAACCAGCAGGACACGTTCGCGGAAGGTGTTCATATAGAGACGCTGTTCGTCAGGGTTGAGGCGGGTTTCGCCAGAGGCTTTTTGGAGGAGGTTTGTATTCAAATCATTCATAAGAAAAGTATAGCATAAACCGCCTATTTTGCAAAGGCAAGCGTTTACATACGTTCTTTCAGTAAAAATCCCTATTTTTTCTTGAAAATTCCCTGCTTTTAGGGTATGATAGCAGTGTAACTATTTTAAACTCAAAGGAGAGTAATATAATGTCAATTATTACTGATGTTTACGCTCGCGAAGTCCTTGACTCACGCGGTAACCCTACACTTGAAGTTGAAGTTTATACTGAATCAGGTGCTTTCGGACGTGGTATGGTTCCTTCAGGAGCTTCTACTGGTGAGCACGAAGCAGTTGAGCTTCGCGACGGTGACAAATCTCGTTACCTTGGTCTTGGTACTCAAAAAGCTGTTGACAACGTGAACAACGTGATTGCTGACGCTATCATCGGTTATGACGTTCGTGATCAACAAGCAATTGACCGCGCGATGATCGCTCTTGACGGTACTCCTAACAAAGGTAAATTGGGTGCAAACGCAATCCTCGGTGTTTCTATCGCTGTTGCGCGTGCTGCTGCTGACTACCTTGAAGTGCCACTTTACACTTACCTTGGTGGATTCAACACTAAAGTATTGCCAACTCCAATGATGAACATCATCAACGGTGGTTCTCACTCAGACGCTCCAATCGCTTTCCAAGAATTCATGATCTTGCCAGTTGGTGCTCCTTCATTCAAAGAAGGTCTTCGTTGGGGTGCTGAAGTATTCCACGCTTTGAAGAAAATCTTGAAAGCTCGTGGTTTGGTAACAGCTGTTGGTGACGAAGGTGGTTTCGCACCTAAGTTCGAAGGAACTGAAGACGGTGTTGAAACAATCATCGAAGCTATCGAAGCTGCTGGTTACGAAGCTGGCGAAAACGGCATCATGATCGGTTTCGACTGTGCGTCATCTGAATTCTACGACAAAGAGCGTAAAGTATACGACTACACTAAATTCGAAGGTGAAGGTGCTGCTGTTCGTACATCTGCAGAGCAAATCGACTACCTTGAAGAATTGGTTAACAAATACCCAATCATCACTATCGAAGACGGTATGGATGAAAACGACTGGGATGGCTGGAAAGCTCTTACTGAGCGTCTTGGCAAACGCGTTCAATTGGTTGGTGACGACTTCTTCGTAACAAACACTGACTACCTTGCACGTGGTATCAAAGAAGGTGCTGCTAACTCAATCCTTATCAAAGTTAACCAAATCGGTACTCTTACTGAAACATTTGAAGCTATCGAAATGGCTAAAGAAGCTGGCTACACTGCCGTTGTATCACACCGTTCAGGTGAAACTGAAGATTCAACAATCGCTGACATCGCAGTTGCAACTAACGCTGGCCAAATCAAGACTGGTTCATTGTCACGTACAGACCGTATCGCTAAATACAACCAATTGCTTCGTATCGAAGATCAACTTGGTGAAGTTGCAGTCTACAAAGGCTTGAACTCATTCTACAACTTGAAAAAATAAAACAGTCCGGTGGACTGTTTTATCCCCGAGCTAGTATAGCGAGGGTTATAGTAAGAACAAGTCCGAAAAACTTCGGACTTGTTTTTCAATGTTCGGTGTACTAATTTATCCCCGAGCTAGAATAGCGAGGGATATAGTAAGAACAAGTCCGAAAATATTCGGACTTGTTTTTCAATGTTCGGTGTACTAATTTATCCCCGAGCTAGAATAGCGAGAGATATAGTAAGAACAAGTCCGAAAATATTCGGACTTGTTTTTCAATGTCTGGTAGACTGTTTTATCCCCGAGCTAGTATAGTGAGGGTTATAGTAAGAATAAGTCCGAAAATCTTTGGACTTGTTTTTCAATGTCTGGTAGACTGTTTTATCCCCGAGCTAGCATAGCGAGAGACAAGCAAAACTCTCTAGGTTTTCCTAGGGAGTTTTTGCGTGATCTAAAAATAAAAAAATTCCAGACCCATGTAAGTCTGGAAATGGTAGGATTAGAACAAGCCTTTTACTTTGTCCATAAGGTCGTTGACGCCTTCTGATCCTGCAAGCAATTGTTTAGCTTGGTCAAGGTATTCGCCGAGTTCATCTTTGTTGTCCTCGATGAATTGTTTTGCACCGTCAAAGTCTTTGTTTTCAATCAATTCTTTGATTTGGTTAAAAAATCCAATGGATTCATCTGAATCATCTCCCATGAATCTATTAAACCAGAATAGACCAAGATTGACAAGAAATTAGTCTGTTAAAAATGTAACACAGACGGCTTCTGGGACTTGAAAATCATGTGCTATCTCTGTCAGGCATCCTGTAGCCTTATCACGAGCGAAGACAGTCACATTATCAGAGTCTTGGTGGGCTACAATTAGATGATTCTCGTCAGGGCTGAGTGTGAAATCACGGGGAGTTTGTCCTTGCGTATGGACAATCTCAACCAGCTCTAAACTCGCATCTCCCAGGGTTTTGTAAACAGCAATGGAATCATGACCACGGTTGGAGCCGTAAACGAAGCGGCCGTCCTTTGAAATTCGGATAGCGGCTGTACCGTTGAAGCTCGTATGGTCGCTTGGTAGGGTAGAAATGGTCTGCATGAGCTCGAACTGCCCCAGCCCATCGTAGATGAGAACCTCAATGGTGGAGTTTAGTTCGCAAATCAGGTAGGCCAGTTTGGCAGTTGGGTGGAAGACGATATGGCGAGGTCCAGCACCAGATGCGGATTGATAGCTGGCGATTTTCTCCAATTTTCCAGCATCAGACACGGCGTAGGTCACGACTTGGTCGATTCCTAAATCGCAGGTTACCAAGTACTTGTCGGGCGTTAGGTCGGAGAAGTGGACGTGTGGAGAGGCTTGATTCTCATGCGGTCCTGAACCTGAGTGAGTTGCTGTATCAGCCAGTTCTAGCCTACCGTCCGCCAATCGTTTATACACTAGCACCTGCCCCTTGTGGTAATTAGCCCCGTAAACCAGTCCGCGTTCTTCATCGATTGAAACATAGCAGAGCGGAGCCCCTTCTTCAACAACGTGATTAAGTGGAGAAAAATCTGCTGAGAAGGCAGCAATGCCACCCAATCCATTTTCTGCCCCAACAGAATAGAGGCACTTATCCGCTGCAAAAGATAGGTAGGTAGGATTAGGCTCTTCCGCGATTAGTCGGAGCTTGCTGAGCTGACCAGTCTGTTGGTTAAAGTCTGCAGCATAGATGCCTTGTGAATTACGTTTAGTATAGGTTCCAAAATAAACTGTCATGAGGGTCTCCTTAGAAATATAGTTTTAGTTTATTATAGCATAAATTCGAAAAATAGCTGTGCACATCAGTATTTGGATTATCAAAAGTTAAAAAGAAAATGGTACAATAGTAAAAAAGAAGTGAGGGTTGAGTATGGACGAACAGAAGCAAAAGTTTGGAAAATCTTGGTTTTTTAGATGGTTTGTAAACAATCAGGCAGTGACATTTTTTCTGGTAACACTCTTGATTTTGCTGACTATTTTTGTCTTTACTAAGGTTAGTTTTATCTTTACACCTGTAGGTGATTTTATTAGTATTATCACGCCGGTAACTATTCTAACAGGGTTGCTCTATTACCTGCTAAATCCAATTGTTGATTGGTTGGAAAAATGTAGGATTTCTCGTACAGTAGCAATTTCTTTCTTATTTATTGTTATTGCTTTCTTGCTTGTGTGGGGATTGGCTGTTGCCATCCCAAATATTCAGCAACAGGTTGTATCATTTTCTAGAAATGTTCCATCCTATATTCAGGAGATTGAGGGTCACATTTCATCCCTATTAAAGAATGAACAGTTTGCGCAATTTCGACCGACCATTCTTGAGCAGTTGAACAAAATTAATGACCAGATTGTGACCTATGCACAAAAAATTTCTTCTAATGCAGTAAACTGGGCTGGTGACTTGATTTCAACGGCTTCCCAGATTATCGTGGCTATATTGATTATGCCTTTTATCCTTTTTTATCTCCTACGTGATGGGCAACACCTGAAAGGCCATGTGACGAAGTATTTACCGACTGCCTGGCGTAAGTCTGTAGGACAGGTTTTGTCTGAGGTCAATAGTCAGTTATCTAATTATGTCCGTGGTCAGGTAACAGTAGCCATTATTGTTGCTCTGATGTTCTCTTTTATGTTTTCAATTATTGGACTAAATTATCCAGTAGCATTAGGAATTTTGGCGGGTTTCCTCAATCTCATTCCGTATTTAGGATCTTTCTTAGCCATGATTCCAGCGGTGATTTTGGGGCTAATAGCGGGACCGTTTATGCTTATTAAGGTTTTGATTGTTTTTATGGTCGAACAGACTATTGAAGGTCGTTTTGTAACACCATTGATTATTGGTAGTTCGTTGAACATTCACCCGATTACTATTCTCTTTGTTCTATTGACAGCTGGTCAGATGTATGGTGTCTTGGGGGTACTTTTAGCCATCCCAATCTATGCTTCAATTAAGGTTGTTGTCAAGGCGATTTTTGAATGGTATAAGCAGTACAGTGGTCTTTACCATGCTGAAGAAAGTGACGAGGTTGTGAATGAACAATAGTGAAAAAATGCTGGTTTGTCTAGAGCAACAGGATTTGGTCAAGGCGGATAAATATTTCAAGCGAGCTTTGGAGAGAGATTCTGATGAGGTTTTGCTGGATTTAGCAACTTATTTAGAAGGAATCGGTTTTTTACCGCAAGCTAAAGAAATCTATGAGCAGTTACTAGGTGTATACCCAGAGTTAGCTATTCAATTGGGACAAATTGCTATTGAAGATGGATTGGTAGAAGAGGCGCTAGGCTATCTGGAAGAAGTTGCCGAGGACAGCCCTTTCTATCTAGAAGCTCTCTTGGTCAAGGCGGATCTCTATCAGTCGGAAGGCTTGGCGGATGTGGCACGAGAAAAATTACTGGAAGCTGCTAATTTGTCGGATGATCCAATCATCTTATTAGGTCTAGCTGAGATAGATATGGAATTAGAAAATTTCAAGGAAGCAATTTCTTACTATGCTCAATTGGATAATCGTATGATTTATGAATTAACAGGAATTTCGACTTACCAGCGTATTGGTTTGGCCTATGCTAGTCTGGGTAAGTTTGAAGTGGCAGTAGAGTTTCTGGAAAAAGCAGTGGAATTGGAATACGACGACCGGACGGTCTTTGAGTTAGCGACTCTGTTATTGGAACAGGGTGAATACCAGAAATCCTGTCTCTATTTCAAACAATTAGATACAATCAATCCGGAGTTTGAAGGGTATGAATACCTCTATGCTCAAGCCTTGCACGCTGAACATAAATTGGATGATGCGTTGACGGTTCTAGAGAAGGGGCTAAGTAAAAATGATTTTGATGTGATATTGTTGCTGTTAGCTTCTCAATATGCTTATGAGAATCATGATGTGGAAGCAGCGGAAGCTTATTTACTCAAGGCTAAGAATGTAGCAGATGATAGTAATGAGATAGCACTTCGTCTGTCTAACCTCTATTTGGAACAAAGCCGTTTTGAAGATGTTGTAGCACTATTTGATGAGGAAGTGGATAATGTTCTAGCGCGCTGGAATATTGCCAAGGCTTATCAAGCTTTGGAGAAAGAAGAGGAGGCTTTGGAGCTCTTTGAGAGCTTACAAGCAGACTTGGTTGAAAATCCAGAGTTTCTCGCAGATTATGTAGAAATTCTACGCCAATTCGGTCGCTTACAAGAGGCTAAAGAAATAGCTAAACGTTACCTAGAATTGATACCTGATGATATAGCTATGCAAGAATTTTATGGATATGATGAATGATGGAAGCAAATAAATTATTTCAATACAATACCTTAGGAGCTTTGATGGCGGGACTGTATGGTGGCTCCTTAACAGTATCTGAGTTGTTAGAACATGGTGATTTAGGTCTTGGAACTTTAGATTCTATTGATGGTGAATTAATCGTTTTAGATGGGAAAGCGTATCAGGCCAAGGGGTCTGGCGAGAAGCCACAAGTAGTAGAAGTGGCAGGAGATATGAAGGTGCCATATGCTGCAGTGATTTTTCATCAGGCTGAGGTAATCTTTAAGCAACGCTTTGAGATGACTAGTAAGCAATTAGAGCAACGCATAGAGTCTTACTATGACGGTGAAAATCTTTTTCGGTCTCTTAAGATTAAGGGACGTTTTTCCCATATGCATGTCCGTATGATTCCAAAATCTACGAGTGATATCAAGTTTGCTGAGGTGGCTACCCAACAACCTGAGTATCAGGCTGAGGATATCGTAGGAACGATTGTAGGCATCTGGACACCTGAAATTTTTCATGGGGTCAGTGTAGCTGGTTATCACCTGCACTTCATATCGGACGATTTAACTTTTGGTGGTCATGTTATCGACTATGTTATCACGGAGGGATTTATAGAGGTTGGTGCGGTAGACCAATTGGATCAACGATTCCCTGTTCAAGATCGTAACTATCTTTTTGCTAAATTTAATGCCAGGGAAGTTCGTGAGGATATTGATAAAGCAGAGTGAGGCGTTATAACTTCCCTTAAAATTTGGTGATTCGAATTTTACTGTATTTGTATGGTTTTTGGTTTACAATTTTCTAATAGTATCATATAATGTAGTATATAGTGTTCAAAGGAGACTGCAATGAGTATATTGGTAACAGGTGGTGCTGGCTACATAGGGAGCCATACAGTTGTTGAATTGTTAAAGCAGGGAGTGGATGTCGTTGTTGTGGACGATTTATCCAATGCTAGCTTACTTGTTTTGGATAGGATAGAGCAGATTACAGGCATTCGTCCTACTTTCTATCAATTGGATGTTAAGGATAAAGCAGCACTTCGATCTGTATTTGAGCAAGAAACGATAGAAGCTACAATACATTTTGCTGGTTACAAGGCTGTGGGTGAATCGGTAGAAAAACCAATTATGTATTATGAAAATAATATCCAATCAACCTTGTCATTGGTCGAAGTGATGGCAGAGTTTGCTGTAAAAAAACTTGTGTTTTCCTCCAGTGCAACAGTTTACGGTTCAAACAATCCATCGCCATTAACTGAAGATATGGCTACTAGCGCTACAAATCCTTATGGTTATACTAAAGTTATGCTGGAACAAATCTTACGGGATGTTCAAGTTGCAGACAGGGATTGGAGTATTGCTTTGTTGCGCTATTTTAATCCGATTGGTGCTCATGAATCTGGTTTAATCGGTGATAATCCTATTGGTATTCCGAATAATCTGATGCCTTATATTTCGCAAGTTGCAGTTGGTAAACGTGCTGAGTTAAGCATTTTCGGAAATGATTATGAGACACCTGATGGTACTGGAGTACGCGATTATATTCATGTTGTGGATTTAGCTTTGGGGCATATACAAGCGTTGAAAAAATTAGTAGACCAACAAGGTGTACTGACTTATAATTTAGGGTCTGGTCAGGGAACGAGTGTTCTAGAATTAGTCCAAGCGTTTGAAAAAGTAAACGGCGTACCAGTTCCATATAAGATTGTAGATCGTCGTCCTGGAGATATAGCAATTTGCTATGCGGATGCAGATAAAGCACTTGAAGAGTTAAATTGGAAGACAGAAAAAACGATTGAGGACATGTGTCGCGATACTTGGAACTGGCAGTCACATAACCCAAATGGCTATGAAGAATAAAAAATCAGATGTAGAAAATTCTACATCTGATTTTTCAGTCATAACTGGCTTAAAAGCCTACTCTATTCTTTATTTATTTTTCAACAAGTCACGGATTTCTGCAAGCAATTCTTCTTGCGTTGGACCTGCAGCTACTTCTTCAGCAGCAGTAGCTTCTTCTTTCTTAGTCAAGCTTTGAGCTTTTTCTGCAGCTTTTACAACGAAGAACATTGAAGTACCGATGATTAAGAAGTTAATTACAGCACTCAAGAAACTACCATATTTAACACTGTTCCAAGCAAGGTCAGCAATGTTTTGAACATTTGCAGCTTTCAAAGCGGGGTTCAAAATCAATGGAGTGATGATATCCTCAACCAATGAAGTGATGATTGCGCCAAATGCACCACCAATAACAACCGCAACAGCGAGGTCAACAATGTTCCCGCGGAATAAGAAATCTTTCAATTCTTTCAACATATCCTAAATATGTCCTTTCATAAATATTTTACGAAGTTCATTATAGTTTTAATTGTTTATTTTGACAAGTATTTTGTTTACAATATTTCCTTATCCAATATTTTACTTGTTGAGAATTTTAGGGTATAATATAAACTGTTATATTGCGCTTATACCCTGCATTTAGAAGGAGGTGGCAGATGATTACCAAAGATATGATTGATGAAATCAAACATGCGGTTAATATCGTTGATATTATCGGTGAATCGGTTGCTCTCACTAAGGCGGGGCGTAATTATTTAGGGCTGTGTCCTTTTCATAATGAAAAGACTCCTTCCTTCAATGTATTGGAGGATAAGCAGTTTTATCATTGTTTTGGCTGTGGAAAATCTGGCGATGTCTTCAAATTTATCGAAGAATACCGTGGGATCTCCTTTGTAGATGCAGTTCAGGAAGTTGGACAGAGAGCAGGCTTTCAATTAGAGTTGCAGATTAGCTCGCATCAGTCCGAGCAGAAAAGTCACCCACATCAAATTCTCTATGATATCCATTCAGAGGCCAATAAATTTTATCATGCTCTCCTGATGACTACGAAGATGGGGGAACCAGCTCGAGCTTATTTACATAACCGCGGTCTAACAGATGAAGATATTAAGCATTTTCAACTAGGGTTGGCCCCAAGTGAGCAAAATGTACTCTATCAAGCGCTGTCTAAAAAGTTCGCTGAGGAAGATTTGTTGAACTCTGGGCTTTTTAATGCGGCTAATAACAATTTGGTCTACGATGCTTTTCAGGGCAGGATTATTTTTCCTTTGACAAATGAACAAGGACAGGTTGTTGCCTTTTCAGGTCGGATTTGGACGCAGGCGGATATAGAAAATAAACAGCTAGCTAAGTATAAAAATTCTCGTAGCACTGCTATTTTCAACAAAAGTTACGAACTATATCATTTGGACAAGGCAAAGGCCAGCATTAAGAAAGAGCGAGAAGTGTATCTCATGGAGGGGTTCATGGATGTTATCGCAGCCCATCGGGCTGGTCTAGATAATGCGGTTGCTTCTATGGGGACAGCTTTAACCAGAGAGCAAGTCCAACATATTTCTAAATTCTGCCAGAAGGTGGTTATTACCTACGATGGAGATAAAGCAGGACAAGCAGCGACAGCTAAGGCTTTAGAGGAATTGCAAAACCTGCAAGTGGAGATTGTCAGTCTACCGGATAATATGGACCCAGATGAGTTTTTGGCTAAGTATTCGGGTGAGAGCTTGGCTCAAACCTTGACAAAGTCTCGTATTTCTAATGTTGAATTTTTAATTCAACATCTGAAGCCTGAGAATCCTGATAATTTACAGATGCAGATTGACTTTGTGGAGCGAATCGCCCCTATTATTGCAGCGACTAAGTCCATTACGGCACAGAATTCTTATATTTACAAGGTAGCAGACTTGTTGTCGGATTTTGATTATAGTCAAGTTGAGCTTGCCGTAGATAATGTCCGTCGTTCCTATAGGGAGGCTAGAAGTCAACAGGGAACTATTTATGATGGCAGTCCAAAACAGATTCAGGTGTTGCCTCAACAACGTAAGTTGTCTCGTTTGATTCGGACAGAAAATCATTTGCTTTATCGAATGAAAGAGCATGCATATATCCTTAATGATTACCGATTGCGCGAGGATTTCAGCTTTGTCACGCCGGAATTGCAAGTATTGTTTGAACTTTTGAAACAACAGGGGGAGATTTCGACATATGATTTGGCTCAGCAAAGTGATGCAGTGCAGGGAGCTTGGTATAGAGTTCTTGAGGAGCGTCTTCCTGATGAAATCGGGAGCCATGAACTAGAGGAGTTAGAAGATCGCCGCAATCATGAATTGCTTAAACGAGAAAATCAGCATAAGTCACGAACGATTCGAGAACAATCACATATTGGTAATGAAGACTTAGCTCTTGATGAATTGACACAACTTATAGCACAAAAAAGAAAAATGGAGTAAATATGGCTAGTAAAAAAGAAAAGAAAACAGAAGTAACCACTTTTGATGTACAAGTTGCAGATTTTATTCGCAATCATAAAAAAGAAGGTATGGCTGTTGATGATGTTATTAATGATCAATTGATTATTCCTTTTACATTGGATGCGGATGGAATTGACGACCTGCTTCAACGTATTCAGGATGCAGGAATCTCTATCGTCGATAAGGAAGGTAATCCTTCTGCTCGTGTTATGCAGGTGGAAGAAGAACCGGAACTTTCAGATGAAGAACTGCTTGGTAGTAACTCTGCGAAGGTCAATGACCCAGTCCGCATGTACTTGAAAGAAATCGGTGTTGTGCCTCTTTTGACCAACGAAGAGGAACAAGAATTGGCTCTAGCGGTTGAAGCAGGTGACCTAGAAGCCAAACAACGTTTGGCAGAAGCTAACTTGCGTCTGGTGGTATCCATTGCCAAACGCTATGTTGGTCGTGGTATGCAATTCCTTGACTTAATTCAAGAAGGAAATATGGGCTTGATGAAGGCCGTTGATAAATTCGACTACTCCAAAGGGTTCAAGTTTTCAACCTATGCAACTTGGTGGATTCGTCAGGCTATCACTCGTGCCATTGCGGACCAGGCTCGTACTATTCGGATTCCTGTGCACATGGTGGAAACCATTAACAAACTGGTTCGTGAACAGCGCAACCTCTTGCAGGAATTGGGTCAGGATCCAACACCCGAACAAATCGCAGAGCGTATGGATATGACACCAGACAAGGTCCGTGAAATTCTCAAGATTGCCCAAGAGCCTGTTTCTCTGGAAACACCAATCGGGGAAGAAGATGACAGTCATCTAGGAGATTTCATCGAAGATGAAGTGATTGAAAATCCAGTTGACTACACCACTCGTGTCGTTCTCCGCGAGCAACTGGACGAGGTCCTGGATACACTGACAGACCGTGAAGAAAATGTCCTCCGCCTTCGCTTCGGCTTGGATGATGGAAAAATGCGAACCTTAGAAGATGTTGGTAAGGTCTTTAACGTAACCCGCGAACGTATCCGCCAAATCGAAGCTAAAGCCCTCCGCAAACTCCGCCACCCATCCCGCAGCAAACCACTCAGAGATTTTATAGAGGATTAAAAATCTCCGGGGGAGATTTTTAACCGCTCCCCCTGAAATGAGAAAGGGAGCGTAACGTCCAGTGGACGTTTCTAACGCCTGTTTGAAAATAAGAGAGCAGGCTGTCTGGGAGACAAAATCAACCGCTCGCTGAAAACTGGAAACGAGCGAGGTTCGGGGGACTACAAGGCTCCTGACTTCCGTCAGTTCTATTTCCCACCTTCAACAGTCCCCCGGACTGTTGAAGCCTACTTGAAAATAAGAGAGCAGGCCTAATCTCCGTGGGAGATTTTTAACCGCTCGCTGAAAATAAGAAACGAGCGTACTCAATACCTGCTAAGAATTGAGAAAGCAGGCTAAACCAGTGGTGTTTTAACCCAAGCCTAGAAATAGGAAAGCGAGGAATAAGCCTACGGATAGGCTTTCTCAACGACCGCCCAGAAATTCAAAAGCGGACAAAGTGCTAGTGGCGTTTATCAGGTTGCTTGCTAAAAATTTGAAACAGGCGGAGAGTGTGGTGGACTATAAGGAGCCTGACTTCAGCCAGTCCTATTTCCCACCTTTAACAGTTCCTCAGACTGTTGAAGGTATCTATATAGTTTAAGTCCCTCTCTAAAAATAGGGCTATCTGAAACGCGATAACCCAAAATTACCATTATCCTTCTTAATGATGGACAGGAGGCAGATGAGAAAGTGAGTATGATGTACACAGAAGAGCAAATCAAAGACATTCAGGAGCGTATCTTTCATGCTCTTGAAGAAGTGATTGACCCAGAGCTAGGTATTGATATTATCAACCTTGGTCTAATTTATGAAATACGATTTATTGAAGGAAAAGCAGAGATTGATATGACTTTGACCACTATGGGCTGTCCATTAGCGGATTTGATTACTGATCAAATTCACGATGTCTTAAAAGACGTTCCAGAAGTGACAGAAGTTGATGTCAGATTGGTTTGGTCTCCTGCATGGACCATTCAAAAGATGAGTCGCTATGCGCGGATTGCCTTAGGTATAAAGTAATTACTAAGAGATACAAAGTCACATAAGTGCCTTTGTTTTCTTTTTCTAAACATGAGTTCTTATCTGAAATCTCTTTCATTTTATGATAAAATAGACTTACTTTGAAACTGAAAAGGAGAACACATGACAGTTAATTTTAGAGCAGAGTTTGACAAACGCAAAGATGAGTTTCTAGCGGACCTCTTTGACCTCCTCCGCATCAATTCCGAGCGTGACGATAGCCAGGCCGATGCCCAGCATCCATTTGGACCTGGCCCAGTGCGTGCCTTGGACAAGTTCCTCGAAATCGCTCAGCGTGATGGTTATCCAACCAAGAACGTTGACAACTACGCAGGTCACTTTGAATTTGGCGAGGGTGACGAAGTCCTCGGTATCTTCGGTCACTTAGACGTGGTGCCAGCAGGAAGTGGCTGGAACACTGACCCATACGAGCCACAAATCATCGACGGTAAGCTCTTTGCCCGCGGATCCTCTGACGACAAGGGACCAACCATGGCTTGCTACTACGGCTTGAAAATCATCAAGGAATTGGGCCTTCCGACTTCTAAAAAAGTCCGCTTCATCGTCGGTACTGATGAGGAGTCAGGCTGGGCGGATATGGATTACTACTTTGAGCACGTTGGCCTCCCTTTGCCAGACTTCGGATTTTCTCCAGATGCTGAGTTCCCGATTATCAACGGCGAAAAAGGCAATATCACAGCTTACTTGCATTTTGCGGGGGAAAATAGCGGAGCTGCTAAACTGCATTCCTTCACAGGCGGTTTGCGTGAAAACATGGTGCCGGAGTCTGCGACAGCTATTATTTCTGGCGACCTAGCAGACCTGGACAACAAGTTGGCAGATTTCATAGCCGCTTACGGCCTAAAAGCTGACGCGGAAACCCTTGAAAACGGTCAGGTACAAGTGACCGTCATCGGAAAATCAGCCCACGGTTCAACCCCTGAAGAAGGTGTCAATGGAGCAACCTACTTGGCTAAATTCCTCAGCCAATTCGCCTTTGACGGAGCAGCTAAAGCCTATCTTGACTTAGCAGGACAAGTCCTTCTGGAAGACCATGACGCTAAAAAACTCGGCGTAGCCATCTACGACGAGCAGATGGGAGCTCTTTCTATGAACGCAGGTGTCTTTAAGTTTGATGAAACCTCATCTGATAACACCATTGCCCTCAACTTCCGTTATCCAAAAAATACCAACCCTGAAGCCATCAAGGCTGGTTTAGAAAAACTGGGCGTGGAAGCTGTGAGTTTGTCTGAGCATGGTCACACCCCGCACTACTGCCCAATCGATGATCCAATGGTTGCAACCCTCTTGTCTGTTTATGAAAAACACACTGGCCTGAAAGGTCATGAACAAGTGATCGGTGGCGGAACATTTGGACGCCTGCTCAAACGTGGTGTAGCCTATGGGGCTATGTTCCCAGGTGATGTCAACACCATGCACCAAGCCAATGAATTTATCGAAGTCGAGCAACTTTACCGTGCCGCTGTCATTTACGCAGAAGCTATCTATGAATTAATCAAATAGTTACAGTACAGCACTTTTTTCTAAAGCTAGTTTTTCAGCTACTCATCGTTCGTTTTTTCAAAATACAGTCGGTATTCCTTCAAAAAACTGCCTTGATTAGTGAAAAACTATCTCTTATATCAAAGTACTTTACTTGTGAATACAGGTTCTTATCAAGACGGGTTCGCCCGTCTTTTTTAGGAGGAAATATGGAACTGATAGAACTCAAACTTGCAGATATGGAAACGGTTAAACAGCTCTTCTTGTCTGTATTTAGCCAAGAGCCCTGGAATGATGATTGGTCGGATGAGGAACAATTAGACCGCTATCTAGGCGATTTGCTGTCACATCCAAGAGCACTTTGTTTTGGCTTGTTTGACCAGGAAAAATTGATAGGGCTGTCACTTGGTTACATTCGCTATTGGTATGAGGGAACAGAGTATCGAATTGAAGAGTTCTGCATGTCTCGTGATTACCAAGGGCAAGGACATGGTGCTAGTTTTTTAGCTGACATTGAGAAGCAGTTAGCTGATAGAAAAATTGTTCATATTCTTCTGCAAACCGAACGTACTCTTCCAGCCTTTTTCTTCTATAAAAAATGTGGTTTTCATACCCTTGAAGAAGATGTGACCATGGTCAAGAAAGTAGGACATCATGGAACTTGCTGATATTCGTCAAGCGATTATGGAGGATTTAACCAATCAAGTCTTTACGAAAAAAGGGATAAAGCCTCTTTTCCAAGCACCGTCTACCGCAAAAATCCTCATTATTGGACAGGCACCTGGATTGAAGACCCAGGAAAAAGGGCGTTTATTTGACGACGCTAGTGGTGACAACCTCCGTCGATGGTTGGACGTGGATCGTCAGACTTTTTATGAATCGGGTCATTTTGCCATTCTTCCTATGGATTTTTATTATCCAGGAAAGGGGAAAACAGGCGATAATCCACCTCGTAAGGATTTCGCTCCCAAGTGGCACCCGCTTATTTTAAATCAACTACCTCAGATTGAACTGACCTTGTTGATTGGGCAATATGCTCAGGATTATTATTTGGAAAAATCGCAAAGGAACCTGACCGAGAGAGTACAGCATGCAGATGACTACCTTCCCACTTATTTTCCTTTGCCCCATCCTTCTCCAAGAAATAATATCTGGCAGGCAAAGAATCCCTGGTTTCAAGCAAAAATTATTCCTCAATTACGAGAATCTATTGCTGACTCCTTGAAAAATAGAGTAAAAATGATACAATAAATAAAAGATAGCGTTTTCGTCCTTTAGAGGAGGTGCTTTATGAAAAAGTATTTGTGTTATTTATTGGGTTTCTTGCTTTTATTGTTTAGCCTAGGTCAGCCTAGTTCTGCAATGGCCGAGGGACTACCTAACCGTCCAATTGATTCGACTGTTCAGGATGAAAGGGGCTACCTAAGTACGCAAGCTATTGCAACCATTGATGCTGAGAATCAGGCATGGCAAACTACGGAAGAACAGTTACAGATAGGTGTATATGTAACCGACTACCTGACGAGTGATATTGAGAGTCTAGCTAACGAACTTTTTCGTAAGTGGCAGGTGGGATATGCTGGGACGGATAACGGTGTCTTATTAGTCGTTGCTATTGAAGAAAGGCAGTTTCGACTAGAAACTTCTGATAATGCAGCTACGATTCTGACCGATGTTGAAGCTAAGCGAATTCTAGAGGAGTCTCGTAGTTTTTTCCGTGAAGGGGACTATGATAATGGGATCCTCTTTATTGTTGATGCTATTGGAGATCAATTTTATGGGACGGATCGGGCTCAAGCACGTCTCGATCATTTTGAAGAAGAGTATGGTATTTATAAGGGTGAAGAAAGCATCTTTCCTTATTTAACTGTGCTTGTTGTAATTATCATTTTGCTGGTTATTGATAAGAGGGGCCGAGGCGGAGGGGGGCCTGGTTCCTTCCTTTGGATTCCTATTGATGGCTATCGAGGATCACGTCACCATCGCTCTCATTCTTCAGGTTCTTCTAGCTTCGGGGGTGGAGGCTGGTCGGGGGGCGGCGGAGGAGGAGGCGGAGCCTCGTCCGGTTGGTGATAAATAGAAAGGAAAGTTTATGAATAAGAAGTTATTATATATATTTGTACCCGTCTTGGTGTTAGTATTTTTAGGTATAGGAGCTATGGGACAATACAATGGCTTAGTGGACGCCTATGCTGAAGTAGAAAACGCTCAGGCCAATGTAGATACTCAGCTACAGCGCCGTTATGATTTGATTCCCAATGTAGTTTCTGCTGTGAAGGGAGCTATGGAGCATGAGGAAGAAATCTTTGTGGCGATTGCAGATGCGCGTGCAAAAATTGGTTCCAGTCAACCAGGCAGTCCTGATTATAAAGAGGGACAAACAGAATTGGATTCAGCTGTGTCACGCCTTT
Source organism: Streptococcus suis (assembly GCF_024509525.1). Classification (GTDB taxonomy): domain Bacteria; phylum Bacillota; class Bacilli; order Lactobacillales; family Streptococcaceae; genus Streptococcus; species Streptococcus suis_AC. Next base: position 32,899 of record NZ_JAMWEM010000003.1, read on the forward strand.
TAGTTTTAACGGAGAACTATCCGCAGCTGACAGCCAACCAGCAGGTATCTGACTTGATAACTGAGTTAGAAGGGACAGAGAATAGAATCTTAGTTGCACGCAAGGATTATAATGCCGTTGCGACAACATACAATAAGAAGATTAAACGATTTCCTACTGCAATTTATGCGAATTGGTTTGGCTACGAAAAAGTAGAGTTATTCCAAGCAACCAGTGATGCAACAACGACTGTACCAAGTGTAGACTTGGGCGATGATGAATAAAATAAAAGATTGAAGATAAAGCCTAGTCGGCCTTATCTTCAATCTTTTTGTTTATTTTGTTACCCAAATACCAGTAATGTAGTCGGAATCAAGTGACATCTGGTTCAGTACCTCTTTGGTCTTCCAATTGTAGAGATAGAGCTGATCGCCAACGATGAAGAGCAGTCGTTCATCATCTAAAGATTGTAGGTGAGATACAGTTAGGTAACTTGGATTGACATCTGGAAAGACATGGAAACTCTCGTCGCCCGTCTTCGTGTCATAAATGGTAAATCGGATATCATTAGTCGTATAGCCATCGTGTTCTATGAGTATGTGACTATCGGAGTTAAGAGAGTGCATCTTTGCTGGACTAGGGTTACTTAGTTCAATTAAATCAATTGATTTTGATTGGGTATTAAATGTTAATACTTGTTGGGATTGTGTATATTCTAGAGATTCGGAGGTATAAGAGATAATTGGCAGATACAAAATATTATTCATCAAATAGCCTGAATGCAGACCCATAGTTTTGTCTAATTCAATCGTTTCAGATACAGTCATAGTCTGTTTATCCACTAAAATAAGAAGTTGCTTCCAATTATCTGGATTGTCAGGAATATTTTCTGTTCCAACTAGATAGATTGTATTATCGTCTATCATAATTGTTGGATTTGGATTGAAGTATTCTGGGAGTTTAGCATCTTTGAGGTGTTTTAATTCTTTATCAAATTTTGCTACGCCATGCGGACTAGCAGTGTAGAAAAATTCTCCATCTGTTCCACTTATATTTGTAGAATATTTACTTGGTTGGCGTAGAATCTTTCCATTTTCAAAATCAATAGATACAAGGTTGCTATTCGAATATTTATGCGCATAATTCGAAAATAGAAGGTGACGATTATCTAAAGTAAAATTTGCGCCAGATCCAAGATAATCTGGTTCTGGGAGTGCTTGGGATTCTAAGAGTATAGGCTGGTCAGTTTCTAGTTTGTAGGAATCGATTTTACCAGGATAAATAATGTAAAAATTAGCTTGAGAATTAGGTTGGAATTCTCCATTTTTATAAGTGATTAACTTCCAAGCAATTAGACTTGTTGCAAGGATTACTAATGAAATAATGGCAACGACAATTTTTTTCATGGCAAATCCTCCTTTTACTAACATAATAATACAACAGAGCGAAAAACGCAAGCGTTTTCATGAATATCCTGCAATTTTTTTATAAGAAAAAAACGAATGCCTGTTTGGCATTCGTTGCTTGCTTATTTTCCAAGGCAGAATTGGCTAAAGAGTTGGGTGATGAGTTCATCTGGAGCTGCATCGCCTGTGATTTCTCCCAAAATCTGCCAACAACGGGTCAGGTCAACTTGTAACAAGTCAACAGGCATGCCCATTTCCAAACCATCATTGACAGCTTGTAGGCTTTGGACGGCCTGTTCAATGAGGGAAATGTGGCGAGAATTGGAGAGATAAGTGGCATCTTGCTCGACCAAACCAGCATTTTCAAAGAAGAGCTGGTTGATTTTTTCTTCGATTTGGTCGATATTCTGGTTTTTCAAAACGGAAATGCGGATGACATCCTCAGGAAGTTGGTCTGCTTCAATCTGTTCTTCTAGGTCGGTCTTGTTGAGCAGGACGATGCGGTTGGCCATATCGGAAATGGCTAGGAGGTTGCGATCTTGCTCGGTCAGTGGCTCGGATGCGTTGAGGACCAGCAGGATGAGGTCGGCCTCCTCAAGGGCTTTTTTAGACCGTTCCACACCGATTTTTTCAACGATGTCGTCAGTTTCGCGGATACCTGCTGTATCAATCAGCTTGAGGGGGACGCCTTTGATGTTGACGTATTCTTCGATAACGTCTCGTGTTGTTCCAGCGATGTCTGTAACGATGGCTTTTTCCTCGCGGAGAAGATTATTGAGCAGGCTGGATTTTCCCACATTTGGACGACCGATAATAGCGGTTGCGATGCCTTCACGCAGGATTTTTCCACGGCGGGCAGTACGGAGGAGATTTTCCAAAAGCGCTTGGAACTGGAGGGTTTTCTCGCGGACCAGCTCTGTCGTCGCTTCCTCCACGTCGTCGTACTCAGGGTAGTCGATGTTGACTTCGACCTGTGCCAACGTGTTGAGAATCTCTTGGCGCGTGTCGTTGATGAGCTGGGAGAGGGAACCGTCAAGCTGGCGGACGGCATTGTGCATGGCCTTGTCAGTCTTGGCGCGGATGACATCCATGACGGCTTCTGCCTGGGTCAAATCAACACGGCCGTTGAGAAAGGCACGCTTGGTAAACTCGCCTGGTTCAGCCATTCGAGCCCCTTGGCGAATCAGGAGTTGGAGGATTTCGTTGGTAACGGCGATGCCTCCGTGAGTATTAATCTCAATGACATCTTCGCGCGTGAAGGTCTTTGGGGAACGCATGACACCCAGCATGACCTCGTCAAGCACTTGCCCTGTCGCAGGGTCAATAATATGGCCGTAGTTGAGGCTGTGACTGGGTACAGTCGCTAGGTCTTTTCCTTTGAAAACCTTGCTGGCAATGGCAAAAGCGTCCGTCCCAGACAGGCGGACAATCCCAATGGCCCCCTCACCGAGAGGAGTGGATATAGCGGTAATAGTGTCGAATTCCTTTGTTATCATATATCTTTCTTTCTAAAATCGTCTTATCTATTAGTGTATCATGGAATGATAAAAAAAGCACAGATGAGGGATGGGAATGTATGCTCACTAAATCAATTGTTTTTCTATTCCATTCTAGCTTAAAATATGATAAAATTAACCTACATAATCTTTGTATTTTTTAGGAGAGAAATATGAAACTTCTAAATAGGTTTGCATATATATATATCAAAGCAATCTAAAACTCTTACTCAATTCTATAGTAAAAGAAACCTGCCTGTCTTGGCAGGCTTTTTGCGTTGTCGAAAGGCTGGTGTCTAGATGACTTGGAAACAACTTATGCTAGACATACCAGTCTATGCACCAGAACTCTTGGAAGAAATGAGAGCCATAGAGGAATACCAAGCAGGCTTGCTTGAAAAACTAGAAAGACAGGACAATGCCTTAGAGTTGGAGGCTGTTTACAAAGTGGAACAAGCCCGCCTGACCGATATTGTCAAAGGCTATCTGGACATCAAACGTAAGCCTGACCACTATGCCCAAGCAGAGCAGAAATTAGCAGATGTCCATGGTCAGTTAATCGGTTTCCGCAAGCATCTCCACAAACTCTTGCAAAAGGTCAATGAAGAGGATTTGAAAGATTTTCAAGTTAGCTTACGCTTGTTGCCTGGTCAGCGGGAATTGGTTGAGCCTCAAGCTGTTTATCAGACTAAAAAGCCAGCCAATGAAGTGCAGATAGAAGATGAACTCATTCGCCAGTTGACCAGCGGAGAGAGTCAGTGGGTCTATCGTCCTGAACTCAATAGTGAAGAACTCCTTTGGTCCAACTTTTTCGCCAAGCTAGAGGCTAATAACGTCCGCCATTTAGCTGACCATCCCCTAACAGACCAAGAAAAACACCAAATCAAGAACCAGCTCAACTTTGTCAATTTCTACGAAGCAGCCAAGTGGTTGGCAGGTGAGAATGGCATTGCCAAGGTCCAAGTCCAACGAGAAGATGCTAGTCTGGGCACCATCCGACTAGAGGTCATCTGGCGGCACAATGTCGCAGGGGGCAAGTCCAGTTATGAGGTTGTCAACCAAGTTGTGACAGGTGGGGATGCTGCCAGACAAAGACGGGGTGATGTGACCCTCTTGATTAACGGCCTACCAATGATTCAAATTGAACTCAAGAGCCGTTCCCATCCCTATATGGATGCCTTCCGTCAAATTCGCAAATACGAGCAAGAAGGTCAGTTTAAGGGTATCTTTTCGAGTCTACAAATGTTTGTAGTGTCTAACATCACGGAAACCCGCTACATCGCTGCTGCTAAGGAAACTAAACTCAACGACCGCTTCTTGACCAAGTGGGTGGATAAGCACAATCAAGCCCAGCCCCATCTCTTTGACTTTGCCAGAGAGGTCCTTTCCATCCCTATGGCTCATCAGTTGGTCATGCAATATAGCGTTATCGACGACGACAAAAAAGCCCTTATCCTGCTTCGTCCCTATCAAATCCATGCCATAGAAGCCATCCGAGAAGCCAGTCGTCTTCGTCAGTCAGGCTATATCTGGCACACGACTGGTTCAGGTAAGACCCTGACTTCCTACAAGGTGGCACGCAATCTCCTGCAAATCCCATCCATTGAGAAGACTATTTTTGTCATAGATAGGACAGACCTTGACCAGCAGACTACCTCCGCCTTTCTGTCCTATGCGGAAAATGACATGATAGATATTGACCAGACGGACGATACCCAGCACTTGTTGAAAAATCTGTCTTCAGAAGACCGCCGTGTCGTGGTCACCACTATTCAAAAACTCAATACCCTCCTGCGTCAATTTGAAGAGGGGCTTCATGAGAAATTCCACCAACGTGTTAAGAACCTAAATCTAGCCTTTGTTGTGGACGAATGCCACCGGGCTGTCACCCCAGAACGCCAGCGGATTTTGGAACAGTTCTTTGTCAACTCGCTTTGGTATGGCTTTACAGGTACTCCTATTTTCAAGGAGAACAAGCGGGAGCAAAAAGGAGATTTGGCCCAGACGACAGAAGAACAGTATGGGCCATGTCTCCATGAATACACAGTCAAAGAAGCCATCCATGATCGAGCTGTTCTTGGTTTCCAAGTGGAATACCAGACCACCATGCCTGGCTGGGCTGAGGAGGAAATCGAAGACGAGTTTTACGACGATGAACGGCACATGCTGACGGTGTTGGATGCCATTTTAAACAAATCCAAACGCAAACTCGGTTTCCAAAACGGTGTAGGGAAAACCTACGAGGGCCTACTGACTGTCAAGTCCATCGCCCGTGCCCAAGCCTACTATGACCTGATACAAGAAGTCAAGGCAGGACAGAAGAGCCTGACGATTTCCGAGTCTGTCAAGAAGGTTTTACCAGACTTTCCAAAAGTTGCCATCACATACTCAGTGACTGAAAACGACGAATCTTCCTTTGCTAATCAAGACTACATGAGCAAGAGTTTGGAGGATTACAATGCCATGTTTGGTACGCATTTCACTCTGGCGACCCTTGGTTCCTATAATACTGACCTCAACGAACGCTTGGCCCGCAAAAAAGACAAGTATGCCTTCCGTGAGGAGCAGTTGGACTTGGTTATTGTAGTGGATCGCCTCTTGACGGGATTTGATGCTCCGTGCTTGTCTACCATTTTCATGGACAGACAACCTATGAAACCCCAGCATATCATTCAAGCCTTTTCACGGACCAACCGTCTCTTTGACGAGGGCAAGAAGTTTGGACAAGTAGTTTCATTTCAAACACCTAATAAATTCAAGGAAAAGGTTGACGAAGCCCTCAGTCTCTACTCAAATGGCGGTGAGTTTGCGGTGTTGGCTCCGACTTGGTTGGAAGAAAAAGCCAAGTTCAAGGAAAAAGTTCAGCAGTTGCTGGCTATTGCCCCAAATCCTGAAATGGTGCCAGACCTGGATGCCAGCAGTGATGCCGAGTTGAAACGCTTTGCCAAGGCCTTTCAGGAATTTGACAAGCTCTTTGCCTCGGTGCAGGTCTATGCCGACTACGAGCAAGAGGACATTCTCAAGGAAATCGGGCTTAGTCTGGAGGATATTGAGAATTTTTCTGGACAATACCAAAATGTCATTGAAGAACTCCGCAGACGTCGGAAGGATGATGAGGGCATAGAAGATACGCCTTTTGATATTGAATACGAGCTGGAGTCTGTCCGTACGGATGAAATCAATTACCACTATATCATCTCTCTCATCCAAAACCTGATTGACAGTAAAAATCAAGTCATTCCTGATAAGGAGAAAAAGATGGTGGACAACTACATCGCCGACTTAGACAAGACTAATCCCAAACTCTCCCAACTCATCTCCAAAATCTGGCAGGAAGCTCAGACCAATACTCAAGATTACAAGGGGCAATCTATCGCCCACAAGTTAGATGAGATGATTGACCTAACCATCCGTGAACAAGTCGTATCCACCGCACGAGATTGGTGTGTCGGTGAAGATGAACTCCAGTTTATCGTGGACAACTACCGAGTCGGCAAGGACAAGCAAATCGGAGAAAAAGCCCTGGTTGATACCTACGACTATACAAGCTACAAGGAAAACAAGGGCGACCAAGCCCTCAACAAGCTTAAATACAAAAAAGCCCTCAAAGAGGACTATATGAACATGATTGCAGAAGAAATCCTACCATTGAGGGGGAGGTAGAAAGATGGATAAACTATTCATTATTGGAAATGGGTTTGATATAGCACATGGATTAAAATCAGACTATCTGTATTTTAAAAAGTATGTCTATGAAAAAGCTTATGGTGAAAATCAGATCTTATCCTCATTAGACGATTCAAAACAAATTGAAGAATTTTTCTTGGAAAAAGACGAAAAGATTGAGATAGAACTGGATAGCATTGAGTTGCCAACTTCAATTAACTCTGAGTATTCAATAGATAATAATTTTTATCGCTATTTCTACAAGATACTATTAGATGTATCAAAGATAGAAGAATTTTGGAGAGATTTTGAAAAATCTTTGGTTAATATTGGTGGATTGTTTGTCGAAACTTTTCCATCAAGCCCAGAATATGCTCCACATTCAGCGGAAGATACTGCAGAAAACATCAGGGAGTTTATATCTTATGCGATTCCACAGTTATTAAGAGAGTGGATTTCTAATGTTTATCAGGATTGGGAAAAAGAGTTAGAAGATAGAACAATTACAAAGCATATTTCAAAAGATACGATTATGCTTTCAAAGGATGCCTACTTCTTGACTTTTAACTATACACTTGTTTTGGAAGATTATTATGGTATTTCTTCAAAACAAATTTGCCATATTCATGGCGAGTTATATAAACCAGAGCTTTTAATGGGGCATGGTGATTACTATTCGAAGTTACATGAGGACCCAACTTCAACTCCATACTATTTAGATGGGGCTGTTGAAGCAACTAGGAAACCTGTTCAAAAGCAATTGCAAAGACACGCTGAGTTTTTTGATGGCTTGAAAGATTTTAAAGAACTCTATGTAATTGGTTTTAACTTGACAGATAGTCATACAGTGGATAGACCATACTTTGAGGAACTTTTTGAAAAAGTCCCTAATATAGATATCTATATTGATTCATTTGCCAAGGATGATGAGTATAAAATCAAGAGAACTTTGAATGATTGGGGAGCTAAGAAAGCTTATCAACTGAGGTTTATTGATACTGATACAAATACAGTAGTATAAAGGAGATTAAATGAAAACAAACAATAATATCCCAGCCTATCGTTTTCAAGGCTACACTGACGCTTGGGAACTGCGGAAGTTGGGGGAATTCGTTGACAAGGCGGTAGACAATAGAGGAAAGACTCCTCCTTTGGACGAAGAGGGAACTCATCCGCTTATAGAAGTAGCAGCACTTGGAGGAGTACATCCTGATTATACAAAAATAGATAAGCATCTCAATGATGAATCTTTTGAGAACAACTTAAGATCTTATGTAAAAAAAGATGACATTTTATTTACGACAGTAGGTAGTATTGGTCTTGTAAGTCTTATGGATTCGAGAGAGGAAGCAGCTATCGCACAAAATATAGTAGCATTTAGGGCAAAGGATAATTTTGTTCCCTCTTACTTATATTCTCTTTTTACTAATAAGGAGAATCAGAAAAAAGCAATAAGAATAGTTATGGGAGCTGTTCAGCCGAGTATTAAAGTCTCACAACTTGTAGGTGTAGAATATATGCTAACTCAAAATAGAGTTGAACAAGAAGCCATTGGCACCTTCTTCTCCACCCTAGACCGCCACATCACCCTTCATCAGCGTAAGTTGGACACGCTCAAGGAGCAGAAGAAGACCTACCTCAAACTCCTCTTTCCAGCCAAGGGACAAACCAAACCAGCCCTCCGCTTCCAAGGTTTTGAAGACGACTGGGAAGAAGTGAAAGTTGCAGATATTTTTCAAGTTACTAGAGGTCAGGTTTTATCTACTAATTTAGTTAGCGATACAAAATCTGATGAATATCCATATCCAGTTTATTCCTCCCAAACTAAGAATAATGGTTTGATGGGTTTTTACAAAGATTATCTGTTTGACACCGCAATTACATGGACAACCGATGGTGCAAATGCTGGTACAGTTAGGTTTAGAGAAGGTAAATTTTATAGTACAAATGTTAATGGTGTTTTGTTATCGGCTGAGGGATACAGTAATCTAGCAATATCAGAAATTTTGAATACTGTTGCATGGAAATATGTTTCCAAAGTAGGTAATCCAAAATTAATGAATAATATCATGTCTGAAATAATATTATTAATTCCTGGTGGTTTTGCCGAACAACAAGTTCTTTCCTCATTCTTCCAAACCCTTGACCAAGAGATTGCTCAGGTGGAGGACAAGCTGGCTAGTTTGAAAGAGATGAAAAAGACTCTACTCCGTAAATTATTTGTATAAGAGAAAAGGAAATCAAATGACACAAGAAAACAACTCACAATCCCTTTACCAGTCCCTTTGGAATGCCGCAGATATTCTCCGTGGCAAGATGGACGCTAACGAATACAAGTCCTACCTTTTGGGCTTGATTTTCTACAAATACCTATCAGATAAGTTGCTTTTGGCAGTGTGTGACAACCTTGATGAATCCTTTGATAGTTTGTCACAGGCTCAAAGACTTTATGAAGAAAATTTTGCGGATCCAGATGTTAAGGAAGATTTGCTAGATGTCCTTGATGATGAGCTGGGTTACTTTATCGAGCCTGGTCTGACCTTTACGGCCTTGGTAGCCAAAGTCCACACCAGCAACTTCCAGTTGGAAGATTTGGCACAGGGCTTCCGTGACATTGAGCAGTCCAACGAGATTTTTGAAAACCTTTTTGAAGACATCGACCTCTACTCTAAAAAGCTGGGACCAACACCACAAAAGCAGAATCAGGTCATTTCAGCCCTGATCAAAGAACTCCATGAACTCAACCTCAGCAACCATGATGGGGATGTCTTGGGGGATGCTTATGAGTACCTGATTGGTCAGTTTGCCAGCGACTCTGGTAAGAAAGCAGGCGAGTTCTATACGCCTCAAGCAGTTTCCCACCTCATGACCCAGATTGTCTTTCTTGGACGGGAACATCAAAAGGGAATGACCCTCTATGACCCAACCATGGGATCAGGTTCCCTCCTTCTTAACGCCAAACGTTACAGCAAAGAGGCTTCGACAGTTTCCTACTTCGGTCAGGAGATTAACACCTCGACCTACAACCTGGCCCGCATGAACATGATGCTCCACGGGGTTGCCATCGAAAACCAAAAACTTCATGTCGGTGATACCCTTGACGCGGACTGGCCAACGACTGAGCCGACAGACTTTGACGGGGTGCTCATGAACCCACCTTATTCTCAGAAGTGGAGTGGGGACGCTGGTTTCTTGCAAGACGCTCGTTTCTCCAGCTATGGTGTTCTGGCACCCAAGTCCAAGGCTGACTTCGCCTTCCTCCTTCATGGTTTCTACCACCTCAAGCATTCAGGTGTTATGGCCATTGTTCTCCCTCACGGGGTTCTCTTTAGGGGAAATGCAGAGCAGAAAATTCGTCAGCATCTCCTAGAAGAAGGAGCCATTGACACCGTGATTGGACTGCCAGCCAACATCTTTTATAATACCTCCATTCCAACCACGGTCATCATTCTCAAGAAAAACCGCACCAGTAAAGATGTCCTCTTTATCGATGCATCTAAAGAATTTGATAAGGGCAAAAACCAAAATATCATGACCGATGACCATATCGCCAAGATTTTGAAAGCCTATCAAGAGCGTCAAGATGTGGACAAATTTGCTCATCTAGCTAGCTTTGAGGAGATTGTGGAAAATGACTACAACCTCAACATCCCTCGCTATGTTGATACCTTTGAGGAAGAGCCTGTTGTTCCACTGACAGAGCTTGCGGATAAGCTTGCCCAGACCGATGAGGAAATCGCAGCAACCACAGCCCAACTTGAAAGCATGCTTGGTCAGCTAGTCGGTACCACACCAGAAGCTCAGGCAGAATTAACTGCCTTTCTGGAAAAATTAAAGTAGTTAATTTTATGTATTCGCTATCCTCTTAAACCAGTTCGTGGTATAATTATTTCATGAATGACTTCAAAGGAGACAAAGATGACAAATCTTAAAGAGCAGGTTGGGATTAAAGCGGCGGAATTTGTGACGGACGGGATGATTGTTGGGCTGGGAACTGGTTCGACTGCCTACTATTTCGTGCAGGAGATTGGCCGCCGGGTTGCAGAAGAAGGGCTACAGATCACAGGCGTAACGACCTCTCATGCTACGGCAGAACATGCTGCGTCCCTTGGGATTCCCCTAAAAAATATCGACGAAGTCGAATATGTGGACTTGACGGTGGATGGAGCAGATGAGGTTGATGGGGACTTCAATGGGATTAAAGGCGGTGGTGCAGCACTTCTCATGGAGAAAGTGGTAGCAGTCAATAGCAAGGACTGCATCTGGATTGTGGATGAGTCTAAGGTGGTTCAAACCCTAGGAGCCTTCAAGTTGCCGGTGGAAGTTGTGCAGTACGGTGCGGAAAATCTTTATCGATTCTTTGAGGCCAAAGGCTACAAACCGAGTTTTCGGATGAAAGACGGCCAGAAGCACGTGACCGATATGAAGAATTTCATTATCGACCTTGACCTGCAACGCATCAAGGATACGGAGGCCTTGGCGGACGAACTGGATAAAACAGTCGGCGTCGTTGAACACGGTCTCTTTATTGGATTGATTTCCAAGGTAATTGTTGGTACACCGCAAGGTCCAAAAATTCTTGAAAAGAAATAAATTGAAAACGCTTCTCATTATTCTGTAATGAGAGGCGTTTTTGTGGTATAATGAAAAGACGAACAATGGAACCTTGTATTCACAACTCAGCACCCCGCTTGTAAATACAAGTTCTTAGAAAAAGGAGTTCTTATGTCTAAATTTAAACGCATTCACCTGGTGGTTATGGATTCTGTTGGAATCGGCGCAGCACCAGACTCAGATAAATTTTTCAATGCGGGTGTAGCAGATACAGAATCTGACACTCTCGGTCATATCTCTGAAAAAGCAGGTCTTGCAGTGCCAAATATGGCAAAAATTGGTCTTGGGAACATCCCTCGTGACACAGCTCTTGCGACAGTTCCTGCTGAAAGTCATCCAACTGGTTACGTGACCAAGTTGGAAGAAGTATCGCTCGGCAAGGATACTATGACTGGACACTGGGAAATTATGGGTCTCAATATTACTGAGCCATTTGATACATTCTGGGATGGTTTCCCTGAAGAGATTTTGACAAAAATCGAAGAATTCTCAGGTCGTAAAATCATCCGCGAAGCAAACAAGCCGTATTCAGGTACAGCTGTCATTGATGACTTCGGCCCTCGCCAAATGGAAACTGGGGAGTTAATCGTCTATACCTCCGCAGACCCTGTACTTCAGATTGCAGCCCATGAAGACATTATTCCACTTGATGAGTTGTATCGTATCTGTGAATACGCTCGTTCCATTACGCTTGAACGCCCAGCTCTTCTAGGCCGTATCATCGCCCGTCCTTACGTTGGTGAACCAGGCAATTTCTCACGAACTGCCAACCGTCACGACTATGCAGTATCACCGTTTGAAGAAACAGTACTCAACAAACTAGCAGATGCGGGTGTACCAACTTACTCAGTTGGTAAAATCAGTGATATTTTCAATGGTTCAGGTATTACAAATGATATGGGTCACACCAAGTCCAATATGCATGGTGTCGATGTGTTGATTGATACTCTGAAGTTATCAGACTTCGAAGAAGGTTTCTCCTTCACAAACTTAGTTGACTTCGATGCTGTGTATGGTCACCGTCGCAATATCGAAGGCTACCGCGATTGTTTGCAAGAGTTTGATGCACGTATTCCAGAGATTATTGACAATATGCGTGAAGATGACCTGCTCTTGATTACTGCAGACCACGGCAATGATCCATCCTATGCTGGAACAGACCACACACGCGAATATGTACCTCTCTTGGCTTATAGCAAGTCATTCAAGGGAAGTGGAGTATTGCCAGTTGGACATTTTGCGGACATTTCAGCAACTGTAGCGGAAAACTTCGGAGTGGACACAGCAATGATTGGCGAAAGCTTCTTATCACAGTTGGTTTAATGGAGAAGCTAACGGTCTATTACAATCCTGACTGTAGCAAGTGTAAAAAATTAAGAATATTGCTGTCCAGTCAGGATATGGAAGTCAAGTGGGTTAATTATTTGGAAATGCCATTAAGGGGAGCTGAATTGACAGCTCTCTTGGAAAAAATGGGCAGTCAACCTTCAGCAGTCATTCGATTGCCGGAAGAGGAACGAGCAGGCTTGTCAGAAGAAGAAATCTTTGAGCGTTTAGTTAAAGAGCCTGGACTACTCAATCGTCCCATTATCGAGCGAGAGCAGACAGCTTTCCTCTGTCGTCCGCTTGAAATCATTAAAGAAAAAATGCCAGAATATGACTGGTCGGATTATTTATAAAAGGAGAAAATATGAGTTTACTTGCAAAAATCAATGAAACAAAAATGTTCTTGGAAGAAAAAGGTTTGGTAAAACCTGAATTCGGTTTGATTTTGGGTTCTGGCTTGGGCGAATTGGCTCAAGAGGTTGAAAATGCCATTGTCATTGACTATGCAGATATTCCAAACTGGGGTAAGTCAACAGTTGTTGGTCACGCTGGTAAGTTGGTTTATGGTGATTTAGCAGGTCGCAAGGTTTTGGCTCTTCAAGGTCGATTCCACTTCTACGAAGGAAATCCGATGGAAGTCGTGACTTTCCCAGTCCGTGTCATGAAAGCTCTTGGTTGTGAAGGCGTGATTGTTACTAATGCCGCAGGTGGTATCGGCTACGGTCCAGGTACCCTTATGGCCATTACAGACCACATTAACATGACTGGCCAAAATCCATTGATTGGCGAAAACTTGGAAGAATTTGGTCCACGTTTCCCAGATATGTCCAATGCCTACACTAAAGAATACCGTGAAAAAGCGCATGCCGTTGCGGAAAAATTGGGTATCAAGTTGGACAATGGTGTCTATCTCGGTGTGACAGGCCCTACCTATGAAACACCTGCTGAAATCTTGGCCTTCAAGACTATGGGCGCCCATGCAGTCGGTATGTCAACAGTACCAGAAGTTATCGTGGCAGCTCACTCAGGCATGAAAGTCTTGGGTATTTCTGCTATCACAAACTTTGCGGCAGGTTTCCAATCTGAACTCAATCACGAAGAAGTTGTAGAAGTAACCGAGCAAATCAAGGGCAATTTCAAGGGCTTGGTGAAGGCTATCTTGGCTGAGTTGTAAGCATTCAAAAATAGAACAAAGAGGTACATTACATGTCTATTCATATTTCTGCAAAACCTGGTGAAATCGCTGATAAGATTTTGCTTCCTGGTGATCCGCTTCGTGCTAAATTTATCGCTGAAAACTTCCTTGAAGATGCCGTTTGCTTCAACGAAGTTCGCAATATGTTCGGCTACACAGGTACCTACAAGGGTCATCGTGTCTCTGTCATGGGAACAGGTATGGGAATGCCATCTATCTCTATCTACGCCCACGAGCTTATCAATGACTACGGCGTGAAGAAGCTTATCCGTGTAGGAACTGCCGGTTCGCTCAACAAGGATGTTCATGTTCGTGAATTGGTTTTGGCGCAAGCAGCCGCAACTAATTCTCGCATGATTAATATTGACTGGCCAGAATACGATTTGCCACAAATCGCTGATTTTGGTCTTTTAGATAAGGCTTATCATATCGCCAAAGAACTCAACATGACAACGCATGTCGGCAATGTTCTGTCTTCAGATAGTTTCTACTCACCAAAACTCTTCAGCCGAAATTTAGAATTGGGTCAAATCGGTGTCAAGGCAGTCGAAATGGAAGCAGCTGCACTTTATTACCTAGGTGCTAAGTTTGGCGTTCAAACGCTTGCCATTATGACGATTTCAGATAGCTTGGTTAATCCAGAGGAAGACACCACAGCAGAAGAGCGTCAAAATACTTTCACGGATATGATGAAAGTTGGTTTGGAAACTCTGATTGCAGAATAAAAAAATAGGCAAACTATTTATGCAATTTTGTATAATAGCTTGTCTTTTTTTTATAAATAGGGTATAATTAAGAAAACGTTTACAAAGATAAAGCGAAATCTTTCTGAATGATTACATCAATATATACAGGAGAAACCTTATGATAAATTTACAAAATTTTGTTCAATCTATGTATGCCAAACGCATTGAAGATTGTACAGACCAAGAACTCTATTACGCCTTGCTTGCTTTTACAAAACAGCAGAGTGAAGCTAAGTATACAAATGACCAAAAGAAAAAGGTCTACTATATTTCAGCAGAGTTCTTAATTGGTAAGCTCTTGTCTAATAATTTAATTAACCTTGGTCTTTATGATGAGGTTAAAAGCCAGTTGGTGGCAGCAGGTAAGGATTTGATTGCTATTGAAGACATGGAGCTTGAACCGTCTCTTGGTAATGGAGGTTTGGGGCGCTTGGCTGCCTGCTTCCTTGATTCAATTGCTAGTCTAGGTCTTAACGGTGATGGGGTCGGCTTGAATTATCACTTTGGTCTTTTCCGCCAGTTGTTTGAATATCATCAGCAGTCAGCTGCGCCAAACGAGTGGATTACACCACGTTCATGGTTAACAGAGTCACCGATTTCTTACCAAGTGCCATTTGCTAACTTTACCTTGACATCTAAGTTGTATGACATCGATGTACCTGGTTATAAAATGGAACGCAAGAATCGTCTTCGCTTGTTTGACCTTGGTTCAGTTGATGATAATATCATCTACGATGGTATCGAGTTTGACAAGGAAGACATTTTCCGAAACTTGACTCTCTTCCTCTATCCAGATGATTCGACCGATGAAGGTAAAGTTCTGCGTATCTTCCAGCAGTATTTTATGGTGTCTAACGCTGCCCAACTATTGATTGACGAAGCAGTTGCTAAGGGGTCAAACTTACATGACCTGCCTGATTATGCTGTTGTTCAAATCAACGATACTCACCCATCACTTGTTATTCCAGAATTGATTCGTTTGTTGGAACTTCGTGGCATTTCATTTGATGAGGCAGTTGAAATTGTTAAGAAAATGACTGCTTATACCAACCATACCATCTTGTCAGAAGCTCTTGAAAAATGGCCGCTTGACTTCTTGAATCATGTAGTGCCTCACTTGGTTCCATTCATTGTAGAATTAGACCGCCGTGCCAAAGAAGTGAAGGATGATCCTGCTGTCAATATCATCGATGAACATGACCGTGTTCACATGGCCCACATGGATATTCATTATGGTTATTCTATCAATGGGGTGGCGGCACTCCATACCGAGATTTTGAAAACATCTGAGTTGAAAGCCTTCTATGAGCTATATCCTGAAAAATTCAATAATAAGACAAATGGGATTACCTTCCGTCGCTGGCTCATGCATGCCAACCCAAGTTTGGCAAGTTACCTAGATGGCCTACTTGGACATGGCTATCATCACGATGCTAGCGAGTTGGAAAAACTTTTAGAATACAAGAATGATAAGGAACTGAAATCTTGGTTGGAAAAAAACAAGCAACACAACAAGCGTAAATTACAACGTCATATTGCTAAAACTCAAGGTGTTGAAGTTAATCCAGAGTCCATCTTTGACGTGCAAATCAAGCGTATGCACGAATACAAGCGTCAACAAATGAATGTCCTTTATGTCATTCACAAGTATTTGGACATCAAGGCTGGGAATATCCCCGCGCGTCCATTGACTGTCTTCTTTGGTGGAAAAGCGGCACCAGCTTATACTACAGCACAAGACATCATTCATCTGATTTTGGTCTTGTCACAGGTTATCAAAAATGACCCAGAAGTGGCACCACATTTGCAGTTGGTCATGATTGAAAACTACAACGTAACGGAAGCCAGCTTCATCATCCCAGCGGCAGACATTTCAGAGCAAATTTCCCTTGCATCCAAAGAAGCTTCTGGTACTGGTAACATGAAATTCATGCTCAACGGCGCCTTGACTATTGGTACAGATGACGGTGCCAACGTGGAAATTCATGAATTGGTCGGCGATGAAAATATCTACATCTTCGGTCAAGATAGTCAGACTGTTATCGACCACTATGCAAATGGAACCTACCATCCATATGCCTTCTACGAACGTGAAGCCATTCGGCCATTGATTGATTTCATCACTTCTGACACCATTCGTCAGGCTGGTGGTATCGATGAACGCCTCTGGCGCTTACAGGATAACCTTAAGCACAATGACCACTTCATGACTTTGCTTGATTTGGAAGATTATATTGAAACCAAGGAAAGAATGTTGGCTGACTATGAAGACCGCGACAGCTGGTTGGAAAAGGTTATCGTCAACATTGCTAAAGCAGGATTCTTTTCATCTGACCGTACGATTCAACAGTACAATGAAGATATCTGGCATTTGGAAGCGAAATAGAAACTAAAAATGACCTTTCGGGGTCATTTTTTGTGTTCTGACTTTAAAAGTATGAGTTGTTGTAGATTGGATAGTCTAGTGAATTAAAAACAGGACATATCTAATACTCAATAAAAATCAAAAATAGCATATTGAGGTCAATTTCTATGTGTAAAATTTCAATATCTAAGCTCAGATTGGAAATCATAGATTTTGACTAGCCATCTCATTTCGAAAACTTCAAAATTGAAATTCTCTATATACAATTTGATTAGTAGATAGCTAATTTTGATTTTAAATGAGTATTAAAATTACTAATCTCTAAAGTGTGTTGCAATTAATTTGTGAATGATAATCGGAACAATTCCTTGAGTTTTTGGTATTTTTTGTAGGTATCATCAGTATAGTGTCTGTTTACATAGCGATGTTTAAAATGCAGATAAAGGAGTTCATGTAATTTTGCTTTTATCGTGATGTCGAAATAGATACCTTCTTCTTGGATTCTGGAACTCTAGTTATCAATGAACTTGTTGCACTTGACTTTACAACGTGCGATACAAAAAATGCACTAAAATACTTGAAAAATCGGGGGGGGGTGGGGTATAATTAACGCAGGGTCTTGGTGACTTGAAACTAGGGAAAACTGATTTTTTGAACGCTTCTTTTTTCTCTGGTAATATTTATTCAAAAGGAGTGACGATATGAATCGTTCGAAAAAGAAATCATTTGATTGGTATGGAGTGCGCCAGCGGTTCTCTATCCGTAAATATCATATTGGTGCTGCAAGTGTTCTGTTAGGTACGACCTTGGTTCTTGGTACAGGAACGATTGTAAGCGCTGAAACAGGAGTCAATGGGGATGGAGATTCAAACGGGCAAATTGTACCTGTAAATAATGATGGGATATCCGATGGCACGCAGCCACAAGGGGATAATCAAGGGAACAATAGCTCAGGAGTTCAGACTGGTAATACAACAAACTCAACTGCGAATGTCCAGCCTGCAAATGATACAGGTTCGGAAAGTGGCCAACCAGTAGTAAACCCACGTACAATGGCTCTGACACCAGAAGGAGATGGTTTGACTAACCAACCTGTTGCCGATCCAATTATGATAATCCCAAGTTCTGCATCGGAAACAGCACCTCAGGGTTACGTAACTGTAACATTTGAAGGAAATCAGTATACTAGAGGTTTCGCATTAGGTAATCAAACGGGCTCTTTGGTAAAAGTATTTGTCAAAAATGATGTGACATGGGGAACATTGTTAGATGACCCTGCTTGGCAATGGCCGACTGTAAAAACAGATCCAGGCGACACGGTTGTTGGTTGGGCTGTGAATATTTCATATAATGGTACATATAACCCAAATAATGCTTTTGCACGTGACAAGTATAAGGATACTGTTGTCACTAATACAAAATTGTATCCAAACGTCGTTTATGAAGTTGAAGACGTTAATTATGCAACTAAAGAACAATATTTAGCGTTATATGGTTCAGATGATCGAGATAAATGGATTATTATCACGTTTGATGCTGGTCAAGGTCAACTCAATGGATCAAAAACATCTAAAATGGTAGCTGTGAGCAATAATCTCTATCCTATTGAATTTAGTAATAACAAGTTTAGAGAAAAAGTTGAATCGCCTACTCTTCAGGGACATACCTTTGTTCGTTGGCAAACAGATGCAGGTGACGTATTACCTAAGAGTGGTCCAATCACAACGGAAACAACCTATAAGGCACTGTATCTTGCGCATCCACAAAACAAGGTAGCTGTATTTGATAGTACAAAGTTAACAGATTCCGAGAAAGAACAGGTCAAGAAAAATATATTAGATGCAAACCCTGATTTAAGTACAGGGGTTGCGCCAGCCATCAAAGCGATTGACATATCCGATACTGGTGAAGCTACTGTAACATTTGATGATGGTACCGTAGTTAAAGTTTCATCCACAACTCTCACCAACGAAGACAAGGATACTGCTAAAAGCAATGCCAAAGCAGAAATTGAAAAAGAGGCAACGGAAAAGAGTGATGCCATCAATGCCTCAAATCTCACTGAAGAAGAGAAAACAGCTAAGTTAGAGGAAGTAAACAATGCGAAGGCAGCAGCCGATAGCGCAATCGACCAAGCTAATACTTCTGATGAACTAAATCAAGCACTAACCAACGGTCAATCCGCAATTTCTGGTATCGACACAAGCACAAGTGCTAAGAAGGAACAAGCTAAGCAAGAACTTAAAGCAGCAGCGGACGATGCTAAGAAAGCTATTGATGCAAACAACAACTTGACACCAGAAGAGAAAGACGTAGCTAAGAAAGCCGTAGATGATGAAGTTGCTAATGCTGAAAAAGCCATCGATGCAGCAACCAAAGCAGACGAAGTAGATGCAGCAACTCTTGCAGGTGAGAAAGCAATCGCTAAGCAAGACTTGGAAACAGCCTACAATGCTAAGAAAAATGAGATTGCCAACTCAGCCTTGACTGCAAAAGAAAAAGCAGCGAAACAGGCAGAACTAGACCAAGCTAAATCCGCAGCAGACAGCGCAATTGATGCAGCAACAGATTATGCAGGCGTAACGCAAGCACTAAAAGACGGCAAAAAAGCCATTGCTGGAATCAATACAAGCACAAGTGCTGGAATCAATACAAGCACAAGTGCTAAGAAGGCTCAAGCTAAGCAAGACTTGGAAACAGCCTACAATGCTAAGAAAGCAGAGATTGATAACTCAGCCTTGACTGCAGGAGAAAAAGTAGCGAAACAGGCAGAATTGGATAAAGCTAAAGCTGACGCAGATAAGGCTATTAATGCAGCAACAGATAATGCAGGTGTAGCTAAAGCTCTTGAAGATGGCAAAAAAGCCATTGCTGGAATCGACACAAGCACAAGTGCTAAGAAAGCTCAAGCTAAGCAAGACTTGGAAGCAGCCTACAATGCTAAGAAAGAAGAGATTGCTAACTCAGCCTTGACTGCAGAAGAAAAAGCAGCGAAACAAGCAGAATTGGATAAAGCTAAAGCTGACGCAGATAAGGCTATTGACGCAGCAACAGATGATGCAGGTGTAGCTAAAGCTCTTGAAGATGGTAAGGCAGCGATTGACGCAATCAATACAAGCACAAGTGCTGGAATCGACACAAGTACAAGTGCTGGAATCGACACAAGCACAAGTGCTATGAAGGCTGGTAAGAAAAATACAGTTCTTCCTAAGACTGGAGATAATGTTGGATTATCAAACATTTTGGGTGTAGCAGGTTTAGCTTTGTTGGGGACAGCAATTCGTAAAAAAAGGGAAGATTAACTATTTTCTTAAGGCTCTTTGTCAACTGTAGTGGGTAGACGAAAAGCTAACACCTAGAGAGGACGAAATTCGTTCTCTCTTTCTTCATGCGTACGGCGTGACGAGCCCTTGTTATTGGGCGGTTACAAAAGTCTAACAGTGTGCTATAATAGTTGGTATGAAAAAACGACCGACATCTGCCTATATCCACATTCCATTTTGCACCCAGATTTGTTACTACTGTGATTTTTCCAAGGTCTTTATTAAGAATCAGCCTGTTGATGACTATCTGGCAGCCCTCATGGAAGAGGTTAAGTTTTACGACCTGCCAGCCCTCAAGACCCTCTACATCGGAGGCGGAACACCGTCGGCTCTCTCAGCAGAACAGTTGGACTACCTCCTGACCAATCTGGAGGACTTGCTGGACTTGTCGCAACTGGAAGAATTCACTATCGAGGCCAATCCAGGTGACTTGACGGCAGACAAGATTGCAGTTCTAAAAAAATCCAAGTGCAATCGGGTGTCGCTGGGTGTTCAAACCTTTGATGACCGTATGTTGAAAAAAATTGGTCGCAGCCACAACCAAGCCCAGATTTATGAAACCATTGCAGCCCTCAAGGAAGCGGGTTTCCACAACATTTCCATCGACCTGATTTATGCCCTGCCTGGTCAGACTATGGAACAGGTGGTGGACAATGTCGCCAAGGCCTTGGAGCTGGACATTCCCCACATGAGCCTCTACAGCTTGATTTTGGAGAATCACACGGTCTTCATGAACCGCCAACGCCGTGGCAACCTCCATCTGCCCAACGAAGATCTGGAGTCCGATATGTTTGACTACATTCTTCAAGAGTTGGAGAAAAACGGCTTCGAGCACTACGAGATTTCCAACTTCACCAAGCCCGGCTTTGAAAGCCGCCACAATCTCATGTACTGGGACAACTCCGAGTATTACGGCTTGGGTGCTGGGGCTTCAGGCTACATCGACGGCATGCGTTATCGCAACCGCGGCCCCATTCAGCACTACCTCAAATCCATCCGCGAAAAAGGCCATTCCCGCCTGCACGAAGAGTTTCTCAGCCAGACTGAGCAGATGGAAGAAGAGATGTTTTTAGGGCTACGGAAAAAAACTGGCGTGTCCATTGAGCGATTCGAGGAAAAGTTTGGTATCTCCTTTGAAGACCGCTACGGTCAGGTGGTCAGAGACTTGAAAAATGAAGGTCTCTTGCAAGAAGAAGACCGTTGGCTTCGGATGACCAAAAAAGGGTTGTTTTTAGGCGATACAGTTGCCGAGCGTTTCATTATAGAAGATTAGAAAGAGGACACAATGGGACTAACCTACCAAGAAAATTTCACCATTCCCTTTGATATGGTGGATGTTAAACAAGAAATCAAACTGCCTGACTTTATTTCCTACTGTCTCGGTGTGTCAGGTCGGCAGTCGGAAGAACTAGGTCGCAGTGACCTCTATATTTTTCAGGAATTTGGCTTGATTTGGGTGGTGACAGATTATGAATTAACTATTCAAAGCTTGCCCAAGTACAATGAAACCATTACCATTAAAACAGAAGCAGTTGCCTACAATAAGTTTTTCTGTCATCGGATGTTCTATATCTACGATGCAGCAGGCAATCTTTTGCTGGATATTCTCTGTTATTTTGTCTTGATTGATTTTGAAACCCGCAAGGTGGCACCTGTGCCGGAAGCCTTGATTGCTCCCTATCAATCTGAGCAGGTCAAGAAATTGCCTCGGGCTCCCAAGTATCAGTTCTTGGAAAATCCATCTGTTCAAGAATTTCCTGTTCGCTATTTTGACTTGGATATGAATGGGCATGTCAATAATGGCAAGTATCTGGAATGGATGTATGAAGCACTGAGCTATGATTTTCTGCTCTGCCATGTCCCTAAAAAAATCCAACTCAAGTATCTCAAGGAGGTAGAGGCGACTAGCTTGGTAAGTTCGCGTATGGTGGCAAAAGCTGGTGTCAGCCAGCATGAGATTGTGGTAGATGGGCATATCCATGCGCAAGCTGTCATAGAATGGAGGGAATGTCATGGCGCAGGATAAGTGGTTGGAATGGTCCGTACGTTTACAAGCCTTGGCTCAGACTGGTTTGTAAAGATGTCTATGATATGGAGCGTTTCGAAGAAATCAGACAGATTGCGGCGGAAATGTTGATAGAGCTGTCTAGGCAGCTTGAGAAAGAAAGTTAAATAACCAAGGGGCAGTGCGCCCCTTTTTCTGTTTGCGAGCTATCTCAACCCCCAAAAAAAGAAAGAACATTCCGTAGTTTTTTGAAATATATAGTCGAATGAATTAGCTTTCAGACAAGGAACTGAGGTGCAGGTTGCTAGCACAGCCTAGTGGCTGTGCTATGTGCTAGGTTGGAGATATAACTTGCAAAGCAAGTCACTTCTGCAGAGTACGGCAAGCCGAAAGTAACGATGTATCAAAGTTAATTCAAGTGACTATAGTTGTTTGAATTAGAAGTATGACAGCCTTAAGTTTATAGTGTCAGTAGCCCATTCTCGAAATAGTTTTAGAGTTCTCAA
Source organism: Streptococcus suis (assembly GCF_024509525.1). GTDB lineage: Bacteria > Bacillota > Bacilli > Lactobacillales > Streptococcaceae > Streptococcus > Streptococcus suis_AC. The sequence continues at coordinate 55,526 of NZ_JAMWEM010000003.1, forward strand.
ATTGATAAGTTTAGATATGCCTTATTTTTAATACATGTTGCTATATTAAGTGATTATTATTTCCTCAAAAATATAAGGGTATTTTTTTCATAAAATGTATGTTTTTACTGGAGTTTTTTTACTGGAGTATTTATTATAAATATGTTAAAGTTATAGTGTGTGTTCCTTTTTCACGAGGTCTTACAATCCTTGTAAAAAAGGACAACCTCTGATATATATGCTATTTATTTATTGTTTTTTTGGAGAGGAGGAGGTGTTTTGACAGAGAAAACGCAACCATCTGTAACGGTGCTTATTCCTGTTTATAACGGGGAGGAACACATCGGAGATTGTTTGGATAGTCTATTGAAACAAAGCTATGATAATTATCAGATACTGGTTGTTAACGATGGTAGTAGAGATAAAACTTTAGAAAAATTGCAACAATATCCTGTGAAAATTCTTTCCTATGAGGAGAACAAAGGCATTTCCTATGCTCTCAACTATGGCATTGACCATATCGATACAGATTATATCATCCGTATGGATGCAGATGATATATCCCATGTGGACAGAATCAAGATTCAAGTGGATTTTATGGAAAAAAATCCGCATATCTTTATGTGCGGCACTACGGTTACCGAAAACATCCATGGAGATAAGCAGGCAGACCCTCGGTGGAGGCTGGCTTTTGGAGAGAAGCAGGTAACAACCGTCAATGAATTGCGGGTGTTTTATCTGTACCATACCTATCTTTTGCATCCTACGACGATTTTTAGAACGCAGGAGTGGAAGAAAAAGGGCTATCGTTATGATTCACGATTTGACGGAGTGGAAGATTTTGAATTATACCGAAGGATTATCATGGAAGAAGAAGTGTATCAATTACATCTTCCATTGGTTGCACTGACGAAACGACAGGGCAGTGCATCCGATGTAGGCGTGCGAAAAACCTTGGATCGATTGTATCAGGCGAATAAATATTTTTATGAAAGTTTCGGGCTGAGTAGTGATACAATACGACTGCTAGCAAAAACACTCTTCCCAAGGCAATATGGCACGACACAAAAAGAATTGGAAGAGATCGAACGATTCACCTATGAATTGATGAAGATAGATTATTTTAATAAAAGAGTAAGACCGGATATTGTCCATGGATTATTCCGGTACTTATATGAGGAGGTAAAACAGTTTGAGAAAGAATAAAAAATTATCGAAAGGAATCTTAAATTCCGTAGTGACGACTACGGTTGCCGTAACACCTCTGGCAGTTGGAGCGATCACGGCAGTTACCTTTGCGGAAACCGGCTTGATGGTTGTCAATGCAACGGAAGTGAGTGCCGCCGCAGCTACCAACCAAAGCGGTATTGACGCTATTTCTGCTAATAACGGACAATACACCGTTACCAGTGAGCATACAAACTTCAAGTGGACGGATATACTGAAAAATCCTATCATTGTACTAAAAATGACGGATGGTAGCTATAAATATAAGAAGTTTAGCGATCCAGTTACCGTGGATAAAGCAAAGGCGGCATATGCGGCAGGTGAATTTGTAGATGCTGCGACATACAAAGTGGCAAACGGTCCATTGCAGGCAGACGATAAAGTATATATTATTCAGGAATCGGACTTTACCACCGATCCGACCTCTATCTCTATTGAGGAAAGCTATGACTTGACGAAGTTCCACCATAGACAAAATCTGGTTTTAGGTGGAGATAATTTTTTTGAAGGGGCTACTATTGATGATGCGGCGTCTGATAGTGTACTTGTAGCATTGGCACGACCGGGCTCCTTTGTATCGGAGATTGAGTTTAAGAATGCGAATAATCCGGGGACTCCATCGATATATTTGCCGGAAGAAAATAATACGTTGTTGGTGGTGGACAATATCCGTGAGGCTGTGGAGCAGGCAGGACCAAATGACCAGTCTTACAAGAATTTTGGTTTGTTCTTGTCGCATATAGCTGTAAGCGATGATAAGGTCAATAAGCCAAATACCGTCATGAAATTGCCGGAAGGCGTGGAGGTGGTTTTTGCAGATTCGAGTGGTCAGCAGACAACCTTTGCTGGGGCTATGAACGAGATTATGGCTGCACTCCAATATGATCCTGATGATTGGACGGTTTTAAATCCTCAACAGAAATTAAAATTTAAGTTTATCGTAAAAAAAGATGGACAAATTATCCAAGAAGATAAAAACTGGAGAGAAATTACATTACATGTGTATAATACTTCCGATGCAGTGAAGAATCTGGTGAAAACAACGCTCGAAAACACAGAAAATAACTTTGCAGAGGGTATCGTAGACAATATCGACTTCTCCGGCTTGCCAGAAGTGATGAAAAATGAAGCGGTAGAGATGGAGAGAAAATATCCGAATGTGGACGGAAGTACACCGCAAGACGGAACACTGCCGCAATTTTCGAATCCGGACAATAAGCAATATAACTGGATAAATAAGGACGAAGAAACAAGCAACGGTAATCACGCTACATCACCGGCACGATATTTCCCGTATGACATGGATTTATTTCAGGGAGATGGCGATGACATTACTGAAGCGCTGCGGGGATATATACCTTATATCAATGCTTACCCCCCTACTAGAGATTCTGGGGAGCCTGCGAAGATTGAACCTAGTGATCATGATAAGGAATTGATAGACTATTACAGCCTAGGTCCCATCTTTGCAAAAACCATGTTTGGTCATAATTTTACTCCAGAACTGGGAGGCGTGAATGAAAGTTATTGGAACTCGTTGGTACAGGATATACCTATCCCACAGCTTGACTTTGAGCCTAAGGTTAATCTGGATATCGTAACCCTTTCCATCAGTACACCACCGTCAACTCCACCAAGCGAAAGCAAAGGTAACGTAGTCGTTAAACACTACAAGGAAGGTACAACCGACGAAGTGAAAGACGGTCGCACAACTGCCGAACAAGTTGTAGGCGAAAACTATGACGTTTCAGGTGATAAAGTCACAGGTCGCTTCACAGGTAAAGATGGTAAGACTTACGAATACGTATCAACTCAGGGTAACCCAACAGATACGATTAAGGAAGGCACAACCGAAGTAATCTACTACTACAAAGAAGTACCATCAACTCAACCAGGTGGTAATACTCCAGGTGGTAACACTCCAGGCGGTAACACTCCAGGTGGTAATACTCCAGGTGGTAACACTCCAGGCGGTAACACTCCAGGTGGTAACACTCCAGGCGGTAATACTCCAGGTGGTAACACTCCAGGTGGTAACACCCCAGGTGGTAACACTCCAGGTGGTAATACTCCAGGTGGTAATACTCCAGGTGGTAACACTCCAGGTGGTAACACTCCAGGTGGTAACACTCCAGGTGGTAACACCCCAGGCGGTAATACTCCAGGTGGTAACACCCCAGGCGGTAATACTCCAGGTGGTAACACTCCAGGTGAGCCAACTCCACCAACCCCAGGTACCCCAACGCCGGGTAATCCAGGTACACCAACCCCACCGACTGGTACAATCACTGTTACACCAAAAGCAGGTCCATCACAGTTGCCAAATACTGGTGAAGCCAGCACTAGTCCTTTATACGGAGTACTTTCTCTCGTTACAGGTCTAGCAGGACTCTTTGGTTTGGTGAAGAAGAAAAAAGAAGAAGACCAGTAGTACATAATGACTAGTCTTCTACGGGCTTGTTAGCATGCCTGACCCTCGAGATTTCATATCTTGAGGGTCTTTGTTATATTGTAAGTAACGTAACCGCCCAATAACGGTTCTTTGTCAACTGTAGCGGTGGATATTATTCACTACAGAAATTATAGAGCCTTTCTTCATGTGTATGACCTGTCGTATACAGCTGGTTTTTTTCTCGCTGATTCGGTTTGTGGTATAATGTTGATTATTAAGCAAGTTAGGTAAACATAGAATGGAGGGAAGATCATGCCACAGGATAAGTGGTTGAAATGGGCCGTACGGTTACAAGCCTTGGCTCAGACAGGTTTAGCCTATGGAAAAGATGTCTATGACATGGAGCGTTTCGAAGAAATCAGACAGATTGTGGCGGAAATGTTGGTAGAGCCATCTGGACAGCCCTTGGAAGTGGTGAAAGACTTGTTTTGCAATGAAACAGGCTATCAGACACCCAAGCTGGATACCCGCGCAGCTATTTTCCAAGAGAATAAAATCCTACTGGTTCAGGAAAACGATGGACTCTGGTCCTTGCCTGGAGGCTGGTGCGATGTGGACCAGTCTGTCAAGGACAATGTAGTCAAGGAAGTAAAGGAAGAAGCGGGGCTGGATGTGGAGGCTCTGCGAGTCGTTGCGATTTTGGACAAGCACAAGAACAATCCTGGCAAGTCTGCCCACTGCGTGACCAAGGTCTTCATTCTATGTCGTCTCCTTGGCGGGGAGTTTCAGCCCAATTCGGAAACAGTTGCCAGTGGCTTTTTCAGCTTAGACGATTTACCGCCACTTTCACTTGGGAAAAACACAGTAGAACAGTTAGCACTTTGCTTGGAAGCTAGTCGATCTGAGCATTGGGAAACACGATTTGATTAAGGAGAAAGTATGACTTATCAAGGCTATTTGATTGATTTGGATGGTACGATTTATGAAGGGAAAAAGCGGATTCCTGCTGGTGAACGTTTTATTCATCGCTTGCAAGAACGTCAGATTCCCTATTTATTCGTGACCAACAATACCACCCGTCGTCCTGAGATGGTGCAGGCTATGTTGGCTGAAAACTTTAACATTGAGACACCGCTTGAAACTATCTACACGGCCAGTCTGGCGACAGTAGATTATATGAATGACTTGGGCAAGGAAAAGACCGTCTATGTCATTGGAGAAGACGGGCTCAAGTCTGCCATTTTTGAGGCAGGTTATGTGGAAGATACGGAAAATCCAGCCTATGTTGTCGTCGGTTTGGATACTCAGTTGACCTATGAAAAACTAACCATTGCCACCTTGGCTATTCAAAAGGGAGCGACCTTCATCGGTACCAATCCTGATTTGAACATTCCGACTGAAAGAGGTCACTTGCCAGGTGCGGGTTCACTGATTGCCCTCCTGCAAGCTGCTACCCGAGTAGAGCCGACCTTTATCGGTAAGCCTGAAGCCATTATCATGGACAAGGCTCTGGAGATTTTGGGGACAGAACGCAGCCAAACGGTTATGGTGGGGGATAACTACCTGACAGATATTCGTGCAGGGATTGACAATGGATTTCCAACTCTTTTAGTCCTGACTGGATTTACCAAGCCAGAAGAAGTAGCAGACTTACCCCTGGCTCCGACACATGTCCTCAACAGCCTAGATGAATGGAGTTTTGATGAGAACTAAGTTACAGATTATCGGAACGATTTTATTTGTCTTGTCGGCAGCAGTTCTAGGTACCATCTACCTAGCTTGGCTAGTTTATCCGCTTGAGATTTCTTTTTTGGGGTTGGAAAAAATGGTCTACATGAAAGCGGCAGATATTTCCTACAATTTCAATATCCTGATGAACTATCTAACAAATCCTTTTGCAAGTGTTTTAGACATGCCCAATTTTTCATCCTCAGCAGATGGTCTCAAACATTTTGCGGATGTCAAGCATCTCTTTCATCTGGCTCAGGTTATTTTCCTGATTAGTTTGCCTGCGGTTTTCTATTTTTGGAAAGAAGTGGTGCGAAAAGGATATGGAAAATTGTATCAAGCCGTCTTTCTATGGATGGCAGCAGTACCCTTATTCATTGCTGTACTAGGTTTGTTGATTGGTTTCGATTCTTTCTTTACTCTCTTTCATCAAGTTCTTTTTCCTGGTGACTCGACCTGGCTCTTCAACCCAAATACGGATCCGGTTATATACATCTTACCAGCAGAATTCTTCCTGCATTGTTTTCTCCTATTCTTTGTCTTGTATGAAATCATCTGTGGAGCTTGGCTATTGCTCCTAAGGAAAAAGGGGAAAAAGTCGTGATTATGTAAAAAAGTTCTTGACAATCCTTTTGATTGCAGTTATAATAGTATGTAATTTGAAATTGAGGGGAGTGAAAAAAATGTCAAAAACAGTAGTACGCAAGAACGAATCACTTGATGATGCTCTTCGTCGTTTCAAACGTGCGGTTACTAAAGCTGGTACTCTTCAAGAAACGCGCAAACGCGAATTCTACGAAAAACCATCTGTAAAACGTAAACGTAAATCAGAAGCAGCTCGCAAGCGTAAAAAATTCTAATTGAACAAGATCCTCTGCAGTTTTGTAGAGGATTTTTGATTGCATCCAAAAAATCCATGAATTAGATTTTCATGGATTTTATTTTGTCTTCAGTTGGGGTGACACGGAGGGTTTTCTGACCTCGGTAGGTCACAAAACCTGGCTTGCCACCTGTTGGTTTGTGAAGTTTCTTGGCCTCGATCATATCGACTTGGACCAGATTGGAATGTCTGGCCTTAGAGAAATAGGCGGCTAACTCCGCCGCATCGGTCTTGACCTCGTCGCTTGGGTTCAAGTTGTCTGTGATAACCACATGACTGCCTGGAATGTCTTTGGCATGGAACCAGAGTTCGCCTTTCTTGGCCATTTTGAAGGTCAACTCATCATTTTGCAGGTTATTTTTTCCCACCAGAATAATAGTCTTCCCGTCCGTCGCCAAGTAACGTTCAGGTTTCTGACGCTTATGGATTTTCTCACGGTGGCGACGCTTGAGGTAGCCTGTTTCAACCAATTCCTCACGGATTTCATCGATTTCTGCCAGACTAGCCTGTCCCAGCATGGTATCAACGGACTCCAGATAGATAATGGTCGCCTTGGTTTCCTCAATCAAGCTGGTCAAGTGCTTGACTGCCTCCTTGAGTTTCTGGTACTTCTTGAAGTACCGCTGGGCATTCTGGCTAGGAGTAAGAGCCACATCCAACTCAATCTCCAACTCCTCTCCCGTATAGTAGTTGTCTAAGGTCACACTAGCCTGGTCATTTGGTACCTGATGCAGATAGGTGGTCAAGAGCTCACCCTTTTGCCGCACCAATTCCGCACCTTCCGTATCCGCCAATTCCTGCTCCTGCTTGACCAACTTTTTGCGATTTTTCTCCAGCTCACTGGCCACCCGCTTGATCAGCTCATTGGCCTGCTGGGCCACCCGATCCCGCTCCGCCTTGTCCTGATAGTAGAGGTCCAGCAGACTGCTCAGACTCTCAAAGTGTGGCTGGTTTTCAGGGCTATTGGCAAATGGCAGAGCAGCATAGGATTTGTCTGTCAGGCTAGGCTGAGTTGCCTGGTCAAAAAAGGCACGGAAGTTCTTCAGGCGGTCTGTCTGTAAGCGACTTGCTAGTTCAGAAGCTGTATCCCTACCCAAACCTTGAAAGGTCTGTTGGAGATTTTTTGGACTCAGTTCCTGAGTCGATAGGATTTCAAACAATTTCTCGTCAGAAACTGTATAAGGATTGAGAGAATGCGTCTCCGGTGGACGAATGTAGGTGGAGCCAGGCAAAATAGTTCGGTAGGAATTTTGCGAGAAACCAACGTGCTTGATAGCCTCGATAATCCGCTGTTCAGACTTATCCACCAAGATGATATTACTGTGCTTGCCCATAATTTCCACCATCAAGGTTGCTTGGATATGGTCGCCAATCTCGTCCTTGTTGGACACTGAAAATTCTAAGATGCGGTCATTGTCCAACTGACGAATCTCCTCGATAATGGCTCCCTGCAAGTATTTTCGTAAAATCATGGTAAAGGTATTGGGCACCTTGGGATTGGTAAAGTCCGACTGGGTTAGCTGAACTCGTCCGAAAACCGAATGGGCGGACAGGAGCAATTTATGGCTCTGACGGTTGCTGCGGATGTTGAGGACAATCTCCTGTTCAAAGGGCTGGTTGATTTTCTGAATCCGCCCACCTTCTAAATTGGCCCTTAACTCAGCCGTCATGTGATGTAAAAAAAATCCGTCAAAAGACATGGTTTTCCTCTTTCTAATAGCTATAACTCAGTCTAGTATATCATATTTTGATGGTTTTTGATGAGACTTGGTCTAAAGCCAATAAAAAATTTTCAGAAAATTTAATCAAAAGTCTTGACAAAGTGATTTTGATACCGTATAATCATCTGTAATCAGAAGAAGTAGTAAAGCAAAAGTCTTCAGGGAGCCTGTGGTACTGGGAACAGGTGGCGGAGTTTTATGAAATGGGCTGATGTGCATTTATGTCTATTTTATGACCTAAATTCACAAGGATTGTTTGGTATGACTTACTTTGCGTAGACTGTTTTGGCTGAGTACGAGGCAGGTCGACGCAGCTTATACTAGCGGTATAGCAAGGAGAGCTAACGAAGTAATTAGCCAAAACAGTCACGCAAATGAACTTAAAACAATGATAGTTCGGTTGGCACACCTTACAGTGCAACTCCTTGTTAGAGGAGATGAGATATGGGAGAATTCTAGACAATTCCCATAAGTGAGGTGGCACCGTGTCATTGACGCCCTCGCATACTGTTTTTCAGTATGCGGGGGCTTTTTACTTGTCTTTGTAGATTGTCGTTCAATTGAAAAAATGAGATACCGATCATTATATTCTACTTTGACAATGATAGATAATACGAGGTAATCATGATGAAACGATGGCGTAGCAAAAAAATAGAGCAGTTGACAGTAGCAGATTAGTTTTTGAAAAAGAAAGTAGGAAAGAATATGAAAAATAAAACATTAGTAGGTGTTGTTGTAGCTTTGGTTGTCTTGGTAATTGGAGCCTTCTTCTTTAATAAACAGGAAGATACAAGCACTAGTACAGAAGACAAAGAAACGGTAAAAGTCGGAGTTCTCCAATATGTAACCCATGATTCTCTGGACGAGATTTACAAGGGGATTCAGGCAGGTCTTAAAGAGGGGGGCTATGAAGAAGATGTCAATCTTGAAATCGACTTTATGAACGCAGAAGCAGACCAGTCTCAAGTTCAGACCATGAGTAAGAAGCTAGTTGATAATGGCAATGACCTCTTGATTGGGATTGCCACGCCAGCTGCCCAAGGTTTAGCAAACGCAACGACAGAATTGCCAATCATCATGGGAGCTGTCACAGACCCAGTCGGTGCCAACTTGGTAACAGACTTGAAAAATCCTGGCGGCAACATCACCGGTGTATCAGACCAAACGCCAGTAGCAGATGAGATTGAGCTGATCAAGGCTATTACACCAGACGCTAAAACAATCGGTGTTCTTTACTCTTCAAACGAAGATAATTCCAAATCACAAGTTGCTGAATTCAAAACAGCAGCAGAGGCAGCAGGCTACACCGTCATCGAATACGCAGTGCCTTCTTCAAACGAAATCGCCTCAACAGTAGAAGTCGCAACTAGCAAGGTAGATGTCCTTTTCACGCCAGTTGATAACACGATCGCCTCAGCATTCTCTACTGTCGTATCCGTTGCCAATAAGACAAAAAACCCTGTTTACACCAGCGTAGAAGACATGGTAGAAGGTGGTGGTGTCGCCTCTGTAACCCTTAGCCAGTATGACTTGGGTGTGGCAACAGGTAAAATGGCTGCGAAAATCCTTGACGGTGCTGATCCAGCGGCAACTCCAGTTGAAATCTTCAACCAAGGTAGCGTCGTTGTCAACCAAAAAGTAGCCGATGAACTGGGCTTGACCATTCCAGCAGACATCTTGGAATCCGCTAGCCGTGTCATCGAGTAATCTTAGAAATGAGAATCTAGTATGCTTGTATCCACTATCTCTCAGGCTCTGCTCTGGGCAATCCTGAGTCTTGGAATCTTTATGACCTTCCGTATCCTCAACTTTCCAGATATGACGACGGAAGGCTCCTTTCCCTTGGGAGCAGCGGTGGCTGTCACCCTCCTGACCCAAGGCGTACACCCTGTGTTAGCAACAGGAGCAGCCGTCTTGGCGGGTTGCCTTGCCGGTCTGGTGACGGGACTTCTCTACACCAAGGGGAAAATCCCGACTATTCTAGCAGGAATCTTGGTCATGTCCTCCTGTCACTCTGTCATGCTCTTTATCATGGGACGGGCCAATCTGGGCCTCCTTCACACGACAAGCCTTCAGGACCTCCTGCCCTTCTCAGACACGCTCAACCAGCTCATCTTGGGCTTGGTGGCGGTCATCCTAGTCATTCTGGCCTTGCTCTTTTTCCTCTATACCCGTTTGGGTCAGGCCTATATCGCCACAGGGGATAATCCAGATATGGCACGCAGTTTTGGCATCAACACCAGCCGCATGGAGCTCATGGGCTTGGTTCTTTCAAACGGGATTATCGCCCTAGCAGGTGCCCTCATTGCCCAGCAGGAAGGCTATGCCGACGTATCTCGCGGTATCGGAGTCATCGTCGTTGGCTTGGCTAGTCTCATTATCGGAGAGGTTTTATTTGATAATTTGACAATGGCAGAGCGGTTTATCGCGATTGTCGTAGGAGCTATTTTCTATCAGTTCTTGATTTTGGGAGTGATTTCCCTAGGTATCAATACCAGCTATCTCCGTATCTTCTCAGCTATCATCCTAGCTATCTGTCTCATGGTACCTGAGTTGAAAAACAAACTATTGAAAGGAGCCAGCCTGACCAAATGAATGCAATCGTAGAATTAAAAAATGCCACAGTCGTGGTCAACAATGGTCTGGATCAGGAACGGATTATCCTAGATGATGTCAGCCTGACCATTTACCAGCATGATTTTATCACCATTCTGGGTGGAAATGGGGCTGGCAAATCTACCCTTTTCAATGTGATTGCAGGGACCTTGTCCTTGACTAAGGGGAGCATTTCCATTCTAGGAGAAGATGTGACCAAGTGGCCTGCAGAAAAACGGGCTAAGTACCTGGCCCGTGTCTTCCAAGACCCAAAAATGGGCACAGCTCCGCGGATGACAGTCGCTGAAAACCTGCTCATCGCCAAATACCGTGGTCAGTCACGTGGCTTGGTCCCACGCCAGTTGCCCCAACACCTAGAAGACTTTGAGACAACGCTGACTCTGATAGGCAATGGTCTAGAGAAGCACCTGACCACGCCAGTCGGTCTCTTATCAGGTGGTCAACGCCAGGCATTGAGTTTGTTGATGGCGAGTTTGAAACAACCGGAACTCCTACTCTTGGATGAGCATACTGCAGCCCTTGACCCTAAGACCAGCCAATCCTTGATGCAATTAACAGACGAATTGATTGCGACCAAGGGAATGACGGCCCTCATGGTCACTCACCAGATGGAAGATGCATTGCATCACGGTAATCGCTTGATTGTCATGAGGGATGGCAAGATTGTCAAGGACTTGACCAAGGACCAGAAGGCTGAGATGCAGCTGGAAGACTATTATCGATTATTTGAGTAAACTTGGAGCAATCCAAGTTTTTCTTTTTCTTGAAAGAAAACGCTTTATTTGCTAAGATAGGAGTGTAAGAGACTATTTTAGTGACTGACAAGAAGGACGAGGGTGGTATGGAAAACACAGTATTTGCGAGTTTGGAAGAGCTAGGAATTGCTTATGATGTCGTTGACCACCCACCAGCTCGGACAACTGAGGAAGCAGACCGTTACATTGAAGGGTTAGAAGGAGTACGGACCAAGTCCATGTTTCTGACCAATAAGAAAAAGACAGTCTACTATTTGCTAATTATGGATGACAATAAGCAGCTGGATATGGACCAGTTTCGTGATTTGGTGGGTGCCAACCGCATTCGGATGGCTTCGAGTGAGAGCTTGATGGAAAAAATGCACTTACCTGCGGGTGTGGTATCTGTTTTTGGCTTGTTACATAATGTTGATAAGGATATTCAAGTCTTTTTTGATAAAGAAATCCTTTCTGAACCCATTCTAACCTTCCACCCAAATGTTAATACGAAAACGATTTTTGTCAAGACCAAGGAGGTGCTACGGTTTGTGGAGGAACTTGGGTTTACCTATCAAGTCTTAGAGCTCTAGGAGGCAGAGTATGAAAAGAGTATTGTTAGCATTAGTTGGATTATTTGTTTTAGGTGGCTGTGCGACAGCCCAGCCCGAAGTTAGCCTAGCGACTTCACACGTCTATACCGAGGCAGACATCAAGCAAGCGGTTGATGTGGTCAAAGATGAGTTTGCGGCAGACTTTCAAGGGGCCCGCTTACTCAAAATCAGCTACAAGGGAGATGATGCGGAGCTTTTCGCCGATTGGGCAGCCGACTATCAGGCGGAAGAAGCCATTATTCTTTACACTGACTTTACTACGGATGAAAATGGCGGAGCGGATAAGACATTGTCGCCTAATACGACCTATCGTGATTGGCAGTGGATTTTGATTCGCAAGCAAGACGGTGACTGGGAATTTGTCACAGGGGGAATGAACTAAATTTTCTACGGAAACTCTGCAAATCCAGCAGGGTTTTTGTCTTTTTTCCTAAAAAATTGTATAATAGTTAAGATAGGCACAGAGTGCCAGACTGTAATTCGACTTGGGCAAGCCCAAGGACCGTTGGTAAGAATAAAACATACATAGGAGTAACCATGAGCGATATTAAAATTATTGCCTTAGGTGGTGTGCGGGAAAATGGAAAAAATCTCTACATTGCCGAAGTGAAAAACAGCATCTTCATCTTAGATGCAGGTGCCAAGTATCCAGAAAATGAACAGTTGGGGGTCGATGTTATCGTCCCAAACTTTGATTATCTGGTTGAAAATAAGGACCGAGTAGCCGGTGTCTTCCTGACCCACGGTCACGCCGATGCGATTGGAGCCTTGCCTTACCTCTTGGAAAAGGTAAAGGTTCCAGTCTTTGGCTCCCACTTGACCATTGAATTGGCTAAGTTGGTGGTTAAGACCAACAATGCGACCAAGAAATTCAACGATTTCCATGTCATCAATGCTGAGACAGAAATTGATTTCGGTGATTCAGTTATTTCCTTCTTTAAAACAACTCATTCGATTCCAGAAAGTTTAGGAATTGTTGTTAAGACAGATGAAGGGAATATCGTCTATACAGGTGACTTCAAATTTGACCAGGCGGCTGATCCATTTTATAAAACAGATTTTGGGCGCTTAGCTGAAATTGGTCGTGAGGGTGTTCTTGCATTGTTGTCAGATTCTGCAAATGCAGATTCCAGTGTTCAAGTGGCAAGTATGCACGAAGAAGCTGAGGAGATTCTTAACACCATCGAAGACTGGGATGGACGAATTATCATTGCAGCAGTAGCTAGTAATATTATCCGTATTCAGCAGATTTTTAAGGCGGCAGAAGCGACAGGCCGTCGTGTTGTTCTAACTGGTTATGATGTGGAAAATATTGTTCGTACAGCAATACAGCTCAAGAAGCTTCGCTTAGTTAATGAAAAGATCCTAGTAAAACCAAGGGATATGGGCAAATATGAAGATCACGAGCTGATTATTTTGGAAACGGGTCGTATGGGTGAGCCTCTAAATGGTTTACGGAAGATGTCGATTGGCCGTCACCGCTACGTTGAGATCAAGGACGGTGATTTGGTCTATATCGTGACAACCCCAAGTGTTTCCAAGGAAGCTGTTGTCGCTCGCGTAGAAAATATGATTTATCAAGCCGGTGGCGTGGTTAAGTCTATTACAAAAAATCTTCGTGTATCTGGGCATGGTAATGCGCGTGATTTGCAACTGATGCTTAATATTCTCCAACCTAAGTATCTTTTCCCAGTTCAGGGGGAGTACCGCCAGCTAGATGCCCATGCAAAGGCAGCGCTTGAAATCGGGTTCTACCCTGAAAATATCATCATCGTCAAACGTGGAGATGTTATGGCTTTTGAAGATGGAGATTTTGTTCATAGTGGTGCTGTGCCATCAGGGGATGTTATGATTGATGGAAATGCCATCGGAGATGTGGGCAATATCGTTTTGCGCGATCGAAAAATCCTATCAGAAGATGGAATCTTTATCGTTGCCTTAACCGTTAACCGACGTGAGAAGAAAATTATTTCAAAAGCTAAAGTGAGTACAAAAGGTTTTGTATATGTGAAGAAAAGCAAGGATATTCTCCGTGAATCAGCTGATTTGGTCAATGCTACCGTGGAAAATTATTTTACAAAGGATAATTTTGACTGGGCAGAATTGAAAGCAGCGGTTCGTGATGATTTAACCAAGTATCTCTTTGAACAGACAAAACGTCGTCCAGCAATTCTTCCAGTGATTATGGAAGTACGCTAGTCCCAAATAGAACACATATTGAACAGGCCGGGTTTTCCTGGCCTTTCTCAAAAAGAAAAGGAGTTTACCTATGGCAATCATGCGTATTGAATACCATTCAGAAGTCTTGGACATGAGCCGGCAGGTCAATGTTCTCTATCCAGACCGCAATCGTGTGGAAAATCCAGATGATACCGATATTCCTGTCCTCTATCTCTTACATGGTATGGGAGGGAATCAGGATTCCTGGCTCAATCGTTCTACTGTTGAACGATTGGTTCGTAATACCAACTTGATCGTGGTTATGGTCAATACAGACAAAGGATGGTATACCAATACTACCTACGGCATGAATTACTATGATGCCATTGCTATTGAATTACCACAGATTCTCAAGCGCTTCTTCCCAAATATGTCAAGTAAGCGGGAGAAGACTTTCATCGCAGGTCTGTCTATGGGTGGCTATGGTGCCTTCAAGATTGCCATGACGACCAATCGTTTTTCTTACGCAGCTTCCTTGTCTGGCGCCTTGTATTTTGATTTTGACAATCCAGCATCGGCAGAACTGGGTAGTCCTGCTTACTGGCAGGGTGTCTTCGGTGACTTATCCAATGAAGCGACTAATCCAAACAGTCTGCGGAATATTGCTACATTATCTGACAAGAAAACTAAGTTCTACGCCTGGTGTGGTGAGGAGGACTTCCTCTATACCGGTCACCAGCTAGCAGTCGCAGATTTGACCAAGGCCGGCTTTGACCTAGAAGCCAGTCATGGACCGGGCAAGCACGAGTGGTATTACTGGAACCAGCAGATTGAAAAAGTCTTGCAATGGCTGCCCATTGACTTTGAATTAGAAGAAAGATTGTCCTAGTTTAAGAATAATTTCAGAAATTATGGCTATACTAAAACCTATTTCTAGAAAGAGGTATAGTCTATGAAACTTATTGGAAATATTCTGCGGTGGATTTGGCGGACATTTTGAAGTCTGATTTGGTTATCAATGGTATTATTGGCTTGTGGTCTAGGTCTATTATTCTATATTTTAACAGGAAGCAGCGCCTCAGATGTGACACACTCTAGCTCAAGAAGTGCAATTGATGGTCAAAGGGCAGTCTGAAGTGACGATTGAAGAAGAGAGGCTCGACTTTTTGCCCAGCCTCTGGAAATAATGCTTACAAATAGGTCTTACTTAACAACTACTTGAAGTTTTTAGAGGTGCCCGACACGCTAAACGCATGAAGAAAAATTCGTTTTCAGATAACGTTTTTTCATAAAAAAAGTTATATTTTCATCGTGAAATTTTGTTATAATGTAGGTGAAAACGAGGATACATCAAGGTAATTATGTAAATATCGTGAAAATATTTTTGAAAAATGCAAGTAGCTAGAAAACAGTTACATGCATTTTCTTCATGCGTATGGCGTGGGTTCCCAGATAAACCATTTGAGAAATGAAAGCAAATATGATATAATAAACAAATAGTTTATCATACTGCATATATAAGTTTTGTCTAATAAAATTGCTTATCTATGTATATCGTATATGTGTCCGTATTTAGAAATATAATCATATATAGGAGTTCCTATGAGACGTAAGCAATTTAATAAAGATTTTGATGAAATCGGACGCAAGAGCCGTGTCAAGATGCATAAATCTGGTAAAAACTGGGTGCGAACAGTTATGTCCCAACTCAGTCTTTTACGCGTGATGCGAGGGAGCAGTCAGGAGTCGGTATCGGTATCACTGCCTCTTGTAGATAGTGCAGAGCGCTTAGAAAGTCAACGTTACCAATACCTAAAAGCTGCCTTGGCATCAGGAGCGGTGGTGGCAGGAGCGACGGTTGCGCCAGCAGCCTTTGCGGAAGAACTGCCGATTGCTGTTGAGCAACAACTCGAGGAAACAACGGACACAGTTGTTGACAAGAACCTTATCGTTGTTAAAACCACGGCTACTGAAGTGGTGTCCCAAGATGATGCTTCATCGGTCGGACAGACAGATGCGGTGAGTTTATCTACTTCCATCAGTATCAGTGAGTCAGCTTCTGCTTCGACCAGTCTAAGTGTTTCCGCCTCGGAATCTGCCTCATTATCAGAGTCGGTCTCTGCCTCTGAATCAACGTCTACTTCTCTAGCGACAGAAGCGACTGCGGTAGAGGCGACTGTCACAGAATCAGCTTCACAGCTTGCGACTCAAACTGCTACTGAGCGCACAGCAACTATCGACTACATCGTAGCCTATCAGAACGAAGAAGGTACCATGGTATCAGGGACGGCTCACAAGCTATCGCTCACAACGACAGATACCGTTGCCAAGACTACTGTCCAAATTGTTGCGGCTCTCCCAGACGGCTATCAATTGGCAGCAGGACAGGAAGCTACGCTTTCCCAAGAAGTTACTGAAAATGCCCTCAACCTTATCACGGTAAAAGTGGTTAAGGAGGAAGCCGAAGCAAGCGAGCAGGCTTCAGCCCTTCAAGAAGCCAAGAAAGTCCTTGAACAAGTCATCTCAGAAGCGGAAGTCTTGTCAGCCGATGCTCTTCGCAAAGCAGCTAAGTCAACAGCAGACACAAGCTCGCTTCAATCAGTAGCTAATGCAACCAAAGCAGCAGCAGAAGCAGCCAACCAAGTCTTTGCGGATGAACATGCCAGTCTTGAAGATATCAATGCCCAAATCACAGCTATCCGTACCGCAGTAGGAAACTTGGTTCCAGAGCTGACAAGCTTTACAGGAACGGAAGAAGTGACGGTTATGCTAGCTGCAACGACATCGGGGGCAGCAGATGCCAACCAAAGCGGTATTGACGCTATTTCCGCTAATAACGGACAATATACGGCTATCAGCGTAACAGCGCAAAACTTCAAGTGGAAGGATATGGAACCGAGTCCTATCATTGCACTTAAGATGACGGATGGAACCTATAAGTATAAGAAGTTTAGCGGTTCAGTTACCGTGGATATAGCAAAGGCGGCAAAAGACGAATTTGTAGATGCTGCGACATACAAAGCGACAAACAGGCCATTGCAGGCAACCGATAAAGTATATATTATTCAGGAATCGGACTTCACCTCCGCCCCGACCTCTATTGAGGAAAGCTATGACCTGACGAAGTTCCACCATAGAAAAAATCTGATTTTTGGTGGAGATAATGTTTGGGATGGGGTTACTGCTGATGATCTGGCTGATCCTGATGCTGATGCGGATTCTAGTGCATTTATAGCATTGGCACGACCGGGCTCCTTTGTATCGGAGATTGAGTTTAAGGATGCGAGTCATCCTGGTGGAGCCCCGATATATTTGCCGAAAGAAAATAATACTGTGTTGGTGGCGGACAGTATCGGTGAGGCTTTGGGGCAGACAGAACAGTCTTACAAGAATTTTGGTTTGTTCTTGTCGTATATAGATGGAAACGATGATAAGGTCAACAAGCCAAATACCGTCATGGAATTGCCAGAAGGCGTGGAGGTGGTCTTTGCAAATCGGAGTGGTCAGCAGACAACCTTTGCTGCGGCTATGAACGAGATTATGGCTGCACTCCAACCTAATGAAGAGGGGTTGATAGAAAACCAACAAGAGAAATTAAAATTTAAGTTTATCGTAAAAAAAGACGGAAAAATTATCCAACAAGATACAGACTGGAGAGAAATTACATTACATGTGTATGGTGGTTCCGATGCAGTGAAGGGGCTGGTGAAAACAACGACCACAAACACAGCTAATAACTTTGAAGCGGGCATCGTAGACAATATCGACTTCTCCGGCTTGCCGGAAGAGATGAAAAAAGAAGCGATAGAGATGGAGAAAACATATCGGAATGTGGACGGAACTCTACCGGAAGACGGAGCAATGCCGCAATTTTCGAATCCGGACGGTAAGCGCTATGACTGGGTAGTTAAGGTAGGTGAAGAAAGCGACGGTACTCACGCTACATCACCGGTACGATATTTCCCGTATGACATGGATTTATTTCAGGGAGAGGGAGGTAAAATTACTGAAGCGCTGCAGGGATATATACCTTATATCCAAGGTTACAACGATGGAACATCTCGCTACAATGATATTCCTAATGACGCTGATATAAAAGATATTCCTCCCAGTGAGCATGATAAGAAATTGGTGCCATATTACACCCTAGGTTCCGTCTTTACAAGAACCATGTTTGATCGTTATTTTACTCCGGAAGCGGGAGGCGTGAATAAAAGCTACTGGAGCTCGTTGACGGAGGATGCGCCTATCCCGCAGCTTGACTTTGAGCCTGAGGTCAATCTGGATATCGTAACCCTTTCCGAGACTACACCACCGACTGGACCGACCGATTCAGACTCAGCATCAACAAGTGCGTCGACATCGGCAAGTACTTCAGCAAGTACGTCCGCATTAACAAGTGCTTCAACGTCAGCAAGTACGTCCGCATTAACAAGTGCCTCAACGTCAGCAAGTACATCAGCATTAACAAGTGCCTCAACGTCAGCCAGCACGTCCGCATTAACAAGTGCGTCAACGTCAGCAAGTACATCAGCATTAACAAGCGCATCGACGTCAGCAAGTACGTCAGCATTAACAAGTGCCTCAACGTCAGCGTCTGAATCAGCCTCGACATCAGCGTCTGAATCAGCAAGCACCTCAGCATCTGAGTCAGCAAGCACATCAGCGTCTGAATCCGCAAGCACATCAGCATCTGAATCAGCAAGCACCTCAGCGTCTGAATCAGCAAGCACCTCAGCGTCTGAGTCAGCAAGCACCTCAGCGTCTGAGTCAGCATCAACATCAGCGTCTGAATCAGCAAGCACATCAGCGTCTGAATCAGCATCGACATCAGCGTCTGAGTCAGCAAGCACATCAGCGTCTGAATCAGCAAGCACATCAGCATCTGAGTCAGCATCGACGTCAGCATCTGAATCAGCATCAACATCAGCGTCTGAGTCAGCGAGCACATCAGCATCTGAATCAGCAAGCACCTCAGCGTCTGAGTCAGCCTCGACCTCAGCATCTGAATCAGCATCGACCTCAGCATCTGAGTCAGCAAGCACCTCAGCGTCTGAGTCAGCAAGCACCTCAGCATCTGAGTCAGCCTCGACATCAGCGTCTGAATCAGCAAGCACCTCAGCGTCTGAGTCAGCCTCGACATCAGCATCTGAATCAGCCTCAACATCAGCGTCTGAATCAGCCTCGACATCAGCGTCTGAGTCAGCAAGCACCTCAGCGTCTGAGTCAGCCTCGACATCAGCGTCTGAGTCAGCCTCGACATCAGCGTCTGAGTCCGCATCAACATCAGCGTCTGAGTCAGCAAGCACCTCAGCGTCTGAGTCAGCCTCGACATCAGCGTCTGAGTCAGCCTCGACATCAGCGTCTGAATCAGCAAGCATATCAGCGTCTGAGTCAGCAAGCACCTCAGCGTCTGAGTCAGCAAGCACCTCAGCATCTGAGTCAGCATCAACATCAGCGTCTGAGTCAGCCTCGACATCAGCATCTGAATCAGCAAGCACCTCAGCGTCTGAATCAGCATCAACCTCAGCGTCTGAATCAGCAAGCACCTCAGCGTCTGAGTCAGCAAGCACCTCAGCATCTGAATCAGCAAGCACCTCAGCATCTGAATCAGCATCAACGTCAGCGTCTGAATCAGCAAGCACCTCAGCATCTGAGTCAGCATCAACATCAGCGTCTGAGTCAGCCTCGACATCAGCATCTGAATCAGCAAGCACCTCAGCGTCTGAATCCGCATCAACATCAGCGTCTGAATCAGCAAGCACCTCAGCGTCTGAGTCAGCATCAACATCAGCGTCTGAATCAGCCTCGACATCAGCCTCTGAATCAGCATCAACCTCAGCGTCTGAGTCAGCCTCGACCTCAGCGTCTGAATCAGCAAGCACCTCAGCATCTGAGTCAGCCTCAACCTCAGCGTCTGAGTCCGCATCAACATCAGCGTCTGAATCAGCAAGCACCTCAGCGTCTGAATCAGCATCAACATCAGCGTCTGAGTCCGCTTCAACCTCAGCGTCTGAGTCAGCCTCAACATCAGCGTCTGAATCAGCAAGCACCTCAGCGTCTGAGTCAGCAAGTACGTCAGCGTCTGAGTCAGCCTCGACATCAGCGTCTGAGTCAGCATCAACCTCAGCATCTGAATCAGCATCGACATCAGCGTCTGAGTCAGCAAGCACATCAGCGTCTGAGTCAGCCTCGACATCAGCGTCTGAATCAGCTTCAACATCAGCGTCTGAGTCAGCCTCGACATCAGCGTCTGAGTCAGCTTCAACGTCAGCGTCTGAATCAGCAAGCACATCAGCCTCTGAATCAGCCTCAACATCAGCCTCTGAATCAGCAAGCACCTCAGCATCTGAGTCAGCCTCAACATCAGCATCTGAGTCAGCAAGCACCTCAGCGTCTGAATCAGCATCGACATCAGCGTCTGAATCCGCTTCAACATCAGCGTCTGAATCAGCAAGCACATCAGCGTCTGAATCAGCCTCAACATCAGCGTCTGAATCAGCATCGACATCAGCGTCTGAATCAGCAAGCACATCAGCATCTGAGTCAGCCTCAACATCAGCGTCTGAATCAGCCTCTGAATCAGCCTCTGAATCAGCCTCTGAATCAGCTTCAACGTCAGCATCTGAATCAGCAAGCACATCAGCGTCTGAATCAGCCTCAACATCAGCGTCTGAATCAGCATCGACATCAGCGTCTGAGTCAGCCTCGACATCAGCGTCTGAATCAGCCTCGACATCAGCGTCTGAATCAGCAAGCACATCAGCGTCTGAATCAGCAAGCACCTCAGCGTCTGAATCCGCTTCAACATCAGCGTCTGAGTCAGCAAGCACCTCAGCGTCTGAATCCGCTTCAACATCAGCGTCTGAATCAGCATCGACATCAGCGTCTGAATCAGCAAGCACATCAGCGTCTGAATCAGCAAGCACCTCAGCGTCTGAATCCGCTTCAACATCAGCGTCTGAGTCAGCAAGCACCTCAGCGTCTGAATCCGCTTCAACATCAGCGTCTGAATCAGCCTCGACATCAGCGTCTGAATCAGCCTCGACATCAGCGTCTGAGTCAGCAAGCACATCAGCATCTGAATCCGCTTCAACATCAGCGTCTGAATCAGCCTCGACATCAGCGTCTGAATCAGCCTCGACATCAGCGTCTAGATTGACCACTCTGTCTAGTCGAAGCAGTGAACGTTTACCAAATACTGGTGAGGCTACTTCATCAGCTAGCGCTTATGGTTCAGCGCTACTATTAGGAACTATTGCCTTGTTAGCTAAACGTCGTAAACGTGATGACAAGCAAGAGTAAGAGAGTCATGAAGATTCTTGAGTAGGGTGTAAAAAATAGCCATATGCTATGTTGATAACAAGCAAATATAAGAGAGGGCCTGTTGGTCTTCTCTTTTTTTACGAGAATAAATCAGCATATATATCAAATTCATCCTAACCGCCCAATAACAAGGTATCTATCTAATCACTCATTTCTCCAGTATACTGTTATAAAAAACAAACTGGAGGATTTTTTATGTCACAGCCCATCGTCCCATTGACTGTTCCCCAATCTCGCCGCTTTGAAAAGAAAAGCAGAAATGATATTCTGATGAAAATTCGTCTCGGAAAAACGGAAGTCACATTTTTCCAATCTATCAATCCTGAAGTAATGGGAACTATCTTGGATAAGGTGCTACATTATGACCATTTGACTCAGTGATTTAGGTCAAGTCTACTTGGTTTGTGGGAAAACAGATATGCGTCAGGGGATTGACTCACTCTCCTATCTTGTCAAAAGTCAATTCAATCTGGATCCCTTCTCAGGTCAGGTCTATCTCTTCTACGGAGGTCGAAAAGACCGATTCAAGGCTCTAACTTCCGAACAAGTAGACTGGTTCATGAAAGGATTTTCTATCATTCCAAAAATAAATAGAAAAAGGTTCCAGAGTCGACAGGACTTTGGAGCCTTTTTCAATATACTTTGTTATTGGGCGGTTACTATCAAAGCTAATTCAAATGTATATATATAAAAAACAGCGATCAGTTGACCTAGGTTCTAGGGCTGGTTAGCTGCGTGAAGGCCAGTAGTGATATTTTGTAATAAATCTGGATCGTGCAAAAACTCGACAATATCTTGTCCGTCTAAAAATCCGCGATTACTCTGGTAGCCTGTAAAAGCACGACAGGTATCTTCAAGCTGTTTTCGGTAGGTTAGATAGGTTTGTTGGATTTTTGGGCGGTTGCTCAACATTATATCCAGATTCTAGAAATTCTTGAATGGTCATATGATGAGCCAGTTCTCTTAAACTCTTAAATCGACTATCTTCAAAGCCAGGTTTTTCTAACATTAAGACATCAGTTTCTAAAGCTAGGGAAGGTAGGGTAGCATGTAGGCGAGTTGTAATGACAAATTTAGCCGATTGATAGAGGTAGAGATAGTATTTTGCCAGTTTCATTCGCTGGTCAATTGACATATATAGATGATTTGCGACGGGGTGTAAACGAATAATGGGGCTATCTGTCAGGGTCACTAACTTTTGATATACTTCCTCCGGTACATCGACTGCTAGGACGAAATTACGTTTTGGGATAGTCTCGTCTTTTTGTAATGTAAGGGTCAAGCAGGCAGAATGGTAGCTATCAACCCCTAAAGAGTGCAAGAAGTCTGTCGAATCCTGGCTCCTACCTCCTACAGGTCCGTGTTGTTTAAAGTAAGCAATGTTTTCAGCGGTAGAGAAAGCATCTTTTACATAGTCTGCAAAGTACATGGAGACAAGTAGTGGCTTGATTTGTGGAAGTTTAATAGGAAAATTTTCTGGACGGTGGCTATACCAGCCGTTCATAATCAGTTTAATCTCTTCGTCAGATTCAGGATGAAAATCATTGATAAAGTCACGATTGATGTAGTAATCAACCCGTGGGAGAAAGCGTTTTGCGGCAAGTGACTGTATCTCATCGCCGACATTTTCAGTATTGTAGTTAAATAGGGCGTATTTTGTCATGTGTGTTCTTTCTAAAAATTTGGTAACAAAAGCGAGTCTCTGATTTAAAAAATAGCAAGACTTTAATGCATTAAAGTCTTGCTATTTTTTATTTGTTTTTATCTATTAATGTTTAATTTTTGTAGGAGATAATAGTAGGTTTCTGTATGTGTTAGATTATACTTGATGTATTTTTCTTTAAAATAAATTAGACGCTGTTTATAACAAGCAAGGGCTTGTGTGGGGTCAAGACCAGCAAGAAGCATGTCAATAATCAAGGTTTCATAGCCTTTGATATCACTTAATGTATTAACAGGGGAAGAAGGGGCGTCTGAAAGACTTCCCTTTCTTTTTCGGTAGCAATAGAGATTCTTAGAATAATAGACTGTTTTATGACTGTTGAGGACAAGTAAGTGTGTCGTATACCTGTCTTCCGCTACTCTCACATTCGGAAAGCGAATGTATCTATTGAGTTCTTTTGAAGTAAATAAGTGACTACGGAACAATTTGCCCCAAGCAGTTAAGAAGGTAATAGTCCCCGCAGTCAATAAATGTGAAAAATATAGTCATTTGAATTAACTTTGATACATCGTCACTTTCGGCTTGCCGTACTGCACCTCAGTTCCTTGTCTGAAAGCTAATTCATCCGACTATAGTTTTCAATCGTCAATACTTCTGTCCTCACTTCTTGAGAATGGCTATATAGATAATTGAATTTGATACAGGACATGTCTATGTTAATAAAATTGAGAATTCTAAAGCAATTTTGGTAACTGGTTACTGACACTGTCACTCAAACCCGTCCTTTTCCTAATAAAAAATACTATACTATCTAAACATTGCCTGAGATAGTTTTCCACGTTATAGATGGGGAAAATAACTGAAATAAGTGGATTTTCCATTAGGTATCCCTTTCTTTAAAAAAGTCTTGAATAGCCTGCACCATTTCTTTCGGATGGTTACTCGAAATCATAGTATTCGTTAGCTCTGGTTGATGGGCGACAGTATCAAAACTATAGATGGGAATTTGTTTTTGCTGACAGCGGTTGAGGATGTCTTTGACTTCCCACCAGTGATTGATGTCCAGATAGATGGAGGTACGATCCAAAATCTCATTTTCACTTTTTAGATCATTAATATTGGTATAAATGTTAACATTACTAAAACGCCTAAAGCTGTTGAGGTAGGGAGAGATATGGGTACCTGCCAAGATATTGAAAGCGATGTCTGGTAAGTTTGTAACCAAATATTCCAAATGTTCAAGTGTATCGGATGCCGTAAAGGTTGTGACCTGTTTGTCATATTGTGGTCGTGGTCGGTAGGTCATAGTTCCAGTTGAGGTCACGATAGTATTGGCAGGGACATCCTTATAGATGGTACATCCAGCTCCGATGATAACATTGTCACCGATGGTAACACCTTTTAAGATAACAGTATTGGCTCCAACCCAACAATGATTGCCGATATGAATAGGAGCAGTGCTGAAAGAGAGCGCTTCAACATGGTGATGGGAGTAGTGATGGTTGTTATCGTAAATTTTGACACCATCTCCAAATAATGTAAATTCACCTATCTCAATTTTCTCCATGCATCTTAAGACACAGCTAGAATTAAAGAATACATGTCTTTTTATATTCAATTTTGCATAATTCTTGACTTCAAAGCTACAAAAGTTTTTAGCTATGACTCCTTCTGCAACCTGAATATCAGCATGTTCTTCAAGTTCTAAATTATAGTATTGGCCTAAATAATTGATTGGTAGTTTATGTTTCATAAGTACCTCTTAGTGTTTGGGTAGGAGGACCTGATGAATAGCATCAGTCAGTAGCTTTTGAGCAAAGTAGCCTTTTGTAATCAGTTCTCGGAAATTCCAGAGGGAGTCGAGAAGAGACCGGTATTCTTCCTCAGTGATAGTGGAAACGATGGCATTGGCTTCTTCCAGACTATCGACAAGGAACCCCAGCTTGTATTCGGAAATATAGTGGGCATTGGAGAGGCTACGCGGTGCAATGACAGGTAGACCTGCTGCGATGTAGGTGCTTAATTTGTAGGAAACGTTGAGATTGTAGTATTCTGCATCCTCTCCTTGTGACCAGACAAGACCAAAGCCACCATTTTTATTTAATTCTTGGAGTAGGCTGAGACTGTATTTCCAACCTTGGTAGGCCACATTGTTGGGTTTGGTTGGGTAATATTCTGGCGCAAAGAGATTGAGCGGTGTTGCAAACTGCCAGTCGTCAACAAAGTGGAAACGTTGCGGATTTCCTGTGAAGTTGACAACACGGTGAAAGGCAGGTTTTTCTAACCATATATCTGTTTTATGATCCCACATATTCTGTAAGAGAGTATTGGTGACCCGAAGACCGTGCTGGTAGAGCAGGTCTAGCATTTTTTGTGATGGTGCGATAATTAAATCAGCCATATTATACATCTCAATGGTCTTTTCCATCAGGTAGAAGTTGGAGCTGAACATGAGTGGTGGAATATCGTGGATAAAGATGACAATTTTTATGCCAGAATAAATTCTCAGACGTTTGAGGTATTCATGGTCAAAGTGGGTACCGTTCCAGCTAGGTGCTTGGAAGATGATAACATCGCCATTTCCTACAGCAGCGTTCATGCCATCAAATCGAATAGCCAGATTTTCAACGCTTTCGCCATCGGCATTGAAACTATAAATGCCGATTTCCTTGATATCTAATTTTTTTGCAATATCTGTGACCATGTTTTGAGCCATGAGGGCAACGCTCAAAGGGGATTGGCCATAGAGATTGGTAATGTGAACTTTCATTGTTTTCCTTTCCTTGTCTTATTTTCTGTACTTGTTATATTGTTTTGATTTATAGACCTACTAAAACAATGGATTGTTTTAAGGATTATCTTGCCAATTGAAATAGGTCATCAATCTTTTTCCTATATACTCATATACCTCACAATCTTGTTGCTGGTTTTCTTCAAGATAGGTTCTGTAGTGATTTAGGAAAAAAATGTAACACTCTTTTAAATAGGTCATATCTTTGTTTAATAAGGCAAAGTCAATTATTTTTTCTTCCAAGCCTTTGATATTGTTAATGATGCGCTTTTCCGATAGCTGTGTGTTGGTTATGCTATTTTCCCGTATTCTGTATACGTACATATAATCGTTGACAAAAACGTTTTTTTGGCTTTTAAAAAATAGTTTGTGTGTTGTGTACTGGTCCTCGTGTAAGACTCCTACAGGATACCTGATTGATTTAGATGGATTGCTATCATTGAATAGGCTTGCTTTATATAGTTTAGCCCAAGCATTCACAAAAATTCCTAAAAAATACCGATGACATTTTTCAAGGCATTGGTCTCCAGTTAAAAATTCGATTTTATTGCCACTGTTTAGATAGTTAATAAATACAAATAATTTGTTGTCTTCTTCAAACTCTAAATACTTGCCAATGGCAATATCTGCCTGACAAGTTTTGGCATACATATACAAGTTGTATATGCAATCCATTCCTATGTAGTCATCACTATCAACAAAGGTTACAAACTGACCAGTCATGGCATCCAGTCCCTTATTTCGAGCATCAGATAGTCCGCCATTTTCTTGATGAATGACCTTTATCCGCCCATCTTTTGCGGCATAGTCATCACAAATCTTGCCTGAACTATCAGTCGAACCATCATTGACCAGGATAATTTCTAGATTTTGATAGGTTTGGTTGAGGATACTATCCAGACATTCGTGTAGGTAATTCTCGACATTGTAGACAGGAACGATAACACTGATCAGCTCTTCTTTGATTTTTCGATAGACATAGAGAGTTTCTTTGACATAAGAAATCTTGTCGGTTTCATAGCTCTTCGGTATCAAATCATTGACTAAATCGATATGGTTGTCTCTTACATAGCTTGTTTTGAAGAGTTTACAATAGGGATTTGTCAGATAGGTTTTATGTCTAGGGAAAGTCTGGAAGTGCTTATTTACAGTTTCAGCCGTCACTGTCTCTTCCTTGAATAGATTGGTATGGAAGTAGTAGTTACCATCGTTTTCATTAAAGTTACAGTTTTCCAGCAGTACAATATCAGACTGGTATTGTTCAGCACTGTTCAAGGCTGTTTCGATAAATGAATCATCCAGTTCATCGATGTGATTGAGGCTAATCAGGTATTGCCCCTTGACCAGCTTGAGCAAGTCTAGTCCTAACGGACTTGCTGGGTCGACATTTAGGATGACTATATTTTCCGAATCAAGTAAGGATTTGGAGCGAATATCCTCCATTTGAATAGTCATCTCAGGGTCGTAATTTAGTAAGATAAGTTGGATATTCTTGTAACTCTGCTTACAAATTTTTTCGATAGTTGTCAGACTTGTTTCATTGTAGATGGGGAGGAGGAGGCTTACTTTTGTTTGTTGAATCTGTTTCATATGGGTTACGAATTGGCTTTTCCAGAGTTCTAGGTATTTAGATATTTTCTTATTTTGATAATTTGTAGGGATCCAAGGCTTAGCAATCTGTGAATTGTAATGAATTACCTTTATCTCATCAAGACTTAACAAGTCTTTTTCCATTGCTTCAACTGTGTAGTTATAAGCTAGGGGAAGATCTGCTATTTTTCCTTTCAAAGCAACATTGATGACGTCTTGGTCTTGAAATAGAATGATGTCTTTTAGTCGCTCTGTTTCCGTAAATAAATGATGAGTAATCTTATCTTGGCGCATTTTTTGCAAGTTGCAGATCAAGACTCCTACATTGATAAATAGTTCATCTAAATTAAATCCCAATTTTAATTTATGGTCAGGAAAACGATTGATTATGTCAATTTCGTTGACACCTGCCAAATAGTGCTGACTGACATCAATATCCCACAGCTCTTTAACATCGCATCGAATCAAGAGGTCGCTATCCAAGTAGATGACTTTATCACAATCTACGAGAATTTCTGGCAATAAATAACGGTAATAAGTTTCAATTGTGATGCCATCTAGTGTTAGCGGTAAATTGGAAAATAAATCTCTATCAATCGTGACAAAATGAATGTTTACAGATTCAGTCTCCAATGTTTTTAGCCTATCTTTTGACTTGTCGGATAAATCAGTATGGAGTACAAATATATCCAGATTATTTGTGTATTTTTTTATCATAGAAATCGTAAAAAATACATAGAGGCAATGATTGTCGTTAATTGAAAAAGCTATGTTTATTTTACTCATTTTCATCTAATCCTTATGCGTTAAATTTGGAAATCGGCAACCTCGATAGTATCCGCTGATAATCACCCCAAAAGTGCAAGCTGGATGTCAATCTCTTCTGCCAAGTTTGGAGGTAAAACAGCGATTTCTTTCGACAGGGACAGCAGTTCTTGGTGATAGAAGTCTTTGTCCGCTCCCTTTGTTAAGACGTGATATGCCATTAGAGCAGTAAAGTAGTCTGAGGCTTCTTGACTGTTGCTTATTAAGGTTTGGTCAGGTCGACTATTGCTAGAAATATAGGTAACTTCTGGCAGATAGGCTAGGCTTGCTTGAGAATGTATCAAGAATCGTGTGAGGATATGGCTAGGCAGTTCTGCTCTTCGTTGCCAAGCATTTGTCACCACTTTGGGAGCCAGGAGCATACCAGACAAGGATTGGTAATAGGCGACTTGCTGGCTGGGTGCCAGCTGTGTCTGTTGTAGGTAAGATTTTCCATCCAGAACTTGTTTTTCTTGCCACAAGGGGTTGAAAAAGTAGAAGTTACTAGTAGTCTGTTCAAATTGGCTACAGCTGACTTTGCTGATGTCAGCCTGATTTTCTTCTAGTGCTAAAAAGAGATTTGCGAGATAGAAGGAGTCTACCCAATCATTTGCATAAATCAGACTTAGATAGTTACCTGCCATCTTTTCCAATCCCGTTTGAAGAAATGTATCTTTATTATTCGGGGAAAAGCTATAGTAGCGGAAATGAGAGGAAGAACTAATTGCCGCTAAACATATTTCTTTGGTTTTCCTGTCTGCTGAATAATCCAAGATGATACAATCAATATTGCGATAAACCTGTTGGTGGATAGATTCCAATGTTTTGTCCAAGTTGTTTGCTGCTTCAAAAATAGGAAGTACCAGGCTGATTTTAGGTTCGATAAACTGGAGATAGGCCTGATGACACTCCAAGTAACGATTGACTGCGAGTCGATTGTACTCTGGAACATCAAGTTGGCGATTCCATGGTTTTTCTAAACTAAAATGGTTTAACACAATATCGGCTTCTTTGCGAAGATTTGCTTGTCGCTCCATATAGCCGTAATTATAAATAGGGTCTAGGACTTTTATCTTCCCTTCCAAAGCGACGTTAATGATATCTTGGTCTTGGAGACGAATCTTATCCTTGATGGCATGTCCGCATTCAAATAACAAGCTTTCAATCTTATCTTCTCTGATTTTTTTAAGGTCCATGAGTAGAACCCCAGAGTTAAAGTAATAAGTTGGATCCGTCATTCCAATGCTTCGTCGGTAGTTGAAAGCGTCCTCCGAAGGAGGTTCGCTAACTGCGGCCATATAAGCCCCGTCTAATGGAGTTTCCCAGAGGGGCTGGAGATCCTTTTGAGCTAGAATATCGCTATCTAGGTACAAGATACGATCTAAATCAGGAAGAAGACTGGCAAAGGCCATGCGGAAATAAACCTCAGGCCGTGTGATATGGCTTCGGTTAAGAGGTAACTCTTCAAATTGTTTGGTATCCACCACAACTATATTTATAATTAGATTGTAAAATCGGTCTTCTAATTTTTGAAGTTTAAAGCGACTATAGTCTGATATATCAGATGTGAGGACATAGACGGAAACAGGGGATTTTCCTGTATGCACCATGATGGAATAGAGGGTGGTTCCCATGTAGTCTATATAGGAATCGCTGACAGTAAATGCTAGGTTCATAATGTTTCCTTAATAGAATGGCTTGTGATGAGGAAGTTGCTCTAAGAATTTTAACTCATTGAGCTTCGCTTCTATCTTGGTAGCGAGTTCTTCTTTCTCTAGTTTCTGAGTGGTCACAAGCAGGCTATAGAGTTCTTGTTTGTAAAATTCTTTGTAATGGATGAGAGACAGATTACATAGCGCCATATAGGAGGCGAAGTGGTTCAATTCTTTCATTCGCTGGAGAATGCCCCCTTCGGTTTCAAAGGTGGGCTGAACTATTGATACATTTCGTTTGACATAAGTTCTATTATTGACAAAGGCCACGGATTCACCTACCAAGTAAAATAGGCAGGCCAGTAAATCTTCTGACTGATAGCTAGCAAGTGCCCCTGCTTTTTGCAGAATACTGGAATGATAGAGTTTTCCATCTAAATGCGTATGGCGGTAATATTCATACCATTTTAAACCGAATAGATTCTCAAGTAAATAACTGCTTGTCCGACTTCCGGTAGCAATATCTACTTCAAATATTTTATAGATTCCATCATTCTCTTCAAATAGGGTGAAAGCAGTACTTGCAATGAGTGTATTTTCTTCGACAAGTTGATGATAGAGAGAGGATATATGAGTTTTATCTAGCCAGTCTTCTGCTTCAATCATACTGAAATAGCTTGATTTGATTTGTGTTAGTCCCACTTGGTAGGCCTCTATCTTGTTTGAAAAGTCTTTCTTGATGACTGTAACATGCCGATTGTTGATTAGATAAGGGACTAAGATATCTTCCAGTTCAGATTGTTTGTCTGACATGAGAACAACCACATCTATGTAGGGATAGTCTTGATTGAAGATACTGTCTAAACAGTTGCGAAGAGAGCTCTCACGTGTCTTCCAAGCGTTGACCAAGAGCGTAACAGTTTCTTGTGGAGTTGATAAAGAAGAGCAAGAATTGAGATTCTCCGTATACTGTCTACGCATTTTCTCAGTCAATTGTTGCACTTGTTCTTTATAGTAGTCAGTAAAATCGACTGTCAATAGCTGATGGTTGCATAGAAGGGTAAAGAGATAAGCTAAATCATCCACTCTATTTCTTAGTGTTCCTAAGGTTTCAACCTCCACTCTTAAGCGACGTACATAGAGTTTGTGACGGCTAATCACCACTTTGTCAGCAGTTAGATAGGCAAGATAGGCTAATTTTGTGTTGTTTAATGACTGTCTATGAAAGATAGGTGAGAAAATTTGGGCATGGAATAATTTTCCAAAGAGCGTTTCATGTCCTTCTTTTTCA
This sequence comes from Streptococcus suis, assembly GCF_024509525.1. Taxonomy (GTDB): domain Bacteria; phylum Bacillota; class Bacilli; order Lactobacillales; family Streptococcaceae; genus Streptococcus; species Streptococcus suis_AC. The sequence goes on from NZ_JAMWEM010000003.1 coordinate 86,691, forward strand.
AACCAAATCATGCCGTAGAGACTTTGAAGCACTTCCTTGCTTTCCATAATGGTGCCCTGTGGAAATTCTTCTGAATAGAAGAGGTAATTTTGCTGTTCCTCGTCAAAGACAGCGAAAGAAGTCTGGGCGATCTGGCAATCTTTCTCAGTCAAGGAGGTTAATAAGCACTCGATGTATTCCAAATCCAGCCAGTCAGTCTGACGGACAAAGGTCAGGTAGTCTCCGCTTGCTTGCTGGATACCAGCTTGCTCTAAAGAGGAAGTCTGGCTATCTAGGGTTAGTAGCTTGATGCGCAGGTCTCTCTGGTAGCTAGCTGCCAAGTCATGGCTGTGTCCATAAGCCCGATCTTGTAGCAGGAGAACCTCTAAATTACGATAGGTCTGTTCGCTAATGGTTTCCAGACAGCCTTTAAGGTGAGGGCTTTCTTCACGAATCGGTAGGATGATACTAACTAGAGGTTTATCTTGCATAGTGAGGAATTGTGTTTGATAGTCTTGATAGGTCAGAGCCGAGTCTTGAAGATAGTCAGGTATTTTTGTGATAGCATGCCAGGCCTTGATGTCACCGTTGAAGTGTTCGATGACAATCTCGTCAGCTGCCAGTTCCCTATTTTGCTTGCGGACATCGGTATAGTTGTAGGCAGGAGACAATTGCTTGAACTGTCCCTTGTAGTAGGTATTTAAAATATCTTGGTCAGGGAATTTATAGTCTTGTGCCTTTTCTAAAGCCATGGCAATCAACTGATTGGTAGTACCATTCTGACGCATCTTGTCAAGGTCCATCAAGAGCACACCTGAGCTAAAGTAGGCATCATTTGGACCAAAGCCCAGACTATCCAGATACCATTGGTAGTATTTGAAAATATCTGCTTCAATGATTGCTCCAAGCTCATATTCCTCTAAATCTGTTTGGAAGAGCTCCATCAAGTTCCCATGTACCAAGATGTCCACATCCAGGTAGAGAATTCGATCCAAGTCAGCTAGGAGCTCTGGAAGTAGGAATCGTGAAAACGATTCAATCGGGAATTGCTCTGTCCGAATAGGAATGGCTGAAAACTGCTGGTCTTCCAACAAATGGAAGTGCAACTCTAAATTGGGAGTTTGTTGAGCTAGGTTGCCCAAGTCTTGGAGAATGCTCTGAGCAATCTCCTTGTAAAGAATATGGACTCGTACCTCTTCCTTTGGATGATGGGCGAGGATAGATAAGATAGTGGCGCCAAGGTATTGGGCATAGCGATTATTAACAGAGAAAGCAATATCCAAGGTTTTGCTTTCCTGGAGAGCTGGCAGGACTTCACCTGTCAAGTCTAAGACAATTTGTTGTAGATAGTCTTGATCCTCAGTGAAGATGATATCCTGGTCAAAATTATGTTCAGCTGTGTGCTTGTGCTGGAGTTTGATTTTGGTTTGAGCCTGCATGGTAAACCATTCATACTCCGAATCAATATGGCCAATATCAATTGCTTGCATACCTGTTTTAGACAGACGATAGGCCAGGACTTTGGCAGTTGGTCCCAACATCAAAAGGACTAGTTTGTCTTGTCCGTAGGTCTTGATGGCCGAAATAATCTCGTCTATTTGGGCGTAGGCATTTTTTGAGGGACAGATAATCCGCTGGATAGATTTGGCTTCTTGAAAAAGGTCGTTGCCCACACCTGAGCGAGAGGTTTTGCCCTCGACAATCAGGATGTCCTTGTCTATCCAAATCTGCTTTAAGCTTTGAAAATAGGTAGCAGATAAACTTTTATCGGCTAGGTCCATATAAGGACGGGAGATAAAGGTACTTCCATACCAAGGAGCTTTACAAATCTGGCGGTAGTAGTCTTGGTAGTGCTGTAAGTGTCCTTCCCAAAAATGATTACAGGCGTCTGTATAGCGTTCTCTGTTTTCGAAAACATCTGATAAACAGACCATGAAGTGATGGTTGCTTTCAAGTCCTAGTATCTCTTTTAATTCACTGGCTAGCTGAGGGTCATAGTCTTGGTAAGGAATGCTGTGACCTGCAATAATGTCCATTTCTCCATCGCCAAATCGTGCGACAGAGCAGGAGTGTTCCAAAATATAATCTAGGCTTTGAGAAATAGGTTTTACTCGGATGGGGATAGTTGGTGTATTCATAGGAAATTGCTTGTTTCTTTCTGATTAGGAGGTTCTTATTCACTAAATAGTTCCAGTTTGTTTAAAACACGTAGGTATTCTAAGCTATCGCTACACTGATGGACTTCTAATTCATGTTTGGTATGTAATAGGACATTATAGAGTTTTTGGCGAACCAGCTCCGTATCCTTCTTGGCTAAAACCAAATCAACGATGCGTTCTTCCAAGGCTTCGATATTGTTCATGCTTGTTTTTAGATTGAAGTCGGTGGTCATAAAGCTCTGACCATGACGGCGGTACATGTAAAATTCGCTATGAATCAGTGCGATTTGCTTGGCTTTTAAAAAGGTCTTGTGAATGGTATATTCATCCTCATACCTTTTGTTCTTGGGAAAACGAAGAGTATCGAATAGGGAAGCCTTGAAGAGTTTGCCACACGGAATTACAAAGGGGGCAGTGTTGAGGTTTTTCCAAACAACTTGTCGGTCGAGAGCTTCTTGAACGGTTAGAAATTCTGTCTGATCCTTTTGTGCCTGCTCAACGAAGTAGTAGAAGGTATGATTTCTCTCGTCCCAGATGAAAAAGTGACCAATGACAATGTCTACCTCATGCTGAATGGCAGTTGTCAGACAGGTTTCTAGAAAATCTTCACGAATACCATCGTCAGAGTCTAGGAAGGTAATATACTCCCCTTTTGCAAGGGACAGACCAGTATTGCGGGCTTCGGACACCCCCCTATTTTTCATATGGATAACACGGATACGGTCATCGCGTCTAGCATAATCGTCACACATACTGCCAGATGAGTCAGTAGAACCATCATTTATGAGTAACAATTCCCAGTTAGAGTAGGTTTGACCGAGGACCGTTCGAATACATTCATCCAGATAGTTTTCGACATTATAGACAGGGACAATAATACTGATTAATGGGGTATTCAAAATTTTCTCCTTCTTGTATAGATATCTAGACTATTTTATCATATTGGTACTGTTTGTGCACCTTTTTACAAATATTTCTACTGGTAATAATCTATAGATATATTAGCAAAAAGTGAGGGTGAGTATTGCTGTTTTACTTCATATGAAAATTATGCTAAAATCGAGTGATATAGAAACTAATTTGAAGGATACACCTTATGAAGAGATTATTTTTGAAACATCCCATAATTAATCAAATAGCAGTGAGTAGTTTGATTATCATGATATTTTTGGCTGGTCGCTATATACCAGTACCATTGGTTGAACTAGCACCATATTTATCGGACCTAGATCTAAGCTCCCTTCCTTGGTATCAAATTCCGTCCAGTAGCTTGACCGTGTTTTCAATCTTTGCACTGGGGCTAGGTCCGTGGATGTATGCGACGATATTGATTTCTTTATTTTCCATTGGAAGTAAGCAGGTTGCAGTTTCGCCACGAGTCAGCGAATTGAGAAAGAATAGCTTAATGTTTGTGTTGGCTCTGATACAGGGATTGGGCGTAGCGATTACCTTAAATTATGGAGAATCTGTTAAGGCCTCCATTATAGATGACATTTTTTTGGTGAGCCTAGTCATGATTGCGGGGGCCTATGTTGTTAGTTGGTTCGCCAATATGAATACCGCATATGGACTAGGAGGAACCTCCCTGATCATCCTGATTAACATTATTGTTAGTCAATTTACGACATTTCCGTTGTTTTTTGAATTGTTTCAAAGTGGTCTAGCCTTAGTTGGCTTTTTGTTATTAGGGTGGATTGTTTTCGCTCTTTACTTGAGTGTCGTCTTGGATCAAGCAGAATATCGAATTCCGATCCAACGAATCGCTATCAAAAGCGATTTGATGAAAGAAGCCTATATGCCAATCAAGCTAAATATTGCAGGGGGTATGCCATTTATGTATGCCTATACTTTGTTGGCCTTTCCTCAATATATCTTTCTACTATTGTCCTTCTTGTTTCCTAAATACGGTCCCTTCTTTCAAGTACTGGGAAGTTATTTTGTGCTGACAAGGTGGGAAGGAATTGTATTTTTCCTTGCCATATTGGCGCTTTTGACAGTTGCATTTTCCTTTACAACAATAAACCCAACTGACAAATCAAAGGAGATGCGGAAGTCAGGTGACTATATTCCTTTTGTAAGACCAGGACAACCGACCAAGGATTACCTAACAGCCATTGTTCTCAGAATTGCTACGATTAATGCGATTTTCCTAATGTGTATGGCTGGCATTCCGATGTTGGCTAGTCTTGGGAATCCAGATATTCAGCCGATTGCAGGTCTTCCAGGGATTATCATGATGGTGGTTGGTATTGTACTGACAACTATCAAAGAAGTGAGAGTAGCGAGATTGAAGAAGCGATATAGTTCGTTATTCACAATTGAGTAGGAGAAAGTATGAAGCATTATTTTATTCCGTCATGGTACCCAGAACATCGGACATGGTATGATAATACTAATAACTGGTATAACATGTGGGCAACGGCACGTTTTGATGATACGATCAATCAACTCAGGATGTTTGAAACTGCAGGTGAGGAGAATCAATTATTGGTTCTTAATTATATGCCGAATTTACGTTACTACAAACACCGTTATGATCTATTTGAAGTTGATACCTGGTCTGTATTTGATCAGTTGCAAGGAATAGGAGATTTCCAAGGTTCGGTGATTGATTATCTGGATTTCGATTGGCCAAAGGGAATCGAATTTGTAAACAGCCCTTTCTTGGTCATGGCGTTCTTAAACGGAGAACTGTATGCCCAAATCGAATTTGGCGAATCTGGTCAGGTTATCTGGTTCGATTTCTTTCAGCAAGGTTCCCTAACCAAGAAACTAGTATTTGATGACCGTGGATTTATTTCTAGTATCGTATATTATGAAAACGGTCAGTCTTTACATCAAGACTATCTGGGATTAGATGGGCAGTGGAGGGTGCGAGAATATTTTGATAACGGTCGTGTAGAAGTAAATCAACATCTGGCTAAATCGATTTCTGAACAGCAAATATATGAAAATATGGAAGAGCTAGTTCAGGAAAGATTGAGTTATTACTTAAAAAGCGACATTGAGCCTGCCACCATCTTTTTAACAGCGTCTCCCAAACATCATGACTTGGTGATGCAGTCTAAGGGGAAACAAAAAGTTGTCTTGTCGTTCTTTAGAGAACGCTACCCTCTGGATACTATTGCCCAAAATATCTCAATGTTAGCGACGGCAAATCTGGTGATTACGGATAGCAAAAAAACAGCTGATTTACTATCATCCTATGATCTCGTTCCAGTTCAACACCAGTCCTTATTTGATACTCGATTGGCACTAGGTAAGAGCCAGAGATTGCAGGAACTCTATATTTATTTCTTAATAGATGGTCTTTCGGTTGAAAGTCTGACAAGCTATCTAGAATTTATTTTTAATGCGATGGAACAGAACGAAGATATCTATTTGTCGCTCGTTTCTTATCAGACGAATCACCAACAAGTTGATGCATTAAAACAGACGATTGATGAACTATTGGATGCCCGTCCAGAACCATATCTATTCTTGGAAAAAGAAAATACACGGATGTTTGAATTTGGTGATAAGGAGACACACGATAGTCGTGTCAGTTTGTCTTTTTACCACAGTGAAAACGAGATTATTCAATCATTAGAAAGTATTCGCTTAATTATTGATTTAGCAGATGAACCTGATTTGTATACCCAAATAGCAGGTATTAGTTCAGGGATTCCTCAGATCAACCGAATAGAATCTGAATTTGTTGAGCATTTGAAAAATGGCTTTATTTTATCAAAAGAAAGTGACTTAGAAGAAGCGATAGACTATTATTTATCTGGACTAGCCAATTGGAATAAGTCTCTCATTCACTCTGTTCAGAAAATTTCAGAATACACAAGTGGCGTCCTCGTAGAAAAAGTGAAAGAAAAAATAAATTAATGGCAAAAAAAATACCTATTTTACAGATCGGTGGACAGAATTGGCAGACTGAACAAAGTCTGTCAGACAAGTTGGAATGGCACTATTATTCTTTTGAACGTATAGAGGAATTGCTATCAGAACTTGACCAGATTCAGTCTGAACAAATCCAGTTAAAAACATTACGGCAGGAAAGAGAAGAAGTCCTGACGACTTTGTTTGATGAAGAGCTAGATGAACAAGCAAAAGTAGAACTAGAGGAATTCTTGAGAACGAGTAAATCCTTTAAGGAACTGGAAAAAGAAATCAAACGTCTGCAGAAAAAAATCGATACTAGTTTAAAATTTTCTGCCCTAGTTCTATCAGACGATACCTATCCAGAAAGTATCATGCCGATTTTGGACTTGTTTAAAGTGTATGAAATATTCTATCCTCAAGGTTCGCATGCAACAGGCTGGTTACAAGAAGAGCTAAGAAAACGGATGGCTCAATCCTATGATGCAACTAAGAAGTCAGAATTTGCCCATACCTTATCCCAAGGTCTATTTGTGGGTCAGTATGGAGCAAAAGTCCATATAGATGACTTAGAGATCTCTCCAAATTTTGCAGGGACTATACAAATGGAAGGGAGGAAAAAGCTGATTTTGGAAGGTGAGTTTGAGCCCGACTATCGACAGATAGCCTTCTTTCGTTTTAATGTTCAATATAATGCCGATCAATTCTTAAACTTGTTTTTAGAACATGAAACATCATCCGAATGTTCCCTTCAGATGTCAGTCCGATTGATTCCTGACGGAGCCACAGATTACATTGTGAAGGAATGGAAAATTGAAGGGGAGGAACTAAGAAATCAAGTTGTGATTGATGCTGAAATAAGTGGCTACTTGTTTATCTCCATTTTGGCAAAAGGGAGCGGGCGAGTAGAGATAGGAGACCTTCATTACCGCTTTTCTAGAAATGGGCTTGGGGAGTTTATCTTAGGAGGTGAGCGTATTGTAGATGAGAATTTGCAAGAAGTTTTCACTTATTTCGAACCTGCTGACTTTAAACCGCCTCTTTGCGTATACTTCTCGGGTTTCCGTACTGCGGAAGGTTTTGAGGGGTTCTGGATGATGAAAAGTATGAAAACTCCTTTTATGCTCATCTGTGATCCGAGATTAGATGGTGGAGCTTTCTATTTAGGAAGTAAGGAGTTAGAAGATAAAATCCAACAGAAAATACAAGATAAATTGGACTTTTTAGGATTTGATTCCAGTCAACTAATTCTTTCAGGAATGTCTATGGGAACTTTCGGAGCTTCCTACTATGGTGCCAAGCTGAAGCCTCATGGCATTGTTGTTAGCAAACCCCTTCTAAGTCTAGGCGATATGGCTCTTGCAGAACACTTAAATAGACCAGGTGGCTTCCCGACCTCCCTTGATTTGTTACATTCGAACTATCATTCAATGGATACTGAAGCTGCTGAGAAATTAAATAATCGCTTTTGGGATTTGATGGAGCCAAACGTCTATGAATCGACCAAATTTGCAGTCGCCTATATGAAAGAAGATGATTACGATTCAACAGCCTTTGAAAAATTAGTTCGTACGAGTAGAGAGACCGGGGCACGGATTCTAGGAAGAGGCTATTCAGGTCGTCACTTGGATGGAAGCGATGTGACATCGAGCTGGTTCATAAAACAGTACCGCGATATGCTCAAAAAAGATTTTAATAGGGAGTAAAAAGTGTGCGAGTAGTAATAAAATGGAAGCATTTTGCTCAAGAAATGTATTCCCATGGTAGCAAAGTGGATTTTCAGAAACAGATTATTTCCTTTGACAACCCCTTGATGCCACCAAGTTTCGAAATCAAGCGATGGTATTCTAGAACGAATTTTCAGGCTAACCGCCAAACCCCAACACTGCCCATTCTGAACAGAGGGGAGAAGTACCGGCTGATTGTAAATGCTGAATCTTATCCGGAAAACAGTTTTTATATTCGTGTCGTATTTTTTAATCGTTTTGGGAAGCAAGTAGGCTTTAAAATCTTGAAAACCAAGGATGCAACGTTTACCTATCCCAAAGATGCTTATTCGTATGATATTGCCTTATTGAATGCGGGATGTGAGAAGTTGGAGTTTCAATCCATGGTGTTAAAATCAATAGATGATACGGCAGACTTGTTCACTCTATCAGCTGAAAAACAAAATCCTAGTTCTGAAGCTAAAGTGAATCTTGTTTTCGTTGAAGAATCAGACGATTTAATCTATGAGAAGTCCATGTTTTCCGAAGTAATAAACAGATTGGGCGATGTTGTTTTTATCGCGGACACAGATGGAGAATTATCCATGCTGAATCAAGAAACAGAAAAGTTTATTCTTGATTTGATTCATAACCAAGGTGAGGATGGGGTAAACTTCTTTTCTTATGGACCAAAAGGGAATTTTGCGACGCGCTACTATTGTGAAAAACTGAAGCAAGGTCAAGTGTTTTCAGGTCAAGAGTTTTACGACGCCTCTGCTTATCATACTCTCCTGAGCCATCAGGGAATGAGCGTAAACCATGTTGAGGAACTGATAAAAATGGGTATAGGTGACCATTTGAATCAACTTCCAAACCGTGACTTAGCAATCGTTTCTTCCTTGGTTCATCCTCTACGTCTGCTTGTCCAACAATTTTTAGAGAAGGATGGTCGTAAAAAATGAAGAGACTGAAACAGTTTTTCTCCATGGATTATTATCGCTTAAAACGATTGGATAAAATCTTCACTGAGATTGATAGCTTGAAAGAGAAGATGGCTCGTTTGACAGATGATGAGATGCGAGGGAAAACGCAGGAATTTAAGGATAGACTGGCAGCTGGTGCTACTCTCGACGATCTTCTGGTAGAAGCTTATGCATTGGTCAGGGAAGCAGATAAGCGCGTGTTGGGAATGTTTCCGTACAAGGTCCAAGTGATGGGAGCGATTGTTCTCCACGAAGGAAATATTGCTGAGATGAAGACCGGTGAAGGAAAAACATTGACAGCTACGATGCCTCTTTATCTCAATGCCCTTGAGGGAAAAGGTGCGATGCTAATAACCACCAGCGGTTATTTAGCACAGCGAGATGCTGAAGAAATGGGTGAAGTCTACAAATTTTTAGGACTAACAGTTTCTTGTGGAGTTGGAGAAGCGGACGGAAAAGATAAAGCGAGTTCTCCGGATAAAAAAGCTATCTATGCCGCAGATATTACCTATACAACCAACAGTGCTCTTGGTTTTGATTATCTTTTTGAAAATTTAGCAACAAGCAAGGGTGGAAAATATTTACGTCCCTTTCATTATGCTATCATTGACGAAGCGGATGCTGTCTTATTAGATACTGCACAAAACCCATTGATTGTCTCGGGCTCTCCCCGCGTGCAGTCAAATCTCTATGCCATTGCAGATCAGTTCATTGTCAGTCTAAAAGAGGGAGAAGGTTATTACTACAACCGAGAAAATGGTGAAGTGTGGCTGACACAGGCAGGCATTGATGAAGCCGAGCGTTATTTTAATGCTCAGGAATTTTTTGACATCGACCATGCAGAATTAGTGCGTCATGTTGTTTTAGCCTTACAAGCCCATAAATGTTACACATTAGGGAAAAACTATGTCGTGCAAGATAACAAGGTTCAATTATTGGATAAGACAGACGGTCGTGTTCTGTCAGGAACTCGGATCCAAGGTGGTGTTCATCAGGCGATAGAACAAAAAGAGGGCGTTAAGATAACACCGGAAACGCGTTCGATTGCTTCAGTCACCTATCAAAATCTATTCTTAATGTTCAATAAACTTTCTGGTATGACAGGGACAGGTAAAACAGCTGAGTCAGAATTTATAGAAACCTATAATATGGAAGTTGTTCAGATTCCAACCAATAAACCAGTCATTCGTAAAGATTATCCTGATAAGATTTACACGACCATGCCGGAGAAAATTCAAGCTTCTTTGGACCTGGTGAAAAAAATCCATGCAACAGGGCAACCTATTCTTTTGGTGACTGGTTCGGTCAATATGTCTGAACTCTATTCAGAACTCCTGTTGCTAGAAGGTATTCCTCACAGCCTTCTCAATGCCTATAATGCAGCCAAAGAAGCGCAGATGGTTGCAGAAGCAGGACAGCTTGGAACGGTTACAGTAGCGACGAATATGGCCGGTAGAGGAACGGACATCAAACTCGGTCCAGGTGTAAAAGAATTGGGTGGTTTGGCCGTTATCGGAACGGAGCGAATGAAGAGCCAGCGGATGGACTTGCAGATGCGAGGACGTTCAGGACGGCAGGGAGATCCAGGATTTAGCCAATTTTTCGCCTGCTTGGAAGACGATCTGTTAATTGAGAATGGCGGCAAGTGGATTCAGACTTATTTTGAAAACAATAAAGATAAGATTGACCCAAGGAAGCCTGAGGAATTGACCGGTAGACGATTTAAAAAAGCCTTGCGACAGGCACAAGAAGCGAGTGATGGTTCGGGACGCTCTTCACGAAGCATGACCTTGCAGTTTGACGAAAGTGTCAAATTACAACGAGAATACGTCTATAGAGAAAGAAATGCCATTATCGAGGGAACAAACGAAGCACTCGATATCCTACAATTCGCCAAAGAAGATATCGCTCTTTATCTCAAAAAGCATCCTGTTTTGGATGCCCATGATTTGGAGCGCTATATCTTGGACCACATCACCTATGATTTTCATAGTTTTCCAGAACATTTAGAATTACAAAATCATAGCCAAGTTCAAGCCTTTTTGCTGAATATTATAAAACAAGAAGTTGACCATAAGAAAGAATTTTTATCAAAAGACTACTCACAATTCGAACGAATAGCTGTTTTGAAAGCTATTGATGAATGCTGGGTAGAAGAAGTGGACTATCTACAACAACTCCGCGTCATTGCAGGAGCGAGACAAGCAGCGCAACGCAACCCAGTATTTGAATACCACCAAGAAGCCTATAAAGGCTATCAAAAAATGAAAGAAGAAATAAGGCGAAATATCTTACAGAATATCCTGTTAAGCGATGTCTCTTATACAGATAAAGGAGATATGCAAGTATATTTTGTGTAGAAAGAAGAGGAAGTTATGACCGTCTACAATATCAATCTTGGGATAGGTTGGGCCAGTAGTGGTGTTGAGTACGCTCAAGCCTATCGTGCTCAATTATTACGCCGAAAAGGAATCAAAACCAAGTTTATCTTTACAGATTTTTTCGGACAAGATAATATATCAGACATGACACGGAATATCGGTTTCAAGGATGAGGAAGTCATCTGGCTCTACACCTTCTTTACAGACCAAAAGGTAGCACCAACTACTTATACCCTTGACCAATTGAGACAAGATGTTACAGGAACGATAACGCGAGAAGAGCGTGATGGGAAGATTGTTCGTTTCTTCTATGAAGAGCAGAATTTCTTTTTGACAGCCTATCTTTGTCAGGAAGACAAAGATATCGTTCATCGTGTTGAATACGTTTCGAGCGGGAACCTGATTCGCAAGGATTTCTTTACCTACATGAGAAGTTTTAGTGAGTACTATACCCCACGCGATAGCAAGGCCCACCTATACCTCAGACGCTTCTTCAATGAAGACGGATCTGTTGCATATGAAGAAGTGATTGATGGAGATAAGAGTATTTACCGTATGCCTGATGCCCTTATCAGTTCGAAAGAAGAGTGGATTGCCTACTTTATGCAGAACCTGGGCTTGACTAGCCAAGATATCGTCATCTTGGACCGAGCTACAGGAACTGGACAAGCAGTCTTTGCCAATAAAGGTCCTGCTCGATTAGGTGTCGTCATCCATGCGGAACATTACAGTCTCAATCATGTTACCGACCAAACGATTCTCTGGAATAACTATTATGACTACCAATTTGTACACGCTGACTGTGTGGATTTCTTTATTACCTCGACCAAGCGCCAAAAAGAAGTCTTAGAGGAGCAGTTTGAAAAGTATGTTGGTAAGGTGCCTCTCATCGTGGACATACCAGTTGGAAGTATTGATTATGTCAGACGTGCAGAAATGAGAAGACCGTACTCCATCATTACCGCTTCACGTCTAGCAACAGAAAAACATGTGGACTGGCTGACCAAGGCTGTGGTTGCTGCCAAAAAAGACCTGCCAGAACTCACTTTTGATATCTATGGTAGCGGGGGTGAGCATGCTAAAATTGAGGCTATTATCAAGGAACATCAGGCAGAAGACTATATTCACCTGAAAGGGCATCATGATTTGACCGAGGTTTATCAAGATTACGAACTCTACCTGACCGCTTCAAAAAGTGAGGGCTTTGGCTTGACCTTGTTGGAAGCTATCGGTGCAGGCTTACCTCTCATCGGTTTTGATGCGCCTTATGGAAACCAGACTTTCATTCAAGAAGGACGAAATGGTTATCTCTTGCCATTCCCTACAGTAGAGGATGAGCAGGAGATTGTCTCACAATATCGTCAAGCTATTCGTAGCTTCTTTAGCCGTGAAGATCGTCAGGAAATGCAGGAAGCTTCTTACCAAGTAGCATCCGCATTCTTAACCCATGAAATCGAGAAAAAATGGGTAGAATTAGTAGAGGAGATGGTAGGAAGATGATTCATTTATTTGATACGTACCAACAATCGAGTTGGGATTTGCATTTTTCCCTCATTTGTTCAGGATATAATAATCCGACAATTGTGTTAAATGATGATGGCTTCTTGCCTCATGATGTGACATCGCCTTTTCGATACTTTACGGAATACGATGCTGTGCAAGGACAAGCCTTGTATTTTAATCAGGTAAAAACACCAGCTTTCTGGGAAATCCGTGGAGACGGTAGTCAGGCGGAAATCTATGATTATGCAACTAAGCGTGCACAGATTCATTACGCCCAACCAAGCCATATGCGACTTGTCAAAGCGGTGGATTGGTATGATGAAACAGGGAAAATCATCGTGACCGATCGCTACAATGACAAGGGAATGCGTTTTGCACAAACCAGCTATGATAGCCAAGGACAGGCTATGCAGACCAGCTACTATAAGGAAGATGGCCAGGAAGTCTTGATTGAAAACCACGGCACGGGTGACTGGATTTTGAACCATCAGAACCAAATCCATTTCTTCAAAAACAAACATGCTTTTTATACATATTACCTGAAGACAGCTGGTTTCAATCTAGACCGTATCTTTTATAACCATTTAGGTCAGCCCTTCTTGACAGCATTTTATTTGGATGAAGATGGTGAAGACATTCTCTTTTGGCAAGAACCGATTCGCGATAGTATTCCAGGGAATATGCTCCTTTTACTCAATAAGCAGAGTAGAAGACCGACCAAGATTGTGGTACAAGATAAGGAAGCCTATGACAATCTGATGGCACTGGCAACCCCAGAGCAACAGAAAAATATTGCTTATCTTGGTTTCTTGTATCCGTTTAAAGAACAAACTGAGTTTAAACCAGAAGCACTTATCCTGACTAATTCTGATCAAATCGAACAGTTGGAACATCTGGTCACAAGTTTACCGCAGCTGCATTTTCATATCGGAGCGATTACAGAGATGTCTAGTCACTTGATGACCTTTGGCAACTATGAAAATGTGACCCTGTATCCAAATATTGCCATGGATTTGGTACAACAATTGTATCAGCGGACCAGTCTTTATTTAGATATCAATCATGGTAACGAAATCCTATCCTCTGTCCGTACAGCATTTGAATACCGTCAGCTGATTTTAGGTTTCACAGAAACCCTTCATGCGTCAACTTATGTTGCGCGTGAAAATCGCTATGCTTCTTCGCAAGTTGAGGTCATGATTGCTAAGATCAAATCCTTATTGGCAGGACAGAGTGATGAGCAAAGTCGCCTCCTATCCTGTCAGGACAAAGAAGCCAACTTGACCACAGTTGCCGACTACCAGCGCGTGATAAAATAGGAGGAACCATGGAACACGAACATCCATTGAAAGAAAGTATCGAGCAACGACTCGAAGAAGAACGCTATGTTATTCCGAAAAAAAAGAAGGAAAAGGAAAGGTTTAATTTTCAGCTAATTGTCACCATTTCGATTCTCATCAGTCTCGGCTTGATTGTCTTGCAAATTATTCAATTCTTTTTTAAATAGGAGGTAGTGGGAAAGATATCCATGACGGCTCCGCCCTCACCCACAGAATAAAAATAAGGATGAAAAGTCTCTTTTTGTGCAGGCTGAATACAAAAATCCCTAGTATTACATCGAAAAAATACTTGGGAGTAGACAGAATATATGTACTGCCGAATGTTAACTTAATGACATTGGCAATTGCGACTCTTTTTAGTTTATTATGATTACCCAACGATTTTATACTCAATGAAAATCAAACAACGAGGCTGGACAAAAATTAGCCAATAACTAAAAAACACAGATAGATTGAGCTACTTCTGATGAAATCCAGCCGAACTATTTGTGTTTTTCCAATCAATAGTTGGTAGAAACCGTCTTTAGTCGTCGCGTGACAAGTTTATCTTGATAAGCTCTATAGAGGGATTCAACAGTTACAAATTCTCCATTCGCAGCGGAAGTTAACTGTTCACTCAAAAAAGATTGTTCTTCTTCGACTGTCATATATAGTCATTTAGTTTTAAAATAGCATTCTTTGGGATGCTATTTTAAAACTAAATGACTATAAAACTTATTTTACCTTATTTTAACATAAATAAAATGGTAGCGGGTAGATGAAAAGCTAACACCTAGAGAGGATGATATTCGTTCTCTCTTTCTTTTTCTCTTTCCTATTTTCAGGAGGCTAGGCTACCCCCAGCACGTTCCACTATTCAAGGCAATCAAAGTCTGTTTTTTTAAAGTTTTCATTTTCCTGCAGCCAAAAGTATTTCCCTTAATGCCCCTTAATAGATTCCAATCTAGGTTTGGAGTAGGTGGTTCCAAAGTGTTTAAATCCTTGTTTTTATTCTTTAGAATTGTTTTAAATATTAGGATTAAACGAGGTCATTTCCTGCTTGATGAGGTTAAAGAAATGGTCTTAAAAATGGTAGATAGTTCTATGATTTGTGAATGTAGTAGAATGAATAGAAGGCGCATAAAACTATAAATAAAAAGCATGTTTTATATTGTATTTCAATTTCTTTACAGAACGTATTTTTGTGACTCATTCTTTGCATAGGAGGCATCATTATGATAGAATAATTAGGAAAGTTTCATCCTTCGGATGCATATATATATATATATATATATAACGGTGAATTTAGTTATATAAAAGTATGATTTGATGGAATTAAATAAGTTAAATTAGGAGTATTTATGAATCGTAAACGATTTAATAAAAATTTTGATGAGGTTGGACGTAAGAGCCGTGTCAAGATGCACAAATCAGGTAAAAACTGGGTTCGGACAGTTATGTCTCAACTCAGCCTTTTGCGTGTCATTCGAGGGAAAGGGCAGGAAACAGTTTCAGTACCTCTTGTAGATAGTTCAGAGCGATTAGAAAGTCAACGTTACCAGTACCTGAAAGCTATGTTAGCTTCAGGAGCGGTAGCGACTGGAGCAGCTCTTCCGACAGCGATTTTGGCGGAGGAACAGACAATTGCAGTAGAGCAACAAGTTGAAAATGATACAGATACTGTTATTGACAAAGATGTTGTCATCGTTGAGACTGTTACTACAGAAGTCGTCTCAGAAGCGGAAGTATCTACATCGCGTAATGATGCCTCGACCAGTGTAGCTAGTCAATCTAGCTCTGTCAGTCAAAGTGAATCTGCCAGTCTGTCCTCGTCGACTAGTGCTTCAGAATCAGCTTCAATGAGCATGAGTGCTTCAGCCTCGACAAGTACAAGTACGTCAGCGTCCACTAGTGCATCTACATCAGAAAGTAAGTCTTCTGTAAGTTCACAATCTGAGAATCATTCGGATGACGCAATTGTCTCAAGTCGAGTTGCAGAAGCAAGTGGCTCTTCGATGACTGCAACTGAGTCTGGAACCAGCCTGATTGCTGTTGAAGATAATGGCAAGGTTTCTTTTGGTGTGCTGTCAGGAAATACAGAAGTTGGCCAAGGGCTAGCACTTTTGAACAACGTAACTCAGAAAACAGCAAGAGCAAGCTCAGAAGTGACAATGGGTCTGTTAGCAGCGAGTTTAACAAGTGATTCTTCCAGCCAGTCTGAGACGACTCAGCTTGCTCGGAGTGCAGAGCGAGTGGCGACCATCAACTATATCGTCAAGTACGAACGCGAAGACGGTTCTCTTGTTTCAGCGGATGTGAAAACCGTCTCTGTCACTACGACTGATGACGTGGCACAAGCAACCGTAGATGTTCTAGCAGAATTGCCGTTTGGTTATGAATTGGCAGAGGGACAACAGTCTACCGTTTCCCAAACAGTCACTGAAAACGAAGTGAACTTAGTGACGGTGAAAGTTGCTGAACGAACGGTTGAAAAACCTAAGTCAACACCTGAAGTAGAAGCAGCTAAGAAAGTTCTTGAGCAGGTAGTGTCGGAAGCGGAAGTCTTAGTTGCTATTGCAAGTGATTTAAATCCTGTAGCTTCAGATGTTGAAGAAGTGATTGCGACAATACAGGAGCAGATTAAAAATGCTCAATTGATGCTAGGGTCTGTTGATGCTTCTGTTTCGGAAGTTGAAGCACTTGTTGCGAATTTGCAAAGCAATAACGCTACCTTGGGTTCAATGTTGCAGGAACGTTCGGCAGATGGCGCGCTTACCTACTCATTAGCTGTATCTACAACACCAACATATGTTAGGGTTGTTGATGATGCGAGAAATGATGTATCCTCGACTAATAAAAATATCATAAATGCAGTTGAACACATTAAAAACACGAATGGTACGATTACGTGGAGAATCACGCTAAAACCGGCAACTACATCTGGGGAAGTCGGGATTCTTTTAGGTTTTTCAAACGGCACGGTGATTGATAGTGTCACTATGAATGGTAATGCTGTTAGTCCTTATGGTGGCTCAGCTATTACAGGTGCACCTAACGATCTTACAAAATATCTGTACGTATCGAGGAATGCCGCTACAGTAACGGTATTGGTTACGATTAGACCACCAGCATCAGATACTATTACATATCATTTCCGAACAGCAACTAACAATGGCAGACTAACAGGTATTCCTAGCACTGAAACCGATGGATGGGGTGGGAGAGTACCATCATGGGATTCCTCAAATGGTGTTCGAGACATCAAGGATCCTGTAACGGATGTTACTGCAAATAATGTGTATGTTTTCAAAGATGAAAGCATCAAAGTGGCTGGGACTAACTTCAATCAGTTATCTGGTACTTCAGGAACTAGGGTTCAAGTTGGTACAGCAACAGATAGCCCTACAACCACCGCATCAGGAATAAAAGATGTTACTTTGATTGATGCGACAAGTGGTCTGGAAGATACCCGAGGACTTACAGTTGCAGTAGAGGGGAATACTACCTCAAAAACAGTTTATATTAGTGGTACGGCCACAAATGCCAGAGGACAGTATCAAAATAAGATATATGCCAATGACAATCATGGAAATTTCGGTAGATCGTCAGACAATATGTCTTTGAACATTTTAGAAGTTCCAAGCACTGTCGAAGTTCCATTCAATGGAACGCCGACGGATAACGACTTTACCCAAGCTGCCATTAATGCTGTTCAAGCAGGGAATGCAACCCAGAAATCACAAGCAGGTTTGACGGCTAAAGTCATGAACAAAACGGGGAATACGGCTACCGTTCGTATCAGAACAACAACTGGAACCTATAAAGATGTTACAGTCAGTCTGGTAGATAGAACTGCCCCAACTGTTCAGCTAACTAGCCAACAGATTTATGTCTTTAATGGTGAATCGGTCAAAATTCTAAATCCGTCCAATCCAACCGCTACGACCAATCCCGTTTCCACGAAGATTCAGTTAGCGACCGTAACAGATGCGACAGGAGTTGCGACAACAGCAAGTAGTAATGGTGATATTCAGAATTCGTCGGGTAACAGCAATAGTAGAGGAATGGCTGTTACTGTCGAGGGAAGTTCTACTACTTCAAAAACGGTTTATCTAAGTGGTACAGCAAGTGCTGGTGCAATGGGCTGGTATGGAAACTTCTTGAAGATTGCTGATACAGCCAATCCAGCTAATACAACAACCTATAACTCAACAGATGCAAGATACCATTTGGTCATTCTTGGAACGACCGTAGCGACAATTGCTGATCGTGATATTCAGTCACCAACTTTCACGCGTGTTACAGAACAAAACATTTTGGATGCTGTTTCAGTTGACTTTGGGAATGCTAGTGATTACAACAATGCAAACAAAGCAAACATTCGTAAGGTATTGCTTTCTAATACAGATACAGGAACAGTAACAGCAGGTCAAAAGACAGCAGTTGTTCGTGTTTATACATCTACAAATACTTATAAAGATGTGACGGTTAACTTTACATATGTGGATAGAACAGCACCATCTATAGATGTCACAGCCAACAATGCATTCGTTTTCAAGAATGAGTCTGTAAAAGTAGCGGATTCTAATTTCAATCAGCTATCAGGGACAGCTGGTACACGTCTACAGGTCGGTACTGCGACGGACCCGTCAGGTATTAATACTGCGACAATTGTCGATAGCAATGGAACAGAAGCGACCCGCGGTTTGACCGTTACGACAGATGGTACGACCACATCAAAATCAATTTATATAAGTGGTACTCCTACGGCAGATAAAAATCTGTACACAAGTAAGGTTAGAGCAACGGATACGCAGAATAATGCAGGTACCTCACAAGAAGATTTGTCCTTGTACGTATTGGAAGTTGCGAGTGATGTTTCACTAGCAGGCCGTGAAGTGACAGGTGCACGTTATACAGACGCCGAGATTGCTCAGGCTGCTATCAACGCTGTTCAGGCAGGAAATGCAGACCAGAAAACAGCGGCAGGTTTGACAGCCAAGGTCATTGCCAATCCAAACCATACCCAGGATCGCTGGAGACCTTACCATACGGTGACCGTTCGCGTAATGACAGCAAGCGGTACCTACAAAGATGTTCGTGTCAACTTCAAGTATGTAGATACGACTGCCCCAACCTTAACAACGAATGATTTATATGTCTTCAATGGGGTAGCCTTGACCACTCCAGTAGATGTCATCAACCAAAAATCAGATACTGGTACAGGAATTAACAATGCAAGTCTCCGAATCCAAGAAAGCGATACAGGCTTGACCATCAATGCCAATGAACAGGTTACTGGAACGTACACGACAGGAGCAGCAGGTCTAAACACTCGACATGTTCAAGTATCAGACAACAGTACGGATACTAATGGTGGTCCGAATACAACAACGGCCAACTTGAGAATTCTTGTAGTCAATCCACAAGGCGCGAGCTTGAGCAAAGAATTTACAGGTGCTGTCAAGTACACAAATGATGAAATCAAGCAAGCTGTTCTAAATGCTATGAAGGCTTCTGGATTTGGGACTATGAGAGAAGCAGATAAAACAGCATCCGGATTGTTGAATTTATCAGCTTACACCGTTCTTGATGAACACGAGTTTACATCAGGAGAGAAGACCGTTCGGGTTCAGATGCGCAATGCTCAAGGGAATGTCGCTGTAGTAAATGTCACCATCAACTACACCAACGCAGCACCAGTTATTTCGAACCAAACCAACCTTTCTGTTATCAAGCGTTCAGATGCTACACCAGTTACAGTTGACTTGTCACGTGGCGCAACGGTAACAGATACAGAGGATGATAGAAGCACGACAGATGCATATGTAACAAGGGTTACCTATAAAGTCAAAGATGCAAACGGTGCTGTTCTAAAAACAATTCAAGCTCCAAAGGGTCAAGCTGCTTCTATTGACGTGAGCGATCTTCCTGCAGCGACCTACACAGTTGATGTAGAAGCAACGGATAGTGCTGGAACGACAACGACAAGTAGCTTCCAATTGACAGTGAAGGACAACACCCCACCGGTGATTACAGCAGCTGATCGAACGGTAGACAAGGGTGCAGTTGCAACGTATGACCTAAGAACAGGAGTAACTGTACGTGATGTTGAGGATGAAGCAAACAACCTTACTCCATCAGTTACCAAAATCGTCCTAAAAGATGCGTCAACAAATACCGTCATTAGTACTATTACAAACACAAGTCAGATGACGATAAATACGAGTACGCTTGACCCAACTAAAACTTACACTGTAGAAGTGACAGGCAGTGATGCTGAAGGCTTGACGGCAACGACTAGCTATACACTAAGTGTTACCGATAGTGCCCCGACCACGACAAGTATCAGTAACATGGCAATCTTTAAAGGAACAAGGATTGCGACAGTAGACGGTACAGATGCGGTCAAACCAGTTGCAGCAACAGATGCGAATGGTTTTTCAAGTGTTCGTCTCTACAGAACGCAAGCAGATGGAACGAGTCGTGTAGAAGAAACGAATTCAGGTTTTACAATCAACCAGTCAACCGGGGCATTTTCAGGAACTGCAAGTGAGACCTTTAATACCGTCGGTGTCTATTCAAGAAGTTTGATATTTACGGATTCCTTTGGAAATGCAACACAGCTTCAGAACTTCAAAGTCTGGGTGATGGATGCGACAGCTAACACGTCCTTGTTAAACCGTCTTTATAAAAATTACCCGTCTGAACAAGATGTGCTAAATGCCGTTACGGTATCAACGGGTGGAAGCACTATCGGCTACACGAAGACGTTGACAACGGCTATCCCAAAAACAGATGGGACTGCAACGGTTCGTGTCACGACAGACCAAGGGGTCTATAAGGATATCCCAGTCCGAATCACCTACAAAAGCAACCAAAGACCGTCTGTTACGACTGTTAACCAGACGTTGGACAAGGCTGATAAGGCAGCTACCATTGACTTGACAAGGGATGTTGAGGTCATCGACCCAGAAGATGGTTCGTCAAATGCAGGCAAGGCAAACTCGCCATTTATCAGTCAGATTGAAATTACCGATTCAGAAGGCAATCTTCTCTCTACGCTGACGGATAAGGCGGGCATGCAGAACTTTAGCACGGCCAATCTAAATGTGGGCGAGACATACCGCGTAAGAGTAACAGGTAGTGATATCGAAGGGCTAACAAATACCCACGAATACGTTCTGAACGTTGTGGATACGACCCCAACCGTCACTGTTAACTCCGGGTATGAAAACGGTACAGGTGCGGTTTATTATGTGTTTAACAATACCGAGTTAAACAAAGCCCTTGAACCAGTAACGGTTCGTGATGACAAAGGGGTTACCTCTATTACAGTGGATGCAATTGGCAGTGGTAGTACGCATATCCCGCCAACAGGCTTGACCTTTGACATTACTTCAGGAGCTACTGAAAGCACGGTTCGAGTCACAGGGAAACACAATGCTGGAACAGCAAATGGCGCAGGGATTGTTACACGTGAACTTCATGCCTATGATGCAGACGGACACGTTTCAGAAGCCTTCACACCATTTACACTTCAAATCTTAAATGTATCCGATGTGACCAAAGCAGTTCTTGAGAAACCTTCAGCAACAGAGATTGAAAACTGGGTAAAAGCTACAGCTGTCGGCAGTAGCAGTACAGTTTTGCAGGATGCTGGACTGACCTATGCTGTTGTGGGAACGATTCCAGACACCTCTGGTACTGTCAACGTCAAGGTAACGACTAGACAAGGGATTGAAAAAACAGTTACTGTAACCCTGAATTACCTGACGACTTCTGTTGGTGCCATCACAGTTGATTCAGTAACACCAATTACCGAACAGATGGTGAAAGACCAAGTCACGGTAAGTAACGGAACCGCTACAACAGCAGTTGCCAAAGATGCGCAAGGCAATCCAATCTTAACGGTGACAAGCACGGATCCGACGACCAACACAAAGCGCGGAACGATTCGCGTGACGGTAACAACTACCGATGGATTTAGCAAAGACGTCGAGGTTCCAGTTACTGTAACAAATACGGCACCGACGATTGCAACGCAAGATGCTACGATTACGCGACAACCATCTGGAACATCAACAAGAATTGACTTGAAAGATTACATCACCATTACGGACTCAGAAGATGATAAGAGTGCAACGGATACTTACACAACGGCTATCCAAGTCGTGATTACAAATCCTGCTACAGGATATTCACAGACGATTAAGGCGAAAAATGGTGATTCTTTACCTGTTGATTTGACAAATCTCCCAGCGGGAACTTATACTGTTTCAGTCACAGCTACCGATTCGACTGGAGCGGTAAAAACAGCCACCAGCTCTATCACATTGCAGGAAAATACAGCACCGAATGTAACCGTTTCTGATCAGACTATTGATCGTGGTGGAAAAACAACGATTGACATCTCTACTGGTGTTACAGTTACAGATACAGAAGATGACAGAGATCCAAATGATAGTCTTACAACCACTGTTACTTATACGGTAAAAGATTCAAAAGGTAGTATTGTTTATCAAGGAAGCCAGCCGAATGTCCCAGTAGAGACATTAGTAGCAGGAATCTATACGGTAACTGTAGCAGCGACAGATGCCCACGGTGCTAAGACTGAGAAAACGTATACCTTAAAGGTTACTGACAGGAATTCTGAGTCTGCCTCAGTATCAGCCAGCGAGTCAGCCAGCACCTCAGCGTCAACTAGCGCAAGCACGTCAGCCTCAACCAGCGCAAGCACGTCAGCTTCAACTAGCGCAAGCACGTCAGCGTCAACCAGCGCGAGCACGTCAGCTTCAACAAGCGCAAGTACATCCGCTTCAACATCGGCAAGTACTTCTGCCTCAATGAGTGCAAGCACGTCTGCCTCAACGTCAGCAAGTACGTCTGCATCGACAAGTGCAAGTACCTCCGCGTCAACGTCAGCAAGTACGTCCGCTTCAACAAGCGCAAGTACGTCTGCTTCAACGTCAGCAAGTACAAGTGCCTCAACAAGCGCAAGCACAAGTGCTTCAACCAGCGCAAGTACATCCGCTTCAACGTCAGCGTCAACCAGCGCGAGCACGTCAGCTTCAACAAGCGCAAGTACATCCGCTTCAACATCGGCAAGTACTTCTGCCTCAATGAGTGCAAGCACGTCTGCCTCAACGTCAGCAAGTACGTCTGCATCGACAAGTGCAAGTACCTCCGCGTCAACGTCAGCAAGTACGTCCGCTTCAACAAGCGCAAGTACGTCTGCTTCAACGTCAGCAAGTACAAGTGCCTCAACAAGCGCAAGCACAAGTGCTTCAACCAGCGCAAGTACATCCGCTTCAACGTCAGCGTCAACCAGCGCAAGTACAAGTGCTTCAACGTCAGCAAGTACGTCCGCATCAACATCGGCAAGTACAAGTGCTTCAACTAGCGCAAGTACGTCGGCCTCGACAAGTGCAAGCACATCAGCTTCAACGTCAGCAAGTACGTCTGCTTCAATGAGTGCAAGTACGTCTGCCTCGACAAGTGCAAGTACGTCTGCATCAACAAGTGCAAGCACGTCCGCCTCGACAAGTGCCTCTACATCGGCAAGCACATCAGCGTCTGAATCAGCCTCGACATCAGCGTCTGAATCAGCATCGACATCAGCGTCTGAATCCGCTTCAACATCAGCGTCTGAGTCAGCCTCAACATCAGCGTCTGAATCAGCAAGCACATCAGCGTCTGAGTCAGCAAGCACATCAGCATCTGAATCCGCTTCAACATCAGCGTCTGAGTCAGCAAGCACATCAGCATCTGAATCCGCTTCAACGTCAGCGTCTGAGTCAGCCTCAACATCAGCGTCTGAGTCAGCCTCAACATCAGCGTCTGAGTCAGCCTCAACATCAGCGTCTGAATCAGCATCGACATCAGCGTCTGAATCAGCAAGCACATCAGCATCTGAATCCGCTTCAACATCAGCGTCTGAGTCAGCCTCAACATCAGCGTCTGAGTCAGCCTCAACATCAGCGTCTGAATCAGCAAGCACATCAGCATCTGAATCAGCCTCGACATCAGCGTCTGAATCAGCAAGCACATCAGCATCTGAGTCAGCATCGACGTCAGCGTCTGAGTCAGCCTCGACATCAGCGTCTGAATCCGCTTCAACATCAGCGTCTGAGTCAGCCTCAACATCAGCGTCTGAATCAGCCTCAACGTCAGCGTCTGAATCAGCATCGACATCAGCGTCTGAATCCGCTTCAACATCAGCGTCTGAGTCAGCCTCGACATCAGCGTCTGAGTCAGCAAGCACATCAGCGTCTGAGTCCGCATCAACATCAGCGTCTGAATCAGCAAGCACGTCAGCGTCTGAATCAGCAAGCACATCAGCATCTGAATCAGCAAGCACATCAGCGTCTGAGTCAGCCTCGACATCAGCGTCTGAATCCGCTTCAACATCAGCGTCTGAGTCAGCAAGCACATCAGCATCTGAATCCGCATCAACATCGGCAAGCACGTCCGCATCGACAAGCGCAAGCACAAGTGCTTCAACGTCAGCAAGCACATCAGCGTCTGAATCCGCTTCAACATCAGCGTCTGAGTCAGCCTCGACATCAGCGTCTGAGTCAGCCTCAACATCAGCGTCTGAATCAGCAAGCACATCAGCGTCTGAATCAGCAAGCACATCAGCATCTGAGTCAGCCTCGACATCAGCGTCTGAGTCAGCCTCAACATCAGCGTCTGAATCAGCAAGCACATCAGCGTCTGAATCAGCAAGCACATCAGCGTCTGAATCAGCAAGCACATCAGCGTCTGAATCAGCATCGACGTCAGCGTCTGAATCAGCCTCGACATCAGCGTCTGAGTCAGCCTCGACATCAGCGTCTGAGTCAGCCTCAACATCAGCGTCTGAGTCAGCCTCAACATCAGCGTCTGAGTCAGCCTCGACATCAGCGTCTGAATCAGCAAGCACATCAGCGTCTGAATCAGCAAGCACATCAGCGTCTGAGTCAGCCTCAACATCAGCGTCTGAATCAGCAAGCACATCAGCGTCTGAATCAGCATCTGAATCAGCATCAACATCAGCATCTGAGTCAGCAAGCACATCAGCGTCTGAATCAGCCTCAACATCAGCGTCTGAATCCGCTTCAACATCAGCGTCTGAGTCAGCAAGCACATCAGCCTCTGAATCCGCTTCAACATCAGCGTCTGAGTCAGCAAGCACATCAGCCTCTGAATCCGCTTCAACATCAGCGTCTGAGTCAGCCTCAACATCAGCGTCTGAGTCAGCCTCGACATCAGCGTCTGAGTCAGCAAGCACATCAGCCTCTGAATCCGCTTCAACGTCAGCCTCTGAATCCGCTTCAACATCAGCGTCTGAATCAGCAAGCACATCAGCCTCTGAATCCGCTTCAACGTCAGCGTCTGAATCCGCCTCGACGTCAGCGTCTGAATCAGCAAGCACATCAGCGTCTGAGTCCGCCTCGACATCAGCGTCTGAATCCGCTTCAACATCAGCGTCTGAGTCAGCCTCAACATCAGCATCTGAATCCGCATCAACATCGGCAAGCACGTCCGCATCGACAAGCGCAAGCACAAGTGCTTTAACGTCAGCAAGCACATCAGCGTCTGAATCAGCAAGCACATCAGCATCTGAGTCAGCCTCGACATCAGCGTCTGAGTCAGCCTCGACATCAGCGTCTGAATCCGCTTCAACATCAGCGTCTGAGTCAGCCTCGACATCAGCGTCTGAATCAGCAAGCACATCAGCATCTGAGTCAGCATCGACGTCAGCGTCTGAATCAGCCTCAACATCAGCGTCTGAGTCAGCAAGCACATCAGCCTCTGAATCCGCTTCAACATCAGCGTCTGAATCAGCCTCGACATCAGCCTCTGAATCAGCAAGCACATCAGCCTCTGAATCCGCTTCAACGTCAGCGTCTGAATCAGCATCGACGTCAGCGTCTGAATCAGCAAGCACATCAGCGTCTGAATCAGCCTCAACATCAGCGTCTGAATCAGCAAGCACATCAGCATCTGAATCCGCTTCAACGTCAGCGTCTGAATCAGCCTCGACATCAGCGTCTGAATCAGCCTCAACATCAGCGTCTGAGTCAGCAAGCACATCAGCATCTGAATCAGCAAGCACATCGGCGTCAACATCGGCAAGCACAAGTGCTTCAACTAGCGCAAGTACAAGTGCTTCAACCAGCGCAAGCACAAGTGCTTCAACGTCAGCAAGCACGTCTGCATCAACAAGTGCGTCGACATCGGCAAGTACATCCGCTTCAACTAGCGCAAGCACAAGTGCTTCAACATCGGCAAGCACGTCAGCTTCAACGTCAGCAAGTACGTCCGCCTCAACGTCAGCCAGCACGTCTGCATCGACAAGTGCAAGTACATCCGCTTCAACAAGCGCAAGTTCGAGCATAATTACCTCAAATGCTGGTGGTACGTCCCACTCATTACCATCTATTGATATAAAATCAGTGTCAGAATCCATTAGTACTTCTGCCTCAGTAAGTGCGTCAGAATCCGCAAGCACAAGTGCCTCAACCAGCGCAAGCACATCCACCTCAACGTCGGCAAGTACCTCAGCTTCGGCAATGACTTCTGAAGTTGCAAAACCAGTGAATCGGAAGGCAACTAAGCTACCTAATACAGGTGAGGCCCAGTCCTCAGTATCAGGATTGTTGAGTGCCACAATGTTAGGAGGAGCCTTTGCACTTATGGCTAAACGTCGTCGTAAGGAGCGAGAGGACGATGATATTTCATAATGGTATTCAGTTTGTAGATAGAACTGAGAGAGTTAACAGAATTCTGTATTGCAGTAGAAAAGCGAACTCTTCGTTAAACTAAACTAATTGGGACGTATCAAAAATAGCTCTATAATTCGGAAGTGGTTAGAACCATCCTCGAATTTATAGAGCTTTTTATAGTGAGGAAAAGTAACCGCCAAAAATAAATGATTCAAAAAGTCGTGATTTCTATTGAAATCATGGCTTTTCTTTGTGTATAATGATACTCATTTAAAATCAAAAATAGCCACCTACCACTCAAAGTGGATATGGAGCGTTTTGATTTTGTTATTTTTTGAGAAGAAAACAGCTACTTGAAATCCACAATCCTCAACTCAAACTTATAAATTAAGGTTTCACATGTTATAAGTAGCTTAGACTTGCTATTTTTGATTTTTATTGAGTATGAGATAAAAAGAAGGAGATTGGTTATGTCATCACTAGAAAAAATTATTGAAATATAGTCAAAAAACGATAGAGATGATGGCTAATGAACTCACTCTTCTTCGCGAACAGGTCGATTATCTGAAACAAAAACTCTACGGAAAATCATCAGAGAAGGTTGTATATCAACTCGGTCAGCTGAACTTGTTTGGGGAGGAAAGCCTCCCTGAAGAAGAAGCTGACTTACCCAGTTGAAACAGAAACGATTACTTATAAACGCAAGAAAACTAAAGGAGTTCGTCAGGGTTAAGGCTCTCGCTTAGTGTCCCTTTTCAGAGTTCGTGTCAACATCTCAGCGCAGTGGTTGATTGGCTTTAACAGTCTGGGAGACCTTTTAAAGTGGGAGATATAAGCTGATGGTAGTCAGCTCACATAAATTGATGTCTGGGGATAGACTGTTTCAGCCTGAGCCTAGAAATGAAAAAGCGAAGGTGGTTGTTCTCCCAAAGTTTTGAAGGAGCCAAGTCAACAGCTGTTATTCTGAGTCTTTTAGAAACTGCTAAGCGACACGGACTTGATGCAGAGAAATATATGACCTATCTTAGAACACTTACCTAACGAGGAGACGCTCGCAAAAAAGGAGGTTTTAGAAGCCTATTTGCCATGGGATAAAAATATTAAGAGAGCATATAAATAGAAAAGGGTTCCAGATTCGACAGGACTTTGGAGCCTTTTTCAATATACTTTGTTATTGGGCGGTTACAAATGAAGCAGGACATATCTAAGTTTATCAATTTGAAAACTTTAAAGTTATTTTAGGATTAGGTTATTGACACTATAACTTAAAGTTGTCTTTTTCCTAATTCAAACAACTATACTTTCGCATTTTCAGGTAGTAGGGGCTGAGATGATGACACGAACTCTAAGAAGTGGAGCTGGGCTTTTTGACCGGCCTCACTCATCCAATCAAGTTAACAACGTCTGCTTTCGATTTTCGAAGAGTATCAGTTATGCCTGTGACTTGTTGCCTAGTACTAAAAGCAAACTAAAATACTACAGGTTTAAGGATTTAGGTTTTCGCGCCGGTCGTGGAAATTGAGAATAACTACTTGATTTTTCGGGGGGGGGGGGGGTATAATGGAAGAGAGCTTTTAAAAGCGTCACGATGTAAAAATGGTTTCTGCACCTTGTTCCCATGTGAGCAAGGAAGTCGCAATTGTCGGAAACAGGCCCCCATAGAAGTAAAGAGAAACTTTTTTTGAGTGAAAGAATGAAACCGCAACCATCATTTCAGCACAAAGAAAGTTTATCACTACATCTTGAACGAAATCAGTTTTAAAAAGGGAGACAAAGTAGTCGAGCAGGGTCTTGTAAAGCTTGATACTATTTGTTTGTCATTTAGGATATAAAAATCAATAGAAGTGTGAAACGTTAGACTGTTCACCATTGTAGTTGTATAGCCACAATGGATTCAGCAATTGGCTAAGCATAGGAGAGGAAAAAGAAATGAAATCGTGGAAAAAGGTAGTGAGTAAGTGTTTACTCGCCTTGTTAGTAGTAGATTCTGTGGCAACGCCAGTCCTTGTCTTATCAGAAACGACTACAGAAGGAGTAAGGATACGCGATACTTACATAAAAGACTATCAAGAGGATGCCTCTAAGTTATCGCTTACCATTGATGAGGAACAAACAAACACCGAGCAGCTGGTTGTCAAACTCAAAGCTGAAGAAGGAGAAATCAACGAGCAAGGATTGACCTTGATTCTGCAAAGCGGTCTGGCTTTGGGTCAAAATGACCAAGGTCAGGATATACTTCCTGAGGGTTTCTACCGAGATGAGGCTTATAATGAAAATGATAGGAAGGTTGCAGCAGCAGGTAGCGACGCACTCGCGGCCGGCCTCGAACAATTACCGGTTTATGGCGAAGGCTACTATTCACTGAAAATCAAACCCAGTGCTGACCGCCCTGTCACCTTAAATACAGACCCAAATGACAGTAGCAAGCGATTTGAAGAACATGTCTTTGTCTTCAAAAAGGTTGCCGAGGTTCAGACTGGGGAAATGGTCGCAATGACCAACGAACATTACCTGACCATTCTCAAAGAAAATCAATCGGTATTTGCAAACCAAGAAACGACAGAGCTAGATGCATCAACCGAGATTCCACGAGGTCCGGGCAGTATTACCATTCAGCTGAGAGCATATGAAGAGAATAACCCTGACCCTCAGGTGCCCTTGACCGAAAGTGAGTTTGAAATCTCTTCGGTAGACCATCCAGAGCAAACGATGAACGGAAAGACGGACTTAAACGGAAATGTAACCTTTGAAAATATTGCTCTAGGCACTTATAACATTAGGCAAATATCATCCGCATCAGACTACAATGTAGTTGAACAGATAGAAACTGTGGAGCTTACAGAATCAGAGCCCTCCAAAACAGTTCGTATTATCAACCAACCAAAAGAAAGTTTGGCTCGTGCAACACGACGTTCACGATCTGTATCGGAGCGAGCTGCAGTAAATACGACTCTTGCCCCAGGTGTAGAGACCTACGGTATCACCTATGCAAACATAGATACCTTTGCTTACTATCAATTCCAAGATGGGTATGCGACCTATGGAGCAGGGATGGATGTGAAATGGAAATTGCCAGCAGAAGCCAAGGAGGGCGACTATTTCACTTTGAATTTTGGTAATCAGATTCTTCTTAACCGAGCTCCTATGTACGATGAAGGAGAAGAGGTTCCCTATGGTAGTCTAGATAGTGTGGGTGATCGATATCCTGAAACTCATATAGGTAACTTATTCTTTCAAATCGTGACACGACAAAGTTCGACAGAACCAACGGGGATTCCAATTCTCAATGTCTACTATACCAAGGCAGGCGAGCTGACCTTCGTTGTGCAGAAGTATGCGAATGACAAAGGTCCTATCGAAGGGGATGCCATTATCGGTAAGTTAATTGATAAAACGAACTTGACTGCTTTTACTGATGGGAATGGTCGTCATCGTAGCACAAGACATATTCGACCGAATAATGGAGGTACGGATACAAAGTTAGAATGGGACGTATATGATTTGGATGAACAAATTCGGAAGTATGATTTCTACGAAGGATTTTATCCAAACTACATGCTTATGACAGAGCAAGCGGGGGCTACTCCCACTAATGGTAATTCGTGGTTTTTAGGTAGGAGTATTACTTATACCTCCCAATATATGAATACTACTCCTGTAGATTTCCAAGATGCTAATGGTGATCCAAACTTAAGTGGTGTTTATATTAATCAGCGAACACAGATTTTTGAAAGGGAGTTTGACTATGGAACAGGTCATAACCGGACTACTTCACATGGTCGTGAAACAATCTTTCCGGTCTATGAGGATAGAAACTATCTCTACTATTATTTTGTATACAATGGTAATAGAAACGCATCAGGACCAGGAGCATGGGAGACTTATCTAAGACCAGCAGGCTCAGAGTTAGAGATTGTAGATGTTAAACTTTTTCAGGGTTATAATGGTCAATATGCGAGTAAACAAGCGACTTCTATAGTACCGCCAATGGCTACCGTAGATCCCTACAATCCTGAAGTAGGAGAGCAGGTTTCAACTGGTAAGCGATTTACGAAATATAATGCGACTGAATGGAAGGCAGATTTCGGGGGTAGTGAGCAGAATAATACTTATTTTGCGATTGTTAAGGCAAGAAAGAAAACACCGTCACCTGAAGCGGCGGACCTCAACCGATTGGCTTATCACATGGGCATGCACTCCAGACAGACGATTATTGTAACTCGCCAGTTTATAGATTATTATGTACCAACTGAAGGGTTTGGGGCAGGTTGGGTAGTGCCTAAGGAACCCAAAGACCTTTTGGGGAATTTCAAGATTCAGAAAACCGACCCAAATAAAACAGTGGTCTATCCCAACTACCAAAAAGTTGGTGATGTTATTCAGTATCAGGATGATCATGGAAATACCTATACCTACAATAGCGCAACTAAAAAATATGTAGATAATCGCGGACAGAGTTTAAGCCAGAAGACAGACAATCAAGGCAACCTTCTCTTTGAAGATAACCTCCATAAAGTCTTTACCCAGAAGAAAAATGGTAGTGCCATTACCTACACAGATGATACTGGTATTGTCTATAGTAAAAAGGCTGGCGAGGAAGACATTTATACCAGTCCAGACGGCAGGGTCTTCAGACCATCACGCCCACTCCTAAAAGATTATGATGTCACCATCAAGGTAGAGGGGACAGTCGTGACAGATAGTGGTGGCAAGGTCTACCCACTAGCCAGTCAGAACAATGGTATTCTTGATGTCGTAGACCGATTTGGGAACCTATTACGTGTTCAAAAAACGGCCGGAGGCTTGAACGCTTGGAAATTTGACCCTGGATCAGGAAGCTGGGGACCTGCACAAGTCACCTCACAGGGTAGTGGTTATTATAAGATTTCAGCCCTGCCAATTTCGACAACGCATATCCGTCCAAAACTAACAGAGACCTTTAGTTTCAGGATTACCGACACAGTGACAGGACTTGTCTTCAATCATGAAGTTGACGAGTACGGCTATGCCATCTTCCCATCCTTGCTGGTAGGACATACCTATCGTCTTGAAGAAACCTCGGCACGAGTAGGGTATACCCGTACACCAAAAGTATACCTCTTGACAGTAACTGCTACAGGACAGATTACGATTACGGATGAGAATGGAGCACCAATCTCTGCAACGACTGATCCATTATCAGTTGTTGATGCAAGCAATCTTCTTTATTCCGTTGTCAATGATGTCGTCCGCCTCAAGATTAAAAAGACAGACGAAGATGGTCGTCTCATTACATCGGATAAAGCCACCTTTAAAGTCTATAAATCAGGCGATTATACGAACAATAACAACACTATCCGACCAAATACTGGAGCCGTACCAGTGGCGACCATTCAAACCTCAAAAGCGGATGGAACCGCTACGCTTTACGGCGAGTCAGAAGCAGTTGTCATTCCAAACATTATGACCAATGTCAACTACGGCATTGTCGAAGAGACTGCACCAGCAGGCTATCGTATCCTGACAACTGGTATCGAAGTGAAGTTAGTCCAAAGTGGTACAAACTACGTTTGGCAACTGGTTTCAGGTGGAAACAATGCTAGTCTAGAATCAGATAATCTTACCCTCAAGGTGAAAAACAGAGCTGATTTAGCCACTCTTGTCATCACTAAGAAAATCAAGGGACTCGAAAGTCTGAACAACCTGATTACTTCATCTGTTACATTCAAGTTGACCAAATTAAACGACACGAGCTTTACCCCAGTGACGCTAACACAGGGGGCCAGCACGCGATTCACCTTTGGCAACTTGACAAAAGGTGTTTACCGTTTAGAAGAAGTAACCCCACCGACAGGATATGTCAAATCATCAACACCGTATACCGTTATCGTGGACAAAGGTCAAGCTAGCTTGTACCAATCTGGTCAAGGAACAACGGCTCAGGCTACGGGGCTAACGGTCATCAAGTCTAACCACTTTGACAATGCGCAAATCTGGGGAGTCAATACCGAAGATAAAGCCTTGGATGGAAGTGACGTAACTGCTACTCTCTACAAACTTGCCAATAGCCGATTAGAAGTTGGTCAATGGTGGGGAGTTGACCTAGGAGCGATAAAAAATGTCACCCATATCCGCTACCTCCAAGGACCAGTAACCGGTGCTGGTAGTGATAATGATAGAATGGATAGTCTAGAACTAGAATATTCTGTAGATGGTCAAAACTACCAAAGCCTAGGCACCTACAACGCACCGAATGGTGGAAAACTTGGCGAAGTTGACACAGATAGCGATGTGATGGCACGCTATATCCGTGTCCGCAACCTCCGTCTCAAGACAGGTGTCTGGTTAGCCATCAAGGGGATGACCATCACTACAAGAAATCCAATCACTCCGTTGACAGATGGGACACTTGCTATCGGAAATATCCAAAATCCGAAATTACGGATTGAAAAGCAGGATACAAATGGGCAAGTCATTTCACAAAATGTCACCTTTAAACTCTATAAGGTGGATGATGCAACGACAGTTGATAACGTCACAAATGCTATCCAAGAGAATAATTTAATTCAAACCTTCAACCTGCAAAATGGTAGTCTCACGACAGCAATGGACGTTAAGGTTCTTGGTAAATACGCTTTGGTGGAAACGCAGGCTCCGACAGGTTATACAGGGCTAGCTGCCCCAGTCCTCTTGGAACTTTATGAAGCCAGTCAACCACATAATGACCAGCTAAATAAGGCCGTCACACGCTTTAGAGTACTTAGTCAAACAGACAAGGTAACGGTTGATGACAGCACCACCGCAACGGACAATACCCTGAAAATGGTCGTCAAAAACGTGCGGAATACCTTCAATTTGAAGCTATTGAAACGAGACCTGAATAATACAGAAACCGGCCTCAACGCTCGCTTCGAACTCTACAATGAGAATGAGTCTACTAAGTTAGACCAAGGCAATACCACGCAGACAGGAAATAGCCTCACCTTCCAAAATCTGCAGCCAGGTATCTATGTCTTGAAAGAAGTAACACCGCCATCAGGCTATATCCAAGTAGAACCAGTTCGACTTGAAATCACGCAGGCAGGTCAATTACAAATCCTGTCAGGAGATACGGAGCTTCTACAAGTTGGTGCATCAAGTGGCAATACGCTTGAGCTCACGGTGAAAAACGACAGTAAGAAAACCCTTCGCATTTCCAAACGCATCAAGGGATTGGAAAACTTGCCGAGTCTTATCACGGGTCAGATGACCTTTACGCTGTCAAAAGACAACGACACAAGTTTCCAACCAGTGACTGTCACACAAGCTGCGAATACAGACTTTGTCTTTAATAACCTGACCTACGGTTCTTATACCCTAGTCGAGACAGCACCACCAGCAGGCTATATGGTCGAGCCGATTACCTATAAGGTATCCGTGAGTCGCTCAGGAGTTTCTCTCTATAAAGTAGCGAACGCAGCTCCGAGCGAACGTGTCGCAGGTGCAACCCTCATCAAGTCCCCTGACTTATCCAATATCCAGTCTGGACAAGATGGAAATGCGATTGATGGCAATGACACGACAGCAGTTACTTACTCAAACTTCAACGGGCAAGGAAACAATATTCCTGCTGGAGCCTATCTAGGGGTTGACCTACAAGGTGTGAAACGTGTTCGAAATATTTTTTACTTACAAGGAAATCAGAATAATGTAACGGATAGGATGAATCGCTACACAGTAGAATACTCAATAGATGGTGAGACCTACTACCCAATCGCTTCATCAGCAACGGCTGCGCGCTTTGAACAGTCTACCGACCTTCTCGCTCGGTATATCCGTGTGAGAAATGAAGAGCAAGTCGTCAACAAATGGTATGCGGTTCGTGAATTGACCGTCTCAGCTCAAGCTACGGAAACCGTTGGCGCATTATCAACTGGTCAATATCCAATTGGCAATATCCAGCATCCACAGATTCAAGTGGAAAAACGGGATATGAGTAACGCTCGGATTAACCAGTCTGTGACCTTCAAACTCTATAAGGTGGATGATGCGACGACAACTGCGAACGCTGCAGCAGCCATTCAAGAAAGCAATCTCGTCCAAACCTTTACATTGACAAATGGTCAAGCAAGTCAGGCTTTACAAGCCAAGGTACTGGGACGCTATGCCCTTGTCGAAGTCGCACCGCCAACTGGTTATCGTGCTTTAGCTGGTCCAGTCTTACTAGACTTGACAACTGCACAGGAGACACACAGCGGAAGTCAGATGAAGACAGTGAGCCGCTTCACCCTCGTTGATTCAACAGATAAGGTTACGATTGATACCGCTACTGCAAATGTATTGAAAATCTTCGTGAAAAACGAATTACTCACCTACAATTTGCTTATCAAGAAACGAGACCTTGCAAATCCAAATACAGGACTTGATGCCCGTTTTGAACTCTACGATGCAAATGAAACAGCCGTGATTAGTCAAGGCAATACCACGCAGACAGGTAACAGCCTTATTTTCCGCAATTTGCAGCCAGGTATCTATGTCTTGAAAGAAGTAACACCGCCATCAGGTTATATCCAAGTAGAACCAGTTCGACTTGAAATCACGCAGGCAGGTCAATTACAAATCTTGTCAGGAGATACGGAGCTTCTACAAGTTGGTGCATCAAGTGGCAATACGCTTGAGCTCACGGTGAAAAACGACAGTAAGAAAACCCTTCGCATTTCCAAACGCATCAAGGGTCTGGAAAGCTTAGCTAGTCTCATTACAGGAAACATGACCTTTACGCTGTCAAAAGACAACGACACAAGTTTCCGACCAGTGACTGTCACACAAGCTGCGAATGAAGACTTCGTCTTTAATAACCTGACCTACGGTTCTTATACCCTAGTCGAGACAGCGCCACCAGCAGGCTATATGGCTGAGCCGATTACCTATAAGGTATCCGTGAGTCGCTCAGGAGTTTCTCTCTATAAAGTAGCGAACGCAGCTCCGATCGAACGTGTCGCAGGTGCAACCCTCATCAAGTCAGGCGACTTATCGAATATCCAGTCAGGACAAGATGGAAATGCGATTGATGGCAATGACACGACAGCAGTTACTTACTCAAACTTCAACGGGCAAGGAAACAACATTCCTGCTGGAGCCTATCTAGGGGTTGACCTACAAGGTGTGAAACGTGTTCGTTACATTCACTACTTGCAAGGCAATCAGAACAATCCGCTGGATAGATTCAACCGCTTCACACTTGAGTACTCAATAGACGGACGCACCTATTTCCCACTGTCCACTTATACAGCCAATGAATTGGTTGAGTTGGACACGGATATAATGGCTCGCTACATTCGTGTGAGAAATGAAGAACAAGTCGTCAACAAATGGTACGTCGTTCGTGAATTGACCGTCTCAGCTCAAGCTACAGAAACCGTTGGCGCATTATCAACTGGTCAATATCCAATTGGCAATATCCAGCATCCACAGATTCAAGTGGAAAAACGAGATATGAGTAACGCTCGGATTAACCAGTCTGTGACCTTCAAACTCTATAAGGTGGATGATGCGACGACAACTGCGAATGCTGCAGCAGCCATTCAAGAAAGCAATCTCGTCCAAACCTTTACATTGACAAATGGTCAAGCAAGTCAGGCTTTACAAGCCAAGGTACTGGGACGCTATGCCCTTGTCGAAGTCGCACCGCCAACTGGTTATCGTGCTTTAGCTGGTCCAGTCTTACTAGACTTGACAACTGCACAGGAGACACACAGCGGAAGTCAGATGAAGACAGTGAGCCGCTTCACCCTCGTTGATTCAACAGATAAGGTTACAATTGACACCGCTACTGCAAATGTATTAAAAATCTTCGTGAAAAACGAATTACTCACCTACAATTTGCTTATCAAGAAACGAGACCTTGCGAATCCAAATACAGGACTTGATGCCCGTTTCGAACTCTACAATGAGAATGAGTCTACTAAGTTAGACCAAGGCAATACCACGCAGACAGGAAATAGCCTCACCTTCCGTAATCTGCGCCCTGGCACCTACGTCCTCAAAGAGGTCACAGCCCCAACAGGCTACAATCCAATCCAGAAAATCAAATTGACCATCAGTCTAGATGGACAAATTACGATTGTGGAAGGACCACAAGACTTGTTGGAAAGTCAAGCTGTGAATGCCAATAACGAGATAGAACTCGTCGTCAAGAACAGACCGTTTACAGATTTCAGTATCGAAAAGGTTAGCAATCTAGATCCGACGATCAATTTGGCAGGAGTTCAGCTGCAAATCAAGGCAAAAAATAATGGACCAGCTCCGCTATTTAGCGATGATAATTGGCATATCCAACATTATCAAGCAACGATTGATACCACAAACAAAGCCTTGACGTGGTGGACCCAATCCAATGACGTTGGCAACGCTGTCTTTAAACTTCCTCAGGGAACGTATACGATTAGTGAGTTAGCTGCACCAGCTGGTTACGAATTGCTTCAACCGTTTGATATTATCGTTGGAGAAGATGGTCAAGTTCGGTTAGCAGACGGCGCACCGACCAATGCCGAAATCAATACAAAAGATGGACGGATAAATCTCAAACTCACTAACATCTTCAAACCGAAACTGAAGATTATCAAGGTTGATAGCAGGGATGAGAACCGCAAGCTTGAAAATGCAACCTTCAAACTCTTTGGTGAGGATGGACGCACGCAGGTTGGAAGTGACTTGGTGACAGGCGCTACTGGAGAGATAGAAACTCCAGCCTTGACACCGGGTACCTACTATCTACAAGAAACCCAGTCCCCAGCAGGCTTCCAGACAAATGGAACCAAGTACAAACTAATTATCGCTACGGATGGGACTACAACAGTAGAAAATGCCGACGACCTTATTGCTGTCGCGCCACTTTCTGATGATAAAGTCATTTCAATCACACTGAAGAACAAGGTGAAGACCTATCGCTTGAAGATTAAGAAGCGCGACTATGATAATCCAACTAACGGAGTATCTGGTGCTCGATTTGCTCTCTACCCATCTGAGGGACCAAACGAAGATGGTAGCAATAAGGTGCAAGTGCTCATCAACGGTCGTATGACAGCCCTTGAGGGTGGTAGCTACTCTCACTTGGATAACACAATTGATTTTCCAAATATTCCACCTGGAGAATACGTCCTTAGAGAGACGCAAGCTCCATCAGGCTATACAAAAATCAGAGATACGCGCCTTCGGATTGGGGAAGACGGACGCTTGACGCTCCTTGATGCAGATCAGGCTCTTGTATCCGTTGAGACAGGGCAGGGGGATACGCTTGTCATGGTTGCTAAAAACATTCGTACTTTTAACTTCCAAATCAAAAAGGTGGATAGTACAAATGAGGCGACCCTCCTTGATAATGCTCAATTCTCAATCTATAAGACAGATGGAAACTGGACAAAAGGAGACACAGCCTTAGCTCAGGGTCTGACAAGTGCGGGTATCTACCAGACTAATCTTGAGCCTGGCTATTATATCCTAAAAGAAGACCAGGCTCCTTCCGGTTATCTCCTCAATCAGAAGGAATACCGCTTCCAGATTAACCACGATGGTTCTATCCTTCTTCATAATCCAGACGAGACGGTATCATTGTCTCGAGCAGATACGAATCGTCTTGTCGTCTTTACTATGAAAAATACCCGAACAACCTCTCAGTTCAAGTTGGCAAAACGCTCGTATCGTGATTCAGATCAGCGTCTAGAAGCGACATTTGAATTGAAAGAAAGTGGGAATGCACAAGCGACAGCAGTTGTTAAGACAACAACGACAACAGGAGATGAAGTTCTCTTTGACAATTTGCCAGTAGGGAAATCGTACATTTTGAAAGAGACGGTAGCACCAGACGGCTATCAAAAGATTGAAAAAGAAATCCATATTGATATAGGCGCAGATGGCACGATTACCATCCGAGATGGTGGTGACCTCGTCAGCCTAGACAATACGGATCCTCACCTGATTATCGTGAAAAACCTCCGCAAAGGAGAATATCCGAAAACGGGTGGTATAGGAATTATTCCTTATATTGCATTAGGGGGGGTGATGATGTTCGTTGCTTTTGCCGTTGAGTTACGTCGGAAAAACATTATATAATACCTAATGCACAAAAGATTAAAAATAGGAGAACATTCATGAAAAAAATAACGAAATTATTTTCAGTGTTTGCCACGCTATTGACAGTGTTTGGCACGCTGGTAAATCTTGCAACTGTGTTTGCTGAGGGTCCTGATACGACTCAACCTCACAAAACAACCGTTGTCGTTCACAAGATCGTAATGAACGAAGAACAATTTGGTGCCTTTAATGGTTCTAGTAAAGATCCACGTACTGCACCAGAATATGATGGTAATAAGATTAATAACTTGACAGGTTATTTCGGTGACTCTGCTAAGGAAGTTGCTGGAGTAAACTTTAAAGTATGGCAAAAGGTTGATGCAGCAGATACAGGTACAAAGACAGGTGAGACTCTTGGTATTGCTGGTGACAATGGTAACTATAAACTTGTTCAAGACTATCAAAATGGTGTAAATACTGTTGATACAGGAGACAAGGGTGCTAGCTTCACTCTTGTGGATGGTACCTATATCTTCACGGAAGATAAAGAAGCCTCATCTTACTACAATGGTCAGAATGAATTGACTGGTATGAAAGCTGTACCATTCAAACTTGAATTGCCACAAGCTAAGACAGACGGTACTGGTTACTTTAGTGAGAATGATAAATTACACGTTTATCCAAAGAACACTGAAGATAAACCTGAAATCAAAAAAACTTTTGGTGACGATACCACGGATAAAAAAGATGTGAATATCGGAGACGATATTGACTATAAAATCACGACAACTGTTCCAAAAGACGCAGCCTACAAAACATTTGCTTGGGAAGATACCATGGTTGCAGGTCTTGACTTTACACTAGGTTCATTGGCAATCACTTCCACTACTGGACAAGATCCAAATCCAACTGTTACTACTTGGGCAAAAGATACTGACTATAGCTTGGTTGAAACCAAACGTGGCTTCATGGTTAAGTTGAATGCGACTGGTCTTGCTAAATTGGAAACTGCTGCCAAAGCAGGTGATGTAAACTTCACTTTGACATACAACGCAACATTGAATGATTCTGCTGCTGTTGATACTGACATCCCTAACAAGGTTAAATTGATCTACGGTAACCGTCCAAGCGACTTCTCAGAACCAAAATCAACAACACCGGTAAATGGTGAAATCACTGTTGAAAAAACTTGGGGTGATGGTGTAGCCCAAACTCCAGTTACCTTTGGTGTGTATGAAAAAGAAACTGGTGTAAAAGTTGGTGAAATTACACTTCCAGCAGGTCAACGCTCAGCAACATCCAACCTACAACTTAAAGATGGTGTTGAGTACCTCGTTATCGAGGAAACGAAAGTTCCAGGCTCACTTCCTACCTACTCAAATGATACCCCAGGTACAATTAAAGTAGAAAACAAAAAGAATCCAAACCCAGAGCCACTTGAGCCAGAAGAGCCAAAAGTAGTTACCTACGGTAAACGATTCATCAAGACAGACGATGCGACTGATACAAATGCTGTGAAAAAACTTGTTGGAGCAGAGTTCATCGTCACAAACGAAGATGGGACTGAGTTCCTTGCTTTGAAAGATAGAACTACTCAAGAAGCTGCAATCACTGCTTATAAGAACGCAGAAGCTGCATATGTAGCTGCTGTGAAAGAAAACGCTGCTGATATCCAAACTAAAAAAGCAGATCGTGATGCGAAATACGAAGCAATGAACATGCAATGGACTTGGGTACCAAATAAGGCTGATGCCTTCACATTCGTATCATCAGCAGATGGTAAGTTCGAAGTAAAAGGTCTTAAGGCAGGTACTTATAAACTTGTCGAAACAAAAGCTCCAGAAGGCTACGCACTCTTGACAACTCCAATCAGCTTTACAACAGCTCTTAATACTTGGACAGATGATTCAACTACTGCAATTGAGGGTCACAAGCGCGTAGAAAACAAAAAAGTAACCATCCCACAAACGGGTGGTATTGGTACCCTTGTCTTCACAGTGGTTGGTTTGAGTACAATGGTATTTGCCTACATTGCTATGAAAAAACGCCAATCTGAAGAAGCATAATATCAGTTGAAAAGGAGGGACAGATGAGACGAATCAGACAGCTAGTATGTTGTTTCATAGCTATTATTTGTGTATTGTCACTGCCCTCGCTTTCACTCCAAGCACAAGATTCCTTTGATGTTCAGGTTCATATTCCGCTTCCTGATGGGATAGATGCCAGTCAAGTTTCAACAGGCTTGGAGGCTTGGTATATCGCTGCAGAAGAGCCAGCCTCTTCTGAACGGTTGGCAGATACTTTATATCAAAAAAGTCGGTCCGAGTTAAACCAACTCTATGGAGAGCCAATTTCCTCACTGGCTCTCACTTCAGAAGGTCAGGCCACTTTTCAGGGCTTGACGAAAGGGTGGTATTATGTCCGACAAGTAGGAACTCCTACGAGTCTCGAGGTTGTCCCATTCTTGATGAAAGTTGACGTCAGTGTTGCACGGATTGAGGCTAAGGTAAGAAGGCCTAGCAAAGAAAAAGGAAGTAAGCCATTTCTAAAGGTATCTACAAGTACTGCCCCCTTATCTGGTGCAGAGTTTGCAGTTCTTGAGGAAGTGAATGGAGAACTGAAGGAAGTGATAGTCGACGGCATTCCCTATCATGTTACTTCTGGAGCAAACGGTCAGTTTGTTGTAGGACCTCTTCCCTATGGTATTTATTATCTGAAAGAGGTCAAGGCTCCTGCAGGCTATATTCTAGCCCAAGATACGATTCCTTTTGAAATTACTTCGGATTCACATGTGTCTGAAATTGTTAAAATCAAGAACAAACCCGTTACTCCTCCCGGTATTGAAATCCCATATACCGGAAATGCGGTGCTGGTGACGGTCGTTTCTATCGGAGTCTTGCTATTTCTATTAGGCTACCGTTTGGTCGCCTATAAGAAGGACGAGAAAAACAACTAACCCATCATTATGTTCTGCTAGATACACCTACCTGACCCATTTGTCAGTAGGTGTATTTTTCTGGAAAAAAGTATAACCGCCCAATAACAAGGTATCTATCCAATCACTCCTTCCTCCGGTATACTGTTATAAAAAACAAACTGGAGGATTCATTATATCTCAGCCCATCGTCCCATTGACTATTCCCCAATCTTGCCGCTTTGAAAAGAAAAGCAGAAACGATATTCTGATGAAAATTCGTTTCGGAAAAACGGAAGTCACATTCTTCCAATCTATCAATCCTGAAGTAATGGAAACTATCTTGGATAAGGTGCTACATTATGACCATTCGACTCAGTGATTTAGGTCAAGTCTTCTTGGTCTGTGGGAAAACGGATATGCGTCAGGGAATTGACTCTCTCGCCTATCTTGTCAAAAGTCAATTCAATCTGGATCCCTTTTCAGGTCAGGTCTATCTCTTCTGCGGAGGTCGAAAAGACCGATTCAAAGCTCTTTACTGGGATGGACAAGGATTTTGGTTATTGTATAAACGTTTTGAAAATGGGAAATTGACCTGGCCAAACAATGAAGAAGAGGTCAAGGCCCTAACTTCCGAACAAGTAGACTGGCTCATGAAAGGATTTTCTACCATTCCAAAAATAAATGTTTCAAAAAGTCGTGATTTCTATTGAAATCATGGCTTTTCTTTGTGTAAAATGAGAGAAAAAGAAGGAGGTAAGTCCATGGAGTCGCAAGATAAAGTGATTGAAAGTCTAACAAAAACCATTGAAATTATGACCAACGAGCTAACCCTCCTTCGCGAACAGGTTGAGTATCTGAGACAGAAACTCTACGGAAAATCATCAGAGAAAGTTGTGTATCAACTCGATCAGCTGAACTTGTTTGGGGGAGGAAAGCCTCCCTGAAGAAGAAGCAGACTTACCCAGTTGAAACAGAAACGATTACTTATAAACGCAAGAAAACTAAAGGAGTTCGTCAGAGGCGGGACTAAAATCTAGTGTCACTTCTCAGAGTTCGTGTCAACATCTCAGCGCAGTAGTTGATTGGCTTTAACAGTCTGGGAGACTGTTAAAGGTAGGAGATAAGATTTGCAAAGCAAATCTCAGCAGTTCGTATTTCATACTCCAAATCTGACCATTACGACTGTTGCGAACAAAGTTCGCTCTATTTCCAACCTCAAACTGTCCCCCAGACAGTTTGAGCTATACGGGGGTGGGAGTTTAAAAGGTCTGGGAGACCTTTTAAAGTGGGAGATATAAGCTGACGGCAGTCAGCTCACATAAATTGATGTTTGGGAATAGACTGTTTCAGCCTGAGCCTAGAAACGAAAAAGCGAAGGTGGCTGTTTTCTCAGAGCTTTGAAGGAGCCAAGTCAACAGCTGTCATTCTGAGTCTTTTAGAAACTGCTAAGCGACATGGACTAGATGCAGAGAAATATATGACCTATCTTCTAGAACACTTACCTAACGAGGAGACACTCGCAAAAAAGGAGGTTTTAGAAGCCTATTTGCCATGGGATAAAAATATTAAGAGAGCATATAAATAGAAAAAGGTTCCAGAGTCGACAGGACTTTGGAGCCTTTTTCAATATACTTTGTTATTGGGCGCTTACAGTTTTGTAAACTGATGTTGTACATAATGCCCCTAAATTCCTTAGAATGTCTATATATCAACGTTTTTGAATGTTTTGAAATGAAAATAATTTTTCAAAATCAAGCTATTTTACTTGTAAGTCGGGGGGGGGGGGTGTGTTAGGATAAAGCTGAGTAGAATTACTACAAATAAAAAAAGTAAGGGGTTTTATGTATTTCAATAGAAAAAATAGCCAGCAAAAGAACTGGCGTATGATTAAGAAAGGAAAACATTTCCT
This sequence comes from Streptococcus suis, assembly GCF_024509525.1. Classification (GTDB taxonomy): domain Bacteria; phylum Bacillota; class Bacilli; order Lactobacillales; family Streptococcaceae; genus Streptococcus; species Streptococcus suis_AC. The sequence continues at coordinate 130,154 of NZ_JAMWEM010000003.1, forward strand.
TTTCGGATGTGCCTTAGTGTTCACACTTGGAGCAACTGCTAATGTTGCGGGCGTAGAAACAATCCGTACAGAAGCTACAACAGTTAATCAAGCACCTACAGTATCTGTAAACTCAACACCTACCAACGTACCGATTGACAGTGGTTCCGTGCCAAATGCAATCTTCATTTTCGGTACAAACCAAGGAACGACTGAGGACATTAATGGTGTAACAGGTACTTCGCCAGTAGCAGATCCAACAAAAGCAACCCAAAAGGTCGCTGAAATGACTGATGCTGATGGAACGATTGCAAGTATTGGTTACAACGATTCAAAAACTTCAGGTCGTTTCGACCTTGCATCAGCGACAGATCCAGATGCAAATAATCCAAACGATGCGCTTCGTGTAAACACTGATGGTTACTTGACAGGTAACCTCATTTATGGACCAGGTGCCAAGTCAACACGTCGCTTGGAGGTAACTGATAATGGCGGAGCGATGACCACCAGTGATTCCTTCATGGTGCTTGGTTATACAGATAAGGTAAGCGATACAACAGCTGTGGGATTAGAGTACGGAGTCCGTCCTACTTTAACAGATATCACAGCTAAGATGGCGATTGATGTAAATAGTTCATATCCTAACGCAGTACCATCAACACTAGTTATTCCTGAAACACAATACACACGTGGAGTTGTTGGTTACCGTATGGTCGGTAGCACAGATGTGACTGCTGTAACCAGTGCGGATCAATTGCCTGCAACAGGTGACTATGAAGTTAAAGTTAAAACGAAAAATATTTACGGTCAGGAAGTCTTTAACTGGGTGAGTGTAGACCACGCTGACAATACTCCGCCAACTGTCACAATCAATTCAACACCTACCAACGTACCGATTGACAGTGGTTCCGTGCCAAATGCAATCTTCATTTTCGGTACAAACCAAGGCACGACTGAGGACATCAATGGTGCAACAGGTACTTCGCCAGTAGCAGATCCAACAAAAGCAACCCAAAAGGTCGCTGAAATGACTGATGCTGATGGAACGATTGCAAGTATTGGTTACAACGATTCAAAAACTTCAGGTCGTTTCGACCTTGCATCAGCGACAGATCCAAATGTAAACAATCCAAACGATGCGCTTCTTGTAAACACTGATGGTTACTTGACAGGCCACCTCATTTATGGACCAGGTGCCAAGTCAACACGTCGTTTGGAGGTAACTGATAATGGCGGAGCGATGACCACCAGTGATACATTTATGGTCTTGGGCTATACTGATAAAGTAAATGATACTACTGCAGTAGCAAAAGAGCTTGGTGTGCGACCGACGGCAGATGATATTTACTCAAAACTTGCAATTGATGTAAATAGTTCATATCCTAACGCAGTACCATCAACACTAGTTATTCCTGAAGACCAATATTCACGTGAAATTATTGGTTACCGTATAGTCGGTAGCACAGATGTGACTGCTGCAACCAGTGCAGATCAACTTCCAGATACTGGTAACTATGAAGTTCGTGTTAAAACAACAAACATTTACGGTCAAGAAATCTACAACTGGGTAAGTGTTACCCATCCAGAGAATATTGCACCTACTGTAAGCCAAACAATTGAAAACCAATACGTTTGGAAGGGGACATCACTCTCTCCAGCTATTGATGTGGATGTAAATGATGTTAACTCTACTGCAACAAGAGATGACATCAAGGAAGTTTACTTTAGTTCTGTCGAAAGTACAAACAATCTAGGCAATCCTGGTGCTGTTTCTATTATCAAAGATGAAAATGGCAATTATCTGATGAGTGGTACACCAGAAGGTGAAGCTGGATATACTTGGAACCGTCGTATCACTGCAGTTGATAAGCAAAATGCGACTGGTCAATCAAATGCCTTTAACATCAATATCTTGGATTCGAATGTTATTTCTGAAATTACTAAACCAGAAAATTCTTCAGTAACTGCAGAAGAAGTTCTTGAACAAGTAGAAGTTCTTTCACGAACTGTTGCACCTACTAAGACACATGATATTACGAGTCAATTAGTAGCAGATGGCGGTGTTACGAAGCAAATCTTGACTGATTTGTCTACATTGCCAAAAACAGGTCGTCAGATTGTACAAGTTCAATTGACATCACCATCCGGACACACGAAGATTGAAGAGGTTATTATTAACTTCACACCAATTGACTCAACCGCCCCAGAAGCACCATCAGTAGTAGCTAATGAAGATGGCACAGTAACCGTAAAACCATCACAAACAGATGGTGATGATACTAAGACCGTTGACATCACTTATACTGATGAAAATGGCACAGAACAAACAGTAACTGTTACTAAAGCAGATGATGGTACATGGTCAGTTCCAGCAGATTCAGGTGTGACAGTTGATGCAACTACAGGTGCAGTCACAATCCCAGCTGATAAAGTTAAGGATAGCTCACCAGTAACAGCTGTATCGAAAGACGAAGTAGGTAACACATCTACAACTTCTGCAGCAACAACACCAGCTACAACAGATAATGTAACACCTGTAGCACCAGCAGTTACAGAAGTAACCGATCCAACGAACTTGACTGACGCTGAAAAAGCTAAAGTTCAAGAAGAAGTTAAGAAATCAAATCCAAACCTACCAACAGGTACAACTGTAGAAGTTGGTAACGACGGAACAGTGACAGTCACTTACCCAGATGGCTCAGTTGATACTATTCCAGGTGCTGATACAGTCGTTTCAACCACTCCAACTCCACAAACGGATGCAGAGAAGAACGGCATTACAACTCCAACTAAGACACCAGTTGCAGATACCAACAACTTGACTGACGCTGAAAAAGCTAAAGTTCAAGAAGAAGTTAAGAAATCAAATCCAAACCTCCCAACAGGTACAACTGTAGAAGTTGGTAACGACGGAACAGTAACAATCACTTACCCAGATGGCTCAGTTGATATCATCCCAGGAGCTGATGCAGTCGTTCCAACTACTCCAACTCCACAAACGGACGCAGAGAAGAACGGTATTACAACTCCAACTAAGACTCCAGTTTCAGATACTAACAACTTGACTGATGAAGAAAAAGCTAAAGTTAAGGAAGAGGTTGAGAAATCAAATCCAAACCTCCCAACAGGTACAACTGTAGAAGTTGGTAACGACGGAACAGTAACAATCACTTACCCAGATGGCTCAGTTGACACAATTTCAGGTACTGATACAGTCGTTTCAACCACTCCAACTCCACAAACGGATGCAGAGAAGAATGATTTGACAAATCCAACAAAGACTCAAGTTGGAGATACTAACAACTTGACTGACGAAGAAAAAGCAAAAGTTAAGGAAGAGGTTGAGAACTCCAATCCAGATCTCCCAACAGGTATAACAATTACAGTTGGAAATGACGGAACAGTGACAGTCACTTACCCAGATGGCTCAGCTGATACAATTCCAGGTACTGATACAGTCGTTTCAACCACTCCAACTCCACAAACGGATGCAGAGAAGAACGATTTGACAAATCCAACAAAGACCCCAGTTGGCGATACTAACAACTTGACTGAAGATGAAAAAGCTAAAGTTAAGGAAGAGGTTGAGAACTCCAATCCAGACCTCCCAACAGGTATAACAATTACAGTTGGAAATGACGGAACAGCTACTATCACTTATCCAGATGGTTCAGTTGATACAATTCCAGGGACTGATACAGTCGTTTCAACTACTCCAACTCCACAAACGGATGCAGAGAAGAATGATTTGACAAATCCAACAAAGACTCAAGTTGGCGATACTAACAACTTGACTGATGCTGAAAAAGCTAAAGTTAAGGAAGAAGTTAAGAAATCCAATCCAAACCTACCAACAGGTACAACTGTAGAAGTTGGTAACGACGGAACAGTAACAATCACTTACCCAGATGGCTCAGTTGATACCATCCCAGGTAATGAAACTGTTGCCACAGAACCTCCGTTCGAACCAACTCCACAAACGGATGCAGAGAAGAACGGCATTACAACTCCAACTAAGACACCAGTTGCAGATACCAACAACTTGACTGAAGATGAAAAAGCTAAAGTTAAGGAAGAGGTTGAGAAATCCAATCCAGACCTCCCAACAGGTACAACAATTACAGTTGGAAATGATGGAACAGCTACCATCACATATCCCGATGGTTCTACAGATACTCTTACTGGTACAGTAACAGTAATTGGTACAACTCCAACTCCACAAACGGATGCAGAGAAGAACGATTTGACAAATCCAACAAAGACTCCAGTTGCAGATACCAACAACTTGACTGACGCTGAAAAAGCTAAAGTTCAAGAAGAAGTTAAGAAATCAAATCCAAACCTCCCAACAGGTACAACTGTAGAAGTTGGTAACGACGGAACAGTAACAATCACTTACCCAGATGGCTCAGTTGATATCATCCCAGGAGCTGATGCAGTCGTTCCAACTACTCCAACTCCACAAACGGACGCAGAGAAGAACGGCATTACAACTCCAACTAAGACTCCAGTTTCAGATACTAACAACTTGACTGATGAAGAAAAAGCTAAAGTTAAGGAAGAGGTTGAGAAATCAAATCCAAACCTCCCAACAGGTACAACTGTAGAAGTTGGTAACGACGGAACAGTAACAATCACTTACCCAGATGGCTCAGTTGACACAATTTCAGGTACTGATACAGTCGTTTCAACCACTCCAACTCCACAAACGGATGCAGAGAAGAATGATTTGACAAATCCAACTAAGACCTCAGTTTCAGATACTAACAACTTGACTGATGAAGAAAAAGCTAAAGTTCAAGAAGAAGTTAAGAAATCAAATCCAAACCTACCAACAGGAACAGAAGTAAAAGTTGGTAACGACGGAACAGTGACAGTCACTTACCCAGATGGCTCAGTTGATACTATTCCAGGTGCTGATACTGTAGCCCCTAATGCAGATACATCAGCACCAGTTGCACCAAGTGTCAACGTACCGAATGCTGGCGATAAGACAGTGACGGGTTCAGCTAAACCAGGTTCAACTGTGACTGTAACCTTCCCAGATGGCTCAACAGTTACAACAATTGCAGATGAAAACGGAAACTTTACAGTTGATGTTCCAGCAGGAGTTGAACTTAAAGCAGGTGATAAAGTAACTGCTTCGGCTACAGACAAAGCTGGAAATGTCTCAGCTTCAACAGTTGTAACAGTAATTTCAACAGGTACTGTAAATGAAGGTGCTGAAGAAGGAATTACTGAACAAAGTTCTGAAGACAATAAGCAAGCTGTATTACCAAATACTGGTGAAGAGTCTGGCATGATGAGTCTCATGGGACTTGCAGGACTCGCAGCACTTGGCTTACTTGGATTTAAACGTCGTAGAAAAGAAGAAGAATAAACAGTTGAATTATTCTCTTGTTTGAAAACGATAGTAAAGGACTCCGAAATATCGGAGTCCTTTTGTAACCGCCCAATAACAAAGTATATTGAAAAAGGCTCCAAAGTCCTGTCGACTCTGGAACCTTTTTCTATTTACATGCTCTCTTAATTATTTTATCCCATGGCAAATAGGCCTCTAGAACCTCCTTTTTTGCGATCGTCTCCTCATTAGGTAAGTGTTCTAGAAGATAGGTCATATATTTCTCTGCATCAAGTCCGTTTCTCTTGGCTGTTTCCAAAAGACTCAGAATGATAACTGTAGACTTGGCGCCTTCAAAACTCTGAGAAAAAAGCCAATTTTTTCGGTCAATTACTAGCGTTTTTATCGATCTCTCAACCATATTGTTGGAAAAGACTAAGTCACCAGTTCGAAAGGTTTCTTCGTATTTGAGACTATACTCCAAAGCAGTCCCCAATTTGGAGCCTGGCAAGACGGCCTGATTGCGACACCAGTCAAAGAACTCATCCATCAAAGGAACTAACTCTGTCTGGCGTTTATGTAGTCGTTCCTCGCTAGACAAGTCAGCCCAGTCACTCTCCAAGGCAAACAGGCGTTCGCAATAAGCTAAACCCTTAGCTCCTAAAGAAGTCTTGTCTGTCTTCTTAGGAGTCGCCTCAAAGAACTTTCGTCTAACATGAGCCCAATAGCCAACCAGTTTAGCCTTATCTAATTGACGATAAGCTGACAGCAGTTCGCAGTTCGCCAAGCTTAGCGTCGCTTGGCTCCTAAACCCATAGGTAGAACTAAAGAACTAAAGTCCTAAGTTACTGCCGTAACATGTCACAATGTATGTAACCTGTATAATCTCCAAGAAATTTCTCCACAACTAAGCCACTCCGCCGTTTGTCATGATGATAGAGGGTGATTCCCTTTCTCTCATGTTTCCCAGACAAGAATGTCCAGTAGTAGGTCAACTGGCTATCATTTTCTAAGACCTTGTAGGAGGTTTCATCCGTATGGAGAATAGGGTGCTCCAACAATTTCTCGTGCAACAGGTCATAAATCGGCTCGAAATAATATTGACTAGACTTGATGTGCCAGTTGGCTATTTCCTTCTGACTGATGGGCAGACCAAGCTTGTGTCAGTCCTCTTCCTGACGGTAATTGGGCACCTTCAGATTGAATTTCTGGTGAATGGTGTGGGCGTTGGATATGGTCAATCCGCTTTAATTGTGCAGGAATGAAGACCAATTCTTGTCGTTGAACAGTAGAACCAATCTCTTTCAACTGACCATGACAGTCTGGACAAGTGCAGTCTTTGCCCTGCAATTCGTGATGAACAATCTCTGGAGTGAACTGACTAAAAATAGCCTGACGAACTCCCTTAGCTTTCTGGCGTTTATAAGTGATAATCTCTGTTTCAACTGGGTAAGTCAGCTTCTTCTTCAGGGAGGCTTTCCTCCCCAAACAAGCTCAGCTGACCGGGTTGATACACTACTTTCTCTGATGATTTTCCGTAGAGTTTTTGTTTCAGATACTCAACCTGTTCTCGAAGGAGAGTGAGTTCATTAGCCATCACCTCTATCGTTTTTGACTATATTTCAATAATTTTTTCTAGTGATGACATAACCAATCTCCTTCTTTTTATCTCATACTCAATAAAAATCAAAAATAGCAAGTCTAAGCTACTTATAACATGTGAAACCTTAATTTATAAGTTTTAGTTGAGGATTGTGGATTTCAAGTAGCTGTTTTCTTCTCAAAAAATAACAAACTCAAAACGCTCCATATCCACTTTGAGTGGTAGGTGGCTATTTTTGATTTTAAATGAGTATCATTATACACAAAGAAAAGCCATGATTTCAATAGAAATCACGACTTTTTGAATCATTTATTTTTGGAGTGATAGAAAATCCTTTCATGAGCCAGTCTACTTGTTCGGAAGTTAGAGCCTTGACCTCTTCTTCATTGATTGGCCAGGTCAATTTCCCATTTTTAAAACGTTTGTAAAGCAAGCAAAATCCTTGTCCGTCCCAGTAAAGAGCCTTGAATCGGTCTTTTCGACCTCCGCAGAAGAGATAGACCTGACCTGAAAAGGAATCCAAATTGAATTGACTTTTGACAAGGTAGGCGAGTGAATCAATCCCCTGACGTATATCCGTTTTCCCACAAACCAAGAAGACTTGAACTAAATCACTGAGTCGAATGGTCATAATGTAGCACCTTATCCAAGATTGTTTCCGATACCTCTTGGTTGATAGAGTGAAAGAATGTGAGTTCTACTTTTTCGAGACGAATCTTCATCAGAATATCGTTTCTGCTTTTCTTTTCAAAGCGTCGCGATTGGGGAACAGTCAATGGGACGCTGTGACATAATAAATCCTTTTTATAACAGTATACTGGAGGAATGAGTGATTGGATAGATACCTTGTTATTGGGTGGTTACCACGGTTCGGCTAATTTATGGTACAATATTGCTATGATTATTCTAAGCGGAAACAAGATTGAACGCTCTTTTGCGGGCGAAGTTTTATTTAACAATATCAATATTCAAGTCGGTGAACGGGACCGGATTGCTCTTGTCGGAAAAAATGGAGCAGGCAAGTCTACTCTTCTTAAAATCCTTGTCGGAGAAGAAGCAGCGACCAGCGGTGACATTTCAACCAAGCGTGATTTGTCACTGTCTTACCTGGCACAGGACAGCCGTTTTGAGTCGGAAAATACCATTTACAATGAAATGCTCCATGTCTTTGACGACCTGCGGACGACGGAAAAACGCCTGCGGTCTATGGAAGAGCAGATGGGTAGTCTATCTGGTAGTGAACTCGACCAGCTCATGAAGACCTATGATAGTCTGTCAGAGGAATTTCGTCTGGCAGGTGGTTTTAGCTATGAGGCGGATATTCGTGCCATTTTGAACGGCTTTAAGTTTGACCAGACCATGTGGGACATGAAAATTTCCGAACTCTCTGGTGGTCAGAATACTCGACTTGCTCTGGCAAAGATGCTTCTTGAAAGCCCAGAGTTATTGGTACTGGACGAGCCGACCAACCACCTGGATATTGACACGATTGCTTGGCTGGAAAACTACCTAGTGCATTACAAGGGAGCCTTGATTATCGTCAGTCACGACCGCTATTTCTTGGACAAGGTGGCGACACTGACGCTTGATTTGACCAAGCATTCCTTGGATCGCTATGTGGGCAATTATTCTCAGTTTGTCGAGCTCAAAGAGCAGAAGTTGCAAACGGAATTGCAAAACTATGAAAAGCAACAGAAGGAAATTGCCAAACTAGAAGACTTTGTTCAGAAAAATATTGTCCGTGCTTCGACCACCAAGCGTGCTCAGGCTAGACGCAAGCAGTTGGAAAAGATGGAGCGACTGGACAAGCCAACAACTGGTCAGAAGTCTGCCAACATGACCTTCAAGTCGGACAAGACTTCTGGCAATATCGTCTTGACAGTGGAAAATGCTGCGGTGGGTTACGATGGAGAAATACTTTCTCAGCCTATTTCTATTGACCAACGGAAACTAGATGCCATTGCCATTGTCGGCCCGAATGGAATCGGAAAAACAACCCTGCTCAAATCCATCATCGGAGCTCTGCCATTTATCAAAGGGGAAGCCAGGCTCGGTGCCAATGTGGAAGTAGGCTACTACGACCAGACCCAGTCGGCCCTGACGCCTTCCAACACGGTCTTGGAGGAGCTCTGGTCAGCCTTTCCGACCACGCCTGAAGTGGAGATCCGTAACCGCCTTGGAGCCTTCCTCTTCTCAGGTGATGACGTCAAAAAGTCTGTGTCCATGCTATCGGGTGGGGAAAAGGCCCGCCTGCTCCTTGCCAAGCTGTCCATGGAAAACAACAACTTCCTCATCCTCGACGAGCCGACCAACCACCTGGACATCGACAGCAAGGAGGTTCTGGAAAATGCCCTCATCGACTTTGACGGCACCCTGCTCTTTGTCAGCCACGACCGCTATTTCATCAACCGCGTCGCCACCAAGGTCCTGGAAATCTCAGAAACTGGCTCCACGCTCTACTTGGGCGACTATGACTATTATTTGGAGAAAAAGGCAGAGCAGGAAGCAGAAGCCCAGCCTGACCAGCTAGAAAGTACTAGCCAATCAGCCGGAGCCATGGACTACCAAGTCCAAAAGGAAAACCAAAAAGAGCAGCGCAAACTAGTCCGACGCATCGAGCAAATCGAGGCAGAAATAGAGACCATCGAAAACCGCCTGAGCGAGCTCAACCAAGCCATGCTAGAAACCAACGACATCGGTCAACTGACTGATTACCAGAAAGAAGTCGATCAATTGACTGCCCAACAAGAAAACCTCATGGAAGAATGGGAAGCATTATCTGAGCAAATGGGCTAGGTTGACAGGGAGTTGACAAGAGGTTCAACCCCTTGATAGAACAAGCTTGCAAGCCGGTCTTGCGATGAAAAAACTCTGCTGCAACATGACCTTGCGGTCAAAAGTTCTATTGCAAGCCCGCCTTTCTTGGCAAACATCGACCGACGAGCTAAGATAAAGTCAGGACCTGCTAGACAGGACCTAGCGAGGAGAAAGAAGTGAACTTTGGACAACAAATCAAAGACTTACGGAAGAAGGAAGGTTTGACCCAGGAGCAGTTTGCACTCAAATTCAATGTGACCAGGCAGGCCGTTTCCAACTGGGAAAATGACAAAAACCTGCCCGACTTGGAACTTTTGATTCTCATGTCCTCTGTCTTTTTGATCTCCTTAGATTACCTTATCTTAGGAGGAACTGACATGAACAACATGACAGAAAAACTTGTAAAAGACGGTCGCGAAGGCCGCCGTACCCAGATGCACCTGACCATTACCATTATTGGTAGTTTTCTCATGCTTCTCGGCTTCGTCTGCTTTGTCATCAAGGCCAACTCTGTCGAGTATGTCGATGCCAAGGGCATTCTGCATGAAAATTTTTATCTCATTCCAGTCGGCTACTTGCTGGTCTTTACAGGGGCCATTGCCACGCTCCTATCAGGACTAGCTCTGCACCGCTTTAGAAAAGAATACAAATAAGATGACCAAACACCAACATTTTGCCAATAGCGACCAATTTTTCGCCTGTCCACATTGTGGGCAGGCTCTTGGTCTTGACCTCAACAGCCTCCGCTGTCCCAACCGCCACACCTTCGACATCGCCAAGCAGGGCTATGTCAACCTGGCACCCCAAGTCAAGCAGTCCGCCAACTACCACAAGTCTAGCTTTGAAAACCGCCAGGCCTTTTTAGAGGCAGGCTATTACGACCATCTCTATGAAGCTTTGGAGGGGAAAATAGCAGAGCTGGGGTTATGTTCTGTCCTAGACATCGGTTGTGGGGAGGGCTTTTATTCCCGCAAATTAGCCGAGAAAATGGACTTGGACATTCTTGCTTTTGATATTTCCAAGGACTCCATTCTCTTGGCAGCCAAATCTGACAGGACCAAGTCGGTCAAATGGTTTGTCGGTGACTTAACCAAGTTACCTATTCAAGACAAGACAATTGACGGCATCTTGGACATCTTTTCCCCAGCTAATTACCAGGAATTTGCCAGAGTGCTGAAAGTTGGTGGGGCTATTCTCAAGCTGGTCCCAGGACCCAATCACCTCAAGGAGCTCCGCCATTTAGCTAAAGACCAACTCCGCAAGGAGTCCTATGATAACCAGGCTATCGTGGACCATTTCAAGTCTTACCTAGGGCAGGTGAAGCAAGTGCTGGTCAGTCGGACCTTGCCGATTAGCCTAGAACATGCCCAAGTCTTGGCAGACATGACGCCCCTCTTTTTCCAAGTGGACCAGTCCAAGTTGGACTTGAGCCAGCTGACCGAGATTACGATTGAGGGACTGCTCTTGATTGGAACTATATAAAAAATAAAGAGTGTGTTGATTGTGCAGTATCATAAAATTTTGTATAATAGGAATTGAAGTTAAATTAGATGCTAAAAATTTGTAATTAAGAAGGAGGGATTCGTCATGTTGGTATTCAAAATGCGTAATGTAGATAAAACATCTACTGTTTTGAAACAGACTAAAAACAGTGATTACGCAGATAAATAAATACGTTAGATTAATTCCTACCAGTGACTAATCTTATGACTTTTTAAACAGATAACTAAAATTACAAACAAATCATTTAACTTCTGTATTTATTTACAGATGTAATCACTTCAGGAGTGATTACATGAACAAAAATATAAAATATTCTCAAAACTTTTTAACGAGTGAAAAAGTACTCAACCAAATAATAAAACAATTGAATTTAAAAGAAACCGATACCGTTTACGAAATTGGAACAGGTAAAGGGCATTTAACGACGAAACTGGCTAAAATAAGTAAACAGGTAACGTCTATTGAATTAGACAGTCATCTATTCAACTTATCGTCAGAAAAATTAAAACTGAACAATCGTGTCACTTTAATTCACCAAGATATTCTACAGTTTCAATTCCCTAACAAACAGAGGTATAAAATTGTTGGGAATATTCCTTACCATTTAAGCACACAAATTATTAAAAAAGTGGTTTTTGAAAGCCATGCGTCTGACATCTATCTGATTGTTGAAGAAGGATTCTACAAGCGTACCTTGGATATTCACCGAACACTAGGGTTGCTCTTGCACACTCAAGTCTCGATTCAGCAATTGCTTAAGCTGCCAGCGGAATGCTTTCATCCTAAACCAAAAGTAAACAGTGTCTTAATAAAACTTACCCGCCATACCACAGATGTTCCAGATAAATATTGGAAGCTATATACGTACTTTGTTTCAAAATGGGTCAATCGAGAATATCGTCAACTGTTTACTAAAAATCAGTTTCATCAAGCAATGAAACACGCCAAAGTAAACAATTTAAGTACCGTTACTTATGAGCAAGTATTGTCTATTTTTAATAGTTATCTATTATTTAACGGGAGGAAATAATTCTATGAGTCGCTTTTGTAAATTTGGAAAGTTACACGTTACTAAAGGGAATATAAGTTAATAGAAAATAACAAAACCGCCTCTGAATATCAGAAGCGGTTTTGCTTTATTTATCAAATTCTGCCTTGCTTTTCACATCGCCGTATTCTTCAGCGACTTCTTTGCTGAGGATGTCAGCGTAGCTGGCAAGTTGGATGTCTTGTCCATATTTTTTACGGAGGGCAGTTGTGACCAAGCGGTAGGCTAGGTTGGCATTGCGGGACAGGATTGGTCCGTGGAAGTAGCTGCCGAAGGTGTTTTTGTAGTGCAGACCTTCGCCACCGTCTTCCTTGTTATTACCATTGCCATAGACAACCTTGCCCAGGGGTTTTTGGTTGTCAGCTAGGAAGGTGCGACCTTGGTGGTTTTCAAAACCGTAGTAGGTTTCGTTGAACTCCTCATTGTGAATTTTAATGTCACCGATATAGCGGTTATTGGTCTGGTTGAGGGTGTAGTGTCCCATGATACCTAGACCGTCAATCTTGCGGCCGCCAGCTTCGATGTAGTATTGACCGAGCAACTGGAAGCCACCGCAGATGGCCAGCATGACACCGTCGTTTTCGATAAAGTCTGCCAAGCTGTCTTTTTTAGTCGGTAAATCCTTGGCTAAAATAGACTGCTCATAGTCTTGACCACCACCGAAAAAGGCGATGTCGTAGAAATCCTTGTCAAATTCATCTGTCAGGGAAACGATGTCCACCTGAACACGAGCCCCCAGCTTTTCAGCCACATACTTGAGCATGAGGATATTGCCATTGTCCCCGTAGGTGTTCATCAAATCACCGTAGAGATGGGCGATGTGGAGATCATAAGTGTAGTCTTTTTCAGGACTTTTTAATGACGTATAGACCATTATTTCATCTCCTTTCCAACGGCTTGGCGTTGAGCCAGCAGGTCGCGGAATTCCAGCATAGCTGTATAAGTAGCTAAAATATAAGCATGTTGGCTACTTGATTGCTCAATCAAGGTCATGATGTCTTCCAGTTTTGGCGTTTCAGTAATCTGGTCCTCTGGATAGCTAGTCACACGGAGGCGACGGGCGATTTCAGACGAACGAACACCGCCTGCAAAGACTTGTGGAATGTCCATTTGGGTAATTTGTTCAAAGTCAGCATCCCAAATCCAGCTGGTATCAATTCCGTCAGCGTAGTTGGCATTGAGAAGAACAGATAAGCTAAAATCGTAAGGAGCCAGTTTCATCATTTCAATGGCCTGGGTTGCACCGACAGGGTTTTTAATCAAGACCAATGTACAATCTTTATCGCCCAAGTTAAAGGTTTCTTGGCGGCCGAAGACTGCCTTAGACTTATCAAAACCTGCCTTGATTTTCTCAGGAGCTACACCTAAAAATGCTGCTACGCTGACAGCTGCTAGGGCATTGTAGATGTTGTAGAGGCCTCCGATGTTGATTTTGTAATCTTGACCGTCAATAGCAAAAGTAGAAGAGGTATTGGTGATTTCTTTTAGTTCGGTCAACTTGTAGTCCAGTTCAGGTCGACTAAAACCACAGTTGCTACAGATATAGCTGCCCAAGTTGGCGTAGGTATTGAGCTTGTACTGGATAATCTGGTGGCAATGCGGGCAGAGAACACCCTCGGTATTGTAATGGGCCAGACGTGGCTCATGCTCTTCCGTCGCAAAACCGTAGTATTTTACTGGATTGATAACGTTTGTCGAGTTGAAAAGCGGGCTGTCACCATTAGCCAAAATGGTTGCCTGCGGAGCTTTTGCAGCCCCGTCCAAAATCATCTGGTAGGTGGTATAAATCTCACCATAACGGTCCATTTGGTCGCGGAAGATATTGGTAAAGACAATCAGGCTAGGCTTGATAAAGTCGGTTACACGGGCTAGGCTGGCTTCGTCGATTTCCAAGACGGCAATCTTCTTGCCGTTTTTGTTTTTCTTAGCAGATAAAAATGTTGCCGTAATCCCTGTAATCATATTGGCACCGCTGGTGTTGGTCGTAATTTCTCCGAAGGCTTCTTGGAGGATACCGACTGTCAGGGCAGTGGTCAAGGTCTTACCGTTGGTCCCTGTCACCACAACGATTTCATAGTCTTTAGCCAAACTATCTAAAATATGTTTATCGAATTTGAGGGCAATTTTTCCAGGTAGGGTAGTACCACGTCCTAGTTTTTTCAAAATGAACTGGGAGCTTTTTCCTGCAAGGATACCCAAAGCTGTATTTATTTTCATGGGACTATTTTATCATAAAGGCGGGGGATTTTCTAGAAGAGAGCTACCAGACAATGTGAGAGAAGAGAGGATTTTTAAGGTGAAATAAGTCAAAGGTATGATATAATAGAAGGGTTAAGACAGTTGAGAGAAAGTACGAGGAGGAAGTAATGAATATTAGTCAATTAGTAGATAGCAACTATTGGCAAAGTCTGATTAGCAGTCCCTGGACGGCTATGATGCACTTGCTAGACATTTCGCTAGTTATTTATTTTATATATGCGATTAGTAAATCCCTAGTTGGGACCAAAATCATGACCCTGGTAAGGGGAGTTTTTCTCTTTTTATTTGGTCAATTGTTGGCGAGCCTTTTAGGCTTGCAAACAATCTCTTGGTTGATGAATCAAGTAATTACCTACGGTGTAATTGCTGGGGTAGTCATTTTTGCTCCAGAACTTCGGGCAGTTTTAGAGAAATTGGGTCGCACAACACAACTTTTTGCAGGATCGAATATCAGTTCTGAAGAAGCATTGGTTCAAGCTTTTCTAAAGTCGGTGTCCTACATGTCTCCTCGTAAAATCGGCGCCCTGGTAGCAGTTGAGCAGGCCCAGACTTTGCAACAATACTGCACAACAGGCATTTCCTTGGATGCTGATATTTCGAGCGAGCTACTAATCAATATTTTTATTCCTAACACGCCTTTGCATGATGGTGCTGTCATCATAAAAGAGGATAAAATAGCTGTTGCATGTGCTTATTTTCCTCTTTCAGAAAGTGCTGGAATTTCAAAAGAATTTGGCACACGTCACAGAGCTGCGATTGGTTTATCTGAGGTTTCAGATGCCTTTGTATTTATTGTCTCAGAAGAGACAGGGGCAATTTCTATTGCTAAGAACGGTATTTTCAAGCATAATTTGACACTAGAAGAATTTGAACTTGAGCTCCGACGTCTCTTTGTCCCCCGTGATGAAAAGAAACCGTGGTGGAGGAGTTTAGGAGGAAAAAAACATGCAAGATAAAATGAAATTAGTTGGACATTTATTTGTTTCAATTTTGCTCGCGCTGGTACTTTTCTTCTATGCTACTACGACGAACTATAAAAATTCTGCCTCTAGTAGCCAGGGAACGGAGTCAGAAACCTATACCCATACAATCACAAATGTACCGATTACAATGAACTATGACAGTAATACTTATTTCATCTCTGGTTTTTCTTCTACTGCGAATGTAGAATTAACAGGGGCAAATCGAGTCATTTTACAAAAAGAAACAGATGAAGCAACCCGCACGTTCCACATTGCAGTTGATTTAACAGAGTTGGGAAGTGGGACTCACACAGTACCGCTACAAATCATGGACTTGCCGACGGGAATCACAGCTAGCCTGAATCCAGCAGAGGTAACTGTGAAGATTGGTAAAAAAGTAAGTCAGACTTTTCCTGTGCAAGGCATCATATATGAAAATCAGTTAGCTTCTGGCTATACAGTCTCAAAGGTAACAGTTGGTTTAGAGACCGTTAAAGTAACAACCGATGAAGATACCATGTCTAAGATTGCACGGGTTGAAGCTGTTTTCTTAGATGTGAGCAACTTATCAGAGAATTATAGTGGAACAGGTGCCTTACAGGCTGTAGATGCGGAAGGGAATGTCCTACCAGTAGTCCTTTCGCAAGTCGACACTAGCTTACAGGCTACTATCGTAAAAATAAAATAAAAATATGAGGTTAAAAAATGGGGAAATATTTTGGAACGGATGGAGTTCGTGGGGAAGCAAACGTAGAATTGACGCCAGAATTGGCCTTTAAACTAGGTCGTTTTGGTGGTTATGTTCTCAGTCAACATGAAACGGATGTACCCCGTGTCTTTGTGGCACGTGATACCCGTATCTCGGGTCAGATGTTGGAAGCTGCCTTGGTTGCTGGACTTTTATCCGCTGGAATCCACGTCTATAAATTAGGAGTTCTAGCCACTCCTGGTGTTGCTTATTTGGTGAAAACTGAGAAAGCAAGTGCAGGTGTTATGATTTCTGCTAGTCACAATCCCGCTCAAGATAATGGAATCAAATTCTTTGCAGGAGATGGTTTTAAATTGGATGATGCTTTAGAAGCAGAGATTGAAGCTCTCTTGGATGCCGAAGAAGATAGACTTCCTCGTCCATCTGCACAAGGCTTAGGTGATGTGGTAGATTATCCGGAAGGCTTGCGTAAATACGAATCCTTCCTTGTTTCGACTGGTACCCAATTAGAGGGGATGAAAGTGGCCTTGGATACTGCCAATGGGGCGGCCTCAACCTCTGCTCGTCAAGTATTTGCTGATCTTGGTGCTAGCTTGACAGTTATGGCCGAAAAGCCAGATGGTCTGAATATCAACGAGGGAGTCGGTTCAACTCATCCTGAGAAATTGCAAGAATTGGTTAAAGAAACAGGTAGCCAAATCGGTCTGGCATTTGATGGGGATAGTGATCGTTTGATTGCTGTAGATGAAAATGGAGATCTAGTAGATGGTGACCGTATCATGTACATTGTCGGTAAATACTTAGCGGATAAGGGGCGCCTTTCAAAAAATGTGATTGTGACAACCGTTATGTCTAACCTTGGTTTCCATAAGGCGTTGGACCGAGAAGGTATTGAAAAAGCTGTGACCGCAGTTGGTGACCGTTATGTGGTGGAGGAAATGCGCAAAGGTGGCTACAATGTTGGTGGTGAGCAGTCTGGACATGTGATTCTGATGGAGTATAACACCACAGGCGACGGCCAGTTGACCGCTGTGCAATTGACCAAAATCATGAAAGAAACTGGTAAGAAGTTGTCAGAATTGGCAGCAGAAGTGACCATTTACCCGCAAAAATTGGTCAATATTCGAGTGGAAAACAGCATGAAGGATAAGGCAATGGAAGTGCCTGCTATTGCAGCTATCATTGAAAAAATGGAAGCAGAAATGGCTGGCAACGGTCGTATCTTGGTCCGTCCAAGTGGTACCGAGCCACTCTTGCGTGTCATGGCAGAAGCGCCAACGGATGCTGAAGTCGATTACTATGTGGACACCATTGCCGATGTGGTCCGTGTGGAAATCGGAATTTAAACAGAAAACAATTAATCTTTGAGATGATTACATTGTCTTGATCCACTAGATTGATTAGGTGGCTAGTAGTTATTCTCAAGACTGCGAAAATAAAAGTAAAAACTGGAGTGTATTACTCCAGTTCTTTGATGTTATGAGGAAAATATGAGTATTTTAGAAGTAAAGAATTTAAGTCATGGGTTTGGTGACCGTGCCATTTTTGAGAATGTCTCCTTCCGTCTCTTGAAAGGGGAGCATATCGGACTTGTCGGTGCCAATGGTGAAGGGAAATCGACCTTCATGTCCATCGTGACAGGTCAATTGCAGCCAGATGAAGGTAAGGTTGAATGGTCACGTTATGTAACGGCAGGTTATTTAGACCAGCATGCTAAACTAGAAAAGGGTCAATCAGTCCGTGATGTCTTGCGGACAGCATTCGATGAACTTTTCAAGACAGAAGCTCGTATCAATGACATTTACATGTCTATGGCAGAAGAGGGTGCCGATATGGATGCCCTCATGGAAGAGGTTGGTGAGCTGCAAGACCGTCTGGAAAGCCGTGATTTCTATACGCTTGATGCCAAGATTGACGAAGTGGCGCGTGCGCTTGGTGTCATGGACTATGGCATGGACAAGGATGTGACGGAGTTATCAGGTGGACAACGGACTAAAGTTCTTCTTGCAAAATTGCTCTTGGAAAAGCCTGACATCTTGCTTCTGGATGAGCCGACCAACTACTTGGATGCCGAACACATTGACTGGCTCAAACGCTACTTGCAGAACTATGAAAATGCCTTTGTCTTGATTTCGCACGACATTCCTTTCTTGAATGATGTAATTAACATTGTCTACCATGTGGAAAATCAGCTTTTGACCCGTTACACAGGGGATTATTACCAGTTCCAAGAAGTACATGCTATGAAGCGGGCTCAGTTGGAGGCAGCCTATGAGCGCCAACAGAAGGAAATTGCAGACTTGCAGGACTTCGTTAACCGTAATAAGGCCCGTGTTGCGACTCGAAACATGGCCATGTCTCGTCAGAAGAAATTGGACAAGATGGAGATTATTGAGCTTCAAGTAGAGAAACCAAAGCCATCATTTGATTTCAAAATGGCTCGAACTCCAAGTCGCTTTATCTTCCAAACGACTGATTTGGAAATTGGTTACGACCGTATCTTGACACGTAAGCCACTCAATCTGACCTTTGAACGCAACCAGAAGATTGCCATTGTCGGTGCCAACGGTATCGGGAAATCCACTCTTCTTAAAAGTTTGTTGGGGATTATTCCACCGCTCGGTGGTTCTGTGGAGCGCGGTGAGTATCTAGAACTAGGTTATTTCGAACAAGAAGTAGCTGGTGGCAATCGTCAGACTCCGCTTGAAGCCGTTTGGGATGCCTTTCCAGCCCTTAACCAGGCAGAAGTGCGTGCAGCCTTGGCTCGTTGCGGTCTGACTTCCAAGCATATTGAAAGCCAAATTCAAGTCCTTTCGGGTGGTGAGCAGGCCAAAGTTCGTTTTTGCTTGCTCATGAACCGTGAAAACAATGTCTTGGTTCTTGACGAGCCGACCAACCACTTGGATGTGGATGCAAAGGATGAACTCAAACGTGCCCTTCAAGCCTATAAGGGCTCTATCCTCATGGTCTGCCACGATCCTGATTTCTATGAAGGCTGGGTTGACGATGTGTGGGACTTTAACGACTTGACTTAAGAAATAAGCTATCGAAAGGTAGCTTTTTCTTTGTGCTTATACTATAATAGAATGAGCATAGTAAAGGAGGTAAAAATATGAAAAGAAAAGAACGAGGTCATATTGGATAGGCCTCAAGTGAGGAAAGAAAAATGACAGATTATATAAACTACAATCAAGAACGTTGGAATCGGGTTTCAAGTAGACAGGGAAATGCCTATACAGTTCCGCTCAGTCATGAGGAATTCCTTGTTGCCAAAGATAAGCCCTTATCCGTTTCTTTGACGGTTGGAAAGACAGTGCCGCTTGACTGGTTTGAAAAAGCCCAAGGTATGAAATTGCTGGGTCTGGCTTGCGGTGGCGGGCAACAGGGACCAATCTTTGCGGCTCACGGTTACCAAACGACCATCATGGATTTTTCCAAGGAACAGTTGGAAAAGGATAGGCTGGTTGCGGAGCGAGAAAATCTGGATTTGCAAACGGTCCAGGCAGATATGACACAGCCTTTTCCCTTTGAAGACGAGACTTTTGACATCATTTTTTGCCCTGTTTCAAATGTTTATATCGAGGATTTGACCAATATGTGGCAGGAGTCTTATCGGGTTTTGAAAAAAGGTGGTCTGCTCATGGTCGGTTATATGAACCCTTGGATTTATATCTTTGACGGGGATGATGTTTGGGACCGTCCAGACAAGACCTTGATACCCAAGTACAGCCTACCTTTCAACGCACGACAATTAGAAGAAGCAGGACAACTTACGATTGACCCGGAATATGGCTATGAATTTAGCCACACCTTAGAAGAACAGATTGCTGGACAATTACGAGCTGGTTTTGCCATGATTGATTTATATGAATCCAAAGACAGTCGCAATCGCCTGTCCCAATTTGGCCCAGATTACATAGCGAATTTATCGATAAAGTGGTAGGCAAATGATTCTGATAGAAAGTATTTTAACAGGACTAGTTGGATAGGTACTAGTCCTGTTTTTGAGCTATTGTCAATGGATGAGAAGAGCTTACTTTGATAATGATATTAGATAGGTGTTCAATTTCTTTGCTATACGAAATATCAAATAATTGATATTCTGTTTCAATGTTGCCTAACTTATGGCCATTCATTAAGCAAGCAAAGAGAAGACTTTTCAATATTTTTTTTATTTCTTCATCGGTACCTAAAAGTAATTCCAAGCGACTGGAAAAACGACATTTTGTGAATATATCAACCTCGCTGTTGGAAAGAAAGTTACGCTCTTTTGGCTTTTTACCATTTTCTATATTAGACAAGCGTTCTCTTGTTAAGTATGTGCTTTTTTCATTTTTCGAGTCAGCCGAGTAATCTAAATTTATTCTTGTAACATATCCATCTTGAGTAACACCCCAATTTTCTCTATCATTTTTGATGCGCTTACCGATTTCATTATAAATATACTCTTTAAAATCCATATCTTACCTTTCTAAAAAAACTCCTCGTAGTGAGAAGTTCATTCTGTTATTAGGGTTGGCTATACCAAGCAATTCCTTCCTGTTTCCATCCTCGTCCTGCTAGGACGGAGTATTCGTTGCGGTCTTTGGTGTAAAGATGTTTCTTCAAGCCTGTATGGTACATACGGTAAACTGGAACCGTTCCGTATGAGCGATAAGCTACACCTTTTTGTTTCCAACCTCGTCCCGCTAACACACGGTATTCGTTGGTATCCTTGGTGTAGAGATGAACCTTTAGAGCAGGATGATATAGTCGATAAACACTTTCGCCTTGTTGGCGCTCAGAGTTCCAAGAAATACCCTCATATTTCCATCCCCTACTTTGTAGGACTGTAGCTTCATTGGTATCAGTAGTATAAAGGTGGACTTGCAAACCTGCATGATAAAGGCGGTAAACTTTGAGTTGACTAGTTTTATCTTGTGGCGGAATAGGTGTCGGAGCCGGTTGAGGAGAGGATTGCCAAGATGCTGCAGCAGCAATATCAGCTTTTGACATTAGAGACGACACTTTATTGTAACCTTGATTAAACTCAGTCTCGTCAAAGAAACCGTCAACATAACCCTCAATAATATATCCTTTCGATTCGTTGAATATCTCGACCGGATAGATACCGAATCGTCCAGAAAATCCTAAATACATGTCATTCGAATCTGTAAAAGCTTTGGCAGCGTCAAATGTCGCAAATGCATCAGAGACGTATTCGACTTTGTCAGTTCGTTTAGTAACAGTTGCAGCTTCAGCTGTCAAAGACGTTGAAACTGCTGAAAGACCGAGTGCTGAGATTGCAAGAGCTGAAGCTGCGAAAAGTTTGATAGATTTGTTAGTCATTGAATGACCCTCCTAGATAATTTAAACAGAAATAGACTTGACTTGTCCCAAAAAGCAGACTATTTGGGACGGTTTTGATAAAATATACTTGTTGACAGAAAAGCTTACTCTTATACTGTTTTTAGATTTTTCTTGAAGTTATCTGCTTTAAAAATAACAGAGGTAGATGGTGTCTAAAAACTCCTACTCTTTTGGACAATAATTTTCATCTTTTAGCCAATTATGAAAGGTGCTCTTGGGAACATTTAATACTTTTGCTCCCTCTCGAACACTTATTTCTCCATTTTGATAGGCTTGAGCGATGTCGTCAAACAGACAAGGTTTCGCTAATTTCGGTCTTCCAAACTTTTCATATCCTCCGCGATTCCTTCTTTTTGTCTTTGTTGAATTTGCTCCCGTTCAATCTGTGATACATAGGAAAGAATTTGGAGGACAAGGTCTGAGATTAGTTTTCCTGTGACATTTTCGATTCCGTTTCGAGTATTTAGGAGTGGAAAATCTAGCACATAGATATCGACTTGTTTCTTTTTGACCAATAATCTCCATTGTTCTATGATTTCATCGTAATTTCTTCCTAGTCTGTCAATGGATTTTATGACAAGTTCATCACCAGTTCGAAGTTTTCTTAACAATCGCTTATAATTCCTTCTATCGAAATCTTTGCCAGAAGCTTTATCAATAAAAATATTGCTTGTGGCAATCTCTTCTTGCAAAATTGCTGTCATTTGTCTGTCAATGTGTTGCTCCTTTGTGGAGACTCTGATATAACCATAACGCATAAATTTCCTCCTGGATAAATAAAACTATTATCCCAAGAGAATCGACAAAAAAGAAGAGCCGAATCAGCTCTTCTAAATCATTCAATTTTAGCTATCAATCATTCAGTATTTTGGTTCAAATTGGTTCAACTGATATGGAGAGTTATCCATTTTAGCCAATATTTATACATGTTTATAAGTAATTATTCTGCATTTTCCTACATAGTTACGGATAAGGTTGCATAAAATATCAGTGTATATTTCTCAAAACGTTAAACAAAAACTTTGAAACGTTCGCATTTTTGCCCAGCCTCTTCGCCTTGCCTGATTTTGCAAAAGCGACTTGCTCCGCAAGTTTTATCTTTCACCTTGCACAGTTTATTAACTGTGCAAGCAATCTGGGGGATACGAATAGTCCGGTGGACTATTCGTACCTGAGTCTGAAAACAAAAAGCGAAGTACATCAGCTGGTCACCTAGAAACAAGAAAGCTTTGAGGTATGCCTGTAGCTGTTGACGCGAACCTTGTTCGCTGAATTTCCAACCTCCAACTATCTGGGAGATAGTTGGTTCTAGTACTAAAAGTAAACTAAAAGACAATGTCTAGCGAGTTTGTCGATAAAATTCTAGAAAAGGAAATCGATTAGACTCTCTAAAAATGGAAAAAAACAGATAAAATCAAGTTGCTGGGAACGTTGATTTTATCCGTTTTCTAATGTAAACTACATCAATAGTATTATTTTAATAAATGTTGTAACCATTGACTGCCATAAATCCAAAAGAAGCTATAGGCAACAATGGAGAGAGGTCGACAGAGCAGGGTGATAGTGATGAATTTTCGATAGCTCATACTAGTCAAGCCTGTAATCATCACAACGATATCTGCTGGAGAGATGGGCGATAGCATACATATAATGAAGAAAATTTCGTAGCCACGTTTATTGTCAATCTTGCTTTCGTATTTGTAGAAGGTCTCCTCGCTCATAAAGAGTAGACAGAATTTTTTACCATAACGACGAGATAGCCAGAAAAGGATGATGCTTCCAATGGAAATTCCGATATAGTTTAAGAAAAATCCCCACCAAAAGTTAAATACAAGAAAGCCGACGACCGTTGTAACTCCTCCAGGAATGATTGGAAAAACTACCTGGACAATTTGAATAAGGAGAAAGGTCAGGTTTCCAAAAGCACCGTGGCTTTTGATTAAATCTGTGAGGACATTTTGATCGTTCAAAATCCCAATTCGATAGAGCCAAATAAGAAAAAATCCAGTTGCGATTAGGGTAACGATACTTAATACTCGAATTGTTTGTTGCCAAAATTTATACATACTTTTATTCTACCATAAATTAATTTTTGGTAAATTAATTTTTTTTTGAAATCGTAAAGAAATTATGAAAATAGTTTTGCTATTTGGTTCAAAATCTGTTATAATAAGTTTCGTATCAAACCTACGGGGTTGTTACGGATTCGACAGGCATTATGAGGCTTGTTCTGCAACCCATCGGCAGATGTAAAAATGCCAGTTAAATATAACTGCAAAAAATACAAACACTTACGCATTAGCAGCTTAATAACCTGCCTGCGTGACCAGTCGCGAATTGCTTGTGTTTGCTGATTGGTCTTAAAATAACAAGCTACGTTGGGATTGAGTCAGGCTGTCCCAAAAGAGATGAACTGACTCGCTTGTGCTAGGTTTGAGTTATGTATCGAGCCCAAGTTAAAGCAAGACATAACCTATGGTTGTAGACGAATAAGTTAGCAGGTGTTTGGACGTGGGTTCGACTCCCACCAGCTCCATATATGGAAGATTACTCAAGAGGCTTAAGAGGCCGTGTTGGAAACGCGGTAGGCGTGTAACAGCGTGCGTGGGTTCGAATCCCATGTCTTCCGTACATTTTAAAGAACGATTTTAAAGTCGTTCTTTTTTTGTACAGAAAGTAAAAAAAGAGCTTGTGTGGTATAATATTCAGAAATATAAAGTAAAAAGAAAGTAAGAATATATGGTCTTATCAAAAAAACGTGCTCGGAAGGTCATTGAGGAAATCATTGCCCTTTATCCAGATGCTAAACCAAGTCTAGACTTCCGCAATCATTTTGAACTATTGGTAGCTGTCATGCTATCTGCACAGACGACAGATGCAGCGGTCAATAAGGTCACTCCAGCCCTCTTTGCAGCCTTTCCAACACCAGAAGCAATGGCAGCAGCAGAAGTCAAGGAGATTGAGTCGTACATCTCACGCCTAGGCCTTTATCGCAATAAGGCCAAGTTTCTGAAGGAGTGTGCCCAGCAGTTGCTAGATCAGCATGGAGGGATTGTTCCCCAGACTCGTGAGGAATTGGAATCCTTGGCTGGTGTGGGGAGAAAGACTGCCAATGTGGTCATGAGTGTGGGCTTTGGTATTCCAGCCTTTGCCGTGGATACCCATGTCGGTCGTATCTGCAAGCACCATGACATCGTCAAAAAATCTGCTACACCTTTGGAAACAGAGAAGCGGGTCATGGAAGTCTTGCCGCCAGAACTCTGGTTGCCTGCTCATCAGGCTATGATTTATTTTGGTCGGGAAGTTTGCCACCCTAAGAATCCAGAGTGCGAAAAATTCCAACAATTGTACGATTTCAATGAATAATTCATAAAAATGTTATAAAAATCTTCATTTTTTGGAGATTTTTTTGCGTTTATTTAGAAATTTTTCTGGCAAAATCAGAACGTTCTAGTTTTGTTTTTATTAAAATCTAGCAAAATCCAAATATTACGAAAGATAATTAGCTAATTAGAAACAAATACAATCGATATACGAACGTTATTCTTGTAAACACCTCTAGTATTGACAAAAAACAAACGATGATCTATAATCATAACTGTTGTAAGTGAGAAGAGCGAACAAAGTTTTGTTTTCTCATCAAAAAATTATTCAAAAGCGAACAGAGGAGAAGCTCATGTTTAATGAAACACCTGTATTTGATTATGAAGATATTCAGCTTATTCCGAACAAGTGTATCATCAATAGTCGTTCGGAGGCTGATACGACGGTTACTTTGGGCAAGTATAGCTTTAAGTTGCCGGTGGTACCTGCCAATATGCAGACTATTATCGATGAGGATGTAGCGGAGATGCTGGCTAAGGAAGGCTATTTCTACATCATGCATCGGTTTGATGAGGCTGGCCGTATTCCCTTTATCAAGCGGATGCACAATCAGGGGTTGATTGCCTCTATCTCGGTGGGAGTCAAGGATTATGAGTATGACTTTGTGACTAGTTTGAAGGCGGATGCTCCTGAATTTATCACCATTGATATTGCCCACGGTCATGCAGAGAGTGTGATTCAGATGATCCAGCATATCAAGAAGGAGTTGCCTGAAACCTTTGTCATCGCGGGAAATGTGGGGACGCCTGAAGCTGTTCGTGAGTTGGAAAATGCAGGTGCGGATGCGACCAAGGTCGGCATTGGGCCAGGTAAGGTCTGCATTACCAAGGTGAAAACTGGTTTTGGTACTGGTGGTTGGCAGTTGGCTGCTCTTCGTTGGTGTTCAAAAGCAGCTCGTAAGCCAATTATTGCGGACGGTGGTATTCGTACCCACGGAGATATTGCCAAATCAATTCGCTTCGGTGCCAGCATGGTCATGATTGGCTCGCTCTTTGCAGGCCACATTGAAAGTCCAGGAAAGACAGTAGAAGTAGATGGCGAGCAATTCAAGGAATATTACGGCTCTGCGTCAGAGTACCAAAAGGGTGCTTATAAAAACGTTGAAGGCAAGAAGATTTTGCTGCCAGCCAAGGGACACTTGAAGGATACCTTGGTGGAAATGCAACAAGACTTGCAGTCTTCCATTTCCTACGCTGGTGGTCGGGATATCGACAGCCTCAAGCACGTGGATTATGTTATCGTGAAAAACTCCATTTGGAATGGGGATTCGATTTAAGATAGAGAGAAAAGGGCTGGGTGGTAAGCGATTCGCTCGCTTCTCAGAGTTCGGGGGCAACATCTCAGCGCAGTGGTTGATTGCTCCAACAATCTAGGAGATTGTTGGAGGTGGGCAATGAAACAAACGAAGTTTGTGTCACATCGGTCTTGTGGAACGCATTTGTTTGTTTTTTAAACTCCAAATCTATCTAAATTAATGTAACAAACAGAGTTTGCTTCATTTCCGCCCTCCAAAGGTTCACTGAACCTTTGGAGCTATGCAGGGAGTGACGACGAACTCTTTTATTTTTGTCGAGTTCTGTCCCGCTCCCATTTGCACAAGTTTGTTAGTCCTGTTACAATAGAGGTAAGAACTATAAAGGACGATGTATGTATTCAACACAGACTATTCGAGATAAGTTTTACTTATTTTTGAAAATCTTTCTCCCGATTTTGATTTATCAATTTGCCAATTATTCTGCCTCCTTCATCGACACCATGATGACAGGTCGCTACAGTACGGTTGACTTGGCAGGTGTTTCTATGGCGACAAGCCTCTGGAATCCCCTGTTTTCCTTCCTGACCGGTATTGTGTCGGCTATGGTGCCCATTATTGGACAGCATCTCGGTCGTGGAGAGAAGGAGAAGATTCGGCAGGAGTTTCACCAGTTCGTCTATCTGGCCTTGTTTTTGGCGACAGGACTCTTTCTGGTCCTCCTTTTCGGTGCTATTCCGCTCCTATCCCAGCTTCAGCTGGACCAAGAAGTCTTCACCGTCGCCCGTTCCTATCTCTACTTCCTCTCTCTGGGTATTCCGCCCTTGCTCCTCTTCAGCGTTTGTCGCTCCTTTTTCGACGCCCTGGGCTTGACCCGACTGTCCATGTACCTCATGCTCCTCTTGGTGCCCTTTAACAGCCTCTTTAACTATCTCTTGATTTATGGAAAATGGGGCCTGCCGGCCCTAGGCGGAGCAGGAGCAGGTCTTGGAACCGCTCTAGCTTACTGGGCTGTACTTGGAGTCGTGCTAATGGTCATGGGCAAGAATAAGACCATTACAGACTATCAGGTCTGGCGGTGGAGTGCACTGGATGCCAGACTGCTTTGGTCTGGTTTGCGTTTGGGCTTGCCAATTGGCCTGCAGGTCTTTGCAGAAGTAGCGATTTTTGCAGTTGTCGGGCTTTACATGTCCAAGTTTTCTGCCTTGACTATTGCGGCTCATCAAGCAGCTATGAACTTTGCGACCTTACTCTACGCCTTTCCAGTCAGTGTTTCCATGGCCTTGCCAATTGTAATTTCTTATGAGATAGGGGCCAAGCAACCCAAGGCAGTTGCTCAATATGCCATCATTGGTCGCTTAACAGCCGTTGCCTTTGCAGGCTTGACCTTATCTTTTCTCTATTTCTTCCGTCTGCCTGTGGCCAGTTTGTATGGACATGATGTGGACTTTATCCAGCAGACAGCGGACTTTCTGGTCTTTGCCCTCTTTTTCCAGCTGGCAGATGCCTTTACAGCACCTATTCAGGGAATATTACGAGGCTACAAGGACACGACTGTTCCCTTTGTCTTGGGCTTGGTGGCTTATTGGTCCATGACGTTTCCAGTAGCATTTGTCTTAGAAACTTGGACGAACTTGGGACCTAAGGCTTATTGGGTGGGCTTGATTACAGGTATCTTTGTCTGTGGTCTCATGCTTAACTGGAGATTGCGTGTTATTGCTAAAAGGAGTTTGACGGATGAGATATAAACTAACTATTATTTCTTGTATTGCGATTGTTCTGAGTTTGCTGGTCTTTAGTCAGCTGAAGTCTTCTGTGGATTTGCCAGAGGCAGAGACTGTTGTGATTTATCAGGGAGAAGAAGTGGTCAAAGAAGTGACAGGCTCAGAAGCTCAGCTATTTCTCATGGGGCTTGAAACGACCAAGCCTTACTTTTTCAAGAATGCTAGTCGTCAGGACAATCCTGCTGTGGAGCAGTTTTATACCATGGTGGTGGTGGACCAGACCTTTTATCTCTATGAGGAGAGGGGCGGGCTCTATTTGATGAAGCCTTATGATTATACGGTGGAGTTGGCGACTGACTTGGATACGATTTTAGAATAAAAAGGGTTCTCCGTTTGAGTGGAGAACCTTCTTTTTATTTACGTTTCATTTCACCTTGTGGGTAGTAGGTCCCTTCAGGCATATCGTTGATGAAAATGTGAATGGCTTCTTTGGGAGCATTGGTATTGCGGGATACCACTTCGGTAACTTCGCGGGCTAGGGCAATTTTTTGCTCCTCAGTGCGTCCTTCAAATAAATCAATTCGTACAAATGGCATATAATTTCTCCTTTATTTTGCTAGTTTCAGTATAGCATAAATTTCACCTGCTTTCTATAAGTAAACGATTGACATCGCTTACAATTTTTGCTATTCTATACGTACATTGGAGGTGTTGGCTTATGAACTATGTTTATCGTATGGTGTTTTCATTCCTGCTCGCCGGTCTGTTTTTGTATCTAGTAACAACTGTTTTTTACCAAACTATATGGGAAGGTCCCTTGTTTCTAACATTTTCTTTCCTCAGCTTAATCTATGGATGTGCTATGCTCTACAAGTGGAAACCAAAGGCAGCTAAAATCATTTTTGAATGTGTCGGAAATTTCTTATCATTACCTTGGTCCTAATAACAAACAAGCTCAAATTGGGCTTCATGACAAACGCATGAAGAAAATTTCGTTTTCAGAAATCATGTTTTCAATATTAACATCAGTTTTTTATTGAAAAAAGTGATATAATAGCTTTGAAAATGAGGGATTACCCCCGTTAAAGTGTAAGTTTTATGGAAGTATTTTGAAAAAAATGCATGTAACTAGAAAATAGTTGCATGTATTTTCTTCATGCGTACAGCGTGATCGGGCTTGTTTTTCTGTTTCCTAAATGGTCAATTTATGATAAAATGGAAAGAGTGAAATTTTAAGATTGGAAAGAGAAAAGTGGCTCAATTATACTATAAATATGGGACGATGAATTCTGGTAAAACCATTGAAATTCTCAAAGTAGCCCATAACTATGAAGAGCAAGGTAAGCCTGTCGTCATTATGACTTCTGCCTTGGACACCCGCGATGCATTTGGTGTTGTTTCAAGTCGTATCGGTATGCGACGTGAAGCAGTAGCAATTGATGATGAGATGGACATTTTTGGCTATATCGAAAAGATGGAGCCTCTTCCCTATTGTGTTTTGATTGATGAAGCTCAATTCCTTCGGCGTCATCACGTTTATGACTTGGCACGAGTGGTCGATGAATTAGGTGTTCCAGTCATGGCTTTCGGTCTGAAAAATGACTTCCGTAATGAGCTGTTTGAAGGTTCCAAACACTTGTTGCTCTTGGCTGATAAACTGGACGAAATCAAGACAATTTGCCAGTATTGTTCTAAAAAGGCGACTATGGTGCTACGGACACAAGACGGAAAACCAACCTATGAAGGTGAACAGATCCAAATCGGTGGCAACGAGACCTACATTCCAGTCTGCCGCAGACACTATTTTTCACCAGAATTGTAGGAGGAATGAGATGAAAAAGAAACTTTTGTTCTTTTTGCTTACTACCACCTTGCTATCAGCTTGTAGTGCTTCGAATAAGGAAAGCAATTCCCAATTAGGCCTAGTTGATTCTTCTTCATCTAAAGAAAATAACAATTCGTCTTCTAATGATGTGGATAAAACAACTACTTCCTCATCTTCTGAGGAGTCAACTGTTGCCACAGGTGCAGAAATATTTGCTGATTTTATTACTGCTTATGAAAACGATACTTTCCCTAGTGAGAGTGAGTATCCAGAACCTAGAATTAGGTATTCTGAATATGCTTTTTATGATATAAATAATGATGGCATTGAAGAAATTCTTATCGGATCCTTGCAAACGGATGGAAGTGTTTATCTTGCAACATTCCTTCATAAGGATGAAGACTTTCAAAAATCGGGAGAAGAATCGGATTTGCGATTATTTCAGCTCTATTCCTATCAAGGTACTTATAGAGGTAGCTATAACTTATTTGATGATGGAGCAATTTTATTTACGACTTGGTCACCAGGTACCGGATATGGAACTGCTACGACTTATTATTTAGCAAATGGCTCTACGGATATCTTGAAAGAACAAGAGATAGATGTTCGAATTCCAGGTGACGATCCCGTTGCGTTGTCCGGTTTAGATGCTTCTAGGACTGTTGATTTAAGTAATTTAGACTGGTATGCATTCCATTTGAAGGGATAAGCGGTAATATTACCTTGCTTAGAAAATGACTGAATACGGGCTACGAACTGTGCCTGTTTCATGTTCACTATATTACAGAGAGGAACTGAATATGCCTACGACTCTGTGGAAATAGATAATTCTTCCTAGAAACCGAAGTTTCTACGTCAGAATTCCTAATTTCCTTTGAGTTGCTTAACGGCATTACTATATTGGAAAGGAATTGAACACGCCCTAAAAGCTACGGAAAAAAGATAAACTGTTTTGTGTGTAAACACACTGCATCAGTCTCCTATTTTTCTCTTGCTTTCTTAACGGGCTTTGTATCTTACGAAAGGAACTGAATACGGGCTACGAACTGTGCAAAAAAGATAGTTTTTCCTAGGATGCTTTCGTCCTTTGTCAAAACTCCTATTTTTGCTTTGTTCGTTTAACGCCCTTAATATCTTAAATCTATGAACATTTACGATCAATTACAGGCGGTGGAAGACCGTTATGAAGAGTTGGGGGAGTTGCTGAGTGACCCTGAGGTTGTCAGTGATACCAAGCGTTTTATGGAGTTGTCTAAGGAAGAGGCAGCAACACGTGATACGGTAACGGCTTACCGTGAATACAAGACTGTTTTGCAGAATATTATCGATGCAGAAGAGATGATTAAGGAATCTTCTGGCGATGCAGACTTGGAAGAAATGGCCAAGGAAGAACTCAAGCAAGCCAAGGCAGAGAAGATTGACTACGAAGAAAAACTTAAAATCTTGCTCCTGCCAAAAGATCCAAACGATGACAAAAACATCATCTTGGAAATCCGTGGTGCAGCAGGTGGTGATGAGGCTGCTCTCTTTGCGGGAGACCTCTTGAACATGTACCAAAAGTATGCCGAGGCACAGGGCTGGCGTTTTGAAGTCATGGAGGCTTCTGTTAACGGTGTCGGCGGTTTCAAAGAAGTGGTGGCCATGGTATCTGGCCAGTCTGTCTATTCAAAACTCAAGTATGAGTCAGGTGCCCACCGTGTGCAACGTGTCCCTGTGACTGAAAGTCAAGGCCGTGTCCATACTTCGACAGCTACTGTTCTGATTATGCCAGAAGTGGAAGAAGTAGAATACGACATCGATCCCAAAGATCTCCGTGTTGACATCTACCACGCCTCAGGTGCTGGTGGACAGAACGTCAACAAGGTAGCGACTGCTGTTCGTATCGTTCACTTGCCGACCAATATCAAGGTTGAGATGCAGGAAGAACGAACTCAGCAGAAAAACCGCGACAAAGCTATGAAGGTTATCCGTGCTCGTGTGGCAGACCACTTTGCTCAAATCGCCCAAGATGAACAAGATGCGGAACGCAAGTCAACCATTGGTACTGGTGACCGTTCAGAGCGTATCCGTACCTATAACTTCCCGCAGAACCGTGTCACCGACCACCGTATCGGTCTTACCCTGCAAAAACTCGATACCATTTTGTCTGGAAAAATGGACGAAGTGGTCGATGCTTTGGTCTTGTATGACCAAACCCAGAAACTAGAAGAGTTGAACAAGTAATGAACTATGCGGAATTATTTGCCAGCTACGAGGAAAGACTAGAAGCACAAGGTGAAGAGGCAGAAGCACTGTCCTTCACCTTTCGTGGCTTAAAAAGCCTGAGCCTGACCGACTTTGTCTTTCTCTTGCGACAAGAAGTGTCCGAAGAGGACCAAATCTTGCTGGAAGACATCTTTCAGCAACTGAGCCAGCATATTCCTGCCCAGTACATCATCGGGAAAACTGACTTTCACGGCTTGGAGTTTGCGGTGGACGAGCGGGTCCTCATTCCGCGACCAGAGACTGAGGAGTTAGTTGATTTGGTCTTGCAGGAAAATAGCAGAGCGGATTTACGCGTTTTGGACATCGGTACAGGAAGCGGTGCTATTGCGATTTCTCTTGCTCATGCCCGTCCAGACTGGCAGGTCACCGCAGTCGATGTCTCTCCGCAAGCCTTGGAAGTGACCCAAAAAAATGCAGAAAATAATGCCGTGCAGCTCAATTTTATCCAGTCAGATGTCTTGGACCAGGTGACGGGGCAATTCGACCTGATTATTTCCAATCCGCCCTACATCTCTCCAGCAGATAAAGAGGAAGTTGGACTCAATGTGCTACACTCAGAGCCACATTTAGCCCTGTTTGCCGAAGAGGACGGCCTTGCTATCTATCGGAAAATAGCAGAGCAGGCAGGAGATTTTCTGGCAGAAAACGGTAAAATCTATCTGGAAATTGGCTACAAGCAAGGTCAGGCAGTGAGTAATCTGTTTCAAACGCCTTTCCCTGACAAGCGAGTGAGAGTCTTGCAGGACCAATTTGGTAAGGATAGAAAGGTGGTAGTCGATGACGGAAACTGATATTCTAGCCCGCCTTGAAGCTGGTGATGCGGTTATTTTGCCAACGGAAACTGTCTATGGTCTCTTTGCCAAGGCCTTGGATGAGGAAGCTGTCAATCGGGTTTATGAGCTCAAACAACGCCCTCGCGATAAAGCTATGAACTTAAATGTGTCAAACCTGAACGATATTTATTTTTTCAGTCAAAACCAACCTATTTTTCTTGAAAAGCTGTATAATAGTTTTATGCCTGGTCCCCTGACCTTGATTCTAAAGGCCAATCACAATGTTCCTTTTTGGATCAATTCAGGGTTGGATACGGTAGGGTTTCGCGTTCCCAATCATGAAAAAACCTTGGATTTTATTAAAAAAACAGGAGTTTTGATTGGACCGTCTGCCAATCTTTCTGGAAATGAAAGTGGCAAGCATTTCGCAGCCATTCAGGCACAATTTTCAGCAAATTTACTTGGAATTGAAGACGACCAAGCCTTGACAGGCGTCGATTCAACCATTTTGGACTTATCTGGAAACAAGGCGAAAATTCTCCGTCAAGGAGCTATTCGAGCAGAGGATATCTTAGCTTGTGTACCTGAGATAGAGTTTGAGGAAATGCCATGATTCGTACGTTAAAGCAAGAAGATTTACCAGTTATTCGAGTGATAAACAGCCTGTCCCTAGGCTATGATTGTCCCCTGGAGCAAACGGAGCGACAGTTTCAGCGATGCTCTGAAGCAACTGGGCATATTTTGCTGGTCTGTGTTGATGAGTTAACTGGTCAAGTGCAGGGCTACATTCATGCCCAGGTCTATGAAAGTCTTTACTCGGACACAGGTCTCAACATTCTTGGACTGGCTGTTCTACCAGAGTTTCAAGGCAAAGGGATTGGCACAGGCCTGCTAAATGCAATTGAACAAGTCGCTCAGGACAAAGGTTATGACTTTATCCGCCTCAATTCCGCTGAAAGTCGTCACCAAGCCCACCTTTTCTATGAAAAGAATGGTTACCACTCCGATAAGATGCAGAAGCGTTTTATCAAGCACATTTAGTCCAACACAAAGGAGTACCGCACATGATATTTGATACAGTTGATTACAAGTCCTACGATGCAGAAGTTTGGAATGCTATCAAGGCAGAAGAAGACCGCCAGCAGCACAATATTGAGTTGATTGCCTCTGAAAACGTGGTGTCCAAGGCAGTTATGGCTGCCCAAGGGTCTATTTTGACCAATAAGTATGCAGAAGGCTATCCGTATCGCCGTTATTATGGTGGTACCGAGTGCGTTGATGTGATTGAAGACTTGGCGATTGAGCGTGTCAAAGAGATTTTTGGTGCTAAGTTTGCCAATGTTCAGCCTCACTCAGGTAGCCAGGCCAATGCAGGTGCTTACTTGGCATTGGTAGAGCCAGGTGATACAATCATGGGGATGGATTTGGCGGCAGGTGGTCACTTGACCCATGGTTCTGCGGTCAACTTTTCAGGACAGACCTACAACTTTGTAGCCTACAACGTTGATGAGGAAACTGGTCTTCTGGACTATGACCAAATCTTAGAACAGGCCAAAGCTGCCCAGCCAAAACTGATTGTTGCAGGTGCATCTGCCTATTCTCGAACCATTGATTTCGCCAAGTTCCGTGAGATTGCGGATGCCGTTGGTGCCAAGCTCATGGTCGATATGGCCCACATTGCTGGTCTGGTTGCAGCTGGTTTGCATCCAAACCCAGTTCCTTACGCAGATATCACCACCTCAACGACCCACAAGACCCTACGTGGTCCTCGTGGCGGTATCATTTTGACCAATGATGAAGACTTGGCTAAGAAGATTAACTCAGCTATCTTCCCTGGTATCCAAGGTGGCCCATTGGAGCATGTCATTGCTGCCAAAGCGGTTGCCTTCAAGGAAGTCTTGGACCCAGCCTTCAAGGACTATGCCCAAAAGGTTATTGACAATAGCAAAGCGATGGCCCAAGTCTTCCTAGATAATCCAAACTTCAAGGTTATCACAGGCGGTACTGACAACCACCTCTTCCTTGTCGATGTAACCAAGGTTGTTGAAAACGGTAAGGTTGCCCAAAATCTCTTGGACGAAGTCCACATTACCCTTAACAAAAATTCCATTCCTTATGAAAAACTCTCTCCATTCAAGACCAGCGGCATTCGTATCGGATCTGCGGCCATTACAGCCCGTGGATTTGGTGTGGAAGAAGCGCGCAAGGTGGCAGAGTTGACTATTAAGGCTTTGGAAAATGCTGAAAACGAAGCTGTCTTGGAAGAAGTTCGTCAAGAAGTACGAGCTCTGACAGATGCCTTCCCACTATACGAAAACTAATATGGATATTTACATTAAACAAGCCCTTATTCACCAATTCAGTCCTGATGATACAGAGCTGGTCCTTGCTGACCAGCTTTTGACTGTCACGCCCAAAATCGAAGAATACCTGCGAAAAAAGATTGAACGGGTGTATTCAGACGAAGCCAAGACTGGCCAGTTTTCACCTGACAATCCCTTCTTAGAGCAGCTGTCAGGTGATTTGCTGGAAAAATCTGTCCGCATTGCTCAGCTCTGGAAGGAAGAATTTTCCATTTCAGAAAACCTCAAGACCAATGACTTGATTTTCGTGGCCTTTGAGAAGAATGGCGTGGAGCATTTTGCTTTCCTAAGGATTTCCCTGCGGGAAAGTTTGGTCCATAGCGGAGCTGATAGTGAGAGTCCTCTTACGCTAACACAGAACAACCTGCCAAGTGCGGGTTCTGCACCGGACGAGGCCTTGATTGTCAACCTGCAGAATTACAAGTACCACTTGATTGAAAAGCGAATCAAGTACAATGGTGCCTTTCTCAATTATTTTTCAGACAATCTCCTGCAGGTCACGCCAGCTATTTCTGCCAAAAATTCCATAAAGGCTGTTGAACAGACGGCTCAGAAGATTGCGGAGAATTTCAATCAGGGAGATTTCCAGTTTCAGTCCAAGGTCAAGTCGGCTATTTTTAACAACTTGGAGGAGGACAATGAACTGTCACCTGAAAAACTGGCTGACCAGCTTTTTGACAACAACCTGACCGCCCGCCTCAACTTTGTAGATCAACTGAAAGAAGTGGTACCAGACACGATTTCCTTTGATGAGATTGATGCCAGCCGCCAACTCAAGAAGTTTGAAAATCAGAAACTATCCCTATCCAACGGGATTGAGTTGATTGTGCCCAACAGCATTTACCAGGATGCTGAATCGGTTGAATTTATCCAGAATGAGAACGGGACCTACTCTATTCTCATCAAGAATATAGAAGATATAAAGAGCAAATAAGATGAAAAAATTAACAAGAACGATTGCCCTTGTCGTCCTTGTTTTTCTCGCCTATCAAGCCTATAAGATATACGGTCAGGTTCAGCAGGTCATGACCTATCAGACTATGGTCCAGGAAGTCTTAGCGGAGAATGACACTCCAGCCAATGAGGAGTTGATACTGGCGATGATTTACACGGAGACTAAAGGGCGAGAAGCAGATGTCATGCAGTCCAGTGAATCTGCGACAGGCTACATTAATACCATCACAGATAGCAAGGAAAGCATTCGGACAGGAGTAGAGTACCTGAGCCAAAACTTATCCTTGGCAGAAGAAGCGGGAGTCGATGTCTGGACAGCGGTGCAGGCCTACAACTTTGGCCCTACATACATTGATTACGTTGCCACAAATGGTGGTGAAAATACATTGGAATTAGCTGACAAGTACTCTAAGACAGTTGTAGCACCAAGTCTTGGCAACACTACTGGCGAATCCTATACCTATTATCACCCGATCGCTCTTCTGCATGGAGGAAAACTCTATGTTAATGGTGGGAATATATATTATTCCCGTCAGGTGCGGTTTAATATGTATCTGATGCGGTTGATGAATCTATTTTAACAACTAAGATTTTCTTGGTTGTTTTTTTCTTTGTATTCAAAAAGTGGTATAATGATAGTAAAGGAGGTAGCTATGGTAAGAAACGTATTGATTACTGGAGCGACCAGTGGCATTGGAAAGAGTATCGCCTATGCGTTTGCGGAGGCAGGTGATACCGTTATACTGACAGGGCGGCGGACAAACCTGTTAGAAAAAGTTAAGCAGAATTTGCAGGCTCGATTTGGTGGGCAGGTCTTGACCTATACCTTAGACGTGACAGATTTTGAGGCTGTCGAAGCGGTTTGTCAGGACATCATAGCAGAGCTGGGACAGGTGGATATCCTGGTCAACAACGCAGGTCTGGCCTTGGGACTGGATAAATTTCAGGACTATGACATGGCAGATATGATGATTATGATTGATACCAATATCAAGGGCTTGCTAGCTGTGACACGCCAGATTTTACCCCAAATGGTCCAAAACAATAGTGGTCACATCATCACAATCGGCTCGACCGCAGGTATCTATGCCTATGCAGGTGCAGCGGTCTATGCCGCGACTAAGTCGGCGGTCAAGGTGCTGAGTGACGGGATTCGGATTGATACTATTGATACTAATATCAAGGTGACGACCCTGCAACCTGGTATTGTGGAAACGGACTTTAGTCAGGTACGTTTTCATGGGGATAAGGACCGGGCTAAGCAGGTCTATCAAGGGGTGGAGGCCTTACAGGCAGAAGATATCGCAGCCTGTGCCCTCTTTGTTGCCAACCAACCTGCCCGTGTGCAGATTTCGGATATGACCATTATGGCCACAAAACAAGCGGACAGGTTTTACAATTCATCGGGAAAATTAAAGGAGGAACCAATATGAAAAAGAATAATTTATTGACAGCAACCGCCTTAGTAGCGAGTTTAGTTTTACTTGGGGCTTGTTCAGGAAAAAAAGCAACTACACAAGCTTCTAGTTCTACGAACAAAGCGTCGTCAACTACAACATCAAGCACAGTTTCAGCAAGTAGTTCATCCAGTACGCCTAGTATTCAAACTGGAATGGATATCAACGCGATTTTAGCAAAGGATTTTTCTAGCGTCAAAGGAACTTGGCAAAGTTGGTCTGGTCATATCTTGATGTTTGATAAAAATGGCTTGGTATCAGATGCGTCTATTCTGAGTAAGGCAGCTGAAATTAAGGATGGTATGTTACAGACTGGAATTAATTCAGTAGCAGGACCAGGTTATGCCTTAGTGATGGTTCCAGCAGGTGTAGCTATTCCGGATGCATATTTCTACGACGGAAGTGATCCTTCGGATATTACTCGCGATCGGATGTACGGCGCACAGAACATACTATCCGTTACTAATTTTGCTCCACTTTATAAGGTTTCTGATATTTCTAGTCTTGATGGATGGTTGACTTATGATAGTGGTGCTGTATTGGAGAGTGGACCGGTGACAATTGAGTATGCCAATAACCATTTGGGAGATCGTGCTTGGACTGTTATTGAAGATAATTACAATAGGACAGAAAGTACTCCCTTTGGATTGGTGCAAGGAAACGATGGAAGTTTGTATCGAATTTACCGCAATGGTGTCATAGTAACAATTGACAGTCAACTTGTTTATGTACCAGCGTAAAAAAGTTGTTTAT
Organism: Streptococcus suis; assembly: GCF_024509525.1. GTDB lineage: Bacteria > Bacillota > Bacilli > Lactobacillales > Streptococcaceae > Streptococcus > Streptococcus suis_AC. The sequence goes on from NZ_JAMWEM010000003.1 coordinate 168,474, forward strand.
ATTTTTCTATAAAAATTCAGAGGCTCGAAATTGCGTAAAAAGTCAATTTTGAGCCTTTTTCTCAGCCATCTTGTTTGTAAATAGTGATCAAGTATGATAAACTGAATATACTAATATAACCAAAAATGGAGGCTTTATGAAAAAAGGAAAAAAACACCTCTATGCGATCCTAGTCCTATCCTTATTCCTTGGGCAGCTTGTTCTGTCTAATGGGGTAGCGGTATGGGCTGAAGTGGATGATTCCTCTTCAACTATTTTACCTTCCTCACAAGAAACTACTGAGACAGGTAGATCAGATATTGAACCTAATCAAGAAGAGTTAAACTCAACGGAAGAAAGTTCAACTTCCTCAGTGGAACAAGCAGGAACAGAAGATGATACCCTTCCGGGGATAAGTCAAGGCGAAAAGGAAAGTTCACAAGAACTGCCTAGCCATTTACTTGCCATTCTTCCTTTGGATGCTGATGGCGATATTTTACCGTCCTCCTATCAAGGGAGCTATAATCAAGTTGCTCTGGTAGGAAAAGATGGGAGTGTCAGTAAGGTAGCTGCAACAGCTGAATACAGTTACCAACCTCTGAACAGCCAAGCCCAGCAACAATATGAGCAAATTCGTTCAGAATTTGAAGCGGTAAAATTTGAAGATTTATATGAATACCTGGTTCCAGCCTATCAAAGCAATATTGAACGTTTACGGATTCAGACTGAGTTACAAAAGACTCTTGGCCGGATTCCAACAACCGCTGAAGTCGATACAGCTTTGCGGGCCTATTATATCGAACGCTTGGACCTCCGCTCTGCATTTGAAAACGTTAAGTTGCAGCTACCAGAGCTTTTGACAGGGATTTTAGAGCGAACGGCAACAGTAGATACTGCCCAAGTATTGGCACAGAAGAAACGGATTCTTCTCGGATTGACTTACTTGGAACGACAATATTCGTTTGAATTTGAGAATATCAGTGCCAAACGCTTACTTTTATTCTACCCTGAGGTATTTGGTACACCTATACGCACTACTCCTTTGGAGCGCATCATCGCCATTGGACAGGTGACCTATGCCGATTTGGAACTCTTAAATGCGGAAAAAACCTTTGAGAAAATCTTGTCTGGTTACAGCCAAAATCGGAGTTTGCAAGGCTGGATTGACAGTACAGTAGCAAGATTTGTCCCTTACCAAGATGCTGCCAGCTGGTTTAGTCTGACTAGTCCCGCTTATATTGTTGAGACAACCAGTGACTATGCTGAAACGCGAATCTATGAGAAAATGCGGACGGATGACCGCCTCCGCAAGCACCTTATTGCTCTTTTGAACGTCAGTCCTGATAGCATTTTTGCCATTAGTACCATGTCCTCCGTCAACTATGGTCTGGTACAAACCTATGTTCCACAGGGAGATTCTGGAGCCATTCCAGCCTTCAAGGAACTGCTGAAAACCATTGCCCAGCAACAAGAAGCTTTCTTTGCGACCTGGGCTCGTATCACAGGAAAAACGCAGGAATTAGCAACCGCCAACATCTTGGTAATTGATAGCCTGCGTCATTACGGCACACAGTATCAGAGTGCGCGTGATCTCTGGTCAGCCGCAACAGGTCCTACCGCCAATATTGGTGTCAAGGAATTTTTCACTCCGCTCATCCTGTACCGGCCTTATCAGCAAGTGGGAGCAGAAGCAGCACCGACCAGCCGTTCCTTTACAAACTTTATGGTCAAAAGTCTGACCCAGAGTGGTCAAGAAACCTTTACCCATGAAGTGACCCACATTCTTGATAAAAGTATTTATTTCAATGGTCAGGACCGACGCACAGGACAACTAGCAGAAGTCTATGCTCGTGGACTATTTGAGAGTATTGATAATAGTATCGGCGTCAGCTCCTATAAGCCCGTCTTTAACCTCAATCTCTCCTATGAACTAGGAGAGCAACGGACGCAGAATGCTTCCTCCACCCGCTTCCAAACTGCCGCAGACCTGCAAACCTATATGCAGGGTGTCATGGACGTTCTCTATACTTTGGACTATGCAGAAGCCAAGGCCAGCCTTGGAAAAAGTGCCGAGGACAAGGTCCTGCTCTATCATCAGATGACCTTGATTCCTGATACCAATGTCGCTAAACGTGGTGCAAATCAGGTTAAGGATAATATTCAACCTATTACTAGCACTCAAGCAGGGCAACTGACCAGCTTGAATCAGCTAATTGAAAATGGAATAGTATCCAGCCGGTTTACCTTCCAAGGAACGACTGGGATAGGAGTGGTTGAGCCAAACAGCTACTATGTAATTCAGCTCTTTAACCCAATTTACGCAGCCATGCAGAACAATCCAGGCTCTGTTGGGGAGTTGAGCTTTAAGCGAAATGCCTACGAACTCCTGGCAGAGTATGGCTATCAAAATGGCATGGTGGCTTACATCTCCAACCAGCACGGAGGAAGTGACCAAGCTGCCTTGAATGCGATTTTTGGCAATCAATACCAGGGACAAATGGTAGAATTTAAGAAAGCCATGTTCCAACGACGAATTGACAAAACACCGCACCTAAAAGCAGTTGACGGCATCCAGTCTTTCCAAGATTTAGAAGTCTTGATGCAGGCTGCTGTCGATAAAGATTTGGCCAAGATGAAGCAGAACAAGGCCAACAACCGTCCGCAGTTTGAAGGTGTAACTGCCGTTGAAAGTCTGAAACTCCGTGTCTACCAAGGTTATCTTAAACAAACTAATGATTTCACAGATTCCATTTATAATCCAATCACAGGAACGAAGACTGAAGAAAGCATCGTTCCAATCCCAATTCAGCGGATTGAACAACCCAAGGCTGACCTCTGGGAAGGAGAGACGCAGGAGGTTGTTGGATTAGAAGGGAGTAAGAAAGTTGTCAAAACTTGGCAGACCCAGGATGGAGTAGTAGTTGGTCAACCTCAGGTTACAGAAACAGAACTGACACCAATGCGACCGACCATTGTCTATCGCGGAACGAAACCTGTCAACAGTGAGATTGTCACCACCAAGATTGTTCCAATCCCGATTGAAACGGAGTACCGTACAGATCCTTCATTAGAAGAAGGAAAAAAACGGACTGTCGAAGGAAAGGCTGGCAGCAAGAAAGTCATTACCACCCAGCCTACCTACAAGGGACAACCACAGGGGCAGGCAAGTGTTCGGGAAGAGCAGATTACTCCTATGGTGAAAACAATTGTCTACCAAGGGATTAAGCCAGTTGCCAAGTACCGCATCGTCTATCAATTTATTAGCCAAGATGTAAATCGTATTCTACCGCTCGAAGTTATGGCACAGCTGCCAAAAGATAACAGCCTGTACGCTAAAGCCCAACCAGTGACGGCTCAACAACCTACCTTGACCAGCATTACAGTTGCAGATGGAACTTGGACTTTCGCAGGCTACCAAGTCGATAAACAACTGGTCGGAGAACAGGATGTGACCTTCATTGGTAGCTGGACCTTCACTGCTAAACCACAGGCGGTTGATCCGCTACCAGCACCGCTGAAACCTGTCTATCGCCTCTACCATTCAGGCTTGAAAGTTCACCTTTATACAACCGATACCAATGAATTGGCTGTTTTGAAAAAACGGGGAGATTGGCGTTATGAAGGTATTTCTTGGAAAACAGAAACCACTAAGGGCGATCCAGTTTATCGCCTCTATCATCCGACGATAAAAGTTCATCTTTATACCCGTGATAAAAATGAATACACCGTCCTAGCCCAACGTGGTTGGAAGCAGGAGGGAATCGCCTATCGCTCTTATGGACCTGTGCCAATCTACCGCCTCTACCATACTGTACTGAAAAAGCATCTCTATACACGAGATACCAACGAACGTGACGTTCTAAAAACACGCGGTTGGAACTACGAAGGAATTGCCTGGTATAGTCAGCCCTGATTAAGAGTGTGATTTTATTGTTGGCAAGGCTGTAAGATGCTACTATAGTAGTCACATAGTTGAATATTGCCGAGAAGGCGTGAGTGCCTTAACGAAAGGTATTCTAAAGAACGCTCCAAAGTTTTTTTGGAGCTTTTTATTATGGCTCGAAGCCATAATGAGAAGAAGGGCTTGGTATATTTGGCTCGTTTTCATACACAATTTGAACAAATTCATCCCTTTGCAGACGGCAATGGTCGTGTAGGTCGCTTGCTACTGTTCAAGGAATGTCTGAAGGAAGGACTCGTGCCTTTCATCATAGATGATGTGAATCAGATTAGCTATTACAAGGCTTTAGAGCACTTTCAGCTGTGTGACCAACCGCAGAGTTTTTAGTTGATTATTTCTGCTTGGAGCAACAATTCTACGAGAATTATCTTGAAAAAGGAGTAATTAACAATTAACGAGAGAAAGGAAATTAGAAGCCTGATACCTGTCTCTTGATGAGCAAACATAGGTTGGCAAACCTAAGACGACATGGGGAGGGGGAAAGAACTCGACCAAGATAAAAAGAGTTCTCCTCACTTCCAAACAGTAGGCTCGGGCTGAAACAGTTCCCCGAACTGTATCACTCCACTGGACTGTTAAAGCCAATTAACCACTGCACTGAGATGTTGATACCAACTCTGAGAAGTGGTCCTGAGCTTTTTTCACAGCCTCTTTTTTGATGAAATAGGTTAACAAAAAAGATGTGACCCCATTCACACCTTTTTCTCTATGTCAAAGCCTTCAAAGATTTGTAGGTCAAAGAGGGCCTTGTTTGTTTCGTATTCTTCAGGACTTTTGACCGTGTAGCAGACCAGGGGAATACCAAAGACCGATTTCATCAGCCGCAAGCTGAGATTGCCTTGGTAGCGGTGGTCGTAGGCTACGAAGTCTGGTCGGGCTAGCACATTGCACAGCAAGTGCCGCACGGCTGTGTAGTAGAAACCTTTCTTGCCTCCTAGATTGCCGGACAGCTGTCCACGGATATAGTTGAGACGGTGCTTTCTGAAATAGGCCACGACCAAGGGATTAAAGGACTCCACCATAAACAGCCCCTCATAAGCATCCAGCTCTGCTATGGTCCGCCGGCACAAATCTGCCACCTCCATAGACTCCGACTTGAGCTCCACAATCAAGGGCGCACGCCCCGCCACTTCCGCCAGGACCTGCGACAGCAGGGGAATCCCCTCTTGACTGGTGAATAAGCTATAAGCTTGCAGTTCCTCATAGGTTAGGTCCTCGATTTTTAGGTCCATACCAGAGGTTCGCTTGAGGTTGGCATCATGAAAAACGACCAGTTGACCGTCTTTGGACAAGCGAATATCAAACTCAATCCCGTAGCCCTTCTCCACAGCCAACTGAATAGCTAGAAAACTATTCTCAGGAGCTGGTCCTGTATTATCATGAAAACCACGGTGGGCATAATCCCAGTCCATAAAAGGCTGAAAATCCACTGCCTTCCTCCGCGGAGCCAGTAGATAGAAAAACAAGCCAATCAGAAATACAAGGAAACCCAGTAACCAAAACAACATAAACTTTTATAGCCTTTCTTTAACTCGACTATCCCCATGCCGCACTAGCATCATCGTTCCAAAGGAAAGAAGAGAGAAGAGGAGAGCGTAGGGAAAGAGGATTTCAAAACCGATAGACTGCATGAGGAAGCCCGATAAAATCGGAGTCACAATCTGAGCAGCCATAGAAGCAGTATAATACATTCCTGTAAATTTGCCAAGGTCTGAGGCCTTACTCATTTCCACAATCATGGGCAGCGAGTTGACATTAATAAAGGCCCAGCCCATGCCCATAATAGCAAAGGACATATAGACAAGAGGCGAAAAACTGCTAAATACAATCCCCAAACCGTAGGTCGTAGAAACCAGGCAGATTCCTATAAGAATGGCTCTTTTTCTACCCAAGGCTGTTCCCACAAAACCTGACGGTATGTAGCTGACAATAGCGACAATGGTGGCGACCATCAGCGAAGTGGCAACTTCATCAGCAGACATGTCCCAGACTGCAATGGCATAGCGAGAAAAGGCTGTTGTGATGCCATTGTAGGCCATAAACCAGAGGAAGATAGAGGCTAGCAAGAAGAAGAGGGACCGCTTGACTTCCCTAGGAAGTTCCTGACGGACCTGCTCTGCTATTTCCTCTGAAACCTCCACCACCCTCATAGTCTTTTCGTTGATTTTCCAGCGTAAAATAGCAAAGCTGACAAGCAAGATTCCTGCGACAGCCAGAGAAGCAGCAGTATAGTCAGGCTGGTCAGACTTGCCGACTAGAAATCGAATAGCCAAGAGGGCAAAAATGGCCCCGACCGCACCCATAAGATTGATGACAGCATTGGCCTTGCTCCGCAATTCCTTGGGCGTCAAATCAGGCATGAGGGCCACGGCAGGTGCACGGGAAATGGACATGGCCAGTAGAACAAGCCCCAAGCCCAGATTAAAGAGCCAGAAGGAGTGCTGGTTGGTTGCATAGGGCAGAAGGACCAGTCCGATGATGGACAAGACGGTTCCGACAAAGACGAAAGGAATCCGACGACCGTACGGACTGTCTAGGCGATCTGAAATAGCTCCAAAGATGGGAAGGAGAAAGAGGGAGAGGATATTGTCTAAGGACATGACAAGACCCGTCCAAGTCTTATCCAGAGCAAATTGATTTTCCAAAATCAAGGGGATGATGACATCATACAGCTGCCAAAAAGCAGAAATCCCCAAGAAAGCCATACCGATGTAAATGGTGCGTCTGTAATTGAGTTTCATAATTTTCTCCTCTAGTCCAGTGAATGACAAAGGTACAAAATTTCTAAACGAAATTTGAATAGGAAGTTATACAGTTCTACAAGGTTATTATACACAATAAAGAAAGCGGTATCAAGGGTATTGTAGCTATAATTAGATGTAGGTTGCATTTCTTACGATTAGCATTCTGTTACTTCTATACGCAAACACCTACAAATCTCTCTGCATACTATCGTTCTATTCTATCCTATCCTCGAAAAGAATATTAAAAAAATCGGTCATTGTAACAAAACTTGTTACAATGACCGATTTTTTATGCTATACAAGACTCACTTATTACTTTAAACGCTCTAAATAATAAGTTGTCAAACGCGGAATAGTCAAATAAACACCATTCTCATCAGGAAGAAGGTCAAAAGTTTCTGTTGGAATAGAGTTGGAAGAAAATACCAAACGATAATGGCTATCTGCTGGTAAATCTAAGTGAATATCAAAGAGCTCGCTATCGTTAAAATTGTTAACGACTAGAATTTCTTCATCATCACTTGTACGTTTAAAGGCATATAGATTGGCTTCTGAATCGATTCTTACCCAATCAAATCCTTTTTCATAAGCCTGATAATCATATTTCCAGAAAGAGTCATGTTCTTTGTAGAAAGTGGAGAGCTCTTTCATCATTTGGGCAAATGATTGATGGATAGGATAGAGTAGAAGCCCCCAGTCCATTTCTGTATATTCGTGCCATTCCCGGATATGCCCCCACTCATTTCCCATGAAGAGTAATTTTTTTCCTGGATGGGCAAAGTAGTAACTATAATAGGCACGAGCTAGGTGAAACTTATCTTCATAATTCCCATTCATCTTATCTACAATAGATAGTTTTCCGTGTACCACTTCGTCATGGGATAGAGGAAGAAGGAACTGCTCATTCTGGTTATAGTACATACCAAATGTTATTTCATTAGAATGGTATTTACGGTAGATGGATGGTCGCTCCATGAATTTGAGGGTATCATTCATCCAACCCAAGTCCCATTTCATGTCAAATCCAATTCCACCTTCATCTAATGGATGTGTTATTCTTGGGTAGCTCGAGGAGTCTTCTGCAATCATGAGAACTCCTTTGAATTCTTGATGAACTAACGCATTGACACGTTTGATAAAATCGACAGCAGCATGATTGATCTTACTTTCTTCAGTCTCTCCTCGCCAGTAAAGTAGATAAGAAAGTGCATCTACCCGAATCCCGTCAAAATGAAATTCTTTGAGCCAGTATTTGATATTGGACAGGAGGAAAGAGCGTGTCAATCCTTTTCCTAGATCAAAATTAGCTGTTCCCCACTGGCGATTTTCGCGATCATGCTCTTCCGGATATTCATACAGCCAACTACCGTCAAATTGATAGAGACCGTGAGCATCTTTGCAGAAATGAAGAGGGACCCAGTCTAAAATAACACCGATTCCAGCTTGATGGCACTGGTCTACAAGGTATCTTAGTTCATCAGGTTTACCGTAGCGACTGGTAGGGCTGTAGTAACCAGTTACCTGATATCCCCAGGAGGCGTCCAATGGATGTTCGGTTACTGGTAAAAGTTCGATATGGGTATAGTTATTTTCCTTGACATAATCGATTAAAAGCGGTGCAATCTCCTTGTAGGAGTAGAAGGCTTCCGCCGGAGCTCCACCCTCGTCTTTGTTCGCAAAACGTTGCTTCCAAGATCCTAGGTGGACTTCATAGATGGATACTGGAGACGTTTTAAAATCATAGTTTACCCGATTGTACATCCAGATATCGTCTTTAAATTTGTAGCGACTATTGTAGGTAGTAGAAGCAGTGTCAGGACGTAATTGACTAAATTGTGCGTAAGGATCAGCTTTGTGGAGCTCCCATCCCTGTTGTGTAATAATGAGGTATTTATAATTATTAAGCGATTTGAGATCGGCAACATAGAGAGAAAAGATTCCGTTTCCTTCGTATTCCATGGGGTGTGTTCGTTGCCAAGCATTGAAATCACCTACAATAAAAACTTGGGCAGCGTTTGGTGCGTAGACACGGAATTGAGTCCCTAGAATTTTATTCCGTTCCTTAATGATATGGGCTCCCATTTTCTCATAAAGGGTCGTATGCTCACCGGAATTCATATAATATAGGTCTAAATCAGTAAATTCTATCATAGAAATCTCCATTATTGAAAAGGAGTGGACGGTAGTCACACTCCAGTTCGATGTTTATTCTTAAAGTAAATTAACCACTAATTTCACGGTAAAGCCAGATGTATTTCTCAGCAGATACAGTCCAGCTGAAATCACGATTCATGGCTTGTTCAATCATTTTCAACCAGTCTTCAGGTCGGTCGTAGTAGGTTTGAAGGGCTAAATCATAAACTTGTTTCATATTGTAAGCATCCTTGCCTCCGAACGTAAAACCAGTCCCTTCTTTTGTCTCTATATGATACGGTTGAACGGTATCTACTAGTCCACCAGTTTCCCTTACCAATGGTAGGGTTCCGTAGTGCATAGAGATAAGTTGACTGATACCACAAGGTTCAAACATGGATGGCATGAGGAATAAATCACTTGCTGCGTAGATTTGATGAGCTAGCGGTTCATTGTACCCACGATAAAAGGCGAATTTATCAGGGTACGCATGTTTAAAGTGATTAAATGCATTTTCTATGTCTGTTTCCCCATTACCAAGGATTACAAATTGGACATGTGCCTGGAGTAAATGTCCTAAAACCTCAGTCAATAGATAAAATCCTTTTTGCCAAGTCAAACGAGAAACAATCCCCACCAAAATAACATTTTCGTCTTGAGGCAGACCAAACTGCGCTTGAAGAGCCAGTTTATTTTTTTTCTTATCAGCTAAGTTTGTTAAGTTGTAATTGGCTACTAAATAGTTATCTGCGCTACTGTCCCAACTATCGTAATCAATACCGTTGACAATGCCGACTAAGTCATGTTTGCGAAGTTCTAACACATGTTGCATGTTTTCACCGAATTCTTCAGTCAAAATTTCATGAGCATATGTTTCAGAAACGGTCGTCACTTTATCAGCATAGAGAATTCCTAATTTCATGAAACTGATGCATTCGTCATGGAAGCGAGCAATACCGTCTAAATAATAGCTGTAGTCCATTCCTAGAGCTGACCAGAGAGCTTGTTTGTGGAAAATGCCTTGAAAAGCTAGGTTGTGAATGGTGAATACATGTTTGATGTTCCGGAATTCTTCACGATAGCTATAAAAAGTACGACAAAGGAAAGGAAGAGCAGCAGTATGCCAGTCGTGAGTATGTATAACATCTGGGAAGAAGTTCAAGGCTTCTAATAAGCGACACGTAGCATGCTGGAAGAAACCAAACCGCATAGCATCATCGTCATAACCATAAAGCTCCTCGCGTTCGAAGAAATCACGATGTTCGATGAAGTAGAAGGTTACTCCATCAACAACCTGACTGTAAACATTTGCCATAGACTGGATGTCACCGGCACGCACGTCGTAGCTAGATACGTAATCGAAATCTGAGTGATTATTGATTGCGATTTTTTTATAGAGGGGGAGAACCACACGAACATCCAGCCCCTGTTTTACCAATTCTTTAGGAAGTGAGCCAATAACGTCAGCCAGTCCACCTGTTTTTATAAACGGTAGTCCTTCTGAAGCGACAAAGAGAACAGATTTTTTATTCATAGAATCTCCTTCGTTAAATAATTTGGTGGGCTTTTATATAAGCTGGGGATTCCTGACTTCCCTTGATATCCGTCGGATGAATAATTTTGGTGGATTTATCAATGATTGCATTTTCAATATTGGCACCACTCTTAATTGTGACGCCGTTGAGTACAATAGAGTTTTTAATGGTTACACCATCTTCAATAATGACATCACGGTCAATCACAGAGTTTTCTACTTGCCCATTAATATTGGCACCATTGGAAATCAGACTACGCTTCACTTCGGCAAGAGGACCATATAAACTTGGTGAACTATCACTCGTTTGAGTGTGAATTGGCCAGTCATGCCTAAATAGAAGCTTGCGTGTATCTTGGTCAATTAGCTCGATTTGAGTATTGAAGTAGGCAGAGACAGTATTGATACAAGCTACAAAGTCCCGGTGAGCGTATCCTACGATTTTATATTGATCTACGGTATCGCGAAGGATATCTTTGAGCCAGTACAGAGAAGATACTTTGTTAGCGCGTTTGATCAAATCAATAAATGTCTCACGCTTCATGATGTACGCTTCTAAGGAGACAGTCCGATTTTTGTATTTACCGTGATTTTCTTCGAAAGCAACAACACGTCGGTCTTCACCAAATTTAAGAGTTTGGCAACCGATGAAGTTTTCTTTTGCATTAGTAACATTTTTATACAGGACAGTTATGTCTGCGCCAGTTTCCAAATGCTCCTCCATTACCTTGGTGAAATCTTGACTATAGATAAAGTAGGATGGCGCAATAAGGACATATTCTTTATCTGAGTTCTCGACGTAGTGAATATTGTCTGAAAAAGCATTGATGTCATGTTGATAAACAGAATTTGGATCGGTTGTACTGTTTAGTAAGCGAAGTGTTCCACGCTTGCTATTGATATTATAATGCTTACCAGTTCCGACATGCTGAATCGTTGAACGCATTTTTGCAGGCATATAGACTTGAAATTCTGTAATACCTGAGTTAGACATATTTGACAAAGGGAAATCAATCAAGCGATAGCGACCGAGAAAACCGAATGCTTGCACACCTCGGTGCTCCATAACATCGCCAAAATGAACATTGTTGCCGTCAATATTTACAATTCCTAGGGTATTTCTTAACATAATAGTCCTTTCTTACTGGTTCACATTCTTATCAATCAAGAGGATATTGTCCGGCTCTCCAGAGAGTTTAACGCCGTCTGCGATCTTGATATTTTCAGCGACGATAACATAATCGAGCTCCACATTTTCACCAATAATAGCTCCGGGAAGGAGTACAGAATTTTTAACAATTGCACCTTTCTCGACCTGAACATCTGTTGAAATAACGGAGTGTTCAATATTACCGTCTATGACAGATCCTTTATCAATGTAAGCAGATTTCACGGTAGCTGTTGCGCCGATAACCTGAGCAGGGGATCCTTTGTCTTCAGAGTAAATTCTCCAAGAACGGTCAGATAAATCCAAATCATTTGCATGATCAATCAAGTCCATGTTTGATTCCCAGAGACTATTGACAGTACCGACATCTTTCCAATAGCCACGGAAAGGATGAGCGATTAGTGTACGACCATCTGCCAGATATTTTGGAATGATGTCATGACCGAAGTCGTGAGAAGAAGTCTCCAAGGTATCATCTTCCAGTAAGTATTTTCTTAATGTCTTCCACGTAAAAATGTAAATCCCCATTGAAGCGAGATTACTCTTAGGATTAGCAGGTTTTTCTTCAAATTCTTCGATGCGATAATCTTCGTCAGTATTCATGATACCAAAACGAGAAGCTTCTTTGATTGGTACTTCAATAACTGCAATCGTAGCATCCGCTTTTTTCTGCACATGGGTTTCCAACAGTTTATCATAGTTCATCTTGTAGATGTGGTCACCAGAAAGGATGAGGACATACTCCGGGTCATGTAAATCAATGAAATCGATGTTCTGAGTAATGGCATCAGCTGTTCCTTTATAGAGTCCAAAGCCTTCAATCTTCTCACTCGGAGGGAGGACAAAGATACCAGAACCTTGTACATCCAACCCCCAGCGTTGTGATTGGGCAACGTAGGAGTTGAGTAGAACAGGCTCATACTGGGTTAAGACACCGACGATATCAATACCAGAGTTGGCACAGTTACTGAGGGGAAAATCGATAATGCGGTATTTCCCACCAAAAGCTACAGCAGGTTTGGCGACTTTTTTTGTCAACCCTTCCAGACGGGTCCCCCGTCCACCTGCAAGAATCATTGCTAACAATTTATTTTGGGCCATCTAACACACTCCTTAAAATTTGATACTCACATTATAGCATAAATAAAAAAATAATGAAAGCGATTTCTGTAAAACAATATGAATATATTACAAATTGTTTTACAAATGCTTTCATTATTTTCTCTATGAAGAACCTGTATTCACAGTTCAGGCCTTCCATCAAGGAATAGTTTGCAAGTTTCACATTGTTCATTTTTTCAAGATATAGTCCGTATTCCCTCGAAAACTGCCTTGATGAACGAACAAACTATTTCTTATATACAATGCGCTTCACTGGTGAGTATAGGCTCTAAAAAACGATCAATCTATTTGTCGAATTGAATTTCTTCGAGTAGGAAGGTGATAAAGCGTTCCCCCATATCAGAAAGGGTAGTTTTTTCATGTTGGATGTAGACTAATTCTATCTGGTCGTCATAGTCCAGTGGGATAGAGATAATCTGTTCTCCATTTAGATTGGAGTTGAGGATACCGGTAGCAATAGTATAGCCATCTAGACCGATCATTAGGTTGAAGAGGGTTGCGCGGTCAGATACAACAATGGACTTTTTGTGGTGTTCTTGAGAAAGGATTTCTTCTGAGAAGTAGAAAGAATTGTGGAGTCCTTGTTCGTAGCTCAGATATGGAAAATCCACCAAGTCTTCAAGTGTTAGAATCTCTTTTTTTGCTAATGGGCTATTTTTGCTAACAAAGACATGTGGGCGAGCAGTGAAGAGATGGGTATGACTGAGGCGGTTGTCGTCCAAGAGTTTTAGAAGCACATCGCGGTTAAAATTGTTGAGGAAGAGGACGCCGATTTCCGAGCGAAAATTTTTAACGTCGTCGATAATTTCCCAAGTACGCGTTTCTCGAAGAAAGAGTTCGTAATCTTCCATCTCGGTCTCTTTTAAGAGAGAAACAAAGGCATTCACTACAAAGGCATAGTGCTGAGAAGATACGCTGAATAATTGGCGTTTAGCACCGGGACTTTTGTAGCGTTCCTCTAGTAATTCAGTCTGTTCCACGACTTGACGAGCATAAGAAAGAAATTCAATACCATCTTTTGTCAAAGTAATGCCTTTGGGGTTACGAAGAAAAATCGTAATCCCCATTTCTCGTTCTAAGTCGCGGACAGCGTTTGATAAGCTGGGCTGAGTGATAAAGAGTTGTTTAGAAGCTTCGTTCATACTCCCTGTTTCAGCTATTTTAATAATGTAATGTAACTGTTGGATTCTCATAGTCTTATTGTACCATTTGTATTAGGAATTGACAAAAATATAGAAAAAAAGTATAATGCAAGCAATCAACCTTTAATTAAGTTCAGAGAAGCTTAAAAGGATACAGGACAAGGGCAGATTCTGCCTACTTTTCATGTAACCTTGCTGACTGGCAAGGTTTTTTCTATAACTGGTTGATAGAAATTCTATTTTCTGGAGGAAGGTCCAATGTTAGCGCAAGAAGTGATGACAGTTGTTGAACAAGTGCAAATAGCACCACGAATCTTTTCCTTGGTTTTAGAAGGGAAGTTGGTTCAGGAAATGCGGGCTGGTCAGTTTGTACATATTCGTGTACCAGATAAATCCATGCTATTACGACGACCGATATCTATTTCGGACATTGATAAGGAAATGTGTCGTTGTCGTCTCATATATAGAACAGAAGGACAGGGAACAGAACTTCTCTCTCTCTTACAGGCTGGACAAGAGCTGGATGTGATGGGGCCTTTAGGAAACGGATTTCCAACTGAATTCCTCACCGAAGGAAATCGGATATTAATCGTGGGAGGTGGAATCGGCGTTCCTCCTTTGGTTGAATTAGCTAAGCAAGCAAAGAGAAAAGGAGCGGAAGTTTTTTCAATTCTTGGTTTTGCGAATCGAGATGCTCTTATCCTAGAAGATGAACTGAGTCAGTACGGTGAAGTTCTAGTGACAACAGATGATGGAAGTTATGGACAAAAAGGCCATATCGGACATATCATAGAGGAGCTTGAGACAGAATTTAAGGCGATTTATGCATGTGGAGCACCAGGGATGATGGCTTATCTAGATCAAAAATTTCAACACCATCCACATGCATATCTATCTTTAGAATCGCGCATGGCCTGTGGTATGGGGGCTTGTTATGCCTGTGTTGTCAAGGAAAAAGGCGGTCAGGACCATGAAAACAAACGTGTCTGTAAAGAAGGACCTGTGTTTAAAACAGGTAGTCTTGTCCTATAGGAGGTGGCAGAATGGCTGAAAATCGATTAGCAGTTTCCTTACCAGGGTTGGAATTGAAGAATCCTATTATTCCTGCTTCTGGTTGTTTTGGATTTGGTCAAGAATATGCAGACTATTATGATTTGAACAAACTAGGTTCCATTATGATCAAGGCAACCACTAGGCAAGCTCGCTACGGTAATCCGACACCTCGTGTAGCGGAGACACCATCCGGTATGCTCAATGCAATCGGATTGCAAAATCCTGGTGTTGATGTAGTTGTGTCTGAAAAGCTACCTTGGTTGGCTCAGCATTTTCCTGAACTTCCCATTATTGCAAATGTAGCCGGTTTTTCAAATGAAGAATATGCCTATGTATCAGCAAAGGTTTCCCAAGCGTCTAATGTTAAGGCTATTGAGTTAAATATCTCTTGTCCGAACGTTGATCATGGTAATAATGGGCTGTTGATTGGACAAGTACCAGAGCTAGCATATGGAGCGGTTAAGGCAGCTGTAGAGAGTTCTTCGGTACCGGTCTATGTTAAGTTGACACCAAGCGTAGCTGACATAGGTCTTATTGCTAAGGCAGCAGAAGATGCTGGCGCTAGCGGATTAACGATGGTCAATACTCTGGTTGGCATGCGATTTAACCTGAAAAATCGTAAACCCATTCTTGCTAACGGAACTGGAGGGATGTCAGGTCCTGCTATTTTTCCAGTTGCTCTGAAGCTCATTCGTCAAGTAGCACAGATGAGCAAATTACCTATCATTGGTATGGGAGGGATAGACTCGGCAGACAAAGCTTTGGAAATGTTTTTGGCAGGAGCATCAGCTATTGGCGTTGGTACAGCTAACTTTACGGATCCTTTTATTTGTCCTAAAATCATCCAAGATCTCCCTCGGCGAATGGATCAGTATGGTATCAGAACCTTGGAAGAGTTTCGTCAAGAGGTCAGCACAATGATAGCGACAGGTAAACATTGACAGTAGTCAAACAAAAGAGTAAAATAGAGCTAGAATAATCCTTTAACTAAGTCCAGAGAGGCGAAGAAGGGTCACAGGTCTTTAGGCATATTTTGCCTGCTTTTTGTGCAACCTTCGCTGATTTGGCGGAGGTTTTGTTTTTTTGTAGGAGGTATCATGAGAGAAGAACGCCCGATTATTGCCCTTGACTTTGCTAGTTTTGATGAGGTCAAGAACTTTCTATCCCAATTTCCTTTGGATGAAAAGTTGTATGTCAAGGTTGGCATGGAACTGTATTATGCAGTAGGTCCGGAGATTGTTCGCTATATCAAGTCCTTGGGACACAGTATTTTTCTTGATTTGAAATTGCATGATATTCCTAATACCGTCGAATCCGCCATGCGGGTACTTTCTCGTTTGGAGGTAGACATGACAAATGTTCATGCAGCTGGTGGTGTGGAAATGATGCAGGCAGCACGAAGAGGGTTAGGTAGTAAGGCTGTCTTGATTGCAGTCACTCAGTTGACGTCTACTTCTGAGAAGCAAATGCAGAGCGACCAAAATATTCAAACTAGTTTAGAAGAGTCGGTTGTTCACTACGCTAAATCCGTAAAAAAAGCAGGATTAGACGGTGTGGTCTGTTCTGCTCATGAGGTTTTGGCTATCAAAGAAGCGACGGAACTCGATTTTATCTGCCTGACCCCCGGCATTCGACCGTCAGGCAGTGCCAGCGGAGATCAAAAACGGATCATGACACCACGTCAGGCAGCGGAGATTGGATCTTCTTACATTGTTGTCGGCCGTCCGATAACGCAGGCGAAAAACCCTCTTCAGGCCTATCAGGCTATCAAGCAGGAGTGGAACGATGATGACCAGTAAGATTTACCAGGCTGTGATTGATCGTCCGCTAGGCTATCAAGATGATTGGGGCAATGTGTATCCTATTAACTATGGCTACATTCCCAATCTCATAGCCGGTGACGGTGAGGAGCAGGATGTCTATGTCATTTCAAGAGCCGTTGAGCAGGCAGTGACGCATTTTGAATGTCGGCTGACTGCTGTGATTCATCGGCGTGATGATAATGAAGACAAGTGGATCCTGACGGGAGTCGATGAGGAGGTCAGTCTGGCACAAATCACAGAAGCAACACATTTTTTAGAACAGCATTTCGATTCATGGATTGAATTGTTAGAAGCATAAAGGAGAATAAATATGACATTGGCAAGCAAAATCGCATCACATCTTTTAGATATTAAAGCAGTTTATCTACGTCCAGATAAGCCATTTACATGGGCATCTGGTATTAAGTCGCCAATTTACACTGATAATCGCATTACACTGTCTTATCCAGATACGCGTGATGTGATAGAGACTGGTTTTGTAGAGGTTATCAAAGAAGCCTACCCAGAAGTCGAAGTTATAGCTGGAACAGCTACGGCGGGTATTCCTCATGGCGCAATCATTGCAGACCGTATGAATCTGCCGTTTGCCTATATTCGTAGTAAAGCCAAGGAACATGGAGCAGGCAATCAAGTTGAAGGGCGCATTGTTAAAGGACAAAAAATGGTGGTCGTTGAAGACTTGATTTCGACAGGTGGCTCTGTTCTTGATGCGGTTGCAGCAGCGGAGCGTGAAGGAGCTAAGGTACTAGGTGTGGTAGCGATTTTCACTTACCAGTTGCCAAAAGCTGAACAGAATTTTGACAATGCAGGCGTTGAATTGGTAACCCTTTGCGACTATTCTGAGCTTATAAAAGTTGCTAAAGTTAAAGGGTATATCAATGCCGATGGTTTAATGCTCTTGAAGAAATTTCGTCAGAATCCTGAAAGTTGGTTAGATTAGTCACTAGATAAATGTTAGAAGGAACAAGATGAAAGTGATATAATAATAGCATGTACACCATTTTCTTTCATTTTATTCAGAAAACTATGTGGTTTTTAACAGCTTTTTGGCTGGTGGTTGCTACTGGTCAGCTGTTTATCCTATCTCCTTGGATAGGGGGATGTTTTCTTCTTATTCTGTGTCTGGCGTGGTATAAGCGAGACTGGCTGATTCCTTGGTCTAAAAACTTATTTGTTTATAAAAAAACAATTTTGGTAGTAGCTATTTGCTTTCAAATAGCTATCATACTATCCGCTAATCTCATGGTCAGAAGTGATGCTGCTGTTGTCTTGAAAGGGGCGTTTGAGTTAATTGAACCCGCATCAATCTCTAGTTACTTGACACGCAACCAGAATAATCTTTTTCTCTTCCTCTATGAGCGATTTTTCTACAAGCTTTTTGGTTTCAAGGCTATTTGGGTCTTGCAGTTGCTGGGCTTGATTTACCTCAACAGTACGGCTTGGATTCTCTATAAGACGGGACAGCGGTTTGTCAGTCAGCAAGTGGCGGAGCTGGTCTTTGCCTTCTATCTCTTGCTTATGGGCTTTTCCCCTTATGTCATTCAGACTTATACGGATATTGCAGGGTTGCCGTTTTTGGCTATTCAGCTGTATTTGATTTTAGGGGCCATAAAAGCAGAGCAGGTTTCCAGTCGGTCCATAGTCGGTTTAGGTCTAGTGGCAGCTTTGGCCTTGAGTTTCCGCCCTACAGGAGCCATATCCATTATTGCATTCTTTATGCTTCTTTTCTTGAATAAGGAATGGAAAAAATTAGGGAAATGCTTGGTCATCTTTTGCTTAACCTTTGGAGCAAGCTATGGTCTAAAAACCTATGTCCAGTCACATCAGACAGAAGTGGTCATCATGGAAGGTGAGGAATTGTCTAAATCTTGGTTGACCTTTATCAATCTTGGTCTGACCTATTCAGGTACTGATCAGGTAGACATGAAGCGAGGTCTGCTCCAGTATGTTCCAGAGTCCGAGCGTGAAAATTACAACAACGGTATGTTTTCAAATGCAAATGAGCTGAAGGAAATCAAGCGTCGACTAAAAGATTATACCGTATTTACCTTCTCAGAACATTTGTTCTATAAGTTTACGCAAACGGTCTACGACGGCACCTTAAATTGGATTTACCTGGATCCAAATGCAGAAAAAACATCCTTCATTTCACCGCTTTACATCTATACCAAGGACAATGCGGTAGCAGAATGGATTCGTCAAACAATTATCCAGAAAGACGGAAAGAACTTTAATTGGTACAGGTTGGTCAAGCAACCGATTTGGGTCGTGGTCAGTCTGGGTCTCTTCCTAGCAGCTTGGTCTTACCGCAAGGACAAGCGAATTCATTTTCTACTCCTCTCTGTCTTTGGAGGAATCTTATTCCTGATGATTTTTGAGGGTGGAAAAGCTCGCTACCTCTTGCAATTTTTACCACAAATTCTATTATTGTCTAGCATGGGCCTTAGTTGGTTTTCACAGGTTTCTCAAATGAAGGAGTAAGTGATGCAGCATTCAGCATGGCATGATTTAATAAAGGCGCAGTTGCCGGAACAGTATTTTAGTAAAATCAATCAATTTTTAGATGCCGTCTATGCAGGCGGGACCATCTATCCGCCGAGGGAAAGAGTCTTTGCGGCCATTCAAGAAACAGCCTTGGAGGACGTTAAGGTGGTGATTCTGGGACAGGATCCCTATCACGGACCTGGTCAAGCCCAAGGACTGTCTTTTTCAGTACCAGATACCATTCCCGCTCCGCCATCTCTCCAAAATATCCTGAAAGAGTTGGCAGAAGACGTAGGGGTAAAGGCTAGTCACGACTTGACACCGTGGGCACGGCAGGGGGTTCTCTTACTCAATACCTGTCTGACGGTGCCTGCTGGTAATGCGAATGGCCATGCAGGGCAAATTTGGGAGCCTTTTACGGATGCCATTATCAAGGTTGTGAATACCTTAGAGCAGCCAATTGTTTATATCCTCTGGGGGGCTTATGCTCGCAAGAAAAAAGCCTTGATTAGCAATCCCAACCACCTGATTATTGAATCGGCTCACCCAAGTCCGCTATCTGCTTATCGTGGCTTTTTTGGTAGTAAACCTTTTTCACGGGCTAATGATTTTTTAGTATCTAAGGGTGGACAAGCAATAAATTGGACAGCATCGTGACCCAAAGTGAGAGTATTGTTACCAGATAAAAAGGAGTGAAGTATGCTTTTAATCAAGAATGGACGGGTCTTGGATTCGAAGACCCAGTTAGATAAGGTTTGTGATATCCTCATTGAGGGAAATAAAATCGTAAAAATCGCAGAGAAGATAGATGAGGTAGGACATACAGTGATTGACGCTACTGGTTTGGTGGTTGCACCAGGCCTAGTGGATGTCCATGTGCACTTTAGAGAGCCAGGTCAAACCCATAAAGAAGATATTCGTACAGGTGCCTTGGCTGCGGCAGCCGGTGGTTTTACGTCTGTTGTAATGATGGCCAATACCAATCCAACTATTTCTACGGTGGAAACGCTAAAAGAAGTTTTGGAATCTGCCCGAAAGGAAGCCATTCACATTTACAGTGTCGCTACTATTACCAATCAATTTGATGGGCAGCATCTAACAGACTTTGTTGGTCTTATCAAAGCAGGAGCGGTTGCTCTTTCTGATGATGGGATTCCCTTAACCAATGCAGGTGTGGTGAGAAAAGCAATGCAGAAAGCTAAAGAGTCAGATGTTCTCTTAAGTCTTCACGAAGAAGATCCTGACTTAAACGGTGTATTGGGATTAAATGAGCAGGTAGCCGAAAAACATTTTCATGTTTGCGGTGCGACAGGTGTTGCAGAGTATAGCATGGTGGCGCGAGATGTCATGATTGCATACGAAACTGGTGCCAAAGTTCACATCCAACACTTGTCCAAAGCTGAATCAGTGAAGGTCGTCGAGTTTGCTCAGTCTCTCGGTGCTAATGTCACAGCAGAAGTAGCACCGCAACACTTTTCACGAACGGAAGAATTACTCTTAACCAAAGGGGCTAATGCTAAAATGAACCCACCTTTACGGTTGGAGTCGGATCGTCTAGCAGTTATTGAAGGTCTAAAATCTGGGATCATCACAGTTATTGCAACTGACCATGCTCCTCACCATGCTGATGAAAAAAATGTTGCAGACATTGCTCAAGCGCCATCCGGTATGACAGGGCTCGAAACCTCGCTCTCTTTAGGATTGACTCATTTAGTAGCAGATGGTCATCTGACGCTCATGCAACTGTTGGAAAAAATGACCTACAATCCAGCTAAACTTTATGGTCTGGATGCGGGATACTTAGCTGAAAACGGTCCAGCAGATCTAGTCATTTTTGATCCGACAGCAGATCGATTGGTGACAGCTGAGTTTGCTTCTAAATCAGCAAACTCTCCTTTTATCAATGATTCCTTAAAAGGAGAAGTACATTACACAATTGCCAAAGGGCAGGTGGTTTATAGCAAATAAAAATAGGTCAGGTTATCCTGGCCTATTTTGTTTGGTCATATTGAGTCCAAAAGGAACTAAATTTTCTTCTTTTTTCAGGATACGTCGAATGTTTTCCTTGTGTCTCACAATAACAAAACTACCAAGGAATACAATAATGACCGTAAAGAGCCAGTCATATCCATCTAGCAGAAATGGAATGGCTGGAAATAGCATGGCCCCGAGGATACCTGCTCCAGCGGCCACCACACTTGACATGGAAACCATGGATGTCAGATAAAGACAGAGAGCAAAAACAGCTATCAAGTAAAGGCAGAAAGCAGGAGCAAAGCCCATTAACATACCAGCAGAAGTCGCCACAGCCTTTCCCCCCTTGAAGTTAGCAAAGATTGGGAAAGTATGCCCTAAAACTGCTACTAGACCAAAGACGATAGGGGAAATGCCTTGTGTCTGAAAAATCACTGGAAGCAAGGTTGCTAAAGTACCTTTGAGAAAATCAACAACAAATACAATCGTTCCAGCTTTTGGCCCAAGAATACGAAAAGTATTGGTCGTACCCGTATTTCCAGAGCCATGCTCACGAATATTAATCTTGAAAAATACCTGTCCAATCCAGAGACCTGACGGAATAGAGCCCAACAAATAGGCTACAATCAATAAAATACAATTCAATAACATGCTCTCATTATACCACAAATTCAATTGATTTTTTGTAAAATACTTCTGTTTGACCTGTTCCAGCCGAAAGACAGCAGAAAAATTTTGCAAAAATGCCCAAAAACTTGTAATATAGAAAGGATGATAAGTATGGAGGTCAGTTTTGGCTAAGAAAGAGATTGATATAAATAACTATAATGATGATGCCATTCAGGTACTGGAAGGGCTGGACGCCGTCCGCAAACGCCCCGGAATGTACATCGGCTCCACAGATGGAAACGGCTTGCACCACATGGTCTGGGAGATTGTCGATAACGCTGTCGATGAAGCCCTGTCTGGTTTCGGTAATCGGATTGACGTGACTATTAACAAGGACGGTAGCCTGTCTGTGTCCGACCGTGGACGTGGAATGCCTGTTGGTATGCACGCAACAGGCAAACCAACAGTCGAAGTTATCTTCACCGTTCTCCACGCAGGTGGTAAGTTCGGTCAAGGTGGCTACAAAACTTCAGGTGGTCTCCACGGGGTTGGTTCTTCGGTGGTCAATGCCCTGTCTAGCTGGTTGGAAGTTGAGATTACCCGTGACGGAGCTGTTTATAAGCAACGATTTGAGCAGGGCGGAAAGCCAGTCACGACCCTAGAAAAGATTGGTACCGCTCCAAAATCAAAAACAGGCACAAAAGTTACCTTTATGCCTGACGGTACCATCTTCTCAACGACGGACTTCAAGTTCAATACCATTGCCGAACGCCTGAAAGAATCAGCCTTCTTGCTCAAACAAGTCACCATGACCTTGACAGATGAGCGGACTGGTGAGCAGGAGGAGTATCACTATGAAAATGGTGTTCAGGACTTTGTATCCTACCTCAACGAAGACAAGGAAACCCTGACACCTGTCCTTTATTTTGAAGGAGAAGACGCAGGTTTCCAAGTCCAAGTTGCTATGCAGTACAACGACGGCTATTCAGACAATATCCTGTCTTTTGTCAACAACGTTCGGACCAAGGATGGCGGTACCCACGAAACAGGTCTCAAACTAGCCATTACCAAGGCCATGAACGACTATGCTCGTAAGACCAACTTGCTCAAGGAAAAGGACAAGAACTTGGAAGGCTCTGACTACCGTGAAGGTTTGTCTGCGGTCCTTTCTATCCTTGTACCAGAAGAGCATTTGCAGTTTGAAGGACAGACCAAGGACAAGCTGGGAAGCCCGCTTGCTCGTCCTGTGGTGGACGGCATTGTATCGGACAAGCTGACTTTCTTCCTTTTGGAAAATGGGGAATTAGCTTCAAATCTAGTTCGTAAAGCCATTAAGGCGCGTGACGCCCGCGAGGCTGCGCGTAAGGCGCGTGACGAATCCCGAAACGGTAAGAAAAACAAGAAGGACAAGGGGCTTCTGTCAGGGAAGCTAACCCCAGCCCAGTCCAAAAATCCAGCCAAAAATGAACTTTATCTGGTCGAGGGAGATTCAGCCGGGGGCTCTGCTAAACAAGGGCGTGACCGTAAATTCCAAGCTATTCTACCTTTGCGTGGTAAGGTCATCAACACTGCTAAGGCGAAAATGGCAGACATCCTCAAAAACGAAGAAATCAATACTATGATTTACACCATTGGTGCAGGTGTGGGGTCAGATTTCACTATCGAAGATGTCAACTATGACAAGATTATTATCATGACCGATGCGGACACGGACGGTGCCCACATTCAGACCCTCTTGCTGACTTTCTTCTATCGCTATATGCGACCTTTGGTAGAAGCTGGTCGGGTTTACATTGCCTTGCCGCCACTTTATAAGATGTCCAAAGGCAAGGGTAAGACTGAGAAGATTGCTTATGCTTGGTCTGATGGGGAATTAGAAGATCTACGCAAGGATTTTGGCAAGGGATTTATCCTCCAACGCTACAAGGGGCTCGGTGAGATGAATGCCGATCAGCTCTGGGAAACAACCATGAACCCTGAAACCCGTACCCTTATCCGTGTCACCATTGAAGACCTAGCCCGTGCTGAACGCCGTGTATCCGTCCTCATGGGCGACAAGGTCGAGCCACGCCGCAAGTGGATTGAAGACAATGTGAAGTTTACCTTGGAGGAAGCGACAGCTTTTACCAAATAATCTCAGGGAAGTTGAGGTGCCATATGGTTTTAGAAAATAAATTGGGGATTGAAAATTCGGCTGAATTAGCCCGTCTCGAAGAACAAATCAGCAAGAAAAAAGCGGCTCAACTGTTCGAAACTGGCCAACTGTTCCAGATAGAAGTTGGGACTTTTGCAGGTTTGGCACACATTCATCATGCTTTATTTGAGGATATTTACGACTTTGCAGGCAAAATTCGTGATGTCAACATTGCCAAGGATAATTTTCAATTTGCTCCTCGAATCTTTCTTGAGCAGTCTTTGGCCTATATTGACAAGCTACCACATACAACCTTCGATGAGATTGTTGACAAGTACGCAGATATGAATATTGCACATCCTTTTCGTGAAGGAAATGGTCGTAGTATGCGTATCTGGTTGGATTGTATGCTACGGGATAGTTTGGGTAAGGTTGTTGACTGGAATAGCATTGATAAAGATGAATATTTCAATGCTATGGTTAGAAGCCATGTGTCAACAGGAGAGCTTAAATATCTGTTATTGCAAGCCTTAACGGAAGATCTTGGTCAGGCTACTTATTTCAAAGGCATCGACCATTCTTATTACTATGAAGGATACAATCTCTATCGCACAGAGGATTTGTAAATCTAGCACAAGCAAACTATGTGAGGTGTTTTATGCCACTAACTATTCCCAAATTGCCTAATCGTTTGACCCAGACTGCCAAGAATTGGGCAGATAAGCAGAAAGAGCAGTTAGCTCAGTTGGACTTGAAAGAGAAATTTGACCAGGCGCTTGAAACCTGGAAATCGTCTAAGACCAGAGAGCGAGCTGAGGCCTTGTTGTCTGATCAAGGGAAATTAGAGCATTTTTTACATAGCACGGAACGGAAACTGTCTCGTATGCCTTTTGGTGGAGATAAGTTTGCGGCCATTCCAGGCTTGATTTCCATGGTGCGAAGCTATATCCGTAGAGATTACAACAAGTTACCCAAAGGGACAATCCTCGCAATTATAGGTGCTTTGATTTATTTTTTCAGTCCTATTGATGCCTTACCAGATTTCATCCTTGGAGCAGGTCTACTTGACGATGCCTTTGTCCTTAATGCCTGCCTCAAATTAGTTAAATCAGATGTAGATGAGTATAGGATCTGGCAAGCAAGTCAGTGGAAGGTGGAAGAGTAACTCTGCTATGACAAAAGGAGCAGAAATTGTTAGAAAAAGTCGAGCGATTTATTGCTGAAATCAATAGAATTGATAGGGAGTTTTTCCAGGATTATTTTGAAACAGGTAAGGTTGAAAAAGTCAATCTTAAGCATACCTTTGCCAAGGTACCTACTCAGCCTATTCTGACCTATCGGCTCAACTTACACGAGGCTATCAATGACTATTTGATGCGTGCAGATGTCAAGGATATTGCCTATTTTTATCGTGTCAAAACATCAGAATCGATTTTGGATAAGATTGAGCGTTTTAAGGAGAGAAGCGAGGGGTATCCTGTCAACTCCATCCTCAATGATATTTTCGGTGCTCGTATGATTTTGACTTCTGAGGAAATCGCGGAGGTCATGGAGCGTCTGGATGACTGGCAGGAAAAATATGGACTGAAAAACTGGTATCTGCGAGATAAGGACGACTATGTCGGCATTCATATCTATTTCAAAAATAAGAGTAATTTTTATTATCCGTGGGAATTACAACTGTGGGACGAGAAAGATGTCGAAGGCAATATTGCTAGTCATATTAAGTATAAAAGGAAGTTTGTGGGATAAAAAATGGATTGGAAATTAGAGTCAGATGTTAATGACTGGGTAAAAGGTCAGTTAGACCGTATTGGATTGCGTAAATTGCAAGACTACAATGAAGAATCAGGTATGAGCTCCTATATGAAAGAGGCTCTGAGAGGGTCTGCAAAAACGGAGTCTAAAGCTAATTTTGGTAAGCCAGATTTTCATATTGAAAAATATAGCCGCCCTGTTATCTTTGAAAATAAATTCTCAGCTAAAAAATTACTTGCTGAAAATAAAGACGGTATTAAACAAGATGATAGTTCAGTTTCTGCTTATGCAGTGAATGGTGCTCTGTATTACGCTCGAAATATGATTGCTTCTGGTAAATACAGCGAGGTCTTTGCGATTGGTGTGGCTGGTGACAACGAAGAAAATGTTTCTCTCAAAGTTTACTATGTCTTCGGTTCTGCTCTAAATGCCTATAAAGAATTAACAACCGTTCAAACTCTTGATTTTCTTGAAAATGAGAAGAGTTTTGAAACGTTTTACAAGAACGCTGTTCTGACAGAAGAAGAAAAACACCAGATTTTAATTGATAGTCAAGCGGCCTTGCAAAGTTATGCCAAGAAACTCAATCGCCTGATGCACAATCATAATATCACTGCTCCACAGAGAGTTCTCTATGTATCTGGTATGCTTTTGGCCATGCAAGATATCGAAATGCTTACTCCTAATGGTGACAAAATTAAGTTAGACGACGGTCTAATTCCTGACAATTTATTAGGGAAACAAGTTAAAGACAAGCATGATGGCGAATTGATTGTAACGCATATTTCAAATTTTCTAGAAAACAGAGGGATTGAGAAAACCAAGCGTGACTTGATGATTTCCTCTTTCAAGGAAATTTCAAAAGATGCTCAGCGTGACGAGAAGACAGACCTTGACAAAGAAGTTGCCAAATTGATTGATGGTCAGGCAAGTGTGACCAAACAAATTTTCACCTTTATCTATGAATACATTTTCAAAGCTATTGACGGTTTAGGTGGTCATATTGATATTATGGGGGAGATGTATTCTGAGTTTCTCAAGTATGCTCTCGGAGACGGTAAGGAAATTGGCATTGTCTTAACGCCGCCTTATGTGACCAAGATGATGTCACAGATTTTAGCGATTAAAAAAGATAACAAAGTCATGGACTTGGCGACAGGTTCAGCAGGTTTCTTGATTTCTGCAATGGAATTGATGATAGATGATGCTAATGCTATCTTTGGTAAGGCGACCACGGCCGCAAATGAAGCTATTGATGCACTCAAGAAAAACAATCTTCTCGGCGTTGAGCTAAACGCAGAGATGTTTACCTTGGCTGCGACCAACATGATTTTACGGGGTGATGGTTCAAGTCGTATTGAGAAAGGCTCAGCCTTTAACCGACCAGAAAGTCTTTTTGAAAACTTTAAGGCTGACCGTCTTTTGTTGAATCCACCTTTTTCTTACGATGAAAATGGGTTACCTTTTTTAGAACATGGATTAGATAAGATGGAAAAAGGTGGCTTAGGTACGATTATCATCCAGGATTCAGCAGGTTCTGGTAAAGCTACCAAGACAGCCCAATCTATTCTTAAAAAGCATACCATGCTTGCCTCAATCAAGATGCCGGTTGACCTTTTCGTGCCAATGGCAGGAGTGCAAACCTCTATTTATATTTTTGAAGCTAAGACCCCTCACGATGTAGAACGCCCTGTCAAATTCATTGACTTCAGAAATGATGGCTACAAGCGCGCTAAACGTGGGATTTCAGAAGTGGATAGCCCTGTTCAACGTTATCAAGATATCATCAAGATTTACAAGGCAGGCAGTCGAGCTAAAGTAGAAGCAGATTGGGATTTGGACGCTGTCTATATCGAGGACTTTATCAGTCTGAATGGTAATGATTGGAACTTTGAACAGCACCAAGTCATTGATACCAAACCAACCTTAGAGGATTTCAAAAAGACCGTTGCTGATTATCTTTCATGGGAAGTGACCCAACTCCTCCAGCAAAAAGGAGAAGATGTCACAAAAAAGCCCTAAGCCCTCGCCTAGCCAAACTAGACAAAGAGTTTGAAGAGGCTGGGGGAGAGTGGCGGGAGTATCATTTAGCTGAATTATTCGGGAAATCAACAAGAGGAAAACGACTAAAAAGTTCCGATAGGGTCTGTGGCACATTGCCTTTTGTGACAGCAGGAGAAGAAAATACAGGAATTTCTGCTTATATTGGAAATGATGTCGAGATTTTTAGAGCAAACAGTATAACTATTGATATGTTTGGTTCTGCTAAATTTAGAGGGTATGATTTTGGTGCAGATGACCATGTTGCAGTAGTACATACTGAACATCTTTCCAAAGCAGTTTGCCAATTTGTTACCGTTGCAATCCATAAATCATCTTATTCTGGAAAATTTAGCTATTCACGTAATTTTTATGCTAAAGATGCTGATGAGTTAGTAATTTCTTTACCAACTATTAACAATAATTTGGCATTTTCATATATGGAAAACTACATAAAGACGCTCGAGGCTGAACGCATCGAGACGCTCGAGGCTGAACGCATCGAGACGCTCGAGGCTTACCTAACAGTAACTGGACTTAAAGAGTATCATCTTACAAAAAATGATGAGAAAATACTTGACACATTCACAAAACTGACCGATACTGAGAGTAGAGTAGAGTATTTGGGTATATTGTCGCTATCTCCAGTTTCAATGAGAGAACTTTTTCCGTCAATCCATCAAGGGCGACGCTTAAAGAAAGATGATCAAATTCGAGGTGACTTACCATTTGTTATGGCTGGTACAACCAATACAGGCATAGTTGGTAAGATTGGCAATGATGTAAGAAAGTTTCCAAAACAATCAATTACAATTGATATTTTTGGAAATACATTTTATCGTGGGTATGAATTTGGAGCTGGTGACGATACTGGTGTATTTTGGAACATAGAAAATACTCAACCGAAATCTTTATTGTATTTGAAAACAATTATTGAGAAACAGTTGCTTGGTAAGTATGATTTTGGACATAAACTTAGGGCATCACAAACATACGATATGGAATTTCAAATTCCTACCCAAAACAATCAACCTGACTACACTTTCATGTCCGATTTCATTAAAGTTATCGAAAAATTGGTGATTAAAGACTTGGTTGAATGGACAGACAAGAAAATCCAAGCAACAAAAGAGGTTGTTGCTCAACATTAACATTTTGCTACGGCATGCAAGCGAGCGTTAGCGAGCTCAAAATGGATAATCGCCGCCGTAGTGAAAGAAGCTAATAACAAGGTTATTAGCTTCAGGGAAGTTGGAAGACTTTGACTTCCAACTTAGGAATGGAACTCCGCAGGAGGTCGCTTCCGTCCCCACTACCTAAGGCGATTATCAAAAAAAGTAAAAAAGAAAGATAAACTTTCCGTCAAGAAACGAAGAAAGGAATGTTCGGTTAGTAGAAACAACTGAACGCGGGACTGAATCGTCCCTTTGTATCTTAATTTATGTCAAACATTCAAAACATGTCCCTTGAGGACATCATGGGAGAGCGTTTTGGTCGCTACTCCAAATACATTATTCAGGAGCGGGCCCTGCCGGACATTCGTGACGGTCTCAAGCCCGTGCAACGTCGGATTCTTTATTCCATGAATAAGGACGGCAATACTTTTGACAAGGGCTACCGCAAGTCCGCCAAGTCAGTCGGGAATATCATGGGGAATTTCCACCCGCACGGTGATTCCTCTATTTATGATGCCATGGTCCGCATGAGTCAGGACTGGAAGAACCGTGAGATTCTGGTGGAGATGCACGGAAACAACGGTTCCATGGACGGCGATCCGCCTGCGGCTATGCGTTACACTGAGGCTCGCCTATCGGAAATGGCTGGCTATCTGTTGGCTGACATCGAGAAAAAGACCGTACCATTTGCTTGGAACTTTGACGATACGGAAAAAGAACCCACTGTGCTACCAGCTGCCTTCCCCAATCTCTTGGTCAATGGAGCGACAGGAATTTCAGCAGGGTACGCGACTGACATCCCGCCGCATAATCTGGCGGAGGTCATCGATGCCGTTGTTTACATGATTGATCATCCGACAGCTAAATTAGAAAAGTTGATGGAGTTCTTGCCTGGACCAGACTTCCCAACAGGAGCCATTATCCAAGGGGCTGACGAAATCAAGAAAGCCTATGAAACTGGTAAGGGCCGTGTCGTTGTTCGTAGTCGTTGTGAAATTGAACAACTCAAGGCTGGCAAGAAACAGATTGTCATTACTGAAATTCCTTACGAGGTCAACAAGGCTGTTCTGGTCAAGAAGATTGACGATGTCCGTGTCAACAACAAGGTGCCTGGTATTGCTGAGGTGCGTGATGAATCAGACCGTACAGGACTGCGAATTGCCATTGAGCTGAAAAAAGACAGCGATGAGCAAACCATTCTCAACTATCTTTACAAGTACACCGACCTGCAAATTAATTACAACTTCAACATGGTGGCGATTGATAATTTCACACCGCGTCAGGTCGGCTTGCAGAAAATTCTGTCCAGCTACATCGCTCACCGCCGTGAGATTATCATTGCCCGGTCTAAGTTTGACAAGGAAAAGGCAGAAAAACGCCTCCATATCGTAGAAGGTTTGATCCGTGTCATTTCCATCTTGGACGAGGTCATTGCCCTTATCCGTGCTTCTGAGAACAAGGCTGACGCCAAGGAAAACTTGAAAGTCAGCTATGATTTTAGCGAGGAGCAGGCTGAGGCTATCGTGACCTTGCAACTTTACCGTTTGACAAACACCGATATTGTGACCTTGGAAAATGAAGAAGCAGCCCTACGCGAGCAGATTCAGACCTTGGCAGCCATTATCGGCGATGAGCGGACCATGTTCAATCTTATGAAGAAGGAACTGCGTGAGGTCAAAAAGCAGTTTGGCAATCCTCGTTTGAGTGAGTTACAAGATCAGGCAGAAGCGATTGAGATTGACACTGCTAGCTTGATTGTCGAAGAAGAAACTTTTGTCAGCGTGACCAAGGCAGGTTACATCAAACGGACAAGTCCACGTTCTTTCAATGCCTCAACGCTGGAAGAAATGGGCAAACGAGATGATGATCAGTTGATTTTCTTGCAGAATGCCAAGACAACCCAGCACCTCTTGCTCTTTACCAATCTTGGAAATGTCATCTACCGACCTGTCCATGAACTGACAGATATTCGCTGGAAGGACATTGGTGAACACCTGAGCCAGACTCTCATGAACTTTGATACCAATGAAGAGATTATCTTCGCTGAACTGGTTGAGAATTTTGAAGAGGGAACTTATTTCGCGGTGACCAAATACGGTCAAATCAAGCGTGTGGAGCGGAAGGAGTTCACGCCATGGCGGACTTACAAGTCCAAGTCAACCAAGTATGCCAAACTCAAAGATGCGGAGGATGTGGTCATTACTGTATCACCTGTGGTCTTGGACGACATCATGCTCATGACAGAAAAGGGCTACGCTCTGCGATTTAACATCGAAGAAGTGCCAATCATCGGTGCCAAGGCGGCCGGTGTCAAGGCGGTCAACCTCAAGGATGGGGATGTGGTGGCTGCGGCCTTTATCAGCAATACCAGCTCCGTCTATCTCCTGACCCAGCGTGGTAGCCTCAAGCGGATGGCGACGGAGGAAATCCCTGTAACTAGCCGTGCCAAGCGTGGTTTGCAGGTCCTTCGTGAACTCAAGGCTAAGCCTCATCGTGTCTTTGCGGCGGGTCCAGTCTTGACGGACCAGGGTGATTTCGACCTATTTAGCATGGCAAATGAAGATGAAACGACTAGCCAAGTTCTTCATGTGCAGTCCAAAAGTGGCAAACTCTATGAGGTTGATGTGACCCAGCTTAGCCTGTCTGAACGCACTAGCAACGGTAGCTTCATTTCGGATACCATTTCCGATGAGGAAGTGTTATTTGCTTGGATTCAATAGCAAAGAAAACTCGCTTTGGCGGGTTTTTCTTATATTAACAAAATTTTCTGAATTTTTAATTGAAAATCACTTTCAAAAGTAGTAAAATAATAAAAAATGAATTTGGAGAAACTTTATGACAGTGAATATCGACTGGGAAAACCTTGGTTTTTCCTACATGAAATTACCTTACCGCTTTATCGCTCATTTCAAAAACGGCCAATGGTCTGAAGGGCAGCTGACCGAAGATGCAGAAATCCACATCTCAGAAAGTTCACCAGCCCTTCACTACGGGCAACAAGCCTTTGAGGGGCTTAAAGCCTATCGCACCAAGGAGGGAAAACTCCAACTCTTCCGTCCAGACCAAAACGCAGAGCGGTTACAACGAACAGCAGAGCGTTTACTCATGGCGCCTGTTCCGACGGACCTTTTCATCAAGGCCTGCAAAGATGTGGTCAAAGCCAATGCTGACTATGTTCCTCCCTATGGGACTGGTGGAACCCTCTACCTTCGCCCACTCCTGATTGGTGTTGGCGATATCATCGGCGTAAAGCCAGCGGATGAATACATCTTCACCGTTTTTGCTATGCCAGTTGGCAACTACTTCAAAGGCGGTCTGGCTCCGACTAACTTCCTCATCCAAGACAAGTACGACCGAGCAGCACCTAACGGAACTGGGGCAGCCAAGGTTGGCGGTAACTACGCGGCGTCGCTTTTACCGGGTCAATATGCCAAAAAGCAGGGCTTCTCAGATGTCATCTACCTGGATCCAGCTACCCATACCAAGATTGAAGAAGTAGGGTCTGCTAATTTCTTTGGTATCACAGCTGATAACGAGTTTGTCACACCGATTTCACCATCAATCTTACCGTCTATTACCAAGTATTCTCTCCTGTATTTGGCAGAGCATCGTCTGGGTATGAAGGCAGTGGAGCGTGAAGTCCTTGTCGAAGAATTAGATCAGTTTGTTGAAGCGGGAGCCTGCGGAACGGCAGCTGTTATTTCTCCAATCGGAGGGATTCAAGTCGCAGATAAATTCCATGTTTTCCATAGTGAAAAGGAAGTCGGTCCAGTGACCCGAAAACTCTACGAAGAATTAACAGGCATCCAGTTCGGTGATATTGAAGCACCAGAAGGCTGGATTGTATCGGTTGACTAACAGAGCTTGCACTTGCAAGCTCTGTGCTTTTTTTGTAAAATGGAAAACGTGAACAAGGAAAGGACAGAAACATGGCAAAAAAAGATAAGAAAATTGAAATTCAGATTGAAGATAGCAAGGTAAGCGTTGGTGGACAAGAGTTCTCAGGCTACCGTCTTAGCATTGGCAAGAAGACAATCGGAGAAATCGCAGAGCTAGCAGATGACCAATTTGCCGTCTTAAAAAATGGAAATACCGAAAGTTTGTACAAAAAATTGGAACAAGCAGTCGAAAATGTCATTGAAAGTTACAATTTAAGCAATTAAGTCCTTGAAATAGTCACTTTTTTATGGTAGAATAGTGACTGTTGATGCTGTGGAAAGATAGCGAAGAGGCTAAACGCGGCGGACTGTAAATCCGCTCCTTCGGGTTCGGGGGTTCGAATCCCTCTCTTTCCATTGAACAGGATACAAAGGACGTTAAGAAATCCGTATGAAAATAGGAAGCTGACGCAGTATGCTAAACATATAAGGAAGTTTGTCTCTTTCACTAGGATTTTAGTCCGTGTTCAACGAAGATACGAAGCCGTTAAAAACGTTCAGTGAAATTAGGCGATTGACACCGTGTCATAAGACACAAGGAAAGCGATCTTTTTTACACAGCGTTTAGCCCGAGTTCATTTAAGATACGAGAGATGTTCTGGTTTACCAGAAATTTCTGTAGAAAATTAGGTGGCTGATGCTGAGTGTTTACACTCAAGGAAGGCTATCTATTTTCCTAAGAAATGAATCTCGAGTTCAATTTCTTGTGATTAGTAAATAAATGAATTGTATCTCTTTTTGGGGTATCGCCAAGCGGTAAGGCAAGGGACTTTGACTCCCTCATTCGTTGGTTCGAATCCAGCTACCCCAGTCAAGGTACTAGAGAAAACTCTAGTTCGTCAAAGATGTCATATTGTTGTTTGTCCTTGCGTGTGCCTTAATAAAATATATTTTATGTTGGGTCGAGAGACCTGATTGTCGGAGGTTTATTTATAATGAACGAATTTGAAGATTTGTTGAACAGTGTGAATGAAGTAGCACCTGGTGATGTGGTAACTGCTGAGGTCTTGACAGTTGATGCTGGTCAAGCAAACGTAGCTATCTCTGGTACTGGTGTTGAAGGTGTGTTAACTCTTCGTGAGTTGACAAACGACCGTGACGCTGATATCAACGAACTCGTTAAAGTTGGCGAAACTCTTGAATTACTTGTACTTCGCCAAGTTGTAGGTAAAGATACAGATACAGTAACTTACCTTGTTTCTAAGAAACGTCTTGAAGCACGCAAGGCTTGGGACAAATTGGTTGGTCGTGAAGGCGAAGTGGTACCAGTTAAAGTAACTCGTGCCGTTAAAGGTGGTCTTTCAGTTGAGGTTGAGGGACTTCGTGGATTCATTCCAGCTTCAATGATCGACAGCCGTTTTACTCGTAACACTGAGCGTTTTGTTGGTCAAGAATTTGATGCAAAAATCAAAGAAGTTGATCCAGCTGAAAACCGCTTCATCTTGTCACGTCGTGATGTTGTTGAAGAATCAGCGGCAGCAGCTCGTGCAGAAGTATTCGGTAAATTGTCAGTAGGTGAAGTTGTAACTGGTACTGTTGCACGTATCACTAGCTTCGGTGCTTTCATCGACCTTGGTGGTGTTGACGGATTAGTTCACTTGACTGAATTGTCACATGAGCGCAACGTTTCTCCTAAATCAGTTGTAACTGTAGGTGAAGAAGTTGAAGTAAAAGTTCTTGCGCTTGATGAAGAAGAAGGTCGCGTATCATTGTCATTGAAAGCGACACAACCTGGTCCATGGGATGGCGTTGAGCAAAAATTGGCAGCTGGCGATGTTATCGAAGGTAAAGTAAAACGCTTGACTGACTTCGGTGCTTTCGTTGAAGTATTGCCAGGTATCGATGGTTTGGTACACATCTCACAAATTTCACACAAACGTGTTGAAAATCCAAAAGATGCGTTGACTGTTGGTCAAGATGTGACTGTTAAAGTTCTTGAAGTGAACGCAGCAGACGAGCGTGTATCACTTTCTATCAAAGCTTTGGAAGAGCGTCCAGCAGCAGCTGAAGGCGAAGAAAAACGTACACCACGTCCGCGTCGCCAAAAACGTGAAGAAAAACGTGACTTCGAATTGCCAGAAACTCAATCTGGATTCTCAATGGCTGATCTTTTCGGCGATATTGAATTGTAATTCGAGTAAAACTTGCCTCGTGCAAGTTTTTCCTTTCCACCCTTAGTGTAATGGATATCACGTAAGATTCCGGTTCTTGAGATGGGGGTTCGATTCCCTCAGGGTGGATAAAAATAAGCTAAAAACCCTTGTGCATCAAGGGTTTTTGTTATGTTTGCCCCAAATCTGCCCCAAATTTTTCAAAAAGATTTCTAACTTTATCAAAATTTTGGGTTTGTTTTTCCTCGAAAAGGTGAGCGTATGTTTTTAATGTTTCCGTTGTATCTTTGTGGCCAACTAATTTCGATATCGTTACAACATCTAGGTCGTTGTAGATCAAAAAGCTAACGTAGGTATGCCTAAGACCATGTATGGTAAAAGTAGGTCTAGTTTTCTTTTGTAGTGCTTTGTTAGCTGCGGTACTGGATACCTTGGTAAATAATCGTTTTTCTGGATTATCAATATAGCCAACTTCCATGTATTCATCGTAAGCTTCTAGCCACTCGCGGTCAATCGGTACGTCTCGTTCTGATTGAGGATTTTTAGTAGGTCCCCAACCTTTCTTTTTGCCATAGACTTTGTAAGTTTTTCGGATATGTAGGCACATGTTTTGACGGTCTACGGTGAATTTAGAGAGCCCAGTCGCTTCTGAAAAGCGTAGTCCGGTTTTACCTATTGTATAAATAAAGAAGTGGCTCTGATGATTGATGGACTGCCTGACATCTAACAAGAGATTTCTATATCCATTTAGCTCCAAGTATTTTTCGCTTTCATCCTTAGATTCGACGTTTGAAAAAACTTTTGCCAATTGTGTAAAGTCTTTTTTTAATGTTCCTTGGTGTAAGGCAACTTTTATTGCCGATCTAATATGCGAATTAAACAGTTTGACCGTATATCTGACATATCTATCTGCTAGCTTATTAAGGACTTCCTGGTGCATGGTTGCCGTGATTTTGGATAGCTTAGTATTATTGTAATACTCTTTGATGATTTTTAGATTAAATTCATATTTCCGATAGGTTTCTGGGTCGACGTGTGGTTTCTTATGGATTTCCATCCATTTTTCAAAGTATTCCGCAAGGGTAATGTTCTTATCTTCCACAATGCCACTAGACAGCTCAATTTCAGCTTGTGAAGCGGCCTGAACTGCTTCAGACTTAGTTCGGTAGCCGGACTTTGATTTTTGCTTATATGAGCCGTCTGGGGCTTTATAGCTGATACGGTATTCCCATCCGTTATCTCTTTTTCTAAAATATGCCATTGATTTACCCTTTCTAATTTGATAAAATGGGTATAGTAAAGAGACCTACTACTAAGCAGGTTTTTACTATACGGAATTACCCTACACTCAAGCTTGCCGGCGGAGAGTGTGGGGATTTTTTGTTAGTTAAGCAAATCAAGCCAATTATCCGGAAAACCTAGGTCAATTGGTTGAATCTTATCGCTATATCTATTCATAATCTCAACTAATTTAGCTCTATTTGTTTCCCAAGCTGGGGATTCTTCTAAGAGGTTTCTTAGCATCAAAACATGAACAAACAGTTTATTTGTATTGTGACGTTTTGTGTGGTGCTTTTCCCAGCGAGGGGTATTGATGAATGAAACTCCATAGAGTCTCATATTATGAGCAATTTTATTTCTTAGTATTCTTAGGTTATCAATCCAGCTATCCAAAGTACCAGGAGAGAGATTCAGTTCTTTGCTGATATTTTTCCTATCTCTGCTAGGGATATTTCTATAGAGATACTTTAGATTTCCAAGTGTCAGTAAATTCACAGCTACCCAGATTGGAAATTGTCCTCGATACTTATTGATATGATGCTTAACGAACAAAACTTCGCTATTATTGGCAATGCTTTTTTGGAAGTCGGTCATGAAGCGTTGATGATCTTTTGATGATTTCCAATAGTTAACATCTGTATAAATAAGTGGGTCGTCTTTGTGATGGACTGCGATGTTGTATGCTATGCGTGTTTTTAGCATTTCCTCTGCTTCAGATATGAGGGACATCAAAATCGTTCTCATCTCACTGTCAAAGTAATATCGGTTGATAGCCAATTCTATGGATGTACCAGGGTGATAATGTCCCGTATCCTTATCTTTGAAGGGAAATAGATAGCCTGTAATTGTATAATAATTGACATTTTGAAGGGTTCTATAAGCTTTCTGATAGTCCGGTATATCTAATCCACGTTTTTTCAATTGACTTAGCTGTTCATCAATTGTCTTACCTTGCTTCATGGTTGCTCCTTATAAAACAAAAAACGACTTAGCACTGGTACGCTGCAAGGTGCAAGCGTTGCTAAGTCTTAATCATAAGTATATGATAAAACATTAGCGAATATTTGTCAAACGAAAATGTTCCTAAAAAGATACTTTTCTATTTTAGATTGTATCTACCTCTCCCTATACACCTCCACGACTTCGCCGATGGTTCGGAAGTCGGTGTCTGCTGTGATGGGGATGTTGTCATAGTCTGGGTTCAGGCTGTGGAGGTAGGCGCCTTGGTCTGTGATACGGAGTTGCTTGATGTAGGCGTCGCCGTTATAGGCAAATACTCCGATGTCGCCGTCAGATAGGTCTACAGATAGTTTGACGAATACATAATCGCCTGAGTGGTATTCTGGTTCCATGGAGTCTCCGTAGATAGGGACAACGAAGTCAGCGTCCACTTCAATAGGTAATTCGATAGTCTCGACCTTTACATCATTCAGATACTGACCTGTGCCAGCGGAAGCGGGTTGGTCGTAGTAGTTGTAGGTGTGGTAAGTGGCTTGCAGTTCGTTTACTGTATTCTTACTGTATGTTACTGTATTTTGTTTATCTAGGAGGTCGCTAGAGTAGCGTAGCACGTTTTTCTGGTTTGGTTCGGTTAATTGCACTACCTTGTCCGAAATCTGCTCTATGAGGCTGTTAGGGGCTTGTGTGGGGGTTCTTGATAAGTCGAACAATACTTGAGGTTCAACTTCAAGAGCTTTGGCATATTTTAAAATGTCCTGCTCATCTAATTGCCTATTTCCGTTTTCATGATTTGAAATCGTATTTTGTTTATAACCAGTTTTTTTAGCAAGTTCAACTTGCGTCATTTTTTTGGATTTTCTTAATTCTCTAATGGAATTACCAAGTATGTTTTTCATTGTTCTTGCTCCTTTTTACTATATTATAACGCAATGAGATAAAAAAATAAACAAAAAAATCTCAAAAAGTGATAAAAAGTTATTGACAAATATCGCATAATGAGATATAATATAGTCAAGGTTAAGGAATTAACCCCACCAAAACTAAAAAAACAGGAGGTACAGCCAATGGCAAGACACGAAAAAAAGCCTAAGCACTGGGAAATCGACTTCGAAATTCATTTCCTAGGGTTTAGACTTAAATTCCACTACAGCATTGACTGGTAGTCAGTGCAGGGGCGAAAGCCCCTCCCTCTTAGGAGGGTGTAGGTCTATTATAGCAATTGGCTGTACTTCCTGCAAGGAGTATCTTATGAGTTGGAAAAAAATTCTCTTTGGTAGTTATGAAAAGACCTTTGTCAGTCAGGATGGCAGGGCAAAGACGACTATCTCTATCAAGGGTGGATTGTTGCTTAATCTGTTAGCACTGGTCGGGCTGGTTGGCTTGATTTGGTGGCTGATTGGTCTATTTACATAGAAAGGAGTGATGGTTATTGACAAATAAAGAAAAAGTACGTTCACGATTTTTACTTCCTAAAAAAAGATTAAGAGAAGAGCGGAAAAAGCGTGAGCTAACAACTCTGTATATGGCTGATTTGATTGGTCTGAAAAATCGTAGGCAGTATGAGTTGAAAGAAAAAGGTCAGTTCCCGTTTCAAGATTATGAGATGGCTATCATCTCAAAAGAATTTGGAATGTCAGAAACTGACTTATTCTTTAGTTGGTAATATCTCGTTATGAGATTATTCTTTTAAAGAATAATATCTCAAATAGAGATAACAGCTCTGCTATTTCCCCAATGGTCAGTCTTTGGTCAAACTTTATACAATACTTGTATAAAAAGTTCTTGACTTCTTCAAGAACTTTAACTAACAGGTGGAAGGAGGGGTGACCATGACGTCTATACATGTGTCTTTGTCGGTTGAGATGAAGAAGCGGTTGGGGGTGGAGTGCCAGCGTCTGGGGCTGTCGATGGCGGCTTATGTGCGGTTGGTGCTGGCGGAGAAGTTGAGAGAGGAGTAGGGCGGTACAGCTCTGCTATTTATGGAAAGGAGAAAGGGATGAACGAACTAGAAAGAACAGCCCTCAATGAAATACTGAGGACTGTGGCCTATATTGCGGAGAAGGTGGATAGACTTGAAGAACAGTTATATCCACATCTTACAGAAACAGATAAAAAAGAAGTTATAGATTTAATCAGCAAAGCACTTTCAGAAGGCAAAGGTATCGTAGACTATGGGATTGGCTCAGCGAAAGGGGCTGTTGGCTCAAGAGCGCTGAACAATGAAGAGCGATTGGCGCTAGGCTTACCGACTATTGAGATCCCCAGTGGAAATCGTGGTATTCAATAAAAGATGTCGATTACCTTATTAACTGCTAACTTATTTTCTGGAGACACAGCATCATGCCATGCTTTTAAAAATATCTCAAAATCAGGGATTCCATACAGATTTGCTAATTTTGGTAATTCAGCAAATAAGCTTGGAAATGCTTTAAAAATGGGTAGTAATAGCGTTGCTAAGTATCTATTTTTAGGGCGATCGATAGGATTTTGTATAAGATGATTTATTTCATCAGATTGATATTTTACCAATCTTTTATGGTTGAAGACTTCAACTTCAAGTAGAGTAACCTCACTATATTGTAAGTAGGAGATGCTTTTTGAGTTTTCGTCCCATATATTTTGCTTTGAATATTCTTCTAAAAAATAATGAGATGCAACCTCACAAATGACTTCTTCAAACCAAAACATAGTTCGTTGCTTCTGGCTTGAATTTATATAAAAGTGACACAATTCATGTGCTACTTGATAGACATTTCTGGCATATAACTCAGAACCCTCAGTTGATAAAAAGATAATATCATTATCCGGGAACGCGACTGGAGCTCCAACGATACCTGCATCAACTACATATAGTTTCTTCTTTGTTATTCCAGGGAAAATGCTATTCGCTATGCTAGGAAGGTTGAGCATTACAAGTGGATAAGCTGTTTCAGAACAACCATAAAAGTAGAACCATTCATTAGTATTAGGTAATTGAAAGTTTAACATACACTATTTCTCCAATCGTTTTTATTTTCATTATAGCAAATTATTGCGCAAAAAAAACCACTGCGGGAACAGTGGCTTACAAAAAATTACACTTAAATTATAACACACGAAAGCGAGGTTTGACAAGATGGATGACATTGCTGAAAGCCTCATATCACGCTTTATCAGTCAACTAAAAGTTAGGCTGGTAGAAGTGTTTGAGGTGTTTAACATAGAACTAGCAATGCCCTTGCTACTCAACAGCACGCAGTGTAAGAAGTTGCTAGGTATTGCAAATGAGATGGAATTCCAGAGGGTGTCACACTTAAAGGATTTTCCAAGAATAGACAAGAAAGGGTCGCACCCTCGATTTCCGCGAGATGCCGTGGTCGAGTGGATGAAAGAAAATTGGAGGTTATTATGACAGAAGCAATTTTAACGAGCATGACGGTGTTTGCGATGTTTAGTCTGCCGTGTGCGGTAGTGGCTGTGGTAGAACAACGGAAGACTGAGAAGGAGCGTAAGCGTAGGGAAATAGCCTTGCTCCGTGAGATGGAGTTGGAGACGCTTAGATATGAAACGTGGGCGCAGGCTGAACGGTACTATAAGACTTGTCAGAAGGAGTCTGCGAGAAATAGCCTGAAGCGCAATGGACAGCAGGTAGATAAGGAGATAGCACGGTATGCGAAAATGGCTTGATCAGTGGCTTAAATGGCTTGTAGAGCCTGATAATAAGCGAGTGCTTCCATCTTCGGTAGAGCGACTGGAAGAAGAAAATGCCATGCTTCTAGCAATGGCGGCTCAGTTGTCTCAAGAGCGAATGATGTACCGCAGGGATAACCAGCGGTTGAGCGATGAAGTTGTACGGTTGAGAAGAATAATTGAAAGGTATGAAAATGGAAGTAAAGAAAGAAGCTAAGACAACATATCATCATGTACGTTGCAGCAAGGAAGCCTACGACCAAATCGTAGAAATTGCCAACGAATGTGATTTGACTATCGCAACAGTATCAACATCGTTATTACTGTATGCATTGAACCACGCTGAGGTTATCAGCACAGAAAAAGTTGTCAAAGAAAGTCGATTAATAATTGGAGGAAATTATGACAGTAACAATTAACAGACTTGAAATTGAAAATGTCAAGCGTATCAAGGCGGTTAAAATCGAGCCGTCTGCAACTGGTCTGACTATTGTGGGTGGCAATAACAATCAAGGGAAGACAAGTGTGCTAGATGCAATTGCTTGGGCTCTTGGTGGCAATAAGTACAAGCCTAGTCAAGCTCAGCGTGAGGGCTCGCAGGTACCACCGACACTTAAAATCGTGATGTCTAATGGCTTGATTGTTGAGCGTAAGGGTAAGAATGCCAGTCTAAAGGTTATTGATCCTAATGGTCAGAAAGGTGGTCAGAAGCTGCTGGATAGCTTTGTGGAAGAACTCGCTATCAATCTGCCTAAATTTATGGACAGCACACCAAATGAAAAAGCTGAAACGCTTTTGCAGATTATCGGTGTTGGCAACCAACTGGCAGAGTTGGAACTCAAGGAAAAAGAGCTCTATAATAACCGTCATGCTATCGGTGTGATAGCTGACCAGAAGGAGAAGTTTGCCAAGGAGCAGGAATTCTATCCAGAAGCTCCTAAAGAGCTAGTCAGCATTGCAGAGCTTATCCAGCAACAACAAGCAATCTTAGCCAAGAATGGCGAGAATGCCCGCAAGCGTCAAAATGTGGATACAATCCAGTTGCAGTATGACAATGCAGAGGATAAGGTATCGCGATTGCAGGCAGAGCTGGCCAAGGCAATTGATGAACGGGACCAGCACAAGAAAGATTTGGCAATTGCTAAAACAGATGCTTTGGATCTGCACGATGAATCAACTGCTGAAATCGAAGCGAATATCCAGCAGATTAATGACATTAACCGAAAGGTACGGGCTAATCTGGACAAGGATAAAGCCGAGGAAGATGCTAAAGAAATTCGTCAGCAGTACAATGCCTTGTCGGTTGAAATCGAAGATGTCCGCAAACAAAAACGTGACCTACTTACCAACGCTGACTTGCCGTTGGAAGGTCTGTCAGTTGATGACGGTGAATTGCTATATCTTGGTCAACGCTGGGACAACATGAGTGGTAGCCAGCAACTGCAAGTTGCCACTGCTATTGTACGTAAACTCAAGCCAGAATGTGGCTTTGTACTCATCGACAAGTTGGAGCAAATGGACCAAGTCACATTACAGGAGTTTGGCGAATGGCTGAAACGTGAGGGCTTGCAGGCTATCGCGACACGGGTATCGACTGGAGATGAGTGCTCAATCATCATCGAAGACGGCTACTCGTTAGAAAATGAACAACATCAACAAGTCCAAGCCAAACCAGCTTGGGAAGGAGGATTTTAGAAAGGAAAAACGATGCTACCAGAACATGAAAAACGGCGTATAAAACAAGAAATTCAAAATTCAAAAAGTGACCCTATTCAAAAATTACTTGTGCAAAAGATTCAGGATTTATCAAATGAAATTGTTGTTATGGCTTCTAATGAATCACAGACTTGGATTGAAGCCATTAAACGACTAGATAATGCTACAAAATGGGTAGATCCAAATTATCAAGCTAGTGTGGAAGCTGTCAGTAATCTAGCTAAAATAAAACTTGAATTTATAGCACTTAATAAAAATATTAACGAAAGGAATTAACATATGCAAATTACAAAAGGTAAACGGGCACGGGCCCAACGTGTGGTCATCTATGGCCCAGAGGGGATTGGCAAGTCTAGTCTAGCAGCTCAATTTCCCAATCCGCTCTTTATTGACACGGAAGGCTCTACAGATAACATGGATGTGGCTCGGGCTGACAAGCCGACAAGCTGGACTATGCTCATGAATCACATCGCATTTGTCAAGGCTAACCCAACAATCTGCCAGACTTTGGTAATTGACACAATCGACTGGGCAGAAGCCTTGGCCTTGCAATACATCTGTGCTCAGCACAACAAGAGCGGTATCGAAGACTTTGGTTGGGGTGCAGGGTATACCTACCTCATAGAAGAGATTGGACGGCTATTGGACAGATTGCAGGAGCTTGTCGAGCTCGGTATCAATGTGGTGCTGACTGCTCATGCCCAGGTAAAGAAATTTACCAAACCGGATGAATTAGGTAGCTACGACCGCTATGAGCTCAAGTTGAGCAACAAGAAGACTGAAACCAACGTATCTGCCAAGGTAAAGGAATGGGCTGATATGGTCCTATTCCTCAACTACAAAACATTCATCATCACAGATGACAAGACCAAGAAGCAGAAGGTGCAAGGGGGTCAGCGTGTGATGCAAACCACTCATTCACCGAGCTGGGATGCAAAGAATCGTCATAACTTGCCAGAAGAATTGCCTATGGACTTTGCTGGGATTGCGCACATCTTTGCGACACAAACGCAAGCTCAACCAACATCAGTACAAGAACAACCTGCACATGAACCCGCACACGTAGTACAAGAACAGGTTCAAGAAGTGGTACCTACACAACCAACTCAGCCAGCACCGACATCGGACATCAGTCCGCTAATCCCGCAAAGTCTACGTGATTTGATGATTGGTAGTAAGGTCACGCAGGACGAGGTCTTGCAAGCTACCTATGTCAATGGTATCTATCCGCTGGGAACACAGGTTGAGGCGATTGATGCAGGCTATTGGGAGTACATGGTGACTGTCTGGGATAAGGTGTTGAACGTTATCAATACCAAGGTGCGGACTAATCCAGAGATGCCCTTTACAGTCGAAGGTAACTAGATTCAGGCCGTTTTGGGTCTTAGAAATGATAGCGAGGTTAAAGCTAAATGGATAAAACAATTAAGTTGGACTTATCTGCTCTCGGTGAGGGCGGATTGCAGGAAAAGGTTGACAAGGAATTAGAGAAGGTTTTTGACAATATCCTTGATCCAAATACTGATAGCAAGGTTGCTCGTAAGCTAGTCATCACGCTAACCATGAAGGCTGATGATAGTCGCGAAGTAGTCAGTACAAGCATGGATGTTAAATCCACGCTTGCTCCACAGACTGGAGTTGCGACTACAGTGCTTGTCGGCAAGAAAGACGGTAAGACTTATGCCAACGAGCTTAAGAGCAACATGCCGGGGCAAATGTATTTTGACGATAAGG
Source organism: Streptococcus suis (assembly GCF_024509525.1). Taxonomy (GTDB): domain Bacteria; phylum Bacillota; class Bacilli; order Lactobacillales; family Streptococcaceae; genus Streptococcus; species Streptococcus suis_AC. Next base: position 212,716 of record NZ_JAMWEM010000003.1, read on the forward strand.
CACAGCTTCGTACAGACATTGGGCAACCAGTAGAAGAAATTGAAAAAAGTATCAACGCTGAAGTGATTGATTTTAACAAGAAGAAAGTAGGTAACTAGAATGACAGAAAATATCAAAGATGCGTTGGAGTATGCAGTTGAGTTAGCAAACAAAGAAGAAAAAATTATTGCAGCAAGCAATGGCAAGCTCTACTATGACGGAAACATCCATTCATTGCGTGAGTTAGATGCCAGACCAATTCCGCCACAACTTTTTCTAAACACATTAGGTAGCCTAGTAGACTATCTAAATACTGACTTGGACCAGTTGGCGAATAAACGTGTCCTGGTTGTCGTTGAAAGTCCAAAAGAAGTAGTTGTCTACGAAGAATTGGACAAAGATGCAAATCGGGCAAGATTGGTCAATGTTGAATCAATGACACCGGACATCCATTTCGGGCGATATGAAGAAGCATCTGACTTTAACATCATGTTGCAGTCTAAATTTGCAGACGCAGAAGACCGCGGTACAGTCCTTGAATTTGCCAGTGCATTGAAGATTGACAACGGCACAGAAATCGTTGATAACGGAGTAAGCCAAACTGCGACAATCAAAACTGGTGTGGCTAGCTTAGGTCAAGCTAAAGCACCAAACCCTGTTACCTTGCGACCATATCGGACATTTGCTGAAGTGGAACAGCCTGCCAGCCAGTTTATCTATCGCATCAACAAAGCAGGCTATATGGCTTTGTTTGAAGCTGATGGAGGCAAGTGGAAACTGGATGCCATCAATAACATTGCCGACTACTTGAAGTCCAAGTTAGGCGAACAAGACAACATCACAATTTTAGCTTAATCAAAGGAGAATATCAGAATGACACAACAATACAATCAGCCAGAACGTGAACTTGGATGGGAAGATGAGATTACCCAAGATGGTGGCGGGTTCGTCACGCTTACGCCCGGCGACTATCAATTTACAGTAACAGGTATCGAACGAACACGTCACACACCTAATCCTCAAAATCCAGGGAAGCTACCTGCATGTAACAAAGCAGTTGTCTCTATTGAAATTGAAACTGCTGAAGGTACAGCACAACTGAAGCATAATCTGTTCCTGCATACCTCAACAGAAGGAATGTTATCAGCATTCTTCGGCGCGATTGGCCAGAAGAAGCATGGTGAGCCATTGAAAATGAACTGGAACGTTATTGGCGCTAAAGGTGTGTGCCGTGTGAACAAACGCAAAGGAACTGGGCAATATGCAGACCAGGAATTTGATAACATCAAGTCTATGATCTATACAGATGATGTTGATTGGTCGAAAGTATTGAACGCTGGTCAGCCTCAACAGCCTGCTTATCAACAACCACAGCCAACACAATCTGCTCAAGGTGGCTTCGCAGGATTCTAGGGAGGTATAGATGCAACTACGAGATTATCAAGAGGAGGCTCGTGATGCAGTTCAGCAGGAATGGCAATCAGGACGCAAACGGACATTATTGGTCTTGCCAACAGGATGTGGCAAAACGATTGTCTTTTCCAAAATCATTGAAGACCGTGTGCGTATGGGCGAGCGTGTGCTCGTCCTTGCTCATAGGTCAGAATTGCTGGAACAAGCCTCTGATAAATTAATGACTGCTACTGGGCTGGGCACGGCTTTAGAAAAAGCAGAAAGTACCTCTATAGGCTCATGGTTTCGGGTTGTGGTCGGGTCGGTTCAGACCCTGCAACGCGAGAAGCGATTGAGTCAATTTCCACCGAATTATTTTGACACAATTATCATTGATGAAGCCCACCATGCTATCTCAGACGGCTACCAGCGTGTCTTACAACACTTTGATGACAGTAACGTCTTGGGCGTTACTGCTACACCAGACAGGGGCGATAAGCGAAATCTAGGGCAATATTTTGACAGTTTGGCTTATGAGTATTCCTTGGTACAAGCTATCAAATCCAGCTATCTATCCAAGATTACTGCCGTAACGATTCCCTTGACCTTGGACCTATCAAGTGTGTCTATGCAGTCTGGTGATTTTAAAGCGAGCGACCTTGGTACTGCATTAGATCCATACCTTGAGCAGATAGCTGACGAAATGGTCAAACAATGTGCGGACCGTAAGACTGTAGTGTTTCTGCCCTTGGTTAAGACATCACAAAAGTTCCGTGACATCCTAAACGCTAAAGGTTTTCGAGCTGCCGAAGTCAACGGAGAATCCAAGGACCGTGCAGAAGTCTTGGAAGACTTTGACAAGGATAAGTACAACGTACTTTGTAACTCAATGCTTTTGACAGAGGGCTGGGACTGCCCGTCAGTTGATTGTGTAGTCGTACTTAGACCGACTAAGATACGGGCCCTGTATAGCCAAATGGTGGGACGTGGCACTCGCTTATTCCCAGGCAAAGAAAATCTATTGCTATTGGATTTTCTGTGGCACACAGAGCGACACGAACTTTGTCGACCTGCACATCTTATCGCAGGCACAGAAGAAGTAGCCAAGAAGATGGTTGAGAACATGGAAGAAGAAGCTGGAGCCCTCTTTGACATTGAGGAGCTAGAAGTCAAATCGGCAGAAGATGTTGTGGCTCAGCGTGAAGAAGCGTTGGCTAAGCAGCTGGAAGAAATGCGGAAACGCAAGCGTAAGCTGGTAGATCCGTTGCAATTTGAAATGTCAATCCATGCGGAAGATTTGGTGGACTATGTGCCGGAATTTGGTTGGGAGCAGTCGCCAGTATCTGACAAGCAGAAGCAGGCTTTGGAAAAATTTGGCATATTTACTGACGAGATTGGGAATGCTGGTAAAGCAGCTAAATTACTTGACCGATTAGCTAAACGTCGCGATGAAGGATTGACTACACCGAAGCAGATCAGACTACTGGAACGCTATGGTTTTCGAAATGTCGGGATGTGGCAATTTGACCAAGCTAGGTCCATGATTGACCGGATAGCAGCAGCTGGGTGGAGATGCCCTGCAGGTATCCGTCCGCGAGAATATCAACCAGGATAGGAGAGTAAATGACAGAAAGAGAATTTGACCTCATCCCGTTACTTGATTACATTAACCCAGCCACTCTGTCATATCAAGACTGGGTTAATGTAGGGATGGCTCTCAAGCAAGAGGGCTACACAGCAATGGATTGGGATGTGTGGTCGCAAAAAGACCCAGTTAGATATAAGCGTGGAGAATGTTTCAAGAAGTGGGATACATTCCAAGGTGGTAGTCTTGGCGCAGTAACTGGGGCAACTATCACCCAAATGGCCAAAGACAATGGCTGGGTGTCTGAATTTAAAATGACCGATGATGCCCATGAATTGGGCTGGAATGACACAATCGACCGTGATTATAAGATTGTTGACAAGAACTGGGTGGAATCAAAAGAGATTCGTGAGCCTCTTAACTGGGCGCCAGTTCAGGAATTGATTACTTACTTGGAAACAATCTTCAATAGCACGGATAACGTTGGCTATGTCACACAGACCTATCAGATAGATACTGATAATGGGCCGATATACAAACCTACACAAGGTGCGTTCGATAGGACGGCTGGTGAATTGATTCAACTTTTGCAGGGGTGTAACGGTGATATTGGAGCGGTCTTTGGTGACTACAAGGAAGAAGCCGGGGCCTGGATTCGTTTCAACCCGCTGGATGGGAAAGGCGTCAAGAATGACAATGTGACTGACTTCCGCTATGCCTTGGTTGAATCCGACAGCATGGAATTGGGCAAGCAGTATGCTTTATTTAAAGAGTTGGAATTGCCAATTGCTGCCTTGGTCCACAGTGGGAAGAAATCCCTGCACGCTATCGTCAAGGTAGATGCCAGAGATTATCAAGAGTACCGCAAGCGGGTGGACTACATTTACCAAATATGCAAGAAGAACGGACTGGACATCGATACCCAGAATCGTAACCCTAGCCGACTGTCACGGATGCCTGGCATCATGCGAAACGGCAAGAAGCAGTTTTTGATTGATACTAACATCGGTAAGACCAACTACGAAGAATGGTATCAATGGATTGAGGATTTGAACGATGACCTGCCAGATCCAGAAGGACTAGCAGACTCTTGGGAGAATATGCCAGCCTTGGCACCAGAACTTATCAAAGGTGTACTCAGACAGGGGCACAAGCTACTCATGGCAGGACCGTCAAAAGCTGGAAAGTCGTTTGCTTTGATTGAGCTCTCAATTGCCATTGCAGAGGGTATCAAGTGGCTTGGCTGGGAGTGTACCAAAGGTAAGGTCCTCTATGTCAATCTGGAGCTGGATAGACCGTCAGCCTTACATCGCTTTAAGGATGTCTATACGGCTATGGGTGTGCCAGCTAACAATATCCAAAACATTGATATCTGGAACTTACGTGGTAAGACCGTCCCAATGGACAAGCTAGCACCGAAGCTCATCCGTAGGGCCTTGAAAAAGGACTACATAGCTGTCATCATCGACCCAATTTACAAGGTCTTGACGGGCGACGAAAACAGTGCAGACCAAATGGCACACTTTACCAATCAATTTGACAAGGTAGCGACCGAGCTTGGTTGTAGTGTGATTTACTGCCACCACCACTCTAAAGGTAGCCAAGGTGGCAAGAAGTCCATGGACCGTGCCAGTGGCTCGGGAGTATTCGCTCGCGATCCAGATGCACTGATTGACTTGGTGGAGCTAGAACTGACAGATGACTTGATTAAGATGAGGTCTGATAAAGCCAGCTGTAGTATTTACCAAAGAGCTCTGCAAGAGCGCGCTTTGGGCTACTACCAACAGTGTGTCAGCCTGGATGATTTGGAAAGTAGAGCGCAAATGCGTGATCACTTTGAAAGAGCCATCAAGGATGTTTTAGTCCGAAAGGTCTATACAGACGAGATTGCCAAGGTCGTACACGCAGTTGAAATTTCTACCGCTTGGCGTGTGGAAGGTACGCTGCGGGAGTTTGCCAAATTTAAACCAGTCAACATGTGGTTCAGCTATCCAGTGCATAACGTAGATACATCTGGTGTGCTGGCTGATATTCAACTAGATGATACTAATTCAAAGAATTCTCCGTGGAAGAAAAACTTCGATAAGAAAAAAACTAAGCCTAAAGTGAATAAGGCAGAACAAGTTGAAACAGCAATTAACACATTAAACGACGGTATCGAACCAGTAACACTTGATTCGTTAGTTGAATATTTCAGCGAATCTGACAAGCCAGTTAGTGAGAAAACGATCCGCAGATGGATAAAAGAAAATGGGAATTTTGAAGTTAAAAAAGGGGAAGTTTACCCTGTGGATAATTCGGAAAATGCATAAATAAACTGACAGAGGGACACGGACAGGGACAAAAATTTATCGAGGACGTCCTCGAATGACTTATTCGAGAATGTCCCTGTCTAAAATTAGGGACACAGACAAAATATTCGAGAATGTCCCTGTCTAAAATTAGGGACAAAAAAGGGACAAACTCGATAAAAAATCGAAAATGTCCGAGGGACAAACTGAGGGACAGAATTCTCTCTCTATTCAGAGAGAGAATTTAGGAAATGTCCCTAATGGTCCATGGGTACATGAACAGGAACATGGGGGTCCTAAGACTCCCCCATGTAACCCTGTAACCATGTCCCCTGACATGGACTTAGTCGCGAAGATAAAAAATATGGAAAGGTAAAATAAATATGGTGGTTGAATTTTTCCTGCCGATGAAAAAAATACCGACTGTGACACATCAGCAAAAACAGGTCCGAGTGGTCAACGGTAAGCCACAATTTTACGAGCCAGAAAAATTAGCAGATGCCAGAGTAAAATATGAGGCATTGTTGGCAAGGCACGTTCCTCCAGATAAGCTGCAGGGTCCAATTCGTCTGACAGTCAAATGGTTATTTCCTCGGACGAAGAAATCGAAGCATGGCCAGTACAAAACGACCAAGCCAGATACAGATAATCTGCAGAAATTGCTAAAGGACTGTATGACTGCAGTTGGATTTTGGGAAGATGATGCCCAAGTGGCCAGCGAGGTTGTCGAGAAGTTTTGGTCTGATCAAGTCGGTATTTATATCAAAGTAGAGGTGCTGGATGAATTACATTGAATTTTTTGAAAAAGAAGTGCCTGCATGGATGCGAGCCAGCAACCAGAAGATGCAAGAAGTTGGTTTTAATACACAGGCATACTGGAACTGGGTTGTGGTATCTATGGCGGAAATCAGCAAAAAGTATGATAATGACCAGCTTGTTATGGATCAAATGGGATTAATCTTTAATTGGTTGGAGGAGAAAGCGAATGGTGATTTTTGAATTAAAAGACTGCAATATATTAAATATTTACAATTCGTTCACTGATGGATATTATGACGAGGATTACTACGGCTGCCCGACGTGCGGTGGAGCAGATGTTCCTGATACATTTATATTGGAAGTCGTGACTGATAAATTCGAAAATGAAACAATAGCATTTTACGAAGAAGATGCGAAGAATGCACTGCATAATTTCTTACCTTGGTTTTTGAGGAATAAAGATAATTTCAAGGATGTTTCGTTTTACGATTTTATAAACGAAAAAGTGCCAGAATTAGTGATGGAGGAAGCAAATGAATAAACAAGAAGCGATTTTAAAATTGAAAGCTGAGAGTTGGGAGTACGAGGATAACTCTTTTAGAACTGCACTTGTAATAGATTTGGATGAAGCTCAGGAAATCATCTCCCAAATCCACGAACCGCAGAAGGTTGTGGTGCCGAAGCATATCGCTGATAAAATCGAATATTGCAAAGATACAGAAGGGTATGGGTTGTTTCATGCCATGGACTACTTTTATGGGTACAAGGATTCTGCTGAATGGTTAGAGTGCCACGAAGAAGCCTTTGTTAGAGCTTGGTCAGACGGTTACGAGGTCGAGAAAGAAAAGTTATATCATGTACACCTTACTGGTATTCGTTATGGAGATTTAGGTTATGATGAAGAAGAAGGTTATTATGATTTCTGCAACAAAAAATACACCACAAAAATTAGATACGAATTGACCGAAGCAGAGATAAAAGATACCTTCCCTTGGGCTTGGCAATTTGCGAAAGAGGTGGAGTGATATAAGAAAAAGAGCCGTTTGGCTCTAGTCGAAAATGTAGTTGTAAAGTTGGACGACTTTTTGAAAAGTCCAAGTGTCTAGCTGGGTGATTTTGCTGGCGTTTCGTGCCCTGAAATCAAAAGTATAGAGCTGCATTGGATTGACCACACCGTCTACCTTATCAGAAAGGATAGGGACAGATAAGCCACGGCTTTCCAAAGCTTTTGCACCGTGAGTGATGGGGCAGACAGCAACAAATCCTGTCATCTGACTGTACTTGTGACTGGAAACGACAAGAGCTGGTCTGCGTTTCTGGATTTCTTTTCCAAGTGATGGGTCAAAGTCAATCCAGATGATGTCTTGTTTTTGTGGTATATACTTATCCTTCATTGTCAAGTAAGACCACTCCTTCAAAGTCGTTGTCCATGACGAACGGTTCCATGCTATCAAATGGATTTGGGATTTTAGGTGCAAGCACGATGACATCATCAATGCCCTTGTAGACAATAAATTCTTTGCCTTCATCAACGTTCAATTCTTTTGGGATGGTGATGGCAAGTGAATTACCAACTTTACGTGTTTTAACAGTATTCATGATATGTCCTCCTGTTTGTGTATACTAAGTATATACAAAATGAAGGAGGAAGTCAAATAGAAAGAGGTAAACAATGACTAAAAAAACTAGGCGTGCTACTGATAAGCTGGGTAGCGTTGGAGGACCTATGACAGTAGCAGAGAAAATCAAATACATTCTACAGGTTACGGGCTGGTCACAACAAGCAGTGGCGGATGAGCTAGGCATCTCCCAACACACAGTCTCTGCGTGGAAGCGTGGCAGGCCTCCGCAAGAAAAATTTATAGATAAGATTAATCAGTTGCACGACCAAGCACGCAGGATGGACTGGGAGCGGAAACGAGCTAACGAGGCTGTACCAGATGAGTCACAAGTGCTGTCAAAGCGGGGTAAGATAATCTTAAAATACCCATATTACTCGCATCAGCGTATGCCGTGGGAGAAATAAAAAAAGCCAGCACACTTGTACTGACTGTGAGTAAAAACCTAAAACTATTATATCACAGAAAGGTAAGTGCAGATGACTTTTTTTCCTGAAATAAATACAGAAAAAACCAAAGCTAATGCAAAACGAAAACTGAAAGAGTACCCACGCTGGCGTAGAGTAGCGAATGATGTGGATGGTCAGAAAGTCACTGCAACCTACACATTTGAACCAAGACAAGCTAATGGAAATCCGAGCAGGCCGGTCGAGCGATTGGCGATTAACAGGATAGATGCAGAGGCAGAACTTGAAGCGATTGAGTATGCAGTTAGTCACCTATTTGACCCAATGCATAGAAAAATACTACATGACCGCTATTTGATGGCGCACCCTAAAAGTCATTTTGAAATACGGGAAGAGATTGGATACGAGAAAAGCCAGTACTATGATATGATTTCAAGCGCCTTGTTAGCATTTGCAGAATTATACCGCGGGAGTTGTTTGGTTGTTAATTTATCGGAGTAATAGCGGAAAATGCTCGGAAAAAAACTCTGATAAATGTGATATTATAGTATTATCGGATACCGAGAAGAGATAGATGTTTAATTTTTCAGTCATTGCTCCTTATGAAATCGAACTCGGTATCAATTCTAAAGTCACACAACGAAGTGTGGCTTTTTAATTTTTGATTGGAGGTGATGATATTGGCGAAAACAAAGCGTGGTAGACCTACAAAAATGACAAAGTCAACGGTCGGGAAATTAGAGAGTTTTTTTATCCGAGGGTTAAGTGACCGAGAAGCCTGTCTTTTAGCCGATATTCACCCTGATACATTATACGCATATTGTAAGGAACATCCTGAATTTTCCGAGCGAAAAGAGTTGTTGAAAGAACGTGTTAAAACACGGGCAAAACTTAATATATCGAAAGCGATTGAAGATGGGGATATAGACTTGTCAAAATGGTACTTAGAACGTCGTGACAACGATTTTAGAACAAAACAAGCAGTGACACATGATGGTGAAGTCAATATCAACCAAGCCAACCCATTTACTGACTTGACAACGGATGAGCTAAGGAAGTTGATTGAGGATGGATAGAGCGGCAATCAGGCAACAAGCACGTTTTGAGTTAGCTCGTCGCGATTTCTTTTACTATTGTCATTTGATGGCAAGCGACTTCTACAAACCATCTCGTAGATACTTAGTCGAGCTTTGTAATGACTTACAAGGCTTTTTAAGTGATAACGAGCATAATGTGTTGATTATCAACGAACCGCCCAGACACGGAAAATCAAGGACGGCAGGTATGTTTGTCCAGTGGTTACTTGGGAACGACAACAATAAAAAGATAATGACTGGTTCGTATAACGAAACGTTATCAACTGTATTTTCAAAGAATGTCAGAAATGCTATTCAGGAAACGAAGGCAGATAAAGATGTTGTTGTGTTTAACGACATTTTTCCAGATACACATATTAAATATGGCGATGCAGCTATGAATTTGTGGAGTTTGGAAGGCGGTTATAATAACTACTTGGCTACAAGTCCAACAGGTACAGCGACTGGTTTTGGTGCTGATATTATTATCGTTGACGACCTTATCAAGAACGCGGAAGAAGCTAACAACGCAACCGTCTTAGAAAAACATTGGGAGTGGTTTACGAACACGATGCTTTCACGTCTTGAAGAAGGCGGAAAAATTATCATTATCATGACACGCTGGCATTCGCAAGACTTAGCGGGTAAAGCGCTGGTTGAACTTCCTAAGTCTGATTACAAAGTCAAGCACATTAGCATGAAAGCCTACGACGAAGCGACGGATACGATGCTTTGTGACGAAGTATTGAGTAAACAAGCTTATTTTCAAAAGACTAAGACTATGGGAGCTGATATTGCGTCTGCGAACTACCAGCAAGAACCTATTGACATCAAGGGCAGGTTGTACAGTGGATTTAAAACCTATGTTGACAAGCCGACATTTAAGCGTATTAGTGCTTACACTGATACGGCAGATACAGGCAAGGACTATCTAGCTAGTTATATCTACGGCGTCACTATGGACAATGAAGCGTATATCTTGGACGTTGTTTTCACAAAGGAACCGATGGAAGTAACAGAGCCTTTGCTAGCTCAAAAACTAGCAGAGTGGCAAGTCAATACATGTGATATCGAAAGTAATAACGGCGGTCGCGGATTTGCCAGAAATGTTGAACGTTTGACGCAAGATAGCTACCAAAACCGATATACAGTTTTTAATTGGTTTCATCAGTCTCAAAATAAACAAGCAAGGATTTTGACGAATACGACCTGGGCAATAGAGCATATCTATTTCCCTGAAAACTGGAGACATCGTTGGTCAGAATTATATCAAAATCTTATGAGCTATCAAAGAGAAGGTAAGAATGCTCATGATGATGCTGCAGATGCACTGACAGGCGTAGTCGAAGCAATTAATGACAAAATTAGAACTAAAGCCAAAGTCAAACGCAAGTCACTATTCGGCTTGTAGAAAGGAGCAAAATGGAAGAAACATTAGTCTATAGTCGCTCATTGTACGATGAGCAGAATTTGGATAAAGATATCATTTACAAATTGATATTAAAGCATGACCAGACCAGTAGTAAACTCAAGAAGCTAAAAGATTATTACTTGGGTAAGCACGCAATCGAAAAACACACACGCAGAAGTAATCTGCCAAATTTTAAGACAGTTGCCAATCACGCCAAGGACATTGCAGATACCGCCACAGGTTACTTTATGGGCAATGCTATTCGTTATCCTAAGACCGACGATATGGACATCGAAGACCTGTTAGTAGCCTTTGATAGTGCAGATGTTGATTCGACAGACTCAGACAACGCTTTGAACATGGCAATCTACGGCAGGGCTTATGAGTACATCTATGTCAAAGAAGGTGAAAATGAGCTGATAACACGTAGTTTAGAACCTGAGAATACATTTATTGTTTACGATGATTCGATTGAGCAGAAGCCCTTGTTTGCGGTCTATTACTATCAAACAAAGGACGACGTGACGGAAGAAAGTTATTATCGGGCCCAGGTAGTGACTGAGAACCTGCAATACAGCATGTCTTTGCGCGAACAGAAGAAAGAATCAGAAGAAGCTGTTCCACATAATCTTGAAGGACCGCCGATTATTGAGTACCGAAACAATCGCTATATGGTCGGGGATTACGAGCAACAGATTAGTTTGATTGATGCGTATAATTCTCTGATGGGCAACCGTGTGAACGACAAGGAACAAGCTATTGAGTCTATTTTGGTCTTATCTGGTGCTGCACTTGCGGACACACCAGAGGAAGCAAGGGAAGCCATGCAGATATTGCGTGAAGAAGGCTTGTTGGAGTTACCAAAAGACGCAAGCGCTGAGTTCTTGAAAAATGTCTTGGATGAAGCAACGGTCGAAGTACTTCGTAAGGCGTTGAAAGAGGATATTTACACTTTCAGCCATGTCCCTAATCTGTCAGATGAGAATTTCGCAGGGAATACATCTGGGGTTGCTATGGAATTTAAGCTTTTGGGCCTTGAAATGATTACCAAGACCAAAGAGCGATACTATATCAAATCTTTACACAAGCGCATACAGATTTTTGCGAATTATTACAACTGGTCTCAGATTTACGAAAATGCTAAGGCGATTATTCCGCAGTTTAGCCGTGGTTTGCCTAAGAATTTGTTGGAGCTTTCCCAAATCATCAGCAACCTCAAAGACAAGGTTAGTCTGCGCCAGCTTATTTCTCTCTTGCCGTTTGTGGAAGACCCAGATGCAGAAATTAAAGCACTCGAGAAAGAAAAAGAGACTGCGCAGGAAGAGCCTGCATTTAGCCAGAATTTGCCTTATGAAGAGGGTGTGACAGATGGACAACCAGAAGTATTGGGAGAAGCGGAAAGCTCAGAGGATGGTTCAGGCGATGGACCAGGCAGAGCAAACCGCAAAGCAACTCGACGAAATCCACAAGCTAGCAAGTAGGCATATCACTTCTAAGATAGACCAGATTTTTGAGAGTTATCGCAGAGACCACGGACTGACGGAAGATGAAGCTAAGAGGGTACTGGCTAATGTCAAGGATTTATCTGATATTCGGGAGTTAAAATTAGCTTTACAGAATACAACGGACAGTGAAGAGATACGGCAGTTGCTTATCTTACTCGATTCGGCTCCCTACGCTTCCAGAATTGAGCGATACGAGGCTTTACAGAGGGAGGTGGATAATTTACCCACCCGACTGTATAAAGCTGAAAATGAGGCTTCTAGGGCCTTCTATGATGAATTCATTCCAGATGCTTACTACCATTCGATTTTTGATTTGCAGCAGCAGTCTGGTGTGGCGTTCGCATTTAACAGGATTGACCCAGAGGAAATCAGAGCTATCCAGCAAACGCCATGGCTGGGGGCGAATTACTCTGAAAGGATTTGGGGGAATACTCAAGCTTTAGCAAATGAATTACAAAAGCAATTAGCAGTCAGTCTGTTAACAGGTCGGTCAGCTCACGAGACCGCTGAAGTCATAAATGCCCAATTCGGAAAAGGTAGTTACAACTCACGCAGGTTGGTGCGGACAGAGGCCAGTCATTTCCATGCCGAAATGGAAGCTCTGGCGTATGAAGAAGCAGAAGTTGAGCGTTACAGACTTGTGGCTGTATTGGACTTGAGGACATCTAGCGTCTGCAGGGAGCATGATGGAGAAGTCTACTTGGTCAGCGAAAGAGTGAAAGGGAAGAACTACCCGCCTTTACATCCTTGGTGTAGAACGGTCACTATAGCGCTAGATGATGAAGAATGGTTAGCTAAAGCGACCAGAAGCGCCAGAGACCCAGTGACAGGCAAGACTATTCAAGTCCCTACCAATATGACGTATAAAGATTGGTATGAGAAGTATGTGGATAAAGCTGCCGATTTAGTTGAAAACAGCGCACAAAAGTTGTATAATCAGGATATGGAAAATCATATTGAGATTGATAAATTTACCCCTTGTTTAGAAGAAGTTAAGACTGGTAAAATTATTAAGACAAATTATTTAAAGAGTCAATTGATTACCAAGTCAGAATCGATGGAATTACAAAAACAAGGTTGGTTGTTTGATTGGTCGATTCCTCAAATGAATGGTTATGACGTTTATAAGTTATATCGTCAAAATTCTAAGAGAATTGAAGGGATGATTGCTTTAAAAGTTGACCATAGCAACAGTGCTGTCCATATTGATATTGTTGAAAATTCTCCTAAAAATAGAGGCGGTGATAAAGAATATTATGGGGTAGGCGGTCACTTATTTGCTATTGCTACAAAAGTCAGCTATACAGAGGGTTTTGAAGGTTTTACCTATTTCACTGCTAAAACAGATTTGGTTAAGCATTATCAAAAAGAATTGGGGGCTAAAGTCATAGCAGGTCGGGTTATGGCTATTGATGAACAAGCTGCATATAATTTATTAAGTAAATATGAACTTATTGAGGAGGATAAAAATGACTAGAGAAGAAATGAAATCTTTTGCAAGGTTAGATGAAGCTGTTGATAGAATTGCGGATGGTCGTTATACAACTCCTTCAGAAAATATACCTAAATATAATATCAGAGCTGTTATGATAGAAGCGGAGCGACTTGGACGGCCGTTGACTGAAAAGGAAGCTAAAAAATTTTTAACTATGTAAAATAAGCATTCGAGAAGTCGAGTGCTTTTTTGTTGCAGAAAAACAGAAAGGAGATCGCTATGAGTAACAAGCGTATTAAGAAGAAACGTGAACTGATTGAACAAGTTCAGGGAACTAAAGAAGCTGTTGATATTGCATTGAACATCATTAAAAATCTACTTGATGAAAACGGCAAACAGGCAAATGAAATTTCTGAGCTACGTTCAACCGTCGAACGCAATGCACAGGCTACCAATTCAAGGTTTGACAAAATCGAGAAGCAAGTAGCCAATAGCAATACCAAGAAGTCTTGGTTTAGTCGTAAATAAAGGAGAAAAGTATGTTAGAAAAAGCAAAAGAATTAGCGTCGCAAGAGTTTTCACGTCTCTCTGGTCGTGAAATTAAAGCAGAAGACTGTTTTGTAGTCTGGTTTAGTAAGACGTTGCAAAACTGGAAAGCATTAGTCAGCACTAGTCAGATTCAGTCTGATGAGAAATGTGGTAATTATGCAGAAGTCACTTATAATGGCGACAAAGCGGAAACCTATGTAGATGTCTATGCTAAAGTTTCAAACCGAGCAATCAAAGATTAGGAGGTAATCCCACATCTTGACAGCAGGAAAGACTGCTTGAAACTACTCTAAATTACTTTAAACTGGTCGAAATTGACCAGTTTTCTTTTTGGTCCAAGCATTGAAGACGGTAAAAGCTATGGAAAAACAGTCGGGGACGACTTTAAAAATAGGAGGTTCGCAATGAACGAAGAAACACAAACAGTCGAAGTGGTTGAAAATGACAAACAGGTAGCAGCTGAACCTGAACAAGTCACAACAGACCCGAAAGACGAAAAGAAGTACACCGATGCCGATGTTGATGCTATCATCGACAAGAAATTTGCTAAATGGAAAGCAGAACAGGAAAAAGCCGAATCAGAAGCTAAGAAATTAGCTAAGATGAACGCCGAAGACAAGCAGAAGTACCAGCTTGACAAGCGTGAACAGGACCTGGCTGACCGTGAAGCGGAAATCACACGCCGAGAGCTAACCGCTGAAGCTAAGACGATTTTAAGCGAACGTGGCTTACCAATTGAGCTAGTAGACGTGGTCAATCTCGCAGACGCTGACAGTGTGCGTGATTCCATCGATGCTATTCAAAAGACTTGGGAAGCAGCAGTCTTAAAAGGCGTTGCTGACAAGACCAAAGGAAGTGCACCGATGAAGAAAGCACCACAAGAACAACCAACCGTTGAAAAGTGGGAACGTGATTTTTTGAAATAAGAGAGGAAAAATAAAATATGCCATTTGAAAATATTAACACCGCAACATCCCGTGAAAAATTCTTAGGAATTATCGAGAAAGTTGTTGCTAAAAAATCTTACTCTGCGCCCCTCTTGCTATCGAAGGATGCAGTGGAAATGAACGGGCGTTCATTTACTGTTACAAAATCTGACACAACAGAGCTCAAAGATTACAAACGAAATGCAGACAATGAATTTGACCATGCGCAAACCGAAGAGCGCACTTACACCCTGGATCAAGAAAAATACTGGGGGCGTTTTGTGGATCGTCTAGATGAGCGCGATTCAAACGGCGAAGTCAATGTCAATTATGTTGTCGCTCGTCAAGCTGCCGAAGTTGTGGCGCCGTACTTGGACCATCTTCGTTTTGACGCTCTTCTTGGTAATGTTAGCGATAATGTCGTACCAGCTAATACTAAAGGTGCTAATAATTCTTACCAAGCTGTCTTGGATGTTTCTGAGAAATTGGATGAGTTGGATGTGGTTGAAAACCGCTTGTTGTTTGTGACGCCAGCATTTTATAAAGCGATTAAGTCAGAAATTGTCAACCTTCCACAAGGGGACACCAATCAAACTGTGCTTTACAAAGGTTATGTCGGTCAGTTGGATACATTCACGGTTTACAAAGTACCATCTAAGTACCTTAAAGGTGTACAAGCTGTTGCGACAATCGGTGGGGTAGTCGTTTCGCCTATCCAAGTAGATGAAACGAAATATAACAACAACATCCCAGGTCGTTTTGGTGAATTGGTGGAACAATTGCTGTATACTGGTGCATTTGTCTTTGATTTTGACCAAAAGTACATCATTTCTATTGCGACCTCTAAACCAGAAGCGAAGCCAAGCGCACAAGGTAAATTGAACATCCGTGCTGAGCAATGGGTTTCTGGTGCAACTTATGAAGCTGGCGCCCGTGTACAAAACGAAGGTAAGTTGTTTGAAGCCACTAAGAAAGTAAATTCATCCTCAACAGCTCCTGGTAGCGATTCAGGGAACTGGAAAGAGATTGTCTAGGAGGCCTTAAATGCGCTTTAAAGTGTTAAAAGAGTTTACTGATGACGAACTTGGTTTTGTGCATCGTGTTAACGATATCATCGAATTGACCAAGGAACGTCATGAGCAGATGAAGAAAAACGCTAAATCGCAAGATGTGAATTTGGCTGATTACATTGAAGAAATCAAGACCAAAGGAGCAGAAGCTCCTGCAAAATAGGGGGCGGATATGCTAGAAGAATTAAAAACTTTGACAGGCGAGAGTGATGATAAAATCCTCTCGTCTTTGCTTTTGAGGGCAAAAAATATCATTTTGACTGAGACGAATCGAAGTCAGCTTACGCCAGCGCTGGAATGTTTGCAACTGGAAGTAGCGCTTGAGCTGTTCAATCGCCAAGGTAGCGAGGGCGAAACATCACGAAGTGAAGGGGGCGTGTCTGTGTCTTATAAAGACGGGCTGTCAGATACTATTTTGAATGGTATTCGGAGCCATAGACTCGCAAGGGTGGCAGGTCGTGCGTTTGAAGCGAAACCGACTGAAACCATATTTGATCCGTAAAGCTGTCATAGTGACGAGTGATGAGGGTATCAAGAAAGCTACTTATAGCGATGTAGCTACTGAGATACGGGCTGAGATATGGCCTGCTAGTGGTCGTTTACAAGCTGAGATATACGGTCAGAGGTTGGCATATATTTTGAATTGCTTGGTAGATCGTGAGACTCTTATTGATGAAGGCGATGGTTTTTGTATCAATAGCGATAGAGTAACCCATAAAGTCATATCTATAAAACGATACACAAACCATCAAGTCTTGGAGTTGGAACAATGTCGCAATTGATAGGTGCTGATAGGTTAATCTCAAAGCTCAAACGATTGTCTAGTCAACGACAGACCGAAATCATAGCGAAAGCTGTACACAACGCTGCCAAGAACGTTGTCCAAGCGGATGCTAAGTTACGGGCCCCTGCCAACAATGGTGATTTGCGAGCAGGTATTAAAGTTCGGATGTCTAAGTCTGGGAATCCGAGAGCTGAAGTGGTTAGTACATCAGACCATGGCGGATTTGTTGAATTTGGTACTGGTCCAAAAGGTGCTGCAAACCACGCAGGGATTTCGCCAAATGTCAGCGTGTCTTATCGCAGTACACCTTGGTACGTCCATGAGTCCCAGATTGATGTTGGCCCTTATCGTTTTCAAAAGCTCGGTGAGTTTTACAAGATGTTTGGCCAGGTTGCCCAGCCTTATCTTTATCCAGCCCTCAAGGATAATGAGGAGCGAGTTACGAAGAACATTAACAGATATGTTAAACGTAAGTTAATTGAAGAGGTCAGCAAATGATAAATATTAAGCCCATCATTTACAAGAAATTGAAAGAGGTTACGGATAATGTGACAGATACATATCCGCAAGATTGGGAGAATTTCCCCGTTATCATCTACTTAGAAGAGGAAAACAAGCCTTACGAGATTACAGATGATACAGAACAGATGTCCTATTTGCGGTATAAGGTCGATATTTTCCACAATGATAGTACCTCGGAATTAGCCGTAGCGATTGATGCGATTTTTGCATCTCTCGGGCTAAAACGTACATCCAGCGTGGATACACCCGACCCAACGCACTTACGACACAAAGTCATGCGATTTGAAGGGATTTTAGACTTAAATTCCCGAATCGTTTACCAATACAGAATGGAAGGATAAAACATGTTAGCAAACGGAATTAAATTGAAAATGAGCGAGACTAAGGGGTCTGGCTATGCAGTTATCGAGGGCTTGAAAGAAGTTCCAGAACTTGGTATTGACCCTGAGAAAGTTGAGAATACGACCCTTGCGGATACCATTAAGCAGTATGAATTTGGTATTGGTGATGCTGGTGAATTGGAATATAAATTCAAGTACGAGAATTCCAAAACGACTTCCAGCTATCGTACTTTGCGTAAGTTGTCTGATTCAAAAGCTATCCGTCACTTTGAGCAAGAGTATCCAGATGGTACTACTGTCCGCTTCTCAGCTCAGATTGCTGTCAAGCTGGGCGGTGGCGGTGTCAACTCTGCTATCGAATTTACATTAAAACTGGCTCTGCAGTCAGATTTGGAATTCACGGACCCAACCGTACTTTAAGGAGGAATAGATGACAACACGTAAACCATATATCACTTGGACCGTCAAGGGAACAGACTATAAATTACGTCTTAGCACTCGCCAAGCCTGTGAAGTTGAAGAAAAATTGGGCGTTAATTTGCTCAAAATCTTCATGCCCAAACCAGGCGAACAGTTCAATCTACCACCTTTGAAGGTCATGTTGTTGGTTGTTCAAGGTGCTTTGCAGAAGTTCCATCATGGTATTAAATTGGATGATGTCTATGACTTGTTCGATGATTACATTGACGAAGGCTATGGACAAACTGAATTGATGACCGATATCATCGTACCATTGTTCGAAGTATCGGGTTTTATTCCTCGGAACAAGGAGAAGGAAGAACCGACGTTGACAGTAGTCGAGTAGGTTCTGGTCCTTGTTCGGTCGCAGAATTGATTAGCGGGTTTTATCCAACCGCATTAGATGCAGGGATAGACCCGTTTTCTTTTTGGGAATACACTCTTTTGGAATTGAAAGAGTTGGTTGAGAGTTACAACAGGCAACAATTCCAGAAGCAGAAGGAAATAGCTTCTCATAACTTTATTCAATCACAGATGATAGCTCGCTTTGTTTCTCTGATGTTTCAGGAAAAAGGTGAGGCACCAGACATTTGGGAGTTCTATCCTACTTTATTTGAAGAGGATAGGGCGCAGATTGAACAAGCTCGCATTGAGCGAGATTTGAAAATCCATCAGGAGCAGATGAGGGCTTACGCAGAGAGAATGAAAGGAAGGTTCACAACTTCCGAATAATGGAGAAAGGAGGGAACGATGGCTGTTACGTTAGAAGAGTTGAGAGTTATTGTTGAAGGTGAGATAGCACCGTTTCAGAAGAAGATGAAGCAGTTAGAATCTCAGATGAAGCAGACTCAAAACAAAATTGAAAACAAGACAAAAGGCCTTAGAGAGCGTGTAGGTCAACAAGCTGGTGGCATGGCGACTGCTTTGGGCAAACTTGCTAAGATTACCGCGTTAGCTTATCTAGGCAAGAAAATGTTAGACCTTGGTATGTATTCTACCCAGATGGCTCTTGAAGTCAGCGCTTCGGCCAATCAAATCAAACGACAGATGGGCGAAAGTTCCCAAGCATTTTTAAAATGGATTGATAACAATGCCAACGCTATGAACATGAGCGTAGGTGAAGCTACTAAGTATGGAGCGGTCTATTCCAACCTGTTTTCCAACTTTATCAAGGATTCTAACAAACTGAGCGCTTATACAGGTAAGATGTTACAGACATCCGCCGTGATTGCTCAAGGTAGCGGACGAACCATGACCGATGTTATGGAGCGTATTCGTTCGGGTTTGTTGGGGAATACCGAAGCGATAGACTTTTGTCGCACTACTTGGAAACAAGTAGCTTAAGAACTTACCAAAATCGGTAGAAATCTAAGTTTTGAGAATCAAAATATGACAATACCGAGGTAAACTAAGCGATTAAAACAGCTTAGTCACCGTAGAGCATAGGGATTGAACCTGTGCTTTTTGTTTTGGCAAAAAGTACAGAATAAAATATCCCCACGAGTGGTAAGCACCTCATCAGGTAGCGCTGGAGGTGAAAATATATGCCGAACTTGCAGGAAACTGCAAGAAGTACGGATAAAAAGCCGTGCGATAACAAAATTGAGAAGACCTTGGAATAAATGTCAATGTTGCTATGATTGAATCAACCAACGCATTCAAGCGTTTTGCGAATGGGCAATCTTGGCAACAATTAGACTACAACACCCAGCAACAAATCCGCTTGATGGCGATTTTGGAGCAAGCAACAGCCAAGTACGGAAATACCTTACAACAGTCTGTAAACGGTCGTATTAGCATGTTCAAGTCGCTGTTAAGCGATGCAGCAT
This sequence comes from Streptococcus suis, assembly GCF_024509525.1. GTDB lineage: Bacteria > Bacillota > Bacilli > Lactobacillales > Streptococcaceae > Streptococcus > Streptococcus suis_AC. Next base: position 232,655 of record NZ_JAMWEM010000003.1, read on the forward strand.
TAAACATCGGTAATGCAATGTTGCCGATTATCAATGCCATGATGCCTGTACTTAATTCCTTTGCTATGGTCTTGAAAAATGTCACTGCTAAACTCGCTGAGTTTATCGGCTTGATGTTTAACAAAAAAGCCGATGTGAAGAATAGCGCAGTTGGAAACCTTGCTCAGGGTGCACAAAACGCAAACGATGCAGTAGGTGGTCTAGGCGACGCCATGGACGGTGTCGATGATGCTTCTGGAGGCACCGCAGGCAATCTAGACGATACTGCCAAATCAGCTAAGAAGGCAGCAAAAGAGCTGATGGGATTAGCTGGTTTTGATGAAATTACTACTCTGAATCTAAACAAAGACGATGGTTCAGATGGAGCGGGTTCAGGCGGAGGTTCTGGAGGCGGAGGCAAGGGTAGTAAAGGTGGAGGCTCAGGAATCGGAGCTGACATCTTGCCAGAAATAGAATTGACTGATATGGACAACCAGTTTAAGTCCATATTTGACGGATGGGATAAGACTCTACAACCTCTTTTTGATTACCTCTCAAAATTAAAAGACCTGTTTAAAGATGGCTTTAACATGTCGTTCAGAGCTGATAGTCTTGACCGCTTTAAAACTGCTCTAGCAGGTATCTGGCAATCGCTGAAAGATATTTTTGCAGACGGCACTGTTTTACAAGCAGCCGCAGGATTCGGCGAGAAACTAGCGTTAGCTTTAGGTCAAGTAACTGGAGCTGTCGCAAATGTTGTGATGGGCATTGCGGTATTTATCGCCGAAAGCTTAAATAAATCACTAAACGACACCAAATTGGATATAAAAGGTTGGCTGATACGTCAGTTCGATATAGCAGGCGATGCAGTCGCAAGCATTGGAAATATCGCTCAAATGCTCGGTCAAACGTTTTATGACGTATTTACAAGTGCAGCTGCAACAAATATCGGTGCAGATATTCTTTCAGCGATAACCTATGAGACAATGGGGATTGTTGAACTTGGTTCAAAATTAGGTCGCGATATACTAAGCGGTATAGAACAAGCGCTAGTTGATAACCAAGATAAAATAACTACTGCTTTAACTGGATTGCTTTCTGCCCTTGAACCTACTTTCGAATCTATCAAAAACCTATTCAAGAATACGTTTGAGGGGTTGAACACAACTTACGATGAGCATGTAAAACCATTCTTCGATTCGTTCAATGAAGGTTTTAGTTCTATTTTTGGAACTTTGCTAGATAGCTGGAACAATGATGTTCAACCAGTGTTGGATGATATCGGGAAAAAGTTTGCTGATTTATTCGACAATCATATTCAACCGTTTATCGATAATTTTCTATACGCGTTCGGACAAATTATGGACTTCTTAAAGCTACTTTGGGATACCATTTTGGTACCGCTATTTGATTGGATAGCTGCGAATATTTTGCCTATCCTTGTCCCGACATTCCAGACATTAGCTGACTGGTTTGTCCAAGCCTGGACTGTGGTTTTTGATGTTGTGGGGGCTGTTTTAAAAATCCTAGGTGGAATCATCGAATTTCTTGTCGGTGTATTTACTGGCGATTGGGAGAAGGCTTGGAATGGGATTGTTCAGATTGCCGAAGGGTTATGGGACATGCTATGCTCCATCTTCAAGTTCGTTTGGGATGCCATTGTTTCTTTCCTGAAAGGCGTTTGGGATACCATAGTTGCTATATTGCAGGCTGGTTGGGATGCGATTGTTCGAATCTTCCAAGGTATAGGCCCGTGGTTCGGCGACCGTTGGAGAGATATCGAAAACATCTTCTCTAAAGTCGGTAACTGGTTTAGTCAAAAGTTTTCCGAGGCTTGGAACGGTATTACAAATGCGTTTAGTAATGTGGCTGGTTTCTTTAAAGGAATATTCGATAGCATTGTGGGTTGGTTCACGGATATCGGTAGAGCAGTCGGAGATGCAGTTTCGGGTGCGTTTAGGTCTGCAGTTAATAGTGTATTTTCAACCGTAGAGAGTTCTGTAAATGGCTTTATCGGTATTATTAACAGCATAATTGGCGCAGTGAATAAAATTTCCCCTATAAAATTCGGCAGAATCGGAACGGTTTCTCTTCCACGCCTTGCCCGTGGTGGTATCGTGGATAGCCCAACTGTCGCCATGATTGGTGAAGCTGGTAAAGAAGTGGTTATGCCATTGGAAAATACAGGTTTCTTACAAACCATGGGCCGTGTGGTCGGCGGTGCAGTTGTTAACGCCTTAGGTGGCGGCTTACCACAATCATCTGGTTTGCCAAATGGCGACATCGTTATTGTGATTGGAAGTAGAGAGTTTGGCCGCTTTACTATTGACGAGATTAATAGAGCTCAAGCAGAAGCGGGACAGCTCTTGCTTAACATTTAGGAGGATATATGAGTCAATTGATTATCAATGGAGTTACAGTTGTACCTCCTAAATCTTTTCAAGTTTCAGTCAATGATGTGGACGGAGAAACCGGCCGAAACGCTAACGGCGACATGGTCAGGGACAGAATTACAACCAAGCGTAAATTGGAATGTGATTGGGGGATGTTGACACAGGCTGAGATGGCACAGATTCAAAACGCTGTTCAGCCTGTATTTTTTGAAGTTTCTTACCCAGACCCTATCCTTGGGCAGACGTCCAAAACGTTTTATGTTGGGGATAGGACAGCGCCTGCGTATTCATTTACTGAAAAATTCAAACCCTGGAGCGGTTTAAAATTTAGTTTAATAGAGAGGTAAGGTGGTTGGTACGGTAACATTTAATCAAGCCATGTTAGCTAAAGATAGGGTGTTCGCTATTCGTGCAGGCACCTATACATCTAGCGACATCAAAGAAGCGAGTTTCAATTATGGCTATATCAGTGGCGACACGTTTAAGCCAGGCGGAACCGTTGCTGGTTCGGCTAAATTGACCTTTACATCTATCATTACTACTTTTAACAAGTTGGATAAGATTTATCCAGAAATTGGGCTCTTGGTAGGCGAAAGCTATGAATGGGTCGCCATGGGTGAGTATTTTGTTAATGACATCAGTATTGACCGCAACAGGAATACCACGGAATTAGACTTGATGGACGGTATGTTCAAGCTGAATCAGCCCTATATTTCTGATTTGACTTATCCTGCGCAGATTCGGGATGTTATTCGCGAGATCTGTGTAAAAACTGGAATAGAGCTGGAAACAGATAATTTTGGTTTAAGAGCTATCCAACACCATATCCAAACAAAACCAGATAAAAAAGACATTACTTGCCGTGAAGTGTTAAGTCAAGCGATTCAGTTGCTTGGCTTTTCTGCTTTTTTTAACAGAAAAGGTAATTTGGAAATTCGTGGTTTGACAGAATCGAATATCACGATTACTGCGGATAATTACTTTTTGCACGGATTGAGCAAGAGTGAAATCCAATATCAAATAGCAGGTATTACTTGTAAGAAAGACAAGGAAACCTTGACTGTCGGTTTACGAACAGGTCGGTCCTTGGAATTAGAAAATAGTTTCATGATACAGAATATCTTGGATGATTTGTATTATGATTTGAAAGAAATCAAGTATTACCCGTTTTCGCTTGATTGGCAAGGGCATTTGAAGCTAGATGTCGGTCAATGGGTAACGCTCAAAACAAACAAAAACGAGACCTACAAAGTCCCTGTTCTGAGTCAATCTTTCAGTTTCAAGGGCGGTCTCAAGTCTAAGATTAGCGCAGACAGTAAGGCTGGGAATGACACTCAGTATAGCTACAAAGGTTTTTTAACCAAGCAAATTGAGCAGATGTCTACCCAAATCGATGCTGAAATACAGCAACAGTTGGAGTATGCCAATGCGGAATTTGACCGAAAAACGGAAGAATACAAAAAGGAACTTGACGATGGTATCGAACAAGCTAAGGCAGAAGCGGAGGAACGAATCGCAGCGTTGCGGTCTTCTCTTGAGGAATTGAAGGGGAGTGTGACGAACATTGACTTGGATAGCGTGTCAGGTTTTGCTACAAGGTTTGAAGAGCTTGAACGTCGCATCTTGGAAGGAGAAGAAACAACGAGAACAGTTGTCGATATTCTGGGGACAGATGGCACGGTTCGTTATAACAAGAATATTCTGAGCGGTAACACTGACCAAGTACAACCTTTCAATGCTGATGGATTGCCTATCAGAAGTGCGAAGGGGTTGTTTAAGCAAGGAGTAACTTACACGCTTAGCTTTGAGTCTCTTTGTCAATTAGTGCAGAAGGTGCGACTTGCTTTTGATCAGGTTAATAGAAAACCTTGGGTTATTCGTTTGGAGTCGTCCAATCCAAAGATTGAAGTGATGGAGACGGAAGAAGCAAGCTTAGAGTTGTACCCGTCAGAGTATGCAATCGTAGTTATGTCTGATTGGTATCAAACAAAGAAGGTGCAGGCTACAATCTCAAAGGATACAAGTTTAGATTTGAGTTTATCCTACAAACAGATAGCCGATGCACAAGACGCCAGTTTAATTGGTGCATGGTCTGATAGTCCGACTATTATTTTTGATGGAGGTGTAGAATGACAGAAACGATTCCGATTCAGTTTTTATTTAGACGTAGAAGTGCGTCGGATTGGCTACGAGACAACCCTGTTCTTAAGGCGGGGGAGGTAGTGGTTGAGCTGGATACGCATTTCTTAAAAGTTGGTGATGGAGCTACTGCCTACGCAGAGTTGCCGTACCTGACAGGACCGACAGGCCCCCGCGGCGAACGAGGAGAACCTGGTATTCCTGGACGGGATGGCGTTATGCGGTTTGAGGAGTTGACAGAAGAACAACGAAACAGTCTAAAGGGTGTGCCAGGCGAAAAAGGTGATACTGGTCCTATTGGTCCGCAAGGTCTAAAAGGCGAAAAAGGTGATACTGGTCCTATTGGTCCGCAAGGTCTAAAAGGCGAAAAAGGTGATACTGGTCCTATTGGTCCGCAAGGTCCTCGTGGTGTTGATGGAGCTTCTATAGATATTTGGGTGGGTACGCAAGAGGCTTATGACTCTTTGTCATCGAAATCAGCGACAACAGTATATTTGATAACGGGGTAGAGCGATGCCAATTATTAATTTTTTAAATGTTACTAAAGTGATGCATAATACACAACCGATTCAAAAGATTTATGCCGGAGCCGTTCTTGTGTGGGAAAAGCCTAAGAAACGGGTTACGCAAGATTTTTATACTTATTTCTATAAGCTATATGGTAAGTGGGTTATGTATGTCGGTAATAATCAATTCGAACAAGCATCTGAATTTGTCGTTGGTGTTATCACGCCGTATAACGGTGAATTTCGTCTTAAACTTGGTGCACTGCGACACCCATATATAGAAGTGGTATCGTATGTTTCTCTGTCTGGACAACAATTGCCGAACATAAGTTCAGGAAGGTATCAATTGATTTATGAAATTTAGAGAGGGAGGGGTTTGTTGTGGCATATATCCGATTGCCGAATGGTCAAACGGTGCAGTCAAAAATGGTCGCAGGTAGGGAAGTTATAACGTTCACTGCAGATAGGGATTTTGATGAGTTCTCACTCTTGTCAGAGTGTATGGGGGATAGCTTTTACAATACCGTCCAGCTGGAGGAGGGGACTGTTTCCACTCCGTTTGTCCAACCTGAGGTAATTCGTACGGAATTGTCAGGGTTATTTAAGCTTATTCATGGCTTGAATCTAGAGATGACAGATGTTGAAAATTCGGCGTTGTGGTCTCGTATTCGTCAAAACGCTAGTGGGATGCTAGAAAAGTACCACAATGAGACAGCCGTGACGGCAATTGCGAAGTCTGCAGAAGGGCTTTCCAGCAAATTGTCAAGTCTTGATGAAAAAATTGATAGTCAGTATATCCAATTATTGGATAAAATAGCACTCTCTGTTAGTAGTGACCAGCTTCAAAGTATCCTTCAACTTTCTGGCGATAGCATCCTTCAGGCTATCAGAGATAGAGGAGGAGACCTAAAAACGGTTCTGAATTTAGATGAAGGTGGTATCAAGTTAAAAGGGGATATCATCTCATTAGATGGAGCCACCTTCACAAAAAACTTTACGGCCGAGGTCGCAAAGCTTATTGAACTAGATGCGGGCTCTATCACGACAGGGAAATTAAAAGCTGACATATTCGATGCGGATGCGATTACATCAAAGAATATCAAGTCGGATACAGCTCTGATTGATAAGTTATTTAGTGCTAATGCCAATATTGCTCAATTGTTTTCCAAGACGGGTTTTATTACTCAATTGCAGTCTGTGGATTTTTCAGCTACTCAAATTAAAGGCGGTATTTTGAAAAGTCTGAATGGGAAGCTAGCGTTTGATTTAAACAATTCTGTGCTAAATACCTTTTCTAACACTTCAGCTATTCGTCGGGTGTCTGATAATCAGTCGCAATTCCTTAAGATGGCGTACGAAGATGGAACTACGTTGACAACGATAGGTGCCAATCGTAAAGCAGACGATGAATCCATCGGTACGGCAGATTTTACAGGGATTCAGATTGTATCTAGAGGAACTCAAAAAGGATATTTGAGGGATAAGATTGTCTTGTATGGCGACGAAATCCGTCTAAATGGTGGCGGTAGTACTTCGGATGGTTTGTATTTTAAAAATAACCAGTGGCTCCGTCCAGAAACTTCCGGTCGTTTTTATCTGGGAATGGACGGCTATCGTTGGCGTGAGGTTCATTCAAACGACTATTATATTAACGGGGTTGTTTTGTCAACTTACCTAAAATCTATTCGTGCTTGTTTGACGCGGCTAATGAATGGTGGTGCTACTCAGTCAACATACGACTATATCAAAGGTCAGGTAACAAGTGTGCTCAATAAGTTACCTTAGAAAATCGAGGTCAAAAATGAAAAAGGAACAAACCCTACTATTAGCGGTTGAAGATATGAAACATAAGTTAGCAGACGCTGAATTGAGAGCGAGTGATTACAAAGCACAATTGGTTATTGCACAAAAAGAAGTTCAGGAACTTGTCTTTTTACGTCAAGTTATAGATGGTAGCCCTGAACTCCGTGCGTTATTGGAAGAAACCATCAAGAAGGGAGAAGATGTCGATTATGGCGTTGAAAGTGATGACAGCTTATTATAGTGAGTCAAAAAATCAGACAGTTGTGACGGTGGCAGAAGAAGATTCATCTATTTTTGTACGCTTTGATGCACTATTGTCTGGTGATCAGATGGGATTGAAGGAAGCGGAATTGCTAGAACTGTCCAAAAGGTGGTTCAATTATAGGTATATAGAGTCTTACGCTCAACAACAGCTCGATGAGAAGATTGAGCAGTATGAGCGGATGTCTCTCGAAATGAATCAGTTGATTGCGAATGTGGGCATCGAGTCAGATAAAAACAAACAAACAATCAATAGTGCAATTGGTGAGCTAACCAATCTTATCTCTGAACTTTATATACAGGGAATGTCTGAGTGAATACTTTATTTTTAGAAAAGGAGAAACAATCATGAAATTTACAAAAAAACATCAAATCGTAAAGTCTTGGGTAGCTTTAGTTTTAGCAGGCACTTATACTTATGAGCAAGTGCCTAAATTATTTAATCTGAGAGAGGTTGTGGCAGAGGTATTGGCTGAAATCGAAGCGAAAACAGGGGAGTAGCCTATGCATATTAGACCAGAACAGGTATACACTTTGGTCGGATTTGTGTCCACAGTCGTAGGATTGTGGACTAATTTTTCGGTCAAGGTCACTAAGCAAGAGAATCGCATTACAGTCCTTGAGAAAGATATCGAAAATCTCAAGGAATTTAAAAACAGCGCTAATCATCGTCTGGACAATCATGACGAGCAGAACAAGGCTATCTTGGTCCTTGCGGAGCAGGTCAAAAGTCTTGGAGACGATGTGCGCGAATTGAAACGAGTAATCATGAAAGAGGGATGAAAAATGAAGAAAATCAATTGGTCTATCCGACTACATAATCATACATTTTGGTGGACCTTGGTGCCGTTATTGGTACTTTTGTCTCAACAACTAGGATTTAATTGGGTGCCGAAAGATTGGGAGACTACTTTTGGCACAATTATGTCTATCTTGACTGTTGTCGGGGTCATCAATGACCCTACCACAACAGGTTTGAGCGATAGTGAGCGTGCTATGGGCTATGATGAGCTTGGGTAGGAGGTAGCCTATGACTACAAAATACCAAGTTGCTAGTTACGCTCGTAGCCTGGTTGGTCAAAAGGTCACGGTGCCTACGAATCCGTACGGTGGGCAGTGTGTGGCTTTGATTGACCATATCATGCAGCATTTTACAGGCGGCAAGCTTAATATGGCTTATACTAACGCTAAGGATTGCCTGGACCGTGCGAAGGCTAAGGGGCTGGAAGTTATTTATTACAACGGTTCTAACGTGCCTGATGTGGGGGATTTCTTCGTCTGCCAATGGGGTCCGAGCGATCTATTTGGTCATATTGGTGTTTGTGTGACAGCTGACCGTAATATGATTGTTAGTGTAGAACAGAATATTGATGGCTATCGTGACGAAAATGCCAATGGTATTAATGACCAGCTGGAAATTGGCGGTGGCGGGTATACTCGCCATCATTCGCGGAACTACAACGGCGTTATCGGTTGGTTTAGATTGCCGTATAACGAGCCAGAACAAGCAAATAAAGTAGAAAAGGAAGTAAAAGAAATGATTGATACAGCATATGCAATTCGATTAGAAGAAGACCTAGGTAAACGTAAAGCGGGCGAAATCTATATCGTCAATGTGGGTGCCCGCACATTCAAGTTGCAAAACGCGGATACCTGGAACACTATCAAAGATGTGTTCCCAGAAATCAAAGTTCTTAAAGCGACGAAAGCGGTCAATTACCTGCATGCCTCTATTCAGGCTTGGGGTCTGACAGAAGATAAGTAACCTTTCCCCAGCGATTGCTGGGGGTGTTTTTTTGTAGACCAAAGGTATTTCTTGACAAAATATAGGGATGTGTGGAATAATAATTGTGAACAGAAATGGTTTCAACACCTCCTTTCTATGTTCCGACATCGCTTGTCGTTAAACCCATGCCTTGTGGCAATGAGGGGGCGGAGGGACGCGCTCGTTAACAGAAGTATCCCATTGGAAATGCGTCCTGCCAATATCCCGTTGGTAGGATTTTTTTTGGTAGGTGTAGATGAAGAGTAAGAGATTGAAACTTGGTCAAATTGATTTACAAATGTGTAAAGATTTTGATATTATCCAAGCTATGGATTATGATTTTCAAAGTAAGAAAATCTTGAATAAAGGTCGTGGTTTTGCGATTGTTTTGGTGCAAATCCAAGAATTAATTTTCCTTATCCCCCTGCGTAGCTATATGCCAAAAGGGTATCAGTTAAAGTATAAATTGCGCCCATCAAACAGAGTGGGGTATGTCGAAGGATTGGATTTAGGGAAATCTCTTATTTTGGAAGATAAGAAATATCTTTTGAATACTAACTTTCGATTGCGAGAGGTGACAGACTACTATAAGTTGATGGATAACGATAAAATGATTATCAACAAACTTATTAAAGTTATTATTGATTTTAATAAAGCTGTATCGGATAAGGATGTTCACAAACTAACAGACCCTAAACGTTTTAAGTTTTCAACCTTTGTCAATTACAAAGAGCGTCTGAAAACTATTTCTGAGAAAGATTATTTAAAATAGCGATAGCGAGGTCAAAAAGGCTCCTGACGCACTCGAGAGAGTACCTGAGATGTTGGATACGCCGTCCAACCTCTATCATTGTATTTCAGAAGCCCTCAGCAATCACTGGGGGCTTTTTTTGTTGTCAAAAATACAGTAGCCTATTCGTTCAAAAACTGCCATTTTGACAAATTAGTTTGCTAGAATTGATTTCTATTTGCTCAAAATGGGCAAAATGACAAAAAAAGAAAAATATTTGTTAAAAACAAGTGTTTTGTGTTGACAAGTGTTAAAAACAAGCGTATAATATAATTAAAGATAAGGAAAGGAGATAAGCCAATGACAGAGCGAGAGCTTAAGAAGATTGCTAAGAAGCAAGGTTTCAGTAAAACAAACTTTGGCAAAGGGTCTCACGAGGCTTGGAAACATCCAGACGGACGGACAGTGACGATACCTAAACCAAAAGAAAAGGATTACAGACCAGGCACACTAAGCAACATTCTCAAAGTCTTGTATGGGGAGTGAGGGCACTCCTCCCTGTACCCCCTAAAGGGGTTACTCTGATCATTGGCTTCATCTATCACTATGAAATATAATTATTTAGCATTGTTTGAAGCAGATAAGGAAAATGGTGGCTACAGCATTTCTTTCCCTGATTTCCCTGGAGCATTTAGCGAAGCTGACAATCTAAGCGAAGCTATTTTCAACGCTCGTGAAGTTCTTGAAATCTATACCATCATGTTTGAAGACGAGGGTAAAGAATTTCCTAAACCATCATCATTCAAGGCACTTGCAAGCAATCTAGCAAGCGATGATGATGTGATTCAGGCTATCTCTGTCGATACTGAACTTGTCCGTGAGCGTGAACGCTCTAAAATCGTCAATAAGACCGTCACACTACCAAGCTGGCTTGTGGAAGTTGGAAAAGAAAACAAAATCAATTTTAGCCAGCTGTTGCAAAAAGCAATCCGTGAGGAATTGCAGGTATAGAATTCTTGCCCCAAATTCGCCCCAAAAGTTTGACAAAATGAGTATGAATAGGTCGAAAATGTAGCAAAAAAATTACTTAAATTTACATATTTCGGTATCATATCACTACATGATTTTCTATCCTATTCCCTCAGGGTGGATTGCAGTAGAGTTGAAGAATATCTCTTCAACTCTTTTCATTATAGAAAGGAATCCCAACCATGCTACATTTTGAAAATGATTACAACAAAGGAGCTCATCCAGTATTATTGCAGGCCTTGGTGGAATCCAACCAAGAAGGTTTGTCAGGCTATGGTACAGACTGCTATACCCAGTCAGCTATTGAGAAAATTCGTCAGGCGACCAAATGTCCTCAAGCTCAAATCACTTTTCTGACGGGCGGCACCCAGACCAACCAGGTAGCTATTAATTCCATGCTGGCTTCTTATGAGGGAGTCATCGCGGCAGACACAGGCCATATCTCCACCCACGAAGCAGGGGCGATTGAGTTTTCAGGTCATAAGGTACTGACCATTCCGCATCAAGAAGGCAAGATTTTTGCGGCGGACATCGAGCGGTTACTGGCTGACTTTTACGCAGATGCCAATCACGAGCATATGGTGCATCCCGGCATGGTCTATATTTCCCACCCGACTGAGTACGGCACTCTCTACACTAAGGCTGAGCTGACGGCTATTGCTACAGTCTGTCGGAGCTACCAGATTCCCCTTTTCTTAGATGGGGCACGTCTTGGTTATGCCCTGGCTTCTCGTGATACAGATGTGGATTTGCAGGCAATAGCAGAGCTGACAGACCTATTTTACATTGGCGGTACCAAAATGGGTGCTCTGATGGGAGAGGCATTGGTTTTTACCAAGAACAACCAACCCAAGCATTTCACCAGTATTGTCAAGCAACACGGAGCTTTGTTAGCTAAAGGCCGTTTGAACGGTGTCCAGTTTGACCGTCTGTTTACAGATGACTTGTATATCGAACTAGGTCGTCATGCAATCGCAATGGCAGAGCAGCTAACGGAGATTTTGGAAGAAAAAGGTTACCGCTTCTATCTCAAATCACCCACTAATCAGCAGTTTGTCATCGTCAAAAATGAAGAACTGAAGAGATTAACTGAAGCAGGAATTGCCTATGGATTCTGGGAAAAATACGACCAAGACCACACTGTTATTCGTTTTGCAACCAGTTGGTCAACCAGCCAAGAGGATGTGGATCAGTTAAGAGGAGTATTGTAAGAAACGTGAAGTGTCAGACACATAAAAACGATGTTGGTCTTGATTAGACAGCAAAGAGATGCTGACTATTTATAGCAAATTGGAGTGGAGAGGCTAGGTGTTTGAGAACCTAGTCTCTTTTTTGACACAATTTTTGTGACAAGATTTGAGTTTTGTTGTGACAAGAGGTTTTGTATAATAAACTTACAAAACAGGAGGAAAAATAATATGGAAAATTCTTCATTACGAGTTCGTCTCCAAAAACTCGGAACAACTCTTTCAAATATGGTGATGCCGAATATCGGTGCATTCATTGCTTGGGGTGTTTTGACCTCGCTCTTCATTGAAACAGGCTGGTTACCAAACGAAACCTTTGCTACGATCGTCAGCCCAATGATTACTTACCTCTTGCCACTCTTGATTGGTTACACTGGTGGTTATAATGTCTATGGCCAACGTGGAGGTGTTATGGGGGCCATCTTGACCATGGGGGTGATTGCAGGATCTAGTGTTCCAATGTTTATCGGAGCTATGGTTGTAGGTCCTTTGGGGGCCTGGGTCATCAAAAAGTTTGATGAAAAAGTACAACCTAGCATTCGTCCTGGCTTTGAAATGTTGGTCAACAACTTCTCTGCTGGTTTGATTGGTTTTGCTTTGATGTTAGTGACTTTCAAGATTGTTGGTCCATTTGTTGAAAGTATGACAGGACTGATTGGTGATTGTGTACAAGCGATTGTCGATATGAAACTCTTGCCACTTGCTAACGTTATTATCGAGCCTGCTAAGATTCTCTTCCTTAATAATGCCCTCAACCACGGTATCTTTACACCGCTTGGAACTGAGCAAGTTTTGGAAGCTGGTAAGTCTGTTCTCTTCCTCTTGGAAGCCAACCCTGGACCAGGTCTTGGTATCTTACTTGCTTATGCTTTCTTTGGAAAAGGTTCTGCTAAGTCCTCTTCATGGGGTGCGATGGTCATTCATTTCTTAGGTGGTATTCATGAAATCTACTTCCCATATGTGATGATGAAACCAGCTCTTTTCCTTGCAGCCATCGCTGGTGGTGTATCAGGTACCTTTGTCTTCCAAACTCTTAATGCTGGACTTGCGGCTGCAGCCTCACCTGGTTCAATCATCGCTATTACAGGTATGGTGCCAAAAGGTGATGGTTATCTTGGAAACGTGTTTGCTGTATATGCGGGTGTGTTTGCTGGTGCTCTTGCTTCCTTCCTTGTAGCAGCTATCATCTTGAAAGCTGATAAGTCAGAAGGGGAATCATTGGAAGCGGCTCAAGCGGCAACAAAAGCGGCTAAAGCTGTTGCAAAAGGCCAAGCTGTTGAGCCAGTGTCAGCTGAAATCTCAGCAGACTCAGTAAAACAAATCATCTTTGCTTGTGATGCTGGTATGGGAAGCTCTGCTATGGGAGCATCGCTCCTCCGCGAAAAAGTGAAAAAAGCTGGCTTGGATATCTCAGTGACCAACAAAGCTATTGCTAATTTGCAGGACACAGATTATACCTTGATTGTGACCCAGGAAGAATTGGCAGACCGTGCTGCTCAACGCACACCGCGTGCGATTCACGTAGCTGTTGACAACTTCCTGACTTCACCCAAATATGATGAAATCGTTTCTCAATTAGCTGGTCAAGTCAAAATAGCTACATCTGAGGAAGTAAGTCAGGTAGCAGGTGCAGGAGTAGACTTGAACTACATTGACGAAGTGGTCTTTGCTTATGGTCAAGCTCAAGGCTCTGCAACCATGGGTCAAGCAACTTTGAGTGCCATCTTCCAGAATAAAGGGATTGGTATCCCAGTTGCGACTGTTCCTTATGAAAAACTAGCAGAGCACAATGCTAAAAATATTCTGATTGTTACGACTATTGCTCAACAAGCAGAAGTCCAACAAGCTGCGCCAAACGCTCAATTCTTAGTGGTGGATAGCTTGGTGACTACACCGGAATATGACAAGATTGTCGCTCGTATGCACAAGTAATACTCTTCGAAAATCAAATTCAGCCGTCGTTGATTTGACTTGATGAGTACAAAGCTCCAGTGGAGCTTTGTAGCCTGCTACCTGAAAATGCAAAAGTAGCAGGGGCTCTCGAAATCGTACCGATGCGAACTACGTTTGTTTCATTTCCAGCCTTCAACTATCTCCCAGATAGTTGAAGCTAGCCTGATTTTGATTTTCATTGAGTATCATTTATCTTAAAATGTAGTATAATAAATCTATGCTATTAACAAAACGTGAAGAACAACTGATGAAAGCTTTCCTCCAGATAGGGAAGCTTTCATTGAAAGAGATGGCGGAGATTTTGCAGGTATCATCTCGGACAGTTTATCGGACCTTGTCTGATTTGACAGATTTTTTGGCCGAGCATGAAATTGACTTGGTTAAGGATGGGAAGAAGTATTATCTGGCTGGTGACTTATCAGCATTGGAAGACTACAAGACCATGGATTCCTACTCTCCTAGTCAACGTTTGGAACTAATGACTTATCAACTCTTGACAAGTCAGGATGTGATAACCAATGAACAATTCCAAGAACAGTTTTTGGTTTCTAATGTGACAGTGATTCAAGATATTGCAGTCATTGAAAAGCGTTTGTCAGATTTTGGTGTGGAACTTGTCCGTCAAAAAGGCTATGGATTATCGGGATCGGCTAGTCAGAAAAGACGAATATTAGCAATACTTTTAGCCAATGCAATTTCTATTCAAGACTTTTGGCAGGACGATTATGCCAGTTATTCAAGTTTGGACAAGGAAGTGGTGAAGGAAAGTCGTCGTGTCTTCGAGAGCCATCAAGCAGCTCTGGGGGACATTGACTCCAAGCTCAAGCAGTTGCTGATTGTTCTCTTGAGTCTGGCGGACAATCATGGGGAGTTAGACCATCGAATTGGCGTGTCTAAGGAAGCCTTGGATTTTTCCCAGAAGGTCTTTATGGACCTGGCCCAGACCAGCAAACGCTTCTACAATATCCAAGAAATCATCTTCTTTGCGACTATTTTAGATGAGTTGATAATCAAGCGGCAGGAGGTACCACTCTTCAGAGAAAGCTTTGACAGTGGTTTCTACTATAACATCTCCCAGCTAATCGACTCAGTCTCCCGCTTTACCAAGATTGATTTCATCAAGGATAGGCTACTCTTTCCCCTGCTCTTTAATCACATTCGACTGAGTTTGGCGGTGCCCATGCTCTTTCCAGACCACACTACGACCAATGTCGCCTATCTGGCTACCCAGAAAAATCCCTTTCTACATCGTTTGGTCAGTCTGGTCATGCAGGACATCTTCCCGACTTACTTGCACAACGAATACGAGTACGAACTAGTCACCCTGCACTTCGCTTCAAGCCTACGCAGAAGCCCGGACATCTACCCGATACACTTGCTTTTGGTCACGGACGAAAGGCCATTGACGACCAGTGTTTTGATGTCAAAAATCAAAAATATCGCACCTTTTGTGGAATGGATTGATGTGCAGAGTACGACAAATCTGTCTCAGTTGAACTTGGAGCACTATGATTATTGCCTGACGACCAAGCCTGTAGGGCAAGATGGTCTTCATCTGATTTCTACTTTTCCAAATACACAGGAAATTTTAGACTTGCAGGAAACCTTGCAGGCCATTCAAGAAAATCGGACGGTCTTGATACGGGAAGAAATCAGAGAAGAACGTCACTATGATTTGCAGGCCTATCTGACAGTCAGCAGTCAAGTCTTACAATCCTTCCACTTGACTCATATCGGTCAGCAGGCTAGTTTTGAAGAAGCGGTAGTAGCCATAGTAGAAGAGTTGGACCATGTGGCTGATAGAGCCTACTTAGCAGACAAACTCTTGACCCGCTTTGCTGCCAGTCCGCTGGCCATTCCTCAGACCAATCTGGCCCTCATTCACACCCAGTCCAGTCAGGTGACCCGCAGTCAATTTGTCATCGCTGAGCTGGAAAATAGCGTTTCTGCCCTTTCCATGAACAATCAGCTGGAAGAAGTCCAACGTATATTGGTCATGTTGACGCCTTTGGGCGTGGAGGCAGAAGTCCGTGAACTGATGACCGCTATCAGTCAATCCATTATCGAAAACAAACTCTACACGGAGATTTACCGAACGGGCAACCAAGAAATCATCTACCAGTTGCTCAACTCAATCTTTACAGAAACTATTAAGAAATTGGAGAATTAACATGGAATTTCAACAAAACCTCATTAAATTAAACCAGGCCTTCGCCAACAAGGAAGAGGCTATCCGCTATTGCGGACGTCAGTTGGTCCAAGCGGGTCATGTCAATGAAGCCTACATCGAAGCCATGATTGAGCGAAACGAAGAATTGTCTGTATACATGGGCAACTTCATCGCTATTCCTCATGGAACAGATGCAGCCAAAAAAGAAGTCCTGTCATCAGGTATTACCATTGTGCAGGTGCCAGCAGGTGTCAACTTTGGTACAGAAGAATCACCAAAGATTGCGACAGTCCTCTTTGGCATTGCAGGAGTGGGCGATGAGCATTTGGATATTATCCAAAAGATTTCAATCTTCTGTGCAGATGTGGATAATGTGGTCAAGTTGGCAGATGCTCAGTCTGAAGAGCAAGTAGTAGCTTTGTTGAATAGTGTAGGATAAGTGAGGTAGAAAAGATGAAACAAGCAGTTCACTTTGGAGCAGGTAATATCGGACGTGGCTTTATCGGGGAAATACTCTTTGAAAACGGCTTTGAGATTGCCTTTGTTGATGTTAATGAAACCATTATTGATGCCTTGAACCAGCGTCATGCTTACGAGATTGAGATTGCAGAAGAAGGCCAACGGCATATCGCAGTTTCTGGGGTGCATGGGATTAACAACCGTCAAAATCCTGAAGAAGTTGTCGCAGCTCTTGCTACAGCTGACTTGGTGACGACAGCCATTGGGCCAAACATCTTGCCTTTCATTGCTGGCTTGGTAGCTGAGGGGATTGAAGCCCGTCGCCAAGCAGGCAATACCCAACCGCTTGATGTCTTGGCATGTGAGAACATGATTGGTGGCTCTGCCTTTCTTTACGAAGAAGTGAAAAAACACCTGTCAGAAGAAGGGATGGCTTACGCAGCAGAGTTTGTCGGCTTCCCAAATGCAGCGGTGGACCGCATTGTCCCAGCCCAAAGTCATGAAGATCCATTGTTTGTCGTGGTGGAGCCTTTCAACGAGTGGGTGGTTGAAAC
Source organism: Streptococcus suis (assembly GCF_024509525.1). GTDB lineage: Bacteria > Bacillota > Bacilli > Lactobacillales > Streptococcaceae > Streptococcus > Streptococcus suis_AC. The sequence goes on from NZ_JAMWEM010000003.1 coordinate 249,643, forward strand.
ACAAGGCATGAAAAATCCAAATTTGAAGCTAGAGGGTGTTCACTATGAAGCGGATTTGGAGCCTTTCATCGAACGCAAACTCTTCTCGGTCAACTCAGGCCATGCGACTTCTGCCTACACAGGAGCTCACTTTGGAGCAACTACCATCTTAGAGGCCTTGCAAAATCCAGAGGTGAAAAGCAAGGTGGAAGCTGTTCTGGCGGAAATCCGTAGTCTTCTGATTGCCAAATGGGGCTTTGAGGAGCAAGCTTTGGTGGACTACCACAAGGTCATCATCAGCCGTTTTGAAAATCCTTATATCGTGGATGACATTGCCCGCGTAGCTCGGACGCCAATCCGTAAGCTTGGTTATGACGAACGCTTTATCCGTCCAATTCGTGAGCTCCGTGAGCGTGGCTTGTCCTATGATAACCTCCTTGCGACGGTCAGCTATATCTTTGGCTACAAGGATGAAACAGATGAGCAGTCTGTTCAACTCCAAGCTCTCCTGCAGGAAAAATCCCTACCAGAAGTTGTAGCAGAAGTGACCGGTGTGACCGACCCAGGATTGGTTGCAGAAATTGTGGAAAGTATATAAAAAGAAAGCTAGTGTGAAAAGAGCCACTTATAATGGATAGTAAAGAAGTTATATACTGTTCTTATAAGGAGGCTCTTTTCATGCAGGGCAACTCTCTTTTTGTTTTGTAATAAAAAGATAAAAGCCCTTACAAAAAAATTGTGAAAACGTGAGCAATAATTTTGTAATCGGTAACAAAATCAGGTATAATAAAACTTGTAAAAAATATTTTTTGAAAGTGAGATTTTTCTTATGGCAAAAATCGTTGTTGTTGGTGCTAACCATGCTGGTACGGCCGCAATCAAAACTATGTTGACAAATTACGGTCAAGAAAACGAAATCGTTGTATTCGACCAAAACTCAAACATTTCATTCTTGGGTTGTGGTATGGCTTTGTGGATCGGTGAGCAAATTGGTGGTCCTGAAGGGCTTTTCTACTCAAACAAAGAAGAGTTGGAGAGCTTGGGCGCGACAGTATACATGGAGTCACCTGTTACAAATATTGACTACGATGCAAAAACAGTTACAGCGCTTGTAAATGGTCAAGAACATGTTGAATCATTTGAAAAACTTCTTTTCGCAACTGGTTCACAACCTATCTTGCCACCAATCAAAGGAGCTGCAATCAAAGAAGGTTCACTTGAATTTGAAGCAACTCTTGAAAACTTGCAATTCGTTAAATTGTACCAAAACTCAGCTGATGTTATTGAAAAATTGAAAAACAAAGACATCAACCGCGTAGCAGTTGTTGGTGCTGGTTACATCGGTGTTGAGCTTGCAGAAGCATTCCAACGTAAAGGTAAGGAAGTTATTCTTATCGATGTTGTAGATACATGTTTGGCTGGCTACTATGACCGCGACTTGTCAGACCTTATGGCTAAAAACTTGGAAGAGCATGGTATTCAACTTGCCTTCGGTGAAACTGTTCAAGAAGTTGCTGGTGATGGCAAAGTTGAGAAAATCATCACTGACAAGAATGAATACGATGTTGACATGGTTATCTTGGCTGTTGGTTTCCGTCCAAACACTGCATTTGCAGGTGAAGGAATCGAGCGCTTCCGCAACGGTGCCTTCCTTGTAAATAAACGCCAAGAAACTTCAATCCCAGGCGTTTATGCTATCGGTGACTGTGCAACTATCTACGACAACGCTACTGGCGACACAAGCTACATCGCTTTGGCTTCAAACGCAGTACGTACTGGTATCGTAGCAGCACACAACATCTGTGGTACTGACCTTGAAGGTATCGGTGTACAAGGTTCTAACGGTATCTCTATCTATGGTCTTAACCTTGTATCAACAGGTTTGACACTTGAAAAAGCTACTCGTCTTGGTTTGAACGCTGCGGTTACTGAAGTAACTGACAACCAAAAACCAGAATTCATGGAGCATGGTAACTTCCCAGTTACAATCAAGATTGTTTACGATAAAGATTCACGTCGTATCCTTGGTGCGCAAATGGCTGCTCGTGAAGATATCTCTATGGGTATCCACCTCTTCTCATTGGCAATCCAAGAAGGTGTAACAATCGAAAAATTAGCATTGACAGACTTGTTCTTCTTGCCACACTTCAACAAACCATACAACTACATCACTGTAGCTGCCTTGGGTGCTGAATAATCTATTGAATACAAAAGCTCAGAGATAACTCTGGGCTTTTTTGCTCGTCATCTATCACATTGAACTGCCTATCGAGAGATTTTTTGGTATAATGGAGAGAATGATTTTTTAGAGAGAGTATGAGAACATGAACCCATTATTAAACGGAATGAATGATAGACAGGCAGAGGCGGTACGGACAACGGAAGGTCCGCTCTTGATTATGGCAGGTGCAGGTTCAGGTAAGACGCGAGTCTTAACTCACCGCATTGCCTACTTGATTGATGAAAAGATGGTCAATCCATGGAATATCCTGGCCATTACCTTTACCAATAAGGCGGCACGGGAGATGAAGGAGCGGGCCTATGCTCTCAATCCCGCTACGCAAGATAGCTTGATTGCGACCTTCCACTCCATGTGTGTCCGTATTTTACGCCGTGATGCCGACCATATTGGTTACAATCGCAATTTTACGATTGTGGATCCTGGTGAGCAACGGACACTGATGAAACGTATCCTCAAGCAGCTGGACCTGGACCCTAAAAAATGGAGCGAACGGACCATTTTAGCCACCATTTCCAATGCCAAGAACGACTTGATTAATGATGTAGCCTATGAAGCCCAGGCCGGGGACCTATACACGCAGATTGTCGCAAAATGCTACAAGGCTTATCAGAAGGAACTGCGGCAGTCAGAGGCCGTTGACTTTGATGACTTAATCATGCTCACGCTCCGCCTTTTTGATCAAAATCCAGAGGTCCTGACCTATTACCAGCAGAAATTCCAGTATATCCATGTCGATGAGTATCAGGATACCAACCATGCCCAGTACCAATTGGTCAAGCTCCTGGCATCACGTTTCAAGAATATCTGCGTGGTCGGGGATGCGGATCAGTCTATCTACGGCTGGCGTGGAGCGGATATGCAGAATATCCTGGACTTTGAAAAGGACTATCCTGAGAGCAAGGTCGTGCTTTTGGAGGAGAACTATCGCTCCACTAAGACTGTTTTGCAGGCGGCCAATGAGGTCATCGAAAACAACCGCAACCGCCGTCCTAAGAAACTCTGGACTCAGAATGCTGAGGGCGAGAAGATTACTTACTATAAGGCCAGTGATGAAAATGACGAGGCCATTTACGTAGCCGGTCAGATTGACCAGCTAGTGCGGTCAGGCAAGATCTATAAGGACTTTGCCGTCCTTTATCGGACCAACGCCCAGTCCCGTACAATTGAAGAAGCCCTGCTTAAGTCAAACATTCCTTACACCATGGTCGGCGGTACCAAGTTCTACAGCCGCAAGGAAATCCGCGATGTCATTTCCTACCTCAACCTCATTGCCAATCCGTCTGATAATATCTCCTTTGAGCGTGTGGTCAACGAGCCAAAACGAGGAGTAGGACCTGGTACAGTCGATAAAATCCGTGACTTTGCGACCATGCAGGACATGTCCCTGCTCGAAGCCAGCCAGCACATCATGTTATCTGGCATCAAGGGCAAGGCTGCTCAGGCAGTTTGGGATTTTTCAATGATTATTTATAACCTGCGTGACCGCTTAGATAGCTTGACTGTGACTGACTTGGTCGAAGAAGTTCTCAACCAGTCTGGCTACCTCAACGCCCTTGCTATCCAAGGCACCATTGAGGCCAATGCCCGTATCGAAAACATTCAGGAATTCCTGTCTGTTACCAAAAACTTTGATGAGAAGGGGAGCGAGGAGGAAGAAACAGGAATTGAAACCCTTAGCCGCTTCCTTAATGACCTAGCCTTGATTGCCGATACGGACGATGACAGCCGAGAGGCCTCCGAGGTCACTCTCATGACACTCCACGCTGCCAAGGGCTTGGAGTTCCCAGTTGTCTTCCTGATTGGCATGGAGGAAAATGTCTTTCCGCTCAGCCGTGCATCAGAAGAGGAAGCTGAGTTGGAGGAGGAACGCCGCCTGGCCTACGTGGGCATTACCCGTGCCGAGCAGGTTCTCTACCTGACCAATGCCAACTCTCGCCTGCTCTTTGGTCGCACCAACTACAACCAGCCCAGCCGTTTCATTCGGGAGATTTCCAGCGACCTCCTCGACTACCAAGGGCTTGCCCGTCCTGCCAATACCAGCTTTAAGGCGTCTTATGTCAATGGCAGAGCGACGCAGTTTGGTCAAGGTATGAGCTTGCAGCAGGCCCTCCAAAGTCGCAAGTCCTCTGTTCAACCCAACCGCACACTTGGTGGTGACTTACCATTTGGTAAGGCATCCACTAATACGGCGACCAGCTGGTCAGTTGGAGACATTGCCGTTCATAAGAAGTGGGGGAGAGGAACCGTCCTAGAAGTGTCTGGTTCAGGTAGCAACCAGGAGCTCAAAATCAACTTCCCAGAAATGGGCCTCAAAAAAGTGCTGGCCAGCTTAGCACCGATTGAGAAGGAGGAATAGAACCTAACTGTCCAGCTGATTGGGCAGTTTTTTTCTGATTTTTGATATAATGAAAAGAGGATATTTTTTAGGAAGTGGCGTATGAAACTATATTACACAAGTATTCGCAATAACTTGACCCAGCTTCTGACGGAAGAGGCCAAAAGCTATGCTAGCCAAGGTTATCGGGTCTTCTACATAGCTCCCAACTCCCTGTCTTTTGAGAAGGAGCGTGCTGTCCTGTCCTATCTTGAGGAGGGGGCTTCGTTTGACATCATGGTGACACGATTTGGGCAACTGGCACGGTATTTGGTGCTCAATGAGCCACAGAATAGCAAGGCCATTGATGATTTGGGGCTGACCATGCTCTTTTTCCGTGTCCTTTCTCAGCTGGATGAAGCTGACTTACAGGTGTACGGCAAGCTCAAGCAGGATATGGATTTTATCGGTCAGCTGGTCAATTTGTACAAGGAATTGCAACGGGCCAACCTATCTGTCTTGGACTTGGACAGTATGGGATCTCCAGACAAGCAGGCAGACTTGGTGATGATTTTTACAGGTCTAGAAGAACTGCTTCAGGCAAATCAATTTGAGGCACAAACCAAGCTCAGTCAATTCCGCCAGCTTGTTGAAACAGGGAAATTAGACCAGGAACTGAGCCAGCTTGTTCTGGTTGTTGATGGTTTTACCCGTTTTTCAGCGGAGGAAGAAGCTCTCATTACTGCCTTGAACGGTCGTGTCAAGGAGTTGGTCATCGGGACCTATGCCAGTCAGAAGGCCTACGCAGCAACCTATATCGAGGGAAATCTCTATCAGGCAGGTGTTGAGTTTTTACGGCAACTGGCGACTAGCTTTGCGGTCAAGCCAGCCTATCTGGGTCCTGAAGAAGTCATGGATAGTCTGGGCAAGATTTCCAAAAACATCGAAAGCCGCTATGATTTCTCTGGTCAGCAGATGGATTTGACCCTGGAGGACAGGGACAAGATTATCCTCTGGGATGTGGTCAATCAGAAGGAAGAAATTGAGCAGGTAGCTCGTGCCATTCGCAAGCGGCTCTACGAGGGGGCACGTTATAAGGATATCCTGGTCCTTTTGGGCGATGTCGATAGCTACCAGCTCCAGCTGGGGACGGTCTTTGACAAGTATGAGATTCCTCACTATTTTGGCAAGGCGGAGACCATGAGCCACCACCCGCTCGTTCACTTTATCGAGTCACTGGAGCGGCTCAAGCGGTATCATTTCCGTTCGGAAGACCTGCTTAATCTGCTCAAGTCAGGCCTCTACGGAACTTTTTCCCAGCACGACCTGGATCGATTTGAACAGTATGTTCTCTTTGCTGACATCAAGGGCCAGGCTAAGTTTGCCAAGGATTTTTCGGTCAATAGCAGAGCGAATTATGATTTGGAGCGGTTAAACCAGCTCCGTCAGGCAGTCATGGAGCCACTGATTCAGCTCTTCAAAGCCCAAGCCCAGACAGGCAGTAGTCTCTTGCAAAAATTGATGACCTTCTTAGAAGCTGTGCAATTGCCAGAAAACATGGGCAAGCTCTCCCAGGGACTAAATGAAGTCGAGCAGGAAAAAGAAGAACAGGTCTGGAAAAACTTCTGCCACATCTTAGAGGAATTTCAAGTTATTTTTGGGCAGGAAAAACTCCGTCTGGATGATTTCTTAGCTATCTTGAAGTCAGGTATGCTGGCAGCAACCTATCGGACGGTGCCTGCGACGGTAGATGTAGTCAATATCAAGTCTTATGACCTTATTGAGCCTCACACAGCCAAGTACATCTATGCAATCGGCTTGAGCCAGGTCAATTTTCCAAAGATTGTCAAGAATACCAGTCTTTTAACCGAGGAGGAAAAAGCCAAGGTCAACGAAAACATGGACAAACTGGCTCATTTTGATCTCAACAGTTTGGAAAATACCAAGCGGAATCATTCCACCATGATTTCCCTGATCAATGCAGCTCAGGAGCAGTTGGTCCTGTCAACGCCTCAGCTTTATAAGGATGCGGAGCAGGTCCTGTCGCCCTATCTCAAACTCTTGCTGGACATGGATTTTTCCATGGAGGAAAAAGGCAGAGCTGGTTTAGAAGAGGCGGACTTGGGACATTACAAGGGCTTGCTGTCGCGGTTGGTGGAAGCCAATCGGACTGAATTTGACCCAGAGTGGAGCAAGGAGGAGGCGACTTTCTGGTCGGTGGTGACCCGCTACCTTCGTAAGAAATTAGAGAAAGAAAACATCCAGATTCCAAGTATTTCGGGTCAGGTGACCTCAAAAGCCTTGGAAGCCGATACCTTGGCTAGTCTTTACCCAGCGGATCAACCCCTGGTCTTGTCGGCTTCCAGCTTGACAGACTTCTACAAGAATGAGTACCTCTACTTTATCAAGCACGTTCTACGCTTGCAGGAGCAGGATTCGATTCACCCAGATGCTCGGAGCCATGGGAATTTCTTGCATCGGATTTTTGAGCGGGTGACCATGGATAAGACGGAGCTTGCTTTTGATGACAAACTCAGCAAGGCTATTGCAGAAACCCGACAGGAAAAGACTTTTCAGGCTCTCTACGGGGCGGATGCGGATAGTCAATTTTCAGAGGAAGTCCTGCTGGATATTGCCCGAGCTAGTTCCCTTGTCCTGCGTGAAGGCAACCAAGTCAGTGTCTTGGCCAACGAAGCGGGTTTCGGTCAGGAGGATAGCGGTCTGCTGGAGCTTGGTCAAGGGCGGTGCTTGAAGATTGTTGGGAAGATTGACCGCTTGGACCAGCTGGTAGATGATGCAGCCTTGGGAGTTGTGGACTACAAGTCCAGCAGCAATAGTTTCAAGATTGACCGATTTTATAATGGTCTCAGTCCACAGTTGGTGACCTATATTGCTGCGGTCAAACAGTTGCCAGAGTTTAGCCAGTCTGAGAAGATTTTTGGGGCCATGTACTTGCATCTCTTGGACCCGATTGTCAAATTATCTGATACCAAGGGGCAGGACCAGGTCTTGACAGAGGCTTACAAGTCGCTGGTTTACAAGGGCTTGTTTTTGGAAGAAGAGGCTAACCGTCTCAACCAAGTCTATTACAAGTCCAAGTCCTCGCTCTATAGTCAGGAGGAGGTCAACCTGCTCTTGCAACACAACCAAGCCTTATATGAACAGGCTGGTCAGACCATACTGGGAGGTCGCTTTGCTATTAACCCTTACACCGAGGACGGAAAATCAGTGGCTGGGGAGCAACTCAAGGCGATTACTGGCTTTGAGGCCAATCTGCACATGGGGCAGGCTCGGCAACTGGTCAAGGGGGGCAAGCGTGAGGATTGGTTAGATCGTATGAAAGGAGGGGATGAGTAATGACTTTTGCAGGATTTTTAAGTGCCGAGGACATCACAGCTTTGCAGCAAGCAGAAGCGGCGTCGGACAAGGTACAGAAGCGGACGCCTGAACAGATTGAAGCCATTTATACCAGCGGGCAGAATGTCTTGGTTTCGGCTTCGGCGGGGTCAGGGAAGACCTTTGTCATGGTGGAGCGGATTTTGGACAAAATCAAGCGAGGCGTGTCCATTGACCAGCTCTTCATTTCCACCTTTACGGTCAAGGCAGCTGGTGAGTTGAAGGAGCGGATCGAGAAGAAGTTGACGGAAGCCTTGGCGGAAACCAAGGACGAGGTCATGCGGCACCACCTGTCTGCCCAGTTGACTGCCTTGGAAAACGCGGACATCGGGACCATGGACTCCTTTACGCAGAAACTGGTGACGACCTACGGTTATAGCTTAGGGATTTCGCCCAACTTCCGTATCTTGCAGGATAAGAACGAGCAGGATTTGATCAAGCATGAGGTCTTTGCGGACTTGTTTGCGGACTACCTGGCTGGTGAAGAGGGAGATATTTTCAGAAGTCTAGTCAAAAATTTCACGGGAAATCGTAAGGACAGTAAGGCCTTTCGTGAGATCGTTTATAGCATTCATGGTTTTAGTCAGTCAACCAGTAATCCCAAAAACTGGCTCAGGGAGACCTTGCTGAAAGGCTATGAGAAAACTGCCAGTCTAGCTAGTTTGCCAGATGATGTAGTAGCTAGTTTTCTGGAGGCTATGCGGCAGGCTGCGGATGACTTGCAGGATGTGACAGACCTGCCCGACTACAAGCAAAAGACTGCTAAGGGGACAGATACGGCTGCCTACAGCAAGCACCAATCCATTTTTACGAGCTTGCGGGACTTGGCGGATGAATTTGAGAGAAAGTCAGATAAGGAAGCCCTTCCTATCCTGACAGCTGAATTGGTGGGCTTGCTTCCTGCGGGCAGCGATGTGACGGTGGCTGGGGTCAAGTATCCAGTCTTCAAGGACCTCAAAGGTCGTTTGCAGGACCTGCAACACTTGGCAACGGTTTTGGCTTATCAGCCCAAGGCTCTGCCGATTTTGCAGGTTTTACAGGCTTTTCTACTAGATTTTTCAGACCAGTACCTGCAAAGCAAGATGCAGGAAAATGCCTATGAATTCTCTGATATCAGTCATTTTGCTATCGAGATTTTGGAGAAAAATGCAGACATTCGCCGTCAGTTCCAAGACAAGTACCACGAGGTTATGGTGGACGAGTACCAGGATAACAACCATACGCAAGAGCGGATGTTGGACCTCTTGTCCAATGGGCACAATCGCTTTATGGTGGGCGATATCAAGCAGTCCATTTACCGTTTCCGTCAGGCAGATCCGCAGATTTTCCAGTCCAAGTTTGAAACCTATCAGGCAGATGAAGAGGCTGGTAAATTGATTCTGCTCAAGGAAAATTTCCGCAGTCAGAATGAAGTGTTGGACGCGACTAATGCGATTTTTACACGGCTTATGGATCGTCAGGTTGGACAAATCAAGTATGATCAGACACATAGCCTGGTTGCAGGAAGTGACCGTCAGAAGATTGCCCAGCCGCATCACCGCATGGAGTATTTGATTTACAATACGGATGTGACGGAGGAGGACACAGAGATTTCTGGTGGTGAGGTGGAATTGGTCGCTAAGGAAATCATCCGCCTGCACAATGAGGAAGGGGTTGCCTTCTCCGACATCACCCTCTTGGTGCCCAGTCGGACACGTAACCAAGCAATTTTAGAGAGTTTTGAACGACATGGGATTCCCTTGGTGGCGGACGGAGGCGAGGCTAATTACCTCAAGTCGCTGGAAGTTATGGTCATGCTGGACACCCTGCGGACCATTAACAATCCTCTTAACGATTACGCCTTGGTCGCCTTGCTCAAATCGCCTATGTTTCATTTTGATGAGGATGAGCTGACACGGATTGCTTTGCAGGCCGAGCGTGGCTTCTTCTATGAAAAATTGGAACTGGCACAGTCTGGTCGCGGTGCAAAAGCGGCTCTCATTTCTCCGCAGTTGAAACATAAATTAGCCAACTTCCAGACCTATCTGGCAGACTGGCGGGCCTATGCCAAACTGCATTCGCTCTACGATTTGATTTGGAAGATTTTCAACGAGAAATTTTACTATGACTACGTTGGTGCTTTGCCAAATGGTCAAAAACGCCAGGCCAATCTCTATGCCCTGGGCATTCGGGCCAACAGTTTTGAACGCACAGGTTTCAAGGGCTTGAGTCGATTTATTGCCATGATTGACAAGGTCTTGGCCAGCGAAAATGATTTGGCGGATGTGGAAGTAGCTCTTCCTCAGAACGCTGTCCAGCTCATGACTGTCCATAAGTCTAAGGGCTTGGAGTTTCAGTATGTTTTCTTGCTCAACATGGACAAGAAGTTCAACGCTATGGAGAGCAGAAGTCCAGTGGTGCTGAGTCGGGAAAATGGTCTGGGCATTCAGTATCTGGCCGATATGAAAGAGGAGTTTGACACTCCACTGCCCCATGTCCGAGTTGCCATGAATACCCTGCCTTACCAACTCAACCAGCGAGAGTTGAAACTCGCCAACCTGTCTGAACAAATGCGGTTGCTCTACGTAGCCATGACCCGTGCAGAAAAGAAACTCTACCTTGTCGGAAAAGGTAGCAAGGACAAGTTGGCAGACAAGTACGACGGCAAACGAAAAGAGGGTGTCTTGTTAGCAAGCGGCCGAGAAGGCATGACCAGTTTTCAAGATTGGGTCTTGGCTATTGAGGAGGCCTTTGGTGATGAAGAGCTCTATTTCAACAAGATTTTTGTGGAAGATAGTGACCTAACACCTGATAAAATTGGTAGTCTGAAACTCGCCAAGCCACTTGTCACAGACAGTCAAAAGGACAACCGCCAGTCAGATGAGATTGGCAGAGCCTTGGATCAGTTGGAGGCAGTGGAGCGGCTCAACCAGACCTATCAAGCTACTATTGAGCTGCCAAGTTTGCGGACTCCGAGTCAGATTAAGAAGTTCTACGAGCCTGTTTTGGCGGATGAGGGCTTGGAAATCATGGAAACCTATCGTCCGAAACTGACCTTTGACCTGCCTGATTTTTCAAAAAAGCCTAGCGTAACGGGTGCCCAGATCGGATCAGCTGTCCATGAACTCATGCAGCGTTTACCTCTGGTTTTCCCAATGACCAAGGAAGTGATTGAGGAGACTTTGACCCAAGTCAATGCCGAGCAGGCGGTCAAGGACAAGGTCGCTGTTGAAAAAATTCAGACCTTCTTCGAAACGGACTTGGGGCGGGAAATCTTGGAGCAGAAGGACAAGGTGCGACGGGAGGCTCCCTTTGCTAGTCTGATAGAAGATCCAATTGCTCAGGAACACTTTGTGCTTCGGGGGATTGTGGACGGCTTTATTCACTATGGTGACCGAATCGTCCTTTTTGACTACAAGACGGATAGGTATGACCATGCTAGCCAACTCAAAGACCGCTACCACGGTCAGATGAAACTTTATGCTCAGGCTCTTCAAAAGGCTTACGGGGTTAGGGAGGTTGCCTGTCATCTCATTCTGCTCGGTGGCGAGGCGATTGAGGTGGTGCAGGTCTTCTGATAGAAAAGGAGAATTGCTATGGAACGAACATTTTTCATTGTCAAGCCTGATGCGGTGGCTCGTGGCCTGGTTGGTCAGGTCTTGGAGCGGATGGAACGCCGTGGTTTTGAAATTACAGACCTGCGGATGATGACTGCCAGTCCAGACTTGATTGCTGCACACTATGATCACCTGACGGAAATGCCTTTCTTTCCGCATTTGGTGACTTATATGACCAGCGGACCGCTTATCGCAGGGATTCTGACTGGTCCAGAAGTGGTCCAGTCTTGGCGGAGCATGATGGGGGCGACTAATCCTGTCAACGACCTTCCAGGCACTATTCGCGGAGATTTTGCGACAGCACCAGTCGATGATATTGTTGCCAATATCGTTCACGGCTCCGATAGCCTAGAGGCTGCGGAGCGTGAGATTTCCTTGTGGTTGGGGAAATAGCAGAGCTTTTTGAGCTTGACCGTAAGCGTGTTGAAGCGGAACTCCAATCTGTTTTTCAGTCCCAAACTTCCTCGGAATTTGCTCAGGTTCGCCAACTGGGAATCTGCTCTTATCCGACCTTGCTCCTAGAAAAAGAAGGCTCTTACTATGATGTGCGTGGTCAAGCCATGACTGTAGAAGAGTTAGAAGAGAATTTGGCCCGCTTGGTGACCAAATGAGAGGCCTTAGCCTCTTTTTGGTAAATTCTCAAAGTAAGTTCTAGTTCCCGTCCTTCCAGAAGTTACTTTGAGAAAACTGCATAACATCAACAGAATTTAGTCTCAGACTAAGTACTGTTTTTGACTAAAAATGTTGATAATAGTAA
>NZ_JAMWEM010000030.1 GCF_024509525.1 Streptococcus suis
TACTATTATCAACATTTTTAGTCAAAAACAGTACTTAGTCTGAGACTAAATTCTGTTGATGTTATGCAGTTTTCTCAAAGTAACTTCTGGAAGGACGGGAACTAGAACTTACTTTGAGAATTTACCCTTTTTTAACTTTTTTTTAAAAAATTGAAAAAGTGAAAAACTTCTTCCTAAACGAATAACTTAAAACGTTACTACATAGTCATGGAATGGCAAACAAATACTGATGACTCCCCTCATAGTGTCTTGT
>NZ_JAMWEM010000031.1 GCF_024509525.1 Streptococcus suis
CGTATCCTGAATTTTTAGCACAGAAAAAGACTACTAGGGACGAGCTAGTAGCCTAAATACAAAAATTTTTTCGCTTTGATTCTATCATAGGGAGGGAGTTTTTGCATTCTTTTGAGTTTTCGTATAAAAATGAGAAAAACTTGCATTACAGTTTACTGATTCCAAAGGATTTTCAGGTCAATAAAGATATCTTTGAAAATTTAGATAATAAAACTTACGATATTGCCAGAGAACTTTGGAATATTTTCAAAG
>NZ_JAMWEM010000032.1 GCF_024509525.1 Streptococcus suis
GGTTCGTCTTCTTTAATTTTCAAAGGTCTTGTCTTTACCGCTCTCTCAAGCGACAACTATATCAGTATATCAGAACTTTTTGCTCCTGTCAATAACTTTTTTAAACTTTTTTAAACTTTTTTAACTTTTTTTTAAAAAATTGAAAAAGTGAAAAACTTCTTCCTAAACGAATAACTTAAAACGTTACTACATAGTCATGGAATGGCAAACAAATACTGATGACTCCCCTCATAGTGTCTTGT
>NZ_JAMWEM010000004.1 GCF_024509525.1 Streptococcus suis
TCACCCTGCACGTTTGGTTCGTCTTCTTTAATTTTCAAAGGTCTTGTCTTTACCGCTCTCTCAAGCGACAACTATATCAGTATATCAGAACTTTTTTCTCCTGTCAATAACTTTTTTTAACTTTTTTAACTTTTTTTAAAAAAACTTCTTGAACGTGGGTTCTGCCTGATAGCTTGTTTAGTATACTATAGGTCGCTCTCCTTGTCAAGAGGGAAAATAAAAAAAATCAGAGAAACTATGACAGTTCTCTGATCTCTCTTTTACCCCAGTCGTTGTTTCGCATCGGCTGCACGTTGAAAAGCTTGTCCAACGTAGTTAATGCATAACATCATGACGAGGATGAAAATAGCTGCTGGCAACCAAATCCAGGTTTTGTTTTCTAAAATATCTGCGTTACGAGCATTAGAGATTAATGTACCCAAACTTGGGACGGTTGATGGTAACCCGAACCCGAGATAAGTTAAGGAAGTCTCTATACCGATATTTCCTGCAAAATTAAGAGTTAAGTTAACGATGATTAACGAACTAAGGTTTGGTAGAATTTCCCTAAACATAATCATGAAATCACTGCTACCTAGTGTCTTTGACGCACTCACATAATCTAAACGTGCTTCTGATAATGTTCTCGTACGGAAGAGGCGCGCCTTGAAGGTCCAGTAGAAGACACTCATAATCGCTACGAAATGTACGATAGTATAATTTTTAATAACTGTTACAAACACAATAATCATCATTAGCGTTGGCAAAATCATAACAAAATCTACTATGCGCATCAGGACGCCGTCAAATCGTCCTCCATAGTAACCAGAAATAATTCCTAGCGATACTCCAACGAAACTAGTAATGATAGTGATAGAAAAACCAATCAAAATAGAATTTCGAGCACCTATAATCAACTGGCCAAAAATGTCTTTACCACCCTCATCTGTCCCTAGAATATGGCCATCAACACCTGGTGCCAAGTAGCGCCCCATAAGATTCACTTTCATGATTTCTTCTTGGTTGAGGAACATCGAACCGATAAATACGATTGAGAGAACAGATACCAGGATAATCAGTGACCCTAGGGCCACTTTATCTTTTAGAAATTCTCTAGCAATGACACGAAATCCACCTGGAGGAGTAGAAGTCGTGTTGGCTTGTTTTTTATTTACTTTACTCACTGAACTCCTCCTTTATTTAATACGGATACGCGGATCTACAATACTCATAATGATATCAGATAACAAAGTACCTAGCAGGGTTGCAAAACCAAATATCAAAATCAATGCCAGAATAACACTATAGTCACGTCCAGATAAAGAAGTGATAAATAATTGCCCCATACCTGGATAAGTGAAGATTGACTCAATGAATACAGAACCACCAATCAAACCAGTTAATTCATACCCCATATATGAGGCGATTGGAAGAATTGAGTTACGGAAGATGTGGCGATTATATACAACTTTTTCCGGAACCCCTTTGGCACGAGCAGTACGTACATAATCTTGCCCTTTGGCATCAATAATCCCTGTTCTCAAATACTGAATTGTACTTGTTGTTGAAAGGATAGCCATAGTCAAAGCAGGTAATATCATATGATGTAGGCGACTAAAGAGCACCTGTATACCCTCCAAGCCCGAATCTACCGATCCACGTGTAGGGAACCACCCTAAGCTAAAACCAAATAACCAAAGCAGTAAAATCGCAAAGATAAAAACTGGTGTCGAGTAGGTTAAAAAGTTGTAAACAACGATGATACGATCAGCAATACTATTTTGGTAGCGACCTGCAATCATACCGAGCGGTAAGGCAATCAAATAGGTCAAAATCATGGTAAACAGCGACAACCAGATGGTATTATTCAACCGTTCCATAATGATACTTAAAACAGGTTGTTTAAAGACGAAACTTTGACCGAAATCACCTTGCAAAACATTACCAATCCAACGGAAGTACTGAATGTGAATCGGATCGTAATAACCTGCCGCAATTCGTTTCTGCTCAATAATTGCTGGGTCAATAGACGGGTCAATCATACCTGTGAAGGGATCCCCCGGCATCAACTTCGCAAAGGCAAAGGCGATAATACTAAGAATGATAATTTGAGGAATCATCATCAATAGACGACGCAATATCGTTTTCCACATACTTAGTTACCTCCTTTTTTATTTATTGGCAGGGCCACGCTGTGTGTTTCTGATACAGCTTGCAAATCAAATACACGACCATCTGCATCGTAGTAATACAATTGCTTCTCTTGGTATTCTTTTTCTGCGACTAAACGTTTTTCCTTGTTTTTCACACGGTTGACCGGATCAATAACTGGGATTGCCGACAATAGGCGCTTCGTATAGATATGCTGTGGATTAGTATAGATATCCTTCTTGCTACCACTTTCTACAAAGCGACCACGATACATGATGAACAATTCATCACACATGTGTTGTACAACACCTAAGTCGTGCGAAATGAACAGGTAACTCAATTTATACTCATCCTGAATGCGTTTCATGTAGTTCAATACTTGGGCTTGAACAGAAAGATCCAAGGCTGATACTGGTTCATCTGCAATAATCAGTCGTGGATTACTTGCTAGAGCACGCGCAACACCGATACGCTGACGCTGACCACCAGAAAACTCATGAGGATACTTAATCAGGGCATCTTCATTCAAACCGATAATATCTAACAACTCCAGAACACGTTTCCTCTCTTCTTCTGGAGACATGCGGTCAAAATTACGGAGTGGTTCTGCAATAATATCTAAAATCCGTTTTTTAGGATTAAAGCTAGAAAGAGAATCTTGGAAAATCATTTGAACATCTCGGCTAAAGTTCCCTTTTTTCTTACGTGATTTATTGGTCACATCTTGACCTTCGTAAATAATTTGTCCGGAAGTTGCACGTTCTAAACCAATAATGGCTTTACCAATTGTAGACTTCCCTGATCCTGATTCTCCAACTAGACCGTAGGTCTTCCCTTCTTCGAACTCAATATTGACACCATCTACAGCATAAACATAATCTGTCACTCGGTTAAAGAAGCCACTACGAATTGGGTAATGAACTTTTAAATCTTTAACTTCAATAAATCCCATTCTTAAGCCTCCTCTTCAAAATAAAATGTTTCATGGCAGGTACAACGCACGAAATGGTTTGGTGAAATTTCGTGCATGGTTGGATTTTCCTCGTGTGCTGATGCATCAATCCACGGAATGCGTGGCGCAAAACGACACCCTTGACGAATCATTTTGGTAATCGGTGGTACAATCCCTTCAATAACGTGTAGTTCTCCACCTTCACCTTCTGATTGTGGGTTTGATTTCAAGAGCGAGCGTGTATAGGGGTGTTTTGGATTAGTAAAGAGCTCCTCTACTGGTGCTACTTCGACAAATTGTCCACCATACATAACGGCTACTCTGTCAGCGGTCTCCGCCACTACACCAAGGTCGTGCGTGATGAGAATAATCCCTGAACCTGTTTCTGCTTGAATATCATTCAGAAGATCTAAAATTTGTGCTTGAATCGTTACATCCAAAGCAGTTGTTGGCTCGTCTGCAATGATAATTGGTGGTTTACATGAAAGGGCAATAGCGATGATAATACGCTGACGCATACCTCCTGATAATTCATGTGGGTACTGTTTAAAGGTCCGCTTAGGATTTGGAATACCTACTTGCTCTAGCAATTCTAAAACACGTTCTTTTCGTTCTGACGCACTTAATTTTGTATGGTAGAACAAGGCCTCATCAATCTGTGCTCCAATTGTCATCAGAGGGTTCAAAGATGCCAAGGGATCTTGGAAAATCATACCAATGTCATTTCCACGAATGGTATTATATTTGTCTTCTGCCATCCCTACCAATTCGTGGTTATCGTATTGGACGCTACCTTCAATTTTTGTATTTATAGGATTGTGTAGTCCCATAATTGTTGTTGCTAATGTTGATTTTCCACAACCTGACTCCCCTACGATTGCCAAAATTTCATTTTTATGCAGGTCTAATGAAACTCCATCAACAGCATCAAAAAATTCGTCGCCAATCCGGAATCCGACGTGTAAATCTTTAATTTCTAAAAGCGGTTTTTCCTTACTCACGCTTTTCCTCCTTTTGTTATCAGCCTGCCCACTTCGGAGCCTGCTCAGGAATCAATTTTCTATTCTTTTGAAAACAGAACATTTCTATTAGTCTATCACAAATCAGGTGTTTATGCTAGCTATTTTACTAAAAATACACCAAGAAACTCTGAAAAATGCTTGTTTCCTATTAGCTACTCTTACACATCAATCTGAAAAAAGCCAACACGGTTGGCTTTTTCAGATTCGATTTTTATGACATCGATGCTTATTCTGCAGCAACACCTTTATCAGCTGTCAATTCCACAGTTTCCCATGAAGCTTTTGAAGCTGATCCATAGTAACGGTCATAGTATTTCACACGTTTGTTCACAGCAACCAATGACTCAGATTCAAATGTTGGAATAGCAAATGCTTGCTCGAAGGCATATTCTTGCCATGCCTTGTAGTTTTCAAGGTTGATTTTTTCATCAAATGATTCTGGCGACCCAATCGCATCCAAAAGTTTTGTATTCTCATCTGATACGAAGTGAGTGAAGTTGAATTTTGCATCTGCGCCATACAAACCACTTGGGTCTGGATCGTAACCAGTTGACCATCCACCAGCGTATACATCGATGTTTTGATCATTTCCTTGAAGCATATCGTAGAATGAGTTTACTTCGATTGTACGACCTGTGTAGAGTTCAACATTCAAACCAACTTCTTTCCACCATGTGAGATACTGCTGTACCAAGGTTTCATTTGCTTCTGTACGTGTACGCGCAGCGAAGGTAATCTTGAACTCTTTACCGTCTTTTCCTTCACGGATACCATCGCCATCTACGTCTTTGTAGCCAGCTTCATCTAGCAATTTGTTTGCCTTGTCTGGATCGTACGTATAACCTTTCAATTCCGTATCATGGATATCGCCGAAGAAGGAGATAATCAATGAGTTAGCTGGTTTGTAAAGGCCGTTATAGAGGCTTTCACCTGCTGTTTTGGTATCCAAGGCATATCCCATCGCTTGACGAAGTTTGACATCATTCATCTTGGCATTTTCATTCATGACGTTTGTACCAGCTGCATCGTCATATTTACCAAGGTTGAAGGCAATGTACTCGTAGCTAGATCCGATAGAACCTGTCAATGTAATGTTTGAGAAGTCCTTGTAAGAATCCAACTGGTCGTTTGGCATTTCTGCGATATCGTAGTTACCAGCTTCCATCTCTGATACGATAGTATCTGGAGATACGATATCCATTTTCACAGTATCCAATTTTGGCTGACCTTTGTAGTAGTTCGGATTAGCTGCAAAGGTTACAGACTCGCCGCTTACCATTTCTTTGATAGTGAATGGACCCATACCTACGTGCTTAGCTGTACGTGAGTATTCGCTCTTTTCCCAGTCTGCAACAGGGATGTCTTTGTAGATGTGTTCAGGTGCAACATAGGCTGGGACCGCTCCACCTGCGTACATCATTGAAGGAGTCATTTCTTTCATCGTCAAGACCACTGTGTAGTCATCGACTTTCTTAAGACCAGAGATGTCTGTTGCTGTGCCGTCGTGGAACTCATCCATACCTTCGATATTGGTGAAAGTATCATCATAACGGACACCAGTGTAGTCTTTGCTAGCCATTGATTTGATGGTGAAGATGTAGTCATCAATTGTGAAGGCTTCACCGTCAGACCACTTGTAGTCTTTACCTGTCAAGGTAACCGTTACTGTCTTCTTATCTGTGTCAAATTCAACTTTTGCAAGGCCTGAATCGTCCAACTTACGGTTGCCGTCGTAGCCAAACATCGCTTCGTCAACCATCACACCAAACGTGCTATCTAGGTTGCTGTCTGTCAACTCGTCAATCAAGAGACCAGTTGATGGCGCTGCTGATACAACTGCATAATTCAATTGACCACCTTTGATGGCTTTGCCCTCATTGGTTACTTCTGCTGGATAGGTTGTATTTTGCTCTGCTTTTTTGTCAGATGAATTTGATCCACAAGCTGCAAGAACAGATACTGACAAGAGTGTTACTCCTGCAAGGGTAAGAAACTTAGACTTCTTCATAAAACACCTCTATTTTCTTTTTCTTTGACACCTAATAGTATGTCATTACAAAATTCATTATATCATAATTTTTTCTTAAATAAAGTCTTTTTGTCAGAAAATTTTGTAAAAAAGATTACCGCACCTATTTTCTATTCATTTACATACCTCCTTTCATTCTTTTTATTGTTTTTCTGTGTTATAATGAACAAAAGATTAGAAAAATAGGAGTTAAAAATGAAAAAAATCCTCCTCATCATTACAGGAGTTCTCTTACTTATTTCAGTGTCCGGCCCTGCCATTTTTGCCGAAGAGTATAGCGCCGAGGCCTCTCATGCGCTTGCTGTTGAAGCTACTACTGGAAAAGTTCTCTACGAAAAAGAAGCGCAAACACCTGTTGCTATCGGTTCTATAACAAATCTGCTCACTGCTTACCTTGTCTATGAGGCAATTGAAAATGGGGATTTTGCGATGGATAGTCAAGCCGATATATCAGAATACCCTTATAATCTAAGTATCACTTCTCCAGTTGCAAATGTGAGCTTCGCATCGCAATCTTATACTGTCAAACAACTATTACAGGCTTCGTTGCTAAGCTCAGCTAGCAGCGCCAGCATTGCTCTTGCCGAAAAGGTGGCTGGAAACGAGCAGAAATTCGTTGACTTGATGCGTGAAAAACTAGAAAGCTGGGGAATTTCTGATGCAACCATTGTTAATGCGTCTGGGGTCAACAACAGCTATTTAGGGGATGCTCGCTATCCAGGTAGTAGCGAGACTGATGAAAACAAACTGAGCGCTACTGCTGTTGCTATCATCGCATATCATTTATTAAAGGACTATCCACAGGTTCTAGAGATTACTGCTATGACTTCCTACGATTTTTCTGGAATCACCTACTCCAACTCTAATCTGATGTTAAAAAATATGGCCTATAGCCGAAATGGGGTAGATGGTTTAAAAACAGGAACAACAGATTCCTCAGGTGCTAGTTTCGTCGCTACTTCTTACGAAAATAACATGCGGGTTATCACTGTTATTTTAAACGCTACTGATGGTCAGGAAAATCCAGACAATCGATTTGTTGCGACTAACAATTTGCTCAATTATGTCTATAAATACTTTAGCTTAGAAGAATTGGTGTCCGAAGGAAAATCTTATAATAAGAGCAAGGTGCCTGTCTTCAACGGCAGAAGCGCAACAAGCCCTGCTGTAGCAGCGAATGATTTATATGTCATCCGTCGCAATAAGAATACTGAACCAACCTTAGCAACCTTTACTAGCCTCCAAACAAATTTCGAGGCACCCTTGAAAAAAGGTAGTGTAATCGGAACATTACAATTAAATGATACAGATTTGATAGGGCAAGGCTATATTGTCGAGCAACCCAGCATCGATATGCTTGCTCCTAAAACAGTAACAGAAGCGCACTGGCCCGTTTCCTGGTGGAATCATTTTGTTCGCTATGTGAATGAAAATTTATAAATTAGCTTCTTAATAGATAAAAAAAGAACACAGATTCCTTTTAGAGTCTGTGTTCTTTTATATAAAACCGCTTTGTAGTAATTTGGTGGGAGGCCTGGAATTGTTATAAGGTTATAAAGAAGAGCGACCGCCGTCGCTCTCTATTTCCCACCTCGGTTGGAGATTTTTAGGCTTTTAGCAAACTCATGTTTGCTAAATTGCCAAAAATCTAACCAACCGAGCCCTCCATCTCATAGGCAATCAGTCTGTTGAGTTCGACTGCGTATTCCATTGGGAGTTCTTTGGTGAATGGTTCGACAAAGCCCATGACAATCATCTCTGTAGCTTCGGACTCGGACAACCCTCGGCTCATGAGGTAGTAGAGCTGTTCTTCTGAGATTTTTGATACTTTGGCTTCGTGTTCAAGAGCTACTTGTGAGTTGTGGATTTCATTAAATGGAATGGTATCTGATTTGGAAATATCATCCATAATAATGGTATCACACTCGATGTGGCTGATTGACTTAGCTGAGTTTTTAGCAAAAGTCACTTGACCACGGTAGTTGACTTCTCCACCGCCACGGGCAATGGATTTGGATACGATAGACGATGAAGTCCGCGGTGCATTGTGAATCATCTTAGCTCCGGTATCCTGCACCTGACCCTTGTTAGCAAAGGCAATGGACAACATGGTTCCACGTGCTCCTTCGCCTTCTAGGTAAACCGCTGGGTATTTCATGGTTGTCTTAGCACCAAGGTTGCCGTCAATCCACTCAACGGTGGCATTTTTCTCAGCACGGGCACGTTTGGTTACCAAGTTATAAACGTTGTCAGACCAGTTCTGAATGGTCGTGTAACGCATATAGGCACCTTCATGGGCGATGATTTCCACAATAGCAGCGTGGAGGCTGGCCGTTGAGTAGGTCGGAGCGGTACAGCCTTCTACGTAGTGAACACTTGCCCCTTCATCTACGATGATAAGGGTGCGTTCAAACTGACCTGTCCCCTCATTGTTGATACGGAAATAGGTTTGGAGTGGAATATCCAATTTAACGCCTTTTGGTACGTAGATGAAGGTTCCACCTGACCAAACCGCTGAGTTGAGGGCAGCCAGTTTATTGTCTGACGGCGGAACAAGTTTTCCAAAGTACTTTTTGAAGAGTTCTGGGTGTTCCTTGAGAGCCGTGTCGGTATCTGTAAAGATAATGCCGTGCTTGTCGTACTCTTCTTTCATGTTGTGGTAGACCACTTCCGATTCGTACTGGGCAGAAGCACCTGCCAGGTAAGCACGCTCGGCTTCTGGAATCCCGATGCGTTCAAAGGTTTCCTTGATTTTGTCTGGCACATCGTCCCAGCTGCGTGCTGGCTTATCCGACGGTTTTTGATAATAAACAATATCATCAAAATCCAGTTCAGACAAATCGGCTCCCCAAGTCTGCATAGGCATTTTCTTGAAGGTTTGGTAGGATTTCAACCGGAATTCCAACATCCATTCAGGCTCGCCTTTGATACGGGACATTTCACGAATGACTTCTTCGTTCAAGCCCTTACCAGTTGAAGCCACTAGTTCCACGTTCTCGTCATGGAAACCGAATTTGTATTCCCCAAGGTCAATCGGGGTTGGTTCAATTCTTTCTTCTGACATAATATAAGATACTAAGCCCCTTAAGAAAGCAAATGAAAAATAGGGAATCGACCTCGTGTGCAAACACATCAGGAAATTTATCTCTTTTCAAAAGCTTTAGGGCCTGTTCAATTTCATTTCCAATCAGAAACTGAACAATCCTTTCTGTATGATTTTCGTTTTTTGTTTATTTATAGTCTTTTAGTTTACTTTTAGTACTAGGCAACGAGCTGCAGACAGTACTGGAGTACGGCAAAGCGAGTTAACGAAGTAATAAAAGAAAAACTAAATGACTATATTGATGCTCAGTTAGCACTGTTACTTCGTTCCAGTGCTTTCTTCAAGACACTAAACTTGGTTGGAACTAAAGTTCCTAACCAAGTAACGCAAGGTTCTAATCAACCTTGCTAAGTGGCTTACTAATTCGCTGATTTTGGTATTATCGACCAAAATCGCTCATGTCGCAGTTATCCTTCATTCAGCACTCTCATTGCGTTCGATTGCTTTCTTCAGGGCATTCCACGGTAATGTGGCACACTTGATGCGTTGGGGGAATTTGGCGACACCTGCGAGGAGGGAGGCGTCCCCTAGTTCCTTCTGGCGTGTGTCTTCTTGGCCTTGGACCATTTGTGAGAAGATTTCCGCCAGCTCTTGAATCTGACTGATTTCTTTGCCAAGCACTGCCTCAGTCATCATAGAAGCTGATGCGGTTGAAATGGTGCACCCAACTCCGTCAAAAGCAATATCGGTAATCACTTCATTTTCAATCTTGACTGATAGTTCAATCACATCGCCACAGGTTGGGTTATGAAGTTCTAACTTTTCCACTCCGTCCAAGCTCCCGCGGTGGCGAGGCGACTTGGAGTGTTCAGACACAACTGCCATATAAAGAGAGTCTAATCTAGATAGGGCCATTGAAAAACTCCTTTGTCTTGATGATTGCCTCAACCAACTTATCACAGTCAGCCTTGGTATTGTAAATGTAAAAACTTGCTCGTACAGTAGCAGGCACCTGCAAATATCTGAGAAGCGGTTGGGCACAATGGTGGCCAGCCCGCACAGCAACACCTTCATAGTCCAAGGCGGTCGCCACATCGTGTGGATGCAAGTCGTCCAAGTTAAAGGCAATAACCCCCGTCCGCTTGGACAGGTCCTGACTGCCATAAATGGTCAAGCCTGGAATAGCCTGCAATTTTGGAAAGACATAGTTAACCAGTTCTGCCCCGTGGGCCTGGATAGCGTCCATACCAATTTCGGTCAGGTAATCAATGGCCGCTCCCAGACCAATCGCACCTGCAATATTGGGCGTTCCAGCTTCAAACTTCCAAGGTAATTCTTTCCAAGTGGCTGTCTGCTCATAGACAAAGTCAATCATCTCGCCGCCAAATTCGACTGGCGACATGCGATTGAGCAACTCTTCCTTACCATAAAGAACGCCAATTCCTGTCGGTCCCAACATTTTATGACCTGAAAAGGCATAGAAATCCACGTCTAATTCTTGCACGTTGACGGCCATGTGGGGAACTGACTGGGCTCCGTCCACCACCAAGTAGGCACCGACTTGATGCACCAGCTCTGCTATTTCCCCGATAGGAGCCACGCTGCCTAGGACATTGGATACGTGGGCTAGGGAGACAAACTTGGTCTTTTCGGAGAGCATGGACTTGAGGCTGTCCACATCCAACTCGCCATCCTTTAGGGGCATATAGCGGAGCTTGGCTCCTGTTTGCTGACAGGCTTGCTGCCAAGGGATGATATTGGAGTGGTGCTCTTGGACTGAGATTATCACTTCCTGGTCTGGCTGGAGAATTTCTCTGGCAAACTGAGCCACCCAGTTAAGACTAGTGGTCGTTCCTCTGGTGAAGAGGATTTCCTTGCTAGACTTAGCCTGGATAAAATCTGCCACCTTCTGCCTAGCCGCCTCGTAGCGAGCCGTTGCCCGTTCCGAAAGAGTGTGAACGCCACGGTGGACATTGGCATTGTCCTTCTGGTAATAATCCGCCAGCACATCTAGTACCTGCTGCGGTTTTTGAGTGGTCGCCGCATTGTCCAAATAGACCAGCGGCTCATCGTTAACAACTTGGTCTAGGATTGAAAAATCCTTGCGAATGCGTTCAAAATCAATCATCTTATCTCTTTACTAATTTTTCTTCAATCACGGCAATCAGTTGGTCACGAACTTCCTTGACAGGAATTTCGGTAATAACTGCGCCAAGGAAACCGCGAACAACCAAGCGTTCAGCAGTTGCTCGGTCCAGGCCACGACTCATAAGGTAGTACATATCTTCTGGATCCACCTGCCCGATTGAAGCTGCGTGTCCAGCTGTGACCTCATTCTCATCAATGAGGAGAATTGGGTTGGCATCCGAACGTGCCTTGTCAGACAGCATGAGGACACGGCTTTCCTGCTGGGCATCCGCACCTTTAGCACCACGAACAATGTGTCCGATACCATTAAAAGTCAAGGTTCCGCTTTCTAAGATTACCCCATGTTGCAGGATGTGACCGACCGAATTATGACCGTAGTTGGTCACGCGCGTATCCACACCTTGTACCTGACGACCGGAAGATAGTCCAACAACCTTAAGGTTGGCATGGCTGCCGTTTCCTTTCAATTCGCTGTCTAAGTCCGCAATGACATTTCCTTCGTTGAGCAGTCCAATCGCCCAGTCAATCGTTGCATCATTTCCAAGATAGCCACGACGGTTGAGGTAGGTATCCAAATGCTTGCCAAGACGGTCAATAGCCGCAAACTTGATTTGGCTACCAGCAAGGGCGATTACTTCTACGACAATATTGGCTGAAGTCGCTGCTACGCCGTCGCCCAGACTTTCAAAGCGTTCTAGATAATTAAGCTTGGCATTTTTTCCTGCGATGATGAGGACACGTTTGTTAAAGGCAACTGGACTAGTGCTGTCTTGGTAGAAAAGAGCTTCAACTGGCTGGTCGATTTCAACATTATCTGGCACGTAAAGTACCGCTGTTGCGTTAAAATAGGCTGTGTTGTAAGCCGCTAATTTGTGCTCATCGTAGGCTACGGCAGCTCCGAGGTACTTTTCAAGTACATCTGGAATGACATCCATGGCTGAGGCAAAGTCTGTAAAGACTACACCTTTCTCTACAAGGTCAACCGGCAACTGTTCTAGGACAGTTTGACTGCCAACTTGAACCAACATAGGATTATCACCGATAGCTGTAAAATCTGGCACAGCTCCGATTTCATCATTTGTGGCTAGGCTTCCGTCACCCAAATTCCAACGGTGAAACTTGACCCGCTCGATAACCGGCAAGTCCAGCTCTGCTATTTTGTCAAAAGCCTTAAGACGCAGGTCTGTCAACCAGCTTGGTTCTGCCTGCAAGGCTGAAAATTCTTGAATCTTTTCTTTGGTCATAACTTCCTCCAAAGACTTAAATGTCATCTTCTTTGTAGTCGATGCCAAGCTCTGCCGCAACTTGGACATACCCTTCTTTTTCCAAGCGTTGCGCCAATTCTGGTCCGCCTGAAAGCACGACACGGCCTTCCATCATGACATGGACAACGTCTGGTGTGATGTAGTTGAGCAAGCGTTGGTAGTGGGTGATAATCATGGCACCGAAGCCTTCACCACGCATAGCATTGATCCCCTTTGACACGACTTTAAGGGCATCAATATCCAAACCTGAGTCAATCTCATCAAGAAGGGCGAAAGTTGGCTCTAACATGAGCAATTGTAGGATTTCATTGCGTTTTTTCTCACCACCTGAGAAACCTTCGTTGAGGTAACGCTCTGCCATTTCCTCTTTCATGTTAAGGAGCTCCATCTTTTCATCCAATTTAGTGATGAAATCACGGACAGAAATCTTGTCTTCGTCTTCCTTACCAGCACTCATAGCGACACGAAGAAATTCCGCATTAGTAATCCCTGGAATTTCTGACGGGTATTGCATCGCCAAGAAGAGTCCCATACGGGCACGTTCATCGACTTCTAATTCTAAAATATTGACACCGTCAAACAGAATCTCACCTTGGGTCACTTCGTAACTTGGATTGCCCATGATAGCTGCTGAAAGGGTGGATTTCCCTGTTCCGTTCGGTCCCATGATGGCTGCAATTTCACCTGTTTTAAGGGTCAAATTCACACCCTTCAAGATTTCTTTGCCTTCAATTTCCACATGAAGGTCTTTGATTTCTAATACTGACATGCTGTGCTCCTTTTCATTTTTGTCCTCTTTGAAAATCAAATCACATTCATCTAACCATCTGACTGTCGATAACAATGCTGTGAGTCTACATCCTCGTTTAGGATAATTTTCGTCAAGTATTATGGTATTAAAATAGTCTTTTCTGACAATTTTAATGAACCATATCTTCTATATTATACCAAAAAAGAGCCCGATAGGCTCTTATCTTGTTTTGAATCAATTCTTATTTTGATTTTCTGTTACGTTTCTTTGCCATTTGTTTTTCTTTGTAATTCGCTACCCATTCTTGTCGGTAATCCCTGTTTCCGAGTAAGCGCAGGAGATTAAGAAGCGGTGTACGATTCTCCCCAAAAATCCCCACCAATTCACTCAAGATTAAAACTCCAAATACCAAGGCAACTAGGAGGAGGACACCACCCAATCGGCTGGATACATTGAGAAGTAAGGAGATGAGGGAAAAGACGAAGGAAATGGCATAAATGACCAGAACAGTTCCTCTATGACTGAGACCTAAAGAGAGTAGTCTGTGGTGCAAATGCATCTTGTCCGCTTCATAAATCTTTTGTCCAGACAAGGTTCGCCGAATCATTGCTACAACCGTGTCTGTAATCGGAACCCCTAAAATAATGATAGGTGTTATAACTGCCACAGCAGTCGCATTTTTTAGTCCTTGCAAGGACAGGACACCAATCATAAAGCCAATAAAGAGTGCACCGGTATCTCCTAGATAAATAACTGCCGGATGATAATTGTAAGGAAGAAAACCTAGTATGGCTGCCACTAAAACAAAGACTGTCAATACTAAGTAAATATTCGTATTGTAAAGGAAGAAATAAGAGACAATCCCCATAGTCGAGAGCGAAATAATCGACACTCCAGAAACCAATCCATCTAATCCATCAATTAGATTGACAGCATTTGTAATCGCCACAATCCATAGTACCGTCAAGAAGAGAGAAAACCATTCTGGAAATTCAATGAACGGACCACCAAAAGGAATCTTGAAATCATCAAAGCGAAAATCCGTAAACAGCCAAATGATTGTTGCTGCAAGTGTGATACCTAAAAACTTAGGTAAGGCCGATAATTCCTTAACATCATCAATCAGACCTGTTCCTACGATGATGGCTGCAGCTAATACGATTGGCAAGATATATTCGAAATAGGTCCCATGATAATCAACATGACGGACAATCCCCGGCAAAAAATACAGCGTGGAGAGCGAAAAAGCAAAGAAAACAGCCAACCCTCCTGCCGAAGGCATTGGCACTTTGTTGATTCGTCTCGCATTAGGATTATCCACAGCTCCTATCTTGAACGATAAGAGCCGTACCAAAGGGGTTGCAATCAACGAAATGATGATTGTCAAAATGACAACTATCAGATACTGAAGCGCAAATGGTATCATAACAACTCAACCTTCCCTAAAGCTTCTATAGCTCCCGCTGGCAAGAGGAGATAGCCATGTTCCAACAAAAATGAGCGCGTCAGAGTCGTATCCTCTGTGTATTCCAACATGCGCGCCAATACATAATCTGGATAACGGTCAGTCTGATGTTCAATATTGATAAGAACCGTCAGATAATACTGCCCATCCATCTTATACAATTCCGATTCCTCAATAGAGAAATTTAAAGTCCGCACGAACTCAACAATCTCATTTAGATGCTTGAAAACTAAGATGTAATAGATATAAGGATGACGGTCCCCTTCCTCTTCTAAATTTTCAACCTTTTCTAAGTGTTGGACAGCTTCCTTATCTCCCACACTTTTTTCACGAACAGACTGCTCCAGGGTCTTCAAAAACTCATCTGGGCTCATTTGGGAAATTTCATCCAAATCTGCCAGTTCCGCAAAATCATTAAAATCGATATTCTTATCAATATCTGACTTAGTCACGAAGATATCAATTTTGTCAGGCTTTGGCGTTACTCTAAAACTTAACATACCACTTTCACGGAAATGATGAGGTAAATCCAATTCATCTAGCACAGTATAGAAGAATTCTTCTGTTTTTTCCTGAGGAATTAAAAAATCTGCAATCTCCATTCCTCGTTCTTCTAAATCTTCAAGTTTAATCGTAATTTTCAGTGTTGAGTCACTGATTTGTTTCATTTTCATAGGCTAACCTCATACATTCTATCTTCTTCATTATACAAGAAAGCGTAGCTTTTTACAAAAGAAAAGCAGGTTCCCCCGCTTTTTAGAATATCAATGTAATCAAATAATAAAGCAAGAGGAAGACCCCTAAACCAATCCGATATTTGCCAAAAATAGTGAAGTCATTCTTTTTGACATAATCTGTCAAGAAGCGAATCGCAACAAGCGATACTCCAAAAGCTGTCCCCATGGATACAACTAGAAGGAACCACTGACCACCTGTAACAGAAATACCGCCAGCTATTAGTTTCACAACTTTAAGAAGACTAGCTCCAAACATAATTGGGATTCCTAGGAAAAAGGTAAATTCCGTCGCCACTTGTCGGCTCGTTCCTAACAACACACCACCCAAAATTGTTGCACCAGAACGACTTGTCCCCGGTATTAAAGCAAGCACTTGAAATAGGCCAATATAGAAAGAAGTCTTGTAGGGCAATCTAGCTAGATTCGTTACTCTAGCTTCCACCGTTTGATTTCGTTTCTCGACCCAAATAAACGCTACCCCATACGCGATTAGCATGAGTGCAACAACAACAAAGTTATAAAAATGCTGATCCAACCAATCGTCTAAAAGCAAGCCCAAAACAGCCGCCGGAAGGGATGCAATAACTACTTTAGCCCAAAGTTGCCAAGTTAACTGAATGTCACGCGCCGATTTTCCCTGCTGGAAGGGATTAAGACGTTCAAAATAGATGACCATTACCGCCAAAATCGCCCCTAGTTGAATGACCACATTGAACATAGAAGTAAAATCGGAGCTAACATTCTTAAATTGAATGAACTCCTGGACTAAAATCAAGTGACCTGTCGAAGAAATCGGTAACCACTCTGTAATACCTTCAATAATTCCAAAAAAAACAGCCTTTATAAACTCAATAAACATAATTTTCTCCATTCGTCTTATCTTTATTATAGCATAAACATACGGATTTACAATTTTTTATTCAACGGAATTGCAATTTGTCAGAATTTTTTGTAAAATAGACAGATATCAATATTGCTCAAGGAAAGTTGGTCCAACAAGCCAAACAACCTCTTTTCGGTAGTACTTTTAAACACTAATGCTAGATTGACTACTTCCCAGAGTATAAGGAGAAATAATGAAAACAAAATGGATACTTTTCCTACTGACCTTAATCAGTCTTTTTTCTGTGACGACCACTGTCTCAGCAGATGATTATCTACGGGTGGGTATGGAAGCAGCTTACGCCCCTTTTAACTGGACTCAAGACGACGACAGCAATGGCGCTGTACCAATAGAAGGTACCAACCAGTACGCCAATGGGTACGACGTTCAAATCGCCAAAAAGATTGCAGATAGCATGGGCAAGGACCTCTTAGTCGTGAAGACAAAATGGGAAGGGCTTGTGCCTGCCCTGACTTCCGGTAAGATTGACATGATCATTGCCGGCATGAGTCCGACTGAAGAACGTAAAAAAGAAATCGCCTTCTCAGACAGCTACTACACTTCTATTCCGACTTTGGTAGTACGTTCTGACAGTCAATACGCTGATGCAACCAGTCTGTCTGATTTTGCAGGAGCTAAAATCACTGCCCAACAAGGGGTGTATCTATATGATTTGATTGACCAAATTGAAGGCGCTGATAAACAGACAGCCATGGGAGACTTCTCTCAAATCAGACAAGCTCTAGAATCCGGCATCATCGATGCATATGTATCAGAACGACCGGAAGCACGTACAGCCGAGGCTGCCAATTCTGCTTTTAAAATGGTGGAGTTAAAAAACGGATTTGAAACCAATGCTGAAGATGTGACCATTGCCGTCGGCATGCGTAAGGACGACGCCCGTATCAGTCAAGTCAACGAGGTACTAGCTGACCTATCCGAAGACCAGCAAATTGCTCTCATGGACACTATGATTGAAAATCAACCTGCCGAAGAGACCAGTGAAGAAAATCCAAGTTTCCTAGCCCAGGTCTGGACTATTGTGGTTAACAACTGGCAGCAGCTTCTTCGCGGTACAGGAATGACCTTACTTATCTCCATTCTGGGCACCATTATCGGAACCTTGATTGGTTTGCTCATCGGTGTCTTCCGTACAGCTCCAGAGGC
Organism: Streptococcus suis; assembly: GCF_024509525.1. Classification (GTDB taxonomy): domain Bacteria; phylum Bacillota; class Bacilli; order Lactobacillales; family Streptococcaceae; genus Streptococcus; species Streptococcus suis_AC. Next base: position 17,593 of record NZ_JAMWEM010000004.1, read on the forward strand.
CACCAACAAAGCAGTAGCTTGGGGACAAAAAATCCTTGGCTGGCTCATCACAATCTATATCGAGATTTTCCGTGGAACACCAATGATTGTCCAATCAATGGTTATCTACTACGGTACTGCTCAAGCTTTCGGGCTCAACCTTGATCGGACACTAGCCGCTATTTTCATCGTCTCCATCAATACCGGAGCCTACATGAGCGAGATTGTTCGTGGTGGTATTTTCGCAGTTGATAAAGGACAATTCGAGGCAGCCACGGCTCTCGGATTTACCCATAACCAAACTATGCGAAAGATTGTTCTACCACAGGTTATCCGCAACATTTTACCAGCAACTGGTAATGAATTTGTCATCAACATCAAGGATACATCTGTCTTGAACGTAATCTCCGTTGTCGAATTGTATTTCTCTGGCAATACCGTTGCAACACAGACCTACCAATATTTCCAAACATTCACGGTGATTGCGATAATCTACTTCATCTTGACCTTCTCAGTAACCCGCATCCTGCGTGCCGTTGAAAAACGCTTTGATACCGATAGCTACACAACAGGTGCCAACCAAATGCAAATCGAGGTACCACATGACTAATACCATTCTTGAAATACATAACCTAAAAAAATCCTACGGACAAAACCAAGTCCTCAAAGATATCTCTGTAACAGTAAAAAAAGGAGAAGTAATCTCCATCATTGGTTCTTCCGGCTCTGGGAAATCTACCTTCCTCCGCTCGATTAACCTCTTAGAAACACCAACCGAAGGACAAATTCTCTACCATGGACAAGATGTCTTGGCAAAGGGCTATGATTTGACCACCTACCGTGAAAAACTGGGGATGGTCTTCCAGTCCTTCAACCTCTTTAACAACCTCAATGTGTTGGAAAATGCCGTCGTTGCACAAACAACCGTCCTCAAACGTGATCGAGCAGAAGCCGAAAAAATCGCTAAAGAAAACCTCAATCGCGTCGGCATGACGGAGCAATATTGGAAAGCTAAGCCAAGTCAACTATCCGGTGGGCAAAAGCAACGAGTAGCCATCGCTCGTGCTCTCTCAGTTGACCCAGAAGTTATTCTCTTTGACGAGCCCACTTCTGCTCTAGATCCTGAAATGGTTGGAGAAGTTCTTAAAACCATGCAAGATTTGGCCAAATCCGGCCTGACCATGATGATTGTGACACACGAAATGGAATTTGCTCGCGATGTGTCTGACCGCGTTATTTTCATGGATAAAGGCGTGATTGCAGAAGAAGGTAGCCCTCAACAAATTTTTGAAAACCCACAAGAAGCGCGTACACGGGAGTTTTTACAACGCTTCCTTGGTTAGCCATAAGCACTGATTTCTGGTCAGTGCTTTTCTTTCTAACTCTCTTCAGTAGATAGATAGCGATAGAGGCAACGAATGGATACTCTTCGAAAATCAAATTCAGACGTCGTTGACTTGACTTGATGAACTTCAGTTCTATCTGCCTCTGCGTCGCCTAGTCTGAATTTGATTTTTATGAATATGAGATAAAACAAAAAGACAGGCGCCACCGGCTCCTGTCTTTCTTGCGGTCATATAACCACAAATTAATCTTCGAATTTTTTATGGTTCTTATCGTAAAAGTCAATCAAACCTAGTGCTGTTGCGAATGAAATATTATCAATCTTAGCACGACCTTGCGCAAGCGCAATAACTGACATTTCACGAGCATTTGTTTCCTTGCTAATGCGGTAGCCTGTGATTTTTTTATCGCGTACCCAGCCAACCACTGCTGCAACTTTTTCGTAACTTGTCATGAGAAACCCCTTTCTTTTTTATTCATGCAATTTAGTATAGTACAAGTCCACTTAGTTTGTCAAGCAAAATGTTCGGTTTTTACTCACGTATTCGCTTTCAAAGCCGACAAGAGTTGCGTTCTAATGTCTTCTACTCCTTCCGGACTTGCGGGAAGGAAAATTGTTTGGTTACCTCCTTGCGCAAAATTATTGAGTGTATCCAAATACTGGTTTGTCAAAAGAATAGACATGATCTGTTCTTCCGACAAACTCACATTCGATTCCTTTAATTCTTTAATAGACTCTGCTAAACCATCCACAATAGCTTTTCGTTGCTGCGCAATACCCACACCATGAAGACGATCTTTCTCCGCCTCGGCCTCGGCTGCTGTAACGATTTTTATTTTATCGGCTTCTGCTAATTCTTGAGCTGCGACCCGTTTCCGTTGAGCTGCGTTAATTTCATTCATGGATTGTTTAACCTCAGCATCTGGCTCTACCTTCGTTATCAACGTTTTAACAATCACGTATCCATATGTAGACATTTCTTCAGCTACTTGTTTTTGGACTTCAAGGGCAATCTCATCTTTTTTCTCGAATAATTCATCCAGCGTCAGTTTTGGTACAGAAGAGCGCAAAGCATCTTCAATGTACGATTTGATTTGGGCTTCTGGTTGCATCAATTTGTAGTAAGCATCTGTTACATTGTTTTCATTGACTCGATACTGGGTTGCAACATTCATCGTTACAAAGACGTTGTCCTGAGTCTTGGTTTCTACCACAATTTCGCTCTGCAACATCCGCAATTGGATGCGAGCCGCAATCACATCGACTCCAAATGGGATTTTAAAGTTAATTCCCGAGGTAGACGTCTTTTGGTATTTCCCAAAACGCTCAATAATAGCAACTGTCTGCTGCTTGACCACATAGAGCCCCGAAACAAGCAAAACAAACGCAAGCAAGACAAAGAAAAACAGTGAAAGAATAAAAATAACCGAAACACTTGTCATTGTAGCCTCCTAAACTAGCATTTTATAAAGAGAATCATTTTCGTGCAAATTAATATACTGCGGGTCAAACGCTTCTAGGCGATTGATAAAACGGGCATAATCAGCTTTATTGCCCAAGGCAACACCGATTAGAACTGGACCAGTTCCCTTATTGGCACGCTTGATGTACTCAAAACGGGTAATATCATCATTTGGACCCAAAATATCATTTACAAACTCACGGAGTGCACCAGGTCGTTGCGGAAAGTTGACGACAAAGTAGTGTTTAATCCCTTCGTAAATAAGCGCACGCTCTTCCATTTCTGGCATTCTGTTGATGTCATTGTTGCCACCAGAAATAATACAACAGATCGTTTGCCCCTTGATTTGATCCTTAATAACTTCAAGCGCTGCAATGGTTGCCGCACCTGCCGGTTCCGCAACAATACCCAACTTAGAATAGAGGTCTAAAATTGTACCGGAAATCCAGCCCTCATCTACCCCAACCAGACGATCAACATGCTTACGGGCAATTTGGTAAGTTAAATTCCCAACTTTCTGAACTGCAATACCGTCGGCAAATTTATCAATTTGATCCAATTTTACTGGACGACCCTTGTCGAAAGCTGCCTTCATTGAGCGAGCGCCACTTGCTTCCACCCCGACTATCTTAATTTCAGGTGCATGTTCTTTGAGATAAGCTGAGACACCAGCGACTAAACCACCTCCACCTACAGGAACGAGAATCTGGTCAAAACTGATATTTTGCTCTTCTGACTCCTCTAAAATTTCATAAGCCACAGTCCCCTGCCCAGCCTGTACATTTTCATCATCAAAAGGGTCAATAAAGGTCTTGCCGCTCTCCTGAGTGTAGTTTTGTGCCGCCTTTGCAGATTCATCAAAGGTATCACCTACAAGGCGAATATCTACATAGTCACCACCGAAAAACTTGACCTGACCAATCTTTTGTTGCGGAGTTGTGATAGGCATGAAAATAGTAGCAGGAATCCGCATTTCCTGACAAGTGTAGGCCACTCCTTGTGCATGGTTACCCGCTGAGGCGCAGACTACTCCGTGCGATTTCTCATCGTTTGTTAATTGCGAAATCGCATAATAGGCTCCACGTATTTTAAAGGAGCGAACTCGTTGTTCATTTTCTCTCTTGAGATAAATAGTTGCTCCGTATTTTTCTGATAAATAGCGACTGTAGTCCAGAGGCGTACGGACCACTACATCTTTCAGAACTGAATAAGCTTGTTCAATATCACGCGCTGAAATCATTTTTTTCCTTTTTCACTTTCTATGTATATTATATCATTTTATCCCTGAAAATCCTAGCAATTATACAATCCTAATCATTATTTCAGCTGACTATTCCAAAATCGGGAAAAGAGCTGACTTGCCAGCTCTTTGTTTTTTTTATTTTAGAATTATCGTTTTCATTTAATCTATGACTGCTTTATCTACAGGAGACACCTAAAAATTTCAAACTCGAGAATAGACCATCCTCACTATGTAGTTTTCAGGCTAGAACTAAAACAGTCACCCTCAACTGCCTTGCTTTCGTATTTCTAGGCAAGGGCTAGAATAGCCTATCCGCAGGCTATTCTAGTTATAAATCTTAAATGCATCGTCATCGTTTTTACCGACAAATGGCATTGCTTTACGAAGTTCTGCACCTACTTTTTCAATTTCGAGGTCAGCCGCTGCATCACGGTAAGCTTGAAGTTTTGGACGACCAGCTTTGTAGTCGTTAACAAAGTCGTTTGCAAACTTACCAGATTGGATATCTGCAAGAACGGCTTTCATATTTTCTTTGACTTGGTCAGTAATTACGCGTGGACCTGATACATAGTCACCAAACTCAGCAGTATTTGAGATAGACTGACGCATTTTCTTGAAGCCGCCTTCGTAGCAAAGGTCAACGATGAGTTTCATTTCGTGAAGCACTTCGAAGTAAGCCAATTCTGGCGCATAACCTGCTTCAGTCAATACTTCAAAACCAGCTTCGATAAGAGCGGTCAAACCACCACAGAGGACAGCCTGTTCACCGAAGAGATCTTCTTCTGTTTCTTCTTTGAAGGTTGTTTCCATAAGACCCACACGTGCTGAACCAACACCTTTTGCCCAGTCCATAGCGATGTCTTTCGCATTACCAGTAGCATCTTGGTAGACTGCGTAAAGGGCTGGTACACCGAAACCTTCTTCAAAGGTACGACGAACCAAGTGACCAGGACCTTTTGGTGCACACATGAAGACATCAACGTCTGCAGGCGCTTTGATAAATTCGAAGTGGATGTTGAAACCATGGGCAAAACCAAGGGCGTTACCAGCTTCCAAGTTTGGAGCCACTTCTTCAGCGTAAAGGTCTGCCTGAATTTCGTCTGGAGCCAAAATCATGATAACATCCGCTTGTTTTGCTGCCTCTGCCACTTCAAACGTTTCAAAACCGTCTTCTTTGGCCTTGTCAAATGACTTACCTGCACGCACACCGATGATGACATCGTGTCCTGTATCACGCAAGTTTTGGGCATGGGCATGACCTTGTGAACCATAACCGATAACGGCGATACGCTTGCCGTCAAGTGCTGCTACTGTTACATCTTTTTCATATTGCATTGCTACTGCCATAATTTTCTCTTTTCTATTTTTTTATTATTCTATAAGGGTTTAAGACTAATCTCGACTAAAGCCAGTTGCCCCTGTCCTTGCGATATTCTTAATGCCGTAAGGCTGAATCACGCGCAGAAGGGCGTCAATCTTATCGCCATCACCAGTCATCTGAATGGTAATAGAATGGGGCGCTACATCAACAACACTAGCTCGGAAGGGCTGGATAATGGCTAAAATTTCTGCCCGTTTTGCTGGAGGCGCCGAAATCTTAACTAGAATTACTTCCCGTTCCAAGTGTGGAATATCCGTCAAATCGCGGACACGGACCACATCAATCAAGCGATTGAGTTGCTTGATGATTTGTTCCACTTCGTCCATAGTTGCCACATCGACAATCACTGTAACTCGGGAAATGCCATCTACTTCTGTCGGACCGACGGATATGGACTCAATATTGATTTGCCGCCGAGATAGGACGCCTGTAAAGCGGTTGAGGACACCTGAGGAATTCCGTAATTTCGCTGTTAACATTCTACGCATTGAACTTCACCCCCAACATTTCTGCATTGCTCTTGCCGGCAGGCACCATCGGTTGGACATGCTCTGCACGAGATATATGGAGCTCTACCAACATAGGCTTATCTTCCAAAATGACTTGCATATCTTCGGATAAGGTCGCTGGATTGTCAAAACTGTAATGGGCAATGCCATATGCTTCTGCTAAAAGCTGGAAATTTGGTTCATCATCAAACACCGACTGACTACGACGTTCATTATAGAAGGACTCTTGCCATTGACGTACCATTCCTAATGAATGATTGTTAATCAGAACCACCTTTATCGGCACACCATAGCCATTGAGAATGGCCAATTCCTGATTCGTCATTTGGAACCCACCATCTCCGACAAAAAGTACGACTTCACGGTCAGGGTTGGCTAATTTGGCACCGATAGCTGCAGGAATACCAAAGCCCATGGTTCCCATTCCACCAGATGTTATCAATTGGCGAGCGTGTTTGTAAGGATAAAATTGAGCTGTCCACATCTGGTGCTGTCCAACGTCTGTAACCACAATTGCATCTCCCTTGGTCAATCGACCAATTAACTCGATAGCTTGTTGAGGCTTAATAAATTCAGTATCTTCTTCATATCCAAATGGTGCTCTGCGTTTATTTTCTAAAACCTTAGCTGTCCAATCTGCATAATCAGTTTCTACTGTATCAAGATTGAGTAATGATTGAAGTGTCGCTTTGGCATCGCCTACAACGGGAATAGCTGTCTTGACAACTTTTCCGATTTCTGCCGGATCAACATCAATATGAGCAATGGTAGCGTTGGGAGCATAGGTCGTAGGATTCCCTGTCAAGCGGTCATCGAAACGAGCCCCGATATTGATGATGTAATCTGCATCATTCATAGCCATATTCGCTGCATAAGAACCATGCATTCCACCCATAGATAGGGAAAGCTCATGCTCAATTGGCATAGCTCCCAAACCGAGTAAGGTTGAGACAACCGGAATACGATAACGCTCCGCAAAAGCAATCAGTTCTTGGTTGGCGTCTGCATAGTTGACACCTCCGCCTGCTAAAATGACCGGTTGTTTAGCTGCTGTCAGCTGTTGAAGAATTTTCTTCACTTGCAGGCCATTTGGTTCAACGGTAGGCTGATAACTCGGCAAATGAACAACCGGATCATGATAGCTCTCAACAATTTTCTCCTGAATATCCTTCGGAACGTCAATAACGACTGGACCTGGTCGCCCAGTTGTCGCAATGTGAATTGCCTCAGCAATAACACGAGGAATATCAGCAGTATCGCGAATTTGGTAATTATACTTGGTAATCGGCATGGTCATACCCAAGACATCCGCTTCTTGGAAAGCATCCTTACCAATCCCTCGCGTTGCTACTTGACCAGTAAAGACTAAAAGGGGTACGCTATCTCCCATAGCATCTGCAATACCTGTAATAGCATTGGTCGCTCCAGGCCCAGATGTTACAATCGCTACACCTATTTTCCCTGAGGATTTTGCGTACCCTTCAGCTGCATGTATAGCCCCTTGCTCATGACGCGCTAGGATGTGTTGAATCCCATCATACTGGTAAACTGCATCATATAATGGTAAGACCGCACCTCCTGGATAACCAAAAACAAGGTCAACGCCTAATTGATGTAAGGTTTCTAAAATCAAAAACGAACCAGACCGAGGTTGATCCAATTGAATTTCTTGCACGAATAATCCCCCTCTCTATAGAATTGTTACCTACTATGATAACACATGGACCACGAATGTCAAGAAATTTTCTGAAAATTCCTACATTTGTTCGATTTCTTAAAAATTTCCTAACTTTCTCTTAAGCTAAGCTTAACAAAAAATTAGACACCACTTGGTTTTAGATTGGTTTTAGAAAACTCACGTATAGTAGCCATAGAAATTCAACAAGAGAGGTTATGAATATGTACTATGTCGTTATTCCAGCTTACCAACCAGATGATAAACTCATCCATTTACTAGAAGAAATGAGAGCACGCCTTGACTGCCAAGTCGTTGTCGTAGATGATGGGAGCACCGGTGAGGCACAAACCATTATCGAAATAGCAAAATCCTATGCTACTGTCTTGCATCACGATACCAACCAAGGAAAAGGACAAGCGCTTCGCACAGCTTTCCACTATATCCAAACCAGGCAAAAAGATGCGGTGATTGTCACAGCAGATGCAGATGGACAGCACACTGTAACCGATATTGACCGCGTTGCTCACGCAGCAATACGCTTGCCAAACCGGCTTGTCTTGGGAGTCCGGCAATTTACAAACGATATCCCTCTCCGAAGTCGTTTTGGAAACAAATTAACACGACTCCTCTTTCATTTGCAAACAGGGGTCAAGGTGACCGATACGCAGACAGGACTTCGTGCCTTTCATACCGATCTTATCCCTTTCATGCTAACCATTGAAGGAAATCGATATGAGTATGAGATGAATATGCTCACTCAAGCCAGCAAACGCTATAAGATTCTGGAAGTTCTGATTGAAACCATCTACATTGACGATAATGCCAGCTCTCACTTTCGTCCAATTCGTGACGGGCTCATGATATACAAGAATCTTTTCAAATTTACCCTCGCGTCCCTGAGCGGATTTATTATTGACTACAGTATGTACGCCTTAGTCTTGCTAGTGATGACTGCTGTCCCAACTGGCTTACGCCTCTTGGTTGCCAATACTGTTGCTCGGGTGACGAGCTCCGTCTGCAACTTCTCACTCAATAAAAAGTTGGTCTTCAATGACGACCAAAGTGTTGGCAAGACAGGAGCCGGCTACTTCGCTCTTGTCATCACACTCTTCCTTTGCGATACTGCCCTGCTGTATATTTTCAATCAAGTACTCGGTATCAACCTTTACTTGGTTAAAATTGTAGTTGGTGTCTTGCTATTTTTCGTATCTTGGTTTGTTCAGAAAAAATTGATTTTTAAAGAAAGGAATACATTTTCCCATGAAATTTATTAAGAAGCCATTTGTATATGCTAGCCTCTTCGGAACGCTCTTGACCGGAGGCTTCACCTATTCTATACTCAAGACATTTGTCATCTCTGAGGCTATTACAACTGTTGCGTCAACTACTACAGCAACGGCCAACACGACCTCTAGCACTGCAGCAACAACTGCAACTAATGTGACCTCCTCAAATACTTCCTACTCTGATGACAATATTCAAATTTCTCTTGAGACTATTACGACGAATAATACAACTGTCTATGTTGCTGATATTCAGGTCAGCTCTGCTGAATACTTGAAAACAGCTTTGGCACAAAATACTTACGGTACCAACGTGACCGCCAAAACATCCGAAACAGCTGCTGCCAATAATGCTATCTTGGCTGTCAACGGCGACTATTACGGCGCTAACTCAACTGGTTATGTTATTAAGAACGGTGTCCTCTATCGTGATACGGTGCGTAACAATGCTTCCTATGGTGATTTAGCTATTTACGCAGACGGATCATTTGAAATTATTTACGAGAATGAGATTAGTGCCCAAGAATTGATTGATAAGGGCGTTGTCAACCTTCTCGCCTTTGGTCCAGCACTAGTAGAAAATGGGGAAATCGTTGTTGATACCTCGACAGAAGTTGGACAGGCTATGTCCTCAAATCCTCGCTCGGCCATTGGTATCATCGATGAAAACCACTACATCATCGTTGTTGCAGACGGACGTACATCCGAAAGTGAAGGCCTATCCCTCTATCAATTAGCTGAGGTCATGAAACAGTATGGAGCGACGACTGCCTATAACCTGGACGGTGGCGGTTCGTCAACTCTCTACTTCAACGGACAAATTATTAACAAACCAACAACTAACGGAAATACTATTTCAGAAAGGGCGGTGAGCGATATTGTCTACATCGGTTACTAAGTCACATTCAACACGCGCCATGCGCACTTTTCTCACCTATTTTGCACTCTCAGCTTTTCTTTTCATCTTTAGTCGTATTTATGAGAGTTTTAGTTATGGGGAAGTTTCCTTCTATATGCACTACATGTTCTGCGTAACCTTGATTGGTGGAGCGATTGTCCTAGGAATGATGGCCCTGAAGAAAAACCTCTCCCGTATCAGTTTCAACCTCTGGAATTCCGGGGTCGCCGTGATTACTGCGGGCTTCCTCCTACGCGGTATTATCAACCTTTCAGGACGTTCTACGACACTGGACAAGCCCTACTGGTATATCGGCTGTGCCATCCTCCTTATTGCTCTGGTTTCTATTCCAATTACTGCAGCGACATCCAAAAAAACGTCAGAAACAATCACAGAATAAACAAAATAGAATATTACTAGAAAGAAACAGCTAGTAGCATTCTATTTTTTATTTCAAGTATTTCATTATCTCTCCCATTACCAAAAAGAAAAACCCGATAGCCTCGAGCTTAAAATTTAGATAACATCTACTTTTTTAAAGCCGTTCACATATCGAGTTTATTCTATATATTATAAGTACAAGTATTTAAACAAAGCGATTGCAAGGATTGATGCGAGGATTGGAGCAACCACTGGCACCCAAGCATACCACCATTTTGAATCAGATTTTGCTTCACCAAGTACTGTTTTTGGCAGGAAGTGGTGAAGAAGACGTGGACCAAGGTCACGAGCAGGGTTAAGAGCTGGACCTGTAGGCCCTCCGACAGAGATAACAAGGGCTGCAACCAAGAACCCGATACCTACGTGAGCTACCGCAAGTGAACCGTTGAAGTATTGATTTACCGCTGCTTCTACTGCATCACCAGCCAAGCCTGACGCCTTAGCTTCAACGATTGTTTGGTGACCAAAGTAGTTCTTAGTCAAGGCAAGTGCTCCAAAGAAAAGAACAAATGAACCCACGAACTCATTCAAAAAACCATTAATAGTTGCTTTCTTACGTGACTCAACCGTGCCGTCATCTAGTGAGTTGATTGTTGAGAATGAACCAAGCACATGGTTTGAGTTTTCTGTTTTAAGGAAGTAAGGTTTGTAAACCAAAACAACGAGTGCTTGACCAACAATAGCACCAGCAATTTGAGCAATGATATAACCAGGTACATGTGCCCACTCAAAAAGCCCTGAAACAGCCAAACCAAGTGTGAAGGCAGGGTTGATGTGGTTACCAGAAACATCACCAAACATGAGTGCTGGCATCATAACAGCAAAGCCATAACCAAATGCAATTGTCAGCCAACCAGCATTGTTCCCTTTAGTACCTTTTAGGTCAACGTTTGCAACGGCACCGTTACCAAAAATGATAAGAAACGCTGTTGCGATAAACTCAGTGATGTATTTCACTGTCCATGTAATATCCATATTTTTCTTAATTTCCTTTCAATAGTTGAATTTTTTTGGACAAGTACCATTTTATCAAGTATAATAAACAAAGTAAAGCTATTAGACAAAAAGAAAACGTTTACTACAAAAACTGTGACAGGATGGCAAGGAGATTATGATGGAAACCAAAACCGATTCATTGATGTATACAATTGAAAAAAGCATTAGGAAAAAAGCAGACTTATTTGAACGTAGCTTCATAGGCTATGGTGTCCGTTCTATGCTAGCCAGCCTCTATCTCGGTCTAGGAATTGTGATTTCCCTCTATACCGCTGACAAACTAAACCATGTCGCAGAAGGCCTAGGAAAGTTTAGTTATGGTATCCTATTCGGTTGGGGCTTGGCCATGATTTTGTATATGAATGCAGAATTGGGAACCTCCAATATGATGTACATGACGGTTGCCATTCATCGAAAAGTAATTCCAACCAAAACAGCTATCAGCATGCTGGCAACCTGTATCTTCTTTAACTTTATCGGTGCAGTCCTTGTCTGCTACCTCATCTCTCTCACCCTACCCTATCAGCATATCGATGCGCACAGTTATTTATTCGAAGCAACCGTGACAAAATTAGGCAAGACGCCCGCAACTCAATTTATCGAAGGGATTTTTGCTAATATCGTTGTCAATATCGGTGTCTTCACCTTTTTACGGATAAAGGATGATGCCGGACGCGTGATTTCCCTGATTTTCATCATCTTTATTTTTGCCTTTCTCGGCTATGAGCACGTTATTGCCAACTTCTCAACCTTCTCTCTTGCTTTCTTTGCAAATGGCGGAGCTGTTGAGGGGATGACGGTGATGAGCGTATTGAGCAATTTCCTCTTCTCAGGTTTAGGAAATTATATCGGTGGAGGAATTTGCATTGGATTGCTCTACAGTTGGCTGAACAACCAATCAAGCTTATATGTAGATTAGCACTCTTCGAAAATCAAACTCAGACATCCTTGACTTGATGAACTTCAGTTCGATCTGCCCTTGCGTCGCCTCGTCTGGGTTTGACTTTCATTGAGTATAACCCATCAAAAAACACTGCGGTTGCACTTGAACCGTAGTGTTTTATTTTAGTATAATTTGAGCAATAATCGGACTAATCACGACATACATTACCCCTGTAATCCCAATGGCCAGCCCCGCCATGGCTCCTTGGGTACGGCCGTATTTTATTGCTGTACCTGTTCCGATAGCATGCCCTGTCCCTCCCAGAGCGAGCCCAACTGCGACAGGATCTTCGATGTTTAATGCTTTCAAAAAAACAGGTCCAAGGACGCTTGTCAAAATCCCTGTTGCAACGACAACAACCAAGGTCACCGTTGCAATCCCTTGCATTTTATCCGTAATCCCAACAGCCATGGCCGTCGTTACAGACTTTGGAAAAAGAGAGATGGCTAGGAAATAATCCATTCCGAATAATTTGGCAACAATCGCGGTAAAGCTGGTATTCACGATACAGGCCACAAAGATACCCAGGAGAATACTGCGAATATGGTGTTTCATCAGATGAAACGAGCGATACAGAGGAATACCAAGTGCAACTGTAGAAGGGACGATAAGCATGTTGAGGTAGGCTCCTCCGACATAATAATCTGCATAGGAGATGCCTGTCAGCTTCAAAAATAAAATAACCAAGCCCGTCGCAACTAAAAGTGGCGTTGTAATAGGATGAGGAAATCTCCTATGGAGTAACATCCCCAGTAAATAAGCCCCTATGGAGAGCAGAATTCCAAAAATTGGATTTGAAAAAAGTTCAGTCATGCTTCACCTCTATATCAACGTAATCTCCCTCAAACTGTCTCTTAACGAATTGGACAACCAGACCAATCACTAAGGTATTCAGAAAAATGGCTCCAAAAATAATCAGAACGATGGGAAGTAAGAAACTCTTAATCGCATCAAATCGCTCCATAATTCCTACAGCAGCAGGTAGAAAGAGAATGGTCATATTGGCTAATAGGAAATTCCCCACTGTATTGATATGACGCAGGCGAATCACCTTAAACTCCAAAGCCAAAAATAGAAGGATGAGCCCAATGATACTACCCGGGATGGGCAGATGAAAAAGGCTAGAAATAGCTTCTCCTAAAAATGAAAATATCAGAATGATCATAAACTGAACATATAACTTCATAGCTCCTCCAAAGTGGCCTATTTCCAAGATTTTCCGAGCTCTATTCAATCGTCAACAACTGTAACATCGTGATAGGGCATTTCTTTCTGACAATAAGTTTACTACTCTGAAAATATTTTTCAAGGTTATAAAACGTTTACACGAGAAAATTTATCAGAATTCAAGTTATATAAATACTTGACAATCTATGTTTATAGGTGTATATTTAGTATATAATAAATTTTGATATATAATATATTTCAACACAAGAAGAAAGGAGAAGCCTATGCACTTTCCAGTCCCCGCAGTGCTGACAGAATTTCTCATCATGGCCATTCTGGAATCCGATGATTCTTACGGATATGAAATCTGTCAGACCATAAAACTCATTGCCAACATCAAGGAGTCGGCCCTCTATCCTATCCTGAAAAAGCTAGAGCAGAAGGACTTTTTGACCACCTACTCCCAAGAATACCAAGGCCGCATGCGAAAGTATTATAGCCTGACCCAGCTGGGCCATGAAGAACTGGTCCGACTCAAAGATGATTGGGATACCTACACAGCAACCATTAACGGGATTATAGAAGGGAGCGTTCGCCATGACAAGAACTGAGTACATGGAGCAGTTGGAAAAACACCTGAAAAAACTGCCCCACAAGGAATACTTCGAGGCCATTAACTTCTTCAAGGAGTACTTTGACGAAGCAGGGCCTGAGCGGGAAGCCGACATCATCGAAGAACTAGGCTCACCAAAAGAAGCAGCCAGCGAGCTGATTAACAATATGCTCAACAAGCAAATCCAAGAAGACAAAGATCAACAAGAGCCTGTCCAACTCAACTGGAAACACTGGGCTGGGTTAGGAGCCTTGAGCATGATAGCCCTCTTCTCCTTCTTCCTCCTCTTTGTCATGGGCGAGTTTATCGGCTTTATTCCCCTGTTCATTACCCTGATGATCGGTGCCTTCTTGGTCGGTCGCTACTTCCGCACCTTTAGCCGCACCAAGCGAACGCTCTGGTTGGCCATTCTGGCGGTGATTTCCCTACCTGTCACCGTGCCACTCCTTCTCATCTTACTGGCTGGTTTGCTGGGCTTGATTTTCCTCTTGCTCGCCTTCATCTTTGGCGGATTTGCTCTGGGAATTGTCCTCATCACCAGCGGTGGCTACTTGATTTGGGAAGGATTTAGCCTGATGTCAGAGGGGGTCAACATCTTCCTTATGGGGCTTGGCTCTGGCCTATCCTTGATTGGCGGTGCCATTCTCCTCTATATCCTGACTGGATTTTTCGCTTACTGGTCTTGGCGACTGGTCAAGGCTTGCTTCAAATGGATCTTGAAACGAGGTAAACGAGCATGAAAAAGAAAGTGACAATTGCAATTATCATCGGCTTTGTCAGCCTGATTGCTGGCTTGATACTGGCTGGTATTGGATTTTTCACTGGAGGGGTGGCCCGCTTGGAAGAGGTTGCTGCTCCAACGGAAATTCACAAGACTTTCTCAGATTTAAACACCATTAAGGTGGACTTTATCCCCCACAGCATCTACATCAAGGAGTCTAGCGATAGCAACTACCATGTAACCTATGCTAACTCCGACAACAATATCCAAACTCCTCTCAAACTCAGCGAAAAAGACGGCGTCTTAACCCTCTCTGCACAAGAACTAGAATTTGCCATTGAGGGAATCATGCAGTATTTAGGAGAAAGCCTAGCCCAACGTCGTATCAATGTCTTCTCAGTCACCATTGAAGTCCCAAAAGGGAAGACACTGAATAAATTAGAGGCGCACAGTCTTCACTTCTATGATTTTGGCGGTCTCACTATTGAAAATATCCATATCAAAGAGGCGAATCTGTCTGGCGGTGTCGATCTTAATAAGGTGACCATTGATAGCGGTCAGATTGAAACAGGTTACTTCCAAGCAACCCAGTCCACGCTCAAGGATACACAGATCAACCTTCAAGGCAGTAGCGTCCGCCTGACTGAAACCAGTTTGGAATCGATATCCATTGAAGGCTATAGCCAACTGGATAGCAAGCAAGTAACCCTTCTTGGTGATAATCGCTTCACCCCCTCTGACACCTATTCTTCTACAACAAACTTAGACCTGACAGACAAGAGCCTGGCAGACAGCAGCCTGCTCATCACCCATCAGATTGACAAGAAAAAATTGGTAGAAGCCCTAGGTTATTACTATGAAGATGAATCTGATTTGGAAGAGATGTTCAACCAAGACTCTTACTTAAAAGAACGACTGGAGGAACTTGGCATTTTCACTAACGACAAATATACCAAACTCCCTGTCAAGACAGAGGGCGATGTACAGACCCTAACCCTAGAAAACAAGAACAGCAAGAACAAACTGACCCTTGAAGCCACCAATGCGACAATCAATTTAGGGACGCTTGAATAGGATAGAGAAAACCAGCTTAGTTTCCTAGGCTGGTTTACTTGTGTTTATTTACTGGACAAGCCTTTTTTCAAGCTCTTCCAAAGGCCGATGTCATCTGTCTGTAGAATCAAGCCTGCATAGGATTTACCGATAAAGTAGATAGCCGCAACCGTTGCAGCAATAAGAATAACCAGAGAAAGCCCCGCTTCCAGACCGCTTGCCCAGCCGTTGATGATACGGATTGGCATGAAGAAGGTCGAGAAAAGTGGCACATAGGAGCCGACCTTGAGCAAGATAGACTCCTGAGCCTGCTGACCCAAGGTCATAGCACCGATAAAACCGATAATAATAGGATACATGACCGGCTGAACTGCCTTATTGACATCTTCCTGACGGACCACCAAAGAGCCACAGAGGGCCGCAATGACAACGATAAGGACCAGACCAAACAGGATAAAGAAGAGAATAAACCAGTCAAAGCCACCCAAAACAGCTTGAACAATGGGATTGTCTCGCATGACGACTAGGGCTAGGCTGGCAAACTGGTAGCTCCCCAAGCCGCCCAGAGCATAGATTCCCAAGTGAGTGGTAATGACCATGAAAATCCCTAGAATCCGACCGTAGAAATAGGTTGAAGCAGGCACACTGGAGAAAATCACCTCCATAATCTTGGTCCCCTTCTCACTGGCCACTTCCTGAGCCGTGGTCGAAGCATAAATGATGGTCAGGATATAGAGGAGGAAAATCAAGGCAAAGAAAAGGATAAACTTCCCGATTTTCTCATAGCCCTTGTCTTCGACTAGCTGGACCTGATAATCTGGGGTTCGGACCAGTGTCGCTTCTTGTTGACTGGTCAACTGGGCCTCTTCCCTGTTCAACTGGTCCTGAATACCAGTCAGTGTCTGCTGAATAGCCGTTTCTGTTTCTATACTAGGAAGTTCATTTCCATGATAGAGGGCTGAGAGCTGACCATCCGTTATGGTTACCGTCAAGTAGCCCAGCAAGTCCTCGTCTTTGAGGGCTTTTTGAGCCGCTTCTTCATCGGTGTAGTCCAAGGTCAGCCCATCCAGATCCTCAAAGGCCGACTGGACGGATGAATCTTGGCTAATCAGGGCAATCTCCTGGCTACCTTGGTCCATACTAGATTCCGTCAGATAGCCAATCCCTAAGGAGAAGAAAATCATCAGAAAGGGAGCAAAGACCATCAAGACAAAGGACCAAGACTTGACCTGACGGAGATAGGTTTCTTTCGCAACTAGAAATAAGGACTTCATTCTGCCACCCCCGATTTGATTTTGAAGATTTCATCGATTGTCGGAGCCTGCTGGTCAAAGGTCGTCAGATAGTTGCCTCCGCTGATGAGCTGGAAGAGCTCTGGCCCAGCAGCCTCATCATCCAAGACCAGTCGCCACTTGTCCTGATTGGTCATCTGGACAGACAGCACATGGGGCAGGCCTTCCAAGCGTTCCCGTGCCACATCGGACGAGATAAAAAGACGGGTCCGTCCAAACTGGCGACGGATTTCCTGAATGCCGCCATTGAGCACCAGTTGCCCGTCCTGGATCATCAGGAGCTGGTCGCAGAGTTCCTCCACATTGGTCATAACATGGTCAGAGAAAATCAGGGTCGCTCCCCGTTCTTTCTCCTCCAAAATCACACGTTTGAGCAGAGCCGTATTGACAGGATCCAGCCCAGAAAAGGGCTCATCCAAGATAATCAGGTCTGGCTCATGAATCAGGGTCACAATCAGCTGCACCTTCTGCTGATTCCCTTTGGATAGACTCTTGATCTTATCGGTCATCTTGCCCTTGACCTCCAGCTTGTTCATCCACAGTGGCAACTTTTCCGCCACTTCCTTGCTGGTCATGCCCTTGAGGCTAGCCAGATACCGCACCTGCTCAAAGACGGTGAGCTTGGGCATGAGGCTCCGCTCTTCTGGCAGGTAGCCGATTTTTTGGAACAAGGCTGGCGTGACAGCCTGCTGGTCCAAGATAATCTCTCCCTCGTAGCTGACAAAGCCTAGTAAGGAATGGAAGAAGGTGGTTTTTCCTGCTCCATTTTTCCCGACTAGGCCACAGATGGTCCCAGACGGAATAGTAAAGGAAATGTCTTTCAAGACTTCCTTAGTCCCGTAACTTTTACATAAGTGACGAACTTCTAACATCTCAACCTCCTTAGAATTGATTGCTTTTATTGTACACCTTTTTCTTGGCATTGTAAATGGTTGCTTATAAAAAAATGCAAAAAAATAGCAGAACAGGAAACCTGCTCTGCTATTGTCCCAAAAACTACTCCTCAGTAGGTCGATAAATCAAGAGCCCCAATCCCATGAATCCAATCAAGAAGAGACTAAGCATCCATGTTTGGTGACTACTATCTCCTACCATGGAAATGGTTTGACGAAGCCCTGAGACGGAATAGGTCATAGGGAGATAGGGTTGCACCACTTGGAAGAAGCGCGGGCTAAGCTCAATCGGATAAGTTCCTGCACTTGAACCAAGTTGGAGCAGTAAAATAATTAAGCTCGCAAAGGAACCAAAGCGATTGTTCCAACCGACAAGGGCGGTTACCAAGGCCATAAAAGTCCAAGAAGCCAAGAAAATCAATCCCAAAGTACCCATTGGGTGAGCTGGATTGATTCCTATCAATAGAAGAACTCCATAAAGAATGAGGGCTGCTAAGCTAGCAATAATTCCATTAAGTAAGAATTTACCTTTGGCCCAGTCCCAGCGATTCTTATAGGAACGATTATCAATGTGTTTTACAAAGATAACATTAGCAGATAGGGCAGCTACCATCAGTGCTACAGATACCATATAAGGCGCCATACCAACTCCATTCGTCTCCACCTTATCCTTATCCGTATGATGGAGGCTAACTGGTGTTGAGACTGCTTGGGCATTTTCTTCTTTGAAGGAAACCAAGGACAATTGGTCCCCTGCTTCTGATAAAGACTGACCTAGGGTTGCGATTCCCTGTTGAAGAGTGACAAGTCCTGTCTCTAGTTGTTGACTTCCAGTTGCCAATTGACTAGAACCACTAGCTAGCTGACCAGAACCAGACGCGAGGGCACCTACACCCGTCATCAGGCTGGTATTGTTATTGGAAAGAGTTGCCAAGCCGTCTGTCAGTTGGATGGTGCCTGACAAGAGACTACTATTCTTACTTGCTAACACTTGCCCTCCAGCCGCTAACTGATCGACCGCATGAGTATAGCTAGAAACTCCAGCAGTTAAGCGAACACTTCCCGCTGATAGTTGACTAGACAACTGGCTTGTTCCTGTCACTAAAGCAGTACTCCCTGGCAAAAGTTGCTGGG
Source organism: Streptococcus suis (assembly GCF_024509525.1). Classification (GTDB taxonomy): domain Bacteria; phylum Bacillota; class Bacilli; order Lactobacillales; family Streptococcaceae; genus Streptococcus; species Streptococcus suis_AC. The sequence goes on from NZ_JAMWEM010000004.1 coordinate 36,624, forward strand.
AGACTGCCTGATGAACCTGTGTCATACCACTAGAAAGCTTACTCAATGCTGTGGCCGCACCTTGTAGCGCCTGAGTTGCCACTACATTGATTTGAGCAATAGCTTGTTGCAGTTGAGCAAGCTGTGTTGATAGATTTTGTAAATTAGAAAGAAGAGCTTGTAGATTTTGAACTTCTCCTAAAATAGATTGAGCTTGACTGGTAACTGTCGATGGGCTATTTTCAATTGCCGCAACCAATTCATTTTGTTGAACCACAGATAAACTTTGATAAGTTGATGTCGCCTGAAGTGCTTGAATCTGATTAGCTTTATCTGTTTGCGCTGCAGTAATAATCGCTTGAGCCTGACCAGCAATAGCAGTTAAACTATTTGTCAAACCAGTTGTATTGATGCTTCCCGGCGATAGACTAGAGACTGAGCTATTTAACTCTTGAATAGCTGCTTGTAGCTGTGGCAATCCCGTCACCAGACTGGTAATCTGAGCCTGTTCAGATGGAGAAACTTCCGTAGCGGTTACCAATTGCTGTAGACCTAATTGCAGACGCTCTAAACCAGTGATTAGGTCCGAGATTTTTCCTGTCCCCGCTTGTAAACTAGTCATACCATCAACTAACTGAGCAGAATTAGCAGAGATTTGCTGACTCGCATCTGCCATTTGATCGACCCCGTCCGTATAAGCGGTCAGCCCATTCAACAAGGTCTGTCCTCCACTAGATGCTTGACTGACCCCAGTAGTATAGGTTTGTAGTCCTGAAGCCAACTGATTCGCTCCACCATACAATGTCTGAGTGGAATCAGATAAGGTCGTCAAACCATTTGTCAGAGTTTGACCGCCAGCTACCAACTGGTCAGCCCCTGACTGCAACCTTTGACTACCTGAAGCAGCCGTATCCATTCCTGTCACAATTTCTGTCATGCTATCAAATACAGCCTTTGTATAGGTTTCGGTGATGGTTTGAGAAAGAGAGTCTTTCACCTTGTCCATGGCAGAATCACTCATTTTCGCCGCCACAAAGCTATGCCCTTTAGAGGTTTGATAAGAAATAGAGACCTGTTCTGGTTGCTCCGTCATAAGGCTTGCCGCCTTTTCAGAAGTATCTTCAGGCAAGGTTACCACCATGTAATAGTCTCCTTCTTCCAAACCTTGACGAGCCTCTTTACTGGAGACAAAATGGAAATCCAAACTAGGATTTTCCTTCATAGAGGCCACCATATCATCCCCGATAGTCAAGGTCTTTCCATTCAAACTCGCTGCTTTGTCTTGGTTGACGACAGCTACAGGGAGCTGATCGAGATTCCCGTAGGGATCCCACATAGAGGTTAGAAAACTAACATTATAAAGAGCTGGAATAAGCGAGATCCCTAAAATGGTTATCACAGTCATCGGTTTTTTGAAAAAATTTTTTATTTTTTTTGACATAACTAACTCCTTTAGACATAGTGTCCAAAAACTGATAAAATACATTATACAAGTCTCATTTTCAAAATCAAGTAAGAAAATCTATTTTTAGACAATGTGTCTAAAAATGTACAAAAGGAGAAAATATGGGAACAGATCAACGACGAGAACGAACACGTCAGGCAATTTTAGAAGCAATGGTGACCTGCCTTGAAACTCAGCCCTTCAATACCATCACAACAACTCACTTGGCGCATGAAGCAGGAATCAGTCGTTCTAGTTTTTATACCCATTACAAGGATAAGTATGAACTGATTGAATCCTATCAACAATCACTCTTTCAACAACTGGAATATATTTTTGATCATTATGGCCATCACCGAGAGCAGGTCTTTTTTGAAATATTTGAGTTCCTCTACCGCGAAGACCTCCTATCTGCGCTACTCAGCCACAATGGTACACAAGAAATTCAACATTTTTTAATCAATAAAGTTCGACTATTAATCACCAAAGATTTAAAAGATTACTTCCCAGAAACCTCCTCCTCCATGGAAGAGGAATATCGAAGCATCTACTTTTCACAAGCCTTTTTCGGTATTTTACAGGCTTGGGTTGTCAAGGGAAAACAAGAATCTACCAAGGAAATGACAGACTTTTTCTTAAAAATGTTGCCGACATAAGTAAATAAACCCTACATATCTTCTTGTCATTCTATCTTGAGTTTGTTATAATCATGTGTGCAAACGTTTTCTCAAAGGGGATGATAAAATGATTCAAGCAGAGCATCTATCTAAAACCTATTCCATCATAGATAAGGAAGTCGGTCTCAAAGGTTCGATTAAGGCCTTTTTCAAACCCAAGAAAAAGAAAATCCCAGCCGTCCAAGATATTTCCTTGCAGGTAGGAAAAGGAGAAATCATCGGCTATATCGGCTCCAACGGTTCTGGTAAATCCACCACCATCAAAATGCTGACCGGCGTCCTCTTCCCAGACCAGGGACAGGTTCGTATCAACGGACTCAATCCGCAAGAAAATCGCAAGGCTGTCAATAAGCAAATCGGCGTTCTCTTTGGACAAAAATCTCACTTGGATTGGAACTTGCCTGTCCAGGAATCTTTTATCCTTCACGCAAAAATTTATGATGTTCCAGATAAGGTATTCAAAGAGCGATTGGCTGTCTTGATTGATCTATTGGACTTGGCTGATATTATGAAGCAACCAATCCGTAATCTGTCGCTCGGCCAACGGGTTCGCTGTGAATTTGCGGCTATCTTTATCCACCAACCTGCCGTTGTTTTTTTGGACGAACCGACCATCGGCTTGGATGCCAGCGTCAAGGAGACCATTCGCTCCTTCATCCGCTATATGAATCAAGAATACCAGACCACCTTTTTGATTACTTCCCATGATATGAAGGACATCGAAAGCCTCTGTGAGCGGATTTTTATCATTGATAAGGGCAAGAAGGTCTACGATGGTTCACTGACTGTCCTCAAAGAACGCTTTTCCACAGTCAAGACTATTCTCTTTTCCACAGAAAAACCGATTGAAAAAGATTTGCAATTGGAGGGCTGGGAATTTGAACGAATAGATGATTTTCACTTTGAAATCCATTATCAAAGTAAGCTTTGGACCAGTGCTCAGGTGATTGAGCAAGTTTTCAATCATTATGCCATTGAAGATGTCACCATGAAGGAATTGGAAATTGAAACCATGGTCCGCCAAATTTATGAGGAGGGTATCCATGCGTAAATATCTCTACATGACCCGCCTGACCATGATGAATGCTATGCAGTATAAGGCTTTCTTTCTAGCGACTTTCGTTTCACTGGCAGTGAAGATTTTGGTAGCTCTCTATGTCTGGAAAACCATTTTCTTCACTCAATCAGAAGTCAACGGTTTTACCCTCCAAACCTTTACGACATACATCATCTTCGCTAATCTACTAGCCAGTTTAAATTCTTTCTCACTCGGTGAAGATTTGTCCTACAGCATTTTAAAAGGAAGCATTGCTGGAGAATTTCTCAGACCCTATTCCTTTATCCTAGCTCTCTTTTTCAAAGACCTTGGAAATAAGCTCTTGGAACTGATAAAGTTTGCTATCGTATTTATCGGTATCATACTTGTTCATCAGGATTTTTATCTACCTGACGGCCAGACCATTTTACTCTTTCTGGTCAGCTCCATCCTCGGTATGTTCATCGTTCAACTCCTGGATATGGCTTTTGGCTTCTTAGCATTTTTTACGGTCAATGCCTGGGGAGTTATGCTCCTACGAATGGGACTTTTCAATCTAGCCTCTGGGGCACTATTGCCACTCAGCTTCTATCCACAGGCTGTGGAAAACTTTTTGAAACTCCTACCCTATAATTATGCGGTTAACGTTCCAGTTTCCATTTTACTAGGACAGGAAAGCGATCTAACAGCTTTGGGATTGCAAGTTATATGGATACCCATTCTAGCCTGCTTCATCGCCGCTCTTTGGTCCCAAGCCAAGCGTCGTATTGTCATTTTTGGAGGTTAACATGAAAAAATATATCAGCCTCTATCTCTATAATATCAAGGTCTACATGATGGCCCAGATGTCCTTTCGGGTGGACTTCTTCATTGGGCTTTTCTCCTCTTTGATTGAACAAATTGTCTACCTGATTTTCCTCAATATCCTCTTTGGAAACATTAAGGAAATCGCTGGTTTCAACTACGGTCAAATGCTTTTTATCTATGGAATAGCGACCGTCGGACGCTCCATTCACTTGATTTTCTTTGACAATCTCTGGATGTTTGGCAGTCGCTACATCCGACAAGGCGAATTTGAACGCCTCCTCCTCATGCCTGTCAATCCTCTCTTTCAGCTTATCTGTGAACGAATCCAGCCACAAGGAATTGGAACAACCCTTATCGGTTCCCTTGCACTAGCCCAAGCTTCCAAGGAACTGGGTATGGAATGGAGTCTTGGAAAACTAGTCTTGCTCATCTTTATTGCTATTTGTATCGGCCTACTCTATGCAGCCATTCAACTCGGTCCAACCGCTCTAGCTTTTTGGATTGTGGAATCATTTCCTTTGACTATGGGAATTTTCGCCCTCAATCAGATGGCTCAATACCCACTCAATATCTATCCAAAACTCATTCAAATCCTGCTGATTTTTGTTTTCCCTTATGCTTTTACAGCCTATTTCCCAGCCCTCTATTTTCTAGACTTGTCCATGTGGGGACTGGCTCTGCCACTGGTTGTCTTGGTCCTATTTACCATCAATTACAAACTCTTCCGCTATGGTATGACCAAGTTCACGAGTGTCGGAAATTAAAAAGACTAGAATTCTCCTCATCGAGAGCTCTAGTCTTTTTTGTAATAGTAGGTTATCGAGCAGTCTAAACTACTTAGAAAGAATGACTTGTTCAATCACTTCTAGGACACCTGACTGGTCGTTGGACGGTGCCACAAACTTGGCGGCCTTGAGGACTTCCTCTGGACTACCTTCCATTGCGTAGGAATAGGTGGCGTATTCTAACATTTCTAGGTCATTGCCGCTATCACCAAAGGTCATGATTTGGTCGACTGAAAGTTGCCAGCGTTTTGCTAGAAAGTCCAAGGCCACTCCCTTGTTAACTTCTGGATGCACAATGTCGATGAAGTTAAAGCCACTCGACACTGCTCGTGCCTTTCCATGACTAACAGCATTCAACTCGCTAACCAGCTCTGCTATGTCCTGCCCTGGCAGGTCCAAGGTCAAAATGGTAAAGTCATCATCTGGTAAGTCCAGCAGGCTGTCAATCTCAATCAAAACATCATTGTGCTTTTGAATGACACGTTTGAAATCTTCCGGAGCTGACTTGGAATAGTAGAGTGCCTTGGTACCGCTAATGGAACAGCGGTCCAGCAAGTTTTTCTGGGCTAACAAGTCAATCAGTACCTCTACCGTGTCCCTGTCAAAATGCCAGAGCTGAATGCGAACACCCTCTTCAACGATAACCGCACCGACTTCCGACACAATGGTCATCTGCTCTGCTTGTTCTGGAAAAAAGGAACGAATCTGCTGGTACTGGTTGCCTGAAATGGCGGCTACCCGCACCCCTTTCTCCTGTAACGCCCCAAAAATTTTAGCAAAGCGTAGGCGATCATAGTCGTTTTGGGAATTGAGAAAGGTCCCGTCCATGTCAAAAGCCACCAATCGAATCATCTACTTGTCCTCCATTTGTTCTAAATACGCCTCTATTACTTGAAAAACGCCAGCTTGGTCATGGGCAGGTGCTCTATACTTGGCAACCGCCTTGACCTTTTCTGTCGCATTTTCCACGGCATAGGAGTAGCCTGCCAGCTCCAACATCTCGATGTCGTTATCCGAGTCACCAAAGGCCATGACAGCTTCAGGAGAAATTCCTGCTTCCCTCAAGACCTGCTCCAAGCCCCATGCCTTGTGAATACCAGCAGGCAAAATATCGACGGACCCGTAGCCACTTGTCACGGCTACCAAGCCATTCATCTGGGCATTAAAGCCGCTCGTCCATTCCTCCACTCGCTCTTCTGGCACCCAAAAGCCTAGTTTGTAGATGGTTTCCTGTCCCACCAGCTCTCGCAAGTCCTCTACCAGACAGACTTTGGCTAGAAAGGCTTGCATCTGTTCTTCTTCTATTGGCAAATCTGCGTCCGCAAAGGGTTGTCCAGCACCTGCTTGCATGTAGATCACATGGTCATTGGCTAACATCAGGCACATCGATGCCCATTTCCCTTCAAAAAAGTCTAGAACAGCTAGCAATTCCTGCTCTGCCATTGCCCGACGGACCCGAGTCTGTCCCTCTTGGTAAATATGGGCTCCGTTGTCCGCTACAAAAATCAGGCGGTCTTCAAATCCCTGACAGAGCTGCAAGAGCCGCTCCATGCCATTACCACTTGCAATGACAAAGGGAATCTTTTTTGCCTCTAGCTTGTCCAAGAGGATGGCAAACCGCTGGGAGTCAACCCGCCCCTTCTCGTCCAAAAATGTACCGTCCATATCGGTTGCGATGAGTTGAATGTCCATATCTCCTCCAACTTTAATAAACCTCTACTGAGCCTTGCTCAGCTGATGCAAGGCTTCAATCCGTTCGTGAATGCTATTGACATCCAAGTTTCCGGGAAGGTAGTCAATTAACATCCCTCGTTCATAAAATACATTATTAGGCAAATCTCTGAAAGCCTGATTCTCGCTTGCAATCATCACTATGCTAAACACTCCCGTAGGGCCAGAACGGCGGACATTTGCCATCCTAAAGAGGTAGGTGAATGCTTGAAAGGATAGGCCATTATAAGTACCCGAAATCACATAGGCTGCCTTGCGACTCAATCCTATACCGAATGGATAGGTGGTGTAGTTGGCATACCGCTTGGCATACGGATTGGCAAGCCAATCAAACTCTACCAAAGGAGCCCGACGAACAGTTGAGTAATATCTGGCAGAATAGCGGTGGGTATCTCTTCCCTAAGCCTGATCAAACTGGTAACCAAACCGTTCCGCAAACAAACGGTATCGCTGGTTTTCTTTTACGACATACTCCCTCACCTTCCATACAAAAACCAAGAGTAACCAGAGAACAACCAAGCCTAGCACCATTAAAAACAGTTAGTCCCAAATTTCTACCTGCCTTATTCTCTTCTCATTATTTGAAAGAGAATCATTCAGAGCAATTGCGGCATCAGACTAAACATCTTTCCAACCATCTGCATCAAAGTTGGTACCTGCATAAGCAATATAAGTTTCACCTGTTTGACTATCATAAACCGCAATGGCGGCGATGCCGGTTGCTGGGTCGTAGATAGCATCAGATAGAGCCAAACCATTATCATCTAAATCAGCTTTTATTGCGTCCTTTGCCTTTTCAGCGGGAACAGTTTTATCATCCACATCATTAAGAGCATCATTATATTTTTGTTCATACGTATATACATAGTCAGAAATAGCAGCTGAAACATCTACTCTTCTTGACAATTCTTCCTGATGTAACATATATCCCCTCTCCTTAATTACTAAATACTACAAATGTTCCTAGAGTATAGGTTTTTTTATCCGTATATAAATAAAACTGAGCATCATATTCACTGGTTCCACTTTTTGATAAGGAGAGAGTCGCTCCAGTAATTGTATCTTTAATGTTGTATTGTTGAACTAGATTCCTAAAAATTGATAGATCAGGACTCAATGTATACATAAGAGTAGTGAGTTCTGTCTCAGGATGGTCCGTCGAATAACTTGTCACAGTCCCTTTTTCTATATCAGTTGTAGCCACAATCGAAAAGTACAAATCATGAATGAATTTTTTAGAAGTAGTATTTTCAAATACTACCTCATTCTCTACTAGACGAACATCATATTTCACTCCTTCATCGTTGTATTTTAACCCCTGCTCATTCTGTCTCTCTTTAAAATATCCTGAAAAGGCTTGGCTTTCAGTATCCGATGATTTTAATACTAAGACATTTTCCTCTATTTCATTGTTTGTTTGATCTATTTCTGATTTATTTCTAACAGTCAACCTAGAAATAAATTTAGAAACATTCGAAAAATCCTTCTTCTCCGCCGCTAAAAATTCAAACAAAGGCTCAAACTGGGCCTCTACCGCTGCTTCCTCCGCAGTCCGGGGAGCTCCTGTCTCACTTGAGACTGGTTGCTCTGTTGCCCACTGGTTATATTCATCCGCTAATGTACAGCCGTTTAAAGCCATGATTAGGGCAATTCCCCCTACTATTCTTGTTATATGATTCAATGTGTTTCTCATGAAATGTCTCCTGTGGTTGATGGACGAGAAATCTTCAAGCGAGTCTGAACATCTCTCGCATGTAGGTAAATTTCATCTATAGGAAGATCCGTTTCTCGTTCCGTTGATGAGCGTGTAAACAAGGCTTGGTTACTCATCTTCATGGCTAAAATGGCGGTATCGACCTTATTTTTCAAATATTGTTGAACGGTACTTGTCGATACCATGTATGTTTTAGGCACAATGCAGATAAGGTATATACAATATCTGCGGAACGTCTATTCTTCTATCTAAATCATCCTGTCTTGTACTCATATATCCTCCTTATTTTAATTTGATAAAGGTAGATACTCCGTATCCAAACTCACCACTCGAAAAAGATAAGGTAAAACTATATTCATTACCTTGCTTATGTAGCATCAACATTGGGTCTTCAATCGTTTCTAACTCAAGGTAATCCTTAAGTTCTTTAAGAAGAACAAAGTTGTCGTCAATATCGTAAGAAATTGATGTTAGTTCCGTTTCAGGATGATCCGCCCTCACACCATCAACTGGAAATTCTTTCAAAATAGTAAGGTCAATAACTGGCATAGTGGCGTAAGGATGTAATTCTGTACCATTGCTCAATATTTCTCCCGTCGATTTATCTAATGAGATGGCTATTTCTTCCGTCTTATTTTCCTTAGTTACACTATAAATTCCTTCGTTTGTATCCAATAGCGAATAAAATCCAACCGCGTAATCTTCATATACTGGAACACTAATATCCGTGCTGTCCCTATCATTATAAATTACGAAATCACTATTATATCTCGTTACATTACTAAAATCCTTCTTCTCCGCCGCTAAAAATTCAAACAAAGGCTCAAACTGGGCCTCTACCGCTGCTTCCTCCGCAGTCCGGGGAGCTCCTGTCTCACTTGAGGCTGGTTGCTCTGTTGCCCACTGGTTATATTCATCCGCTAATGTACAGCCGTTTAAGGCTATGATTAGGGCAATTCCCCCTAGTATTTTCATAATATTTTTCTGAATGGTCTTCATAAGACGTCTCCTGTTTCTAATGGACAATCCGCTCCTTGTCAAATCCCTTCGGAAAATGATCCAAGGCAAAGGCCGTTTCCTTCAACTGCCCCTCTTCCATAACCAACTCACCACTGTTCACATCCTTATTTTATCACACCAAAAAGAAATCACCTAGAACATTCTAGATGATTTCAGGTGTTTAGGCGATAACTTTTTTCTTTAATACTTTTACGGAGATAAGAAATAGTTGAATATATACCGTATAATCTCTTCTCTATGTCGCAGTTCAACAATACTGAAGCAACAGACTGAACGTGATGTCATTCTTTTAATCATCCTCCCTACCAACTCAATCCCATAAAGGCTGTCATTTCCTGATAGGCTGTATCGATGCGTTGCTGGGTGGCTTGGTCAATTTGATTGCGGTGAGCTCCACCTTCTATAAAATCAGCCAGTATCAAGGTTTGATAGGTGAACTGCTCATGACCTTCCTTGGAATAGGTCCCCTTGGAAATCTTGCTGACCCAAGTTGGTTGGGCCTGAGCTGTCTGAATGGTGGTCACACCATTTTTCTTTTCAAGCGTGATATCCATAAGCATACCCCGCTCTGTCCACTGGGCATTGGCTACACCTTCCATGGTTTCGATCCGTTGGTTTGACAGGAAGTTCCCCATGGAATAAATAATCAGCTTGCGTTGACCGTCTTTCTCCACAATCTCAGCTGGCTCCGCAACGTGAGGGTGTCCACCCAGAACCATATCCGCTCCCCACTCGACCATCTCATGGTAGAGAGTTACCTGCTCTTCTGTTGGATCCAATTGATACTCTACCCCTGCTTGAGGCATCACAATCGTGAAATCCGCTTCTTGTTCCGCGCGTTCAATTTCCGAGCGCATTTTCTCTTTCATGAAATCAGATAGATAAGCATCGTACTCTTCTTGCGTCAGATTGCCCTCCATACCATTAAAGCCATAGGCATAGCCCAAAATGGCAATCTTAATCCCATTGACCTCTCGAATATAGAGCGGAGCTGTGCTCCGATTGCCCTCAGCATAGACACCAATCGAGTCAATGCCAACTTGCTTAAAGGTCGAAACGGTCGAAATCAAGCCAGATAATTGCGAATCCAAGATATGATTGTGGGCCAAATCCACCACATCATAACCTGCCTCCGCCATAGCTGTCGCCACTGAAGCAGGAGCATTGAAAAGCTGGTAACCTGCCAATGGATAATCTGGCGAAATGGTTCCTTCAAAATCCGCAATCGCCAAATCTGCCTGCTCAATCCAAGGTTTGACATAGGTGAAGTTCTCAGAAAAGTTGTAAGAGCCATCTGGTTGCTCTGCACTCATATATAGAAGATCGTGATAGAGCAAATCTCCATGAGCCATAATCCGAGCTGTCTGAACAGAGGCTTCTGAGCTAGACGTAGACGTTCCACTATCAGTAGAGGAAGACGTCAAACTTGCCTGATGCTGACTGCCAGCCTGACGGAGCCAACTGAGGACAAACAACGTCATCCCAATCACCAGCAATGTACTTGCAAAAATGTATAACCATTGTGGTTGACGCTTCTTATGCCGTCTTCCAACTCGATTTCTTCTTCTTTTCATCTGTTTCCTCCATATAACATCCGTATATTCCATATTCTAGTATAGTCTATTTTAAAAGGAAAATCTAGAAAAATTAAAAGACTGGAACATTTTCCAGTCCTATATTATTCTTCGATATAACGCAACTTCCCACGGAAGTCCTCGATGGACTCGTAACCTTTTTCGTTCATAATCGCTTGTAATTCAGTCGTAATCCGCTCAAAAGCAGAAATGCCTTCTTTCTGCAAGGTCGTTCCGATTTGGACCATGCTGGCGCCACACAAGATGTGTTCGAAAGCATCACGTCCTGTCAAGACCCCGCCAGTTCCAATAATCTGAATCTCCGGCTTCAAGCGTTGGTAAAAAGCATGGACGTTAGCCAAGGCAGTCGGCTTGATGTATTCGCCACCGATACCTCCGAAACCATTTTTAGGCTTAATAACGACCTGCTCATCCTCTATATAGAGTCCATTCCCAATCGAGTTGACACAATTGACAAACTTGAGCGGGAATTGATTAAAAATCGCAGCCGCCTGATCAAAGTGAACAATGTCAAAATAGGGTGGTAGTTTGATACCCAATGGCTTGGTAAAGTAGCTAAATACTTCACGCAAGATGGTTTCAGTCATCTCAAAATCATAAGCAATTTGCGGCTTGCCTGGAACATTTGGACAAGAAAGATTAAGCTCCGTTAATCCCTTAAAATCACTGGCTTCTACAGTTTTCAAAATCTCATGCGTTTCATCAGGGGACATGCCGACTAAAGATAAAACAAATGTGCGTTCTGGCTCCGTTTCCTGCAATTCCAAGAGATAGTCCAAATAATAGGCCAAGCCTTGATTTGGCAAGCCCATTGAATTGATTGACCCCAGCGGTACATTCTGATACCGTGGCTCTGGATTCCCTGCACGGTAGTCTAAGGTCGCTGTCTTCGTCACAAAGGTCCCTGCCGCCGAATCCTTGACCATCGCTAGCTCTTCCTTGGTCATACACCAGACTCCCGCTGCATTCATAAGACAATTTTCAAAGGTAAAACCACCTAGTGTTGTTGCTGTTGAAACCATTCTCCACTCCTTGATTGATTTTTTCTACATTATAACACAAATTAGAAACGATTGACTAGAAGGTCCCAATATTGTTCGTTTTTCGGAAAAATAAATTTTTTTAAGATTTTTACATTTTTTGCTTTACAAGAAATATCCTTGGTGCTATAATAATTGTCAGATAAATTAAATTGTCAGACAATTTAATAAAAGCTTTGAAAATCTACCATTTTCAAAGAAAAACTATATAGAAATCAGGTGACCCTATGTCAAATGCAAAAGCTTATATCACCCAATCATTTGAAGCTGTTAAAGCTCGTAACCCACACGAAACAGAATTCCTCCAAGCTGTAGAAGAACTCTTCTCTACACTAGAGCCTGTTTTTGAAGCTCACCCAGAATACATCGAAGAAAATATCTTGGCTCGTATCGTTGAGCCAGAACGTGTCATCAGCTTCCGTGTGCCATGGACAGACAAGGATGGAAACGTACAAGTTAACCGTGGCTACCGTGTTCAGTTCAACTCAGCGGTAGGCCCTTACAAAGGTGGTCTTCGCTTCCACCCAACTGTAAACCAATCCATCTTGAAGTTCCTCGGTTTTGAGCAAATCTTCAAAAACGTCTTGACCGGCCTTCCAATCGGCGGTGGTAAAGGTGGTTCAGACTTTGATCCGAAAGGCAAAACAGACGCTGAAATCATGCGCTTCTGCCAAAGCTTCATGACTGAATTGCAAAAACACATCGGACCTTCACTTGACGTCCCTGCAGGTGACATCGGTGTCGGTGGTCGTGAGATTGGTTACATGTACGGTCAATACAAACGCCTTCGCCAGTTTGATGCAGGTGTCTTGACTGGTAAACCTCTTGGATTTGGCGGTTCATTGATCCGTCCAGAAGCAACTGGTTACGGTCTGGTTTACTTCGCTGACAACATGCTAGCAGCCAACGGCAAATCCTTCAAAGACCAAACTGTCCTTATCTCAGGTTCTGGTAACGTTGCCCAATATGCTGTTCAAAAAGCGACTGAACTCGGTGCAAAAGTCATCTCTGTTTCAGACTCAAATGGTTACATCATCGACGAAACAGGTATCGACTTCGACCTCTTGGTAGACATCAAAGAAAAACGCCGTGCTCGTTTGACAGAATACGCTGCAGAAAAAGCAACTGCTAAGTACTTCGAAGGTTCTGTATGGAACTACGATGGCAAGGCTGATATTGCCCTTCCATGTGCGACTCAAAACGAAATCAACGGCGAGCAAGCTGCTGCCCTTGTAAAAAATGGCGTGTACTGTGTGGCTGAAGGTGCCAACATGCCATCTGACCTTGATGCTATCAAAGTTTACAAAGAAAATGGCGTTCTTTACGGTCTTGCAAAAGCTGCCAACGCTGGTGGTGTAGCTGTATCTGCCCTTGAAATGAGTCAAAACAGCCTTCGCCTTTCATGGACTCGTGAAGAAGTGGACGGCCGTCTCAAAGACATCATGGCAAACATCTTCAACACAGCTAAAGAAACAGCTGAAAAATACAACCTTGGTACAGACTACCTTGCAGGTGCTAACATCGCAGCCTTCGAACAAATTGCTAATGCGATGATTGCACAAGGGATTGTATAATTTATAAACTATCTCTCAAGGAATATACGACATCCCCAATGGTTAGACATCCGTCTGACCGTTAGGGATGTTTTTTGCATTCGACACTAACCCTTGTATAGCATCTGTCTGATCAACTAATACCGATTGCCATCCAGACAAAAAGACTTAGCCCTGCATCATACAGAACTAAGTCCATCAAGTAATCATCTTTTTATAGTTTGAAACATCACAACTATCATAGGATGATGATTCCACTAGCCTCTAATAACTGTCTTCAAAATTCCGAATCCACTCAGCATCCTCATAGCGGAAGGAAACAGTGTCGACATCATCTGCTCCATAGATGAGTTTGAATTTAACCTTCTCACCGGCTTTTATTTTTTGAGGGATAGCAGAGTCAAAAGTTCGATTGTCTACATGATAATAATCTTCATAAGCTGTATCTACTAAGCTAAAAGAGTATTCATCAAAATAGTAATCCTCATCCGTTGTATTCTCCACTTCTAATGTAACCACTATGGCTGTCGAATAATAATCATCTACCAACTCAATACTCTTATCTTTTTCGATTGATAAGACGGTCACCTCCATCTCTGAAAAATACCCTGTTGCTGTTTCACCAAATTCATAGTCTGTGTAACTATCAGAGCTATCATAACTATCTGAATAACTATCATAAGTATCGTAGTTAGAAAGAGCTGACTCAGACTCGCTAACACCGAGTGCAATCAGTAGAAAGAAACAAGTCGCCCCTAAAATAAAGGTCATGACTGCACCAACCACCGTGGTCCAAAACAGAGGCTGTTTGTATAGTGGTTTCTTTCGATAGTAAACAATACCGTCTTCAACAATAAAATCCTTTGGAAACATAATATACTCCTTTTTCATATCATCTGGGCAGGTAAATCAATCCCTGCTTGCAAGAGGGCTTCCTGATAGAGCCCGTAAAATTGGTGATAGATTTTCCCTTGCTGACCACTGGTCACAAAGAGATTGATGCGGAAAGAGAATTGACCCGCCTGCGTTGTTTGCGGCCCCAGTATGGTCACTCCTTTTACCGCCTCATACTTTGGAAGTTCTTTCGCATTGACTTCTTCAATAACTTGGTAAACCTTTTCCAAGTCAGCTGTTAGACTTAGCGGTAGATCAATCTGTGCTCGCATATCTCCACGGGATTGGTTGCTAACAACTAAAATATTCCGGTTAGGAATAAAATGTAGCGTCCCATCAGCATCTCTCACTTGCGTTGTCCGAATCCCTACACTAACAATGGTGCCAGCAATGGTGATTGGCCCGTTGGTCAAACGAACAACATCTCCTACATCAAATTGGCGCTCTAAGAGGATAAAAAATCCATTGACTAAATCCGATAGGAACCCTTGCGCTCCTAAACCGATGACAACTCCGGCAATCCCTGCTCCAGCAAAAAGACTTGATACCGGAAGTCCCAAAATCGCAAGAATACAATAGATTAATAAGAAATACAGAAAGTAGGAAAGACTGCTCTCAACCAAGCGACTGATTGTTTTCTGACGTCCAATATCTTGTGTGGATATTTTCAAGGAAGGAACTAGAATTTTTTTTACAGATGAAAGTACTAGTTTCCTCACTACCCAAAAGGCTACAAAGAGAAGGATGAGGGACAAACCTTTATTAAGTAGTTCTGTCAGAATGCTGTCCAGGTTAAACTGAGACAGATATTTCTGAAAAAATTGCGTCATAAAGCTCCTTTCTATTCTCCTATTATACCAAATTTTAGCAAAAGAGGTAGTGTTTCCACTGCCTCCCTATTGCTTATTTTTTGGAAAAATACTGGCGTGTCTCCTTGATAATGATAGGAGAGAGAGCTAGTAAGGCGATCAAGTTGGGTAGGGCCATGAGACCATTTACAATATCGGCAATGGTCCAAATCAAGTCTAGTTTGAGGAAGCCACCAAGGGCTACCATTGCCACAAATAACAGACGATAAGGCAAGATGGATTTGGTACCGAATAGAAACTCGATACAGCGTTCACCATAGTAAGACCATCCGAGAATAGTTGTAAAAGCAAAGAGAACTAGGCTTACAGTCAGAGCAATAGCTCCAGGATTCCCAAAAACAGAAGCAAAGGCTGCCTGAGTCAGAGGAGCACCAGCTAATCCTTCTGTCGTCCACTGACCCGTCACCAAAATCGAAAGCCCTGTCAGACTGCAGATAATCAGCGTGTCGATAAAGGTACCTGTCATGGAAATCAATCCCTGCTCCACAGGGTTATCCGACTTGGCTGCAGCTGCCGCAATGGGAGCAGAACCCAGACCTGATTCATTGGAGAAGACTCCGCGAGCAATTCCGCGTTGAATGGCTTCTTTTACCGTTGCCCCTACAAAACCACCCATCGCAGCTGCAGAAGTGAAGGCAGATTTGAAAACTAAGGCAAGGGTTGGCAAGAGTTGATCCCAATACACAGCCAAGACAGTAATACTTGCTAAGATATACAAAATCGCCATGAAAGGAACAACTTTGGTCGAAACGTCAGAGATTTTTTCAATCCCACCAAAGATAAAGAAAGCAATTGAAATAGCTGTCACAATGCTGACCAACTGGGGAGCTAATCCAAAACTCGTTTCCAAAGAAGCAGTGATGGAATTAACTTGCGAAAAAGTTCCAATCCCCAAAAGAGCAACCAATACACCTGAAATAGCAAAGAAGACTGCTAGAGGTTTCCATTTTTTGCCCATCCCCAAGGTGATATAGTGCATAGGCCCACCAGCTGCTTGCCCATTGGCATCCTTGGTTCTATATTTGATGGCTAAAAATCCTTCCGCATACTTGGTTGCCATCCCGAAAAAGGCCGCAACCCACATCCAGAAAAGAGCCCCAGGACCACCTGTAGTAATAGCTGTCGCAACTCCGACGATATTTCCTGTACCAACTGTCGCTGCCAAAGCTGTACAAAGTGCCGCAAAGCTGGACACATCCCCTTGACCAGACTGGTCACTGGAGAAAATCAGACGAAAAGCCGTCGGCAATTTGCCAATCTGAAATACTCCCAAACGAAGAGTGAGATAAACACCCGTTCCGACCAATAATAACAAGAGGGGCGGTCCCCAAACAAGATTGTTGATAGCCTTAAATAGTTCTAACATAGTTCCTCCTAAGCGTTTCTAATCCGATAAAGCTGCCGGAAAAACAAAAAGAGGCTGAACACTTCAACCTCTAGAATCAACGTGAAAATATAGAAAAAGCCTATTTTTCAACGCTCTGTCCTTTTACCTGAGAGTTTCAGTAGCTCTACTTTTTCAAGCAGGACTACCTTGCCCCTTCGGTGCCAAAATGGTCTCTCCAGAGTTCCGTCCATTGAACAGTCAGTTTCCCTTCTACCCAATATCAACCGGTTATTCAGTTTTATCTAGTCTTATTTTAATCTAATTTCACGAAAAAATCAAGAATATTTTCTGATACTCAATGAAAATCAAAAAGTAGCCTAGGAAACGAAGCCGAAGATAGAACTGGAGTTCATCAAGGTAAGTTGACAACGGATAATTTTGATTTTCGAAGAGTATGAATTTTTACAAGTCTTCCATTTTTATGATAAGGTCTGCTCGCTCCCAAATCAAAGGATTATGGGTCGCAATCACAATTAGCCGATCTGGGCTCTTCAAGGATAACAAAATATCCATAATTTCTTGAGAGCTCTTAGGATCTAAGGCAGCCGTCGGCTCATCTGCTAAAATCAATGGAGGATTTTTCAGGATGACTTTAGCAAGAGCTACCCGCTGGGCTTCTCCTCCTGAGAGTTCATAGATAGGCTGGAACAGGCTCAGATAAGACAGACCAACTGCATCAAGTGCCGCTTCTTGCCTCGATTTCCTTTCATCTTTGGACAATTTCTGACCAATCAGTCCCAAATCCAGATTTTCTCTGATTGTCTGACTTTCTAAAAGACCAAAATTCTGAAAGAGATAGC
This sequence comes from Streptococcus suis, assembly GCF_024509525.1. Taxonomy (GTDB): domain Bacteria; phylum Bacillota; class Bacilli; order Lactobacillales; family Streptococcaceae; genus Streptococcus; species Streptococcus suis_AC. Next base: position 53,955 of record NZ_JAMWEM010000004.1, read on the forward strand.
CTAATTCCTCCCTAAAAAAGAGATGAGACTTCAACTTTTTCAAATCCTTTCCCTTGTAGAGAATGTCACCTGCATCATAGGACTCCAACTTGGCTAAAATATTCAGCAAGGTCGTTTTTCCACTACCACTGGCACCTATCAAGGCATAGACCTTTCCAGCCTGCAAGTCTAGCGTTACATCAGAAAACAAGCTGCGCTTCCCAAATTTCTTTTGAATTGATTGGATAGAAAACATACTAGGCTCCTTTCAAAATACGGATATTCCAAGCTCCTTCTTTTCTTGTCTGCCACCTCAATAAGTAAAGGGCATTGATTATAAACAAGACAAAACTGATACTACTTATGAATATGTGACCTGTTACTACTACGCTCGCTCCCAAGGCTAATAAAAGGGCCAGTAGCTGAACCGTTAGGTATTTCTGATGAATGCCCAAAAAATCCATCCCTGCAATTTCCTTGATGCAAATCTCACGTTTAAATTCTTCAAAGTATAGAAGATTCATGGTATTAAACAGGACAATTGATGTCACAATCCCTAAAATGGCACCCATAGATGTTGAAATGGTCTCTATCCGAATACGATCTAAAAGTTCCGTAAAGAGGGAAGAACTACTTTTCACTTCATTGACAAACTGAAACAGATTTCTTGCCTTCAATTCGCGCAAAAGTTTATCTCTATTTTTAAATAAGATACTGCTATCTACTTCATTCAACCAAAAGTCAGCAGATTCTTTTCCCAGACTTGACGGTGCCAGCACAACTAAAATAGGGTCTGTCAGGTATTGCACATGTTGACCAGAACGATGATTGTAGATAAACTGCTTCTGCCCATCTTTTAAATAGGCAACTTTTCCCTTAATAGTAGCTGAGCGTGCTTGATTAGCAGGTCTAACCATACGATTGATATAATCTTGGTAAAGATGGAGATAAGTATCGCTTTCAGGGCGCAATTTTTCAGGCAACAGAAGTTGAAATTCTCCTTCTTGTAAAGGGAGCGCTACTTCTCCTTCTGCTAAGTCTACATCCTGTATCTGCAAATAATTTGGACTAACGTAGAGGGTGTTTCCTGCTGGATGGTAGCTGTCAAGGCGTGTCCCATCTTCCAGTTGGGAGCCCATTATATAGGCATTCAAATTACTTTTGACAAAGAGCGCGCCGTCTTCCTCCAAAGCTTGCCTTAGTAAAGGATACCAATTTTCAGGCGAATTTAGTCCTGAGCGACCATCCGCAGAAATATTCCAAGCTAAACTATAGTAATCCCCTTCATTCTCCCACTGCTGGGCACCTGCTTGATATTCCTGCCAAATCCCTGAATAATAGACGGTTTGAGCCACCCCAAATGACACCACCAGTAGAGCCAGCATTTGTCCCATAACCATAATGGTCAGGATCCCTTGCAGGGGCATCTTCCCTTTTAACAAGGGTAAAAAGTGATAGGTTCGAATGGCCAAGGTAAATGTAGCAGCGAAAAAAAGGACAATCAAACCAAGCAAGAAATGATAGCCCACTAGAGCTGCGACCAGATAGTAGACAGAATAGCCATCTAATCCAATGAGGTAGGCCAGTCCAACTGCTGGAAGAACCGCAAATGGGATAGTTAGAGCTATCTCTTTCGCATTTTCCTGTAGAGATAGTAGAAATAAATGCCAGCGTGAATCTCCTGCAATCAAACGGATACCTGCTGTACGCAACTGCCTTACATTGGCAATCACGACCAAAGCCATATAGGTAATGAGAAAGACCAGTATGGCTAAGAATTGACCACCTTGTGTCAGAAATGCGAGTAAAGTAGCAATAGTCGAAGGCTTCCGAATCTGAACTTCATCAAATCCAAGCGAAACAAGAAGAGACCGAAGCTCCTCTACCGTCGCTTTCCCTTGGAAAATAAAATACTTGGTTAAAAGTGCAGACTCCACTTTTTCTGATGCCTGAAATTCCTCTAGTCCTCTTGGTAGGGGAGTTTGACTAAAATTATCATAGGAAAAGGTACGTCCGCCTGATGTACTTGGCTCAATCACTCGTCTGGCAATGATACTATCCGTCTGTTGAGAATAGTCCTCTAATCGCTGTCGTACATCTGAGTAAGTCACGTCCTCAGATACCGACAAGGTAGTCACAGAAGGATAATAATGAACTAGCATAGTCTCCTTTTGGCTAACCCCCAACCAGATCATAAAGACAGCTAGAATGATAGTCGATACAAGCACAAATTTTCCTTTCATCACAATCACCTGTCTTCCTATTCTCTAAAATGCAAGAAATAGGCTAGGAAAAAATTCCAATGTCTCTGCTAAGAGTTCGCTTTAATATCTCAGCGAACTGGTTGATTGACAGCAAAATAGCCACTTCTTAAACTAGAATATTATCTATGTATAAATCATTATATCAAAATTATATGTTTAAACATACTATTTCGACACAAAAAGCCTATTCTTTGCGAATAGACTTTCTGCGTTCCTAAATTTATTTAAGCAAATCCAAAAACAGGCCATATCCTGCTTCTCCCATTTCTTCTCTCGGTATGAAACGAAGGGCTGCTGAATTGATACAGTAACGTAATCCACCCTTGTCACGCGGTCCGTCATCAAAGACATGACCCAGATGAGCATGCCCAGCCCGACTGCGAACTTCAATACGGTTCATGCCGTGAGAAATGTCTTGAAAATAGGTAGCGACTTCCTTGCTGATAGGCTTGGTAAAGGAGGGCCAGCCACAACCTGAGTCAAACTTGTCTGTGGAGAGAAAGAGCGGCTCACCAGTCGTAATATCGACGTAGATGCCAGCTTGGTCGCTATTCCAAAACTCATTTTCGAAGGGTCTTTCCGTCGCAGCTTCTTGAGTGACTTGATACTGGAGGTCGGTCAAGCTGTCTTTTAAGACTTGCTGGTCTGGCTTTTGGTAGTCTGCAACATCAATCAGAGGGATTTTTGCCTGCCCAAGATCGATATGGCAGTACCCTTGGGGATTTTTCTTGAGATAATCCTGATGATAGTCTTCGGCGGGGATGTAATGCGCGAGGGGCTCCACTTCAACGGCTAGGGGGCGTCCGCCAAAAAGGCTAGCCTGCTCCGTCATGACCTGCTCAATGGTCGGCAAATCAGCCTCATCTGTGTAATAAATACCCGTCCGATACTGACGACCCTTATCGGGCCCTTGCTGATTGACTGAAAGGGGATCGATGACGCGGAAGTAATAGAGGAGAATCTCCCGCAGACTGATACGAGTCTCATCATAAGCTAGATAGACTGTTTCGGCGTGGTCGGTTTGCTTGAGGAGCTGGTAGTTTGTGGTTTCTACCTGCCCATTGGCATAGCCAACGCTGGTGTCAAGAATACCATCGATCTGGGAAAAGTAGCCTTCCATCCCCCAGAAACAACCGCCTGCAAGGTAAATCTCTTTCATGTTTGTCTCCTCCTATATCATCTAATCTATTCTTAAAAGTAGGACGCATATTTCTCCCGCCTACTCTATCTCATCTTGAATTTCTTCATTTTTTGTATCTGTGTTGGACAACTTTTGCTCAATGTACTGGTCAATATACTGGTAAACCTCCTTAGCATCCGCCTGTGATAAACTAGCAACCTGGTTGACTTTGACCGTCAATTTTTCCAATCCGTATTCTGACTTTTCCTTGACTAATTTTTCCAATTCTTGTTCGGTCAGTTCTTGTCCGACAATGGTAATCTCCAACTGGTTTTTAGTTTTGCTATAGGTGCGGCTGAGGACTGTATAGGAAGCAAAACTCTCACTAACATATTGGTTCATGGCATCCTTGCGAGCATAATCTAAGACCAGATTTCCTGCGGAAAGCAGACTCGGAATGGTCAAGGCAAGGACAAGAGCCGTCATACCATATCTCAATTTTGGATTCAAGTCACTCAATTCAACTGCCTTGGTCCGTCGCATCATAAAGCGGGAGCCTAAAAAGGTGGTCAACATGATGAAGATACAGTTGATCAAAAAGAGGTAGAGGGCTCCAAAGAAGTACTGGGTATTACCATGAGCCAAGCCAAAACCTGATGTACAAATAGGAGGCATGAGGGCTGTCGCAATGGCAACACCGGGCACAATATTATTGGCCTCTTTTTTCCGACTGCCAATCACTCCAGCAATTCCGCCAGCAATGGCAATAATAATATCCCAGACTGTCGGCGAAATTCTAGCAGTCAACTCTGTACTGGCTACTGTAATCGGCGAAAGATAGAAATAAATGCTAGATACCAGCAAGCTAATGACAACCTCGACAGCTAGCAACTTCAATGCCTTCTTCATCAAGGCAAGATCATAAATGGCCAAGCCCAAACCGAGCCCAACAATCGGTGTCATCAAGGGGGAAATCAGCATAGCTCCGATAATAACAGCCGTGGCATTCATATTTAAGCCAACAGAAGCAATAAAAATCGCACACATTAGGATAACCATATCACGAGTCTGTAAATCCAACTCTGCAAACAACTTATCCCGGTATTCCATGGTTGCAAAATACTTGTTTTTCATAAGCTCCACTCTCAGATTTTTTCAAGTTAGTTTCATTATACCACAGGCTTGACTATTCTGTTTTTTTAGGCAAACAAAAAGGACTGCTCTCAGTCCTCTCTAGCTAGGCAATTTCTGCCAAGATCGCTTTAATTTGGTCTTTTGTATGCACGCCTGCTACCTGCTTGACCACTTGTCCATCTTTTTTGAACAAGAGGGTTGGGATAGACATGATGCCGAATTGACGGGCTGTATTTGGGTTTTCATCAACATCCATCTTGTAAATACGCAATTCATCTTCGTCCACTTCACCATCTAATTGTTCCAAGATTGGTGCTTGCATACGACAAGGACCACACCATGGTGCCCAAAAGTCAACAAGGACTACACCTTCTTGTGTTTCAACTTCAAAGTTTGCATCTGTAATAACTTGAACCATAATTTTCTCCGTTTCTGTTTTTAGTAGTAATATTCTACACCAAATGAAGAGAGAATGCGAATATTTGCTACGGAAGAGGTATTGAATAGACATACTTTAGAAATCTTAATTTAAAAAGCAGATTGATCAAGTTAAACAAGACCGCAGGGAGCAAGCGTGAAACGGAAAATGGTTCTTCCTGTCAAATCCAGTTGTAGCAACGGGACAAGGTGACGGAGTAGGTGCTACGAGAAGAAGGAGAAGGAGAAGATAGATAGGACGAGAAAAGAATGACCTGAAAAGGTGGGTTCTTCAAGCCAAACTAGAACGCAAGAAACCTAGACCAAATCCACCACATAGGTCAGTTCTTGATAGACTTCTTCGATGTCAAACAATTCTAAATCTGCTGGGTCTGTCACGACATAGACACCTTCACGGAGATAGTAGGGTGCTGGCTGACCTGTTTCATCTGTAAAGGCCAATTTGGCATTGGGAAGATCGACACCGAAACGGATATAGGGTGTGTCTTTGGGGGCACCGATGACTAGGTAATCCGAACAAATTAACTGCCCGCCCCATTTCTGATACAAATGGTTGGCGACATCTCCATCTCGGGTAAAAATGGCTAATTTTTCTACTCCAGCGTCTTTCAATGCCTGCTCTGCTTTTTCATAAAGGGCCTGAGCAATCCCCTGTCCCTGATAATCAGGGTGGACAGCGAGGTTGGTTAGGTAGGCGGTCCGCTGGCTGGGAGCATAGAGATAGGTCTGGCTGTTTTCCTGACTGTAAATATCGATGTCAATCAAGCCGACAATTTGGTTGTCGATTTCAGCCACCAGTTCAATCCTCTTGTCGTAAATGTCTGTCAGCAGGGCTGGCTTTTCCGTCTCTCTATCGTCAAAAAATGGGGAAAAGAGATAGCTGAGTGCCTTGCAATAGACCCAGCCCTTCTCATCACTGGTTTTGTAGTCTCTGATAATCATAGATACCTCCTCACTCTATTTTACTATTTTTTTAGGTTTGCAACTGTATTCAAAAAACACCTTTGGATAGCCAGAGGTGCTTTACTCATTTAACAGCCTACATGATTTCCGCAGGTGGCTGCACAGGGCGTGGTTTAGGAATTTCCCGCCCTGGTCCCTTGACTGCCATCGGAAGACCGATGAGACTAGATAATTGCCCACCGCCTATGATGCTCACGAGCTGAACCTTGGATAATTCTTTCATAGCCAACTCTCCTTTCTATCCAAATAAGATGATTAGATAATTGACAACTGAGAACAAGACAAGAAGGCTATTATTCAAAATGTGAACAGCAATCGCATCCTTGATACTTCCACGACGTGCGTAGGCCAAGTAGAAAATGGCACCCAAGGCGAAGTAGGTCACAAATTCAATCGGATATACGATATGAAACAGGGCGAAAATGCTTGAGCTAATCACCAATTTCAACCACTTATTGCCTGTCTTGAAAAATTATTGACTGAAGAATCCTCGAAAGACAAGCTCTTCCATAACCGGTGCAAACAGGCCAATGGCTACATGAAAAGCTATGAAATAGAGGGGAAACATAGTTGCTACCTGCTCACTGGTCGCAAACAGGGCTGCATCATTGGCAGACATGGTATTTCCAGTACCTAGTTGAACTAGCAAGGTACCCAAAACTGCGACAACACGGGTTGCTAGGAAAAATAGCAGAGCAATCCCAAAGTCTTTCCAAGTAAAGCGCAACTCTCTCATTGCCCCTGTCACCTGCTGTCGATACCGCTTTCCAATCAGGAAAATGAGCAGACTAACTAAAACAAGATACCCAATGCTAAACACCCATTTCATCGCTACTGGAGTCTGTGCCTCTTGCCCGATGAAGAGCATGGGAAGTAGATTAAAAACAATCGTTAATAGGATCAGGCCAACAAATAGGACAATTTTTTTCAAACGTTTCATTATTCAGCCTCCTTATGAACAATCGCTAGTCCTTGTATGACAAGAGCGAGCATGAGAGTCAGTAAGCCTATAGGCCCACCAATTCCCAAAGAAGCCTCGCCTGTTTTCGGAAGAATCTTTGCCCCTGCACTCTGAGTAGGACTTGTTGGTAAAACAGGTTTGACCTGTCGTACAACAGAAACTCCTGAAGGGGTTGGTGTTGTCAACTCCAAGAGAGACGCATCTGTTTCACCTTCCAAAACCTCGGCTTGCTTAGTCTGATTTGCCGCTTCATCCTTCGAAATCTCTTGTGTTTCCTGAGAAGATTGTGTGTCTTTTGGTGCCGTCTCTACTTCCTGAGGAGACCCTTGTTCTTCAGTTGTACTTGGAGCCTGCTCTTCCTCACCAGCTACTAACTGTGGAGGAGTCTTTCCTAGATAAAAGTAATCATAGAGTTCCTGAGCACTGATACCGCCACCGACCCAACCAGCCAGCACTTGACCATTTTTGATATAGAGAATGGTCGGTGTGCCTGGGATTCCTACTTCCTTAAAGAGAAATTCCTTGGCAGTATCATCAAAGTCATCTCCTTCCGTATCATAGTACTCGATTGTGCCACCTGTCAACTGATGTAGTTTCTTTAACTCAGGGGAGAATTGGCGACAGTAGTAACAGGTCCCACGCCCAAAGTACAGAAGGTGTTCCTGATTGTCCTCTGTAAATGCTGCTCGCACTGCTCCGATATCAATCTTTTGAAAAGCTGCCACAGTCTCCAGGTAGTCCTCCAGACTAATCTCAACCGCTTGACTGACCTCCTCATGTACGGTTAAGGACGACCCAGTTGCCTCAGCCGTCTCTTCAGTTTCAGAAGTTGGCGCTGTCCCTTCTTTCTCTTCTGTCGGCTGCACAACCTCCGTCACTGCTGGTGAAGAGTCTACTTGCCCAGTCATCTCTGCCTGAGCGACACTCACTTGAAGACTGGTCAGCAAAATCGTGCAAACAAGGGCACTGGCAAGTAATTGCTTTTTCATTTCTACAACTCCTTTTTTCTTTATAGGCTTATTGTACAGATTTTTCTCCAAATGATTTGCCCATTTCCTGAATGGTCGTCCAAGCGTCCTGAATGGAAGAGGCCTGCAAATCCTGACAAAATCCAAGGATGACACCCTACTATTTATCGAATGATTCCCGTGGCGATGAGACCTCTACCCAGATTCTTCTCCCACTCTCCATAGGCTGATATTTTTTTATAAAATTGACTCAGGCCAGGGGAAAGGGCAATTCGATGGAAAACATTTCGAACAGCCAACTTTCGAATGCTCTCCGCTAGAGCAAGGATTGTTCTTTCTGTATCTCTGGTCCGTCCAAATTCCTGTTTATAGGCGACCAAGAGTTTCCGCTCCTCTGCCGTAATGGTCGGATTCAAGATAAGGTTGATCAGTTCTTCCATGATTTTCTCTCTCGTTTCCATTTTCTACCCTCCGTATGTTGTCATTGATAGCATCAGTATAGCAGGTAATCGCATCTTCGTTTGTCCATTTCCTGAACGGTCATCCAGGCTTCCTGAATAGTTACAAATACGAAAATGAAGCCCAGCATCTATCTGGACTCCAATCTTTTTCTTTTTGTTTGCTACAAGACCATCAAACTATTCCACATGATGATGGATTCCGATTACATATTTTCGTCAGTCTCCATTCTCTTTCTCCTCACTACATGTATCAACAGACCGATAACAAATACTGCAATGGAAGACAGATTTGAAAATGTCCAAAATGGTGCATCAAATACAAAGGTATTGTAGAGTGCAAGACTGAAACCGACACTATATAAAACTGCAACAAATAACCACAAACCATTTTCTATTTTTTTATCAGATAATTTCTTCATGTCCGTTCTCCTTTATTACTCATTCATCTGTAACCTGATAAACAGGGCACGATGTACGAACAACTGATAACTCTTGTGATAACAATAAACGACTCCCACCTCCTACATCAAAAATTCTCCCTGCTGCAACAAATTAGATGACTTCTTGGCTAGAGATTTGCAATGGTAACCAAGGTATTCCAGACAATGTGTAGAATCATCGGGGCGTAAATCTTCTTCGTCTTTTGGAACAAGAATGCAAAAATCAATCCCATTCCAAAATAAGGAAGCATTTCCAATGGTCTAAACCCGTGCATATGCCCGAGGGCAAAGAGGAAGGCTGACAAGAGGCAACTTAAGCCGTATCGGCTCCATTTTTCAAAACGTTTCATCACCCAACCACGATAGATGACCTCTTCAACAATCGGGCCGAGGAGACTTGCCCACAAAATATACCCTAATTTTGATAAACCACTGAGTGAGGCATAGACTGTATCTATCCTAGTCTCATTTTCTGTGGTTGGTATATAACGAGCAATGGTCACCAACCAGTAGTAGAGTGCAAAAAAGCCAACAACTGTCCACAAAATAGACATGAGCCGAGGTCTTTCTACTCTCCATATCTCCATTTTGTTGGTCTCCTGCAACTGTTGAAGACAGAGCAGGCTAATCAGAGACCATAAAATGACAGAGCAGAATTGTTACCCACCCAATGTTAGAGGCAGATGATAGATAACTAAACGTCCAATCGGATCTGCCAATACAATGGTTCCCAATAAGAAATAATCTTTTTTTACATTGTCCATAAAGTCACCTAATTTCTCCTGTATATGTTCTTATTTTGTCTCCTTGCTACTTTGATAAGTCTAGTATAGCTGATTTTTGAAGAAATCATTCTCCATTTCCTGAATGGTCGTCCAATCGTCCTGAATGGAAGGTTGGAGTATGCAAGAGGTTAGATAAAAAGAACAGCTTCTCAAAACCGCTCTTCAACATAGACTTATTGGTTGATTAGTAATAGCACAAAACTGTTCCATAAAATGTGTAAACAAATCGCAGGATAAATGGTTTCTGACTTTTTGAATAGGAAGGCGTAGATGCAGCCCATCCCAAAATAGGTCATAAAGTCTGTCACTGACCAGCCGTACAGTAGGGTATGCCCCATTGAAAATAAGCTGGCAGAAACAAGGGCTTCCAAGGAAAAAATGGAATTTTTTTCTAGATTCTTCATCAACAAACCTCGGAAAACCAACTCCTCACCTATGGGTCCCACTATCATCGCATAAGCATTGAAAATGAAGAGTTCCATCCCAACATACTGTTGCTCATTTATGGCTTGTTGGTTAGCTGGTAGGGGAAACAGCTCATGAATCACCATCGCCCATGCAATCAGTGCAAAGAATCCAAGTAGTAGTTTGCCAATTGTTTTCCAGGAAAAACTCCTAAACCGAAGAATTTCTCCAAAACCTTGCAATCGCAGCAAAACACACGAAACGATACTAATAATGACAACCCCTAGATAGAACACGTATTCTTGTTCAATGAAACTGAGACCGTAGGGATAGATTCCCAGCAAAATCAGCAAAGCAATGTAGGGATTGATTACAATATTCTTCCATGTACGTGTATTCATAGCAAACTCTCCTTGCACTATATCCTGTAAAAGAAGAGGGAGCTGGTTTTAGATGTGGTATACATTCTATAAAAACCAAATCCCTCTTAAATTCGAACGTTTGTTTTTCTAGGCTATAAATAGGCTGCAGAGGCGGAATCCAGTTCATATCAAAAAAATCAGATCCGTGATTGTTAAAATTTCCCCCATTCTATAGACACTAGTAAAGCTCCTAGCCCACCTCAAAGTATAACAGTTGGACCATATACTTTGAGGTGCGGTTTGATTGTTGCATAATGATACTGGTCATATTGTCGCCAAGCTAGTCTCGTCGGTTCGTCTAGTTCGAGCGAACTCAATCCGATTAACAAACTACAATGTTGATAAAACTTTTCTAACGTTATTAGTAGCTTATTATCTACATTGGAACTTACCTCAAGTTTACTGAGGGTTTCTCGGATATATTCTGCAAATCGTACTTCATCTACAGTGCCTTTTTTCTTCATTTTTTGGAACTGTTTGTCCATTTCAGTAATTAGGCTTTTTACATCTACAATTACATTTTCCATATCATTACCTACCTCCATTATGGCAGTGGATTATGAAGATCTCCCCAAGCTGCAGCCATATTGTTAGCAACATTTCCAACAACATTAGACCAATCTACCCTGCAATTTCCATTTCTCATATTTGCCATTGTGTAGCGATAACCATTTCTACAAATGATATTGTCACTTATAGAGCTAAATGGGGAATACCAACCATACGGTACACCTCCCTCAATATTCTCAAGAACTTCTGTGTTTATTTGGTTAAACTGTTCCATTGTTTTCGTTTTCATATCGAATACCTCCTTTTTCATTTTTATTTTTTGAATTAGTCTCCTTGCTACTTTGATAAGTCTAGTATAGCTGATTTTTGAAGAAATCATTCTCCATTTCCTGAATAGTCATCCAATCGTCCTGAATGGAAGGTGAGAGTATGCAAGAGGTTAGATAAAAAGAACGGCTTCTCAAAACCGCTCCTTAACATAAACTTATTGGTTGATTAGTAATAGCACAAAACTGTTCCATAAAATATGTAAACAAATTGCAGGATAAATGGTTGCTGACTTTTTGAATAGGAAGGCGTAGATGCAGCACATACCAAAATGTATATAGATTCGATTTGGAGTCTGAAATCTAATCATTTCATCAAAATATTGGTCAAATTCCTGAGAAATAGTCTAGGATTTTATACTTATCTCTCTTTTATCCTATAATTTAAGTCTAACATTTCAATATCCCTTTTAGCTAAAAAATAATTTATATATAATATTAAATACAGTTAGTACAAGCAAATATATTTTTATGAAATTATACTGACTCTTTCTGAGCTTTAAAACATACTTGCATGTAGCAATAGTGAGTAAACTAACAATAATTGTTACTATAGTTGAATACGTTTGACTACCCTCCTATATAGTGTACTACACCTGTTCCAATGCACATGACAGCTCCTGCGCCAAGTGTTATTGGTCCTGTAAAAGCTACTGTCGTCAAAACACCCGCTACACATGCTCCGATAGAAGAACCAATATTAGGTTTGCCTCCCATAACATTCATTAACCTGATATCATCTAATTCATAAAAGCTATTTGTTCTCATAATTAATTCCTCCATCAACTAGTTCCCAAGCATTCCACCAACACAAACGATGCCACCACCAATGGCTCCAATATGGGCACCAACAAATGCCGCAGGAATTGAAGTTAAGCCCAAGGTTGGTACTCCCGAAGCAAAACCAGTAGTCGCTCCCGTAATAGCTCCAACGGAAACTGCCTTGACACAATCTGTTCCTGTAAATTTCCCACCCTCAACTTGTGCAAGCATTTCTTCATTCATTGTATTAAATGTTTTCGTATTCATATCGAATACCTCCTTTTTCATTTTTATTTTTTTGAATGCGTCTCGTTGCAACTTTGACAAGTTTAGTATAGCTGATTTTTGGAAAAATACTGCTCCATTTCCTGAACTGTCGTCCAATCGTCCTGAATGGGAAAGAAATGACCGTTCAGGACTTTTTTGTGACCGCTCAGGAAGAACAGCCGTTGGGAAAGAGAAACTGTTCAGGACTTTTTTTGTGACCGCTCAGGAAGAACAGCCGTTGGGAAAGAGAAACTGTTCAGGATGTTTCAGCGACCGTTCAGGATTTGGATGCTTATTTTCTTAAATCTATGACATAATGCTACTAGACTACTTTTAGTTCAATAGGAAAGGAAACTAGATATGACCAAGATAAAGAAAACCTTCGTCCCTCAGATAGATACCCGAGATTGCGGAGTCGCTGCTCTCGCTTCTATCGCCAAATACTACGGCTCAGACTACTCCTTGGCCCACTTGCGAGAGTTAGCAAAGACTAATAAAGAAGGAACAACAGCCCTCGGTATCGTGAAAGCTGCACATGAAATGGGCTTTGAAACCAGGGCTATCCAGGCCGATATGAGCCTCTTTGACATGACCGATATTCCTTATCCCTTCATCGTCCATGTCAATAAAGAAGGAAAACTCCAGCATTACTATGTGGTCTATAAAAATTTGAAAGATCAGATCCTCATTGGCGATCCCGACCCGACTGTAAAAGTTACCAAGATGAGCAAGGAGCGATTCGCTTCCGAATGGACAGGAGTGGCCATTTTTCTCGCACCTGAACCGAGTTATAAACCGCACAAGGATAAGAAAAATGGCCTGCTCGACTTCCTTCCCCTCATCTTCCAACAACGAACACTTATCTTTTATATCGTTCTAGCCAGCTTACTCGTCACCCTCATCAACATTGCTGGCTCCTACTATCTGCAAGGGATTTTAGATGAATACATTCCAAACCAGATGAAATCTACTCTCGGCATCATCTCCATCGGACTGATTATCACCTATATTCTCCAGCAAATGATGACCTTCTCCAGAGACTACCTATTAACTGTCCTCAGTCAACGGCTCAGCATTGATGTCATTCTCTCCTATATCCGACACATCTTCGAACTCCCCATGTCCTTCTTTGCGACACGGCGAACAGGTGAAGTCATCTCTCGTTTTACAGATGCCAACTCAATCATCGATGCTCTGGCCTCTACAATCCTCTCCCTCTTCCTAGATGTGACTATTTTAACCATTGTGGGCGGGGTCTTATTGGTACAAAACACGCACCTCTTCCTCCTCTCACTGATTTCAATCCCAATCTACGTGGTCATCATCTTTGCCTTTATCAAACCCTTTGAAAGAATGAACAACGCTGTTATGCAGAGTAATTCGATGGTAAGCTCTGCTATTATCGAAGATATCAATGGTATTGAGACCATTAAGTCATTGACAAGCGAAGAACAACGCTACCAAAAGATTGACAGCGAATTTGTGGATTATCTGGAAAAATCCTTTACCCTCAGCAAGTATTCGATCCTGCAATCCACTCTGAAGCAAGGAGCCCAGCTGATCCTCAACATTGCTATTCTCTGGCTCGGCTCTCAACTAGTTATGACAGGAAAAATCTCTATCGGACAACTCATCACCTTCAATACCCTCCTCTCTTACTTCACCAATCCTTTGGAAAATATCATCAACCTCCAGACCAAACTCCAATCTGCCAAAGTAGCCAACAATCGCCTTAATGAAGTCTACTTGGTTGAGTCAGAATTTCAAGAAGGACAGACCCTAACCGATCCAAGCTTCTTAAAAGGAGATATTCAGTTTGACGATGTTTCCTATAAATACGGATTTGGACGAGACACCCTATCTGATATTCAACTGACCATCAAAGAAGGGGACAAGGTTAGTTTAGTCGGTATCAGCGGCTCTGGAAAAACAACACTAGCTAAAATGATTGTGAACTTTTTTGAGCCCTATAAGGGACGCATCACGCTCAATCATAACGATCTAAAAATGGTTGATAAGAAAGTCCTACGCCAATACATCAACTACCTTCCCCAACAAGCCTATATCTTTAGTGGCTCTATCTTGGATAATCTGACTCTCGGTGCCAACCAAGCTATCAGTCAAGAGGATATCCTAAAAGCCTGTGAAATTGCAGAAATCCGCTCGGATATTGAACAGATGCCAATGGGCTATCAGACTGAGCTTTCTGACGGAGCTGGTCTATCTGGCGGGCAAAAACAACGGATTGCTCTTGCACGAGCTCTCTTGACCAAGGCACCTGTGCTTATATTGGATGAAGCGACTAGCGGGCTGGATGTTCTCACCGAAAAGAAAGTCATTGACAACCTCATGGCCATGACAGACAAAACCATTATCTTTGTTGCTCATCGTCTCAGTATTTCCGAACGTACCAACCAAGTCATTGTGCTGGACCAGGGCAAGATTATTGAAACCGGCTCTCACCAAGAATTAATGTCTCGCGGCGGTTTCTATCACCATTTGTTCAGTAAGTAAGGAGTTATTATGAATACAAACCTATTTCGAAGTGCTGAATTTTATCAGCGACGCTACCATAATTTTGCGACCCTTTTGATTCTCCCCTTGGTACTACTGATCTCCTTCCTTTTTCTCTTCTCCTTCCTAGCTAAAAAAGAAGTCACTGTCACTTCACGAGGAGAGATTACTCCTACCAAGGTCATCGCCTCTATTCAATCAACTAGCAACAATCCTATTCTTGCCAATCATCTCGTAGCCAATCAAGCCGTAAAAAAAGGCGATGCTCTCATCCAGTATGCCGAAACAATGGAGGCTTCCCAGAAGCAAGCCTTAGAAAGTCAAGTTCATAACCTAGAAGAGCAGAAAAAAGGATTGGAGACCTTACGAAACAGTCTCGAACAGGGTACCAACCTCTTTACAGGAGAAGATAACTTTGGCTACGGAGCAACCTTTCAGCAATTCGTCAGCCAGACACAAGACCTAGAATTAGGTATCGCTAAAACGAATGCCGAGGTCACTAATCAAGCAACTTTGGCCAATCACACCGCTGCTGCTATTGACCAACAACTCAGTCAACTCCAGCAGGACATCATCGCCTACGAGGAGCTTAAAACAGCGATTAGCACCCAAGCAAGTAGCTTACCGACAGGCAATCCCCACCAGGCCACTCTGAACAACTACCTATCCCAAGTCCAAGGAACACCAAATCCTGCCCTTAGTGATCAATACATTAGCCAGATCAACCAAACCATCGCAGGATTGGAAAACTCAATGGCTAGTCTCTCTATTCAACGGGCAGGTACTGGTAGCATTGCCACCTACGACACAAGTCTAGCAACTAAAATCGAAAGTTTACGTGCCCAGTTTCTACAAAACGCAGCTCAGCAACTGACCACTGTCGAATCTCAATTGCTTCAGGCAAAGTCGCAACTCGATCAAGCAGCGACTCAATTAGAACAAACTGCCATCACCGCTCCAGAAAATGGAGTCATCGCCCTAAATCCTGAGTTCGAGGGTAAAAACTTGATTCCAGTAGGGAGCGATATCGCCTATCTCTATCCTGATATCACGCAAACCAAGACCGTCCTTATCACCTACTATGTGACTTCAGAGTATGTCGCCCTCCTCAAAGAAGGCCAGACCGCCCGACTAAGCTTAGAGAAAATCGGCAATCAGCCAATCACAGTCATCGGTTCCATCCAGTCTATCGCTCAATCCGCAACACCAACAGAAGAGGGTAATCTCTTTAAGATTACAGCCCAAGCTACCATTACAGAAAATGAAAGCTCGCTTCTACAGTATGGTCTACAGGGTCGCGTCACCAGTGTAATTGCTAAGAAGACCTTCTTCGACTACTACAAAGACAAACTGCTTCACACAAATGAGTAGCTACTTGAGGCTTTTCAAGGACTGTTTAGGAAACCAGACACCAAGCTATGTGTTCTAACGTATCATAAAACTCCTTCCACACCGTCATCGAAGGAGATTGATTTGATATTTCATTGCAGATTTTAGAGAAAAAAGCATGTAGGTTCCACTAAAAATGAAACATACATGCTTTTTATTTGTGATATGTTCGTATCTTGCTTAAGCAGCTGGACTGTCTGCACCACTCTCTATAGTAGGTGCATATTTATTTACACGAGTGCTTTTCGCAAAGGACTGGCGAATATCATTCAAAGCAAGAAGCAAGCTATATTCTGGCACCGCTGGATTAAAGGTAACCTGATTCACAAGATGAAGATAGAGTAACCTGTAATGACGTTGCATAGACTGACGAATCTTCTTGCTATCCACGAAAACTTTTGAGCCGGCTTCTTGACTCCGCTGAAAGAAGAGCTGATAGGCCTTGCTATTGCTTTCTGTCAAAAAAGAGAGTGGCTCCACCAAGTTGAGAAGAATGAGATCCTCTTGGTAAGTCGGCTCGTTCAACTTATCCAAAAGCGACTCTATAAGAGCAAAACTTTCTTGCTGATTTGTTTGTGCCGAACAGCGATAGCGTTGGCATAGGTTACTTAATCTATTGTAAGCCTTAGCCTTTTCGGGATTTCGAGTCTGCTTATAAGCCTTAACACCTGCCACAAAAGCCCGATAGTCAGAATTCCGAATCTGAAGTTGCTGCTGAAAATCCTTTGTCAAGTCTGATCCTCTTTTGGTTTTTAAGGAGCGCTTTAGTTCAGGCAGCTCATCTACCAACAAATCCATCAATTGTTGTATAAATACATCCGAATCTTCTTTGCGATGTTCCTTAAGAGTATCAATCGTACTCGTCATGAATTGCGTAAACTCTGCTTGGGTTAAACGTTGAATATTGAGATTTGTCTTTGTTTTCATTATATAAAAACCTTTCTATTTAATGTTTTAGTGTAGCTATGTATTTCCTCCTACATCTTATCTATTCGAAAAGACTAGCAAAAAAATACGATAAATCTGCAATTTTTTCAATTTGATAGAAAAATATCATTATTATTGAATTTTTTTGTTTTTTCAGTGATATCTTGAAGCTTCCTCAAAATTTTGAGAGAATCGAACTATATTCTAAAATTGTCTGGGTATTTTTTAGTTTTTTACAACTATATTCTGAAATTGTCTTAAGATTTTTTAGAATATCCACCTCTATTTTACAAATATCTCACTATTTTTTGATTTTTTACAATGATATACTGTAAATGTGCTTGAAATTTTTGGTCTTCCTCTAGCTTGGACAGTTCAAGACTTTGAGCAGTTTTCCATTATTTCTTTCTCAATGCGCCAAACAGAACCTTCCGAGGTGACCATCAAAGCTTTGATTCCTGCGAGTTTTTTTGGAAAGTTCCTAGACTCCATCTTGTTTGATAATGATTTTTATACTGCTAATGTCGAGAGATAGTGGGATAGCCCAACTATAGAGAAAATCGACAATCAAACACTCACAGTCATCGGCTCCATCCAGCCTATTGCTCAATCCGCAACACCAACAGAAGAGGGAAATCTCTTTAAGATTACAGCCCAAGCTACCATTACAGAAAATGAAAGCTCACTTCTACAGTATGGTCTACAGGGTCGCGTCACCAGTGTGATTGCTAAGAAGACCTTCTTCGACTACTACAAAGACAAACTGTTTCACACAAATAATTAACCATTCAGGACGTTTCAACGACCATTTAGGATATGGGGAAGATTTTTTGAGAATTTTTGTTTATAATAACATAAAAAAGAAAAAGGAGGTCCAATCATGGACAAACAAAGACACAACACATCATTTACACAGCTATCCGACACAGAATTGCAGTCTATCACAGGGGGTGACTGGTGGACTGATTTTTTCAAAGGAAAAGTAAACTTTCCTTTCCAAACTCTCCCTGGCAATCATAGACAGGGATAGGAAATCACCGAGATAATTAAAAGGCTTGAAACGAAAGGTTCAGGCCTTTTAACTATTTGTCGTGTGCAATGACCAGCAATTTAGACTCCGATCACTAAGTCAAGAACTGAATCATCCTACTCTTATCTCTAGCCAGCTGGTTAACAACCAAGTAGGCCGTTTTTTAGTGACACCAGAAGTTCAACAACTCTATCCTCATTTCTCTACCATGATTTCCAGAACCTGACAGAAGGTATGGTTGCGGCTGCTGGTATTTAGCGAGACATTGAGGTAGCCATTCAAAATCTCCCTGACAGTGTAGAGACCGATTCCCCGCCCTTCTCCCTTACTACTCTTACCAAAATCTGTCAGATTAGCAAGGGCGACCGACTCTTCCTTAGTCGTATTCTCTACGATAAAGAGTTGCTTGTCACCTAAGGAGAGATAGGCGATACTCATACTTGGTTGCTCGGTCTCCATGGTCGCTTCTATCGCATTGTCACAAAGAATAGAGGCGATCGTGATAAAGTCTAACAGCTCTATTCCTTTGGGAGAAATAGGGTTTGGTACCTCTAAGGAAACTGCAATCCCTTGTTCTGCAGCCTGCATAAATTTAACCGCCAAGAGACTCTTGAGGGCTGGATTGTCCAGATGAATCAACCGCCCCACATCATACTTTTGATGACGAAAAGAGGCATTAGAGCCCTTGAAAACTGACTGGTACACCTCTTCAATCAAGGACAAGTCCTGATTGTCGATTCCCAATCGCAAGGTTGTCAAAAGATTGGCATAGTCATGGCGGAAGCCTCTCACTTCTCGATAGAGTCCCTCTATGTGCTGACTGTACCGCTCCATATCTTGCAACTGACGCTCCTTCTGAAGCAATAAGGCATCCTGCAACCGTTCCTTGATGTGTCGGTCCAACCGGTAGACGACCCCCATGAAAAAGACCATGTAAACTACCACGATAAACTGGCGATATACAACCGTATCAATCTGATGGATTTCCTCCAAATAAATCAAAATATGATTAAAGAAGAAATAGCCTATCATCAAGTAATTGGTGACTGTCAAGACTTTCCTATCTTTCTCATCTAGGGTTCGGGGCCATAGCTGTGAAAAGTCATATCCCAGCCACTTCAAAAAGAAGAAGACTAGTGCCCAGCACACTATTCCTGATACACTTCGCCCAAAAGAATCCCGTAGGATTTCTTTATCCCATCCAAACATAGGGAGGAGGAAGAAGACAAGGCTACGATGAAAGAGATTGAACAGGATAGAGGTAAAGAAGGTATAGAAGACTGCCAAGGTTTTGGACTCTTTTCCAAACAATAGATAAGATACTAGCAATTTAGCTATTATTTCCGACGAAAAGGTTACTACTCCTATGTCTGGATAAGCTAGGGTCAGTATATTCAACCCAAAATCCACCAGAAAACCAAGGGCAAGATAGGTCCAGGGGAGCTTCCGACCACTTATCCAAGCAATCGAAAGATAGGGGAGAACAAAAACCACTACCATTGCTATCACAAAAAACAGAAGATTCATTAGCTACTCCTATCTATGCAAGTCTCGAATGGCATTATGAACTAGCTCCATTCGATTCCGAGCGACATAACAGTTGCTGCCATTTCGGAAGTAGAGAACTTTCATCTGTCGATCAACCTTGACCACATTATTGGGGTTGACCAAGTAAGAGCGATGACACTGGAGCAGTCTTTTTTCTTGTTTCAAAATATCTGCCAAATTCCCTGTAAACTCTAAGCGACCCTTCTCCGTATGCAGAATAACCCGATGGGGATGAGGAGATGTTTCGATATAGAGAATATCCGCAAAGGGAACTTGGACCTGGGCATAACGCAACTTGTAATAGAAGGAATCCTCTGCCACCGTCCGACTATTTTTCCCATTAGCATAAAGGAGAGCTGTCTCAAGCCGTGCCTCAAACTCGGTCGGGGCTAGCTCCTTATCAATAAAATCCAGAGCCGATACCTGATAACGAAAGGCTAGAGGCATATACTCGGAGTGAGTGGTGACAAAAACAATAATGGCAAAGGGATCAATATCACGAATCTGTTGAGCCACCTCTAACCCCTTCTTGTCATCTGCTCGAATCTCAATGTCCAAGAAAAAGAGTTGATGAGCTCCTTTTTCCTCTACTGCCTGAATCAACTGGTCTGGTTTCCCAAAAACTTCAAACTTCTTGGTCTGAATGTGGTGTCGCTCCATTAAGCTACCAACGATTGACTCAATCCGTGACTGTTGGGCAAAATCATCTTCTAAAACAAATACATTCATCATCTTATTTCTTCTCCTTTGTTCAACCATAATTGTCGCAGTTCCTGATAGCGACGTCTTGAAAATGCGATGGGGCGATTGCCTTCTAGTATCAACACCCTCTTTTCCACATCTATCTCCCTAATCTTCGAGAGATTGACCAGACAATTCCGATGACAGCGGACTAAGACTGGGCTGTATTCTTTTTCCAGACGACTGAGGCTATCAAGCACATCATAGGACTTTCCTGCTGTCTTGATGCGTACATAGTGAGCCTTATCAGGGTGACTGGTAATATCGTAAACTTGATCCAGCGGGAGTTTTATCCACTCCTTAGCCGTTCGAATCATCAAAAAGAGCATAATCAGACCTCCTTCTCCTGTAAGCATACTATAAAACAGAAGAAAAGAGACCCCATTTCCTAAACGGTCGTTAAATCGTCCTGAATGGTAAAACAATACCGTTCAGGATTTGGCCAGTGAAACATTCCAGTCTGTTAGAGTCTGTATTCACAAGTAGAGTGCTTGATATAAAAGAAAGTTCTCCCTAATTACGGCAGGTTTTGCGGAATACTGACTGTATGATGAAAGTGCCAACTGTGAATGTAAGTTCCTAATCCCTGAAGGGACAAACAGGATTAGCCTCTTCCTTATTGTATCATAAAATCCAAGGTCTAAACTTCGTAAAATAGGCACCTCCTATCCAAGAATGCTCAAACAAAGAAAAGCCTTCATCATCAAATGAAGACTTTTTAGAGAATGAGGGCTAGGCTTTCTTACCATACTGTTTTTGAAATTGTTTCTCTGTAAAAATTCTACAGTGGGTTTTATCCACAATATCACCAATTTCAGCTGAAACATACATCCCTTGACCATAATACCTGCCAGATTGATGCCACCATTCCTTGTTGAGACCAGCAACAAGGATACGCAGGCGATTGTCTAGCCATTGGAAGTAGCGTTTGGCAAAAGCCTCTTGGACCCAGATGGGTTGTGGTCCGCTTTTAGAAACCTGCCAGATTTCTATCTCTGATTCAGGATTTCCTGGAACATTATCGTCCTTTGTAAACATTGAGTCTGCCTCCTGTTCACTAGTTTGTTTTTGGTCTTGTCGCAACCTTGACAAGTATCAGTATAGCTCATTTTTGAAAAAAGAACTAGACATTTCCCGAATGGTCATTGAACAATCCTGAACTGCTAGTTTTTACCGTTCAGGACGATTCAGTGACTGTTCAGGATTTGGTGAGCTAAAAAAACAAGCATTTTGATAAGATAGAAGCAAGGAAGAAACAGGAGGTACATATGATTGAAATTTTCCCTTGCTCTATTACTAGCTGCCTTACAAGCTTTATTATCCATTTATTTCTCATTGCTCGCAAACAATGGTTTGCTGTGAAGACCAAGCTCAGTTACGAGCCCTATAATTCTTGGAAGCCCACGACCTATTTTATTGTCAAATCCAAGGCCTTATCTTCTGAGAAAATGCACTTCTTCCTCAGGGATATTCGACAACGTTCCGAGCTTGCCAATATCATTATCATCGGAAAAGATATTGACTACGAAGAACTCTTTCGCAATCACTACCGTGTCTTTGGAGTGATTGATATGAGTGAAGACCAGTCCTTTGGCTATATTCGTAAAGAGATTTTTCACTATCTGGATGCCCTCTATCCCTCTCAGACCCCTAGGAAAAAACGCTAAAAGCACCTGCAACCTGCAGGTGCTTTGTGTTTTTACTTAAAGGTCACAATGGTACAACCTGAACCACCTGCATTTTGTGGGGCATAGCCAAATTCCTTGACCTGCTTGTTGCGACGGAGGTACTTGGTCACCCCTTCTCGGATAACCCCTGTACCGATACCGTGGACAATATCGACTTGTGCTAGGTTGTTGAGCAGGGCCTGGTCGATAAATTCATCCAGCTCCATCATAGCCTCTTCGTAGCGTTTACCACGGAGATCTAAGCGGGCTTTTGGACCTCGTACATTGGCACGTTTGACTGTGTGAACCTGGCGTTTCTTAGGCTGCTCTGCCCTTTCCGCCTTGACCAGTTCAAACTCATCCTTGGTCAAGGTCATCTTGATTAAGCCAACCTGGGCTTCCCAACGTCCGTCCTTGAGCTGATTGGTCAAGGTGCCTCGCTGACCATAGGCTGTGACGATAATATCATCACCCACCTTGGCAGCTCGCTGGATTTTGGCTTTTTTCAGCACCTTATTCTTGGACAAATCGACTACTTCAGGTGCCAACTTTTTCAGCTCTGCCTTGGCTTCAATAATCTGGTGGGGCTTGAGACTGGCTGCTGCATGGAGGTTTTTGAGAATGCCCTCGCTTTCTGCCAAAGCTAGATCAACGATTTCCCTAGCTTCCAAACGGGCCTTGTTGAGCTCGTTTTCCCTCTCCCGATTGAGTTCGTCAAAGAGCTTGCGAAGGGCTCGGTTCATCTTAAAGTTCTCCTGCTCGACTTCCTGAATCCGGTCCAGACGCTTTCGGGATTCAACCGTCTGACTCTCCAACTTCTCGATAATCCGATTGACATCGCTGTCCGTATCCGTCCAAGACTGAGCCGACCGGATGATGATATCCGACAAGCCCAGACGCCGTGCAATTTCAAAAGCATTGGACCGCCCAGGAACACCCTGCATAAACTTATAGGTCGGACGCAGGCTATTAGTGTCAAATTCCATGCTGGCATTTTCAATACCAGAGGTTTCTATCCCGTAAGCCTTGAGCTCCGGATAGTGGGTAGTTGCCATGGTCTTGATGCCCCGCAAGCGAAGGTCATCCAGAATAGCCATGGCCAGCGACGCGCCCTCCTGTGGATCGGTACCCGCCCCCAACTCGTCAAATAGAATGAGAGAATCTTGATCAGCTGCTCTTAAAATTTCCACCGTGTGGGTCATGTGACTGGAGAAGGTGGATAAACTCTGCTCAATCGACTGTTCATCCCCAATGTCCGCAAAAATTTCTTTGAAGATCGCTACCCGACTGCCCTTGTCCGCCAAGATTGGCAAGCCAGACTGGGCCATGAGATGGGTCAGTCCCAAGGTCTTGAGCATAATAGTCTTACCACCTGTGTTGGGACCTGTTATCACGATAGCCGTCAACTGACTACCGAAATAAAGGTCATTTGGTACAGGCTTAGCAATAAGCGGATGCCGAACGTTGAGAAGGGCAATATCCTGCTTCTCAGATAGTTTGGGTACAACTGCTTGATGTTCACGCGCAAAGAGATGCTTAGCACGAACAAAATCAATATGACCGATAAGCCAGGCGTTGTTACGAATCACACCACTATGCGGACGGAGCATATCCGACAATTCCTGCAAGATACGGTTAAGCTCATGGCGTTCTTCTGCACGTAGGTGACTGATTTCTTCGTTCAGGGTCACCACTGCCCGCGGCTCAATATAAACGGTCGAACCAGAAGCCGAAATATCATGGACAACCCCTGCAATTTTATTGCGATAGGTATTTTTGACAGGAAGGACATTGCGTCCATTACGGCTTGCCAAAATGCTATCGGACAGCATGTCACCCTTGGTCTTCAAAATATCCTGCATGACCTGACGAACTTGGTCTTCAGCTTCACGGATTTTTCTTCGAATACGGGCTAGCTTTTCTGAGGCAAAATCCTCTACAAAACCAGCATCATTGATGGACTGGAGGGAACCTTGTAAATGTGGAAAAAGCTCAATCTTCTCAAAGAGTTTATCCAGCTGGCTAAGACTGACATTTTCCAGATTTCCATAAAAATCCAAGAGAGATTTAGAAACTTCCAAGACCTTTTTAACAGCTAATAATTCAGCGATATTGAGGTCTGTATCCAATTCCAAACGACGCATGGCTGGACCGATGTCACTAGTAGCAGACATGCTGAAATAGGGATTTTCCACAAAAATCTGCGCTATATCTGTCAACTCGTCGAAGGCCTGTTGGATACGGTGGACTTCCACCATGGGCTCCAACTGTCGCAATTCTTCAAAGCCCTGTTCCGTCAAGAGATAGGGCTCAATTTTCTGTCTAACCTTGTGAAATTCAAGGGTTTCAATAATCTTATTATTCATATGTTCCTACTTACTCAAAAAGGATAAGGTTCCCCTTACCCCGCAATGTTTGCAATCCAGAGTTGCTTGTAAAAGCTACTGGTAATTGGTGTGTATTGAATAATGGCGTTGGCCAAAAAACTATCGTGCAATAGATTCTGTACTGTAGCAAGCGGAATAGTTGCCAAAATGGTCAGTACAATCTGAATAGAAATCAAGGTTACCAGAACGGATAACCCGCCACT
This sequence comes from Streptococcus suis, assembly GCF_024509525.1. Taxonomy (GTDB): domain Bacteria; phylum Bacillota; class Bacilli; order Lactobacillales; family Streptococcaceae; genus Streptococcus; species Streptococcus suis_AC. The sequence goes on from NZ_JAMWEM010000004.1 coordinate 78,566, forward strand.
AATGAGATTTGTTCTTTGAGTGTCTGGATTAGCAAATTCCAAAAAGTGTACAAAGATACCGATAAAACGCATCACAACGTAGGCCAGGATATAAATAGCTAGAAAGGCCAAACCAGCATAAAAAATACTGTCTAAATCAAACAAATATTTCTCTGCGAAGTAATAGTTTTTAGCTCCTTCAGTCGCATTGGCAAAGGGGATCCAAAGATAGAACAAGCCTGCTAACTTCTTATACGACATTGCCGCAACAATTAAAGCTAAGATGCTCGAAATAACATAATAACCTTGCAAGACCAGACCGCGGCTATAACCTATGTAGAAAGACCAAGCCAAAATGATAAGAATAAGTACTGATACCATAGCCTAATCCTCAAGCTCATCCAAATCGACCAAGGTCAAATTTTTCTTTAAGACTTTCTCTTTCATTTCAGCAAGTTCAGCTTCCTTCTTCTCAAAAGCCTGCTCACGCGTCAACTGGACAGACAAGGCATTGATAGCCAAAAGTAAAGCCAGGGTTTCTGGATCTGCTGTTGGCATTTTTTCCTGCAATGCCTGGTATTTTTCACGAGCTACACGCTCAATCTCTTCCATAAAAAGATTGTCATGTTCCGTTGTCAACGTTAGTTGCTTATCACCAAATGTAAATTTATATCGATTTAAGTTTGCCATAATTTAAGTATACCTCGCCTTCTATTATACCCTAAATTATTCAATTTGACCATTTAGAGCGAATGCTTGCGACGAGCAAAGTCAACAAAACGGAATTTATCAATCTTGTGCTTACTTTCAGTGTATTGAAATTGCCGCGTATCTCCTAAGTAGACCCTGGATTTTATCAACACCAGATAATCATCCTGAATCTGCATCACATCTCGTTCTTCTCGACTTGTTGGCTCAACTGTAATCTCCTTTTGGGCATAGGCAATATCCAGCCCCAATTTCCCTTCCAGATAAGCATAGATCGATTTCTCTGCTATGTCTGCTGTCAAATCAGGTACCAAGTCGCAGGCGAGATAGTCTGTATCAAGTACCGATACTTTGCTATTAATAGACCGTGTCCTAACAACCTTCCAAACCTGACTATGAGCCTCAAAGCCAGTAAGCTGGGATAAATTACTCGTAATGGTAATTTTTTCTAGACTGACGATCTGTGTTTGGCTTGACAATTGGAGGGCTTGAGATAGTTCCTGATAAGATGTTAGACCAGAAATTGGAAAGTTGAGGAGCTCTTGCTTGAGTACTAAAGACCCCCTGCCCTGCACCTTTTGAATCAAACCAGCCTCGGTCAAGAGGGATAAGGCTTTTCGAATCGTATCACGACTAACACCATACTGGTCCCTCAATTCCATTTCAGTCGGCAAGGAACTTTCTGCCGGATAAATATTTGTACGGATTTTTTCTTTTAAATCATGATAGATTTCTTGGTATTTTTTCATCTCTTCCTCACAAATTGGTAGGGTATTTGGCATACAAGTACAACTATTATAACAAAAAATAAAAAAATTTTATAAAAAGGCTTGCATATTTTTTTGAAATCGGATACAATGTCTCTTGTAATTGAAATTTGTACGTACAAATTTCAAGAAAACAGGCATATCGGATAAATATGTCAAATAATAAGGTGACGGATTCCATAAGCCGTCTAGAAGGAAAAATATATGGGAAAATTTGAAAAAGAAGCCAAACAGCTCCTAGAAGCTATTGGCGGAAAAGAGAATGTCAATGCAGTAACACACTGTGCAACGCGCATGCGCTTCGTTCTTGCAGATGAGAAAAAAGCAAACGTAAAAGTCATCGAAGACATTCCAGCAGTAAAAGGAACCTTTACAAACGCTGGTCAATTCCAAGTCATCATCGGAAACGATGTTCCAATCTTCTACAATGACTTCACTGCCGTGTCTGGTATCGAAGGCGTATCAAAAGAAGCTGCTAAGTCTGCTGCCAAGAGTAACCAAAATGCCATCCAACGCGTTATGACCATGTTGGCTGAAATCTTCACACCAATCATTCCTGCCCTTATCGTCGGCGGTTTGATCCTCGGTTTCCGTAACGTCTTGGAAGGTGTTCAGATGGAATGGCTTGGACAAGCTATGAAAGATGGACAGTTGGTCTTCGATGCTGATGGTAACCCTGTATGGAACACCATCGTTCAGGTTTCTCCTTTCTGGAATGGTGTCAATCACTTCCTCTGGTTGCCAGGTGAAGCCATCTTCCACTTCCTACCAGTAGGTATCACTTGGTCTGTATCTCGTAAAATGGGAACTTCTCAAATCCTTGGTATCGTCCTTGGTATCTGTTTGGTTTCTCCACAGTTGCTCAACGCTTATGCTGTACCTGGTACAGATGCAGCAACCATCGCCAGCGACTGGTCTTGGAACTTCGGTGCATTTAGCATTGCCCGTATCGGTTATCAAGCACAAGTTATCCCTGCCCTCCTTGCTGGTTTGGCACTGTCTTACCTAGAAATCTTCTGGCGTAAGGTTATTCCAGAAGTGGTCTCAATGATTTTCGTGCCATTCCTATCACTTCTTCCTGCAATTATCTTGGCTCACACTGTCCTTGGTCCTATCGGTTGGACAATCGGGCAATGGTTGTCAACAGTTGTATTGGCAGGTTTGACTGGTCCATTGAAATGGCTCTTCGGTGCGGTATTCGGTGCCCTCTATGCGCCATTCGTTATCACTGGTCTTCACCACATGACAAATGCCATCGATACACAATTGATTGCGGATGCTGGTGGAACCGGTCTCTGGCCAATGATCGCCCTTTCTAACATTGCTCAAGGTTCTGCAGTATTTGCCTACTTCCTCATGAACCGTCACAATGAAAAAGAAGCTCAGGTTTCACTTCCTGCAACTATTTCTGCCTACCTAGGTGTTACTGAACCAGCCCTCTTTGGTGTCAACGTGAAATACGTTTACCCATTCGTAGCGGCTATGATTGGTTCAAGTATCGCTGGCTTACTTTCTGTAACCTTTAACATCCAAGCTGCTTCTATCGGTATCGGTGGTCTTCCAGGTATCTTGTCTATCAAGGCTGAATACTGGGGTCCATTCTTGCTAGCAATGGTAGTTGCGATTGTTGTCCCAATGATTTTGACAGCTGTTTTCAAACGTACAGGTGCATTTTCAAAAAAAGAAGAAACTGTTGAAGAAGTTGTAGCTCCAACTGAAGCAGTTGTTGAAACTGGCGCTGCTATCGAATTGATTAGCCCACTTACTGGTCAAGCAAAAGAATTGTCACAAGCTACTGACCCTGTATTTGCATCAGGTGTCATGGGCCAAGGTGTCCTTATTGACCCGAGCGAAGGTAGCTTGGTTGCTCCAGTTGATGGTGAGGTATCCGTCCTCTTCCCAACTAACCATGCTGTTGGTATCACTGCTGCAAACGGAGTTGAGCTCCTTATGCACATTGGTATGGATACTGTTGGTTTGGAAGGTAAAGGCTTTACAGCCCATGTCAAGCAAGGTGACAAGGTAAAAGCTGGTGATAAATTGATTAGCTTTGACATCGATGTCATTAAGGCTGCTGGTCTTGTTGCTGAAACACCAGTTATCGTGACCAACCAAACTGACTTTGACACTCAAGTTATCGGAAATCTTCCTCGTGCCATCTCGCAAGGCGAAGCTATTCTGACAGTTACAAAGAATTAATGTTCTAGGAGGGGGAGCGGGAAAGAACTCGACTGGTCAAAAAAGAGTTCGTCAACAATTTTTCGTTTTAAGTTGTTGAGCTGAAACAGTCTATCCCCAGACTGTTTCACTCCCACCCCCGCATAGCTCCAACAGTCAGAGTAGTGACTGTTGGAGGTTGGAAATGAAGCGAACTCTGTTCGCATCAGTCGTAATGGTCAGATTTGGAGTGTAAAACACGAACAAATCTGCCAATCAACCACTGCGCTGAGATGTTGACACGAACCCTGAGAAGCGAGGTTAAGCTTTTTGCCCAGCCTCCTCCTATCATTGCTTATGCAAGAAGGAAAAATCAAGAAAGAGAGAGCAAAATGACAATAGACAAACGAAAGGTTGTTTATCAAATCTACCCCAAATCTTACAAGGACACGACCGGAAACGGTGTAGGGGATTTACGAGGAATTATTGAAAAACTTCCATATCTAAAAGAGCTAGGCATTGACATGATTTGGCTCAATCCCTTCTACCCAAGTCCGCAAAGGGACAACGGCTATGACATTTCAGACTATACAGCCGTCAATCCTGACTTTGGCACCATGGCTGACTTTGAAGAAATGGTGGCTGTCGGCAAAGAACTGGGCATCGAATTCATGCTGGACATGGTCCTCAACCACTGCTCAACGGAGCATGAATGGTTCCAAAAAGCCCTGGCTGGCGACAAATATTACCAGGATTTCTTTATCCTGCGTGACCAACCAACTGACTGGGTGTCTAAATTTGGTGGCAATGCCTGGGCTCCCTTTGGCGACACCGGGAAATACTACCTCCATCTCTTTGACGTGACCCAAGCCGACCTCAACTGGCGAAATCCTCATGTCCGCGAAGAACTGTTCAAAGTGGTCAACTTCTGGAAAGACAAGGGTGTCATGGGCTTCCGCTTCGACGTTATCAACCTGATTGGTAAGGACGAAGTCCTCGAAGACTGCCCAATCAATGACGGCAAGCCTGCCTACACAGACCGCCCGATTACCCACGACTACCTCAAGATGATGAACAATGCTACTTTTGGTAGCGAAAAAGGCTTCATGACCGTCGGGGAAATGTCTGCCACCACCATTGAAAACTGCATACTCTATACAGCTCCTGAGCGGGAAGAATTGTCCATGGCCTTCAACTTCCACCACTTGAAAGTGGACTACAAGGACGGGCAAAAGTGGACCATTATGGACTTCGACTTTGAAGAACTCAAACAACTCTTCCACACTTGGGGCGAAGAAATGTCCGTCGGAAATGGCTGGAACGCCCTTTTCTACAACAACCACGACCAACCTCGTGCCCTCAACCGCTTTGTCGATGTAGAGAATTTCCGCAAGGAAGGAGCAACCATGCTAGCTGCCTCTATCCACCTGTCACGCGGTACTCCTTACATTTATATGGGCGAGGAAATCGGCATGATTGACCCCGACTACGACAGCATGGACGACTATGTCGATGTGGAGTCTATCAATGCCTACCAGATGCTCTTGGATCAAGGTCACACACCTGAGCAGGCCTTCGAGATTATCCAGGCCAAGTCCCGTGACAATTCCCGCACTCCGATGCAATGGGATGCTTCTGACAATGCAGGCTTCTCAACAGGAACTCCTTGGCTGAAGGCTGGCAAATCCTATCCAACCATTAACGTTGAGCAGGAAAAAACAGGCCCAATCTTTACCTTCTACCAAGAACTCATCCGCCTGCGGAAAGAACTCCCTCTCATTTCAGAAGGGGACTACAAGGTAGCCTATAAGGACAGCCAGAAAGTCTATGCCTTTGAGCGCTTGCATAATGGCGAAAAACTACTGGTCCTCAACAATTTCTTCGCAGAAGAGGTTGAACTAGAACTAGCAGATGACTACGCACGTGGTCAAATCCTCATCAGCAACTATCCTGATAGCAAACTCGGTAAGAAAATCACCCTTAAGCCGTATCAAGCATTAGCGATTTTGGTGAAATAATCACTGTACATTCCCTATTGTAAAGTAGGGAATTTTTTGATATGCTCTTTACATACCGACGATATGTAAATGGAGGACGGAATGGCAAAAAGTAAATCCCCTGACGAAAACAGACAGCTCATCCTCGATGTTGCAAGAACATTATTTTTAGAAAAAGGCTATGACCAAACCAGTCTTACTGATATTATTTCTCAACTAGGTGGCCTGACCAAGGGAGTTGTGTATCACCACCTCCCCTCCAAAGGAGCCATTCTGGATGCTCTGATTGGAGATACTGATGAGAATTTATTATCAAAAGAGTGGCCAGGAAATTGTGCGATTGAGAAAATCCAATACGCTCTCATCACCTCGCTTTCTGATGTTGAAAAACTATCCTTCTTGCAGGCATCGCAGATTACCCTGAAAAGTCCTAGCATTTTAGCACAACAGTACGAACTATCCTATACGCTGCTTATTCCGAAATTTCAAGAAGTTGTGAGACAAGGTGTAACAGACGGAAGTATTCCAACTGATTTTCCTGAAGAAATTGCCGAACTTCTGGTTGTCTATTTCAACCTCATTATTGGCCTACGAATTACGGAACTCTCTCCCGACGACTTTCTACGAAAAATTCTCTTCTTAAAAAAACTTTTTGAAAGCATGAATGCTCCTATTATCAGCGATAAAATCCTTTCTCTTGCATCTGACCTTTCTACAAAAATTGGAGGACAAATAAATGAAACCACTCACTAAACTAACATGTATCGGATTTTGTACACTTGCGTTTGGGGCTATGATGACAAGTGGCCTGATTGCCTTTCTTCCGCAACTGGCACTTGGTGACAATATTGTTACAACTGTACTCATGGCAGGGCTCTACATCTTCTTGTATTATTTATTTGCCAAATGGCTATCTCGTCGATTAGGAATGAGCCTAATACAATTTCGGATAACACTCGTTAAACCAAGTCAATTTTGGATAGTCGTTGCAATCTTTCTCCCACTAACTGTCTTGCTCGTTTTGTATTTACTAGGTGGAAAAGTAACTTTGACGGACGATTTAGTAAACTCTATCTTTATGGGCGCTATCGCTGCTCCGATTGTAGAAGAGATGTGCTTCCGTGGTATCATGATGCATCTACTAGAACAATCTTTTTCAAGAAAAGTCGCTATTCTGGGACCGTCCGTATTTTTCGGACTTGTTCACCTATTAAACGGATCCGTTAGCTCACTCACCGCCCTACAATTACTCATTGCTGGCACCTTGGTTGGAAGTTTATTTTCGCTTGCTACTTTGCAAACAGGAAGTATTCTATCCAGTATTTTAGTCCACTCCCTTTGGAATCTCTCCACCTCCATCCTTCTTTTCGACAATCAAACCAGCTTGTTCGGAGGCGAATACGGAGTTGACGTTTCTCCAATTGCAAGTCTAGCCTATCTCATCGTCATCCTTCTTAGTATGATTGCTCATCGGAAAAAAGCAAGCTGATTGTTTCTACACCATTTTACTCTTCTATGTTATCCTGTAAAAAAAGAAAGGAATCACTCATGCTCCAAGAATTTTTGAACAAGGTCAAGAATCCTGTCTTGAAGGACAAACTCGAAGCAATCTTTGCCCAAATCCAGCAGGAATTTCCAAGTCTAACCACAGAAATCAAATGGAACCAGCCCATGTTTATCATGGACGGAACTTTTATCATTGGATTCTCTGCTGCCAAGGCCCATATTTCCATTGCACCTGAAACGGTTACGATGGAAACCTTTGCCAAGGACATCAAGGAGGCGGGCTACGAGGCGACTTCCAACCTCTTCAAAATCAAGGAAGACCAAGAGGTCAACTGGGACCTGCTCCGCAATATTATCGCCTTTAATATGGAGGAAAAGAAAGGTTACGAAAAGTTCTGGAGATAGCCATTTGACCTAGTACTGTACAACAAAACAAGCCTTGATTCAATCAAGGCTTGTTTTAGGAGAGTATGAAAAAGAAAAAGTTAGGATGGGTATAGTATAGGATAGCTTGCTTAAATAAAACTGAAAATTTTCTTATAGAGAACTAAAACAGTTTTTCCTATTCCTCCTCTGGATAAACCAAGCCCCATTCTTTGCGGAGTTGGGTCATAATGTCCATGACATCTTGGGTAAATGCTAGATACATGGAATTTTCGATGCCTGCGACAGCTTTTTCCATATCCGCCACTTCATAAGAAAGAGCCTTGGCAGTTTCGCCAGCCTCTATGACTTCCTGACTTCCATCTTCAGTATAGGTAATGACTGCTTTCTGACCACGTGGGTACTCGTAAAGCTCGATGTAGCCTTTATCGTAGGCAATAGTGCCCCGTTTTGGCTGTTTGGCATGGAGGGTCAGGGCGATGGTTGCCATTTGACCCGCATCATTACTGAGCAAAATCCCTACCTGCTCGTCCACACCTGTCGGAGCTAATTTAACCTGAGATAGGACTTGATTTGGCTTTTCTGTCATAAACCAACGGACAAAGGACAGGGCGTAGACACCAATATCCAAGAGGGCACCGCCTGCCAAGTTTTTATTGAAAAAGCGGTTGGTCATGTCATATTCCTTGTAGCTGCCAAAGTTCATCTGAATCATCTTCAAATCTCCAAGCTTGCCACTGGCAACAACTTCGCTCAACTGACGATAGATTGGCATATGGAAAATGGTCATGGCTTCTGCCAGGATAACCTGATTTTCCTCCGCCAATTGAATCGCTTCTGATAATTCTTCTGAATTAAGCGTAATCGACTTTTCACAGAGGACATGTTTCCCAGCCTTCAAGGCCTTTCTCAAATAATGGATATGGGTATTGTGAGGCGTAGAAATATAGATAATGTCTACTTCAGGATCCTCAAATACGTCATCGATTTCTCGATAAACTTTCTCGATGCCATATTTTTGCGCAAATTCCACACCCTTGTCATAAGTACGGTTGGCTACCGAATAAAGATTTCCTCCCATAGCCTGCAAGGCCTGAACCAATTCATTAGCAATGACACCTGTTCCCAGAGTCGCCCATTTATACTTCATTTTAGCTTCCATAGTCTACCTCACTTTCTTCTACCATTATAGTAAATTCCACCCTTTTCTGCACACTCTAACTAGCATTTGTGTTACAATAAGAACATGAATACCGTTGTACTAAAGGCATCTGCCCAGCAAAAACAAGCCATGATAGCTCACTATGACCGCTATCGGCAGACCAGCAAAAATCCTTATATAGAAGCATTTTTCAAACTGACCGGTGCCAGCCTGTCCATCTACACTTCTGGAAAAGTCGTTTTTCAGGGGGAAATGGCAGAGCAGGAAGCAGAGCTCTGGGGCTATGAGCCAGAAAGCTCTGGACAGACAACCATACCTGGTCAAAACCTGCCCATGATTGGTACCGATGAGGTTGGAAACGGGTCTTATTTTGGAGGTTTGGCAGTCGTTGCTAGTTTTGTCCGCCCAGAAGACCATGCCTTTCTCAAGTCGCTTGGTGTCGATGATTCCAAGAAAATGACAGACCAAAAAATCTGCCAAATCGCTCCTCTCTTAAAAGAGAAAATCCCCCACCAAGCTCTGCTATTGTCACCGAAAAAATACAATGAAGTCATCGAGCAAGGCTACAATGCGGTGTCTGTCAAGGTCGCCCTACACAATCAGGCTATTTTCCTACTCTTGCAAAAGGGTGTCCAGCCTGAGAAGATTGTCATTGACGCCTTCACTTCCAGTCAAAATTATCAAAAGTACTTGAAAAAGGAAGCCAACCAATTTGCCAACCCCGTCACTCTGGAAGAAAAGGCTGAGGGCAAGTATCTGGCTGTGGCAGTATCTTCTATTATTGCAAGAAGTATGTTTTTAGAAAATCTTGTCCAGCTTGGTCAATTGGTAGGCAGAAGCCTGCCTTCAGGAGCTGGCAGTAAGTCCGACCAAGTCGCAGCAAGCATCTTAAAAGACTATGGCATAGCCGGCTTAGAACAAACCGCCAAGCTGCACTTTGCCAACACGCAAAAGGCAGAAAAAATTACGAAACAAATGAGGTCATAAATTGTATGTCAAAAAAATCAAGCGAAACATTTTTCCTGTTTGCATTCTTAGCTGAATGGGGTATTTTCATCTTCTTCATCACCGCCTTTCTTTTGTCTCGTATCTACATCTGGAGTCCTGTATCTGTTGACGGACATTCGATGGATCCTACTCTCCAAGACCAGGAAAAACTTCTCATGATTAAGACGAGCTCTATCCAACGCTTCGACATTGTTGTTGCGAGCGAGACCGATGCAAATGGAGATGAAAAGTTAATCGTGAAGCGCGTTATCGGCATGCCTGGCGACACGATTCGCTATGAGAACGATGTCCTTTATGTCAATGATAAAGAAGTTGATGAACCCTACTTAAACTCTTATAAGGCAGCATTTGCCAAGGATAAACTTCAGTCTACTTATTCCTACAAAAAACAATTCCAAGAAGTCGCATCTAATGCTAGCGCCTTTACAGTCGATTCATCCGGCAACTCTAGTTTTTCTGTCACCGTAGCTGATGGAGAATATTTCTTGCTCGGAGACGATCGTCTCGTATCTAAAGATAGTCGCTACGTCGGTAACTTTAAAGCCGAAGCAATCGAAGGAGAAATTATCTTCCGGATTTGGCCTATCAACCGCATTGGAACTGTTGACTAGTATACACAAGTTTGGAGCAAATTGTTCCAAACTTCTTTTTCACTATTTTAGGAACTATTTTCTATGAACGAAGTTTACTTTACTGGCACCATTGACCGGATTATTTTTGAAAATCCTAGTAACTTTTATAAAATCCTTCTCCTTGAAATCGAGGAGACAGACGCAGATTACGAAGACTACGAAATTATTGTGACTGGAACCATTGCCGATGTCATCGAGGGAGAAGACTATCGTTTCTATGGCAATCTGGTCACCCATCCCAAGTATGGTCAGCAGCTGCAAATCACGCGCTACGAACGCAGCAAGCCTACCTCAGCTGGTCTGGTTAAGTATTTCTCCAGCGAGCATTTCAAGGGAATCGGTCGTAAAACAGCTGAAAAAATCGTTGAGCTCTATGGCGAAGATACCATCGACAAAATTTTAGCTGAACCTGAAAAACTAACCCAAATCACAGGCCTATCCAGCAAGAACAGGCAGGCATTTGTGGAAAAGCTCCGCCTCAATTATGGAACCGAGCTGATACTAGCCAAACTAGCTGAGTACGGCATTCCAAACAAGCTAGCCTTTCAAATCCAAGACCAGTATAAGGAAAAAACACTTCAGATTATTGAAGAAAATCCCTATCAACTGGTCGAAGATGTCCAGGGGCTCGGCTTTACCATTGCCGATAGGATTGCGGAAAACCTGGGAATTGCCAGTGATGCACCCCAACGTTTTCGGGCTGGCATGCTCTTTAGCCTCATTCATCGCTCCATGGAAACAGGCGATACCTATGTGGAGGCCAGAGACTTGCTGGAAGCAACCCTTGAACTGCTGGAAAAATCCCGCCATACAGAGCTGGATCCTGCCGCAGTTGCCCACGAGTTGACAGGACTGATTGTAGACGACAAGGTACAGCAAGAAGGCACCAAGATTTTCGACAACAGCCTCTACTTTGCCGAGCATGGTATCCATAAAAACCTGACCCGCCTGATGGGAAAAAATGGTTTCAAACCCTTCCCACGCACAGACGTTGAGGCTGCCATAGCAGAGCTGGAAAGCATGTCTTCTCTCACCTACGATGACATTCAAAAAGAAGCCATTATCCAAGCCATTACCAATCCGCTTTTCATTCTGACAGGCGGACCAGGGACTGGAAAAACAACGGTTATCAACGGTATTATCGCAGTCTATGCCATCTTGCATAAGATTGATTTGACACGCAACCGAGAGGAATGCCCTGTCCTCCTAGCCGCTCCAACTGGACGAGCAGCCAGACGGATGAATGAATTGACAGGCCTGCCTTCTGCCACTATCCACCGACATCTGGGGCTTGTCGAAGGACAGGAAGAATCCTACCGAGATGACTACCTCGAAGCTGATTTCATCATCGTCGACGAATTTTCTATGGTCGACACTTGGTTGGCCAATCAACTCTTCCAAAACATCTCATCCCAAACCCAGGTTCTGATTGTCGGCGATGCGGAGCAATTGCCCTCTGTCAGCCCCGGTCAAGTTCTAGCTGATCTCTTAAAGATTGACAAGCTACCGAGCATCACTCTAGAACGTATTTACCGCCAGTCAGACGATTCGACCATCGTCACCCTAGCCAGCCAGATTCGCCAAGGGGCTCTGCCGAGCGATTTCCGTGAGAAAAAGGCTGACCGCTCCTATTTTGAAGCGCAAAACGAACAAATTCCAGCCCTGATTGAGCGCATTGTCGGTGCAGCCATCAAGTCGGGCATTCCTGCAAACGAAGTACAAATCCTCGCTCCCATGTACCGTGGTGCTGCAGGTATTGACCAACTCAACACCATGACCCAGACCCTGCTCAATCCACTGGAAGAGGGAGAGTTAGAATTCCTCCATAACGAGCAAGCCTTCCGCCAAGGCGACCGGGTCATTCATCTAGTCAACGACGCCGAAGCCAATGTCTTCAATGGTGATTTGGGCTACATTATCGACCTCCTACCTGCCAAGTACACCGACTCCAAGCAGGACGAGATTACCATCAACTTCGACGGTAGCGAGGTCACCTATCCCCGCAATGAATGGTACAAAATTACCTTAGCCTATGCCATGTCCATCCACAAGTCCCAAGGCAGCGAGTTTCAGGTCGTCATCCTTCCCATCACGCGCACCAGCCACCGCATGCTCCAGCGCAACCTGGTCTACACCGCCATCACCCGCTCCAAGAGCAAGCTCATCCTCCTAGGCGAAATCTCCGCCTTCGACTACGCCGTCAAAAACGCCGGCACCGTCCGCAAAACCTATCTGGTCCCACGTTTCCAAGGAGAAATGGCAGAGCAGGACAGCAAGGAAGCTTTGACTGAAAACGACGAAAGCAAAACAGCTGCAACCACACAAACCCAGCACCCTACTCAGCCAGACAGAAAAGAACAGGTTAAAGTAGTCAAAGAAAACAGCCAACAACTCTCCCTTCTTGATCAAGACCAGCCAGAAAAAACTAATACCCAACCCACAGAATACATTTTGACTGTAGACAACCTGCTAACCATCGACCCCATGATTGGCATAGAACTGGCAGATATTGAAGAGTTTTTTAAAGCATAAAAACCAGCAAGTCAGTAGATTTGCTGGTTTTACTCTTTTATAGTCGTTTCGTTGGCTTTTAGTACAAGGCAACGATATGCAGACTACTTCAACTGTCCAGTGGAGTGTTTAAACTCGGAAATAAGGAAATGAGACTTCCTCGCTCTTCGTAGTAATAAAAAATACACTAATTGATACTCAATGAAAATCAAAATCAGGCTAGGCGACGCAGATGCAGATAGAACTGAGGTTCATCAAATCAAGTCAACAACGTCTGATTTTGATTTTCGAAGAGTATGACTATATCATCAACCATGATTCATCAAGCTGCCCCTTTGTTAATCTGAACTGCTTGCCATGTTCATCAATCAGTGCATGAAGCTCCTGAGCGTCTTTTACCGACCAATCTTTTATCTGCTCTGTAAACTCCTGTCTCAAACTCACGTAATCCTGAGACTGGCTAAGTCCTAATCGATTAAATAGTCGAAGAGCATATTGATCCGCCACAAAAACACTTCTTCGACACAAATAGAGCAAAATAACATCCGCAGTTTCATTGCCAACCCCCTTCAAGCTCAGCAGCTCTTTTCGGAGTACTGCTGTCTCAACACGATCTAGGCGAGAAAAATCTCCATCGAACTGATTGGCCCACTCAACCACTGACCGAATGTAGAGTGATTTTTGCTTGAAGAATCCTGCTGGACGAATGCATTCTTGTAAATCCTCCACAGGCATCTCTAAAAGCGAATGAATTGTCAACCGTCCCTCCAACTGTTCTAAAGCACGCTTGGCACTTGCTTCCGTTGTTTGCTGAATAAGAATCATAGATACCAAATCCTTTATGGGATTTTCATCATTCCACCAGTGAAATTCACCATATCGCCGTTTTAAATTTTGGTAAAGAACCGTCAACTGTTCCACTACTATCCCCCATCTCACCTTGTTTCTCCTTGCCATTATAGCACGATGAGTAAAGGGATACAATACTACAGTTCCTCTAGTACTATTGTATCGACAATCGCTTCAAACTGCTCTGCTTCAACCTCAGGAAAATAATTCAAACAATTGGCTGTTGCAAAGGCTGCCGCTTCTTTCAAAAAGATTTCTGGGGCTTGACCTTGACTGATTCCCTTGACTAGCAAGCCCAGGTAGAAATCCCCTGCGGCAATCGGATTCCGCGTTTCTTTCTTTGGAGACTGGATACGGAAGAAGCGCTGGCCAATCTTAGCTAGACTCCCCTTTCCACCCATGGTAATGATGATATTCTCATGCGGCGTTACTTCTTTTAGTATCCGCAAAATATCCTCTGGACTTTCCTCATCTAAGTCTGGATAGATGTCCTTGAATTCTTCATTATTGATTTTGATCAAGGCTGGTCGAGCTTGATAGGCAGCTTGTAAGGCTGGTCCACTGGTATCAACTATGGTTAGTACCTCTGGATATTTTTCAATAAATCGCTGAATGTAATCATCCGGCATGCCCTTCATGAGACTGCCTGAAAAGACTAGGATATCGCCAGCCTCTAGGCTATTTTCTATCTGCTGGGTAAATTGGTCAAGCAGATCCTCTGTCAGTTCAAAGCCTTTTTCATAGAAAAGAACGACATCGCCTGTGCTGGTTTCCACGTAAATATTGCAGGTTCTTGTGTTCTGATCATTTTCAACGACCTGCAGTTGATTTCCCTTTTGGTCATTAAGGTCTTGAATGTAGCGACCAATCTGCCCACCTAAAATAGTATGGATAGTGTAGTCTGTCACTCCATTTTCTCGAAGTGCATAGGCCACGTTAAAGCTTTTTCCACCAGGATAATCCCTCACTTCCGACGGACGGAGGGGAATGTTCTTTTCAATCTTCTCCACAAGAAGCGTACGGTCTAGGGCTGGATTGGGACAAATCAAGTGAATCATGGGGTTCTCCTTTTCTTTTTTGTTTATATTATTATACTATATACAACTAAAAAATAAAAAGATAATTCCTTGATGGGAACTATCTTTTAGACCATTTAATTTTTTATGCAAGTACAGAAATGCGTTCTTTGCTGTAGCCACCTTTTTCAGCAATGTCAACCAAAGCCGTAGCATAGTCTACATAGCTAATGTAGCTTTCACCTTGGGCATTGACCTGGAAAACCTCGCCAGCAAGGGTGTAAGCACCTGCTTTTTGACCTTCTGCATCAAAATCGGCTGCAGGGCTGATATAGGTCCAGTTGACCGCTGTCGCCTGACGGTAGATGTCAAGACCTGCGCCCATAGCTTCTGCCACTGGTAGGTAGTCCGCTGGGAAATTTGGTGCATCCTTGAGCATAGCTGTCTGGCTCTCGTCTAAATAAAGACTGCCTGCACCACCAACTACTAAAAGACGAGTTGGACTACCAGCAAGGATGGTCGCTAGATGCTCAGCAAGACGAGCGTGATCCGGCAAGGTTTCTGGTGTCCGAGCACCAAAAGCATTGACTACTACATCAAAGCCTGCCAAATCTTCTTTGGTAAGGTCAAAAGCATCCTTCTGGATTACTTCTTGGGCTACGCTCTTGTTTTCAGAACGGACAATAGCCGTCACCTGATGGCCACGTTCTACTGCTTCCTTTGCAATAGTTTGACCTGCTTGACCATTCGCTGCAATAATAGCAATTTTCATATTGATACCTCACTTGTTTCGTTGTAATAACCTTGCTTACAACGTAAGTATAAATCATTTCGGTTGTAATGTCAATTGTTACAACTCAAAAATTAAAAAAATCATCACAAAGATGATTCACTAACTAGTCTTTTAGTGCTAGGGCAACACTCTACAGACTACTTCAACAGTCCAGTGGAGTGTTTGAAGTAGGAAATAGGGAAACAAAGTTTCTCCTTACGTTGACCTAATAAAACGACTATAGTTCCGCCAAGAGATCAGCAAGCCTTGTCTTAGCAAGTTCATTTTCCAAAGCCGACTGAGCATTTTCCAAACGGCTATCTAGCAGAGGATGAAGATTGCGACCTACTTGGCAGGAAGGATTCGGTTGCTCATGAAAAGCGAATAATTGACCTTTTTCTCCAAATAACTCCACAGCCTGATAGACATGCAAAAGTGTAATCTGGTCTGGACCCTGTGCCAAGCGAGCACCTCCAACACCACGCGCTACTTCTACCAGACCAGCCTCCTTGAGTTGGGACAAAATATTTCGGATAATGACAGGATTAACCCCGACACTGCCTGCAATGCTAATACTGGTCTGTTTTTCTTTTTCTCCTTCCAGAGCCAAGAGAACCAAGATATGGCTGGCAATGGTAAATCTACTTGAAATTTGCATCTCTTCTCCTTTTTTTCAGTCTATCATAGACTGAAACAGAACTCAAGTTTGAAAATTAGTCACGGTCACACCCAGCAAACGAATCCCTTTTTCAATCTTCCCAATTTCTTCAATTAGTTGACGAACCTCTTTCTCAATCGTTTCCGTCTGGTCCGTATATACCTCTAGACTATGACGTTTCGTCAAGGTAGAAAAATCACCATAACGAACCTTCAACACAATGGTTCGTCCTTTTTTCTCATTTCTTTCTAAACTAGCTGCTACTCGTTGGCAAAGGCTAATCAGCTCTTTCAGCACATCTTCATCACGATAAAGGAGCTTGCGGTAGGTTCTTTCCTTTCCAATTGACTTACGAACACGGTCCACTTTAACGGGCGAATTAGAAATCCCCCTAGCTTTCCGATAAAGGTCGAAGCCAAAACGCCCAAATCTATCTATCAAAACCATTTCTGGTACATCTAGCAAATCTTGCCCCGTGTAGACCCCCATCTCATGCAGGCGTTCCACCGTCTTCTTCCCCACACCGTGAAATTTTTCAACAGGCAGGGAGGCGAGAATACCAACAGCATCTTCAGGTAGAATCAAGGTCAAACCGTGCGGTTTTTCCATATCTGAGGCAATTTTTGCCAAAAATTTATTATAGGAAACACCTGCGGAAGCTGTCAGATGCAATTCATTCCAAATATCGTATTGGATAAGCTTGGCAATCTTAACCGCAGAGCTGATGCCCAACTTATTTTCTGTTACATCCAAGTAAGCCTCATCGATAGACATGGGCTCCACCAAATCAGTATAGCGATGGAAAATTTCTCGAACCTGTCGCCCAACTTCCTGATATTTTTCATAATTGCCAGAAATGAAAATCGCCTGAGGACAACGCTCATAGGCCTCTTTTGAGGACATAGCCGAGTGAATCCCAAAGGCACGCGCCTCGTAACTACAGGTAGACACGACACCCCGACCGCCAGATAACCTCGGATCAGCACCAATGATAACAGGTTTGCCCTTCAAAGCAGGATTATCCCTGACCTCTATAGCAGCAAAAAACGCATCCATGTCAACATGAATAATTTTTCGGGATGTGTCATTGATAAGCGGAAATATCAGCATGTCGCCTCCTTCGCTATATTATATCAATTTTTACTTTTTTTCTCTCGAAATCAATATTGAAAATGATTGAAAATACTGGAAAATCCTTTCATTTATTTTCAAGGTTTTTTGCCTTGTAGAAAGGGGATACAAGTGGTATAATATGCTTATCTAGGCAATTGCCGAATGAATAAAAGGAGAACCCTCATGTCAACAAAAGTTAAAACAAAAAATGTTGCTGAAGACATTTTCGCCCAAGCCTGGGAAGGCTTTAAAGGTACAGATTGGCAAGATAAGGCAAGTGTAACACGCTTCGTTCAAGCCAACTACACTCCATACGATGGAGATGAAAGCTTCCTCGCAGGCCCAACTGAGCGTTCACTTCATATCAAAAAAATCATCGAAGAAACCAAGGCTGGCTACGAAGACACTCGCTTCCCAATGGACGTAGATCGTGCTACTTCTATCGCTGATATTCCAGCAGGTTTTATCGATAAAGAGAACGAACTCATCTTCGGTATCCAAAACGACGAACTCTTCAAACTCAACTTCATGCCAAAAGGTGGTATCCGTATGGCCGAAACAACTCTTATCGAGAACGGCTACACTCCAGATCCACTTCTTCATGAAATCTACACAAAACACGCAACAACTGTAAACGATGGTATCTTCCGTGCTTATACAGCTGATATCCGTCGCGCTCGTCACTCACACCACGTTTCTGGTCTTCCAGATGCTTACTCACGTGGCCGTATCATCGGTATGTACGCTCGTTTGGCACTTTACGGTGCAGACTACTTGATGGAAGAAAAAGTAGCTGACTGGAATGCTATCACTGAAATTGATGAAGAATCAATCCGTCTTCGCGAAGAAATCAACCTTCAATACCAAGCATTGCAACAAGTTGTACGCTTAGGTGATCACTACGGTGTTGATGTACGCAAACCTGCGATGAACACGAAAGAAGCGATCCAATGGACAAACATTGCCTTCATGGCAGTCTGCCGTGTTATCAACGGTGCCGCAACTTCTCTCGGTCGTGTCCCAATCGTTCTTGATATCTACGCAGAACGCGACTTGGCTCGCGGTACATTTACCGAATCTGAAATCCAAGAATTTGTTGATGACTTCGTATTGAAACTTCGTACAGTGAAATTCGCTCGTACAAAAGCCTTCGACGAAATCTACTCTGGTGACCCAACATTCTTGACAACATCTATGGCAGGTATGGGTAACGATGGTCGTCACCGTGTTACGAAGATGGACTACCGTTTCTTGAACACACTTGACAACATCGGTAACTCTCCAGAACCAAACTTGACAGTTCTTTGGTCAGACCAACTTCCATATTCGTTCCGTCGCTACTGTATGGCAATGAGCCACAAGCACTCTTCTATCCAATACGAAGGTGTGACAACAATGGCCAAAGACGGTTATGGTGAAATGAGCTGTATCTCTTGCTGTGTGTCACCACTTGACCCAGAAAGCGAAGACAAACGCCACAACATCCAGTACTTCGGTGCTCGTGTTAACGTTCTTAAAGCTCTTCTTTCAAGCTGGAACAACGGCTACGACGATGTTCACAAAGATTACAAAGTGTTCGATGGTGTTGAACCAAATACTTCTGAAATCTTTGACTACGATCAAGTTATTGCCAACTTTGAAAAAGCCCTTGACTGGTTGACTGACACTTATGTAGATGCAATGAACATCATCCACTACATGACTGACAAATACAACTATGAAGCAGTTCAAATGGCCTTCTTGCCAACTCACCTTCGTGCTAACATGGGCTTCGGTATCTGTGGCTTCGCAAATACTGTTGACTCATTGTCTGCTATCAAGTACGCACAAGTGAAACCAATCCGTGACGAAGACGGCTTCATCTATGATTACGAAGTAACTGGCGACTTCCCACGTTATGGTGAAGACGACGACCGTGTAGATGACATTGCGAAATGGCTCATGGAAGCATTCTTCACTCGCTTGAACAAACACAAATTGTACAAGAATGCTGAAGCAACTGTGTCTATCTTGACAATCACTTCAAACGTTGCTTACTCTAAACAAACAGCTAACTCACCAGTTCACCGTGGCGTATTCCTCAACGAAGATGGCTCTGTCAACACTTCTAAAGTAGAATTCTTCCCACCAGGTGCTAACCCAACTTCTAAATCTCGTGGTGGTTGGTTGCAAAACTTGAACACTCTTTCTAAACTCAACTTCAAACATGCCAACGACGGTATCTCATTGACAACTCAGGTTTCACCAAAAGCTCTTGGTAAGACCTTCGATGAGCAAGTGAACAACTTGGTGACAATCCTTGACGGATACTTCGAACAAGGTGGTCAGCACGTCAACTTGAACGTTATGGACTTGAACGACGTTTACGACAAGATTATGGCCGGTGAAGATGTTATCGTTCGTATCTCTGGATACTGCGTAAACACTAAATACCTCACTAAAGAACAAAAAACTGAATTGACTCAACGTGTCTTCCACGAAGTTCTTTCAATGGATGACCACGCTGCAGAAGTTTCAAGCCAAGCTTAATCAAACAAACACAAAAGGACTTGCACATGCAGGTCCTTTTACTATGTCGAAAAATCTACTGAGTGTTGCGGAAGGATAATAAATCTTCGGAAGGATGCACAGCAGATTTTCGGAAGGATACAGAACCAGTTCATAAAAATCCCTGCTCATCAGGGATCCTTCATTACTTACCCAAAAACTCCGCCAGTTTGGCAAAGGTCTTATGGTTACGAATGGTAAGGCTTTTGTAAAAAACTTGATTGGCAAGTTTCTTATGATAGGCCGTCTGCAAGTAGGACTGCTCATCATACTTGCCCCAGAAGAGAGCCGTCTGCCCAAAGTAAACAACCTCCTCTCCCAAGTCCAGCTGGCTCACCCAGTCCTCAATCAGAGCCTTCTGACTTCTATCCGTGTAAAAGAGGACATCCTTACGAGCCACTTCCTCCTGCCACCAAGCTGGAAGTTGATCGATTTCTGCTTGATAATCTTGGGCGTCTAGTAGAGCAAATTGCTCCACAAAGGGGTATCTTTCTGTGAAAAAAGTTTGAAATTCAGCAACAATGTCCCCTCTATTCTTGGTTGAATCAAAGAAGAGATTACCGCTATTAATGTAGGTTTCAACCTTGTCATAGCCCAAATCTGCCACCGCTTGACGCAATTCAGCCATGACGATTTTGTTACGACCACCGACATTGATCCCACGTAAAAGCAAAGCATATCGCGTCATCTGTAACCTCCTTCTTGCTCCAGAGCTGACTTCACCACCGCAAACAAATCCTGTCGCTGCTCAATCCACAAGGGTCGATCGTCCTCATAGTAGGTCCGATTGGTCAGAAAAACCGCCGCCAGTTGCTTTTCCCGATTGACCAGCACAAAAGGACCTGTATAGCCCGTATGGTCCAGCCAACCACCCTCCTCCAAGTTCCAGACGATTGAACGAGGCTTGGAAGGACTGATATTGACCGCTAGGGCTACTGCAAAGTCATCTGTCAGGTAATGGCCCAAAAAGACTTTCAGGTCTGCCAAGCTGGAAAAGAGCCCCGCTGAGCCCGTGTGCCGCCCCAGCACCTTGGCCTTGGGGTCGTGCACCACTCCTGCCTCTTCCCCCTTAACCGTCGGCACCGCGTCCGCCACAGGTCCGAAGCTGGTTTGGGTTAATGCCCAAGGTGTAAAAACCTCCTGGTCTAAAATCCTGTCTAGGTCCTGTCCATAAAGCTCTTCCAGCAGAAAGCCCAGCAAAATCAAGTTAATATCTGTATAGCGAAAAGCCCTATCATTCGTGACTCCTATCCCATTTATCGCCTCTTTCAAACCCTGAAAGTCCAGACTATCCCGATTTGGAATATAGGGATCAATCCCAGAAGTATGGGTCACCAAGTCGCGAATGGTCACATCAGCGTTTTCAAAGACTGGATAATAGACCTGTAGAGGCTGGTCCAGCTCGACCCTACCTGACTGAATCAACTTGATTAAAACTGTGCCAACACCGACCACCTTTGATACAGAAGCCAAATCATAAATAAGGCCAGGCACGCTTGCCTGACCCTCTTCTGATTGACCAAGATAGTAATCTGTCCACTCTCCATTGACATAGAGAGCCAGACTAGCACCAAGATAGAGACCAGCCTGTATCTGCTCCTCTACTTTTGCAATGATGTCTTGTCTCATTTTTCAAACCACAATTCAATCCCGCTCGGGTCAACCGTCTGGATAAATTGTTCCTTTTTGTCCTTGAAATAGCCTGCTGGCAACTTTTCTTCCAAGTCTGCCCAGTCATAGTCAGACGCTACTGCAAACCGCAGGCTGTCCAGATCCCAGACTTCCTCCGCAGCTGTCAACAAGTCTGCCCCTTCTGCCGCTTCAAAACTTACAATAGCCTGGTCAGGCAGAATGTTTTGGTAAAAAGCCTGACTAACAGTAACTTTGGGGGTGCGGATAACAATTTCTTCCACCACAAACTCAGTCAAACCTTGAAAATCTTCTGACATCTCAAAGGCAACAGGTGGTAAAATTTCCACCAAGTCAGCCTGCGACGCTTCGCCATGTACCAAGAAAGTATCCCCCTCAGGCGAAACCGCCTCAAAACCATAACCAACTGCTCCCTTGTAGAGCTTGGTAAACTGGCTACCACGTGCCAAAAGACCCTCAATTTCACTTGGTTTTTGGACCTTTATGACCAGTTTTTTCAATTTTTTAGGCCCCTTAACAGCCCGCGTCCGCATACTCGGTGACTCTTGCAAGACCAGGCGAACAGCCTTTGTTCCCTGGCCACCAAATTCTGCAAAAGGACCATCCTCTAATTGTGTCTTTAATCCAATTGTTTTTTCTAAAAATTCCTGATTGACAGACCGATTATTAACCCGTAAAACAGGTACAATCCATTCTTCTCTAAGCATCTCATTCCCTCACATTTCATACCTTTCCATCTTACTATAAAACCCTATTTTTGACAAATATTTTTGCGTAGTTTTACCTCTTGAAAACATAAAAAAACTGCTTATGGTATAATGGAAAAAATAGCTACTGAAGAAAGGATTGCCATGCGTTTTAATCAATTTTCCTACATCCCTCGCCAAGCCAGCCAGCAGATAGAAGAACTCCATTCTATCGGTTTTTCCATAAATAAACAAGCGAGTGCACAAGATAATCTCGAACTGTTTGTCAGAAAGTGCCATTTCCTGACAGCAAATACCGACTTTGCCCTGTCCAACATGATTGCGGACTGGGATACAGACCTGCTGACCTTCTTCCAGTCTGACCGTGAGCTGACAGACCTGATTTTCTATCAAGTGGCCTTTCAGTTGCTGGGCTTTGTGCCTGGTGTGGATTACACAGATGTGGAAGAATTCCGAAAGGCTAGCCAATTTCCTATTGTCTATGGAGATATCATCGACAACCTCTACCAGCTGCTCGCTACCCGCACCAAGTCTGGAAATACCTTGATTGACCAGCTGGTCAGTGACGATCTCATTCCAGAAGACAATCACTACCACTTCTTCAACAGCAAATCCTTGGCGACCTTTTCGACTAAAAATCTCATTCGTGAGGTGGTCTATGTCGAAACACCTGTCGATACGGCTGGGACTGGGCAGACAGATATTGTCAAGCTATCCATTCTCCGTCCGCACTTTGACGGAAAAATCCCTGCGGTCATTACCAACAGTCCCTATCATCAAGGAGTTAACGATGTAGCTAGCGACAAGGCCCTGCACAAGATGGAAGGGGAGTTGGCGGAAAAACCAGCTGGTACCATTGAGGTTAATCAGACCAGCATCACCAAGCTAGACTTGGACCGGCAGGACCTGCCTGTCAGCCCTGCCACTGAAAAACTGGGCCACATTACTTCTTACTCCCTCAACGACTACTTCCTCTCTCGCGGCTTTGCCAGCCTCCATGTGTCTGGTGTCGGTACGCTGGGCTCGACTGGCTACATGACATCTGGCGACTACCAGCAGGTTGAGGGCTACAAAGCGGTGATTGACTGGCTGAACGGTCGCACCAAGGCCTACACCGACCACACTCGCTCGTTAGAGGTCAAGGCCGATTGGGCCAATGGTAAGGTAGCGACGACGGGACTGTCTTATCTCGGTACCATGTCCAATGCCTTGGCAACAACTGGCGTGGACGGATTGGAAGTCATCATCGCAGAAGCAGGGATTTCCTCTTGGTATGACTACTACCGTGAAAACGGGCTGGTAACCAGCCCTGGCGGCTATCCAGGCGAAGATTTGGACAGCTTGACCGCTCTGACCTACTCGAAAAGTCTGCAAGCAGGTGACTTCCTCCGCAATAAAGCAGCCTACGAAAAAGGACTGGCGGCAGAACGAGTGGCTCTTGACCGCACTAGCGGTGACTACAATCAATACTGGCATGACCGCAATTATCTGCTTCACGCTGACAAGGTCAAGTGTGAGGTGGTCTTTACCCACGGCTCACAGGACTGGAACGTTAAGCCCATCCATGTCTGGAATATGTTCCATGCCCTGCCAAGCCAGATCAAAAAGCACCTCTTCTTCCACAACGGTGCCCATGTTTACATGAACAACTGGCAGTCTATCGACTTCCGCGAGTCCATGAACGCCCTGCTCAGCCAGAAACTGCTGGGATACGAGAACAACTATCAACTGCCAACTGTCATCTGGCAGGACAACAGCGGTGAACAAACCTGGACGACCTTGGACACCTTTGGCGGTGACAACGAAGCTGTCTTACCACTAGGAACTGGAAGCCAGACCATCTCCAATCAGTATGCCCAAGAAGATTTTGACCGTTACGGCAAATCTTACCCAACCTTCCATCAAGACCTCTATACAGGCAAGGCCAATCAAATCAGCATGGAACTACCTGTAACGGAGGATATCCTGATCAACGGACAAGTCATGCTGAAACTCCGTGTAGCTTCTAGTGTAGCCAAAGGCCTCTTATCTGCTCAGCTATTGGACAAGGGAAATAAAAAACGCCTAGCCCCAATCCCTGCGCCTAAAGCAAGATTGAGTCTAGACAACGGTCGTTACCATGCCCAAGAAAATCTGATGGAGTTGCCTTATGTGGACATGCCGCAACGATTGGTGACCAAGGGCTTTATGAACCTGCAGAACCGCACTAACCTGATGACTGTCGAGGAAGTGGTGCCTGACCAGTGGATGGACCTAAGCTGGAAACTGCAACCGACTATTTACCAATTTAAAAAAGGCGATGTGCTGGAGCTGATTCTCTACACCACCGACTTTGAATGCACTGTTCGGGACAATAGCAACTGGACTATTATTGTGGATTTGGAGCAGTCTAGCCTTCATTTGCCATATTAAAAAAGAGCTTCCTCTTGTGGAAGCTCTTTTGTACACTTATGGTAGTGGATGAATAATCACGCCCTGCACGACACGGTTGACCGTTCCTGAAGGTGACGGTGTGTCTGGTAGGTTTTTGCATTTGATTGCTGTCATAATGGCAAAGGTCTGTCCAAACAAGATGTATGGGAAGGTTAGGAAGACATCTGGAAGTGCTTCTCCTCCTTCAGCCAGTACAAAGTTCGGTGCCTCAGTACCTGCTAGCTTGTCTGCTGAGAGAGCTACTATTCGCTCTGCTATGGCATCCCCATGAACCTCATTGAGCAGGTCAACATCATACTGACGGGTATAGGCATCGTTTGAGGTAAAGAGAATGACAATGGTTTTGTCGTTAATGAGAGATTTTGGTCCGTGACGGAAGCCTAGCGGTGACTCATACATGGTCGCAATCTTGCCTGCGGTCAACTCCAAAATCTTGAGTTGGGCTTCATGAGCCAAGCCGTAGAACCCTCCAGCACCAAGGTAAATTACCCGTTCAAAGTCCAAATCTACCAACTCTTGAACATAGTCTTCACGATTTAGCACGTCTTGACCAAGCTGTACAATCCTATCAACCCAAGCTCCTTTTTCTTCCAGAGTGGCTGGTGAGAAAACAAGCAGAGCGGTCAAGGACATACAGCTATATGAGCCTGTCATGGCAAAGCCCTTGTCGTTGGAGCCTGCTGGCTGAAGCAAGAGGAGATTGTCCGCATCGCCTTCTGCTGCCACAGCCAATTTCCCGTCTGCCGCACAGGTAATGGTAATTTGATAGAGCTGATCCACCAACTGCTTGGCAATGGCTACTGCTGCCAAACTTTCTGGAGAATTGCCTGAACGGGCAAAGGATACCAAAACCGTTGGAATATCTGCCTGTAAATAGTCATGTGGGCGACTAACCAGCTCCACTGTACCAATGGCAGAAAAACGAATGTGTTTCAAGTCATTGACTTGGTTGAGGTAGTTGGCAATACTTTGACCGACAAAATCAGAAGTTCCTGCCCCTGTAAAAATAACATGGACAAAGGCATGCTGTTCTTGAATTCTGCCTAAAAATGCGTCAATTTTTGCCAACTGATCCACATAGAGCTGATAGGCTTCCTTCCACAAGCCTGGCTGTTGGTAAATCTCAGGAGCTGTAATAATAGCACCTAGCCGTTCTAATTCTTCCTTTGGTAAATGAAACATAGGAGACCCCCTTTTCTGGTTATAACCACTTTTTATTTCATTATACTAATATCTTAAATCCCTGTCAATAGAAATCCTGTTAAAATTTACACAAGCGATACGCTCTTTTATCTCATTTCATGGTATAATAAGTCATCTACATTTGGAGGAAGAGAACTATGATGAACATGCAAGACTTGTTCCATGATTTTTTAAGTCTTGCAATCGTCAATAATGTTGATTTAAAGCCTTTCAAGACTCACTAAATCGAACTAAAAACACTTAAAGTTATAACAATAAGACAAAAAATAGACAATAGCAGTATCTTCTTTGTAATCTAAAAATAGCACTATCGTACATGGATAGTGCTACTTTTTATAATAGTGGTTTATTCAGGATGTTCTCTATCGTATATCTTTCTTCTAACTGGGAATCTCTCCATCTATCATATGCATCGTCTTCCCAAGATAAATTGTTATACTTTTGCTGTAAATATTCACTCAGATTACTCTTAAGACCTTTATAATCTAAAGTTACCTCCCCTTCCCAATCATATAAGGTATCTAACATTTCGTCTATTTTATCCATAAAATGATGTGTTTGAGTATTAACTTCTATCTCCAAATCAAAGTTATCAGTTTCAAGTATACCAATATCTTCTTCGTCAACAGTTGAAACAGAATCTAAATAATCTTGTAAGATTTCAATCTTTTTTTCTTTAAATAGAAAAAATGTATTTACTTCATTAAATTTACTTGCATAGTATTCAAATCCCGACAAATAATATACTTCTTCTACTATTTTATCAATATCGTGAGCTATAGAATCAATCGTATCAGAATCTAAATTTGGGCTTTCTAATATATTTGTTACTATTTCGAAGTCTTCAAGAGCATCAAGAAATTCTCTTTTTATTACAAATTCATTAGATTGATAAATATGTGAAATTACCACATCCCATCCATTTGAATAAGAAGCCAAATTCCACATTCCGTTGTATGACGATAGCAATCTTCTAAATTCTGTAGCATGTTCTGCATATTTATTGAAACCTATAATAGCAACCAACTTTTCCCCGATAAATTCTGAAGAATCAATGAAGTTATTCCAATTACTTAATATGTTATTGAAAAAAATAATTTGATTAGAATTAGACTTTAAATCAACGTATCCTTTACAGCCTCCTAATAATTGTTTTAGATAGATTGATTTTTGTAATATTTCATGCTTCATTTGTGGAAATTCCTCTAACTTACTATTTAGAAAATCAATAATACTTGGATTAAAAAAATCTACCTTACTTTCACTATTAAATGTTTCCTTAATAAAAGAAAGCCAAGAACCGTCTAATTTTTTGAATGCCCTTCCAATATCAAAAGCTGGATTGAGTCTTAGAGAGTGAAAGGAATTTTTTAACAATTGCTCTTCAACAGGAAGACTATCAAATTGCAGTAAAGAAAATAACAAATATTTCTCCTCAACCTTTAGATTCTCAAATAAATTATTGTAAAGCTGATTAGGATGGTCCAGGTAATATACAACATAATCATAAAAATTTTCGCTAGATTCTTTGAAATTATTAGCTATTAATTCTATTGATCTAGGAAAGTAATTCCGATGCTGTACAATCCTTTTCCAATCTTTTCCTATCAAATTATTATATTTTCCCACCAATTCCAATTTATCGATATCTCCAAGAGAGTGTAATTTCCTTTCGAATGTTTTTCTAAAAATATAAGCTCTATCAATTTCAGAGTACCTAGATAAATCTATGATAAAGTTTCTATTTTCTATAAAATTTTCATCTATCAACTTTTGGAATTCAAAATTCACTATTCGCGCATCTTGAAGAATTTGAGTCCTAGAATTTAAACAAATAAAAAGGTTATTTGTATTAGTAGATGCAGAATATAATTTTCTAATATCCTGAAGAACCCTTTCACCAACATCAAACTTATTACGCCCTAAAAAATCATCAAAGATAACAAAAAGATTTCTATCCTCATTATCTCGATAGTTTCCATTATATAATGTGAGAACCTCATTAATATCTTCTACTTTACGCACAATGATATCAAAGATATTCTCATTATTATTTAGAAATAAGTTTCCAAGCATTGAACAAGTTGTTGTTTTTCCAATTCCAGCTGGTCCTTGGATTAATAGAATATGTTCCCTTTGTAAAATATGATAAGCTTCTCCTAGAAAACGTGTTTCAACAAAATAGTGAGCATCAAAATCTGAAAAATAGTCTCTTGACTCTGCTTCTATACTTTTCAATCTAGCATTTCTCAAAACATTTGTTATATCTTTCTCCAGTAGTCCATAATTCATAAAAATATCTCTATATGCTTTCTGTTGAGAAAGAGTTGTTAACGTAGAGGAGAAAATAATATAATCATCATTCGGAACTGCATTAGGAATTATTTTATCTGCATAATCACGAATCTCCTTTAAACCTGCAGGAGATAGCCCCATACTTGTAACAATAACGTAATTGAAATCAGCTTCCCAACCAAATTTTTCTTTGGTCAGAGCAATCTTATCAATTTCCTCTTTCAAAAGCTTTACTGCGGTAGTATGATTTTTTGTTACCTGCCACCGTTTAGCTTGTATAACGAGAGAGGGGGAGGCAATATCATCAATGCCATCAATACCGTCATCTTTCCCCTCCTTAAACCCATGAAGACTATTATTCTTAAATTTTTTCTTAACAATCTCAATAGCAAAATTTTCAAAATCTGATGTTGTCATCCCATCAGCACGAATACCTATATCCATAGTTCTCCTACTTTTAATATTTTAAATAACTATTCTAAGCTCTTCGTATTCTTTCCTTATTTAAACTAATAAGATTTGGATATCTGTCATTCAGTTCATCAAGATAACCTTCTTCTAAATTACATAATTTCTCAATTAAAAAATTCGGCAACAATTTATTATATACTCTATAAATATCAGCAGATATATCCATCACAATTCTATTTTCAACTAATAATTCTACAGATTGTTTTAAAGATAGAGGGTTGCTAATCAATTTCGTTGAATCTAAAGGCTCATTTTTTCTCCAGCCTCTATAACTAAGTTTTTTATACAAGTTTGTATACTCATTAGAATCTATGATATTCAATGACTTCGAACGCATTATCATCATACTAATTGAAACTTGCCAAATTCTCTTTAGGTGCCTATAATATTCTATATCATTTTCATGACCAATAATAGAATGTTTAAATGAACTCTTTGGCAGTAAAAACTCTGCCGCAAACTCATTTGCTTCGTCTTCTATCTGCTTATACTCAACTGCCCCCATTTCTTGAGGGGACTTACAATTTTCATGCATTAACCAATGTCCTAATTCATGGGCTAAACTAAACTGCTGACGATAGAATGAATAATCTGTCCCTTCTAACATAACAACATAATACTCATTATTATTCACTTTAACAGCTGAACCAAAGGCGTCAACTTTATCACTTTGAGTATCTATTCTAGAAATAACAAACCCTTTTTCTTCCATCAACAGCGACAAGTTATCAATTGGTCTATCTCCCAGTTTCCACTTCTCCCTTATGTAACTTGCGTATTCTTGCGGAGTAAAATCTAAACCAGAAAGTTCCCAGTCAAGATTTGGAAAATCAATAAATTTTCCCAAATAATCTCTTATTAATGCCACATAGTTTTTATTTATTTCTGCTGGCATTTTTTCTGTTTGAGTCGCTGTATAGCGACTTCTAAAAAATGTTCCTGTAGAACTTAAACTAAAATTATCATTCCCAAAAAAGAAATCTCTCGGAAACTGTAATTCCTTTTCCAAAATTTCTAATGATTCTTCACTAGGCGTCGCTCTCCCTTTTTCATATTTAGAAACCATTTGTTTTGAAACATTTAAAAACTCTGCAATCTGAGTAATACTCTTTTTGTTAAAAAGCCTTGCCTCTTTTAAACGTTCACCATTAAAACTAATTTGAAGCATGATTTACTCCTGTTTTATATAAAATATCATAATTTACTATTCTCTTCCTTTTTTTCAACAGGAAGACTAACATGTTTCTGTGACTCCAATTGTTTCTGTATACCAGATTTCAATGCTACAAGAGGTTTTTCTGGAGTATTTTCACGTCCATCTTCTTCAAGTTTTGTAAAATCAAATTCTGTGATATTCACTGCATCAATAAATTCACAAAAGGCATTTACTTGATTAACAGTCACTTCCTTAGTTTTTTTATCAAAGGTAACGACTCTAATCTCATCAATAAAATTATAGTGGTCTCCCAATAATTTCTTCGATTGCTCAATTTGTAAATTACTCAACTCATCATCATCTAAGTCGTTAAATAATTCAATTGATAGTTTCCCCTCTTCCTTCCCATTTAAATGAGAATTTTTCGAACGTGCTATACAAGTAAGATAGTGATGCTTTTCGTATTTTTTAATGACATCTTCAAACCTTTTCTTCATCATAAAAATATATAAGATGCCCTCAATAATTACTCCTCTTGCCGTCCATAGAGCCCCCATATCCATAGTGGGTGATGCTAAATCATTTGCTTTTGCAGTATTTACAATATCACGATAAATAAAATCCCAATTTAAAATTGGTAGACTATTTTTAGTTTCAAACTCATTGTCAGAAAATATTTTCTCAATATCTCTCTTGTGATTTATTGAAAATACTTGAGCAAATTCAAAAATTTGTGGTGGCAAATTGTTCATAATATACTCCTTTGGATTTTATAGTCTTATTTTAAGATTATTTATCAAAAAAGTCAACCTTTATCGTTTTTTGGGTGTTATTTTTTATCCTCCATATCCCTCAATGCATACTCACATGCTTGAATCACGAAACTCGAAAAAGTTACATCCTTATTTTGAATTGCTTTTTCTATTTCTTCAATAAGTGGTACTGGAAAACGAATTGTTTTATTTTCTGTTTCTTTGCGATTTGATTTTAGTTGAAATGCCATATCTTTTCTCCTCTTTTTGTTTTTAGGATATAGCATTTTGCACATTAAATATGCATTGCGTTTTGCATTGCAAACTTAGTGTTATTACGTTATAATGTAATAAAAATTAAAATATAGGAGCCCAGATGGATATTGCTAATTCATTAAGAAGGTACTTATTATTAAAAAATAATCTAATCCCATCAACACAAAATAGAATAAAAGAACTTGGAAGAGAAATTTTTCAAGCTGAGGCTACCCTGAATGCTATTTCAGATGAAAAAGTATTTCTTGAGGACTTTAAATGGGATATTCGCACAAGAGGATTTACTATTTTCAATTTAATTCATCTACCGTCCCTGATTGCGTTTATAATCTTTCTAATAGTTGTATTAATAGCCATAGCAGGGGTTGCCATTATTGGTGTCATTATAGAAACAACTATTCGAACTTTTATACTTTTCCAAGATTTTGAGTTTGAGGATACATTCTTCTATATACCAATAAAAGCGGTTGAAGACTTTATTTATTATCCACCTTCAATTCCTATTCCGATTGTGGTTGGGCTTTTGATAGTCTGGGTTCTATATAGTATCAGACAGGTTCAAAAAAATAAAATCTACTATGAAAATGTTGTTATTCCAGAGAATCGAAAGAAAAATGCTCTCGTCCCTGGAAAGCGTAGAAAACAACAATTAGTGATAAATAATCTGAAAAATACCTTGAAATCCACTGAAACTCAACTACTGAACCATCAAAATGAATTGATGAATATTATGAATACTATTTCCATTCCCAACCAGTATTGGACTAACGATGAAGTCATAAATTTCCTCATACAGAAATTAAAATATGGGCAAGCGAAGACTATCGGAAAAGCTTTGAATCTTTGGGATATAGAAGTATCAGCTAGAAGGGTTGAGCAGGCATCGAAAGCTGTCATAAAAGAGACAAGAGAATCGGAAGCTCGTCTGGCTAGACAGAGGCAAGAACAATTTATTCAAGCTACTAAAGCTCAACAAGCGAGGGATGAAGTTCAAGAAAAAATAGCTGAGGAAATGAAACGCAAAAATGACCATGATGCAATACACGATAATATTGCTAAGAAAAATGGTTGGCTATAAATAAGGAGACACACTATGAACAAAAAGAATATTTTAACAAGCTTTACACTATTGGTATCTACAGTACTCTTATTTGCTTGTCAGAGTAATGAAAGTACCACAAAATCCTCTGAAAAGATTGTTGAAACCTCATCTTCTTCAAAGGATGCAATCTCCGAGGAACAAAGAAATAAGTGGTTGAAGGAGTTTTATGAAGAAGTAGCTGAGACTGATGGTTCAAACTATCATAATGATATTGAAGAACGTAGTCAAAAAGCATGGAATGAGAATCAAACCAACATCTTCAATGGACAGGCTAGTCTAAATGTTACTAATGACTACCTACCTTCTGAATTGACAAAGCTAAATGTCACGATTGACGGTTATGATGAAGCAACTAGAAGATTGAAAGTTACTGTTACTAACAACTATGATGAAACACTGATTGGAACAACAACCAATTCAAACAATAACAACTTGTACGGGACATATTTCACTCTATATGGCTACACCACATTGTCAGGACGTTCTGAGAGGGTAAAAATCGCTCAGATTGCTCTTGCTAGTGATTTACCTGCTGAGGAGTCTATTCAACTCGAAATTCTTCCATCCGCTCTTGCAAATCGTCAAACTGATTATGCTAAAAAATTTCAAAATAGTGAGTTAGATTCTAAATACTACTTACTATCAACCAATTACGGAAATTCCTTATGGGACATTACTAAAGACCAAGTAATGGGAGAAGAGATTATTTCAGAACAAATAGTATTATCTAGCCTTGCGAATATCTACATTGTACCCAAGCTAGTATTTGAAACTTACCCATCTACAGCTCCAAATGATTCTGAGCTAGAAAATCTAATTTCAAACAATTAAAGAAAAGAGCAGACTAATGAATATAAAGAAACAAATTTTGACCCTACTAACTCTAACACTAACAATTGTCCTTTGTGCTTGTAGTAATCAATCGAATACTAATGATAGTCAGCTATCAGGAACATATTCATACGAAAAAGGCGGTATTGATGGCTCTGAAATGGGATTCGAAGACGAAGAATTGACATTGCATTATGAACTAAAAGTAAGTAGTGATGAAAACATACTTAATATCAATCTCCTTTCAGAGGGAGGAAATAATGTGAAGTACCTCTATTCTGAGAAAGTAACTATTGATACAGATAAACAGATTATCAATGATAACAATGGTACTGAGCTGAAATATTCAGTTTCAGGAGATTCTGTAACAATACCTGATTTAGCAGGAGACACAGGGGATACTGTAGCTTTAACAAAAGAGTAGAAAAAGATGAGCAATTTGACAGCTCATCTTTTTTGTTTTTTATAAAACATTTATAAAAATATCACGCAAAATAAATATTCTTAGTTCCCTCTTCCATCTAATTCGCTTTCCTCAAATCGTCTGATTAAATGATAGAAACACATTTGTTTCGACATATTATACTTTATCATTCCTCTATCGCCTTCAAATTTTAGTAATTTGTTTAGCTTATGCAAGTGAGACATCGTTGGAAAATCTTTCCCCCTTTTCCAATTGGAGATTTGTACAGCATCGATATCAATATTTTGAGCAAGCCAAACAGGAATAGAGATTTTGTTAGTCTTATTTCTTGATGGTATATAATTGATAAATCTTCTTGCATTAAGTTTCAGTTTTTCTAAATTAGTTGGTGAATAACGGGGGATAAAATCATAGTCTGAATAATTTTCTACAGATGTATTTACAAGTATGTCAAGAACTAATATAAAGTTATTGAAATTATTAATAAACCTGTCACGATATTGTACAGCAATAGTTTTCGTAAAATCTTGATATTCGGGCACATAAAATGTATTACTTTCTATTGTGACATCTAAATTACCATCATTAACTAAGTCACTATAAAATGATTGGATTTTTTTATTTTCAAAAAAGGGAGCATTATTTACAGGTAGACGAGCTCTATCACTAAATTCATTTAGGAACTCTTGCATGTCTTGAATTTTAGCTTCCTGAATAATTTTACGAGGATTCAAATTAACTAATCTTTCATAGCATAAATTTTCCAATGAATTTAGTAGATGAAACAGCTCATTGTTTTTGTTTGTATATAGTGCTTGTGAAAGCAAGAGAATAAAGTCTAATAGTTCACGAGTTTCTTTATATTTTGGGGTCGTTGCCCCATTCCTCCACTTTGAAAGATTTTTTTCATGCACTTGAATAATTTGTGCAATATCCCTTGCAGTTATATCGTATTGCGAGCTTAATAAGTAAAGGAGTGTATCTAACTGACTAGAAAATTCGCTTGGTTCTTTATATTTTTTTGTATTCATGGAGCTAGTATACCATAGAACAATGTGCAAAAAAAAGCAGTACATTATTGCTAATTGACGATTCGCTTTTTGATT
Source organism: Streptococcus suis (assembly GCF_024509525.1). Classification (GTDB taxonomy): domain Bacteria; phylum Bacillota; class Bacilli; order Lactobacillales; family Streptococcaceae; genus Streptococcus; species Streptococcus suis_AC. The sequence goes on from NZ_JAMWEM010000004.1 coordinate 112,738, forward strand.
TTGGATACCTATTTTATTCTCGTTTAACAATGTATAGAATGTAATCATACAAGAAAGTTTCTTGTATCTATCAATGTGCACAGACGATAGCAAAATAAAAATGGAAGGAGAACTAATATGCTTTTATTTCCAACATGAAGTGGAATTTCCGATGAGTTGCGAGGAAAAATTATTTTATTTGATATGGACGAAACTAAGAAGTCCCGTGGCGGTATTGAAATCATGCCGGAAGAGCAATATGTTAATGTCGGTTTTTCAAACGATAACCATGCGCCAATTTTTCTAGGCCTAGTCGTAGACGAACATAAAGGAACGTTGCGTGTTGCAAGCACAAACACAAGACTCGATTCATTCTTGAGTGAGTTTGTTTCAAAAAAGAATAAACTCATAACAGAGATTGCTTCTCTTGAAACTGAGCTTGAACGAGAAGTTGATTTGAAAGAACGTGCAATTAACGATTTAGATGTTGAAATTGACGAACTAAACAATCAACTTAAAGAACTACAGCAAACATATAAAAAGCGTAAAAAATTAGTTGATGGTGAACTCAGAAAAAATTTTTATAGCTGGATTGACAGTCATTGGTTTCTTAGAATCTTGTATTCGCTTTATGAAAGCTTCTCATAAGTTGAATCTGCTTTCGATTTAATCAGTTAATTGTATAAAATTGAAAAAAATCTGACGAAATAATGCGCAGTTTGAAGAAAGCATAGAGTGTGAAGCGAATGAATCTGCTTTGCAGATAGCGTTATGCATCGAGTCTGAACGATTGCGTGAAGACACAGAAAATAACGCGTCAGAATGAGTGTAACAATCTATGCTTTCTAGAACTCGCATTATCAATCAGTGACAGTTTCAATTTTATAATTACGATTAAACAAAGTATTCAACTTATGACGTTTTCTTAGCATACAAGATTTTAAAACTTGCTGAGATACAGCTAAAATTTTGACTGGTCAGCAACTAATTTTACAGCTTTGTATTTAGATGTTCTGTTGATTTTTTATAGTCAAGAAAATCTAAATATTATTCACGCTTGAAATTACACTTGTACTCTCATCAAGAGAAAATGTCTTTTCAGTTTATCTAATTGAAAAAATAACAAACAAAGAAAGAGGAATAGGATTATGAAACAAACGCAAATTATTACCATTGTTGGCATTAGTAACAAAGAAGAAAAAAAGGATGGATGGGTATCTTGTCTCAAAACTAATGCACCATCTTGGAAAACCTTACTTCTACCGTTTAACAAAGAAGTTTTTTCCTCTGTTTTTACCGAACTTGGCATTTACGAAGTAGCACTTATTGATAACTCTGGTTTCGGAGAGCGACCTAAATTTGAAATCGCAGAAGCTAGACTAATCATATCATTTGACGAAATACTTAAAACTTACAAATAGGTTATTACTTCTAACCAGTACAAGCTAGAAAACAACCATGGGTTGGACAATAGGTTGGACTGGTTAGAAGTCCACCTGCGGTAGGCAAGCCATTACTCATCTGGGTAATGTAATAACCCAGATTCCAGAAACAATTATTGTATTACAGGAGAACAGATTAATGACAAACGATATATTTCAAAACATAGATTTTACCAGCAAATATCTTCATGTCGGCGTAGATGAGTTAACCATAGTAATTCAGCCAAATGAAGAGACAATTGGTGAATGGCCAAACCATTGGAAGCAAATTGCTACTGAACTTTCTGAAATCATTGCAGAAAAACTTTCCCTCCCTTCATTGTTTGGAGAAATGGTTCGAGAACAGATTTCTCCTCAAGGTTATACCACTTCTTACAGCTTTGAAAATATGCCTTATTTTTTAAGAATTGCTTTTCATGAAGGTTATTTAAAAATGGGAATCATTATTAAATTTTCAGCATCTGCTCTGAACCTATATCAACAAGCCTATGAACATTCCTATAGAAAGCCCATCGGAGTCTATGAGATACTCAGAAAGTTAGACGAACCATATTGGAATATGCATTTAAGTAGAATTGACTTTTGTGCAGACTATCTCAACTTTCCTTTATCGGTCAACGACATTTATAGTAATATAAAAAGGAAAAAATTTGAAATTATCAATTACAAAGGAAATCGTAACCATAAGAAAATGTCTGCGATTGAAATAGATACTGAAGCTAAGACAGTGACTATTGGCTCTCGCAAAAAAGGGTCAAATAGTTTTCTAAAAATTTACGACAAACTCACTGAACAATTAGAAAATAACGGTAGATATGCTCAACTCGCTCAGCAATTTCAGTCTTGGGTACGATTTGAAGTAACTTTTAGAGGGCAATACGCCAAACAACTGACCAAGTTCATTCTTTCTCTACCTTCACGAGATATGCTTCAACAATTTATCGCCAATAAAATTTTGGAAAAATATTGTTTGATTGATACAGAGACGGGACAACTAACAAAATATAGCGCAGCATTGATTAACTTTTCAACCTGTGCTCCCCCTCTGGTAGTAGTTAGTCCAAGAAATAATCAGCTAATGCAAAGCATACACTATATATTAAAGGGTAGTGGTTTCTTCCCCATGTTAGAAAAGGTCAAGCAAATTTGGGGTATCTCAGCTGTAACAATACTTCTAAAAAGGTTATTGTTCGAATATGAGTACAACTATAAACCCAATGACGATGTTGCTAATTGGTTAAAGAAAAATGCGCTTGAATTACAAGTACTAGAATTTGAAACTTACCTTGACAGTGTAATCGAAATTTTTTATATAAAAAACGCTCCTTCTTCCCCAAAATCCGCCAAGAAGTCAGGAAGAAAGAACGCTGAATAATTGTGAGGATAAGGCAAGCTTATCCCTTGCCTATTATCTCACATATTTTGTTTGAAAGAAAGTTTGAGAGGCATAAAAATGATTAGCATTGTAAATAAAGATGATGTCATGAAATTAACTGGATTTTCTGATTCTCAATCAAAAAAACTCATTAGGGAAGCGAAAGCAAGACTAGTTTCTGAAGGTTTTTCTTGGTACAAGAACAAACGTATCGGACGAGTCCCAATCAAGACTATCGAAGACATTCTAGGTTTTGAGTTATCTCCAAAACATGATATAATTACTAACGTACGAGAAGATACTGCTTTTGAAAAAGGAGTTTCAAATGGCAGTAACTAGACAACAAAATAAAAAATGGAAGGTGGATATTAGTGACGGTTATGATGCTGTAACTGGCGAACAAAAACGTCACAGAAAAACAGATTTTAAAACACGTAAAGAAGCTGAACGATATGAGGCAGATTATCGTATCAATAAACTACATCAAGTCAGACATAAAGATAAAGTTTCTATTTCCTATCTCTACTCGCTCGTTCAAGAAGAAGATGAACTTCGAGGCAATAAACGAGGGACAATAGATAGTCAAGAATCTTACTATCGAGTATATATGTCCAAATATTTCAAAAATGCGGATATGCGAGCTGTCTCTGTTACGGACATCAAAGAGTATAGAAATTGGCTAAAAAACCAACCTAGTGTAAAAGGTGGGACTCTAACCAATTCTCATGTTAATCAGCAAATGATTTTTGTCCATAAAATGTTTGATGTTGCAATTGCCAATCGTATTCGACAAGATAATCCTTGTAATGGATTGAGACGATTGCCACAGCAACATAAAGAAATGGCATACTATACACCTGACCAGTTCAAACAGTTTGATTCACTTTTTGAAGAGCATGAATATCCTTTTCAACTCTTGTATCATGTACTAATGTATACTGGTATGCGTATTGGCGAAGCATTGGCTTTAACTTGGCAACATGTCAACCTTGAAGAAAGTTATATTGATGTTAAATACTCTGCTTATTATCGCAAAGGTCAAGTCCATATCGGTACAGTTAAAACCACACAATCCAATCGTCGGATTTATATCCATCGTGCCTTCGTGGAAGAATTGAAACACTGGAAAGAGAAACAACACAAGCTACTAAATGAATTTACTGATAATCCAAGTAGCCTGCAACTCTTTCAATCAACTCCAGAGGTATTGACTGGTCCAAATGTTTCAAATTTTCGGGTTCTTCTTAAAAAAAGAATGCCCCAAAATTTAAAACTTATTCGCAACCATGATTTTAGGCATTCTCATGCTGCCTTCTTAGTTTCCCAAGGTTTACGAAATGGAGAAGGTAAAGACTATATTTTCTTTACTTTGATGAAACGATTAGGTCATTCCTCAATCAACACTACAATAAATGTATACTCGCATTTATTTCCAACCCAACAAAAAGAAATTGCTTCTGCCTTTGAAAATTTTTAACAATAAGGCAAAATAAGGCAACGAAAATTTAACAAGAGGGTCTAAACCCTTGATACGAAAGGAATCTTAAAAATTTTATGATGAACATGCAAAACATGATGCGTCAAGCACAGAAATTACAAAAACAGATGGAAAGCAAACAAGCTGAGCTTGCAGCGACAACTTTCTACGGTAAATCGGCTCAAGATTTAGTACAGGTAGCCGTTACTGGAGATAAAAAAGTGACAAACATCAGCTTTCATTCAGCTGTTGTTGATCCAGAAGATATCGAAACTCTTCAAGATATGACCATTCAAGCTCTCAATGATGCTCTAACCCAAGTTGACGAAGCCACAAAAAAAGTCATGGGGACTTTCGCTGGCAAACTTCCATTTTAAGCTATAAAGCCGTTCCGAAAATCGGAACGGCTTTTCTATTTGGTCTCTTTTGCCAACTCCAAGCAATAGGACTTGGTGAGACAATGTGGGCAGGTTAGTTTGCGAGTCTTTGGTGTATGTGGTGCTAGGTTAAATTCCTTAAAAGACGGATCAAATGTCTTATGGCAGTTTGAACACAAATAAGTCACTCGTTTCCTGAAGTGATTGGCGAGAGAAACCATGCCAAAGATGTAGACTACTCCAAGAACAATGGCAAGTGTACGCCAGACCAGCTTATCTGGTTGACTGTTTATCCAAAAAAGGACCCCTACAAAAACGGACATGCTAGCAAGGGTTGTCGCATACATGATACGGTGTTGTTTTTTCAGTGCATCTTGATTTTTCATGATCATTGAAATGTCTTTCAAAACTTCCAGCGACTGGCTCTTCTGCTTTTTGAGGTTGTCAAGCAACTTGACAGACCTGTCAAGCTTAGCTTTTTGGATGTCCAGCTCTGCCTTGGCTTGGGCGATATGGTCTTCTAAGAGCAACTCCAGCACCTGACTAGCATTTTCTTCCACCAACACGCGCTTAATTTGCTCAATGGAAAAATCCAAATCCCGCAAGAAACAGATGGTCTGTAGCTGGTCCAAATCAGCTTCCGTGTAAAGCCTGCGACCTCCTTCGGTTAGTTCCGTAGGACTAAGAATGCCGCGTTGATCATAGTACTGAACTGTGCGAACAGAGACTTCCGCTAACTTCGCCATCTCCCCAGTCGTGTAAAATTGAGACATTTCTCCACCTTCTTTCCTATTAAATTTGACCAAGGAAACGTGTGCACCCACTCCCTTGATTCCTTCTTATCATAGCATGTGACGCTAGGTCGTAATCAACCTCTGACGCTAGGTGATTTTTTAGTTTTTGAGAAATTGAGCTCAGTATCTCACATTTTAGAAAGAAAAGCAAGCTAGTATATTGGTGTAGAGGACAAGACTTGCTTTCTCTTTGTTTTCTGTTATAATTGAATTATCAGAAAATTTAAAAAATGGAGAATGAATCATATGACTAAACATGTTCAATGGGATGGAAACCTCAATCAAGAAGGACTTTCTATTATTAAAGGCGAGGGAGGAGTGATTGTCTGCCCAACAAAAGTTGGCTATATTATCATGACTGCTGATAAGGCCGGGTTGGAACGTAAGTTTGATGCAAAAGAGCGTAAGCGCAACAAGCCTGGTGTTGTACTCTGTGGTAGCATGGAAGAACTACGCGAATTGGCACAATTAACACCAGAAATCGATGCGTTCTACCAAAAACACTGGGATGAAGACATCCTCTTGGGTTGTATCTTGCCTTGGAAACCAGAAGCTTACGAAAAACTCAAGGCTTACGGGGACGGTCGTGAAGAGTTGATGACTGACGTTCGTGGTACTTCTTGCTTTGTCATCAAGTTCGGTGTAGCTGGTGAGCAAATTGCCAAGGAAATGTGGGAAAAAGAAGGTCGTATGGTATATGCATCATCCGCTAACCCTTCAGGTAAAGGAAACCGAGGAAAAGTAGAAGGTATCGGCGAACGTATCGAGTCTAAAGTTGACTTAGTGATCGAGGCAGATGACTATGTTGCTTCTATCCAACCAGATAAGACTATCGAAACCCGCTATGAACAAGGAGTTATGGTTTCTATGGTAGACAAAGACGGTAAGCTTATTCCTGAACAAGGGGCAGACAGTCGCTCTATCAGCCCATGTCCTGTTGTTATCCGTAAAGGCCTAGACATCGACAAGATTATGATGCACTTGTCCGACCATTTCAACTCTTGGGATTACCGCCAGGGGGAATACTACTAATCCAATTATTAGTTGTAAGAAGAGTACAAGATGTCAACTATCACTCTGCAACCTTTTACAACTGATAGACTCCATCGCCTGTGGGAAATTGGCTATCGTGAAGCTACACCTCGCTGGAAGGAATTTGCAGCACCCTATTTTGATGACTACCAGGCTTATGCTCGCTTTGAAGACTTTCAAGCAGCCCCGCTCTACCAGTGGTTACAAAAAGAGTCCGTTAGAGCCCTACTTCTGGATGACCAACCGATCGGCTTTGTGAGCTATTACTGGGAATGCCAGCCAACACGCTGGCTAGAAGTCGGGATCGAAATCCATGACGATCGTATCTGGGGAAAGGGATATGGAACAACTGCCCTCAAAATTTGGCTCAACATGATTTTTGACCAATTTCCCGATTTGGAACACATTGGTCTCACAACCTGGTCCGGCAATCCTGGCATGATGCGTGCCGCTGAGAAGCTAGGCATGACCAAGGAAGCCCAGATTCGAAAAGTCCGCTACTGGAAAGGTCATTACTATGATTCCGTCAAATACGGAATCATACGAGAAGAATGGTTAGAACAAAAGAGAAAATCAAGTTCCTAATTAGGAGCTTGATTTTTCGCTTTTACAGTTTTGGAGTAAAAAAGTCTATCCTCAGACTAAGCCTCGCTTTCCTATTTTTAGGCTCGGGCTGAAACAGTCTATCCCCAGACTGTTTCACTCCCACGGACCTAATTCGCTCTCTTACTGACGAGCTCATGATAAAAAGGTCCACCGGACCTAATTCGCTCTCTTATTTGCGAGCTCATGATAAAAAGGTCCACCGGACCTTTTTATTTACCAAACATCCTTGCGAAGAAGCCTTTGGATTTCACTTCTTCTACGTGGGCTTTAGCCTCTTCCAATTCTAATTTGAGTACATCCTTGTCTGCCATAGCCTTCAAGGTCAGTTGCTGCTGCTGATCTAGTTGCTTATCTTTCTCAGAAATCTGAATATCTTTGACACGTAACTGCTCATCTTTTTCAGCTAACTGAATATCTTTTGCTTTTAATTGGTCATAAAGGCGAATGATTTCAGCATTTTTTTCATCTACCAAAATCTCCATAAGTTCTCGTTGTTTCACTTCTTCGCTGATAGGCTCATCTTCAAAGATAGTTGTCTTATAGATTTCTTCTAATTTAACCAAACCAGCTCGGTTGACAACGGTAACGCCCTTATCATTTTTCTCCACAAATTCCTCTGGAAGTGACTTGACGCGATTATTCATAGCTTGGCGGCTAACGCCCAAAATCTCAGCTAATTCACTGACTGTCTTTTCGATTCCCATATAATCCTCGGTTATTTCATTTTCATAGTTGATTCTATCAGTAAAATAGTACCATAAGACCTGTAAACTGTCAAATCAAGGGAGTTAGAAGTCTTGCTACATCTAGCTTTGGAACTTCTCCCAGCAAAAAAGACACCCTTACGGCGCCTTTTGCATACTCTGTTATGCTTGTTTAACGATGTTACTTGCCTGAGGGCCACGTTGACCTTCTGTCACATCAAAAGTCACTTTTTGACCTTCATCCAATGATTTAAAACCATTGGTTTGGATTTCTGAAAAGTGTGCAAATACATCTGGTCCATTTTCCTGAGCGATAAAGCCGAAGCCCTTCTCAGCGTTGAACCATTTTACTGTTCCTTGCGCCATGTCACTACTTCCTTTCTCTAAATTTGTAAAACTAGAAAAGGTAAAGCAGGTGAAACACAAACAAAACTCAAAAACTAATCTACCTGTTTACTCTAACAGGAAAGGAGGGTAAAGTCAAGGTAGAGCCCTCATTTTGAAAAAGTTTTCTGAATTTGTGATAAAATAAGGACATGAATACAGTAGATACTATTATTATCGGAGCGGGGCCTGCTGGCATGATGGCCGCTATTTCTTCTAGTTTTTACGGCAAGAAGACCCTGCTCCTTGAAAAAAACAAGCGTTTGGGCAAGAAACTATCTGGCACAGGTGGCGGACGTTGCAATGTGACCAACAACGGCACCTTGGAAGACTTACTGGCTGGCATTCCTGGCAACGGCCGCTTTCTTTACAGCGTCTTTTCTCAGTTTGACAACCACGACATCATGAATTTCTTTCAGGAAAATGGGGTCAAGCTCAAGGTGGAGGACCACGGCCGTGTCTTTCCGACCACCGACCGTTCCCAGACCATTATCAAGTGCCTGGAGATGAAGATGCTGGAAAACGGCGTGGACATCCGTACAGGGACTGAGGTGGTGTCCGTCCGCAAGATGGACGACATCTTCCATGTCAAGACCAGCGAGGAGACTTTTACAGCTCCCCAGCTGATTGTCACCACCGGCGGCAAGACCTACCCTTCCACTGGCTCGACTGGCTTTGGTCACGACATTGCCCGCCACTTTAAGCTGGCAGTCACGGAGATTGAGGCCGCTGAAAGCCCTGTCCTAACCAACTTCCCCCACAAGAAGCTCCAAGGCATTTCCCTGGACGACGTCACCCTGATCTACGGCAAGCACGTCATCACCCACGACCTGCTCTTTACCCACTTTGGCCTGTCGGGACCCGCTGCTCTTCGCTTGTCCAGTTTTGTCAAAGGCGGCGAAACCGCATTTCTCGATGCTCTTCCGACCCATTCTGAACAAGACCTGTTTGAGCATTTAGAAGCTAACAGGGAAAAATCCGTCAAGAATGCCCTATCTGAACTCATGCCAGACCGCCTAGCAGACTTTTTCGCAGAGAACTACGACTGCAAGGTCAAACAGGTCTCCCAAAAAGACCTAGTCCAGCTAATCACCCTGCTCAAAGCCCTGCCGATTAAGATTACGGGCAAGATGTCATTGGCCAAGTCCTTTGTGACCAAGGGTGGCGTTGACCTCAAGGAAATCAATCCCAAAACCTTGGAAAGTAAGAAAATTCCTGGCCTTCACTTTGCAGGTGAGGTCTTGGACATCAACGCCCACACAGGTGGCTTTAACATCACCTACTGTCTTGCGACTGGCTGGGTGGCAGGAAGTTTACATTATTAGGAGGAAACTGTGTCTATCAACTCATTCGGCCAAGAGATCGGATCCCCACTACCAAACCATACGACTGGCGCTTTTCCAAACATTAATATTCTAGAAGGAAAGACAGTTCGCCTAGAAAAACTTAATCTCCATCATGCGGACGATCTCTATCAGTTTTATGGCCCCAATGCTAAGAAATCCGACTGGACCTATCTACCCATTGACCCCTTTTCAGACCGTGTCTCTTTTCATGCCTATTTCCAAAAGATGATGGCCTCTTTTGACCCTTATTACCTTGCGATAGTTGATAAAGCTACCAATCAAGCTATTGGTTCCTTTGCACTTATGCGTATTGACCCAACTAACCGCGTCATTGAAGTGGGATGGGTCCTCTTTTCACCAGTCCTTCAAAAAACACGACAAGCAACTGAAGCTCACTACTTACTGATGGCCTACGTTTTTGAAAAACTCAGCTACCGTAGGTATGAATGGAAATGTGACTATTTGAACAGTCCCTCTCGTCGCGCAGCATTACGATTGGGCTTTACCTATGAAGGCACCTTCCGTCAGGCTCTAGTTTATAAGAATCGCAATCGGGACACCGATTGGTTTTCAATACTAGACACAGAATGGCCTGTCCGTAAACAACATTTTGAAAACTGGCTAGACGATAACAACTTCGATCTACAGGGCAAACAGATTTCAAGTCTATCTGATTCTTAATTTCTGGTGATTTGATTCGCAGCACATAGCTTGCTGTACCCTTCAAAACTCTTTTAAAATTCCTATGTAATCCGAAATCAGCCCTAACGAGGCTGGTTTTTCCTATTTTTTGTGGTATAATGAAGACAAAAGAATACTATGAAATAAGGGATAGGTATATGCTAGATAAGGAAGCTCTTAAACAACTCCGTCACCGTAGTTCTGTCTACGATTCGATGGTTAAATCACCAAACCGCGCTATGCTACGTGCTACAGGTATGACAGATGATAGTTTTGAAAAACCAATTGTTGGGGTTATTTCGACATGGGCTGAAAATACACCTTGTAACATCCACCTTCATGACTTTGGAAAATTAGCCAAAGAAGGTGTTAAGGATGCAGGTGCCTGGCCTGTTCAATACGGTACTATTACCGTTGCAGATGGGATTGCCATGGGAACTCCTGGCATGCGTTTCTCCTTGACTTCACGTGATATTATCGCTGACTCTATTGAAGCGGCCATGGGCGGTCACAACGTGGATGCCTTTGTCGCAATCGGTGGCTGTGACAAAAACATGCCTGGTTCTATGATTGCTATCGCCAATATGGATATTCCTGCTATCTTTGCCTACGGTGGAACCATCGCACCAGGTAACCTAAATGGTAAAGATATTGACTTGGTTTCTGTCTTTGAAGGAATCGGAAAATGGAACAACGGCGACTTAACCGCTGAAGAAGTTCGTCAAATCGAGTGTAACGCTTGCCCTGGACCTGGTGGTTGTGGTGGTATGTACACGGCCAATACCATGGCAACAGCCATTGAAGTCATGGGCATGTCCATTCCAGGATCTTCTTCTCACCCTGCTGAATCTCCTGAGAAAAAAGCGGATATCGAAGAAGCTGGCCGTGCCGTTGTCCGCATGCTGGAACTCGGCATCAAACCATCTGACATTATGACGCGTGAAGCCTTTGAAGATGCCATTACAGTCACCATGGCACTCGGTGGTTCAACCAATGCTACCCTTCACCTTCTAGCCATCGCTCATGCTGCCAATGTCGACCTCACACTTGAAGACTTCAATGATTTCCAAGAACGAGTACCTCACCTAGCTGACCTCAAACCATCCGGAAAATATGTTTTCCAAGACCTCTATAATGTCGGTGGTGTCCCTGCGGTTATGAAATACTTGCTCAAAAACGGCTTCCTCCATGGTGACCGCATCACCTGTACAGGTAAAACCGTTGCTGAAAACTTGGAAAACTTTGCAGACTTGACACCAGGACAAGATATCATTATGCCACTTGAAAATCCAAAACGTGCGGATGGCCCACTCATCATCCTCAAGGGTAACCTAGCACCTGAAGGTGCGGTTGCAAAAGTTTCTGGCGTGAAAGTTCGTAACCACACTGGTCCAGCCAAGGTCTTTGACTCAGAAGAAGAGGCGATTGAAGCAGTCTTGACTGACGAAATCGTAGATGGAGATGTAGTCGTTGTCCGCTATGTTGGACCAAAAGGTGGCCCTGGTATGCCTGAAATGTTGTCACTTTCTTCTATGATTGTCGGAAAAGGCCAAGGTGACAAGGTAGCCCTTCTAACAGACGGTCGTTTCTCTGGTGGTACCTATGGACTGGTTGTTGGACACATCGCACCTGAAGCTCAGGACGGTGGACCAATTGCCTACCTTCGTACTGGAGATTTGGTAACCGTTGATCAAGATACCAAAGAAATCACCATGCACGTTTCTGACCAAGAAATCGAAGAACGCAAGAAAACAACTGTTATTCCACCACTCTACTCTCGTGGTGTTCTCGGAAAATACGCCCACACTGTATCCTCTGCCTCTAAAGGAGCCGTTACCGACTTCTGGAGACCGGAACGTACGGGGAAAAAATAAGGAACTCAACGCCCCTGTCCTCGCGGCAGGGGTTTCCAAAAGGAGAAAAATGAAACTAACTGTCGAACTATCCCGTTTTCGTGTTAAAGAAGGCAAGTCCGTTCAAGTGGATGAATGGATGACCTTTCTCAACGAGCACATGGAAGACACCCTTCTCACTCTTGAAGGAGAGAAAATGTATATCGAAACCATCTTCCGTGAGGTATTGGACGGACGCGAATACCTCTATTGGTACTCTGTCCAAGCAGAAGGGGGTATTGACGTCGAAGATTCAGAATCCTATATCGACAAAAAACATTTGGAATATTGGGAAGAGTGCATCGATCCAAGCTATGGTATGGTTGACCTCGAACCCCAGGTTATTATGATTCCAAAACCGATTTATGAAACCATGGAAGAACTTGATAAACGTTATGACGAAACATATAAAAAATGAGTTGCTCAGTACAACTCATTTTCTTTTCGGACTAATACCCAATGTAATCCGTCCTAGACGGCTGATGCGTGTCATTTTCCAAGCAGGAGACCAGACAATTTCAACTTGAGCATCTTCAATGCCATCAATGGTCTTCAAGGCTGTAACAAGCTCTCCTGGCATAGTATCGGCACAAGAGCAACCTGAGTCTGTGAAGGTCATAGTGACCTTACAAAAGCCAACTTCATCAATATTTATCTCGTAGACCAAGCCCAAATTGTAAATATCCAATTCAATTTCCGGATCATAAATGGTTTCCAACACTGCAACCAGCTCATTCGCCAAAGCAGTAGCACGATCATTTAGGACAATATCTTCTCTCATGATTCCCCCTACTTTCTGATGTGTCCTATTTTCTCATACTTTTCTATCTTTTTCAAGTATACATCTAAAAGTAAGAAGTGAAAAAGCAATATTTTTACCGTCCAACCAATTGAACTAAATTAGTTAATAACTTCAACTTTATCCGCCCAAGGACATGCCATTTCTAGAAGAATTGCATTGACTTCTTCCATATTCTGACGGCCTTGGTCTGCCAACCAAGCCTTAGCAGCTTCTTCGCCCTGGCTAGCAAAGATCGCAACAGCATCTTTCCAAGTGGCACGTCCGCAGAGAACGCCGTTGAAAGTAGAGCCAGCTTCCTTGGCAAAGACTAGGGTTTCTTGGAAGAGTTTGGCTGAAACCCCTGCACTCAAGAAGATAAATGGTAGGTGAGTACTATCAGCCTGTTCTTTGAAGTAAGCCTTGGCTTGCTCCGCTGTATAAACAGGCTTTTCCTCTGTGTACCCTTCAACAAAGTTCATGTTGACAGGCACTTCAACCTTGAGAACATCCGCATTGTAGCGTGGCTTGCTGAACTCACGCATGGCTCCATTGACCTTATGCGGTTTGAGAGCGGCATACTCACGGGAAGTCACATCCATATCACTAGCATCATAAGTCAAGATTTCCACAAAGTAAGGAATATCCTCAGCCATACACTCGCTGCCAATACGTTCTACCCATGCCTGCTTGATGTCGTTGATTTCTGGCTTGTCATCTACATCGTAGTAGAGCAAGATTTTGACAGCATCTGCCCCCAGTTCCTTGATACGTTTGGCAGACCAATTTGGCAATAAATCTGGTAAACGTCCCGGTGTTGAGGCATCGTAGCCTGTTTTTTCATAGGCTGCGATAAAGCCACAATCTGCATGACGCAATTCTGAAGCGGGAACACCGTATTCGGCATCCAAGAGAATGGAGCTAGCGTAAGGGGTCAGGTCACTGGAGATCACTTTTTTGAAATCAATCAAAATCTCATCTCCAAATTCACCACCGCCTGCTGCGGCTGCCAAGAGGCGTTTTAGGGCTCCACGCTGGTCAATAGCCAAGGCTGCAATAATCTGATTGCTGTTAGACAGACGAGTCAGGTGGTCAAATTTCCCCTGTGATAGTTGTAGTTTTGTCATTAGTTTCCTCCTAGGAATTTTTTACCTAAATTTATCCAAAACGTTTTTGTCCATTGAGATAGGTAGCTTGTAACTCGCCCTTATCATCTACAAGGATGAAGTCTGCTGCTCGACCTTCTGCAATCTGACCACAGACATGGTCAATCCCAACTGATTTGGCAGGTGTTAGTGACGCCATTCGAATAGCATCCGGAAGATCGACCAAGCCCCATTCCACTACATGCTGCACCGCTTGAATCAACTCCAAGATAGAGCCTGCCAAGCTGCCGCTGTCTTTCAGGCGAGCTGTCCCATCTTTAACCACGACTTCAAATTCTCCCAGTCGAGAAAGACCTTCACCCATTCCTCCTGCCCGCATACAGTCGGTAATCAGGACGGTTTCTCCTGCACCGCGTGCTTTGACAACGACTTCTGCTGCTGCCGGATGAACATGGTGCCCATCACAGATGAGCTCTGCATAGACATTTTTGAGATTCAGAGCCGCACCGACCATACCAGGTTCACGGTGATGAAGTCCACTCATGCCGTTGTATACATGGACAAAGATGTTAGCTCCTGCCTCTACTGCTGTGGCTGCTTGTGCATAAGTGGCATCACTGTGGGCTAGGGCTGTGCGAATATTCTTGCTATTAGCAAACTCGATAAATTCTCTAACACCCTCTCGTTCTGGTGCTAAGGCAATCTTATTGACCAAGCCTCTGGAAAGACGGTGCCAGTTATCCAACTTCTCAATAGAAGGATCACTCATATACTTAGGATTCTGTGCACCCTTGTATTTTTCGGTAAAGAAAGGGCCCTCTAGGAAAATCCCCTGAATTTTAGCACCCGTTTCTTGACCGGCATGTTGGCCAATGGTCTGACAGACAGCATCCAAATTTTCCGTAGAATCTGTCAGGGTCGTTGGCAACCAGGAGGTCACACCGCAAGAAAGTAAACCTTCCGAGATGGCCTTAATCCCTTCAAAATCATTGTCCATGACATCGTGCGAAGCGTAGCCGTGGATATGAGTATCTACCAGACCTGGCCCCATATGATAATCTGAGTAGTCTAGAATGTCACCCTCTGGTTTTTCCGAGGAAATCGTCCCAAAAGTTCCGTCTTCACGCAACTGGATATAAGCATTTTTTACAACTTGTTCTGATAAAATAATGGACTTAGCATGAATAAAGCGACCCATTGCCTACCTCTTTCTATTAAATATTTTTTAATACTCTGGTTATAACCATTATAGAATTCTTTCTTAGAAATGTCAATTCCTTTGCTAGCAGCTTCTAGGATTTTGCTAACTAAACTCTAGTCATTTGAATTACGTCACTTTCGGCTTGCCGTACTCTACGAAAGTGACTTGCTTCGCAAGTCTTATTTCCAACCTATAACAGCAGCCACCTGCACCTCAGTTCCTTGTCTGAAAGCTCATTCATTCGACTATAATTCACAATCCAACATCCAACATCTGCTTGTAGCATCCGACTAATACTCACTATAAACCAAAATAACCGATCAAACGCTGCTAATTTCTAAATTAAGATAACAGGCCGAGGCCCTCCACTGGAGAATTTTACTCATCTAAGCAAGTTGCTGACGATCGATTTGATGTTTGACGGGTATAACTGTTGGCAAATAGCAAACAACCAGTTCCTGATATTGCTCAGGAACTGGCTGTAACAAGGGTATTCTAGTTTTATAACCAAAGTGTGGAAGTTTAAACTGTGTAAAAACTAATGGATATGTTCTCTCGGAATCCGATCAGATAAAAGACAAACAACTTCATAATTAATGGTCTGGCGATAATCAGCCCAGTCCTGCACCGTGATGACTTGATTGCCATCCTGTCCAATCAATGTCACCTTAGTCCCGATAGGATATGATTGAGGTAAACGAATGGTTATTTGGTCCATGGAAACTCGACCAACTATCTCACATAATTGCCCATCCACCACAACCGAAAAGCCTTGCATCGATCTGGTCAATCCATCTGCATATCCAACTGGGACTGTTCCTATCCATTCTTGATTCAAACTATGATAGGTTTCGCCATAACCGATACTCGTACCAGCTGGGACTTGTTTAATCTGGATGAGTTCTGAGGTCAAACTTAAAGCAGGTTTGAGATTCAGAGGCACGTTCAAAGAGCGCCCACTTGGGTTAAGCCCATAGATAGCATTCCCCAGACGGACCGTATTAAACACCTTATCTGTATGCCAGATACTTGCTGCTGAATTGCTCACATGAATCAGTGAAGGGCATTGCACCAAACCACTTAAGATGGATTGGAATAGTGCAAATTGCTTTTCTATCTGCTGAGTATCCGTATCGTCTGCCTTAGCAAAATGAGTAAAAATCCCATCAAAGCGAGCACCTCTTTCTTTTAACCAAGCGATTGCCTGATTCACACCTTGTATATCACAAAAACCAAGACGCCCCATACCCGTATCTACCTTCAGATGGACTGACAGCTTATCCAACTCCTGACCAGCTTCTTCAGCCAAAACTAGCCACTCTAGACTAGTAACTGTCAAGCTAATCCTTAGCTCGATTGCTGTCGGAATGACCTGTACGGGTACTACTCCCAAAATTAAGATTGGCTCTTCAATTCCTGCTTGACGCAATTCCAAAGCTTCATCAAAATTTGATACACAAAAACCATCAACTTGACCAACCAGCTTCCTTGAAACAGCCACTGCTCCATGACCATAAGCATCCGCCTTAACAACTGCATAGACATTCGTCATTCTTGGCAACTGCTCTCGGATAATTCTCACATTATGAGCAATATGACCGAGTTGAATTTGGGCCACTGTGGGTCGCGACTTACTTTCTTTCATTCCCTTCCTCCAAAATCACACTGGCTTGAACAAAATTAGCTGAATGACTAATACTAAGCCAAATCTTTGCCTTAGTCGGCGCCTGGTTGAAATAGGGAGCTCCCTTAGAATCATTTAATACTTCCATATCTTGAAAACTATATTTACCAATTCCCGTCCCCAGGGCTTTGACCAAAGCTTCTTTAGCTGCCCATCGTCCAGCTAGATATTCTATTTTCCTTTTATCTGATAAACTTTCAAACCGATTCAACTCTACAGTCGTCAAGACACGCTTTTCAAAGCCTCGTCCCTTGTTTAAAGCAGACCGAATGGCCGACAATTCTTGTAAATCTATTCCATGTCCTATAATCATTTTATGTCTTTTCCAAAAAGGGAGCGGGAAAAGACTCGACAACTGAGTCCACCTCGCTCCCTATATTTTTAAAGCATCATTTCCTATTTACGACCATGGCAATTTTTGAACTTTTTACCTGAACCACATGGACATGGATCATTACGATCAATACCTTCAAAAGAAGAATTTTCTTCTGACTTAGCTTGTCCAGGAATGATATTCTTAGCTGCAGTCGTATGGGCCTCTTTCGGTGCACGTTCGCGCTCAATATTATCATGAATTTGCGCCTTCATCATCAAGCGAGTCACATCAAATTCAATCGCCCCAATCATATCGTTAAACATGGTAAAGGCCTCTGACTGATACTCGACAACAGGATTGTTTTGAGCGTATCCACGTAGGCTAACAGCATTGCGGAGTTGATCCAGAGCATCGATATGGTCTGTCCATTTGCTATCCACGACCCGCAAAATCAATACTTTCTGAAACTCTTTGACACGATCCTCATCTTGTAATTTAGCAACTTGGTTTTCATAGACAGACTCAGCACGCGCAAACAAATCTGCTACGATTTCATCGTCTGTTTTTCCTTCCAAGTCAGCGATAGCAATGCTATCTTCAGAAACAAGGCTAAAGTGAGCAAAATTCAGAATAGCTTGGAGAGCATCTTCGCGTTTACTTGATTTATGATCTGCAACTTGACGTTGAATCGTCCGCTTAATCATCCCCTTGATTTCAGGAGCCAAATCACGCTCTGCAGTGATGACATCATGACGCTGACTATAGATGATTTCGCGCTGTTCACGCATGACATCATCATACTGAAGAACTTGTTTACGTGAGTCGTAGTTATTCCCCTCAACACGTTTCTGGGCGCTTTCAACCTGACGTGTTAACATTCCAGACTTGATAACAGACTCTTCCTCTGTCAAATTCATGCGTTCCATGAAAGCCTTAATCCGTTCCGAACCAAAACGACGCATCAAGTCATCTTCTAGGGAAAGATAAAATTGAGACTCCCCCGGATCTCCTTGACGACCTGAACGACCACGAAGCTGGTTATCAATCCGTCGGCTCTCATGACGCTCTGTTCCGATCACACAAAGTCCACCAAGTTCACGAACACCAGGACCTAATTTAATATCGGTACCACGACCCGCCATGTTTGTTGCAATAGTAACCGCACCACGCTGACCCGCATTCATGATAATCTGAGCTTCACGATAATGGTTTTTTGCGTTAAGAACCTCATGAGGAACACCTGCCGCAACAAGACGTTTCGACAAATAGTCAGATGTCTCAACAGCTACAGTACCGACTAGAACCGGTTGCCCTTTTTCATACCGCTCTTTCACATCTCGAACAACTGCATTGAACTTGTACTCTAAGCTCGGATACAACAAATCTTCGTGATCGATCCGAATCACTTCCTTGTTAGTTGGAATTGGCACAACACGAATATTGTAAATCTCACGGAATTCATCTTCCTCTGTTTTACCTGTACCTGTCATTCCAGCTAATTTTTTATACATACGGAACATATTTTGGTAGGTAATAGAGGCACTCGTCTTCGATTCATTCTGAACTGGCACACCTTCTTTCGCTTCTATCGCTTGGTGCAATCCATCAGAATAGCGACGTCCTTCCATTGTTCGCCCAGTAAATGGATCGATAATCATGACTTCTTGATTTTCATTCACTAGATAATCAATATCGTAAATCATAATGTAGTTAGCACGAAGTGCATTATCGATAAAGTGGGTAATCGCTACATTTTCCACATCGTAGAGGTTATTAAGCTTGAAGAATTTTTCAGCCTTATCAATCCCTGAATCAGAAAGACCAATTGTTTTAGAAGGCACATCGATAATGTAATCGTCTTGATCCAAAGATTTGACTAAATTGTCAGCCAAGAAATAAAGCTGATTCGTTTCCGAACTTTGTTGTCCAGATACAATCAATGGAGTCCGCGCTTCATCAATCAAGACAGAATCCACTTCATCAACCAAGGCATAATTGAGCGGACGTTGTACCATATCTTCAGCTCTCACTACCATGTTATCACGAAGATAATCAAAGCCAATCTCCGAGTTAGTTGAATAAGTAATGTCACAGTTATAGGCTTCACGCTTTTCAAATGAAGATTTAGTAGCTAAGTTAATACCAACGGAAAGACCTAACCAGGAATAGAGTTCTCCCATTTCAGTGGCATCACGAGTAGCAAGGTATTCATTCACCGTAACAACGTGTACACCTTCACCAGCTAAAGCATTGAGATATACAGGCATAGTCGCTGTCAAGGTCTTTCCTTCACCAGTTCGCATTTCTGGTACATCCCCATTGTGAAGAACAATAGCACCCATAATCTGTACAGGATACGGATAAAGCCCTAGCACACGACGCGATGCCTCTCTCACAACTGCATAAGCTTCATAAAGCAAGTCATCCAGGCTCTCCCCGTTTTGATAGCGTTCTTTGAACTCTGCAGTTTTCGCCTGTAATTCCTCGTCGGACAAGGCTTCCATTGCATCTGCATAAGCAATAACCTTATCTGCCATTTTTTCCAGTCGTTTCAGTTCTCCCTTGTCATTTTCAATCAGAGAACGAAGTACATTTGTTACCATATTTATCTTCCTATTTTTCTTTCAATTCAATGAATAATTCTACCATAAAAACAGCGTTTTTTCAAGGTAAAGACCAGATATATATTCTAACATTTGTAGACAGTACATTTGATGCGGAATTTGTAAACGTAAAGAGGGGACACCGGAATTGCAGTCAATTGACGCTGCCACGTTCCAAAACACCATATCCGCCCCTAGAAATGCTCGATAGCAAAAAGTCCAGCTTTTAGCTGGACCTATTGTTTATTTTTTAGCAATTTGTTTAGCCAAAGCAAAATTTCCAAGTGTCGCTGAGCCATTTTCAGCAACCGCTGGAGTAACAATGTATTCATTCACATCTGGAATTGGTAGGTAGTCATTCATGAGGCCAACAAACTTCTCACGCACTCGGTTGAGCATGTGCTCTTGCGCCATTACCCCTCCACCAAATACAATCACTTGCGGACGATAGAGAAGAGTAGCCTGAACAGCTGCCTGAGCAATATAATAAGCTTGAACATCCCACACTTCTGAATTGAGCTCGATTAATTCGCCACGGATACCTGTACGACCTTCAAGAGAAGGACCTGCAGCTAAGCCTTCCAAACACCCATTGTGGAATGGACACATTCCTTTAAATTCATGTTTTACATCGTAAGGGTGTAGGGAAACGTAAGTATGACCCGCTTCGGTATGACCCAAGCCACCGATAAACTCACCATTCTGAATAGCACCTGCACCAATACCTGTACCGATTGTATAGTAAACTAAACTCTTTACCCCTTTACGAACCAATGTTTCACCAAAAGCTGATGAATTCACATCCGTCGTGAAGTAGAATGGAATGTTAAATTCCTTAGCGATTAAGCCTAGCAAATCAATGTTCGACCAATGCGATTTTGGCGTTGAAGTAATATAACCATAGGTTGGTGAATTTTGATCGATGTCAATCGGACCAAATGAACCTATCGCAATCCCTGCCAAACGATCCTCATAACGCTTGAAAAATTCAACTGTTCTTTCAATTGTTTCATAAGGAGTCGTTGTTGGAAATTGCGTCTTTTCAATCACTTGAAAATTTTCATCTCCCACAGCGCAAACAAACTTTGTTCCTCCAGCTTCTAAACTTCCATATAACTTTGTCATTCGAATATCTCCCATTATTTTGTCTGTCTTATTATACCACAGAAAGAAACAGAAGAAAAAGGCTTATCGCCTTTTTCTTTTTAATTTTTTTAATTATCTTGCAACTTTAAGAAAGTCAGTACCGTGTTCAATCGTTCCTTCAGCAAGTGGTGAAACTTCTGCAAAATCAGCAGTATTGGTTACAATAACCATTGTCGTATCATCAAGGCCTGCTTCAGCAATCTTAGTTGCATCAAATTTAGCGAGAGGTGTACCTGCCTTAACTTTATCGCCAGCAGCAACCAATTTTTCAAAACCGTTTCCTTCCATTGAAACAGTATCAATACCAATGTGGATCAATACTTCAGCACCTGAAGTCGTTTTCAATCCATAGGCGTGACCAGTATCGAATGCAATTGTTACTTCTGCATCTGCTGGTGCATAAACAACACCTTCAGATGGTTTAATCGCCAAACCTTTACCCATAGCACCTGAAGAAAAGACTGGGTCATTAACGTTTTCAAGAGCAACTACATCACCTGAAAGTGGAGAAACAAGAGTTTCTTGTGCAGTAGAGACTTCTGCAGTTTCTTCAACTTCTTCTGAAGTTTCAACTACAGACGCTGTCACTGCTGCCGCAGCTGCTGTTGCTGCTTCATCAGCGAAAACTGCTGATGCTTTTGTCTTACCATAAACGTAAGTAAAGGCAAAGGCTGCAGCAAAAGCAATCACCTCAGCAACTACATACATTGGGATAGAAGATGCTTTGATTGAGAGGAATCCAATGAAACCTGCTGCCCCAAGAGATACAGCGATAACATGAGTCAAACCTGCAAAGAGGGCACCGATAGCCGAACCTGCAAGAGCACAGAAGAATGGGAATCTGTACTTCAAGTTAACCCCGAAGAGGGCAGGTTCTGTAATTCCAAGGAAGGCAGAAACTGCTGCTGAACCGGACAAACCTTTTGTTTTTGCATTTTTTGTCAAGAAATAGATAGCAAGAGTTGCAGCACCTTGCGCAACGTTAGCCATTGAAGCAACTACAAAGATGTAGTCTCCGTATCCTGTACCATTATTGTTGTAAGCAGACAAAAGTTGTGTCTCGATGGCTGGGAATGATTGGTGAAGACCAGTCATTACGATCAATGAGTAAGTACCACCAAAGATACTCATACCCAACGCACCAGTTGTATCGTACAACCAAACAATTGCGTTAGTAATCGCATCAGATACAGTCAACATCACAGGACCGATGACTGTAAATGTCAAGAAACCTGTAATCATTACTGACAATAATGGTGTGAAGGTAAAGTCAACTGCTGATGGCAACTTCTTGTGGAAGAATTTTTCAAGCGTCGCAAGAAGCCATACTGCTACAAGAACTGGAATAACCTGATATGCATAGTTTGTTTGAGCTACTTGGAAACCAAAAATATCCCAAAAAGCTTCTTTACCACCCAAATCTGGAGTGGTCATGATCATACCAATAGCCGCACCGAGGAATTGGTTTGCACCAAAGCGTTTCGCAGCGGAGATACCTACAAGGACTGGCAAGAACATGAATGGAGCTGCTGACATCAATTGAATCATCGCAGAAATGCCTTGGATAGCAGGATACATTTCCTCAATTGATTTTGGACCAAATAAATCTGGAGAAGTCAAGAAGTTACGAAGCGCCATCAATAGACCACCAGCAACGAGAGCCGGAATGATTGGCACAAAGATATCTGACAAGAGCTTGATCAAGTCCATCAATGGATTGAACTTTTTATCTTGCGCTGCAATCTGTTTCAAATCATCTGTTGAAACTTCTTTTAAGCCTGTAGCCTTGATGAGCTCTGCATATACAAAGTTTACATCACCAGGTCCGATGATAACTTGATACTGACCATTCGTACTGAATGTCCCTTTGACATCTGCATTGTCATCGAGGGCTTTTTGGTTCACTTTGGATTCATCCTTCAGAACCAAACGAAGACGAGTAGCACAGTGTGCTGCCGCAACTAGATTATCTTTCCCAACCGCTTCAATCACTTCGGCAGAAACTTTTTTATAATCCATTTACAAAAATCTCCTTTTTGTATATTTTTATTTTTGAAAGTGTTTTCACTCTTTCGATGTTTTTATTATATATGGTTTTTACGAATATGTCAAACGTTTATCATATTTTTTTTAAAGTTCTCAAAATCAGTTGTTAAAATCATTGTTAAAACTTGATTTTTTTAGAGAAAACGTTTACTATATTAATTGAAAATCTAGAAAAATTGGAGAAATTTATGGCATTTACGACGGAGGAGCGTTACCGGGCTTATGCCGACTGGTCGCCAGAATATATCGAGAAAATCAAACAGAATACAGCAAGTTCACCTTGGAGAACCAACTTCCATATTGAAACACCACATGGACTGTTAAATGATCCAAATGGATTTTCTTATTTTAATGGAAAGTGGACTCTTTTTTACCAGTACTTCCCATTCGGTGCTGCGCACGGATTGAAATCTTGGGTTCATACCGAATCTACGGACTTAGTGCACTTTGAAGAAACAGGTACTATTATGTATCCTGATACGCCACTAGATAGCCATGGCGCCTACTCTGGTTCAGCTATGGAATTTGGCGACAAGCTTTTTCTTTTCTATACTGGAAATGTTCGCGATGAAAACTGGGTTCGTCATCCATACCAAATCGGTGCCTTGATGGACAAAGATGGTAAGATTGAAAAGATTGACAAAGTCTTGATTGAGCAACCAGAAGATACCACAGACCATTTCCGTGATCCACAAATTTTCAACTATAAAGGGCAATACTATGCTATCGTTGGCGGACAAAATCTGGATAACAAGGGGATTGTCAAACTTTATAAAGCTGAAAACAACGACTACCTCAACTGGTCCTATGTTGGTGACCTAGATTTTGCCAATGATATGACCGCTTATATGATGGAATGCCCGAATATTGCTTTCGTTGGCGAACAACCAATTCTCCTCTACTGTCCACAAGGCTTAGACAAAGAGGTATTGGACTATGACAATATCTATCCAAACATGTACAAAATCGGCCAAAGTTTCGATCCTGAAACAGCAGCTATTGTAAATCCGAGCGAATTAATTAATTTAGACTATGGTTTTGAGTGTTATGCAACCCAAGCCTTTAATGCTCCAGACGGGCGGACTTTATCTGTTAGCTGGTTAGCTCTTCCAGATATGGAATACCCAACTGATGCCTACGATTACCAAGGTTGTCTATCATTGGTCAAAGAATTAACCATCAAAGACGGCAAACTCTACCAATATCCAGTCGATGCTATTACCAGTCTTCGTAAAGAAGCTCAGCCATTTTCAGCCCAAAAAGAAACCAATAATGTTTACGAATTAGAACTCGAATTTGCAGCTGGCACAAAACATGAAATCGTGTTATTTGCTAACGAGGACAATAAAGGCCTTGTCTTAACAGTAGATACAGAAAAAGGACACATCACTTTGGACCGTAAACATTGTGGTCAGCCATTCGCTCTTGACTTTGGCACAGAACGTTCTTGTACTATTGAAAATGGACCTCTTACTGCTAACATCTTCATTGACAAATCTGTCTTTGAAATTTTTATCAACAAAGGAGAAAAAGTATTTTCTGGTCGTGTATTCCCAGATGCTGACCAATCTGGTATCGCTATCACTGCTGGCAATCCGATCGGGACCTACTTCTGTTTAGATTATGGTCGCAAAACTAACTGATGTCGCTAAACTAGCAGGTGTTAGTCCTACAACTGTCTCTCGTGTCATTAACAAGAAGGGATACTTGTCAGAAAAGACTGTAAAAAAAGTACAAGATGCCATGCGGGAACTCGGCTATAAACCCAATAATTTAGCCAGAAGTCTCCAAGGAAAATCAGCCAAGTTAGTTGGATTAATTTTCCCCAATATCAACAACATCTTCTACGCGGAGCTTATCGGTCATTTGGAGAGCCAACTCTTCAACCGTGGCTATAAAACGATTATATGCAATAGTCAGCACGAATCAGCAAAAGAGCGCGAATACTTAGAAATGTTGGCCGCCAATCAGGTAGATGGTATTATCTCTGGTAGTCATAACTTAGGTATCAAAGACTACGAACGTGTTGCTGCCCCTATCATTGCTTTCGACCGCAACCTGGCCCCTACTATTCCAGTTGTGTCGTCCGATAATCAAGCAGGAGGAAAACTCGCAGCCAGAGCATTAAAAAAAGCTGGTTGCCAGACCCCAGTCATGATTTCAGGAAACGACGACTCCAACTCTCCAACCGGACTTCGGCAAGTTGGCTTCCTAACCGTTTTCCCTGATAGTGTCGTCTATCATGTTTCTAGTGATTTTTCACCTGTACGGAAGGAAATGGAAATTCGCTCTATTCTTGAAAAGTATAAACCCGATGGTATATTTGTATCTGGCGATGCAACAGCCATTCTCGTATGGAATACGATTCTCGCTTTAGGACTTTCCATCCCAAATGATATCAAATTAATTGGATACGATGGGACTTACTTTATCGAAAACTATTATCCTCAGCTAACAACCATCAAGCAACCACTTGCTGAAATCGCTGAACTAATGGTTGACCTCTTGATTAAAAAAATTGAAGGCAAGGAGTTGGAACATCGTCACTATTCCCTCCCCATTTCCATGTTGGCTGGAAAAAGTATTTAATCCAACAAAAATGCCCTTAGTAGCAAACTAAGAGCATTTTTCTATTTCTTGTCATCTGAAATAAATTGACTGAGTATACCATTAACAAATTTGGCAGAAGTCTCATCTGAGAACTCTTTTGCCAACTCAATTGCTTCATTGACTGCCACACGGTCAGGCGTTTCTTCTGAATGAAGAATTTCAAATAGACCTAACCGCATAATATTCTTGTCAATCAAGGTTAGACGATCCAAGGTCCAGCCAGCCTTGAGGCGACTAGATAATTCCTTGTCCAATTCATCCTGATAATCTGCTACTCCAGTCACTAAATTTAAGAGAAAAAGAGGAATCTCAACACCGTTCACATCTTCTTCTGTGTCATAAAGATAAGAAAACTGTGCGGCCTGAACAGGTTCTTGTCCAAATTCTAGAGATACAATCGCCTGGAGGGCACATTGTCTCAAATAGCGTCTAGGTTGTTTATTCTTCATCGAGGAAATCCTCACCAAATAAGTCCTTCAAATCTGGCTTTGGTGTCTTATCTGGAACAATACCGTCAACATGGATATTGACTGCCGCAACTGTTACTTCTGCATAGTTCGAAACAGCCGCCTTCACTGCACGTTGGATATCCATTGACACAGCTGGAACATTTACTCCATACTCCAAGTAAACATAAATATCCGCGGTTACCGTGTCTTCATCATCCATTTGTAAATAGACACCTCGATTAAGTGCTGTTTTTGATAGTCCATCCGCTACTCTCTTATTATGGAGAGAATGAACCCCCTCAACCTTAGCCGCCGCGATTCCTGTGATAACTTCTAAAACGCGTGGTGCAATGACGATTTCACCTTGGTATTCTGTTGTCATAGGCTCTCCTTTCTTAAGAGGAAACGATTAAGCACGTGATACGTAAGTTCCTTCAGCTGTGTTGATAACGAGTTTTTGACCTGCTTCGATAAAGTCTGGTACGTTGACTACAAGACCTGTTTCCATCGTAGCTGGTTTACCTGAACCTGTAACAGTCGCACCTTTGATAGATGGTTGTGTTTCTGCAACGACCAATTCAACAGTTGTTGGTACAGTAACACCGATCACTTCTGTTCCGTAGAACTGGATCTTCACATCGGAATTCTCCAAGATATAGAGCAATTCTTCTTTGATAGTCGCTACTGGAATTTCATACTGATCGTAAGTCTCAGTATTCATGAAATAAGCAGTGTCATCCATTTGATAAAGGTACTGTGCTGGAACTGTTTCGATAATAGCTTGTTCAAATTTTTCATCTGGACGGTAAGTTGTATCGAAGGTTGAACCTGTACGTACATCACGCAATTTCATACGCATGATGGTGTTTCCTTTACCTGGTTTGTGGTGGCTTGCATCCAAAACTTTAATCAATTTACCTTCAGCTTCGAAGGTCATACCTGCTCTAAGTTTACTTGCTTCAATCATTGTATTGAATACCTCTTCAAATTTTATTTATTCGCTTTATTCTACCACAAACTGTCAAATTTCTCAAATGACAATCAATTCTTTTGGAGCCAATGTCAAGACTTCACAGCCTGTTTCCGTAATCAAGAGGTCATCTTCGATACGGACACCATACTTATCATCCAAATAAATACCAGGCTCATCCGTCAAGACCATACCAGCCTTGATTGGCTCGTCAGATTTTCCAAAGTACGGATATTCGTGAATGTCCAAACCAATCCCGTGCCCAATTCCATGAGTGAAATTGGCACCATAACCTGCTTCATTGATGATTTCACGAGGAATAGCGTCAAACTCGCGGTAGGTGACGCCTTCCTTTGCCTGCTCAATCAAAGCCTTGTTGGCACGCAAAACCACATCGTAAATCTCACGCTCTTGGTCTGTCACATGACCGATATGGATGGTACGCGTCATATCGCTGACATAATGTTGGTAATAGCAACCAAAATCCAGCGTCAAGGTCTCTCCAGCTTGGATAACCTTTTCAGACGCTCTTCCATGTGGCATAGCAGAGCGGTATCCAGATGCCACGATGAACTCAAATGATGCCCCTTCTGCACCGAGTTGACGCATGCGGTGGTCAAGGAAATGATTGACGTCCATCTCAGTCGTCTGACCTGGTTTGATAAAGTCAAGAACATCAATAAAAGCCTGATCCGAAATTTGACATGCACGGCGGATGGTCGCAATTTCTTTCTCATCCTTAATCATGCGCAAGTCTTCGATAAAGTTTGACATAGCAACCAGTTGATAGCCCTCAAAAATACTGGTCAGACTTTGATAGAAACCATAGGTCACCTCGCTATCAAAACCAATTTTTTCAAGCCCATCTTCCTTAATCACCTTTGCAATCTCTTCAAGGGCAAAACGGCTCTCGATAATATCAAAACCTTTTACTGATGCCTTGGCTATCAAAGTATAACGCGAATCAGTCACAAACAAACGACGCTTGCCACTGATGAAGACAGTCGCCTCTGTCCCCCAAAAACCAGTTAGGTAGTAAATATTGTTCTGTCCCGTTACCAAAATTCCATCAACAGTTGATTGAGCTAATTTTGCTTCAAATTTTTCCACACGCGCTTGCATAAGCTACCTCCAAAGATTTTGTAACTATTATAGCAGAAATACAGACAAATACCAATTATTATCAGCAGACAAAAAAGCCGCTAGAGCGACTGTTTTAAGTATGTCACAGAGAAATGGAATCTTTCACTAATCCAATACTTTTATATACTCTCCAATTTTTCGTACGATTTCAGTTACGAGAGCATTTCCCATAAAGAACATACGCATTTTATCGGATACGTCTACACTAGAGCCTTCGGCTAATTTTTAGGGAAAATTTAATCATTGCCTAAACTATTTTAAAGTCTTTAAAATATCATTTTTTAAATCGTTAGTATTATACAAGTGAGGCAAAACCTCAAAAGTTTCTTGTAAATTTTTCTTAGCTTTATGCCAGCCTTGTCCGTCAGTAAACCACATAAATTCTACATTAGGAATTGTCTTCGCTTCTTCTGCAATCATCTTATATGAACGTGCTGTTTCATTTAATTTTGAACCACCGCTTGAGTAAAAATTAACCTCGATCAAATAAATAGTTGAATTATGCTTGATAACAAAGTCAAATCGTTTAGCTGTATTCCCCTCATTAGTGATGGCGGATAAATCAACGGAGAAGAGTTCCTCAATCTCATTTTGATAGATTTCCTTGAATAGGCTTTCACCTAAAACATAACCCGCCGCTTCTAGATAATGTTGAACAATATTTTCCATAGCATGACCAGTACGATTTTTCCTACCGTTAGTATCCATGCCAACTTCAACTCCTGTAACATAATCCACTAAATTCGATACAATATGCTTCTCAAGTAAATCAAAGATACCTGACTTTTCCAAAAACATAACGTATTCTTCAATACTATAGTTTGGTTTACGAAAATCGAAATAAAAATCTTTTATAGGGTCTTTAACAATAATTGTATCTTTCAAACGTTTCGCAATAAGGATTGGTATAACTTTCAAAACTTCTGGATAATTTTGGTACAAATCTAAAAAATCTTGTTGTATATTTTTGCTACCAATAAGACTATTCATAATATTAAGAGGAACTTTTATACTTTCCACATTATCGTAGACTTTTGGAAAATCTGTATAATAAGTCCAATCCGCTATAGTGTCTGTCATGGTAGACAACCATTTGTCAAAGTCTCTTTTTTTTTCCACTTTCTTTCTCCAATCTCGTTTTCGCTATTTTTAAATAATCTCGTTCGGCATCTATTCCAATAAATCTCCGACCTAATCGCTTCGCAACAACACCAGTTGTTCCACTACCAACAAAAGGATCTAATATATAATCATTTTCTTTTGTGCTAGCTAAAATTATTCGTTCCAAAAGATATTCTGGTTTCTGAGTGGGATGCTTGCCAGCCCATTTCTCTGATTTTGCTGTTAATCCACCAGTCCAGACATCTTTCATCTGTTTTCCATCGTTTAACTCTTTCATTAAATCATAGTTATAATAGTGACGAGCTTTCTTATCATTTTTTCTCGCCCAAAGAATTGTTTCAGTTGAATGTGTAAAGTAACGACAGGATAAATTGGGGGCAGGATTCGTTTTCTGCCATGTAATATTATTCAGAATTTTGAAACCTTCTTGTTCTAAAGCCATTCCAACTGAATAAATATTGTGGAAACTACCTGAGATCCAAATCGTCCCATTGGGTTTCAAAACTTTTTTAGCTAACTGAATCCAGCGTCGATTAAAGTTGTGCTTTTCTTCAAGTGAGGAAACTTTATCCCACTCACCTTTATCAACTGATACAACTTGACCACCTGAATTAGATATTCCGCCATTACTCAAAAAGTACGGCGGATCCGCAAAAATCATATCCATACTCTCAGGTTTCATTTTGGACAAAAACTCAAAAGTGTCCGCATGAACAAGTATGGAATTCTCTTTATGATAGTATGGTTTCGTCATAATAACCCCTCCATACTTATATTCGTTATTTGTCATAATTAGTTACGATAAATTCTGATATTTTTCCTCGACTTGATGCTTTCGCCCCATTAGTCCTAATGGCTTCTACTTTATGAATATTAAAACCTTTATACAATTCTTCTACTAACGGACTAGATGAATTGGATAGCATTACATAGGCACCTTTCTTATCTAGTTTTCTAAAAACATCACGCAATCTAACTTGTTCTTCATAGGAAAAACCTTCATGAGTATAAGATGTAAAGGCACTTGTTTCTGAAAGAGGTATATACGGTGGGTCAAAATAAACAAAATCTCCAGCACCTACATCTTCAACAGCTTTTTCGAAATCCCCCGTCAAAATCTCAATATTATTTTTATTTAGATATTGAGAAATAGATAAAATTAACTCACTATCAACAATCTTAGGATTTTTATAGCGACCATAAGGTACATTGAACTGATTTTTAGAATTAACACGATACAAGCCATTAAAATTCACTCGCAACATATACATAATACGTGCAGCACGCTCAACATCAGTCATTTTATTAATCCTATTATCTCTATCGACAGCACGTAATTCTAAGTAATACTCTTTAGAGTTATTTTCTTGATGTTTAGTTAGTAACTCAATGAGTTTTTGGGGATTATCTTTTATTTGACGATAACAGTTGATAAGCTCACTATTGAAATCATTGATAATTGCTTTTTTCGGAATGAGTTCGAAAAATACCGCCCCACCACCAATGAATGGTTCAAAGTAACTATTATAATTGTCTGGCATAAGAGATTTTATAACCGGAAGCAGTTGTCGCTTCCCACCAGTCCATTTTGTAAAAGGTTGTAAAGTTGGTTGAGTTCGTTGTAATTGTATCATCGTTTATATTATACCATATCTCTAAATATGTTTGATTAATTGAAGTGGAATAGCCTCCAACATGCAAAAAAGCCGCCTAAGCGACTTTTCAAAACAGCATTAAGAGCTTCTTCTCATTTCCCTTTAAATTCACGAATCCGTTGAGGAATCCCCTCTAAAAATTGATTCATTTTTTGTTGCCATTCATTTTCAAGAGCTTTCCTTTCTTGAGAATCTAGGTCGTCAACAGCCTTACTATTTAGGCCGATTTCGCTTAAAACTGGACTGACATTAGAGATTGTCTTTTTGCCAAAATGAATTTTACTTTCTTCCATCCATAAATTAAGTGAGGAGCTTAACTCAACTTGTTCCCAAGGGATCCTGACAAGTGCTGGTTTGCCGAATAATTTCTTCTTAAAGGTGTAGACAGCTTCCTCTGTAAAGATAAGATTTAAACTTAGAGTTCCTTCAAACATGGCAAAAATATGTTCTTCATGCAACTCCTTGTAGCTTGGATAATGATACCAAAATACTCTAGCCGAATAAAGACTTGCATACTCCTTTGGTAAAAGAATTGTATCTTGTTCTTGCAAGTTTTTTTCTGCAATCATCCATTCAAGATTATTCTCAATAAGGGGAGTCCAAAAAACGTAATCTGCAAGTTCGCTTAGGTACTGATAGCGTTCATAATCGATAAAAGTTGGGTCTATAGAGGTTCCTTCTAGGGAAGCAAGCAAATCATTTGAAGGCGCAGTAAGTCCCGGAATCTCACCCTTATAATCCACACGATCTTGCCTTGATTTTAACTCTTTAACAATTTCTTCAGGTAAGAAGTTTTCTAACAAAGCTGTCAAGTTGGCTAACTCATGATTTGCCCAAAAAGTACCATAAGAAAAGACATTCGTCGGTGCAATACAAAAAGAATAAACATCTACCACATATTCCTCAACGCTTGTAATCGTTTCTGAGCTAGGAACATACTGAAGTAATTTTCCCATTACACAAGATGCTAGGTATTGTTCCCAAGTCTGATAACTATTTTTGATACGTTCTGTTTGCTTGGTAAACAGTTCCTCAAATTCTTCTTTAGTAATCAAGCGAGTAGCATACGATTTCGTCAAGACATCAATTATACGGCAGTCGTCAAAGCCTTTGATTAGTTGAGAACCTGTTAATGAATTTAAAGAAAGGTAAAAGTCTTTTACATCAGGATTGGCTATTCCATCAATAAATGACGAAACATCTTCTAAAGCATGATAACGACCATCTTCCAGTTTATCAATTTCTTCTTTTAAACTTGAATAATCTGTAATTCCATAGTTTGTTTCTAACATGGTTCGCAACAGACCTCTGGTCATTATATTGACACCCGGCATGACGACACTCATTAGTTCTTTTTCGATAAATTGTCTATTGACTGAATTGGCAAAAACTGAACTGTATCTGTATGGACTGCACAATAAAACGTATTCCGATTGCATGGAGGTCTCCTTATTAAGTAACTTATTTTTTATATTATATCTGATTTGTACTAGCTTATCAAGCGTAGAAAAAATCGGTGTAAGCTCCAAAAAAAAGAGCCGATGGCTCTTTTTTACTTGCTTATTTTAACTTCATTTTCAGATACTGGCCTGTAAAGCTGGCTGGGTTCTCCGCCACTTCTTCTGGTGTTCCTGTCGCAACAACGGTACCGCCGCCGACACCGCCTTCTGGCCCCATGTCGATAATGTGGTCGGCTGTCTTGATCACATCCAGATTGTGCTCGATGACCAGCACGGTATTGCCATCATCAACAAAGCGAGCCAAGACCTTGAGCAACTGGGCAATGTCCTCCGTATGCAGACCTGTCGTCGGCTCATCCAAGATATACAAGGATTTACCAGTTGACCGCTTGTGGAGTTCAGAAGCCAACTTCATCCGCTGGGCTTCCCCACCTGACAGGGTTGTCGCAGGTTGTCCAAGGGTAACATAGCCCAATCCCACATCTTGAATGGTACGGAGCTTCCGCTCAATCTTTGGAATATGTTTGAAGAACTCGACCGCATCATTGACTGTCATATCAAGGACTTGGGCAATATTTTTCTCCTTGTAATGTACTTCCAAGGTTTCAGAGTTATAACGGTGACCATGGCAGACTTCGCAAGGTACAAAGACATCTGGCAGGAAGTGCATTTCAATTTTGATAATTCCGTCACCAGAGCAGGCTTCACAACGACCACCTTTGACGTTAAAGGAGAAACGTCCTTTCTTGTAGCCACGGATTTTTGCTTCATTGGTCTGGGCAAAGAGGTCCCGAATATCGTCAAAGACACCTGTGTAGGTAGCTGGATTGGAACGCGGTGTCCGTCCAATCGGGCTTTGGTCAATATCAATCAGGCGGTCCAAGTGTTCAATTCCTGAAATGGACTTGAACTTACCTGGCTTGTCCGAATTGCGATTGAGTTTCTGGGCAATAGCTTTTTTCAAAATAGAGTTGACCAGAGTTGACTTACCAGAGCCAGACACCCCTGTCACCGCCACAAATTTCCCAAGCGGGAAACGAACAGTCACATCCTGCAGGTTATTTTCCTTGGCACCTGTTACCTCCAGGAAACGACCATTTCCAACACGACGCTCCAAAGGAACTGGAATTTCACGTTTGCCAGACAGATACTGACCTGTAATGGATTTTTTATTTTTAGCTACTTGGGCAGGCGTTCCAGAGGCCACGATCTCTCCGCCAAAGACACCCGCACCTGGACCGATATCAATCAACCAGTCCGCCTCCCGCATGGTGTCCTCATCATGCTCAACAACAATCAGGGTATTTCCCAAATCACGCATTTTCTTAAGACTAGCAATCAGGCGGTCATTGTCCCGCTGGTGCAGACCAATCGACGGCTCATCCAGAATATAGAGGACACCTGACAGGTTGGAGCCGATCTGGGTCGCCAGACGAATCCGCTGGCTCTCACCACCAGAAAGCGTCCCCGCTGCTCGTGAAAGCGTTAGGTAATTTAGACCAACGTTGTTTAGGAAGGACAGGCGATCCTTGATTTCCTTGACAATGGGCGTAGCAATCGTCGCTTCATTTTCAGACAAGGTCAGATGTTCAATGACTTGCAAATGATCCGCTACGGACAAATCAGACAACTGCCCGATATGAAGTCCCTTTTCGCCTCCAACTTTGACAGACAGGGCTTGGTCATTGAGGCGATAGCCGTGGCAGGTTCCACAGGTCAATTCATTCATGTAAGTCTTCATGACTGTCCGTGTATAATCACTATTGGTTTCACGATAGCGGCGATTAATGTTGGTAATCAAGCCCTCGAATGGAATGTCAATATCACGCACCCCACCGAACTCATTTTCATAGTGGAAATGGAATTCCTTCCCGTCAGAACCGTTGAAAATCAGGTTCTTCTCCTCTTCCGTCAATTCCTCAAATGGCTTGTCCATGTCCACACCAAAGTGGTTCATGGCCTGCTCCAACATCTGAGGATAGTAGTTGGATGAGATCGGATTCCACGGAGCCAAGGCACCCTCACGCAAGGTCTTGCTGGCATCTGGGACAATCAAATCCGTATCCACTTCCAGCTTCATGCCCAAACCGTCACAGTCGCTACAAGACCCAAAAGGAGCATTGAAAGAGAAAAGACGAGGCTCCAACTCTGGCACCGTAAAACCACAAACCGGGCAGGCATAGTACTCAGAGAAAAGCATTTCCTTCTCGTCCATGGTATCGATGATGACATAGCCGTCCGCAATCCGCAGGGCCGCTTCGATAGAATCGAAAAGCCGAGAGCGAATACCTTCTTTTATCACAATTCGATCGACAACGACTTCGATATTGTGCGCCTTGCTCTTTGATAATTCTGGCACTTCCGACACGTCATAGACATCACCATTGACCCGCACCCGAACATAGCCGTCCTTCTGGATTTTCTCAAAAATAGTCTTGTGCTGACCCTTTTTCTTCCGCACAATCGGTGCTAGAATCTGCAAGCGTTGACGCTCCGGCAATTCCAAAACTTCATCGACGATCTGCTCCACCGAAGAAGCCGCAATTGCTCCGTGGCCATTGATACAGTAAGGTACCCCGACCCTAGCATAGAGCAGGCGGAGATAGTCATTGATTTCCGTTGCTGTCCCGACTGTCGAACGCGGATTCCGCGAGGTTGTTTTTTGGTCTATGGAAATAGCAGGGCTGAGACCCTCTATGGAATCCACATCAGGTTTGTCCATGTTGCCCAAGAACTGACGAGCATAGGCAGACAAGGACTCTACATAGCGACGTTGGCCTTCGGCATACAGAGTATCGAAAGCCAAACTCGACTTACCAGACCCCGACAAACCAGTCACCACCACCAATTTTTCACGCGGAATGGTCACATCAATATTTTTTAAATTATGGGCACGCGCCCCATGAATCACAATATTTTCTTGCATAATATGATATAAGTGCGTTAAGAAAGCGAGAAGAAAATAGGAAAATGTGACGTCACATCAGTGACCAAGCATTTTGGCTTTTTCTCGACGCTTTTAGCACGCATTCGAATCCTTTCTAAGATACAGAGCCCGTAAAACGCACGGTGAAAATAGGCGGCAAGTCCGAAATCTGTGATTTCGAAGACGCACCCCCGTCAAGACAACTAGTGCTTTCACAGGTTGATAACCGAAGAAAGCACAGATGTCTACGACGCAGGAGCCAGTTCCACATGCTTAAACATGAAGAAACCAGCAATTTTTGACACTGCATTTAGCCTGTGTTCAATTCCTTTCAATACGAAGTCAAGGGAATCGAATCCCCCTCAAATACTCCATATTATAACACAAATACAGGAAAAATATTTCATTCGCAAGTAGTTTTTGGTATAATAGAGGGTACGCTTATGCAGAAAATACTAAAGGAGGGAAAGATATGAAACAGATTTTTCTATCAACCATGACAGATTTAGAAGAAATCCAAACCTTTGAACCTGGGGCTTGGATTAACCTGGTCAACCCCTCCCAGAGCGAGTCTATGGAAGTGGCTGAACACTATAACATTGACATCGCAGACCTGCGGGCACCACTCGATGCGGAAGAATCTTCACGTATTTCCGTTGAAGACGATTACAAACTCATTATCGTGGACGTCCCAATTCTCGAAGAACGAAACAACAAGACCTACTATATCACGATTCCCTTGGGGATTATTCTGACAGAAGATGCAATCATCACGACGTGCTTGGAAAAACTACCTCTCTTTGAACCGTTTGTCCATCATCGTCTCCGCAACTTCTTCACCTTTATGAAATCACGTTTTGTCTTCCAAATCCTCTATCGAAACGCTCAACTCTACCTATCGGCTCTACGAACCATTGATCGTAAGAGTGAAGAAATCGAGAAGCAGCTCCATGAAGCTACCCGTAACGAAGAATTGATTGTCCTCATGGAATTGGAAAAGACCATTGTCTACTTCAAAGCTTCACTAAAAACCAATGAACGTTTGGTCAAAAAATTGGCCTCCTCATCTCGCCTCCTTCGGAAATATGAAGAAGATGAAGACTTGTTGGAAGACACATTAGTCGAGACCCAGCAGGCCATCGAAATGGCAGACATTTACGGATCCATTTTGAATTCTATGACTCATGCCTTCGCTTCGGTTATTTCCAATAATCAAAACACCATTATGAAGACCCTGGCCCTAATGACTATTGTCATGTCCATTCCGACCATGATTTTCTCAGCCTATGGTATGAATTTCAAGAATAACGTCATTCCTTTTAACGATGTTCCTCACGCCTTTTGGTGGATTATCCTATTCGCCTTTGCAATTAGCTTGTCTCTCACCTTTTATTTCATCAAGAAAAGATGGTTCTAACATCCCTAGGAGATTATTATGACATTTACAGAAATCAAAGAGTTAACCAAGAAAAACCAAGAATTTATTCATATTGCCACCAACCAACTCATCAAGGATGGTAAATCCGATGAAGAAATCAAGACTTTATTAGCAGATATTTTACCTACTATTATCGAGAATCAAAAAACAGGTATAACAGCACGCTCTCTTTACGGCCCTCCTAGCGAATGGGCTGCCGCACAAACAAAGCAAGCAAACAATGATTTGCACAACCAGGAAGAAAATGACAATCCTTGGCTCATGTGGCTAGACTCCAGCCTTCTTATTCTAGCTCTTATCTCTGGCTTGAACGGTATCCTAAACTTTTTCAATACTGGTAGCCAATACGGTATCGTTACCCTTCTCGTCATCGGATTCGGAGTGGGAGCAGGCATGTATATGATGTACCATTTCGTCTACAGAGAGCAAGCCAAAACAGGCCAACGCCCAAACCTATTAAAAGCAATCGGAGTTCTGGTGCTCGCTACATTAGCCTGGTCTATCGTCTTCTTCCTTGCTGCACTCATCCCAAGCTCCATTAATCCGGCGGTTTCTCCAGTATTTGCTGTACTCTTAGCCGCTGTCGCCTTTGGACTACGACATCTCCTACGGAAGAAATACAATATTCGTAACGCAATGCAACCCGTTCGTTAATAGACTTTCGATTCTCAATCTACTTTTACGACCAACATTTGGAGGTACTTATGAAAAAATCTTACTCTTGGCAGATTATCCTAGTGATTCTCGCCCTCTATCTCATTTTATTAGCCTTTTTCCCAAACCTTTCTGTTATTTTTAATTATTTTAGACTGACACTCGTTATCGCCCTAGCCTTCCTCTGGCTAGGTACCGAACATAAAAATGCCATCCTCTTCTCCATTGGCCTTGCATTTTCTGCGCTATACATCAATGAATTGGTCCCTTATGGTTACCATACTTTTAATATCGCTCCGCTTTTCTTAGGAATTCTTGTATTGGGACTCGCTATCCACAGCATCAACAAAAAACGTAGCTATCATAAAATGATTGAAACCGCCGCAAGTGCAACAACCATCATTTCCAACGATGCTGAGTTTCTGCATCTAGAAGCAAATTTTACGAATCGATATGAGTACTCAAATTCAAACGCCCTAAAGGCTGTCAATAGCAAAGCATTCTTCGGTACTGTTGTTATAGATTTAACCGGGGCTCAATTTGAAAAAGAATTGACCTATATCACCATCAAACAAACCTTATCTACCACTACCATTCGTTTACCAAAGTCTGTTGCAGTCACGAATGGTCTCAAGTCAGGCTTAGGGGAAGTTTTCCTACCACCACAAGGCACAACTACTAACTACCAAGTCTATTTAACCGGTACCAACACCCTATCAAAAGTATCCATCCAATTTATCG
Source organism: Streptococcus suis (assembly GCF_024509525.1). Classification (GTDB taxonomy): domain Bacteria; phylum Bacillota; class Bacilli; order Lactobacillales; family Streptococcaceae; genus Streptococcus; species Streptococcus suis_AC. The sequence goes on from NZ_JAMWEM010000004.1 coordinate 150,875, forward strand.
ATTAACACCCAATTTTTGATCCTTCCTATTTGTCTTTAGACAATGAAAAAAGAATGTGAATAGAAGCCTCCATTAGGATTTATACAAACCTGATGGAGTTTATTATTTTCAAATTTATTCCCATACTTTTCTTGTATTTTAGGGGTAGCATTTCTATCATTATCACCTTCTGATTGACTAACTGAAAGCTAGCCCATGTACTTTACCTTACATACATTTCGCTCCTTAAGACATAGGCTAAAAAGCCCCATCTGGTTCTTAATTCGCTCTCGTATTTTCATGCTCATGAAAAAATGACCCATTGGGGTCATTACTCGCTTTCATATTTTCATACTCGTGAAAAAACAGTCCATTCAAGGACTGTTTTTTTAATCTTCGTTTACGAATGGTAGAAGTGCCATAACGCGAGCACGTTTGATAGCTGTTGTTACTTTACGTTGGTTTTTAGCTGAAGTTCCAGTTACACGACGTGGAAGGATTTTTCCACGTTCTGAGATGAAACGGCTAAGAAGCTCAGTATCTTTGTAATCAACATATTCAATTTTGTTAGCTGCGATATAGTCAACTTTTTTACGGCGTTTAAAACCGCCACGACGTTGTTGAGCCATGTGTTTTCTCCTTTATAATTATTCGTTTGACCTAGAATGGTAAGTCATCATCAGAAATGTCCATTGGATTAGTTGCTCCGAAAGGACTGCTTTCTTCGCGTGCGAAGTTTGGTGTAGATTGTGCAGGAGTCGCATAGGATGAGCCATAATCGTTGCTACCAGCAAAAGAATTGCCTGCTCCGTAGCCACCTGCTTGCCCTTCACGTGCAGTACGACTTTCCAAGAGTTGGAAATTTTCTGCTACAACTTCTGTTACATAAACACGCTGTCCTTGCTGGTTTTCGTAATTACGTGTCTGAATGCGACCAGTAATTCCAACCAAGGCACCTTTTTTAGCCCAGTTTGCTAAATTTTCAGCTTGCTGACGCCAAATGACAACGTTGATAAAATCCGCTTCACGTTCGCCGTTTTGATTTTTAAAATTACGGTTTACCGCAAGAGTAAAAGTCGCAACCGCTTGATTGGAGGGAGTATAACGAAGTTCTGCATCACGAGTCATACGACCCACTAGTACTACATTGTTAATCATATACTACCTTCTTACGCGTCAAGTTTCACAATCATGTGACGAAGAATGTCGCCGTTGATTTTTGACAAACGGTCAAACTCTTTAAGAGCTTCGTCGTTTGATGCTTCAACGTTAACGATGTGGTAAAGTCCTTCACGGAAATCTTTGATTTCGTAAGCAAGACGGCGTTTTTCCCATGCTTTTGATTCAACGATTGTTGCACCGTTGTCAGTCAAGATAGAGTCAAAGCGTGCTACCAAAGCGTTTTTAGCTTCTTCTTCAATGTTTGGACGAATAATGTAAAGAATTTCGTATTTAGCCATTGATATGTTCCTCCTTTTGGTCTAATGCCTACTGATCCTTGCCAGCAGGAAGTGAGGGTTTCTCACAAGAAACTATTATATCATATTCTGGACAGATAGCAAGCCTAAACTGCTAAAAACGCAAAAGAAAAGAGCAGTCGCTACTACTCTTTTCCTTTTCTTATTCTACACTGAAGAGATATGGATAGACTGGTTGATTTCCTTGGTGGATTTCAACTTCGATGTCTTCGTATTGTTCTTCTAAATCTTGTGCAAGATTTTTCGCCAGTTCTTCATCACCATCTTCACCAACATAAATGGTCACGATTTCGCTGTCTTCATCCAACATTTTCTCAAAGGTTGCAACAAGGGTTTCAACCATATTTGGATTAGATACGACAATCTTGCCGTCAACCATACCTAAGTTGTCGTTTTCATGGATTTCCAAACCGTCAATGGTAGTATCGCGAACGGCAGTCGTCACGCTTCCGCTCTTCACATCTGCAAGAGATGCCGTCATCGCTTCAAAGTTGGTATCCAAATCACGACTTGGGTCAAAGGCAAGCAAGCTTGTAAAGCCTTGTGGAAGGGTCTTAGTTTCTACAACCTTAACCGCTACTTCTGCCACTTCTGCTGCAGATTGTGCTGCCATGAGAATGTTTTTGTTGTTTGGAAGCAAGATGACGTTACGAGCATTGACCAATTCAATGGCATTGACAAAGTCTTCTGTCGAAGGGTTCATGGTTTGACCACCAGAAATCACATAATCCACACCTTGTGATTTGAAGATTTCTGTCAAGCCTTCTCCAGCAGCCACAGCGATAATACCGTATTCTTTTTGCTCAGCTGGTTTTTGGAAAGCTTCTTCCTTTTCAACTTGAGCTTCGTGTTGCTCACGCATATTGTCTACTTTGACCTTGACCAAGCTTCCGTATTGAAGACCGGCTTGCATAACCAAACCTGGATCTTCTGTATGAACGTGAACTTTTACGATTTCATCATCATTGACAACCAGCAATGAATCCCCAAGGTCATTGAGGTAGTTGCGGAATTCTTCGTAATCAAAGTCCTTGACGTAAGTAGGACCTTGGCGAAGAGCCACCATGATTTCAGTACAGTAACCGAAGGTAATATCCTCCGTCGCCACATGACCGGCAACTGACTTGTGGTGCTCTGCATTGATCATCTCAGTCATAACAGCTGGTGTTGCTTCAAAATCTTCTGAAGCGATGTACTCACCTGTCAGAGCTGACAAGAAACCTTCATAGATGTAAACAAGGCCTTGGCCACCTGAATCGACAACACCAACTTCCTTTAGGACTGGAAGCAAGTCTGGTGTTTTCTTGAGGGCACGGTTTGCCCCTTCTAAAGTAGCACGCATAACTTCCACAGCATCATCTGTTTCTTCTGCTTTTTTAAGGGCAGCAGTTGCAGCTCCGCGTGAAACAGTCAAAATAGTTCCTTCAACCGGCTTCATAACAGCTTTATAGGCTACTTCAACACCATTCTGGAAAGCTTGTGCCAAGTCTTTTCCATCCAATTCGTTTTTACCTTTAACGGATTGACCGAAACCACGGAATAATTGTGAGGTAATAACGCCTGAGTTACCACGTGCCCCCATGAGTAAGCCCTTAGACAAGATTTGAGCTACTTCACCAACTGTATTGGCTGGCTTATCCGCAACTTCTTTAGCACCATTGGTAATGGTCATCCCCATGTTAGTTCCTGTATCCCCATCTGGTACAGGAAAAACATTTAATGAGTTTACATATTCAGCTTGTTTATTCAATCGAGTAGATGCCGCTTGCACCATTTCTTGGAATAAACTAGTAGTAATTTTAGACACAATTATTCTCCTACAACTTTGATATTTTGGATATAGACATTGACTGTATTGGCAGCGATACCTAATTGATTTTCCAAGTTAAATTTCACACGCTCTTGAATATTTCGTGAAACTTCACTGATTTTCACACCATAACTCATAACAGTGTAAACATCAACCACAATTTGACCGCTTTCAGTTGTCTTGATAACTACACCTTTAGAATAATTTTCCCTACCGAGCAAAGCTTGGAAATTATCCTTAATCGCTGACTTACTAGCCATGCCAACAACACCAAAAATTTCAGTCGTTGCACCGCCGACAACTGTAGCAATCACGTCGTCAGTCAACTCAATTTGGCCGTCTTTTGTATTGATCTTAACAGTCATATTTCGTTACCTCAAATAGTTTTATCACTCCATTTTATCATAATTTCTTTATTCTGTAAAAAACTAGCTTGTGACAGCAGAAAAGGCAAGAAAAAAAAACGACCCACGGGTCATTTTTATCAATTAAACGCGTTCAACTTTGCCAGATTTAAGAGCACGTGCTGAAGCCCAAACTTTTTTAGGTTTGCCGTCAATCAAAACAGTAACTTTTTGAAGGTTTGGTTTAACTGCGCGTTTTGTTTGGTTCATAGCGTGTGAACGGTTGTTGCCTGATACAGTCTTACGACCAGTAAAATAACATACTTTAGCCATTGTGTATTCCTCCTCATTTGATCAAATATATCGGATGTGCTAGCACCACATACTTAAACATTCTACCAAAAAGATCTCTTTTTTGCAATAGAAATGCCAGTAATTTTTAATTTTTTCAACTATGAAATCTTTTTTTGCTGTATTTTTACAAAATAGACATCTCTTTGAGGATGATTTGCGGATAAATCAACCAAAAAGGCTTACCCTAGTGGATAAACCTTTGATTTAATACTGTTTCAAGCAAAATTACGCTTTGTTCGCTGAACCGAATACGTCGATACGCTCTTCAACAGATGCTTGGATAGCTTTTACGCCGTCAGCCAAGAATTTACGTGGGTCAAAGAGTTTTTTCTTATCGTATTCTGCTTCGTTTGCTTCATAAGCTGCTGCAAATTTACGAGTTGCATTTGCAAATGCGATTTGGCACTCAGTGTTTACGTTAACTTTTGCAACACCCAATTTGATAGCTTCTTGGATTTGCGCATCTGGAATACCAGAGCCACCGTGCAACACGATTGGGAAGCCAGGTACAGCTTCTGTCAATTTACGCAAGTGATCAAGGTCAAGACCTTCCCAGTTCGCTGGGTATGGACCATGGATGTTACCGATACCAGCCGCCAAGAAGTCGATACCAGTCGCAACCATTGCTACTGCATCTTCGATTGGAGCCAATTCACCGCTACCTACGATACCATCTTCTTCACCGCCGATAGTACCAACTTCAGCTTCAACTGAGATACCTTTAGCATGTGCCAATTCTACAACTTCTTTTGCTTTTGCAAGGTTTTCTTCTACTGGAAGGTGTGAACCATCAAACATGATAGAAGTATAACCAACTTCGATACACTCAAGTGCATCTTCGTAGTGACCATGGTCAAGATGGATTGCAACTGGAACTGTGATGTTCATTGATTCAATCAAGTTTGCAATCAAGTTGCGAGCAACTTTGTAACCACCCATGTACTTAGCTGCACCCATAGAAGTTTGGATAAGAACTGGAGCTTGTTTTGCTTCTGCTGCACGCAAGATAGCTTGAGTCCACTCAAGGTTGTTTGTGTTAAATCCACCAACCGCATAACCGTTGTCACGCGCTGCTTGGACAAATTTTTCTGCTGAAACTAATGGCATTAGAATCGCCTCCTAATATTTTTTAAGGGATAAACCCGTACCACTCTATTCTACCACGTTTTATTGGAAAATGCTAGTTCAAACTGCGTAGATTTGAGAAAGTTTTCACATAGGTTTCATCTTAAAACGCAAAAAAGCTAGCCAAAGCTAGCTTTTATATCCTTATATCCATGCGGAGAGAGGGACTTGAACCCTCACGACCTAAAGCGGTCACAGGATCCTTAATCCTGCGCGTCTGCCAATTCCGCCATCCCCGCGAATACTAGAATAGTATATCATGGGGACAGAGCCTTGTCAATAGTTTTTTAAAAAAATATTACCCCTCTTAAGTATCCTATTCACCTAAAGTTATTATTTCATCATAATCAGCCGGATGCAGACTGCGGTGGCTAATATGCAAAAGGGTAATATTTTGTAAATTTAATAGCGCCTGTTCAACTACCGCAAAAGTCTCATCGTCTAAGCCTGATAAAGATTCATCTAAAACTAAAATAGGTTTATGAGCTAGAATGCCCCGAATTAAAGCTACCCTCTGTTGTTGGCCACCTGATAAGGTAGAGGCGGCATCAAACACTTCCGATTCCATAGCCTCCTTATTAGGGAAACGGTCTGCCAACCCAAAGAGATGGACCAAAGCCTCAACTTCAGATTCAGATGCAGCTCTTCCGAATGTAAGATTATTCCAAATAGAATCATGAAATAGCTTCACTTGTTGGGGCAAAAATGTCATATAGGACTGCCAAGCATCATAGCTAAAATGAGTGAGTGGCTGTCCGTTCAGATAGACCCCTTCTACATTTTCTAGTTGTTGACTTAGAAGGTAAGCTAAGGTCGATTTTCCGACGCCGCTTTCTCCCTGTATTAAATACTTCTTGCCAGCTCGAAATACCAAATTTATATCATTAAAAATTAGTTTTCCCTCAATTTCATAACTCAAATTTGCCACTTCTAATGTTTCAAACTTATCTGAAAGAATTGGTTTCTCCTCATAAATCGACGGAGAATGTAATAGTTTTTGTCGAATAGAACGAACGGAAGCAATATCAGACAATGAAGAAGCTATCAGATTTATTGGCATTGTCAATTCTAAAGCAATACTGTATATCGCGACAAGAGCACCAACTGTCATCTCCCCTGCTAAAATTCGTCTTCCACCCAAATAGAGAATAACGATTGTCAATAGATAAAAGAAGAAACCTGTCAAGACATTGAGCAGGGCTTTCAAAACTGCCCGCCTGTCTTCCATCTTGTTCACCGCCTCGTATTGATTCTCAGCCTTCCCTAGAAAAAGAGAACCCAAGCCACTATTTTTAATGACTAGAAGTCCAGACAGAATGTCATTGAGGAGGGCTTGATAGCTAGCCTTCTCCCTGGAAATCCCCTCCTGGACCTGACCCATTTTTCCCCGAAAAATATACGGCAACCCAATCGGTATCAAGGTTAAAAGAAAAATGGCTAAGGCAACCTGACGATCCAAGGAAAGAAGCGCCCAACCGGCAAACAGAAAGGAAATAAGCCCTTGATAGAGAGAAAAGATTGTCTCATAATGCAATTCCTTAATCATTTCACTATCATTATGAATCGCAGAAATATGACTAGCAATCTCTGACTGCTTGATTAGACCCGGACCGTATAGGATACGCCCCAAAATAGTTGCTTGAATCTGATAACCCACGCGATTGAGAAAACGTTGATTACAAACCTGACGAACAAATTCTGTCAGCAACATCATTCCCATGACAAACAGAATCGCCAGGATATTTTGCTCAAATTTCAGGTGGTTCCCTTCTGTCAAACTATCCGTAATCCAAGCAATCTGGTAATTAAAAAAGACATTCAATGCAGACACTACTGTAATCGCTACCAAAGTCGTTATGAAATATAAACGTTGCATGCAGTCACCTCTTTATCTTTGCTTGTCTAGTATAACAGAACACAGAAAAAAGAGCAACCGCTCTTTTCTTCTATCATTAGTCTTCGTTCTCAATCGCAGCAGTCACAAAAGCTGTATAGAGACCTTCTGGTCGATTTGGTCGTGACTGAAGTTCCGGGTGGTACTGGCAGGCCACGAAGAATTTATTTTCTGGAATCTCCACTATTTCAACCAGTCGGTTGTCTGGAGATACTCCCGAGAAAACAAAGCCCGCGTCTTCAAACTGTTGACGGAAATCATTGTTAAATTCATAACGATGGCGGTGGCGACGTTGGACAACTTCTTGATTGTCATAAGCCGCCGCAGCCTTGGTGCCTCGTTTGAGCTTGCTTGGATAAAGACCGAGGCGGAGGGTGCCTCCCAAATCTTCTACGCCAATCTGGTCACGCATGATGTCGATAATCGGATACTTTGTTTCTGGATCCAACTCAAAACTATTTGCACCTTCTAGCCCAAGGACATGGCGAGCAAATTCCACACAGGTCAGTTGCATACCCAGGCACACACCTAACATCGGTACGTCATTCTCACGAGCATAGCGAATGGCTTGAATTTTTCCTTCTGTACCACGTTGGCCAAAGCCACCAGGGACAATAATTCCTTGTGCTTGACTAAGGCGATCGGCTACATTTTCAGCAGTCAGATCGTTGGCATTGACCCAGTCTAGTTCAACCGCTGCATCGTTGGCATAACCAGAGTGCTTCAAGGCTTCGACAACTGAGATATAGGCATCCTGCAACTCCACATACTTACCGACTAGAGCAATCTTGACCTTCTTCTTGAGGTTGAGGACCTTGTCCACCATGGCAGACCATTCTGTCATATCAGCTGCTGGTACATCCAGTTTCAGATGATCACAAACAATCTGGTCCATGTTTTGCGCCTGCATATTGAGCGGAATCTGGTAAAGATGTTCAACATCCAAGGATTCAATCACTGCCTCTGGCGCCACATCACAGAACTGAGCTAATTTATTTTTTATGCCTTGACCGGCCGGCTGTTCTGTCCGAATGACCAGCATATTGGGCTGAATCCCCAATCCACGTAGCTCTTTGACCGAATGTTGGGTTGGCTTGGTCTTCATCTCACCTGCAGCCTTGAGGTAAGGCAAGAGGGTTGTGTGGATGTACATGACGTTGTCTGAACCGACATCTGCCTTCATCTGACGAAGGGCTTCAAGGAAAGGCAAACTTTCAATATCTCCGACAGTTCCACCTACTTCTGTGATGATAACATCAGCATCCGTCGTGTGTGCTGCTCGCTTGATTTTGTCCTTGAGAGCATCTGTAATATGTGGAATAACCTGAACCGTTGCACCTAGATATTCACCTTTTCGCTCCTTTCGAAGCACTTCGCTGTAAATTTTACCAGTCGTAACGTTGGAATATTTGTTGAGATTGATATCGATAAAGCGTTCATAGTGACCAAGATCCAAGTCTGTTTCTGCACCATCATCTGTCACAAACACTTCCCCGTGTTGGTAAGGACTCATGGTTCCTGGGTCAATGTTGATGTAGGGATCAAATTTTTGAATAGTAACTTTCAATCCACGGTTTTTCAATAATCGACCAAGACTGGCCGCCACAATTCCTTTACCAATAGATGATACAACACCACCTGTTACAAAAATATATTTTGTCATGCTCTCTCCTTCTCTAATTGCTGAATCTGCAGAACAAGGGGCTGGTCTGATTTTTCAGCAAAAACAAAAAAATAGCTCCCTATAACTAGGGAGCTCCGACCTCAAAAGAGGTGCCCGATGTTATCTTATCTTAATTTAGCAAGCATGTCAAATAGAAAACTAGTCTTCCTCAACAATTTCATCTTCGTCTTCTGAGAAATCATCTTCGTCTTCTTCGTTCAATTCAACATCCTCTTCTACTAACTCATCATCTGGGATGATTTCATTGATTTCTGAATCGTAGGACTCAACTTCATCTTTTTCATCGTCTGGATTCTCATCTTCATAGTCTGATGCAGAGCGTGTAGAATAACCATCTTCATCTTCTGGATCATCATTGCCATAGTCAATAGCATCCTCATCACCATCCATGAAGGCATTGACACGTTTTTTCGTGCGTTTTGGTGCATCTTCATCATCTTCTTCCAAAGTAATGACTTCTTCGTCAATCTCATCAATTGCATACCACGAACGCAAGCCCCACTTATTTTCTCCTAGTGGAATAAAACTTCCATCAACGTTCAAGTCTGAATAGAAAGTTGGCAAGGCTGCGCGAATCTCACCGTTCGATTTCTCAAGATAATTCTGAATTTCATTGACCAAATCATTGAAGTACATTTCATTGTCACGGCCACGCTCTTCTAAAATAGCGCGTGCTACTTCAATCATGGAAAGTTCATTTTTTTCTTGTCCTGCAAATACGTTAAGTTCCAAGGCTCTTCTCCTTTTTTGTCTTTCCTTACCATTTTACGCTAAATCTGCTAATTAGTCAAAGATAAGTAAGAACTTTTTCTAAAAGAAAGGTTCAACTAGGAAAACCTAATTGAACCTTTCTTTTAGCACTTGACAAAAGTCGAGTTTTTCAATTTACATTATTATTTCACAGTTGCAGTGCTTGTGATGACTTCAACCGCTTTTTTCACTGTAATGTCATGCTTGAGCATGTCTGGTGAGAGAAGAGTGCGAACTTGTGCAACTTCCATATTGTAAGTTGCTGCCAAGTCTTCGATTTCTTTGTTGATTTCTTCTTCAGTTGCTTCGAAACCTTCTGCTTTAGCTACTGCTTCAACTACCAAGTTTGTCTTAGTACGTTTTTCAGCATCTGCTTCGTATTGTTTATGAAGGTCTTCACGAGTTGTACCAGTGATTTGGAAGTACATATCTGGTGAGATACCTTGTTGTTGCATACCACCCAAGAATTCGTTGATGGCACGGTGAACTTCTTCGTGGATCATTTCTTCTGGCAATTCAACGATTTCAGCGTTTTCTACAGCCAATCCAAGAGCTGCTGATTCAACTGCATCGTCAAAGGCAACTTCTTTTGCTGCTTCCAATTCTTTACGGTACTTAGCTTTCAACTCATCAAGTGTTTCCACTTCCTCGTCGATGTCTTTTGCCAATTCGTCATCCAAAGCTGGAACTTCTTTTGCTTTTACTTCGTGGATTTTTGTTACGAAGAGGGCTGGTTTACCAGCAAGGTCAGCTGCTTGGTAGTCTTCTGGGAAAGTCACTTCAACATTTACTTCTTCACCAGCTGCGTGGCCTACCAATTGGTCTTCAAAACCTGGGATGAATTGACCTGAACCAAGTCCAAGCGAGAAGTTCTCACCTTTACCACCGTCAAATTCAACACCGTCAACAGAACCTACAAAGTCGATCACAACTGTGTCGCCTTCAGCTGCTGGACCTTCTTTGATGACCAATTCAGCCAAGTTGTTGCGTTCGCGTTCGATTTTTGCATCTACTTCTTCGTCAGATACTTCTTTCGTTGCCTCTACTGAAACTGCCAAGTTTTTGTAGTCACCCAATTTTACTTCAGGTTTTGTCACAACTTCAGCAGTGATTGTCCAGTCTTGACCTTTTTCCATAGATACAACATCGATTTTTGGTTGTGCGACGACTTCAAGACCAGCTTCAGCAACCGCTACTTCATAAGCTGCTGGTAAAAGAGCGTTTACTACATCTTGGTAAAGTGCTTCTTCACCAAATTTTTGGTTGAAAACGGCACGTGGCAAGTGACCTTTACGGAAACCTGGAAGATTGATATCTTTCTTAACTTTGTTGAAAACGCGGTCCAATTCTGGTTTGATTGCATCTTGACCGATTGTGAAAGTCAAGACGCCACGGTTTGTTTCTTTTACTTCAAATGATACAGACATTCTGTCATTCTCCTTAAAATTTTATTGTCATTCCTATCAATTTTACCATAAAGTCTTGAAAAATCAAAGATTTTTAGCATGTTTGAACATGAAAAAGGTAACCCTACAATAGATATGATGCCTAAGTACAAAAAAAGAAGAACCCTTAACAGGATAATAGTCTCAACCAACTATCACAAAGGATTCTTCTCATAACTGGTACTCCACAAAGTCTTCACTGTTTCCCATATACACTGGAAACTAGCTGTCACGCTATCAAAACTAGACTTCTATTCCTTTCATTTATCGGTGTTAGGGTGTCAAAAGCCTTCCTCATGCGTTGCAATAAGCAATTTAATTGTACCAAATAGTTTCTGTTAGACAATGCCGTGACGTAGAGATAATTTTAGGTTAGAATATTTATTGATTTTCTAGTATCGCCTTTTTTACCTCACCAACTGTCGCAGGATTTGAATCACTAAATAGAACTCTCTTACCATCCTCACTTCGAATTTCAACTTCATATGTTTCTTTTGACTCATATTCATTAGCAAAGAAACCACCATTATACTCAATAATAGGAACGTCATCAGAATAGTTTTCTAGCCTTGAAAACAGGCCTTCATCAGTTTCAGATAACTTCACCAATTCTTGTACAGTTCTGTTGGAATACGTGGATACATCCGCAGAAATATGGTTTGTTGAACGACCATTCAAGAATATCAGACTCAATATTATTAAAAGGCCAGTATATAATAGTTTTTTCATCTATTCCTCCTTATTTATTTGATACAACATAACTAGATCCCTTAACCGGGTTATAGGTATAAAAGAAGAGCCAAGATCCTTGTCCATCAACATATCGCGACTCTCCACTTTCTAGTTTTGCTCTACCAATCGACTGTTTTGTCTGATAGGTTCTGTAAGCTTCATACTCATTACCAACCACACCTCCATCACCAACAGCTGTCCAAAGAAGCCATGTTCCTGTTCCTGAAGCAGCCTTAAATTTTGATTCTGAAAAGCGCCAGCCTGATCCACTAAATGGCTGTGAAGCATATGACTCTCCTGCTGCTAAAATTTTAGGATATTGAACTGCTTTATCTGGAGAAGCTGAACGCAAAAAAGGAGACTCCATAAAATCCAAAGAGGTATCAATAGTTTCTAATTTTAAATAATTTTCGTAAGTCATTAAGGTTCCGTGGTTTGTTTCTACAAGTGAAGGATCAAAATTAGAGTCCCCATTATCTCTGAAAATGAAACCTCCATCGGGTAAAACCTGAACCACCTGTTCTGGGTTAATGCTCGCCATACTTGGTGACTCTATAATCTCTTTAGGTGTTGCAGCAAGTATGTTTCCTTGTAGAAAAATTGATGATAGTAGCACTGCACTGATAAAAACTTTTTTCACTTTTTTCATCGTAAAACTCCTTTTAAAATTTAAAAACTAAAAGTATATTTCAGAAAACAACGACAACAATTTTTGAAACTCAGCCTTTAATTTTTCCTCCTTTCCCTCATTAAGCTAAGCTTTCATTCCACTTTTTCTATATCCATTCTACAATAAATAAACAAAGCAACCAGAAATTTGGATTCACCACGCGTACACATGAAAAAATGCATGCACTCGTTTTCGAACCACATGTGTTTTTCCAAAACATTTTCACGGAATTTACACTCTAGCAAGGATAATTCTCCTATCTCTAGAACTATTATAGCATATTTTTTTATACGAAAACGGATTTCTCCTTGGAAAATTCGCTTTCCGAAAACGAAACTTTCTTCATGCGTTTGTCGTGTGGAATCACCACTTACGAATGAGTTCTTCCTGATAAGCTGCACGCGCACCGCCAATGAGTTTTGGACGACTAGCAAGAACCGTGACATGAGCCTGACCCACCTTGCCTTGGCTTGCCCCCACACCTGGAAGATCTAAGACGATAACATGCACATCTTCGGCCAATAAATCTAATAATTTAAGGTCCCAATTATCTAAAGTGGCCGCCAAATGGACCAACATGACCAGGGGCAGTTTAGACTTGCCCTTGCCTAGTTCACGGTAGGCAATCTGATTGCCTGCGACAGTAATGTATTGATTTCTGGTTGTAATATAAGACATAAGTACTCCTACTATTCAAAACTGAGGACAGTTTTTCCACGCGAGCGACCGTTGGCTACCTTGTCCAAGGCTGCGTTGACTTCTTCAAATGGATAAACGGTGTCGACAGACGGTTTGATTTCTAGTTTGCTGAAAATATCTGCTACCTCTTGCAGTTGGCGACCATTGCTCTCTACGAAAATGAAATGGTAGTGAACACCGTATTTCTTAGCCATTTTGTCAAATGAACGACCAGCTAGGCCAAACAAGATTTGTTTCCATTTTGGCAGGTTCATACGTTTGGCAAAGTCACCGTTTGGCATGGCACGGAGGGAAACAAGGTGACCACCTTTTTTCATGATTGACATCTGTTTCTCAGTTTCTGCACCGCCAAGCGTATCCAGCACATAGCCGATTTGGGAGAGGGTTTTAGTATAATCTTCTGTCTTGTAGTCGATAAACTGGTCAGCACCCAACGCCAATACCCGCTCTGCATTTGCCCCGTCACCGTTGGTAATAACGGTCAAACCTTTAGCTTTGGCAATGGGAATGGCCATACCACCGACACCACCAGTTCCACCTGAGATGAAGATGGTCTTGCCTGCCTCAGCACCCATGAGGTCGAGGGCCTGCATGATGGTCAAGGCTGTCAGAGGAACTGCTGCCGCTTCTTCATCTGTCAAGTAGGCAGGAACCTTAGCAAGAGCCTGAGCGTCAACCGCTACATACTCAGCGAAAGCACCGATACTATCAAGCGGAAGACGACCGAAGACACGGTCACCTGCTGCAAAGCTCGTCACGTTTGAGCCTACTTCTTCAACCAGGCCAACTACTTCATTTCCAGCTGTTTGTGGCAATTTGTAAGGGACAATCAATTTCACATCTCCGCGTGAAATCATGTTGTCCAATGGATTAACGCCTGCTGCGGTCACTTTGACAAGGACTTGGTTGGCTTGAATAGTTGGTTTAGCAATCTCTGTAAGGTTAAGGGTGATCTTGTTTTTGTTATAAGATGTGTGTTGTGCTGCTTTCATGTTCTTCTCTTTTCTATTCTTTAGTTTGTTCCTGTATCACTTACAGGTCTATGTTTGGATTTATAAAATCTGACCGAGGTCAGATCCGGGTTTCTTGTGCGGATTGATAGAGATTATCAATCACATTATCTAAGGATTGACGACTGAGTTGATTTTCCAGTTCTTGTTCAACACTGGAAAAGATGGGAACCATTGCACCTTCTATATGCTGCCCAACTGGACAAGTAAGATTGGCATTCTTGTGTATCTGAAATAGTCGAATATGCTCCACTTCTTGCGTCGCAAGGTAGATTTCCAATAAGCTAATATCCTTAGGGGACTTGCTCAATTGGTAGCCTGATCGCCCTTGGTGCGAAGTGATTAAGCCTGCATTTTTCAAAAGTGCAATCACCTTGCGGATGTAGCTGGCATTGGTGCCAACGCTCTCAGCTAAGGCTTGCGAGCTAAGTATTTCCTTGCTCTCACTGATCATGGTCAGTATATGAAGGGCTACTGAAAATTTTGTATCCATTTGTGCTCCTTTCTGTTCTTGTATCAACTACAAGAACAAGTTTATCATAAGAAAATCTACTTGGCAAGTCTTTGGCTCAAAAGATAAAAAAAGTAACTCTCTTACTAGTCGAAAGTTACTTCCTGATACTCAATGAAAATCAAAAGTAGCCTAGGAAACGAAGGCGAAGATTGAGCAGGAGTTCTTCAAGGCAAGTTGACTACGGATCATTTTGATTTTAGAAGAGTCTGAGTTTCAACTATTTTTCTGTTACTACTTACCTAAGACTCTCACTATATTTCATCTGGCTCTTGTCCGTCATGGGGCAGCCATTTGCAGTCGCTCAATTCCATATTGGTAAAGCGAGCTGTAAAACTGGAGTTTTCTGGCGAACAGGCATATAGCCCAAAAGCTATTTTCCCTGCCCCTTGATGAAAATGGCAAACCCGCATTTGTTTGAAATGGATACCGTCTTCGGAATTTTCAAAACAGTAATCTGCTCCCCTGCGACTGAGCCTAAACCACATGGATTTGACTTGTGAACTGATTTCAGTAGTTGCCCAGTCAGAAAATCCGTGATTGGTCACCACACTTCCCAAGTGTTGGAAGTCATCATTTTCATACTCTATCGAACACTTGAGCCAATTCTCCGAATCTTGATAAAGGACAATTCCACACTGGTCAAATCGAGTATGACTACCCGCAAAATCCGTCTTCACAGTAAAGGAAAAATAGTCCTCCTCCGTTTCCATTTGCAAGACAGGAGCATTGTCATTCACAAAATGGTAATAGGTCTTCTGCCACAAATCCGTCTTGGGGTGGGTGGTAATGGTAATTTCTTCATCTGAAATAGTGAATTGTCTCGGTGGACGGGTCCACACTAAATCCTTGACTGTAAATTCTTTCATTATGAACCTTTCCGTATCTTATCTTCCTGGTAAGCTGCACGAGCTCCGCCGATTAGTTTGGGTCGACTGGCAAGAGCGGTGACATGAGCCTGACCAATCTCACGCAGGCTAGGTCTGATGGGAACTTGGACGTGCTTGATGTGCATGCCGATAGCTGTATCGCCGATGTCTACACCAGCCTGTGCGGTGATAAACTCGACTTCCACCGGGTCCTTCATATACTTGAAGGCCGCCAACTGACCTGAGCCACCTGCATGAAGGGTGGGCAAGACATTGACTATTTCCAAATCCTTTTGAACTGCCAATTCTCGCTCTACCACTAGGGCACGATTGAGGTGTTCACAGCCTTGGACAGCTAGGTAAATGCCCTTAGGAGTCAAAATATCCAAAATGGTTTCAACAACTACCTCACCGACTTCCAGACTGGAATTTTTGCCAATATGCCCACCAATGACCTCACTAGAAGACAAACCTAGAACAAATATCTGCCCCTTTTGAAGATTGCTGAGGTCTAAAACTTCCTCAACAACCTGCTGGGTCTGTTCCTTAATTTCCTTTAATGACATGATTTACTGCACCAATTCTTTCTATTGCCTGAGCCAAGATGTAACCAACTACCAAACCAACTGTGTTTTGCAGAGTATTACTCATCAGACTTGTAACAGCGTCAGCTACATTATACATGAAACTAGATGCCACAAAATAGCCCCCAACCATAGAGAGCGTCGCCAAGACTAAACCGAGAATCCGTTTCTTACCTGTCCAACCCGCAAAGTAACCTTGAGCCCCGTGGAAGACTAGACTAAAGAATGCCCACTGGGGATAACCCAGCAAGAAGTCAATCAATAGCCCTGCCAAACCGCCGACAATGGCTCCCTCTTTCTTGCCCAAGTAAAAAGCCGTAAAGAAGACACCCACATCCAACAAAGTAAAAAATCCTGTCGGTGTCGGCACGTGAACAAAGGCCAAAACCAAGCTCAAGGCTGTTAAGATAGCTAATAATACTAATTCCTGTGTTTTCTTATTTCTCATATTGAATCACCCCATAATCATCTGATTTTTCAATCGCCGCATGGACAAAGTCCTTGGACAGTCTGACCGCCTCCAAAGGCTCTTGATCCAGCAAAAGCTGACTGGCAATACTGGACGCAAAGGTACAGCCTGCCCCTACATTGTTTTCTGACAACAGAGGCGACTGGAGCACCACCACTTCCTTACCGTCGTAGAACACATCCACTGCCTGCTGGCCACCCAAGCGATTGCCGCCCTTGATGACCACCGCCTTGGCTCCCAAGTCATACAAGGTCACTGCCGCCTGCTTCATCTCCTCCACCGTTTTGATGTCTTTTTGGAGCAATAGCTGAGCTTCTGCCAGATTAGGCGTGATCATGTTGACATAGGGAAGGAACTTCAAGAGTTCATCTCGCAACTGGCTGACCTCAGTATCATGTGTTTCCTTGCAGACCAAGACCGGATCCAAGACCACAGGAATCTCCTGGTGAGCCTTGATAAACTCCAAAGCCTGCTCTGCTATGTCCACCGTGGGAAGCAAGCCAATCTTAATCGCAGAAAAGGGCACATCCTTCAAACTAGTCAGTTGCTGGGCAAATACCGCAGCCTCCGTCGGAATGACCTCAAAGCCCTTGTCGGTCAGAGCTGTCAAGCAAGTCACCGCTACAAACCCATGCAGCTTGTGGACAGCATAAGTCGTCAGATCCGCATGAAGACCCCCACCGCTGAAAATATCGTTGCCCGAAAGAGCCAAAATGTACTTAGTCTTCATAGATAATCTCCTTTAGATAGAGGCCGTTGCCTGCCGCAGTCGGACCTGCCAAACCACGATCTTTTTCTGCCAAAATCCGCTTGATCTGCCCAACAGGCATGCGACCATTACCAATTTTCAGCAGGGTTCCAACCATATTCCGCACCTGCTTGTACAAAAAACCGTTGCCTGAAAAGGTAAAAATCAAGAACTGCCGCCGCTGGTCGTATTCCAGACTTGCCGCCGTAATGGTCCGCACCTTGTCCTCCACCGAGGTCCCTGAAGCCGTAAAACCTGTAAAGTCGTGAGTCCCCACCAAGTCCTGAATAGCTTCTTCTATCAAGCTCAAGTCCAAATCATAGGGATAAAAGGTTGCATAGTGTCGCATCATGGGATTCTTGGGTCGGCCAATATCCACCAGAAACTCATAGGTCTTGCTGTGCTTGGCATAGCGGCAATGAAAATCGTCCGCCACCTGCTCCACACTGACCACATCAATATCCTCAGGTGTTTGAGTATCAAGAGCAAAGCGGAGCTTCTCAGCATCTCGACTGCCAGCCAAGTCAAAGTGAATCACCTGACCGTAAGCGTGAACCCCTGCGTCTGTCCGACCCGCACCATGAACGGTTACTGGCTGGCCACTGTTCAATCTTACTAACGTTTTTTCGATTTCTTCCTGAACTGTACGGGCATGGGGCTGGCGTTGGAAACCAGAAAAATCATGGCCGTCGTAGGAAATAATTGCCATATATCGTGTCATGTTCTGATTGTAGCACACGCAAACTTAGAAAAACAAGCCTATAAAACAAAAACTGTACTAGCACAGATGGACCCCTTCTAAGTTTGACAGCTTTCATAAAAAGAATTATAATGAAGAAAAGTAAATTAGAATTATTCTTGAAAAGAACAGGAGGCACGAATGGAACTACACTCTCACCTTAACGCAGAAAACCAAACTGCCTTTGAGCATGTTATTCAACACTTAAAGGAAAAAGGTGTTCGCATTACAGAAACACGTAAGGCCGTTGTAGCCTATATCATTGATAGCGACGATCACCCAAGTGCTGAAATGATATACAAAGACCTCCTGCCCAACTATCCTAACATGAGTTTGGCAACTGTCTATAACAACCTCAAAGTGCTCTTAGAAGAAGGATTTGTCACTGAACTCAAGCGCACCAATGACACGACAACCTATTATGATTTCATGGGCCACGAACATCTCAATGTCATCTGTGAAAAATGCGGGAAAATAACGGACTTCATGGACGTCGAAATCCCTAGCCTCAAACGCGAAGCCCATGAACAAACAGGCTATAAGATTACCAAGGAAGTCCTATCCATTTACGGCATCTGTCCTGATTGTCAACTAAACAAGGAGTCTTAGAAAGCAACCAGTGGTTGCTTTTTTGCTTTCTCTTTGAATTGTCTGAATTCTCTTATTTAGAATTATTCTAAAAAGACTTGACTTTCTATTTAGAACTGTTATAATCAACTTAGGTAAATGATAATTATTCTAAATAAAGGAACTAAAACTATGGCACTCGTAATCAAGCTCAGACAGCACGTACACATCATCACAACTTCTCTCTGTCTGTTGTTGATCCTCATCGGGATTTTCTTACTTCAAACTAATCAGGGAGTCACATCCGTTTTCTTCATTCTAGCTTTTATCATCGGTGGCTACCAGTCCGCTAAAGAGGGGCTTACCGAGCTCATTTTCGACAAGCACCTGTCCGTTGACCTGCTCATGATTTTGGCTGCTATCGGTTCTGGTATTATCGGCTACTGGATGGAAGGAGCTCTACTCATCTTCATCTTCTCTCTTTCTTCTACTTTAGAAGAATTAGCCATGGAAAAAAGCAAGAATGCAATCGCCGCCCTCATGAACATGACTCCCCCAACTGCTCGTAAAATCGAGGAAAATGGTGACATCACTGTCTCAGACACGGCAGCCATTCGCATCGGTGACCTCTTGCAAGTTCGTAAGGGGGACACTGTACCGCTGGATGCTACCCTCATCAGTCCGCGATCCATCTTTGATGAAGCCATGATTACAGGTGAGCCTCTTCCTGCGGAGAAAATGGCTGGCGATGCTGTTATCGGCGGAACCATTAACCAAGGTCCAACTGTGACAGTTCAAGTTACGGCTGAGAAAGGCAATGCTCTCTTTGATAAAATCGTTCAGATGGTCGAAAATGCCCAAGAATCCAAATCAAAAACAGCGACTTTCATTGAAAATATGGAAGATACCTATGTCAAGGTTGTCTTGCTTGTGGTCCCTCTCTTCATCCTCTTTGCTCATTTTGCACTGGGCTGGGACTGGTTGACTGCCTTCTACCGTGGCATGATTCTCTTGACCATCGCTTCTCCTTGTGCCCTCGTAGCTTCTTCTTCACCCGCAACACTTTCTGCCATCAGCCGTGCGGCACGCAAGGGCATGATTATTAAGGGTGGTGACATTGCGGATAACATCGCCAATCTAGAAGCCATCGTCTTTGACAAGACGGGTACCCTAACCATTGGTAAACCTGAGGTTGTAGGTGCGACCTATCTTGGCGATGAGGAGCTTATCAAACAGGTTGTTCAGGCAGTTGAAAAACAATCGAGCCACCCGATCGCTCAGGCTCTGATGACTTATACGGCTGACAGCTCTGCCATTGACCTCCAAAGCCTAGAAGACATGACCGGAAAAGGCTTGGTAGCTCGCTATCAGGGCGACAGCTGGAAAATCGGTAAGGCGGGCTTTGTGGTGGATAGCTTGGTCAGTCCCCTGTCTGCTGGCTTGCTGACACAGATCGATGAGGCGGAAAGCACTGGGAAAACCCTGGTCTATGTCAGCCAAAATGATGTCCTTGTGGCGTTCTTCATGGTGGAAGATAGTTTGAAGCCTGAGAGCAAGCAGCTAATTGCCCAGTTGAAAGAGATGGGCGTGACACCAATTCTCTTGACGGGCGACCAAGAAAAGACGGCTCGTTACGTGGCGAGTCAGGTCGGTATTGAGCGGGTCATTGCCAACTGCTTACCGACGGACAAGGCTGCTATTATCCGAGAACTGCAAACCGAGTTTGCGTCTGTCGGTATGGTGGGGGACGGCATCAACGATGCTCCTGCCCTTGCCCAAGCCAATGTTAGCTATGCTATGGGAAGCGGAACGGATATCGCTATGGAGTCTGCTGACATCGTGCTCATGGAAGACCTGACACGGATTCCTTACTCCATTCGTCTATCTAAAAAAATGTGGAGCATCATCAAGCAAAATATCATTTTTGCCCTATCTGTCATTGCCCTTCTTATCATCTCCAACCTCTTCCAGTCTATCAACCTCCCACTCGGTGTGGTGGGCCACGAAGGATCAACTATTTTGGTCATTCTCAACGGACTGAGACTCTTGTATTTTAAATAGCCGAAAACCGCCAGGTAGCTGGCGGTTTTCCTTTGTGATTTTGAAATTTAGAAAAACTTGCCAAAAATGACAAGTTTTCCTTCAATTTACCCAAAAGATTTATCAATCAACTCCTGCATCCTGCCTTCCTTGGCATAAGGAACAGTATCCACTTGTAAAAAGTTTTTCCGACTGATAGTGTCAGGTAAGGTGCCAAAGATGAACTCCAAAGCGATCTTATGGATAATAGCCGTTGGCGCAAAGCCGTGTACTTGCTCTTCCAAGATATGCTTGAGCCGCTCATGCCCTTCTGGAAAGGCTGCTTGTAAGCCTTGGCTATTATAGAGGCGTTTGACCAACTCTGTGATATAGAGCCCTGACTTCATATAGAGGTCAATAAAGGTTTTGGACGGGTCATCGAAGATACCAGGATTTTCCTTTTCCAACTCATCCACCATTTTCTGAACAAGCTTCTTCGGTGTGAAGATTTGGTTGGTCTTTTGAGGTGGAATATAGTCAAAGATGTCTTCTGTCCTATCTTCAAAATAGTTTGCCAGCTCTGCTTTTTTCCGTAAAAATTCTTGGATGGCCTGATCAAAGGTCGGCTGGTCAAAGAGATGGCCGGCAAATTCAGGTCCACCATCACGCAAATAACGGAATTGGTTGAGGTTGATGCCTGTTACCTCGATGAAGACTTCATCTGGTACGTAGCTATCGAAGTTTGCCAAAGTTAAGTTCTCATCCCCATAAGCCATGATGAAGCTTGGAATGGTCCGTGCAAAGCCACGTAAGTGACCACGAATCTCGTCCTCAACCTGAGCCTTGGTGCGTTCTCGCTGCTTGACTTCCTGCTGTTTGACCAAATCATGCGGCAAATCCTGCACTTTTTCTGCCAGCCGTTGCCGTAACTCTGCTTGATGGGCTTGGTGCGCTTCTATCTTCTTGGCTTGATAGGCCTGCTCTAGTTCCTCTTGTTGCTGACTATCCACCGTTTCCTTCAAAGCTTCTTGGTATTCATTTTCGAGATGAGCCTGCTGAATATCAAATTCTTTTTCGCTACGCTGGATGAGGGTCTCAATCTCCGTATGAATCTGCTTCTCAATTTGTTTGCTTTCACGATTGGTCAAGTCATAGCCAGCAGTTAGGTCTGCCACCAAGGTAGAGGATATTTCTTTCTGAACTGTTTTTACAAATGCCTTGTCAACGGTTTCCACCTGGTCAACCAACTCTTCCACAGTGTCTAACAAATCATAAACTTTTGTCCCAAAAAGGACTTCTTGACGGTTGATGACCAAGTCTTCTGCCACCTGAACCTGTCCTTCTTCATCCACCTCAATATCTGGAAATCCAAGTGTATCAGGTGCATGACTGATTTTCCCTTGTTGCTCAACAGGCAGTTCATCCAAGATGTCCAAGACTAGCTGACTAGCACGGAAAATACCTGCGATATTGTCAAATAGGAAATTGGACATAAAGCCACGCTTGATGACTTCTGCTGCTCGTATCTGGCTTGGAATGGTCATGACTGCCTGAGCGTCAATTTCCACCATCTTGCCTTCCCTATCTTCTGCGATAACTGGGAAAAAGTTGAGCAGGTTGCGGATATTTTCTTCTCTGGTTTGACTGGTTCCTGCACCGCCAGCAGTCGCTAGACTGAGGTTGTTGGCAAAGTCACTAAAGAGTGACAAGGTTCGCTCAGGAGCAAAATCAAAGACATAGGCCCGCTCTTTGCGGTAAACCTTGTCTCCTTCCACCCAACTGTAAGGGTTTTGGGCACGAAAGGCCGCCTGCATATAGAGGGCTGGAGATTGAAGATTGCTCAACATCAAGACTGCTGTCCACTCTGGAATGGTCACACCAGTCGTCAACTGACCGACAGACAGGGTGATGGTATAGTCATGTTCAGCAATAGCCTTCCTAACCATATCGAGTGACTTGCCATTGGCTTCTGTATCCTCAGCTTCTCGCTGACTGGCAGAACCTGCAGCCAGCACAATCTTATACCGGTCAAAGGTTGGATGGTCTTCCAACAAGTCTTTCAAAGCCTTAGCAGAGGCCACTCGGTCTAATAGCCAAAAGCTGTGCTTGATTTCCCGGCGGAGCTCCCTAGTTGAAAATGGGTATTTTTCATTAGAGGTCAGGGTGTTCAGCCATTCTTTGACTTCTCTCTCATGGATAAAGCTACCTGATTCATTGGTCGCAAAAAATTCATTCAAGTCAAAGGCAAAATCAACCGTTTCACTGCCAAAATCTGCCCCATCTCGAACCCTGTCCGTGATCATCTTGGACATCTGGTAGGTGAACATGTTGAGCTGGGGAAGGTTTTCATAGGGATTTTCTTGCTCGGAGCTTGAGAGCCAATCTTGCTTGGCAGCCTGCTCATCCGCATAGGACCAGTTGTAAATCTGGTTTTCCGAAAACTTGCCCTTGGCTAGAGCCTTAAAGGGAGTCCCTGACAAGTGGAGGGTAAAGTTGCGCTGAATTTGGTGAAAGGCAACATCTGTTTTTTCCGTATCCACTCCTTCATGGGCCTCATCAATGACCAAGAGATCCCACTGGGTCTTGGCTACCCACTGCAATTTATCATAAGCGCCGCCGAAGTATTTGGACCCTTTCAGATCTTGCAGGCTTAAAAAGGCGATTTCCTTCGCGTCTTCCTCGGTAAAGAGGAGTTTATGGAAGTCCTCTCGTGATAGGGCTGGTCTGCCCTTGAGGGAATCCGACTCCGAAACAAATTTATAGGAGGTTGATCCAGCGATAAACTTATGAAAATCATCAAACCAAGAATTGGCGATGGCTGGACGGTTGGTCACAATCAAGACTCGGTCACAGTTGAGTCGTTTGACCAAGTCATAGGTGGCCAGGGTCTTGCCAAAGCGTGGCTTGGCATTCCAGAGAAACTCTTTCTTACGCGCGTCCTGATTGGTCTGGATATAGGTCAAGGTTTGCTGGACAGCTTCTTCCTGCTCCTGTCTGAGCTGGTAGTCCATCTGCTCCCCTGGCTGATAGCCTGCATAGTCGTGTCGGACAAACTGGTCAAACAGGTGGTTGGCCTTTTCTGGATGACCATTGAAATAGAACCATTCCGTCTTTGGACGGCGTTCAATGGCATGGAAATTCAAAAACTGGTGAAAATCGTGGTCTTTAAAGGGCTTGCCCTTGTCTGGCTCTTCGATGTACCTAGCCTCTTGCTGCCACAAAATAGACGGCTCAATCCCCGCCGTGTGGGTCTGCTCCTTAATCCTCTGCTCCACCTGACGCTCGGTATAGCCAATCTTGATCCAGCCCTCATTGGTGGTCACATGGGGTGTGGTATAGGCGTAGATTTTGGGAGAAATCTCTTCTGAAGTTTTAATCAAAACGGACATAGATTACCTACTTCTCTTTTTCTAGCTTTTCATATCCTAATGAACAAGGACTAATCCATGGCTTTTACTTTGGATTCAATAAAGTCAATCTCTTCCTGAGAAAGGCCATATTTTTTATACAACTGGGCGTCAATCTCCGCCCCCGACTGGGTCCAGTCAAGGTCCGAGCTTGACGTAAAATCTTGGAGAGGGACTTTTGCCCAAGTGGAGCGGGAGTTATGCTGAGTGATTTTTAAAACACCTAATAATGCTCTCGTAAATTTTCTCGTTATGTATTTTAATAAGGCATTTGCTTCAGGAACAAATATATTATAGTTTTTAAAGGGTTCTGGAAAATCTATGTACTCTTTTTTTATAAATTTATATGTTCTTTCCGTGCCTGAACGACCTAAAATCTTAACATACGCATCTTCGTTCTCAACATTATTAAAAAAGGCAAAATCGAAATTTGTAAATGATTTGGATACAATTTTATTCTTTGTACCTTTGCCCTGTAGTTGCTCTGCCTCAGGAAAGTCTTCAAAAAATTTATTTGAGAATCTATAAATTCCTTGTGGATAAACTATTTCTGAAAAAGGTGAGAAATCACTTCTGTTTTCAACTTTCTGAACAATGCTATTCAATGTTTCAAAAACTGTAAATGTCCCAATTTTCCCAAAGATATTTTCAGAATCTCTATAGGTTATAGCAACTCCACCTTTTATATCTGTCGCAGAAAATACCTCATTACTTTTTAACCAATACTTCACAACTTTTACTTGTTCATCGTTCAGCATTTTGTTATTCCAATTTTTAGGTGTCTGTCCAGCATTAAACAAAAATCGTGCTGGTGTAATCAATAAAGCCTTATTTCCAATTTTATACGACTCTTCAATAAAATAATGATATATTGGTTCGTCTCTAGCTCCACCTTCTTCCTGATACGGTGGGTTTCCAATGACAACATCAAATTTCATAGGGCTTTCTCCTTGTGATAGACGCTCAAAATCTATCAACTCATTTGTTTTCCAATCTTTGATTTGTGCCTTTTGTGGCTGGCTGGTCTGCTCTGCTATTTCCTCAAAAAGGCTGAGTTGAACGGCTTCCTTTGCTTGCTGGGAGTATGGGCTGGTGTAGGTCAGGCCGTCCATCTGCAGGACATTGTAGGAAATAATCTGGGCAATGGTCTGTTTCTGGCTGGGGCTGGGTTCCTGGTCAAACTTGGCTTGATAGTAGTCAATGAAGCTGGCTAGGAGGTTTTCACGCGCTAAGAGCAGGGAATCTCCCTGATACTCATAACCGTAGGCGTTCTGGTAGGCGGTCACTGCCCCTTGGAACCAAGCTTCTTCCTCGTGGACTTGCTGAGATAAGCGGTGGAGCTTGCGGTCTAAAAAACCGACCCGCTCCTCAAGGTCAAGGGCTTGTCCAGTCACGGTATCGTAGCGGGAGACCATGTAGGGGGCTTCCCCGCAGGTGATTTCCAACCATTTGAGGTTGAGGTAGGCCTCTAGGGCTAGGTCTTGGAAGTCTTGGTCCACGGCGTCAATCTGCTGTTTGACCAACCCGGTCGGGGTGAATACCTCTGCCCGGACCTTGGTGCGGTCTTTTTGCTCGTACTTGGACTTTTCTGAGCGTGGTTGGATAAGATTGGCATATGGACCTGTCACTTTACTTGGGGTGATGCGATCATACAGACCAAACCCTTTTCCCAATAACTCATAGGAATGGGTCGCCCACACAATGGACTTGTTGGTCGTTCGATCTTTCAAGAGGGTCCGAAGAAGACCAGAGGACTCTCTTGCTAATGATTCTTCGCTAATATCTATGGTCGTCATAAGGCACCTTTTCTCATTATTTACCTTTTATTATACCATTTCTTTACAAGTAATAAAATCGTTTTCAGGTAAAAAGAAAAATTGCATAAAACTGGTCGATTCTCATCAGCTATTAGGTTATAGCAGCTAGGTCACAATCACTAAACAGCGAAAGTTGAGAGGTGAACTTATGCTAGATAGTTTCCTGAAACTTGTTTTGCTACCCTTGCTAGTCAGCCTAGTTGCAGAACTAATTACGGAGTGGCTAATCCGTAAGTGGCAAGACAAATGCGACAAATAATCTAGCCTGTGTGCCTTGAGCAAGCACAAAAAAACACCCTTGGCGGCAACCTTGGGTATTTTCTTCATGCTTACATCCCTTGAACTTTTAAGCACCTTTAGTATAACATAATCTTTTTTACTTGTCATTAAAAAGGCTCTAAAGAGCCCTTCTTATGTACCAGGGGCGAATTTCATCGCAGTCCCGATTTTTCAGAGATCCGTCATCTCCTGGGACAACATCCCATCCCATTGTGAATGAATCACAACCAGCTGGTACTCTTACCTATCAACATATTCAAAATAAATAGGATAAATTTAGGGCAAACTTTCGTAAAACACCAAGAAAAAAGCACCCATGAGGTAAACTTTTGAGTGCTTTGAAACGTTGATATAATTGTATTGATTAACATTTAGAGAACTGGCTAGCTTAACGAGCTTTCTTAAGACCTGGATTTAAAAACTTTTATTTGAATAAATTTCAAAATCCTTTAAAATCAACGTTTTCACGTATTTTCAAAACTCAAAATTTCATCCAATTTCAACTAGCCTCATCAAAATAAGGTAAATTTTCAAGCAAAATCGGACCAGAAAATATAAAAGTTTCCCTTATCATGATTCTAGAAAATGAGGAAAATTAATGTATTCACTTTTGTTTTTTGTATATATCATGTATAATGTATTTACAAATACAGGAGGTATATCCGATGAATGTTTTATTACGCAAAACAGGTAACAGCACTGTTATCACTATCCCAAACGCTATTAAAGAAGCGCTTGGTGCAGAAATTGGTGAAGAAATCGAATTCGTCACTTCAGGAAATAATATCATCATCCGTAAAGCTGAGCCAACATTTGACTTTGACAAAGAGTTAGAAAAAGCTATGAACCAATACGATGAATTATTGAAAGAGCTGGTAGATAAATGAAATACCTAACTGCCGAAGACATTATCAAAATCAATGTCATGGTTATTGGAAAATATTCTCCAAAGGAGCCCGTTGGGATAGCTGATCCAAACAGCCTGCAGATGATTGTTGAGCAGCCCAAACAAGAAATTTTTGGAAAAATACTCTATCCCGACATTTATAGTAAAGCTGCCATTATCTGGATAAACCTAATCAAGAAACACCCTTTCAAGAATGCAAACAAGCGAACTGCAGTGCTTGCTTTACACATGTTTCTAGCAATGAATGGTTTTCAGTCGAATCTCTCATTAAGCGATGGACTGGAAAAGACAATCGAGATTGCAACATTTCAAGGTGACTTCGAAGAATTAAAAGATAACATTATCCAGTTCTTGAAAGAAGAAAATCGAGTATACAAAAAATAGCAAAGTGGTTATCGACCGAATAGGTGATAACCACTTTTTACTTTCTACTGTATTATTACTAATAGCAATGTTAATGCACGTTTACATGCCGACTACTTAAATAATAAAATGAAGACCGTCAGAAACCGTCATAAAGAGCTAGCACACGCTACACCTCATAAATTACGCCATACTGGAGCAACACTTGCTAAACAAGCAGGAATGAGCCTAGAAGCCATTTCTGAGGCTCTGACACATAGTGATACTATCACAACAAAAACCTATGTAAACACCTCAAACGTTGTTCCTCTATCTGCTGGTACTCTCGCCTATCAACATATTCAAAATAAATAGGGTAAATTTAGGGCAACTTTTAGGGCAAACTTTCGTAAAACACCAAGAAAAAAGCACCCATGAGGTAAACTCTTGAGTGCTTTGAAACGTTGATATATCGCGGTATATTAACGTTTACTGAATTGTGAAGCTTTACGCGCTTTCTTAAGACCTGGTTTCTTACGTTCAACCATACGAGCGTCACGTGTAAGAAGGCCTGCGCGTTTCAATGAATCGCGGAAGTCTGGGTCTACTTGAAGCAATGCACGCGCGATACCGTGACGGATCGCACCCGATTGACCACCGTAACCACCACCGTTCACGTTAACGAAAACGTCGTATGAACCTTGTGTTGAAGTTACTGCGAATGGTTGGTTGATAACCAAACGAAGGTCAGCGTGTGGGATGTACTCTTCTACATCTTTTTTGTTAACTGTGATTTTACCAGTACCTGGGACCAAACGTACGCGTGCAACCGCGTTTTTACGACGACCAGTACCTGTGTATTGTGCTTGTGCCATTTAGATTACGTCCTTTCCCTTAGATAAGACCTGAAATATCAAGTACTTCTGGTTGTTGTGCAACGTGAGTGTGCTCGCTACCTACAAACACTTTCAACTTCATGCCTTGTGCACGACCAAGTGTGTTGTGTGGAAGCATACCTTTAACTGATTTTTCAATCAAACGAACAGCGTTTTTAGAACGCAATTCACCAGCTGTGATTGATTTCAAACCACCTGGGTGCAATGAGTGAGTGTAGTACACTTTGTCAGTTGCTTTTTTACCAGTCAATTTCACTTTCTCAGCGTTGATAACGATAACGAAGTCACCAGTATCAGTGTGAGGTGTGAAAGTTGGTTTGTTTTTACCGCGAAGAACGCTAGCAACTACTGCTGAAAGGCGTCCAAGAGGTACATCAGTAGCGTCTACTACATACCATTTACGTTCAACTTGGCCTGGTTTAGCCATAAATGTTGTTTTGTTCATGATTTCTCCTATACGAATCGTTTTTGTTTACTGGGCGGATGTTCCGGTCCGCGGGTATTTGGAAGGTTCCGGGGCCTTTCAAATGGGGTAAACAATACCGTTTATTATAATACCACATTCAAACTTAGCTTGTCAACGAATTCTAGCTGTTATTTCAAGTTTTTCAATGTTTTCAAAGTGCAGGTGACAGATGAGGGCACAAAACAAAGTTATCTTCACACTACAAGGTATCGCCATGGGTAGAACAAAATTTTGGCTAGACACTTCACTCACACCAGCGGTAAAGTAATCTGGCTCAATTGAACATAGAAAACACCCTGAAAGTTTGGATCCTGTCCAACTTTCAAGGTGTCCTCCATCAGTTATAGTGAGGTCATTTCTCTTAGTACCCCATTCCCATACCATCCATACCTTGTGGCATAGCTGGTGTGGCTGGTTCTGGTTTGTTGGCAACGACTGCTTCGGTTGTCAAAATCAAGCTGGCTACAGAAGCGGCATTTTGCAGAGCCGAGCGTGTCACCTTGACCGGATCGATGATGCCAGCCTCAATCATGTTGAGCCACTCGCCAGTCGCAGCGTTGAAACCTGTACCGAGGTCAGAATTCTTCAATTTATCGATGACGACAGATCCTTCATACCCTGCATTGTAGGCAATCTGACGCACAGGCTCTTCCAAAGCACGAAGTACGATGTTGCGACCTGTTTCTTCATCACCGCTTAGGTCCAACTGTGCCACGCTGTCGATGACGTTGACAAGGGCTGTACCACCACCTGATACGATTCCTTCTTCCACAGCCGCACGGGTTGCGTTGAGGGCGTCCTCGATGCGGAGTTTCATTTCTTTCAACTCCGTTTCAGTCGCCGCACCGACCTTAATCACCGCTACACCACCAGCCAATTTAGCCAAGCGTTCTTGCAGTTTTTCACGGTCAAATTCAGAAGTCGTCACTTCAATCTGTGACTTAATCACCGCTACACGATTGGCAATAGCTTCTGGATTACCCGCACCTTCTACAATAGTCGTATTGTCCTTATCCACCGCAACCTTAGCTGCTTGACCAAGCGCTTCGATAGTCGCATCTTTGAGCTCCAAGCCCAAATCTTCTGTGATAACCGTACCACCAGTCAGAATCGCAATGTCTTCCAACATAGCTTTACGACGATCCCCAAAACCTGGTGCCTTAACCGCTACCACATTGAAGGTCCCGCGAATCTTGTTGAGGACAAGGGTTGGAAGGGCTTCGCCGTCCACATCATCTGCGATAATCAAGAGCGGACGATTGGTTTGGAGAATGCTTTCCAAGAGAGGCAAGATGTCCTGAATGTTGGAAATCTTCTTATCTGTAATCAAGATAAATGGATTTTCAAGTTCTGCCACCATTTTTTCATTGTCTGTTACCATATACTGAGAGAGGTAGCCACGGTCAAACTGCATACCTTCAACCACATCCAGTTCCGTTTCCATACCCCGTGATTCTTCAATGGTAATGACACCGTCGTTACCGACTTTTTCCATAGCTTCTGAGATGTACTGACCGACTTTTTCAGAGCGAGAAGATACGGCAGCAACCTGAGCAATAGCTTCCTTGCCCGAAACTGGGATAGCCTGTGTTTTCAAGGCTTCCACTGCAGTAGCCACCGCAGTTTCGATACCACGACGGATACCGATTGGGTTGGCACCCGCTGTGACATTTTTCAAACCTTCACGGACAATAGCTTGTGTCAAAACAGTGGCGGTCGTTGTTCCGTCACCAGCAATATCGTTGGTTTTTGACGCCACTTCAGACACCAGTTTAGCCCCCATATTTTCAAAATGGTCTTCCAACTCAATCTCTTTAGCAATGGTCACACCATCATTGGTAATGAGGGGTGAGCCGTAAGCCTTTTCCAATACAACATTACGACCTTTTGGCCCCAAGGTAACTTTAACTGTATTCGCCAAAATGTCAACACCACGGACCATGCTTTCGCGGGCATCTGCTGCAAATTTAATATCTTTTGCCATGTTCTTTACCTTCCTTCTCTTACTCGATAATCGCTAAAATATCCGCTTCGCGAACAACATGGACAGTCTGCTCGCCGTCCTTGACTTCTATACCTGCAAAGGCATCGACCAAGACCTTATCACCAACTGCAACACTCGGTGCAATCAAGTCACCGTTCAAGGTGCGAATTCCTTGGCCGACCGCAAGAACTTTTGCTTCCTTGGTCTTTTCTTGACTGGCACCAGCAAGGACAAAGCCTCCAACTGTTTGTTCTTTTTCTTCAATTTTTACGACCATACGGTCGCCTAATGGTTTTAACATTTTATTACCTCCTGGTGTTTTTAGCACTCTCCATCTACGAGTGCTAATTCACATCTCCTATTGTATCACTTGGTCAAAAATAGTCAAGAAGTTTTTACCGACACTGGCAAAATCAGTCTTAGGTCGGAATCGCAAAAAAAACACCAACTTTCGCTGGCGTTTTAAGGAGATTATGAAAAATATATAGGATTGACTATAGTATATCCTACTTTTCAAAACTCTCCATCGGTCTAAAGGCTGATTTCATCTTAAAACGGCAATTCTTCCTCTTCCAGAACCAAATCAGCCAGGTCATCGCCAGTATTATTTTCTCGCATGGCACGTTGGGCACGGCTTTCGAGCAACTGGAAGGATTGACCTAAGATTTCGGTCACATAGTGGTTGCTGCCGTCTTTTTCGTATTTACGGGTCCGCAACTCACCATCAATAGAAATCAGGCTACCCTTGCTGCCATAGGACACAAGTGTTTCTGCCAGTTTGCCCCAGAAAATAACATTGAGAAAATCTGCTTCCCGTTCACCGTTTTCTGTCTTAAATCGGCGATTGACTGCGACAGTTACACGAGTCAAATTTTTGCCAGTTGGTGTTTGAGTGAGTTCAGGTTGGGCTGTCAAGCGACCGATTGCAATAACTTTATTATACATATTATATCCTCCTACTTATCTATTCGTAGGACAATGCAAAAAAGCGGAAAATCCACTTTCTTTTTCTATCCCTTCCAGTGTTTTGCTGGATCAAAGGCTTCTCCGACCACTGCGTTGTCGTCTAGTTCGATAATCCCACGGACTTGTGGTGCGTTTGGTAGAGCCAATTCACGCGGGCTACACATCATACCAAAGCTATCCTCGCCACGCAACTTCCCTGGGAAAATCAGGCTACCGCTCGGCATCATTGCCCCCGGAAGAGCCACAATGGTTTTCAAGCCTTGGGTAGCATTTGGGGCACCGGCTACGATTTGCACTGTTTTGTCACCGACATTGACCTGGCAGATATTGAGGTGGTCACTGTCTGGGTGCGGAACCAGTTCCACAATCTGACCGACGACAAACTTCGGTGTCGCATCATTGACCAAGGTTTCTGCAAAACCTTCTTTTACCAATGCTGCGTTCAGGGTTATAACTTGCTCGTCTGTCAAGAAAACTTGACCATTGCCAGCAAGCTCAACCAAACTTGATGCTTCAAAGATATTCCAAGCGACTGTTTGTCCCGTTTCTGACAGGAAGACACGTGCCACCTTGCCTTTGCGTTCAAATTGGACAGCCTGCCCCTTGTCTTCTGCAACAATGACCATGAGGACATCGCCGACGTGTTCTTTATTATATGTAAAAATCATCCGTTTATTCCTTCTAAAAATCCAATTATCTCTTCTTTTGTCTTGCGGTTTTTATCAACAAATCTGCCGATTTCCTGAGAGTCTTTCAAGACAACTAGGCTTGGAATGCCAAAGATATTCCATTCCTGTGCTAGCGGCATGAAGTCATCGCGGTCCAATTGGACAAAACGAAAACCTGGAAACCGGGCCTCTATCGCTTCCAAATGAGGTTTGATGTAGTGGCAGTCCCCGCACCAGCTGGTCATAAAGAGAAAAACAGTAGGCTGGCCGTCAGCAATCAGGTCTGCAACTTCTTCATACTTTTTAGGGAAAATCATCTGATTTCCTCCTGATAAGCAATCTCACCTCTGGTATTTTCAAAAAGAAAGACACGACCGTCCTCCATGACCACACCGCCTGTGAGATAGTCCTTGCTGGACTCTGTTTCGTTGACATAGACCGTCGCAATACTTCCTTGCTCCGCAAAAAAATCACGCACAGCCTGGAGAGCCTGAGATTTCTTTCGTTCTTCCTGCGTTTTTCGGTAAAACTGAGCACTAGCTGCGAGCACTCCTGCTCCGACTAAGCCTGCTAGCAAGGCTGTCTTTTTCTTACTCATGCTAACCATTTTATCATAATTCATGGTAAAATAGTAGCAACAACTTCATGGAGGAGAAATTCGATGGCCCTATTTGATAAGATAAAAGAAGTGACTGAACTGCAAGGTGTGGCTGGTTTTGAAGGGCCTGTCCGCGACCATATTCGCAGCCGCATTACACCCCATGTGGACCGAGTGGAAACTGACGGTCTGGGCGGGATTTTCGGCATCAAGGAATCAACTGTTGAAAATGCCCCACGCATCATGGTAGCTGCCCACATGGACGAGGTTGGTTTTATGATTAGCCAGATTAAAGAAGACGGGACCTTCCGTGTGGTCGAACTCGGTGGCTGGAATCCTTTGGTGGTATCCAGTCAGGCCTTCAATCTGCATTTACAAGACGGCCGCATCATTCCTGCTATCTCAGGCTCCATGCCTCCCCACCTCTCCCGTGGTGGAAATGGACCGAGCCTACCAAGTGTTGCAGAGGTCATTTTTGACGCTGGCTTTGCTTCAAAAGACGAGGCTATGGCTTTCGGTATCCGTCCTGGCGACCTTCTCATTCCTAAAAATGAAACCATTTTGACAGCTAACAGAAAAAATGTCATCTCAAAAGCTTGGGACAACCGTTTCGGCGTCCTCATGGTAACCGAACTCCTCGAAAGTCTTTCTGGACAGAGCTTGCCAAACCAGCTCATCGCTGGGGCTAATGTGCAAGAAGAAGTTGGTCTGCGGGGTGCCCATGCTTCTACGACCAAGTTTGACCCAGAAATTTTCCTAGCGGTTGACTGCTCACCTGCTGGGGACATCTTCGGGGAACAGGGAAAAATTGGCGACGGCACCCTCTTGCGTTTCTACGACCCAGGGCATATTATGTTGAAAAACATGAAAGATTTCCTGCTGACCACTGCTGAAGAAGCGGGTATTAAATTCCAATACTATTGTGCCAAGGGCGGTACAGACGCGGGAGCAGCCCACCTGAAAAACCACGGAATCCCTTCGACAACAATCGGAGTCTGTGCCCGTTATATCCATTCCCATCAAACCCTCTATAATATGGACGATTTCCTACAGGCTCAAGCATTCTTGCAAGCTATCGTCAAAAAACTGGACCGTTCGACTGTCGATTTAATCAAGAATTACTAATTTATCTTAGAATCACTGTTTTAAGGCAGTGATTTTTTCCTTGATATAAAAATGGAAACTAGAGAATCTAGAAACTGTAGGTCTCCCTTTTCGCTTAACAGATAGAATTACGGAGTCTTCCGTGTCAACTTGCTATAAATCCCTTCCCTATATTTTCATTTACATTTGTAAACAAATATGTTACTATAATAGGGATCTCTAAAAACTCCCAAAGTTGCGAATTTGGAGTTACGAAATCCTTGTTAAATCAACATTTTAAATTTTAGAAAATTATTTTTTAGAGGTCCCCTATAAAAAATAACAAATGGAGGTTTGTTGCAAATTATGAAAAAGAATATTGTTACAAAGTCTATCTATACTTTGTTAGCCTTCTCCCTAATCTTAAGCAATATATATATATATATATTCCCGACATACTAGCCGAGACGGTGGTAAGCGAGAGTAACACTTCACTATCGACTACTTCTGTCGATAGCACTAACTCTTCAGATACAACTACTTCTTCCCAAGCAAATACTAGTTCAAGTTCTGATAGCACCTCTACAACATCGTCGACCAGCACTTCAACATCAACTGCACTCGAACCGTCAAGCTCATCTACTATGCAGTCTAGTTCAACTTCTGACACTGATGTAACTATTACTTCACAAGAACAACCATCAACTGAAAGTAGTTCAACTTTAAGCGGCCAACCTTCACTCTACCGTTTATATAACCCATTTTTAAAAGTCCATCTTTATACACGAGACACGACCGAATACTCTATCCTTGCAGGAAGAGGGTGGAACCAGGAAGGAGTTGCTTGGACAACTAGTCTAACAGACGGTGACCCTGTGTACCGTCTATATAATCCAGGCTTAAAAGTACACCTTTATACACGAGACCTCAATGAATATCAGGTTTTAGCAAGCCGTGGTTGGAAGCAAGAAGGAATAGCATATCGTTCATTTGGTCCAATACCAATTTACCGACTCTACCATAGCGGAATCCAGCGACACTTATATACTAGCGACTTTAACGAGTATAATGTCCTAGGAAAAAGTGGTTGGAAGAAAGAAGGTGTTGCTTTCTATGGATTGGAAAAAGGGCAAACTATCGTTGCTCCTACTGAGCAATCACCCTCTGCTAAGTTAGACGTCACAGTTCTAAACGATACTACCTTTACCGCTAATGTAACCAATGTCACACAGGCTAACACTATAAAATCCATCAAACTTGCTGTTTGGAGTGTTGCAAATGGCCAGGATGATATTGTTTGGTATCCTGTTACCCAAAATAGCGATGGAACTTACTCACTTCAGATTTCATCCTCCAAGCATCTTGATTTAGGAGGGCAATATCAATTCCATCTCTATATTGAGAATAATGCTGGACAGATGTTCAATGTAGCTACTCAAACTGCGACCCTGCCTCAAGCAAAGGCCAAAGCTAACTTGAATATCGTAAATGTAAATACAAAGCAAGCAAGCTTCACTGTAAAAATCTCCAACCTATTAACTCCAGGGGGGATGAAAGAGTTGCTAATTCCTGTCTGGTCTGAACATAATGGGCAAGATGATATCGTTTGGTATACTGCCCAAAAACAAACAGACGGAACCTATCGTGTTGATATTCGTGCATCTAATCATAAATATACAAGCGGAAAATATGTCATTCACGCTTACTATAAAAACAATGCTGGCGACCTGCAATTCCTATCTAGTACATCCACTACCGTCACTGTCCCGCAAGTAATCGGAACTGTTACCCTATCGAGTGTAAATCCCACAAACTGGACTTTTACAACTTCGATTTCTGATGCCTATGCGTCACGAGGAATTGCAAAAGTAAAAGTTGCTGTTTGGTCTGAACAAAATGGACAAGATGATTTACATTGGTATGATGCAACGTCTCTTGGGAGCGGGAAACACTCTGCTTTAACTCGCTTGTCTAATCATGGATTCGCTAGCGGAATTTATCAAGTTCATACCTATTATGAATTAAAAGATGGAACACTTGTAGGTGTGGACTCTCGGAAAATTACTGTACAAGTCGCTAGCCAAAGACCTGGAATACAACAGCAATTACAGACAATCTTGGGCCACTTCAACAATTTATTTGGAACTGTACCAGGCGAACATTCTTTCTATGTCCGTTCTACTAGTGGTACTGAATTCATTCAAACTAATGATCGCATCCAACGGTCTGCTTCTACCATTAAATTATTCATTCTAGCCGCAGCTTACAACAAGGCACACAGAGGAGAATTAAACCTAAGCGCTCCATATACCATCAAAGCAAGTGATATTGTTACAGCCTCACAAAGTTTAGGAAATGCTGCTGGTCAAACATTCACTATCGGACAAATTGCTCGTTTCATGGTGGAAACCAGTGACAATACTGCTACAAATATTATTATGAGACAAATCGGCGGTGTTGATGCTGTTAATGCTGAAATCCGTAAATTAGGCTACACAAAAACAACTATGGAACGCTATATGCACGATCCTGTAGCTATTGCAGCAGGGCTCGATAACTATATCTCCGCTCAAGAAGCGGCGGACTTAATGACAAATATATTAAACAAAACGCTGATCAGCACTGGTGCCGATGGACAGATGAGAAATGATTTATCTAATAATTATTACGCATATTGGTTGACTGCAAGTATCAAACAATATGCTGTAGTATTTGATAAGCCAGGAAATCATAGTGGCTATGGTGTTGAGAATGACATCGCCATTATTACACGCAATGGGCAATCTGTTGCTGTAGCATTGCTAACTCAATATACCGGAAGTAATAGTTTAACCTATACCAGCCGATTCGACAAGTTAGGCTTACTGATCTACAATACCATCGGACAATAATACGTTTGTTAAAAATATCGCAACAAAAACTTGATGCCTCATATACATAAAAAAAGACTTCACCAGATAAACATTGGTGAGGTCTTTTTCAACTATTAATTCAAAATGTATTTGCGTACTGGGGCAATAAAGTAGAGGGAGCCTGTCACGACATACAAGGTGTCCTTTCGAGTTCGGTCAACATCGGCCAACCAGTCTTCAAAGGAAGCAATCGAGGGATAGCTGGTTGGATAATTCTCCAAAGCTAGAGCTCGCGGGTCATCAAAACTCGTGACGGTCACCTGACCGACTGCAGCTAGTTGACGGAGCATGGTTTCAACTGGTTTGGTCGCAATAGCCGCAAAGAGAATGGTAATTTCCTTATCTGCATACTCCGTCTGCAAGGTCTGGCAGAGGGCAGCAATGCTCTCATCATTATGAGCTCCGTCTAGTAGCAGATTTGGCCCAATCAATTCTTGCCTGCCTGGCCAAAAAGTCTTCGCCAATCCTGCTCGCATAGTTTCTGGAGTAAGCTTGGGAAATTCTTCTGCCAGTAGGAAGGCTGTGGTGACGGCCAAGGCTGCATTTTGAGCCTGGTGCTGACCTGTCATGAGCAACTGCACATCCCTCAAACTGCCTTGAGGGGTCTGAATCTGCCAGCCTGCTCTGCTATTTTCCAAAACCATATCCCGCCCCAATCGGTAGGTGGGGCTGCCCAAGGTCTTAGCAGCCTGCTCAAAGACAGAGGCAACTGCTGGCTGCTCCGTCGCATAGATGAGGGGGACGCCAGGCTTAAGGACACCAACTTTGTGGCCAGCAATCTCTGCGTGGGTCTGCCCCAAAAAGGCCTGGTGATCCAGTCCGATAGAGGCAATAATCACCGCCAGGGGATGCAGGACGTTGGTCGCATCTAGCAAGCCGCCCATGCCTGCTTCGATGAGGACCAGGTCTGGCTGGACGTAGTCTGCAAAATAAACCAGCATAGTCACGACGATGATTTCAAAGTCAGATGCCTCTTGCAAGTCTGTTTCTTTCGGCAGACGAGCGATGAGGGGCTGGAGTTTGGTTACAAGAGCCAGCAAATCCGCCTCGGAAATCATCTGACCCTGATAGACAATCTGCTCGCGGAAATCAATGATAGAGGGCGAAGTAAAGCGACCGACCCGATAGCCTGCCTCCTGAAACATGGCCTCCAAGTAGGCAACAGTCGAGCCCTTTCCATTAGTCCCGACCACATGAATCGTAGCCAGGCGTTTTTCCGGATTGCCCAGCTGGTCTAGTAGCCACTGCACACGGGCCACTCCCTTATCAAAGGCCAGTTGAGGCCGTTCCTCTAACCAACTCATTATTTCTTGATAATTCATATCCTCACCCTTACTAGAAGTAACTGCAGAGAGCCTATTGTCTTTGAGTGCTCAAATTCACATTTTTTACAAGACATTCATAAGAAAATAGCCTTTAACTGTCTTCCTATGAAGGCTAGTCTCTTCCCTTATTTTATCATATCCAATAATCTCTGACTACACCAGAGAAGAAAGAAAAAGCTGGATACCCAGCTCTTCCATTTTATTTCAAACGTCCCACTTCACGTGCAATAACCAATTCTTCATCAGTTGGAATAACCAGAACGCGAACTTTTGACTCAGGTGTTGAAATATCCCCGTAGTTGCCAAACACGTTTTTCGCTGGATCTAATTTAATTCCAAACCAAGACAAACCTTCAATGACATCGTTTCGCATAAGTGGTGCATTTTCACCCATCCCTGCAGTGAAGACAATAGCATCTGCGCCATTAAGAACAGCGAGATATTGACCGATGAACTTCTTGATGCGATCAATAAAGATATTATAAGCCAAGACTGCATCTGGATTTTTATCTTGCAAACCAGCCTCAATATCGCGCATATCACTAGAAAGGCCTGACACACCTAACAAACCAGACTGCTTATTAAGTACGTTAACCACATCCGCCGCATCATTTAAACCCTCAACATTTTCAATCAAGTAAGGGATAATAGCCGGATCAATATCACCTGAACGAGTCCCCATCATAGGACCTGCAAGCGGAGTGAAGCCCATAGAAGTGTCAACTGATTGACCATGGTAGTTCGCAGTAATGGATACACCATTGCCGATATGGGCTGTAATTAATTTCAATTCTTCAATTGGACGCCCCAAAACTTTCGCTGCTTCATGAGCAACATAGAAATGACTTGTCCCGTGGGCTCCATATTTGCGCACTTTGTAATCAGTATAATACTTTTGTGGAATTGGGTATAGGTAGGCATGCTTAGGCATACTAGTGTGAAACGCTGTATCAAAAACAGCCACACTTGTTACGTCTGGCAAGATGTCCTTGAAAGCACGGATACCAGCAGCATTGGCTGGGTTGTGAAGTGGGGCAAGGCTAGATAGATCTTCAATTTGTTTCAACGCTTCATCCGTAATGACAACTGAATCCTTGAAGACTTCACCACCTGCTACTACACGGTGACCAACGCCTGTAATTTCTGAGAAATCGGCAATAATATTGTGCTTGAGCAAGTCTTCCAACAATATTTTTACTGCTTGTACATGATCAGCAATATCCAAGACCTGTTCAGCTTTCTGATCACCAAATTTTACTGTGACAATTGAATCCTTCAAGCCGATACGCTCAACAATCCCTTTTGCTAAGACGATTTCTTCTGGCATTTGATATAGTTGCCATTTCAAACTTGAACTACCTGCGTTAATCGCAATTGTTTTTGACATAGTGTTCCCCTTTTTAAAGCGTTTTCCTAACTAGTATAACAGATTTTTACCTAAATTGCATTTTCTTGCTTCCAATTTTTAAAATTGACCATAAAGTTCTGAATAGCTTCTGGTTCTTGTAAGCTCTGCAAGGGATAGACAAATGGCGCTAGAGGTCTAGCCGCTTTCTTTTGCAATACGAAAATGGACTTGGCCATGGCAGCTTTTCCAAAGAGACTTGATGGCAGGGCAATCATGGCAACGATATTGGCTTCTTCCTGTAACCAACCTTTCAACAAGTCACTCTGCGGACTAGTCAATAAATCATTTGGAGCCAAGAGAATAGCAAAGCCATCTTTTTCCAGATATTTGAGGGACTGTTCCATGAGTAAATGATGGGCGTAGGTATGCTCAGTTGGACTGGCAACCTGATAACGGCTGGCAATCTGATCATCTGGATAGTAGCCAATAGGCAAATCTCCCAAAATTACTTGACTTTCCTTCAAAATCTGCGGACGTACCGCATCGCCCTGGGCAAAAGAAATCTCTGCCTGCATGACATCCGCCATACTGGCCGACAAATCAATCAAGAGGTCATCCACTTCAATCCCCAAGTAGTCCAACTCTTTCTGGCTGGCATTGAGAATGGTCTGAGCCAAATTGCCTGTCCCCGAACCAATTTCCAGGACCGTCACTTTCGGAGTAGATACTAGTTGGTCTACTAGGAAAGATAGGAGAAAGCCGATAGAGTCTGGCGTAAACTGGTGATTGTACTGCATAGGCTCTGTCTGATTGGCCTTGACGAGTAGGAATTGGAAGGCACGGCGCCATTCTTCTTTAGTTAAGCCTAGTTGTTTCAAGGTCTTGTTATTATTGACAACAAGGTCCGTCTCATGCTGACCAGCTACGTAAGCAGCATTTTGCTCAATCATGGCATCATAGATATTGGTGCCTAGCTGGTTTTGGATAGTCTGTACGTTTTCTAATAGCAGGTCATAAGCCTGTTCGATCTTTTCAAAATTCATATCCTTATCATATCAAAATTTCACAAAGTTTGCACCAAAAAGGAGAGCAAACTGCTTACTCTCCTTTTAATGCTAATACAACCGGAAATTGATAGTGATAGGATCCTCCCTTCCCTAATGCTACGATAATCCTTACTTGCTTGTTTTTGACATGATAACTAGCCTGACCCTCTTGAAAAGTGACCGTCCCCTTATCTTCTATCGGTTTGCTTTCCACATCTTGAGTAGATGATGTGTCAACTGATTTTGCAGTTGATTCTTGCTTGGTGCTGATTGTTTCTTGAACCTCCCCTTCTTCCTTAATATTAGCCGTTTCACTAGCTGTTTCTTTATCTTCCTTCATTTCATCTGTTTGACGAGCCTCCTTATTGGCAATCGCTACACGCTCCTGCAAGTCTTCTTCAACTTGTTCCAAGACCATCTGAGCCATGATATAAGCAGTCGTTTCTTGCCTTGCCACCTGAACCAAGCGACTCTCAGCCTCTTGGCGGTTTAGATAAAACTGAAGCAAAAGACTAAAAACAGCCAGCATCAAAAGGGCATAGAGCAGGATACCCGCCTTAACTTTTTTCTTTAAAAGCATAGATAAAGGTCCGCTCCTCTCCGTTTTTAAAGCTAAAGTCGATGCGCACCAGCTGGTTTTCTTGGGAAATAGCTGCGCTGTCCACCTGATAAAGCATAGGCTGGTAGCCCTGTCCCCTATCATTGGTTTTCCGAAAATCATCTGACCGTGACTTGCCGAAGGCTAATGCTTGTCCATCCTTATTGACATAGACCTTGCCATTTTCAACCTTAACTAAATCCGACTGGTCCCACTCCGACCGCAATTGACTAGAGAAGACCAACCATTCCTTTTGAACAGATTGACGTTGGTAATGTGCTTCTTGAACCAACAGTTTTGACAAGCCTTCAAAGACCAGAAGACTTCCTGATAGGATGACTAAGGCTACCAAGCATTCCAAGAGAGTAAAAGCAGGAATTTTACTTTTTAACAACTGATAGAACCTCCTTTCCCTCGTGGAAAACCGCAACTCTTTCCGCAGTTCGTTGAACCTGAACTGTAACACCGTTTAAGGCTAGGTTATCTTGCCCGGTCTGAACAGCCATCTGTGCTAGATTGAGAACCTCCTGTTGTTCCAATTCCCAAGCCTGTCGCCTACGACCTGCATCCACAGCTGATAAAATCAAGCTGCAAATAGTCACTAGGGTCGCAAGGGCAACCAGACTTTCTAGCAAAATATAAGCCTTATTCTTCTGTTTTCTTATAGCGACCACTCCCTATATATAATTGATACGTGACTATTTTTCGACTAAGCCGAAAACGAATCTTGGTCAGAGAAGAATTTCCTCCATTTTCTTCAAATGTGATGGCCTTCCCTTCCAATACTTCTACACTTCTAGGTACTTTCACCATCTGATGACCATTTGTCACTTGTTGTTCGCCGATAGTCAGGCTAACTGACTGGTGAGAACTAGCAGCCAATTTCTGACTATCTTTGTAGATGGCTTCATATTCCCAGAGAAAAATCTCTTCTTGAACAGACTGAAAGACGGTCTGCACTGTTCCCGACAAAGAAACTGCTAAAAAACTAACAACAAATAAGGTCAGTAGACTTTCCAAAAGCGTGAAAGCCTTATTTTTTCGCCTTAGCATACTCTTCTGCTTGTTTCTCAGTAATATAGCCAGCTGCCTGCAAATCTGCTACCGTAGCTTCCTTATCATGCTCTAATGCATAAAGTTCCATCTGGCTTTCCACGACTTTGACGACAGCTGTACCCCCGGACTCTTTAATCGCTTCTTTTTGTTTGCTCAAATTTGGCACAAAGAGGAGCAAGAGCAGGCTAATGATCCCCAAAACGACTAACATTTCCACCAGAGTGAACGCTTTTACCTTCATTTCAATTAACTTTTTCATTTTATAACTCCATATTTTGATAAATCGGCAGCAACATGGCTGCGTAGATGAGAACGACCATTAAGGCCACAAAGAGAAAGACCAGCGGTTGAATCAGCTGCATGGCTCTATTGACCCGGGAGAAAAAATCCTCCCAACACTCTGCCGCATAGACTGTCAACTCGCTCCCCAACTTGGATTTGACCTGACCATACTCGACAATCAAACTCAGCTCCCGCTTAAAAAAGGCATAGGTCTTAATGTGTTCGTGAAAGCTCTGACCATTGGAAAGAGACTGCTCCAGGTCCTGACCAATCTCTCGAAAGAGCTGCGATTGCTGCTCCTGCATCAAGCCCACAATCTGCGGCAGGTCCAAACCTTGCCCAATCAAACTCCCCCACTCCCTGGCGTAATAGGCCGTCAGGTAGGTTTGGATGAGTTTTCCGAAAAATGGCAGAGCTGCTAAGCAGGAAAAGACCTTGATTTTATTGCTTTTCCTATACCAAACAAGACCAGCTAAGACCGACACCAAACTAAGTCCACAGAGGGATAAGAAGATAGTCGGCAGATGATTTATCAGCATAGTCGCAGCATTGCCTTCCTCCAACTGGGGCAGAAGATAGTTTTTCAAGCCTAGCATAATCAAAAGCAGAAAACCAAGCAAGATTATCGGATAGGTCGCCACCTCAATCAGCTTTTTACGAACCTTGCTGACATTTTCCAGATAGAACTGAATATGACTCAAACTCAAGCCCGTATTACCATGAACTTCCGACAAAGCCACCTGCGTGACCACGCTGTCTGAAAAGTTCAAATCGGACAAGAGGCTAGAAAGAGGCTTTCCTGCCAGTAAGCCAGCCTGCAAGACATCCGTATAAGACTCGGCCAACAACCGACTTCTCCTGAGAAAATCTACGATTTCTGCCAGATGAAAGCCACTGGAAAAGAGGTTCTGGAAGAGTTGAATAACCTTACGCTGACCGTCCAAGGTCAATTTTCTCGGTTTCCGCCTGCCGAGGACTGATATGTCCTGCTGCAAGAAGCTGATCAATCTGCGCATTCCACTGGTCTGCGGAATGGTTTTGGAAGTTTTCACTGGCAAAATCAACAACACCTCCTCCCCCAATCAATCGTTGATAGGCAATGCCTTGTAAAGCATGGGCAAGTTCTTCCGGACTGACACCCAGCTCTATCATCCGAGCATAGACACCCGAAATAGACTTGGCATGAACAGTTGAAAAGACAGTCGCCCCTGTCAGACTGGCCCGAATGACTGCCCGAGCCGTTTCCGCATCCCGAATCTCTCCGATAATCAACAAGTCCGGCCTGTGACGAAGGGACAGCTTGATGAGATTGTCATAGCTAGCACCAATCGCTTCGTTGAGTTGGAGTTGCAACATCCCCTCCTGCTTGATTTCCACAGGATCTTCAATGGTCAAAATTTGTTTATCTGGGAACTTCAGTCTGGCAAGGTGATACATGAGTGTGGTCTTGCCAGAGCCGACTGGACCCGAAAAAAGATAGAGCCCTCGTCCCTTGATTTCTTCGGTAATTCGCTCCGCCGCCTCAAACCAGAACTTGAGGTCATGGTCATTGTCATAGAGGAAACGGATAACCAAGCTCTCCCTGCCACGATAGTCACCGACAGTTGACAGGCGAAGGGAAATCTCCCCGTCACCGTAGTCATAGTCGCAAGAGCCCTGCTGACTCCGCCGTTTTTCACCGACATTGAGACCGGCCACAAACTTAAAATGACTGATCAAAGCTGTCACTTCTGCTTCTTCCAATTCTCCGACAAACTGGCGTTCGTCCATAATTCGTCGGTAGAGTTGATACTGGTCTGCTCGCGGAACAAGGTAGAGGTCACTGACCCGCTCCCCCACTGCCTCCGCAATCAATTTTTGTGCTCGTTTTTGAATCATATATCCTCCTCATTTTATTTATTCGTAAGTCAGCTTGTCTTTTTATGATTTTTTGTTACAATAAATAAAAAAGCTTGGAGGTTCCTATGAAAAAATTAAAAAAAGGCGACCACATACGCGTAGTCAGTCCCTCTTCATCTATTGAAAGGATTGGTGGTTTTGAAGCCAATCTTGCTGCCAAGGAAAGACTAGAAGACCTAGGTTTCAAGCTCTCCTTCTCGGAACATTATTTTGAAAACGATATTTTCGATTCGGCTCCCATTGCCAGTCGGGTAGTGGACTTGGAAGCCGCTTTTGCGGATGAGTCGGTTGATGCCATTCTGACAACCATTGGTGGTTTTAACTCTAACGAACTGCTGCCCTATCTGGATTTTGACCTGATTGCCCGTCATCCGAAGATTTTCTGTGGCTATTCAGACACGACTGCCCTGCTCAATGCCATCTATGCCAAGACAGGTAT
This sequence comes from Streptococcus suis, assembly GCF_024509525.1. Lineage (GTDB taxonomy): Bacteria > Bacillota > Bacilli > Lactobacillales > Streptococcaceae > Streptococcus > Streptococcus suis_AC. Next base: position 195,673 of record NZ_JAMWEM010000004.1, read on the forward strand.
GCCAACCTACATGGGTCCAGCCTATTCAAGCTTCAAAATGGTGCAGGGTCAAGAGTATCAAACAGAAGCCTGGCTCAAGGCTGTGACACTAGATTCCTATGAACTGACACCTAGTCCAGAATGGTCTAGCGATGCTTGGTACCTACCAGACACTCCTCGCACCTTTTACCCAACTGACTGGAAAGTCTACAATCCGGGCCGTGCCTCTGGTATTGCCATAGGCGGAAACATCTCAACCCTCAACTTGCTGACTGGGACAGAGTTCGCTCCAAAGCCAGACAAGTATATTCTATTTTTGGAGGAGGCGGAAGACGACGATTATCTCATTATCGCTCGCCACTTGACTGCCCTTCTGCAAGCTTATCCCAATCCGCAGGCGGTCGTCTTTGGACGGTTTCCAAAGGAAACCAAGATGACTGAGGAAATTCTGCTGGCGATTTTGGACAAGCACCCCCTTCTCAAAAAAATTCCTGTTCTCTACAATTTGGACTTTGCCCATACCCAGCCCCTCTTTACCATTACGATTGGTGCTCAGGTGGAGCTGAATAGCCAGACCATGAGCCTGCATTTTCAGACAACAAAAAGCTCGAACTAACCGAGCTTTTTTGTATTTCTTAATTGACAAGGGCGGACACGTCTGCTCATGTCACACTCTTGTAAAACTTGAGGCAACAGTTCTCTAGATTCAATCAACATTAGAGAATGGAAGCGTTGGAGATATTCATCGCACTCTTCACACCAGTACCGATCCGTCGGATCCCAAAAAGCTGTCATCATGCCATGTTGACTCTTCTTTTCTGAATACTCCTCAGAAAGATACGCCCATTCCTTTTGATAATAGCTGAGCGCCTCTTCGTATGATGAGAAGCTTTTTTGTTTCACTATATCCTCTTCCCATCCGTCAACAAACCACCAGGGCTCAAAATCTCCATACATTTTAATCACTTGATACATAGACACATTCTTCCTTTGTGGTCTTATTATATCGAATTTATATGGGATTCGAAAATATTCTGCTTGTTAATTGCCTAACAAAGCATCATTCTTCCGTATGAGTTACTTGTAGAGGATTTGCGATATGGCATAATCAGCAATCAAACCACTTGGTCCCAAAACAATACCATGCAGAACACCACCATAAACAGCCCCTCCATCTATACCGATTTTCTGATCAGCACTCTGCCAGATTTGGTTAGTCTTAACAGGGCTATTAAAAAGATTATGAACAGGAGTGTGACCAAAAACAATGGTTTTGCCTGTCCTATTCTTTGCTTCATGAAAGGGGGTACGAAGCCAGACTTTGTCGTGATTACTAGTGTTTCGCCAATCTTCTCGTTCTAAGTCCACCCCCGCGTGAACGAAAATATAGGTATCTGTTTCGAGATGATAAGGACAGGTTTTCAAAAACTGGATGAGCTCTGGATAGCTCTCCTGCACTCCATATGCATCTGCCAAAGCATCAACTGGAGTATCCAGAGGGCGCTCCAACAGAGAGTTAATCGTCGTATCACCACCATTTCGATGATAATAATCATAACGTTCAACTGGATTATCAAGCCAAGCCAAAAGCATCCGTTCGTGATTGCCAGTAAGGCAAATCGCCCCTTCCTCTGTTACCAGCTGACACACCAATTCCAAGCAAGACTTAGAATCTTCCCCGCGGTCAATCAGGTCCCCCAGAAAAATCAACTGTTGGCGTTCACGATCCCACTTTGTCAATAGGTCAACCAACATAGTATACTTTCCATGCACATCGCCGATGACAAAGTACTCTTTTGTATCAATTATTTGTTTCATGCTTACTATTGTAGCATAGAATCAGAAAGAAGCTGACCTAAATCCCCCACACCGTTACTTGACAGGTCCGTGTGCGTGCGCGTGTTTGGTCAAAATCAGCAAAGTAGTAATATCCTGTCGATCCGACACCTAGATTTCCACCTGTCACATCAACCATTTGGTTAGAACCAATCAGGGTGGCTTTTAAGTGAGCATCTCCATTCCACAAGGCCCTGCGGTCACCGCCTGGCAAATACACAGAGGCATTTGACCAAGACTCTACCTCGCGATAATGTTCCTCACCTGGATAGAGGTAGGTAGAATCATCTGTGTGGGTTGGAACAATCTTTTCTAGCACATGGTTCAAATCTACCTGAAGAAATTCATCACCCTCTTCTGTTCGATCATGGACAAATTCCTCGAAAAAAACACTGCATGTCGTGTGGGGGGTTAATATAGCGAGCAGTCCATTCTGAATCCCGCTTTCCTCGACAATCTGTCGCAACTGAGGAGTAATATCCACATAGGATACCTTTCCCTCAGCTGTATCTACTGTAAAGCTAGCCTTATGTAGTTTCATACTTCCTCCTATCTAGCCTGCCCCGTCATTTGAATCATAGCTTGTAGCATCTCCGCTGGATTTCTTGCTTCCGTGATACCGCTGGTACAACCTGTCCCATCTGCCCCCAATTCAAACACCCGCTTGACGTCATCTGGACTAGAAATCCCTGCAGCCTGCATGACTAAGGTAGTTGGTGAAATAGCCTTGATAGCCTGATTGGTAGTGGTAATATAACTGCTGTCGCTTGTTTGCCCGGTTCCGATCAACTCGGTCGGCTCGCACAAAATAATATCTGGTTCCAAGGTAGCTATAGCCTTGGCCTCCTGTAACGAATTGGCACAGACAACCGTAATCATACCCAAATCACGCGCCCGTTGAACAGCCTTGATAATCTCTTCAAATGTGATGGGACGTTCTGCATGATTGATAAAACTAGCTCTAGCCCCTGACGCATAGAGAGACTCCGGTAACACATGCCCCATACCACGCCCCGGACAAATACCGTCCATGTGCTGGGCCGTCACGATGACCCGCCGGGTGATCTGCGAGACAGGAAAAATATCTGCAACAGGACAAGTTAGAAATACGGAGATCTCTGGATAACGCTCTGCCATTTTCTCCGCCACCTCTGCTAGTTTGAGCAACTCTTCTCCATACAGATAAGATTTGGGGTTAAACATAAAGAACGGGGATTTTACTCTTGATTTTGTCATTCTATACCTCCACTGCTTTCGTTCCAAATACATCATAGTAATGATACAGGACTTTAGCCATGCCTTGATCAGCTGCCTCTTTTATAGAAACATAATCTTGAGCACCTTGAGCAATAATCTCCTGCTGAGCTCCTACAAGAAAATCGGAGTAAATGTTGATTTTGGAAATTCCTTCACGGGCACATCTACCTAAATTTTCATCTCCTGAAGAAGAACCTCCATGTAAGACCAGGGGCGTACTGGTCAGCTCTGCTATTTCCCCTAAACGCTCAAAGTTTATCTTTGGCTCTCCCTTATAAATACCATGAGCCGTTCCAATCGAGATGGCGAGGGAATCTACCTGAGTTGCCTCTATAAAATCGAGTACTTTATCCACTTCTGTGTAGATAGAGTTTGTGAGCTTGCTTGACTCTGATAGGTCATTAGAGCCCACATGGCCTAATTCTGCTTCTACCACAATCCCCTTGGCATGAGCTAGTTCGACTACCTGCTTAGTCAGCACTACATTATCCTCAAAAGACTCTCTGGAGGCATCTATCATCACAGAGGTAAAACCGAGCTCAATAGCCCGCTCGACGTACTCTAAATCTTCTCCATGATCTAGATGGAGTACAATCGGCACGCTGACTTCCTCTGCCACTGTCTTTCCAATAGCTGCTGCCTCCTCTAAGGTTAAAAAATGTCTATGGGATTGAGCAAAGGCCAAAATCAAGGGCAAGCCTCGTTCCTCTGCCACTCGGCAATAGGTTCGAGCAGATGAACTATCAATAAAATTTGTAGCTGGAATTGCAAAATTTTCCAACTTTGCTTGTGCAAATAATGTCTTTGAATGGGTTAACATGATCTTGCTCCTTCTTCTTTTTTTCACTGTTATTATAGCTCTTTTTCCCTTCGGCAAAAATAGTTTTTAGCAACTATTTACAAATGTAAAATTTTAAGATATGATAGATATAAAAACATGGTCAGGATTTAACAAATGAAAAATCGAGATGAGTTAATTTACCAAACCGCCCTCCTCTATTATCAGGAAATGCAGACCCAGACAGAGATTGCCAAACAACTCCAAATCAGCCGACCTACAGTCGCTACTTTTTTAAAAGAAGCCAGAAATAGGAAGATTGTACAAATCCATATCGCTCCACAATCCGCCTCTCTCTTGGAACTAAGTCAACAACTGATGGAGAAGTATAATTTACAGACCGCAATCATCACTCCTCAAGCCCAAACGGATTTACAAGCTAAACTGAATGTCGGTCAGGAGTTGGCTGAGTTTATTCAGCACCGAGCATACTCCCTCAGTTCAATCGGAATTGGTTGGGGAACAACTCTATACGAGTGTGTTCAAGCGGCTCTTCCGGCTTCCTATCCTCACCTGACAATTGTTCCTCTAATGGGGGGAGCCAATGTGGAAGCACTCCATCTCCACTCCAACCACCTGTGTTTTCGTTTAGCTGAAAAATTTAAAGCCAAGGCAAGTTACTACTACGCCCCTGCAATTGCAGATACTGCCTATCAAAAGCAAGCCCTCCTCCAATCCAGCTTCATCAAAGAGGCACACAAAAAAGCCTTGTCTGTAGACTTGGCCATCGTGAGTATTGGTAATCCTGTTCTTTCTTCTACCTATAAACAACTTGGTCTTGTAACAGAAGCTGAAGAGGCGGATATTTTAAAGCATCAGGTCATCGGAGATGCCTTGGCTACCTTTTATGATTTTAAAGGAGACACCGTTCAAACAGACCTGTCCAATCGCATGGTAGGGATTACCTTGGAAGAACTTGAAATGATGAAAGAGATTGTCATTTTAGCAACCGGGGAAGGAAAAGCACCAAGTTTGTTCGCTCTCCTTAAAAAAGGCTGTGTCGATCACATCTTTATCGACGAACCTGTCGCCCACTTTCTCCTCTCCCAAGATTACTAATAGAGAAACTCCTTATTTTAGGGCACAAAAAACCAGCTTGGTTAGCCAAGCTGGTTTATTTTTATAGTCGTGCGTTCAATTCTGCACCCAGTTCTTCAAATCCTGGTTTGCCGAGAAGAGCAAACATATTTTTCTTGTAAGCTTCTACACCTGGTTGGTCAAATGGATTGACACCGTTGAGGTAGCCAGACAAGGCAATCGCCAATTCAAAGAAGTAGATAGTGTAACCAAGTGTGAACTCGTCTTGTTGCGGAAGAGTGACAAACATATTTGGCACGCCACCGTCCGTATGGGCAAGGAGAACTCCGTCTGTCGCCTTCTTGTTGACAAAGTCAACGTCCTTACCTTGAAGGTAGCCAAGTCCGTCCAAATCCTCTGCCATTTCTGGAATCAGGATATTTTTACGTGGCTTGTCAACACGGATAACTGTTTCAAAGAGGTTGCGATAGCCTTCTTGGATAAACTGACCAAGTGAGTGCAAGTCCGTTGAGAAGTTAGCTGAGGTCGGGTAAATGCCTTTTTGGTCCTTCCCTTCAGACTCACCTGCCAACTGTTTCCACCATTCACTGAAGTATTGAAGTGACGGCTCGTAGTTAGCCAAGATTTCTGTCACGTAGCCTTTTCTGTAAAGGATATTACGAACAACAGCATACTGATAAGCAGCGTTTTCAGCAATCTTGTCAGATGAGTAGTCCTTACGAGCTGCATTGGCACCGTTCATCAAAGCAGTGATGTCTGCACCTGCTGCTGCGATTGGCAACAACCCAACAGCTGTCAAAACTGAGAAACGTCCGCCTACATCGTCTGGAACCACAAAGGTTTCCCAGCCATTTGCATCTGCTTCAACTTTTACTGCACCACGCGCCTTATCAGTTGTTGCATAAATACGTTTGTTAGCCTCTTCTTGTCCATATTTCTTAACAAGTAATTCCTTAAAGACGCGGAAAGCAATCGCCGGCTCAGTTGTTGTTCCTGATTTGGAAATCACGTTTACTGAGAAGTCTTTATCAGCCACATAGTCTACCAAATCTGCCAGGTAGCTTGATGAGATAGAGTTTCCAGCATACAAGATTTGTGGAGCTTTACGTTCTTCCTTGGTCTGCAAATTCACAAACGATGTGTTTAAGAAGTCAATGGCAGCTTTGGCACCAAGATAGGAACCACCGATACCGATGACCACCAAGACATCGCTGTCTGCTTGAATTTTCGCCGCAGCGTCCTTGATACGAGAAAATTCTTCCTTGTCATAGTTTTCTGGCAAATCAAGCCAACCGAGCATTTCAGCTCCTGCACCAGTTCCCTTGCGTAAATCAGCATCGAGAGCTGTGACCTGACTTTGTAAAAAATCAATTTCTTGAGGGGCAACAAATTGTCCCAATACTTTTGAATAATCAAATGTAATGTGTGTCATATTATTCCTCCATTTATGTACCATATTATGATAACGCTTTATCAGTTTTTTTTCAAGGAATTTGTGGATTTTCATTCATTTTCATAAAATATTTTTTTGTAAATCAATTACCTACCTGCACAACATAGATTAGCTAATGAAATACTTAGACATTTGCTCCAATGATTAACTTGTCACATAAAATATATATCCCAATAAAGGCTAAATCAAGCAGTAAGAAAATATGAAATTAGATTCTTTATATTTTGGTAAAATATGTACCTATATCGAGCCAGCTCCGTTTCGTTCCAAATACCCTAAATTGTGAAAAAGGCTATCCAATACTATACTTACTTCCTCCTACAATAATAACTCTTTTTCACCACCCTTTCTGGTGAATAGCTTCACCCCTTGGACTCCTAATTTATAATCTGAAAGTGTTTCACCTGCTTTCGTTACCGTTATCCACTGTGGGAATAGTTTTGAGAGTAAAGCTAGTGGAATCAAACTGAAGTACCAAATAAACATAACTTCAAAAACAAAACGTTCGTTGTTTCCTCAATCAATATACCGCTTTCGATATTCTTCTTTGAGAGTGGGGTGGGGAATGTAAATATGAAACGGAACACGCTCTCGAATCATCATAACAACTAACATTCTCAACAGAAAATTCAGAACAACTAGAACAACCTTACCTTCACGATACAAAGCCAACGCTTTTTGAATATAAACTTGTTTATAATTTTTATCTTTAATAGGTCGCGGCGTGGACTTACGCTCCTCTTTTGTCAGATGACTGACGCATGAATTGTCATACTTAATATCTGACATCTCTAAATCTACAACCTGTGAATCATTTTTAGCTAATGTCGTTTTTCCCATACCTGGAAAGGCAAATACAAACATGGGACACCTCCTTTATTTTGCTACATGATAAAGGGTATTCCCAAAAATTAACTTAAACTTTGGATAAATAGTAAATATTCTAAGAAATTACACTACTATGCCACCATTTCTATCCCAACATCAGTCTCCGTAGCAGAAAGTTGAGTTTCTGATTCAAACTGATAAAATATAGATACTAATTACTTGGAGACATAATTATGAACCTATCAACTATATTCCAACAACTCCCCCAAAATGCTCCAATTTTACAAGCCACCTTTGGTTTGGAACGGGAATCCTTACGAATAAATAGCGACAACCGCGTGGCTCAAACGCCACACCCTAAAAAATTAGGCTCACGCAGTTTTCACCCCTATATCCAGACCGATTACAGCGAGCCACAACTAGAATTGATTACACCCGTGGCTCATTCTACCAAGGAAGCCCGTCGTTTTCTTGGGGCTATTACGGATGTAGCAGTTCGTTCCATGGACAAGAGCGAGTATCTCTGGCCTCTGTCTATGCCTCCTATGATCGCAGAAGATGAGATTCAGATTGCCCAGCTAGAAAGCGACTACGAGTACCAGTACCGTGTCGGTTTGGGTGAACGCTATGGTAAGTTGCTCCAGTCTATGTCAGGCATCCACTACAACTTCGAGCTAGGAAAGGACCTGACCAAGCAACTCTTTGAAGCCAGCGATTACGACGACCTCATCACCTTCAAAAACGCCCTCTATCTCAAGCTGGCTCAGAATTTCCTACGCTACCGCTGGCTCTTGACCTACCTCTACGGAGCTAGCAGTCTGGCGGAAAAAGGATTTTTGACAGATGAAATTGGCTGCGTGCGGTCCATCCGCAATTCCAACTACGGCTATGTCAACGCCCCCGATGTCCACATCTCCTTCTCTTCTTTGGAGCAATATGTGACCGACATCGAGCAGGCGGTTGCTAGCGGTCAACTGTCTGCCGAAAAGGAATTTTACTCTGCTGTCCGCCTCCGTGGTGCCAAGACCAGTCGGGACTTTTTGACCAAGGGCATTACCTACCTGGAGTTCCGCAACTTCGACCTCAATCCCTTCGAGCCTCTGGCCATTAGCCAAGAGACCCTTGACACCACCCACCTCTTTGCCCTGGCACTGCTCTGGCTTGATGACATGGAGCGGGTTGACGAGGAACTGGCAACAGCGGCAGACCTCAACAACCGCATCGCCCTCAGCCATCCCCACACTCTCCTACCAGCAGAGGCAGACGCCAACCCTATCCTGACTGCCATGAAGTCTATCGTTCAGCATTTCCGACTGGATGATTACTACAGTCAGCTCATTGCTCAGGTAGAGGCAGCTCTTCAAGACCCACGCTTGACCCTCTCTGGAAAAATAGCAGAGCAGGTTGAAGACGGGTCTTTGGAACGATTTGGCCAGCAGCAAGGTCGACTCTTCCATGACTATGCTTGGACAGCCCCTTACGCCCTCAAGGGCTATGAAAACATGGAACTCTCCACCCAGATGATTCTCTTTGACGCCATTCAAATGGGCTTGAATGTCGAGATTTTGGATGAAGAAGACCAGTTTCTCAAGCTCTGGCATGGTGACCATGTTGAGTACATCAAAAATGGCAATATGACTTCCAAGGACAACTACGTCATCCCTCTGGCCATGGCCAACAAGGTGGTGACCAAGAAGATTCTAGACCAGGCTGGTTTCCCAGTGCCTGCGGGAGCGGAATTTTCTAACAAGGAAGATGCCCAGCGCTATTACGGACAGGTAGCCAGCTCTGCTATTGTTGTCAAACCAAAATCCACCAACTTCGGCCTAGGTATCTCTATCTTCCAAGAGCCAGCCAGCCTTGCGGACTATGAAAAGGCCCTGGACATCGCCTTTTCGGAAGACAGCCATGTGCTAGTGGAGGAGTTCGTGGCGGGAACCGAGTACCGCTTCTTTATCCTTGATGGCAAGTGCGAGGCTGTCCTACTCCGCGTCGCAGCAAATGTCGTTGGGGATGGACAGTCAACCATCCGTGAATTAGTAGAACAAAAAAACCAAGACCCCTTGCGGGGCCGTGATCACCGCTCACCGCTTGAAATCATCAATCTGGGTGATATCGAACTGCTTATGTTGGAGCAGCAAGGCTACACACCCGATACAGTTTTGCCAGAAGGCGTCCAAGCCTTTCTGCGTGGCAATTCCAACATCTCCACCGGCGGCGACTCTATTGATATGACCGATCAGATGGACGAGTCCTACAAGCAACTGGCCGCCGATATGGCAACTGCTATGGGAGCTTGGGCCTGCGGTGTAGATTTGATTATTCCTGACCGCTCCAGGCCAGCAAGCAAGGAAGAGCCCAACTGCACCTGTATCGAGCTTAACTTTAACCCAGCCATGTACCTGCATACCTATACCTACGCAGGACCTGGTCAGAGCATTACGCCGAAGATTTTGCGGAAGTTGTTTCCAGAACTTGACAAATAAGCCCAGATAGTCTCTGAGCTTATTTTTTTATATCTGTAAAAAACCTTCCCGTGGTTCTACCTTGAGCACCTGACAGACCTCGTACAAGTCTTTATCGCTCAAACCAGGGTATTGTTTGATGGACATGGTTTGCAGGTGAATTTTTGCGGCCTTGTCAACTGTTTCAATTAAGCCAAAGCAATCTTGAAAATCTTTTCCAGTCGCTAAAATACCATGATAAGCCCAGACAACAATACGACAATGTTCCAATTTTTCCACACTATGCTGAGCAATCGCGAGTGTCCCGGGTAATTCCCAAGGTAAAATCCCAACACCGTCTGGAAATACAACAATACTTTCCGTCAACACTCTCCACAAAGGTAAAGTATATTCCTTATCATCTGGTGGAGATACCAATGAATAGGCAGTTGCATTGGGAGCGTGATTATGAACGACAACACGATGGTTAGGGTCCACCGTTAATCGCTTAGCATGAGCCAACAAATGCATATATAGCTCACTAGTCGGACGTTTTTCTTCTTCAAAGCCCCATAAAACTTGATAACCCGTTTCTGTGATCCGAATGACACCCGTATCGCGTTCTACATGGTCTTTCAAAGTTCGAAAATGACTTCCAGATGCGGTAATCAGCACATATTTACCAATCATTTCTGGCGGAATATCTGATAGTAGCACCTCTTTTTTCACACTATTATTTTTCAGATGTTCACTATCATTTTCCGGCAAAATATAACTGACATTTCCACCGTTGTATTCATCCCACCCATGCAACCACATATCGTAAGTTAGCTGACACAAGTCTCGCATGGAGGCTGAGTTCTCAAATTCACTCATTCTATTACTCCTTCCCGTCAATAAATAAAAGATAGGACTCTGCCCTATCTTTTATTCAAAACCTTCGTCTTGTTTTTCTTGATTCCAGATAGGTCTTCTATGAATCAAATCGTCAATATCACCAATTCGATGACCTTTTGAATAATAGCCATCTAAAATACCTAGTTTTTGGAAAACGGTTTGCTTGTATGCAATCTCTGCATTCCATTCAACCGTATCAAGAATTTGGAGAGCTTTGTTCAAAGCCTCTTCACCATCTGCTCCCGGAGTCAAAATCAAGACCCCATGACTATCCAAAAGATACTCTTTTGGTAACTTACCATCCGTTGATAGCAATTCCTGCCGAACAATCTCTGCTAATTCTGGAGTTGTATTTGGGGCAAAATCCAACACCTTGATACACTCTACTTTTTGAGTAGATTCTGTCAGGTTTGGCATATCCAGATGACTGGTTGCCCAAAACATAGCATTGGGAGCATGGGCATGGAAAACACATTTGATTTCAGGATTTGTCCGATAACACGCAAAGTGCATATTGATTTCACGTGTCACTTTCCCTTCACCAGCCACAACTTCCTCGGTATCATAATCTACAACCAAGACTTGCGAAGGACTGATTTTTCCATGATAAGCTTCTGACATCATAGACGGTGTCATGATAATATATTCTTTCCCTGTCTTATCTTGTGTTTTGAAGGAAAAATTCCCCCCTGCCGTATTGGTATTTTTACGATAATAGGTCAGATGAACGGCATCAGCCAACGCTTTCCTCTCTTCTGAAAATAGAATTTTTCCACTCGTCATATGCTTACTCGTCTTTCTTTTTTCCTTCCCTCAAGGCAGCATAAATCTTTTCTGCTGTTTCTCGTTTCTCCTTTTGGCTATCGTCGTACTCTTTGAACAAAACATCATAGCCATTTCGATAGACTAGAAAGCTAATCCCAATCGCTAACAAGTTAAATACATACACTCCTGTATTTAAACCTAGCAGAAAAAGGACAACTGCCACCAATAATAAAGTTAGCCAATATGCTTTTTTAGTTTTCATAACGTTTTGACGGTACTTCTTGTGCTGTCATTGTCTTATACAACCAAACAAAGAGTGCTAGGAAGAGAACCGCCCCTCCAATACCGAGTATATTGCCATTGAACGCTTCCGCAAACATAATGCGGAGTTCTGGCGTTTCAATAGTAGACCAAGTAATCAACTGACCTTTTTCTACCTCAACTGCACCAGTAGAATTTGCCAAACCTGTCAAAATAGGAGCAAAATATGTTGCACTGTAAAGGTAGAGCGGAAGATAGATGACACCGAGAATCATCATACGTGCCAAGTTCCCACCTGTGAGCAGGAGGCCTCCTACTGCAATAGAGTAGTTCAATACCCCCGCGATTGGCAATACGGTATTTCCTGGCAAAATGAGAGAGTAACCGATGAAGATTGGCACCATGAGGATAAGAGTTACCCATACCTCTGAGCGTCCAGCCAACAATGGCCAGTCCATACCAATATAAACTTCACGGTCATTGAAGCGTTTTTTCATAAACTCTGACATAGCATCAGCTAATGGAGAGAGGGATTGCATAAAGAGCTTACTTACCATTGGGAATAGAGCCATGGCAGTAGCAACTTGAATACCCAAGTTCAATGAATTTGAAACGGTGTAGGCACCTGCAAAACCTAGACAGACACCAATGATGAAGCCCATTACTGAGTTTTCAGAGAAGATACCGATTTTCTTACGAAGAGCATCTGTATCAGCTTTTTTATTCAAGAATGGCACTTTATCCATCAATTTGTTCACTGGCAGCATGAAGACAGCAGATAGGTTCATACAGTGGGTAACCGTTACCATTGGAATACCTGTCAGGTCTTCAATGTGTTTTTGGAACATATCTCCCATTTTCAATTCTAAAATAACCTGAATAGCTGCCACCAAGAAACCAGCCCATAAATGACCACTCACGTAATATACCAAGTAACCAGTCAAGGCTTTCCCCCAAACGTTCCACATATCCACGTTCAAGGTCTTTGTCCAATTCAAACTAAGCATCAACACATTGATAGCAATTTGAACAGCAAAGAAGGTGAAAGCAAAGGTCCAAGACCATACAATACTAGCTGCACCAGTCCAACCCAAGTCAAGTGCTGGAAGGGAGATGCCTGTATTCAAAGCTAAGGCTTCAGAAGCTGGTGATACGGCATTGGACATGAAGCCAATAATCATCCCCATACCCGTGAAGGCTACACCCAATGTAATGGCAGATATGAAAGCTTTTTTTACTTTCATCCCTACCAATAAGCCCAACACAAGAATAATGAGCGGAACAAAGATTGCGGATCCTAAATTCAATATCCATTGAATGATATCTTGAAAGACTCCCATTGTCATTCTCCTTTATAATGTATTTGAATTGATTCCTTATTTTTTAGTTGCCTCTACAATTTCTTCGTAAACACTATCGACACCCATGCCCGTCAAGAATGGCACACCTGGAAAAACAGATACACCGAGACGTTCTGCTTCTTCCAACACCTCTGTTTCTGGCTTGGCGATATAAACGTAGATGCTTGCCTGTGGCAGTTCATTTAAAATTGACTTGTAATCAACTGCCTCTACTGGATAACTAATGTTGTCATCTTCAAAACGAGTTTTTATTTTCTCTGCAATGGTTGTGCTGGTTGCAACACCACTACCGCACGCTACAATTAGTTTTCTTGCCATAAGACTATCTCCTTTATAAATAATGATTTAGTAGTTGATACATATCCAAAGACGTTTCCGCTTGAATAAATTGGTGAGCAAATGATTCCTGCGAAAATATATCCATGAGTGCCGCCAACAGCCCAACCTGTCCTTTTGGATCCTTAATACCTAAGAACAAGAAATAATGACAGGTCATCTCTGAGTTATCTCCCATTTGCAACATATTTATCGGTTGACTATTTTTGACAACATAGATAAATGGTCGCTCGATAACATGAGGATCTGTGTGCGGAATTGCAATGTTCACATAACGTGTCTTGAGACCCGTCGGAAACTCTCGTTCCCTTTCTAGTAAAGCCTCAAGGTACTGATCTGTGACGTACCCTTTTTCTTTTAACTCCTTTCCAATTAATTGAAACAGGTCAGTATGCTCGGAAACATTACAATCCAATTGAATTAAATCAGCTTGCAACATATCTTTATACATTTTTTCACCTCTTTTGTTAACTTTTTGTTAATGTTTTGTTATAATATGATTATAATAGATTTATTAACCGTTGTCAACGCTTTCAGTTAAAAATTTGTTAACTTTTTGTTAATCTTTTGTTGCGCAAAATGGTTTCTATCTCCCCTTAACTTATGATATGATAGAAAGTGTAAGGGGAACTATCCTGTACAGAAAGGAAGTAATATTATGAAAGCTAACCGTCAAAAGGAAATCCTAGACATCACCGACCGAGCCGAAATCATTTCTTATTCGGATTTAGCCCAAGAACTCGGCGTCTCTATCATGACCATTCGACGGGATATCAATGAATTAGAAAAACAACAAAAAATCATTAAAGAGCACGGCGGAGTTCGCAAGGTGGCTCGTGTCAAACCGACCTATGAAAAATTAACACTGAACACTAAGGAAAAGGAAGAAATCGCTGTAACTGCTAATGCGATTATTCGTCCTGATAGCGTCATCTATCTGGGGGCAGGGACAACCATTCTTTCCTTGGCCAAACACTTACGAAATGACCATAAACACATTATCACTAATAGCCTGATTACATTTAATTGGCTCATTGACCATCACTTTAAAAATGTCCATTTGACAGGAGGAGAATTCTATCCTAAAACCGCTGAATTCCACGGTCTGCATGCAGAAAAACTAATCCAAAACTTTTCAATCGATTATGCTTTTTTGGCGACCAATGGTGTTTCTGAAAACAATATGACTACTTTTTCTCCCTCAGCTGGACGCTTGCAAAATGAAGTCATGAAACAAGCAAAAGAAACCTATTTGGTCATCGACCATACAAAATTTGGAAAAAGTGATTCCTACATTTTTGGTAAGCTGGATCAATTAACTGCAATTATTACAGACAAAGGTGTCAGCACTGCTACCACGGAGCACTACGAAGCATATACACCTATTATTTATTAATTAACTAGAAAGGATCTCCCCTATGGTTCTGATTGTTACCTTAAATCCCTCTGTTGACCTTCTTTATTTCGAGCCTCAATTCGTACTCGGAAAACACAATCGTTTCAATTCTTCTACTATTATGGCTGCCGGAAAAGGTATTAATTGCTCTCGAGCTCTTTCCCACTTAGGAATCTCGGCAACCTCACTAGCTTTAGTCGGGGGAAGAACAGGAGAATTTTTCAAGCAACACTTAGCGGACGAAAATTTTCAATCCCTCTATATACCGGTAGAAGATGAAACACGACATTCCATCACGGTCATGCACAACCAAGGAACACATACAGAAATTGTAGAAGCTGGACCTAAAGTCAGCTCAGAGTTAAAAACGATCATTTTCAACCGAATCTTAGACATTGCCAAACAAGAAAAACATTCCATTATCTCCCTTAACGGTTCTGTCCATTCTGATGATCCTGATTTTTACAACGAACTCATCACCTTGTTACGCGAAGAACTGGATTATCCTGTTACCATTGTGACTGATTTTTCACGTCAGGCCTTGTACAATATTATCCACAAAGCTCCCTATAAGCCAGACTTCATCAAACCGAATATTCATGAGTTTTCCGAGTTGGTTGGTCAGGAATTATCTTCCAAAGAAGAAGTCCTTACCCACCTACAGACTACCCCGTCACCTATTCCCTACACGCTGGTATCCTGCGGTGGTCAAGGTGCAATTGCTCAATTCAACGGCCAACTCTACGATGTGACTGCCCCTACGATTGACTTGGTAAACCCAACGGGATCTGGTGATGCTTCTGTCGCTGGAGCGATATACGCATTTGCTAATAAGCTAGATGATGAGAGCATTATTCGTTACTCTATCGCTAGCGGAACAGCCAATGCCATGGAAAACGGAGTCGGTGTAGCACCAAAAGAAATCGTACAAAGTTTACTAGATCAAGTCATCATTCGTCGCATCGCACACGACAACTAACCTCGGAATAAACCGAGGTTTTCTTTTTCAAAAAACTCTCCCTTTCCCCATTTTCCCCACTTATGCTATAATAGTCTTTATGGATAAAATTATTAAAACACTATCAAAAAGTGGGCATTTCCGTGCCTTTGTGCTAGATAGCACAGAAACCGTGAAAACAGCCCAAGAAAAACACGACACCATGGCGTCGTCCACCGTTGCTCTAGGTCGCACCCTCATTGCCAATCAGATTTTGGCTGCCAACGAAAAAGGCGATACCAAGATCACCCTGAAAATCTTGGCCAGCGGTGCTGTTGGAGCTATCATCTCCGTTGCTAATACCAAAGGTCAGGTCAAGGGCTACATTCAAAACCCAGACTTAGACTACAAACGGACGGCGACTGGCGAGGTTATCGTTGGACCACTTGTAGGAAATGGTCAATTCCTGGTTATCACAGACTACGGAACAGGTCACCCTTACAACTCCATGACCCCCTTGATTTCTGGTGAAATCGGTGAAGACTTTGCTTATTTCCTGACAGACAGCCAGCAGACACCGTCTGCTGTGGGGCTTAATGTTTTATTGAATGAAGAAGATAAGGTCAAGGTAGCTGGTGGCTTCTTGTTGCAAGTTTTACCAGGTGCGACCGAGGCTGAAATTGCCCGTTTCGAGAAACGCATCCAAGAAATGCCTGCCATTTCAAGCTTGCTGGCTTCTGAAAACCACATAGAAGCTCTGCTATCCGCCATTTATGGCGACGACGACTTCAAACGCCTGTCAGAAGAGGAAATCGGTTTTGTCTGCGACTGCTCTAAAGACCGCTTCCTCGATGCTCTAGCCAGCTTGCCAAAAGCGGACCTACAAGAGATGAAGGAAGAAGACAAGAGCGTGGACATCACCTGTCAATTCTGCCAGACCCATTACCACTTTGACGAAAACGATTTGGAGGAACTCATCAATGGCTAATCTCAATACCCCTTTCATGATTGGTGATGTGGAAATCCCCAATCGCTGCGTGCTGGCTCCTATGGCTGGCGTGACCAACTCGGCCTTCCGCACCATTGCCAAAGAAATGGGCGCAGGTCTGGTCGTTATGGAAATGATTTCTGAAAAAGGCCTTCTCTACAACAACGAGAAGACCCTCCATATGCTCCATATCGACGACAACGAATACCCTATGTCTATTCAGCTTTTCGGTGGCGATGCCGAAGGACTAAAACGGGCTGCCGACTTCATCCAAACCAACACCAAAGCAAATATCGTGGATATTAACATGGGCTGCCCTGTCAACAAGGTCGTTAAAAACGAAGCTGGTGCCAAGTGGCTCAAGGACCCCGACAAGATTTACCACATCATCAAGGAAGTGACCTCGGTCCTTGATATTCCCTTGACAGTTAAGATGCGGACGGGTTGGAACAATACCGACCTAGCGGTCGAAAATGCCCTGGCCGCAGAAAGTGCCGGTGTGTCTGCCCTGGCCATGCACGGGCGGACCCGCGAGCAGATGTACACAGGAACAGTTGACCTAGAGACCTTGACCAAGGTAGCTGGCAGCCTGACCAAGATTCCCTTCATCGCAAACGGCGACATCCGCAATGTAGAAGATGCCCGCCAGCGAATCGAGGAAGTCGGAGCTGATGCCGTCATGGTCGGACGGACTGCTATGGGTAATCCTTATATCTTCAACCAAATCAACCACTATCTTGAAACAGGAGAAGTCCTGCCTGACCTCTCCTTCGATGACAAACTCAATGTTGCCTTCGATCACTTGACCCGATTGACCAATCTCAAGGGCGAGTCAGTTGCCGTCCGCGAATTCCGTGGCCTAGCTCCCCACTACCTCCGTGGTTCAGCAGGTGCTGCCAAAATCCGTGGTGCCGTTGCCAAGGCAGAAACCATTGAGCAGGTCCAAGAGCTCTTTGACCAAGCCAGAGAAGCCTATCAGGAACGGATTGCCAAATAATGCCCTTCAAAATTTAACCTAACCGTTGTCAAGAGCCTTGATAAGTGAAAAGAGGCAGGCAGTGCCACTTCTCAGAGTTCGTGTCAACATCTCAGCGCAGAGGTTGATTGACAGATATGTTCGTGTATTACACGCCAAATCTGACCATTACGACTGTTGCGGACAAAGTTCACTCCCTTTACAGCCTACCACCTGTCATTAGAGAACTCGCTTTGCCGTACTCGTACGATTGTTACTTGCTATCGTAAGTACAATTTCCAACCTCCAACAGTCCGCTGGACTGTTGAAGCAACCTTCAGCTTTTTGATTCGAATGGTATTTGACTTATCTCTAACTTCTAACCGTCTCCCAGACAGTTAGAGCAAGTACTAAAAGACTATAAAAACCGCTCATTTTCACCTGCAAGAGAGGATCGTGAGCGGTATTTTTAATTTAATGTAAAACGCCTGCTTACGAAGTCATTCTCTTTTCTATGAGAGTGATTTCGTAAACAAGCGTTGCAATCATATCTGATGAGTGTTCCCGCTGGGACAAGGCCCAGCGGTAGACCAGAGCTAGACTAAGAATTCTATTGAATTCCATCATCATAACACTCAACAAAATTGATGATCTTATACAAGTTCGATAATTGCCATTGGGGCAGCATCTCCACGACGTGGTTCTGTTTTAAGAATACGAGTGTATCCACCGTTGCGGTCTGCATAACGAGGAGCAATTTCAGAGAACAATTTTTGAAGCGCTGTTGTAGAAGTGTACTTATCAGTAGCTTCATCATAGTTTTCAGATGCAATTTCGTTACGAACAAATGCTGCTGCCTGACGACGAGCATGCAAATCGCCACGTTTACCAAGTGTGATCATTTTTTCAACGGTTTTACGGATTTCTTTCGCACGAGCTTCAGTTGTTACGATTGATTCGTTGATCAAAAGGTCAGTTGTCAAATCGCGTAACATTGCTTTACGTTGTGAGCTAGTACGTCCTAGTTTACGGTATGCCATGATTTCCTCCTATATTATTTATCTTTTTTCAATCCTAGACCTAAGTCAGCCAATTTAACTTTGACTTCTTCAAGACTCTTACGACCTAGATTGCGTACTTTCATCATTTCAGGTTCTGTTTTCTCTGTCAAATCAAACACAGTATTGATTCCTGCACGTTTCAAACAGTTGTATGAACGGACAGATAAATCTAATTCTTCAATTGTACGATCCAACATTCTATCGTCAGCTACTTCTTCTGCTTCTTTCATTACTTCCGCTGATTTCGCAACTTCTGTCAAATCTGTAAAGAGACCAAGGTGCTCCATCAAGATACGTGCTGAAAGACCCAAAGCATCTTCCGGAATAATAGTACCATTTGTTATGATTTCAAGTGTTAATTTGTCAAATCCATCGTTGCTACCAACACGAGCTGGTTCAACCTGGTAGTTGACTTTTTTCACTGGAGTGTAGATTGAATCTACAGCCAATGTTCCCACAGGTGCATCATCTTTTTTATTATCCTCAGCAGATACATAACCGCGGCCTGTACCGACAGTTAAAATCGCTTTAAAGCTTGCACCGTCTGCGATGGTAAAAAGATAATGATCGGGATTTACAATTTCAATATCACTATCAGTAAGGAGATCTCCAGCAGTTACTTCTGCAGGACCTACCACATCAAGTTCAATCGTCTTTTCGTCTTCGACATAAGATTTTACAGAGATGCCCTTGATGTTAAGAATGATTTGCATCACATCTTCACGAACACCAGGAACTGTATCGAATTCGTGTAGTACACCGTCAATTTTAATAGACGTTACTGCTGCACCTGGAAGTGAAGCAAGAAGTACACGACGAAGCGAGTTCCCCAGAGTTGTACCATAGCCACGCTCAAGTGGTTCTACTACAAATCTGCCGTAATCTTTATTTTCATCAATTTTTGTTATAGTTGGTTTTTCAAACTCAATCATTTCTTACTCCCTCTTAAACGAAAAGCAGTGTATCGTTAAACTGATTATACACGGCGACGTTTTGGAGGACGAGCACCATTGTGTGGTACAGGAGTCACATCACGAATTGCAGTTACTTCAAGACCAGCGGCAGCAAGAGCGCGGATAGCAGACTCACGACCTGAACCTGGACCTTTAACGGTAACTTCAACTGTTTTAAGACCGTGTTCTTGTGCAGATTTTGCAGCAGCTTCAGCAGCCATTTGAGCAGCAAATGGTGTAGATTTACGAGATCCTTTGAAACCAAGAGCACCAGCTGATGACCATGCAATAGCATTACCATGCACATCAGTAATCATAACAATAGTGTTATTAAATGTAGCGTGAATATGTGCGATACCAGATTCGATATTCTTTTTCACACGACGTTTACGTGTTGGTTTAGCCAATTTTTCTACCTCCTATTTTATTTTTTCTTACCAGCGATCGCAACAGCTTTACCTTTACGAGTGCGGGCATTGTTTTTAGTGTTTTGTCCACGGACAGGAAGTCCACGACGGTGACGGATACCACGGTATGAACCGATTTCCATCAAACGTTTAATGTTCAAGTTCACTTCACGACGAAGGTCACCTTCAACTTTGATTGCATCTACTTCACGACGGATTGCATCTTCTTGATCTGATGTCAAGTCTTTTACGCGGATATCTTCTGAAATACCTGCTGCTGCAAGAATTTTCTTCGAAGTTGTAAGTCCGATACCGTACACGTAAGTCAATGAAATTACTACACGTTTGTCATTTGGAATGTCAACTCCAGCAATACGAGCCATGTTTTCTCCTTTCTATATTTTAACCTTGACGTTGTTTGTGTTTAGGATTTGCTGGGCAAATTACCATAACACGACCATTACGACGAATAACTTTACAGTATTCGCAAATTGGTTTGACCGATGGTCTTACTTTCATGTTTACTCCCTCCAAGTATTTCGACTATTTAAAGCGGTATGTGATCCGGCCACGTGTTAAGTCGTAAGGACTAAGCTCAACAGTTACACGGTCACCGACCAAAATACGGATGTAGTTTTTACGGATTTTACCAGAAACAGTTGCAAGGACTTGGTGCCCATTTTCCAACTCAACAGTAAACATAGCATTAGGCATTGTATCGACTACTTTGCCTTCAATTTCAATCACATCTTCTTTTGCCATGCAAAAGTATCCCCTCTCTAAATTTCGATTTGATGACCTCTGAACACAGAGGTAACAATTATAAGTCAGACTAGGCTATTTTATCATCTTTATAGAAAAAATGCAAGCCAAATCAACTAGTTTATTGCAATTTTGACAAGACACTATCAATTGCTTGGAAAACAAGATTAATATCTTGATCCCCCTCAATATCATGAACCAAACCTTTGGCGCGGTAGTGATCAATGATTGGTTGCCCCTGTGCAATATTGACTTCTAAACGGCGTTTTACTGACTCTGGCTTATCATCTTCACGCTGGTAGAAATCTTCCTCGTTATAATCTCCAACAGGTGGATTGAAAACCTTATGGAAAGTTTCTCCTGTTTCTTTATGAATAATCCGTCCGCTAAGGCGCTCTACCAATTTAGATGGATCAATTTCAATGTTGATAACACCTTGTAATTCAATGCCCAGTTCTGCTAAATTAGCATCCAAGGCATGTGCTTGTTCAATAGTACGCGGATAACCATCTAGTAAGAAGCCTTTTTCCTTGATATCATCTTGAACTAACCGCTCTTTTACAATTCCATTTGTGACCTCATCTGGAACTAAGTCCCCTTTATCAATATAGGACTTGGCCAATACACCCATCTCCGTTTGATTTGCCATCGCTGCGCGGAACATATCTCCTGTTGAAATATGAGCAACATTAAACTTTTCAACAATCTTTGCGGCTTGCGTACCTTTACCAGCACCTGGTAATCCCATAATTAAAAGATTCATGATAAACTCCTTATTTTGTTTTCACATAAATTTATCAAAACTGACAAACTTATACCAAAACAAAATAGTGAGGTAGAGAGACCTCTACCTACTATTATAAAATGTTAGCAAAGCGAATTATTCACTCGCTTCCATAAAACCTACATATTTTCTCTTCAACAGATAACCTTCTAGTTGCTTAATCCCCTCAATACTTGTCATGATAATGATAATCAAACTAGTACCGAGAAAGGCAATGTTAGAAGATAGACCAAAAAGATTCTGTGCTAAAATTGGCATCAGGGCAATAAGTCCAAGGAAGAGCGATCCAACAGTTGCTAATCGTGTCAATAGTTTAGAGATAAATTGCTCCGTACCATTACCTGGACGAACACCGTGGATATAAGCTCCACTTTTTTGAAGATTCTCCGCTGCTTTCTCAGGGTTAACCTGCACAAAACTATAAAAGAATGTGAAAAGGATAATGAGAACAGCGTAAACAATCATACCACGTACAGTAGTGTAATCAAAGTATTTTTGAACTTCCAACAACCATGAAACACTACGATTTTGACTCGCTAGGAATTGAATAATAGAAGTTGGAATTGCTGTAATAGAACCTGCAAAAATAACTGGAATAACACCTGCTGGGTTGAGTTTCAACGGCAAGTAAGAACTAGATGGTGCCCCTTGTGCACGCTTCGTATATTGAATTGGAATTTGGTACTCTGCTTGCTGAATAAAGGTCGTAAAATAAATAATTACTAAGACCAAAATTATAAATACAGCTGTGTATATAGCAGATTCAGCCAAACGACTAGAATCAATATTGACAAAGCGATCAACATAAATATCAGAAACCGTTCCTGGCAATGATGAAATAATCCCGGCAAAGATAATCATAGATGTCCCATTGCCGTATCCCTTGTCTGTAATCTGTTCACCTAACCAACTCACAATCATAGAACCAGTTGTCAACACCGTTCCAATGATAAGATAAGTTTTCCATGTCAATGAAGTTGTCGTCAGTTGCATTCCTGTTAGAGCATGGAAACTAGCTGTAATACCAACTGACTGTACAAATGCCAGAACTAGCGAAATGTAGCGAGTAGCTTGGTTTAACTTTCGACGTCCTACTTCACCTTGCTTGCCCCACTCAACAAACTTTGGAAGCAAGTCCATTTGTAAAAGCTGAACAATAATTGAAGCTGTAATATACGGGCTAACTCCCAATGCAAAAATAGAGAAGTTTCGCATAGCGTTACCTGATACCAAACTCATCATGTTTAAAAATGGTACATCTGACAAAGCTTGCAAACTTTTAGCATTAATCCCAGGAACAGTAATATGCGTACCTATACGAAAAACTAAAAGGATAACTAGTGTAAAAAGAATTTTCTTGCGTACACTCTTTTCTTTTAAAGCATCGATTAGAAGTCTAAAAAACATAGGCAGTCACCTCTTAGATGACTTCTACTGAACCACCTTTAGAAGTGATTGCTTCCTCAGCTGATTTAGAGAATTTCGCAGCTTTCACTGTCAATTTTTTAGTTAATTCGCCGTTACCAAGAATTTTGATTCCTGATTTTTCAGCTTTAACAATACCAGCTTCGATCAATACAACTGGTGTTACTTCAGCACCGTCTTCAAAAGCGTTCAACTGATCCAAGTTCACAATTGCATACTCTTTTGCGTTGATGTTTGTAAATCCACGTTTTGGAAGACGACGGAACAATGGAGTTTGTCCACCTTCAAAACCTGGACGTACGCCACCACCGCTACGAGCTTTTTGACCTTTTTGACCACGGCCAGATGTTTTACCGTTACCTGATGATGTACCACGACCTACACGGTTGCGGACTTTACGAGAACCTGTAGCAGGTTGTAATTCATGAAGTTTCATTATTTCTTTTCTCCTCTTATATATGCTAGCGCCTGTGAAGTACAAGAGTCTTCCTCCACAAACTCGCTGTTTGTATAATTGACTAGAAGTCGCAAAGAATTCTCTGCGACTTAGTCTGTTTGTATATCTTGAAGTTACTTAACTTCTTCTACAGTTACCAAGTGAGAGATAGCGTTCACCATTCCAAGAATAGCTGGGTTATCTTCTTTAACAACTGAAGAGTTCAATTTACCAAGTCCAAGGGCAACAACTGTTTTACGTTGTTCTGGTTTGCGACCGATTGGAGACTTAGTCAAAGTAATTTTAATTTGAGCCATGAGTATCTCCTTTCTTATGCTAAATCAGAAACTGAGATGCCACGAAGTGCAGCCACTTCTTCAGCACGTTTCAATTGTTTCAAACCTTCAACTGTTGCGCGAACGATGTTGATTGGTGTGTTTGAACCAAGTGACTTAGAAGTCACATCTGCGATACCTGCCAATTCGATTACGGCACGAGTTGCACCACCGGCAGCAACCCCAGAACCTTCTGAAGCAGGTTTCAACAATACACGAGCACCGCCAAATTCTGAGCGAACTTCGTGAGGGATTGTTGTACCAACCATTGGTACTTCAATCATATTTTTCTTAGCAGATTCAACTGCTTTACGGATAGCTTCTGGTACTTCTTGAGCTTTACCAGTACCGAAACCTACACGACCGTTACGGTCACCAACAACCACAAGAGCTGCAAAACGAAGACGACGTCCACCTTTAACAACTTTTGTAACACGGTTGATGGCTACTACGCGTTCTTCAATTTCAACTGCGTTATCTTTGAATGCCATTTCTTAGTGTCCTCCCTATTAGAATTTCAATCCGTTTTCACGAGCTGATTCAGCCAAAGCTTTCACACGTCCGTGATAGAGATATCCACCGCGGTCAAAGACCACTTCAGAAATACCTTTAGCTACCGCGCGTTCAGCAACGAGTTTACCTACAACAACAGCTTGTTCTGTCTTAGTACCTTTTGAAACTTCTTTATCAAGAGTAGAAGCGCTTGCGAGCGTTACACCCGCTACGTCATCAATCACTTGAGCGTAGATGCCTGTATTAGAACGGAAAATGTTCAAACGTGGGCGAGCAGCAGTTCCAGAGATTTTACCGCGAACGCGACGGTGGCGTTTTTGGCGGATTTTGTTTTTATCTGGTTTTGAAATCACAATATTCACCTCTTAATGTATGATTCTGTTTCTTACGAAACAATTTGAGAAATAGTCAGCCAGGTGGCTAAGCCACCTCAGCAAGCTATTATTTACCTGTTTTACCTTCTTTACGGCGAACGAATTCACCAACGTAGCGGATACCTTTACCTTTGTATGGCTCAGGAGCGCGAAGGCTACGGATGTAAGCTGCTGTTTGACCAACAACTTCTTTGTTGATACCAGACACGACGATTTGTGTTGGTGTTGGAACTTCAAATGTAATACCTTCTGGCGCAACCACTTCATCTGGATGTGATTTACCAACAGCAAGTGTCAATTTGTTACCTGCCAATTGAGCACGGTAACCGACACCACGCATTTCAAGTTCTTTTTTGAAGCCTTCAGAAACACCAACAACCATGTTGTTGAGGTTAGCACGGCTAGTACCGTGAATAGTCTTCATTTCTTTTGAATCGTTTGGACGGTGAAGAGTAACTTCTGTACCTTCCACACGGATTTCAATAGCAGTTGGGAATTCACGAGTCAATTCCCCTTTAGGTCCTTTTACAGTTACCACGCCGTTGTTTTGAGCAAGCTCAACGCCAGCAGGCAATGTAATTACTTTATTACCAATACGTGACATATTTTTTAATTCTCCTGTTAAATTATCAAGCCGTCAAGCGACTAGTTTTCACGGGGGACTCACTTAAACACTGACTTCAGCCCGTGTTCGAATGAGCAGGTTTTATGATACCTTCAAATCAGTTTATTAGATTTGAACCCGAGCTGTAACCTGTGTGAAAAAGATAAATCAAACTTGAATGCAAGCATTCTTCGTTTGATTTCCTATTTTCACTTGGGTCACTACGCTCTTGGTATCATCCAATTACCAAACGTATGCGATAACCTCACCACCAACGTTCTTTTGACGAGCTTGTTTGTCAGTCAAAAGACCTTCTGATGTTGAGATGATTGCGATACCAAGTCCGTTAAGAACTTTTGGAATATCTTCACGTTTTGAGTAAACACGAAGACCTGGTTTTGAAACGCGTTTCAAATTAGTGATAACTTTTTCACCGTTTGGTCCGTATTTCAAGAATACGCGGATGATGCCTTGTTTGTCATCTTCGATGAATTCAACGTTTTTCACAAAACCTTCGTTTTTAAGGATTGTAGCAATACCTTTTTTAATGTTTGATGCAGGAACTTCAAGCACTTCGTGTTTTGCTTGGTTAGCGTTACGAATACGTGTCAAAAAATCTGCAATTGGGTCAGTCATAACCATTTTTTGTTTCTCCTCTTACTAGTAGTTTGAATACTCACTTGCTAGTTAATGATGTCCTTGTGGACTAGTGATAAGTGTATATAGAATAAGTTGCTAGTCCTAAGCAAGTCTAGGAAACACTTCGTAGGCAGTACTAGCGTACGGCAAGAAGCGCTGACGACAAATTGCAACGGAATAGCAAGTTATTCTTACCAAGAAGCTTTTGTTACGCCAGGAATTTGTCCAAGGTAAGCCAAGTCGCGGAAGCATACACGGCACAATTTGAATTTGCGGTAAACTGAGTGTGGACGTCCACATTTTTCACAGCGTGTGTAAGCTTGTGTAGAGAACTTAGCTGGGCGTTTGTTCTTAGCGATCATTGATTTTTTAGCCATTTATTCTCTCCCTCTTATTTTGCAAACGGCATACCTAGGCCAGTAAGCAATGCACGTGATTCTTCGTCAGTGTTAGCAGTTGTAACGATAACGATATCCATACCGCGAGTTTTATCAACATCGTCGAAGTTGATTTCTGGGAAGATCAATTGCTCTTTCACACCAAGTGTGTAGTTACCACGTCCATCAAATGACTTAGTTGGTACACCGTGGAAATCACGTACACGTGGAAGTGAAACTGTAACCAATTTGTCCAAGAACTCATACATACGTTCGCCACGAAGAGTTACTTTCGCACCGATCGCAACACCCTCACGAAGACGGAAGCCGGCGATTGATTTCTTAGCTTTAGTGATAAGTGGTTTTTGACCTGAGATCAAAGCCAATTCTTGAGCAGCTTTCTCAAGGTTTTTAGCGTTAGAAACAGCGTCACCAACACCCATGTTCAAAACGATCTTATCAACTTTTGGCACAGCCATAACTGAAGAATAGTTAAATTGCTCAGTCAAAGCAGGAACTACTTCATTAAGATATTTTTCTTTTAAACGATTTGCCATTATACTTCTCCTTTCCTTCGTGATTAATCAAGCACTTCGCCTGATTTTTTGTTGTAGCGAACTTTTTTGCCGTCTACAAACTTGTACCCAACGCGTCCTGCAACACCATTTTTGTCAAGAACTTGAACGTTTGACACATGGATTGGAGCTTCTTTTTCAACGATAGCGCCTTGAGGATTTTCGCTGTTTGGTTTTTGGTGTTTCTTAACGATGTTAACACCTTCAACAATAACTTTGTTTACTTTTGGAAGTGCTGTTACGACAACTGCTTCAACGCCTTTGTCTTTACCAGCGATTACGCGAACTTTATCGCCTTTTTTTACAAACATTTGATTTCTCCTATGATTTCTTACGCCCTAATGGGCACCCTGTTACTCTGGTGAGATAACAGGGGACTTAGTTTGTTAGATTAAAGTACTTCTGGTGCCAATGAAACGATTTTCATGAAACCGCCGTCACGCAATTCGCGTGCCACTGGGCCAAAGATACGAGTTCCGCGAGGTGTTTTATCTTCACGGATGATAACTGCAGCATTCTCATCGAATTTGATGTATGAACCATCAGCACGACGAGCACCTGTCTTAGTACGAACGATAACGGCTTTAACAACGTCACCTTTTTTAACCGCACCACCAGGAGTAGCTTGTTTTACTGAAGCAACGATGATGTCGCCGATGTTCGCGAATTTACGTCCTGAACCACCAAGAACTTTGATTGTCAAGATTTCGCGTGCGCCACTGTTGTCAGCAACTTTCAAACGAGTTTCTGTTTGAATCATGTCAATTTTCTCCTTTCAGGTTGATTAAATGATAACTGCCTCTTCCACAACTTCTACAAGACGGAAACGTTTTGTAGCTGAAAGCGGGCGAGTTTCCATGATACGAACGATATCGCCTTCTTTAGCAACATTGTATTCATCATGAGCTTTGTACTTTTTAGAGTAGTTAATACGTTTACCATAGACTGGGTGGTTACGTTTAGTTTCAACTACAACTGTGATTGTTTTGTCCATTTTGTCAGATACTACGCGTCCAACAAGAACTTTACGATTATTGCGTTCCATTGAAATTCTCCTTTCCCAATCTATTATTTAGTTTCTGATTGCACAGTTTTGATACGTGCAATTTGTTTCTTCACTTCGTTCAAACGAGCAGTTTGCTCAAGTTGACCAGCAGCAGCTTGGAAACGAAGTTCGAAGAGTTCTTTCTTCAATTCGTTTTCTTTCTTAGCAAGTTCTTCTTGAGAAAGGCCACGAAGTTCTTTTACAAAATCTTTAATTTCTTGAAGTTTCATGTCTTCTCCTTATTCTGCTTCACGTTTTACGAATTTAACTTTAACTGGCAATTTGTGACCAGCAAGGCGGAATGCTTCGCGTGCAATTTCTTCAGAAACGCCAGCTACTTCAAACATAACCTTACCGCGTTTAACTGGAGCTACCCAACCTTCAGGAGCACCTTTACCAGAACCCATACGTACACCGATAGCTTTAGCAGTGTATGATTTGTGTGGGAAGATTTTAATCCAAACTTTACCACCACGTTTCATGTAACGCGTCATAGCGATACGGGCAGCTTCGATTTGGCGGTTTGTAATCCATGAGCTAGTAGTAGCTTGAAGACCAAATTCACCGAAGTCTACTTGTTTTCCACCTTTTGCTTCACCGCGCATTTTTCCACGGAATTCACGACGGTGTTTTACACGTTTAGGTACTAACATTTGTTATTTACCTCCTTTAGTGTTTTTACGAGCTGGAAGAACTTCACCACGGTAGATCCATACTTTAACACCAAGTTTACCGTAAGTTGTCAAAGCTTCTTCCCAAGCATAGTCGATATCCGCACGAAGTGTATGAAGAGGAACAGTTCCTTCTGAGTAGCCTTCTGCACGGGCGATATCTGCACCGTTCAAACGACCAGAAACTTGTGTTTTGATACCTTTTGCACCAGCGCGCATTGCACGTTGGATTGCTTGTTTTTGAGCACGGCGGAATGCCACACGTTGCTCCAATTGACGAGCGATTGACTCACCAACAAGGTGTGCATCCAAATCAGGTTGTTTGATTTCGATGATGTTGATGTGTACTTGCTTACCAGTCAATTTGTTCAATTGAGCACGAAGTGCATCAACGTTGCTACCAGCTTTACCGATAACCATACCTGGCTTAGCAGTGTGGATAGAAACGATAACTTTGTTTACAGCACGTTCGATTTCGATTGTTGATGTTGACGCATCAGCCAATTCTTTTTTGATAAAGTTGCGGATTGCAAGATCTTCATGAAGGTAATCCGCGTATTCTTTTTCAGCATACCATTTAGCATCCCAATCACGGATGATGCCAACACGCATACCAATTGGATGTACTTTTTGACCCACGTTTTTACCTCCTTATTTCTCTGCCACAACTACAGTGATGTGAGCTGTGCGTTTGTTGAGTGGTGAAGCAGAACCTTTCGCACGTGGACGGAAACGTTTCAACGTTGGTCCTTCGTTTGCGAATGCTTCGCTGACTACCAAGTTAGCTTTTTCCAAACCAAAGTTGTTTTCAGCGTTAGCGATTGCTGAGTTCAAAACTCCCTCGATAATGCCTGCAGCTTTGTTTGGTGTGAATTTCAAGATTGCGATTGCGTCTGCTACGCTTTTGCCACGGATATTATCCAAGACAAGACGTGATTTACGAGGTGAAACACGTACTGTGCGAGCAGTTGCTTTAGCTGAAGTAATTTCTGCCATTGTGTTTTCCTCCTAAATTATTTACGACGAGTTTTCTTGTCGTCAGCAGCATGACCTTTGTAAGTACGAGTTGGTGCAAATTCACCAAGTTTGTGACCTACCATGTCTTCTTGAATGTATACAGGCACGTGTTTACGTCCATCGTAAACCGCGATTGTATAACCGATGAAACTTGGGAAGATCGTTGAACGACGTGACCAAGTTTTAATTACTTTTTTCTTTTCGTCGTTTGCTTGAGCTTCAACTTTTTTCATCAAATGCTCATCGACGAAAGGTCCTTTTTTAAGACTACGTCCCATTTTAGTGTTTTCTCCTTTAAAATATGTACCACAGCGGCTTGCCCGCTTTGCGGGCTACCGAGTTGGCGGATGATATAGAATGCTAGGCAACTAAGAATAAATTATTTTTGGTTGCGACGACGAACGATAAGTTTGTCAGATTTAGCTTTCTTGTTACGAGTTTTCAAACCAAGAGCTGGTTTACCCCATGGTGTAGATGGTGCTTTACGACCAACTGGTGCTTTACCTTCACCACCACCGTGTGGGTGATCGTTAGGGTTCATTACAGAACCGCGAACTGTTGGACGGATACCTTTCCAACGGCTACGACCTGCTTTACCAAGGTTAACAAGGCCATGTTGTTCGTTACCTACCACACCAACAGTAGCACGGCAAGTACCAAGGATCATACGAACTTCACCTGATTGAAGACGAACAAGAACGTATTTACCTTCTTGACCAAGAACCTGTGCAGATGCACCGGCAGCACGAACCAACTCACCACCGCGACCTGGCTTCAACTCGATGTTGTGAACAACAGTACCGACTGGGATGTTTGCAAGTGGAAGTGCGTTACCAACTTTGATATCTGCTTCTGGACCTGAAACGATGCGTTGACCAACTTCAAGACCTTTAGGAGCAATGATGTAAGCTTTAACACCGTCTGTGTAGTGTACAAGAGCGATGTTGGCTGAACGGTTTGGATCATATTCGATAGTTTTAACGATTGCTTCAACGCCATCTTTGTTACGTTTGAAGTCTACCAAACGGTAGAAACGTTTGTGACCGCCACCTTGGTGACGAACAGTGATGCGACCGTTGTTGTTACGACCAGCTTTGCTCTTCAAAGCAACAAGCAAGCTTTTTTCTGGAGTGCTTGTTGTGATTTCAGCGAAGTCCAAAGAAGTCATGTTACGACGGCCATTTGTCGTTGGTTTATAAACTTTAATACCCACGTTAATTCCTCCTTTGATTATTCAGCGTCAGCTGTAGCGAACAATTCGATCGCTTTTGAATCAGCAGCCAATGTGATGATTGCTTTTTTCACTTTGTTTGTGCGACCTACATAACGACCTACGCGTTTTGTTTTAGGTTTCACGTTGATTGTGTTAACATTTGCAACTTTAACACCCTCGAATGCAGCTTCAACAGCTTGCTTGATCAAGAGTTTGTGTGCACGAGTGTCAACTTCAAATACATACTTGCCTGCTTCGAGTTGGCCCATTGAGCTTTCTGTGATGACAGGTTTTTTGATAACATCATACAAATTCATTATGCAAGAACCTCCTCAATTTTAGAGATAGCTGCTTGAGTTACAAGAAGTTTGTCTGCATTTGCGATGTCAAGTACGCTTGCAGTTGTTGCAGTTGCAACTTTAACTCCTGGGATGTTACGAGCAGAAAGAGCTGCGAATTCGTTGCCTTCTTCAAGAATAACAAGGACTTTAGAATCAATGCTCAATGCTGCAAGTACTTTTGCAAATTCAGCAGTTTTTGGAGCTGTGAATTCAAGTGAGTTAACAGCTACAAATTTGTTTTCAGCAACTTTTTCTGAGTAAACAGATTTAAGTGCCAAGCGACGAACTTTTTGTGGAAGTTTGTACGCGTATGAACGTGGAGTTGGTCCGAAGACTACGCCACCGCCACGCCATTGTGGTGAACGGATAGAACCTTGACGAGCACGTCCAGTTCCTTTTTGACGCCATGGTTTGCGTCCGCCACCTGAGACTGCTGAACGGTTTTTAACTGCGTGAGTACCTTGACGAAGGCTAGCACGTTGGCTGATGATCACATCAAATACAACTGCTTGGTTTGGCTCGATACCAAAGATCGCATCGTTAAGAACTACTTCACCAGCTTGTTTACCAGTTTGGTCAAATAATGTTACGTTTGCCATTTCGACTGATTTCCCCTTTCCTTATTATTTACCAGCTTTAACTGCTGACTTGATAGTGATAAGAGATTTCTTAGCACCTGGTACGTTACCTTTGATAAGGATAACGTTCTTTTCTGGAACAACTTGTACAACTTCAAGGTTTTGAATTGTTACACGGTTGCCGCCCATACGACCTGCAAGGTTTTTACCTTTGAATACACGGTTAGGTGCAACAGGACCCATAGAACCTGGACGACGATGGTAACGAGAACCGTGAGCCATAGGACCACGTGATTGACCATGGCGTTTGATAACACCTTGGAAACCTTTACCTTTAGATGTACCAGTTACATCAACAACATCACCAGCTGCGAAAGTTTCAACTGTAATTTCTTGTCCAACTTCCAAGCCTTCAATGTTTTTGAATTCACGAATGAAGCGCTTAGGAGCTGTGTTAGCTTTAGCTACATGGCCTTTGGCAGGTTTGTTGCTCAATACTTCACGTTTGTCATCAAAACCAACTTGAACTGCTGCATAACCATCAGTTTCAACTGTTTTCACTTGAAGAACAACGTTTGGAGTTGCTTCGATGACAGTTACAGGGATAAATTCACCAGATTCAGTGAAGATTTGAGTCATTCCCACTTTTTTCCCTAAGATTCCTTTTGTCATGAGAAAAATATTCCTTTTCTTAATATTGTATTTAAAAAGTTTTTAACGAGCGTTTTTCATGCTCAAACCAAGATACAAAGGGCGTCAAACTCAAAGTGAAAATAGGAAACTCGACAAAGAAACTTCTGTTTCTAGGAAAGTTTATCTTTTTTCACACGAAGTTTAGCCCGTGTTCAATTATGAACACTTGCTTTTAGTTTACCTTGCGACTTGATTACAATTTAATTTCTACGTTTACACCACTTGGAAGATCCAATTTCATCAAAGCATCAACTGTTTTTTGAGTTGGGTTGATGATGTCGATCAAACGTTTGTGTGTACGCATTTCGAACTGCTCACGAGAATCTTTGTACTTGTGAGTCGCACGGATGATAGTGTAGAGGCTACGTTCTGTTGGAAGTGGAACTGGACCTGCTACTTGAGCACCTGTACGAGTTGCAGTTTCAACGATTTTTGCAGCTGCTGTATCAAGTGTACGGTGTTCGTACGCTTTCAAGCGGATGCGGATTTTTTTGTTTGCCATCTTTTTCTCCTTTTCGTCTATTTAACATAATAGGCTAGCTCCACAAGAAAACCAACACGTGTTGCGTGGCAATGCAACCGAGCGTGTCGCAACCTCTTGCATCAAAGCTACAGCCGTAATTTTTACGGCACTAGAACATTCTAACAGATTCTGTCAGGCATTGCAAGACTTTATGCTCACTTTTTTGAAAAGTTTTTATTTTTTATACCTGTTAAATTCCAGAGTAAGTTTAAGCGAATATTGAAAGCGGGATTCTCTGCAAGTTGGTTGATATTATTTGGTTGATATTATATAGTAGAAAAAGTGTTGAATTTACTATCAATAATCAGAGCGAGTTTTTATTGTGTAAAATAGCTCCAAATCACCGCAATGAGAATAGCTGGTAGCATATTGGCCACGCGAATCTTTTTGTCCCAGATGATATTAACACCAACACAGAAGATGAGGGCGGAGCCAATAAAGGAGAGATTGGCAAGGGCCTGATCCGTCATCAAAGGTTCAATCAGGCGTGCCAAAAGAGTCACAGAGCCTTGAAAAATCAAGACAGGTACTGCGGAAAATCCAGCCCCCTTGCCCAAACTCGAGGTCATAATCAAAATGATGATAAAGTCTAGAATACTCTTAATGGCCAAAAGGCTATAATCTCCCGTCAGACCATCTTGTATAGAGCCAATAATGGCCATGGCTCCGATACAGACCGTCAGGGAGGCAGTTAGAAAAGCATCCAAAAACTGAGAGTCTTGACCATTGCCCGACTTTTCTCGGAACCAGATACCCAGCTTTTCAAACCAACCTTCGATATGGAGTACTTCCCCAATCAAAGTCCCCAAGGCTAGACTAAGGACCAAAAGCATGCTGTTTTGACTTTTGAGTTGACCGTCAACGACTGTCAACAGTCCTTCTAAACTACCTGAAATTCCTAAAAATAAAACAGCTAGCCCGCTCGCCACCGTTAAACCTGATTGATGGCGTTCTTTCAGCAAATGACCAAACCAAGACCCTAGCACACCTGCTAGGGCAATGGCCACTGTATTGATAATTGTTCCTAAAGCAAACATGACCTTACCTCAACAATTCCGTCGCATAGCTAATGGCAGACAGAGCATAGAGTGGTGCCGTTTCTGCTCGCAAGATACGAGGACCAAGACCTGTCTTGATAGCTCCTGCTCCTTCAAATGCGGCCACTTCCTCAGGCGATACGCCGCCTTCTGGACCGACGATGACCAGGACTGATTGACCTATTTCTAAGCCAGACAAGATTTTCACCAGATTGGCTTGTTCGCCCTCCTTGGCGGCTTCTTCGTAGGCTAGGATAACCTGGTCAAAACCCGCCAGCTGAGCTAGGAAATCCGATTTTTTCTCAAACAAGCGAACAGCTGGAATGCGATTGCGTTTGCTTTGCTCGGCTGCGCCTTGGGCGATTTTTTCTAACTTTTCTGCTTTTTTTGCCAGTTTTTTGCCGTCCCATTTGACTACAGACCAGTCAGCAGGAAAGGCCCAAAGAGCTGCCATGCCTAATTCCGTTGCCTTTTGGGCGACAAATTCGAGCTTATCTCCCTTAGGAAAGCCCATAGCAATGGTAACGGAGACAGGTAATTCGACATTATCTGTCAGTTCTTCGATGATTTCAACAGATTGGCTCTGGCTATCCACTACACGCGCCAAGCGTTTGATACCATCATCAAAGACCAGGACAATCTGGTCGTCTGCCTGCAAGCGCATAACAGAAAACATATGCTTGGCAGTGTCCTTATCGCTTATCTGGAAAATGCCCTGCGGTGCTCTGCCATTGACAAAATACTGCTGCATCCTAGCCTCCAATCACACCTGAGCGGTCAGCCGTCTTCTTAAAGACGCAGCAATTCCACTCGCCCTGAATCATGTGGGTCTCAAGGAAGAAGCCAGCCGCCTCCGCAGATGTTCGCACCATGTCCCACTTATCCGCGATGATGCCGCTCATAATCAGGTAGCCCTCGTCCTTGACCAGACGGTAGGCATCCTCGGTCAGATGGATGAGAATGTCCGCCAAGATGTTGGCAACGATAACTTCTGCTTTAATATCAACGCCACGAAGCAAGTCACCTGCCGCGACATGAATATTGCTAGTATTGGCATTGAGATCAATGTTTTCCTGAGCTACACGCACCGCCACTTCATCCAAGTCATAAGCGTAAATCTCCTTGGCGCCCAAGAGGGAGCTAGCAATGGAAAGGACACCTGAACCTGTGCCGACGTCGATGACCGTTTCACCACCACGCAGGACCTGAGAAAGAGCAAAAAGGCTCATCTTAGTGGTCGGGTGAGTTCCTGTACCGAAAGCCATACCTGGATCTAAGCGGATAATCTTCTCACCAGCAGTCGCCTCGTAGTCGGTCCAAGACGGCACAATGGTCAAATCGTGGGTAATGCGGGCTGGCTCATAGTACTTCTTCCAGTTGTCCGCCCAGTCTTCCTCTGCCAATTCCTGACTTTCTAGGCTGACCTGACCCGTTTCCAAGCCAAAGCCTGTCAAATCCGCCAAGCGCGTCGCCAAGTCTGCCTTAACTTCCTCAATATCTACAGTATCAGGATAGTAAGCCGTAATGGCAATCATATCTGACTGCTCTACCTCGGGATAGAGCTCGCCGAAACGGTCTTCCTGCCCCACATAGTCAGCCGAGTCGCTAATAGCCACTCCTTGACTACCCGTTTCAATCATCAGATTTGAAACTGCCTCTTCTGCATCACGATGTACGTGAATCGTTAATTCTTGCCATGAGTTCATGTTTGTTTTCCTTAAATTCTAAAAATTCGATAGCTCTTTTATATTTTTCATAACGTTCTAAATCCTTTGGGGTTACTTTTTCAAGTCTACTTAGATCTGAATTGTGTTTTAAATCAGCCAACTTTACAACTCTTGCTAAGGGATTTGAACGGACACCTTTTAAATACTCTGTATAATCTTGCCCTTTTTTCTTGGTCAAGCTGTCAATTGCCACAAGAATATATTTTTCACAGCCTATGTGATACAAATCTTTTAAATCATAGTCCGTATCCTCTACAATATCGTGCAGATAAGCAAGCTTTTTTTCATCTTCAGTTTGAACACTTGAGGCAACAGCCTCTAGGTGTTCAAAATACGGCCTACCTGCCTTATCTACCTGACCAGCATGTGCCTTTTTAGCCAGTTCTCTAGCCCATTCTACGCTCTTCATGTCCTAATACCTCGGATATGGGTAAAATTCCCCTTCCACCAAGTCTGCTCTTCCTTTTTCAAAAGCCTCACTATCCCAAGCAATCGCAAATTCTTGGGCTTCTGGGTCCGCCAAAAAGTCCATGAGGTCATCTAATCCTTGGTCGGCGGTGTCCTTGAGAAAGCCTGCGAAGTAGGTCAGAAACTCTGCCGAAAAGCCCTTCTTGGCGTCAAATGGCAGAGCGACCAGATAGTCTTCCTCGTCAAAGCGAGACTTGTCCTGATTGTAGAAAAGGACATACTCCTCCAGGACAATATCCTCCGCAGAGGCATTACCTTCGTCGTCCACCGTTTCAATCCCAGCCGCATTTTGTGCTTCCAAGATAAAAGCCAACTCAACAGCGTGGTTTTTCTTGTCCCAGTTGAGTTCATAATCATAAGTAAAGTGTTTGTCCAGTGCTGCTTCCAGCATATCTAGAAAGCCATGTTTCGCCATTCTATTTCCTCTTTTCTATAAATTCCAATAAATTTATTTCTCGACCGTATTTGACGGAAGCCCGCTTGTCTTTCTCCAAAATGGACTTGGTTAAATCTAGTTGATTCACCGCTGCTAAGGCTACAGCATAGTGAATAACGTCAGCTAATTCTTCTGCCAAACGAGCAGAGCTGTCGTCTTCGCTATCCATCATCTTGCGGCCTGCACGTTGATTCAGTAGCTCTGCCACTTCACCAATTTCTTCCACTAATTTCATAAAGAGACTTTGCTCTGGAACTGTCGTCCCATAGTGGTCACGCAAGTATTCTTCCAAAACACTCACTGTCAACTCCGCCATCTTCGTTTCTCTCCAAATCCTAAAATTGTAGTATAATGATTATACCATAAATGTACTGAAAGGAAGCCTATGCCAGCCAATCTCGCCCTTCGTATGCGGCCCAAATCCATTGATGAAGTCATCGGTCAGGAGCACCTAGTCGGTCCTGGAAAGATTATCCGTCGCATGATTGATGCCAATATGCTGTCGTCCATGATTCTCTACGGTCCGCCGGGAATTGGCAAGACCTCGATTGCGTCCGCAATTGCTGGCACGACCAAGTATGCCTTTCGGACCTTTAATGCCACGACCGACAACCAAAAACGCCTGCAGGAGATTGCGGAAGAGGCCAAGTTTTCCGGTGGTTTGGTTCTCCTGCTCGATGAAATCCACCGCCTCAACAAGACCAAGCAAGACTTCCTGCTTCCTCTCTTGGAAAATGGCAATATCATCATGATTGGAGCAACGACGGAAAATCCATTTTTCTCTATTTTACCCGCCATTCGCAGTCGGGTGCAGATTTTTGAATTGCAGCCTTTGCAAACCAGCCATATCCGACAGGCCTTGGAATTGGCTTTGACAGACAGCGAACGTGGTTTTGACTTCCCAGTTACTATTGAGCCTGAGGCTCTAGACTTTCTAGCCAATGCCACCAATGGTGACCTTCGTGCCGCCTACAATTCGCTGGAACTAGCTGTGCTTTCGACCAAGGAAAGTGACGACGGTAGCCGCCACATTGATCTGGACGCCGTGGAAAATAGCCTGCAAAAGTCCTACATCAGCATGGACAAGAACGGCGATGCCCACTACGACATTCTCTCAGCCCTGCAAAAATCCATTCGGGGTAGCGATGTCAATGCCAGCCTCCACTACGCCGCTCGTTTGATTGAGGCCGAAGACCTACCTAGCCTGGCCCGTCGCTTGACGGTCATTGCCTACGAAGACATCGGCTTAGCCAATCCAGAGGCACAGATTCATACGGTGACCGCCCTTGAAGCGGCACAGAAAATCGGCTTTCCAGAGGCACGGATTTTGATTGCCAATGTGGTGATTGATTTAGCTCTTTCTCCTAAGTCCAATTCTGCCTATCTGGCTATCGATGCAGCTCTGGCTGACTTGCGGAAAAACGGCCATCTGCCCATTCCAAATCATCTTCGGGATGGTCACTATGCCGGTAGTAAGGAGCTGGGAAATGCCATTGGTTACCAGTATCCCCATGCCTATCCTGAAAAATGGGTGGACCAACAATACCTGCCCGATAAGTTACTAGCTGCGGACTACTTCACCGCCAACGACACCGGCAAATACGAGCGTGCCTTGGGCATGACACAAGAAAAGATAAAAAATTTGAAAAAAAATAGACGCCAAAACCCTTGATAGAACTGGTTTTTTGGCACATACACTTTGACACCGCTTACATTTTTGCCGTTTTTCTCTTGATTTTTTTTTTAAATGTGGTAATATTAAATCATAAATAAGAACTGCTGTGGTATACGAATTCATACCTATGTGTTGACCGACTATTTTTGTATTACTAGGGAGACAAAGATCTTTTGGCAGTATGCAGGCTGGTACACCCAGAAGCAACTAAGTCAGAAACACGTCACCCACCTGCTATTAGCGTGCGGGATCAATACAATCTTTGAATAACCGGTACCAATACAGCATTTTTATTTTTCTCCTTCCTTAGCTCAGCTGGCAGAGCAGCGGACTCTTAATCCGTGGGTCGTAGGTTCGATCCCTACAGGGAGGATTTCATATATCTCCAAAAGCCTTATATTTTATAAGGCTTTTTGTGTGTCTATGAGATGATTTTATCAAAATTCGGTCAAAAAAATCACCCCAATCGGAGTGATGTCTTACGAATCTAGTTCCTCTGCCACGACTTGTAGGGCTCGTTCGATAACCACATGCATGTCGTAGTACTTGTAATCTGCGAGGCGGCCGCAGAAGATAACACGATCGCGACAAGCCTGAGCTTCCTCGGCATAGCGAGCAAAGAGAGCATTGTTTTTCTCGTCATTGATAGGGTAATAGGGCTCATCACCCCGCTTCCAATCCGCTGGATATTCTCTGGTGATAACCGTTTTTTCTTGCTGGCCAAACTCGAAATGCTTATGCTCAATGATGCGGGTATAGGGAACTTCCCTTTCCGTGTAATTGACAACTGCGTTACCTTGGTAATTGTCCATATCCAACACTTCATGTTCAAACCGCAGTCCTCGGTATTCTAGCTCTCCGTACTTATAGTCAAAATACTGGTCAATCATGCCCGTAAAGACTGTCTTTTTGCTGCTGGCTTCCAAAGCTCTGCGATGTTCAAAAAAATCAACCCCAAG
The DNA here is from genome assembly GCF_024509525.1 of Streptococcus suis. Taxonomy (GTDB): domain Bacteria; phylum Bacillota; class Bacilli; order Lactobacillales; family Streptococcaceae; genus Streptococcus; species Streptococcus suis_AC. The sequence goes on from NZ_JAMWEM010000004.1 coordinate 234,870, forward strand.
CTCTACTTCTATACCTTCCAACATCTTTTCAATAATGATATTGTATCCGCCGATTGGAATACCTTGGTAACGGTCGTTAAAGTAGTTATTGTCGTAAGTAAAACGAACCGGCAGGCGTTTGATGATAAAAGGCGGGAGGTCCGTCGCAGCTCGTCCCCACTGCTTCTCGGTATAGCCTTTGATAAGGGTCTGATAGACATCCTGCCCAATCAGTCTAATAGCCTGCTCTTCCAAGTTTTTGGGCTCAGTATTTTGCAAATGCTGGGTCTGAGAGGCAATCTTGTCCCGCACTTCCTGCGGTGTCTTGGTCCCCCACATCGCATAAAAGGTGTTCATGTTGAAGGGAAGATTGAACAACTGGCCCTTATAGTTGGCCAAGGGAGAGTTGATGTAGTTGTTGAACTCCGCGAACTGATTGACATAGTCCCAAATCTCCTTGTTGGAAGTATGGAAAATGTGAGCCCCGTATTTGTGGACATTGATTCCTTCTTCTTGCTCACAGTAGATATTGCCGCCGATATGGTCGCGTTTGTCGATGACCTTAACCTTTTTTCCACGCTTGGTCGCCTCGTAAGCAAAGATAGCTCCTGAAAGACCTGCTCCAACAATGAGATAATCGTACATTTCTTGACTCGTTTCTAATTTGATTTCTCTCTATTATAACACAAAAGAACTGGCCTCCCAGTTCTTTCTTAATTTTCCAACCTCTCCCAAATCACCACCTGTCCTTGTTTGAGGGACTGCTGGACATCAATAATGCGTTGGTTGGAAGAGCCTCGGAACTGCAACATGAGGTTGCGTTTGGTACGGTCATAACGGCCGTCAACTAGAATATCTATATAGGATAGTAACTCTAACTTATCCGGAGTTTCTAACATCATTTCTTCCCATGTGTAGCCTGTCCAAGACCAAATGTCCTTTTCTGGCAGTTCTTTCCGAATTCGCTTTACGAGCGGGAGGACCGTGCCTGTGTTCAGAAAAGGCTCCCCACCCAAGAGAGTCAGCCCCTGCACATAGGGCTGGGCCAGATCTGCTAAAATGCGGTCTTCCAGCTCCTTGGTGTAGGGAATCCCGGCCTTAAAGGACCAGGTGGCGACATTGTAGCAGCCTGGACAGTGAAAGAGGCAGCCGCTGACATAGAGGGAACAACGCACGCCTTCGCCGTCCACAAAGTTAAAGGCCTTGTAGTCCATAATCCGTCCCTGACTGAGTTCTTCACTCTTCCACTCACCTGGCTTGGGATTGTTCCAAGTCTGCTCTCGCATAGCTACCTCCTCTCTTATTCAATCCAGTATCTTTCTATTCCGTCTCGAACATCTTCCAAAACACCACCACAAGCCACAATCGTGCGACGGCTGGCTTGATTGTCTGTCGAGCAGGTCACGAGAACCTTTGTGATATTTTTACTAGTCGCCTCCTGCAAACCAAGTCGAAGTTGGTCCTTAGCATAACCCTTTCCTCGCTCGGTCGGACGAATGGAATAACCGATATGACCGCCTTTTTGCAATAAAAAATCATTTAACCGTAATCGTAAATGTAAAAAGCCAAGTGCTTTACCAGTCTGATCAAAAGAAACATACTGAATTGCAGGGACATAACCGTTAGGTAAATCTAGGCCCATCTCATTTGAGAGATTCTGTTCTAACCATTCTTCATAGACCAAATCCTTCGGATAATGGCCCCCATCCATAGCAGAGCCTGCTTTTTCAAATTCTGCCAGCATCTCCAAAATCGTTTCCTTATCCGCTATAGTCAGTCTTCTTAATTCCATTCTAGTCTCCATGTTGTCTCTTGAAAAATTCACTGATAATGTCCGTATCCAATCCCAAGTCCTGCACAATTTCTGCCTTGTGGAAATCGTCATAGTTGTCCTTACCACTCCAGACAAAAGAATTGGTCACAATCTGATAGACCCTATCTGGCTCAACAGCTCTGCCATTGACCAAAAGATCCTCACCACTTTGGACAATGCCCCACATCTGAGGGTGGAGACCTGTCTGTAGACTGGATAGCAAGTCTCTGCCCTTGATACGAACTAAGAGTACTCGCTTGGAAAAGGGCAAGATCTTGACCAAGTCCGAATAAAAGATTGGTCCCGCCGACAAGGAAGCTCGAATACCGAAGCCGTTGATGACCGCTCCATCCGCCTGCAAACCTAGTTGACTCGCCTGTTCAAATAAAGCCTGACAAATAACAGGGGCCAGAGTTGATAACCCTTGACGAATGCTGTCTCGCTCTCCGTCTAGTGCCTGAGGTAAAATCGCTATCGGTTGGGAAAAAGCTGCGTCCCGTTCCGATTTCATCTGGGCGATAATAGCCTTGACCGCCCTGTCTTCTTTGGTCAGTTTCTCCACCTCAATCAAGTCATAAGCCAGGACCTCGTGCCGTCCATCTGCAAAACACCGCAGGGATAGATGACCGATAAATCTGCCATATTGCCCAGCCTGGCAAATACTAACTCCACCAATCTGACTAGGTTGCTTTAGAATGGTATGAGTATGCCCACCTAAAATCACGTTAAGTTCTGGGAAATCCTTGGCCAAATGCACATCCTCATCGTATCCTAGATGACTGAGCAAGACCAGATGAGCCGATGGATTCTGACTCACAATCTGATCCACCAATCGCCGCAGAGCTTGTTTGTGGTCTTCAAAAATCACATTCTCCGACGGTGACGCAACCTCCTGGGTTTCCAAAGTAGTCAAACCTAGGACATAGAGGGGGTTCCCATTCATATCAAATTCAAGGACATCCTCAAGCGGCACCAATTCATCTGCCGCCTCCACATCCTGATAGCTGAGATTGGAGGACACAATTGGAAACTGGGCATAGTCATCCAAGCGACTAAGCAACTCATCTCCGTGGTCAAACTCATGATTGCCCAAGGTCATAGCCTGACAACCAATTTGATTCATTAGCTCGATTTCCTTGACTCCTCGGTACATATTGAAGAAAATATTTCCTGAAAACAAATCCCCACTATCAAAAACAAAGGTCGGAATACCTTTTTGCTCATTCCTAGCCCGAATATCCGCAATCAGCTGGGCTTTCTTTGGAAAATTCTCCATGTAGGAATGCATATCATTGGTATGGAGAATACTAATATCTGTATAGTCCATACTATTTTTTCTTATTTTTTGCTTGTTTGAGCAATTCCTGCACACGCGCTTTTTTATCCTGCTTCACATTAGAATTCTTCTCATGATAGCGTGTCACCAGAGCCTTCCCCTTATCGTCTAATTGATATTTTCCCATTGTTTTCTCCTCTTTTTTTATCTCTTATTTGTTTATAATAAACTTCCACAGCTAACTGGAACTGTGGAAGCTCTACATAGTCTGTTTATTACTTATAAGCTCGACCCATTCATGTGTTTCACACGCGCCGAAATTTCCTTGTGACGGCCTTTTACCATCGGACGGGCCTGTGGATTGCCTAGATAACCACAAGTTCGTTTAACAACATCCACCGACTTAGGATCGCTATTCCCGCAATTTGGACACTTGAAGCCACGCTCCGTCGGCTCAAAATCACCTTCAAAATCACAAGCGTAACAATGGTCAATCGGAGTATTGGTTCCCAAGTAACCAACACGGTCATAAGCATAGTCCCAAACAGCTTCCAAGGCCTTTGGATTTTGTTGCAACACAGGGTATTCACAGTAATGGATAAATCCACCACTAGCACCTACAGCAGGATAAATTTTCTCAAAGTCCAGTTTTTCAAACGGTGTTGGATTTTTGCGTACATCATAGTGGAAGCTGTTAGTGTAATATTCTTTATCCGTAATGTCCTTAACGATGCCAAATTTCTCTGTATCCATACGGCAGAAGCGGTCTGTCAGGCTTTCAGATGGTGTCGAATAAACTGAGAAATGATAACCATACTCATCCGACCAATCTTCAACCAAGGCTTTCATTTTCTTAATAATATCCACCGTGAAATCTTTTGCCTCTGGGTTGGTCTCCCATTCGCCACCGTAAAATACTGTTGCGACTTCATACAAACCAATGTACCCCAAAGATACGGTTGCTCGACGATTTTTAAAGACTTCATCTACTGCATCTGTCTTAGCCAAGCGTTTGCCGAATGCCCCATATTGATAGAGAATTGGAGCATTGGCTGGAGTTGCCTCTTTCACTCGTTCCACTCGGTAGACCAGGGCATCCTTGGCAATGGCCATACGTTCTGCAAAGATTTCCCAGAACTTATCCTTATCTCCAGCAGACTCCATGGCAATCCGTGGCAAATTGACGGTTACGACACCCAAGTTCATACGACCAGATGTCACATCTTGGCCATTTTCATCCTTCCAACCTTGAAGGAAAGAGCGGCACCCCATTGGCACCTTGAAAGAACCTGTCAACTCAACAATCTTGTCATAAGAAAGCATATCTGGATACATACGCTTGGTCGCACATTCAATCGCTAATTGCTTGATGTCATAGTTTGGAGAATCTGGCGCCAAGTTCAAGCCACGCTTAACTGTGAAAATCAACTTAGGAAAGATAGCTGTCCGCCCTTCGCGCCCCAGACCCTTGATACGAATGTTCAAAATCGCTTTTTGAATTTCTCGCTCAAACCATGATGTCCCTAGTCCAAAACCGAGTGAGGTGAAGGGTGTTTGTCCATTGGAAGTAAAAAGGGTGTTGATTTCATACTCCAAAGACTGCATAGCGTCATAGATGTCTTTTTGCGTTTTAGCACGCGCATATTCTTCTTGCTTGTCTGCTAACCCCCAATCCTCGGCGTCTTTCAAATGCTTTTGGTAGTTAAGTTCCGCATAGGGCGCCAAAACTTCATCGATACGGTCAGCTGAGCAACCACCATATTGACTAGAGGCCACATTAGCAATGATTTGTGAAATCTGAGCCGTAGCAGTTTGAATTGATTTTGGACTTTCTACATCCGCATTTCCTATCTTGAAGCCCTGTGCCAACATCCCTTTAAAATCAATCAAACAACAGTTGGTCATTGGTGTATAAGGGCTGTAATCCAAATCATGGTAATGAATATCGCCTTTTTGGTGGGCATTGGCTACATGAGCTGGCAATAATTTGAGACCGATAGACTTGCCGACAATACCTGCTGTCAGGTCCCGTTGAGTATTGAACACATCCGCGTCCTTATTGGCATTTTCATTGACCACAGACTGGTCCTTGCTCAACAGCTTATGAATTTCAAAATTAATATCGGTAGCCTGATGACGGCGAAAATCACGGCGTGTTCGGTATTGAATATAAAGCTCCGCCAAATCATACAAATGAGCCTTTAACAATTCCTGTTCAACGACCGTTTGAATTTCGTAAATTTGAATATCTTTCTCAAATCGGCGACCAATTTCAGCCAAAACAGCTTCTAATACAATTTTTAAACCTGCCTCTGAAACAGGATGTTCTAATTCTTGGTTTGCCCGCCGAAGAGCAGAAAAAATCTTATCCTGGTCAAAGGATACTGTCCGTCCATCACGTTTCAAAACCAATAATTCTATACTCGGTAAGACATTTTCTTGCACATTCATCTGACAAACCTCCAAAATTCTTCACTTCTATTAGTGTAGCACTTCACAAAACAAAAATCAATATCTTGTGTAGAAAAATAATTTATAGAACTTTATACACTATATATAGGATTTTCACAAAGTCATAACCACCCGAGAAAACGGGTGGCTTGTACACCGGCTATACGCCGTTTCTCTCCAGCGACGTCTAAAGACGTTCGCTGAACTTCGTTCAGGTTGGTGCTATAATTACTCGACTAATGCCCGTAACAACGGGCTTTTATCTTGTTCTAAAACTGCCATCTGAAAATGGAGCTCCATACTCTTTGACACTCAAGAATCAGGTGCAACGTCATTGAACAACTAATCTCCCAGATTAGTTGTTTACTCGTGAATACATTTCGCAACCGTCTTTTCATTCAGTCCAACGGTACTAAAATAGTAGCCTCTAGCCCAAAAGATCGATTTCCATACTTATATTTTAAATTGGCATGTTTATCAAATATCATTAGAGCACTTTTGCTTTTCAACTATCCCATAAAATCGGAAATCGAAAGTTTCGGAGGTATCAAGATAAGCATAGGAACATGGTCTGGCATCATGTGTCCCTCAATGATTTCCACGCCTTTGTATGATCATAGATGACGGAAAATAGCAATGAAGTCCTGTCTAATTTGGTAGTAAATGGATTTTCTCCGGTACTTAGGTGTGAAAACGATGTGATAGAGTACATCCATTTGGTATGTGATAAACTGTAACTGGTTTAGCCATGCTAAACTAGTCCACTGGACTGGTTTACTCCTCCTTATCTAACCTGAACAAGAGATTATAATAGGAAAAAGAAATGGAAGCTTGAAGCCTTGTCAGCCACCAGCATAGCTGGTGGTTTTCTTGTTTTTCTCTACGAGAAAAACTGGCTCGAAGCCATAAAGAAAAAACGATTGCTCACGCAATCATTTCGACTATTTTTTCTTGTAAAGAACTAATTTCTCTGTCTGCAATTCCACTTTCGTATAATTGGCTTCCAAATTACTCTTGACACCATCAAGCAAAGGAACCTCTTGATTAACAACTATAAATGCTGCCTTATTTTTATTCAAATCATATGTTATGCTGGACTGATTCGTCTCTGTATTTAAATACGGAGCTGCGGTGATGATTGTTCCTGCAGACAATCGACCACTCTTTAGATAGACCTGCGCACTATTGTCCCACGCATAAATAGTATCTGATGCATCCGAATTTTCTTGTATATATTGAGAAATTTGCAAACGTTCCTGATAAATATCTCCCTGATCCCAATAAGCCCAAAGAGATTGCATTGGAATCATCACACAAGCAACAAGTGGTAAATATAAACTTGATTTTAGATAGTCCAAATCTCCTCTTTTAATTTGAACTTCCCCATCAGAATTCTCCTGAACTAGTGGACGCAAATGAAGAACGGCCAATATAAAGCCATAAGGAAAAAGAATGGTTAGCTGACTAAGTTCAAAATTTTCATTCCCTATGATAAAAATGAGCTGCGACACAAAAGTCAATAGAATTATTGCCTTGATATAGCCATGACGACCATCCCCCAGAGATACGATTGTCTGTAAAAAATTCTTAAAGAAACCTGTCAATACCAAGAAACCTAGGACAGCCAATAATGTCCACAATATATTTGAATAACTAAAACTCAAACTGATATTATAGAAGAAGGTTTGTTGTACAGCCACCCCTAGTATCTGCGACACAAATGCATAATAACCTACCGAGTATACTATTAATAGAAAACCAAATAAGGTTCCCAAGAGCTGGTAGATTCCACGAGCCAAGTGCCTATTGCGCATATTGTAAACCAACAGAACCAGACTTGAAACAATCCACAAGAGCGCACTCTTCGGATAGATCATAAAGACAATTGCCGCATCTATTCCATAAAGAATAAAGACTTCATCGCGCACTGCATTTTCGAAATAACGAATCAAAAACCAAATACTTGTTAAAAGAAACGGCATCGCAAAGAGACTGGCATAAAGCCCACCAAAGTCCAAGGCAAAAATGAACAAGTAAAACCAGATAAGTAAATTGTCGGCTGTAGCCTGCGAGCGACTAAAGTAAGCCATAATCTTATAAAAATAAATTCCCGCAATGCCTAGAGCAATCCACTGCAACAATGCCAATCCAATAGTAGTATTAAAAAACGATCCCACATAGGTTAGCAAATAGTAAAGTACACCACTGGTCCCAAAAAAAGACTCATACGGATCCTGTCCTGCCTGCATAGCAAGACCTGCATAAAGATTTTGCGATTGACTATTATTTGCTAAACTTGAGAGTAAAGGATTGGCAACTGTCAACAAACTCGTGAGAGCACTCAATAACAAAATAAGCCAGTACCTGGTTGGCACCATTTGTTCTTGAAATTCTCTATTGAGTTCTTGCTTATTTTGCTTTTTTCTATTTCCTCTTCGAGAACTCCTCGAATAGGACTCGCCCCGCGAGTAGGTTACTTCTTGAACTTCTTGATCTGCCATGTTCTTCTCCTCAGTATAATCATTCCTATTATACCAAAAAGCCACCTATCTGTCATTCACTGTCCAAATCTTTTATCAAGTCTGCAAAACATTCCAATTCTCGAAAAGTATGGTAAGTTTTTTCGAGAAAAGCCTGTAAGAAGGCTTGTTTTTCTTCTTCTGTCATACCTATTTATTCGCAAAAAAGCAGGCAAACTTGCCTGCTTATACTCAATGAAAATCAAAATCAGACTAGGCGACGCAGAGGCAGGTAGCACCGAGGTTCATCAAATTACGCCAACGACGGCTGAGTTTGATCTTCGAAGAGTATTAGCTATTCATCAATAAAAATGGTCGGATTTCTGATATAAAATACAAAGACCCTGTGATAAACAAGCATTCGTCTTCCGTTGCTTTCCCTTCCCACTCACGGACAAAACTTTGATAATCCGCCTTATAAATACCATACTCAGAAACTTCTTCGCCAATTGACTCACCATAGTCAAAACTAGTTACAACAACAGTAGCACGAGGCAATTCCTCTTTTAAAAGCAGCAACATCTCCTTAAAATCTTTTCGTTTCAAAGCTGAAAAGAGGATAGTCACATGCCCTTTATCTTTTTGACGAACAAAATCTATGAGACGCTGAATAGCAGGAAGATTATGCGCCCCATCTAGATAAATATCCGGTTTCACATGTATCTGCTCCATACGCCCTGCCCAACTAGTCTGAGCTAAACTTACTAGTGCCTTTTCCTTATCTACCAACCACTGATGTTTTTTTCCCAGCAAATAAAATGCTTGCAAAGCTAAAGCGGCATTCTCTACTTGATGATCGCCTTGTAAACCTAGCTTTATGGATGTTAAACTCTTTTCCCCTGCCATGGTAAACTCCCCTTTTTTTAATTGAAAATCTTTTCCATATTGAAAAAGAGGAGCTCCATGAATCAGGCAAATTCTTTGACAAGTAGCAAGCGCTTCTGGTGCCAGAGGACCAACCAACAGTGGCACTCGGTCCTTGACAATACCTGCCTTCTGCTCCGCTATTTCCTGCAAGGAGTTTCCTAGCAACTCTTGATGATCCAAGCCAATTGAGGTAATAAGAGTTAACAATGGATTAACCAATACCGTTATATCTTCTCCTCCACCAATACCAACTTCAACCAGAGCATAGTCTATATTTTGATGAGAAAAGTATTCCAACATCACGAGAAATAGGGTTTCAAAATAACTAAAAGCTTCATACCTTCTAGCAACTCGCTTTTCTAAATAAGCAACTTTCCCCAGCAAATTTTGAAAATCAGTATCAATCATAGGTTGACCGTTTATCGAAATTCGGTCACGTACCGTTTCCATATGGGGAGAAGTAAAAGTTCCTACTCTAAAACCTTGTCCTTGCAAAAGGTGGGATAAAAAAGCAACCGTAGACCCCTTACCATTAGTCCCTGCCACATGAACCACTCGTATTTTTTTTTCTGGATTGCCCAGTAACTCCAAAGCAAATTGCACCTTCTCCATTTTGTAGCGATAGGTCACCCCTTGTTTCTCATTCAACCATGTCTCCATACAATACCCTCCAATTTTCTTCTTTCTATACTAGCAGGAAGAAGGTAAAAATGCAAAAAAAGAAGAGTCCCATCGCTTGATGAGAACTCCAAAACAGAGATTTCTACACATAGGCAGAAAAATATATAAATCAACCGATTTACATTACCACCGCCACCAGCCAGTCCAGCCTTCTTTTACTGCACCCACTAGATTAATTGTATTCAACATATTCTGTCCTCCATAATTATTTTGATACAGTCATTATATATTTGACTGATTAAAATAAACAGGACAAAAATGTCACATTTCTGTCAAATCAATTTCCCAATCGTGAATCATTCGTTCCTTGATGTACTCATTACCAACCAACCCCGCAAAAGCAACGGCTTCTTCATAGTAAAAGCGCGCATTTTCCATATCTCTATTAGCAAATAATTCATATTTCCACTTTAGCATACTTAAGATTGGCTTTTTCTGAAAATCCTGCGTGCGCTTCATGATTTCATCAAGTCCTTCAAAGATTATAGGGAAGACATCATAATCTTTATTCTGCCCCAATGTTCCTATAACCAGGAACAACAAGTCACGTAAAATAAACAAATCTTTAGGATCAATTTCAACAATTTGTTCAATTAACTTCGGCACCAAGGACTTGATTTCCAAATGTAATTTCGTCCCCTTATCAAGGGTTTCAGAATGAATCCGTTCAACAAATAAAGAAAGAATGAGTAAATCATTTACTTGATAAACCGCCTTCTCACAGATTTGATGGAAATAATCATCGATTATTCCTTCACCAAAATCAGTCGTACTAGTTGTATGCACATCTATCGCACACTGCAAAGCATCGATTGCCAGTTGCTCTTCCTCTGGTAATTCGTCGTAGAATTTATTATATATTTCCATTAGAAGAACGTCACGTTCTTCAACCTTACTAGGCTCCCCATACGTAGGTGTCCTAAGAATATGATATTTTATCTTTATATATTCTGCAGGTAAACCAACGTAATCTGGCATCAGTTCATAGAGACTTGTCCCCAGTCGCGAAGCTATATAATTTATTTTCGTTAAAGTTGGTTTAGAAACTCCTGTTTCAATACGAGTCAATTGACGAACCGATAATTCTGCTTCATCTTCACAAAATAGTTCGCGTGTTAATCCCTTTTCCTCTCGCAAGCGCCGAACTTTCTGTCCAAATACCTTATTATCCATAGACAACCTCCGGAAGATATATTTATTAGTTTAACAAAAATGTTTGTTGGTGGCAATATCATTCCCAAAACTTTTGACAACTATTCAATCTCCATTCCAACATCTCTTCAGAAACTCTACCCATCAACTCTGCATAAGTATCCTAATATCAATTCTAGAAAAAGTACTCGCATAAGTAGATAATTCTATATACAAAAAATAGAGAGACTTCTATCGATTCTCTCTATTTCACAATTATTTACTATAACAAACGGCATCCTATCTTAATGAGCCAGCATTTCCTGACCGATTTCCAAACCAGTTAAGTCATCTGGATAGTAGGTCGGCCAATTTTCCAATTCTTCTAATAATTTTTCTTGGCTCTCACCGCCAAAGTAGATATGAAAGTGACCTGTTTCTACCGGTGCGATGTTGTGGTCGCTAAATTGCACGTACTTATAGTCACCTGCGTTTGCATCCGTCGCTTCAAACAAGAAACGAACGCCACGGTTGCCTTTTTTATAGGTCAAAATCTCGTACCCAACGTACTTGTAAGTATATTTGTAAGACTTGTCACCCACTACAAATTCCATGGTATTGTCTGTAATGTTGATATGGTCCACATCTGTCTTGTAGCCGGTGTCGTAGTATGCCTTATATTCTTCAGCAGTCATATCGCCTTTGATTTTAGCCTTGTAGTCCCAGACTTGATTTAGCGTCCCATCGAGCAAGTAAGGATAAACCGACTGCCACTCACCTGCGTAATCTGAAAGAGTCCGGTCTTTGACAGCACTGTCTTTAAAGTAACCATTGTAAACCGTCTGGGCTGTCTCCTCCCCCTCTTCAGGTAAGATTTCTACCCCTGCTTGGCTAGTTGTTTTTTCCAGAGCCACCAAGTTAGCTTCCATGACGGAAATGTAGTCCTCACCCTTGTCCATAGCTTCTGTCGTCAAGCTTTCCAAAGTATCCAGCACATCCAGCTCCACGCCTGTTTCCTTAGCTAAAGTTTCTGCTACTGCAGAAGAAGCATTCTCTTCAAAGTAGATGTACTTGATGCCGTAGGTCTTGATATACTCGGTCAATTCTGCCAGGCGCGTTGCCGTAGGCTCTTGATCTGCCGAGATACCTGTGATAGACACTTGGTGCAAACCATAATCCAAAGCCAAGTAAGCAAAGGCAGTGTGCTGGGTAACAAAGTATTTTTGCTTGGCAGCTGACAAGGTTTCTGTGTATTTAGAATGCAGAGCTTCTAACTTTTCAATGTAGGCTGCCGCATTTTTCTCGAACACCTCTTTTTTCTCAGGGTACTGGGCAATCAAACCGTCCCGAATAGTTTCTACCAAGGTAATGGACCGCTCTGGTGACAACCACACGTGTGGGTCATAGGCATGGCTATGCTCTTCTCCTTCAGCATGGTCATGTTCTTCTTCCTCGCTACCAGGCAAAAGCAACATTCCCTCCGTCGCCTTGATGACACCAACCTGTTCTGTATCAATGGTATCCAGTACATCCGGCACCCAGGTTTCCATATTTTCATTCTCATAGACGAAGGTATCCGCTTCTTGAATGACGGCAATGTCCTTGGCAGACGGCTCAAAGTCGTGAACTTCCGTTCCTGCCTCAATCAGCAAATCAACCGTTCCTTCCTCACCAACTACCTGCTTGGTGAACTCATAGACAGGATAAAAGGTAGTCACTATGTTCAACTCATCATCCTGAGAAGCTCCGCTATTGCCGCAAGCCGACAAAGCCAAAAGTGATAAACTCAAACCTAAAACCGCTAACTTTTTCATGTTTCCTCCTATTTTTTGAATTTAGCTACTAGATTGACCAATAAGAAAATACTAATGAAAATCAAGGTAATGCTGGCACTGGCTGGCGTTTCAGCGTAGTAGGAAGTAAAGAGCCCCAAGACCATACCGACAAAACCAATGCTCATGCCGATACCAATCACCGTTCGGAAATTTTTGCCTAACCGCAAGGCAATGGAAGCGGGTAAGACCATAATGGTCGATACCAAGAGAGCCCCTGCCGCTGGAATCATGAGGGCAATCGCAACACCTGTTACCACATTAAAGGCAATGGACATGGCCCGCACCGGCAGACCGTCCACAAAAGCCGTATCCTCATCAAAGGTCAGGATATACATAGGCCGCAGGAAGAGCAGGGTCAAAACCAAGACCACCGCCGCGATCCCAAAGAGAGCCCAGACCTGTTCCTGACTAATGGTCACAATCGAGCCAAAGAGATACTGCTCAAGACTCAGGCTAGACTTGCCCCCCGACTGATTCATGACGATAAGGGAAATAGCCAGCCCTGTTGACATCAGAATCGCTGTCCCGATTTCCATGAAGTGCTTGTAAATGGTCCGTAGGTATTCCAGAAAAACAGCTGCCACAATGACCACCAGCATGGTGGAGATCGTCGGCGAGATACCTAACACCAAGCCAAAGGCAACACCCGCTAAGGACACGTGACTGAGCGTATCGCTCATCAGACTCTGCCTCCGCAAAATCAGGAAAACTCCCAGAATAGGCGAGAAGAGACTCATAGCAATAATCGCCAGAAAGGCCCGTTGCATGAAATCATAATTCAAGAAAGAGAGATCAAGCATGAGCCACCTCCTCATCCTTATCATGCACATTGAAGCAACGCCAAGGGGACTTCTGGTCGCGCACCAGGTAGATATTGCGATCTGCAAAACGGCTCAACTCATCTGGATCATGGGTAATCATAAGGACAGACTTGCCATGCTTCTTGGCAGAATGGTGCATAAGCTGGTAAAAATCATCCTTAGTTCCACTGTCCATTCCCGTTGTTGGCTCATCCAAGATAAAAATATCCGGGTCAGACGCAAACATCCGTGCGATGACAACCCGCTGTTTCTGACCACCACTCAAGGAGCCCAACTTCTTGTCCCTGTGTTCCCACATACCGACCGACTCCAAGCTAGTCTTAACGTGTTCCTCATCGTGAGCCGTCAGCCGACGAAACCATCCCTGACGTGGATAGCGTCCTGAGCGGACAAATTCATAAACCGTGCTTGGAAAACCCGCATTGAAACTCGCAATCTGTTGAGGCAAATAGGCCATCCGCAACTTCTTACCAGACAGACTGGTTTCTGAAATCGTCACCTTACCCTGCTTGGGTTTGAGAATTCCCAAGGTTGCCTTGATCAAGGTCGTCTTGGCAGCTCCATTTTCACCTGTCAAGGTCACAAACTCTCCACTATCCAGATGATAGTTGATATGCTCCAAGACTGGCTCATTGTCATAATAGAAGGACAAGTCCTCCACTGTAATATACCTCATTATTTCTTTATCTTTCCTACTAAATCCTCTAAGAAGCGACTGATGACCGCTTGTTCCTCTTCCGTATATGCTGCCAGTAATTCCTCGTAGGAGGACAACGTGTGGGCATGGTGGTGGGCGTGCTCCGCCGCAATCGGCTTAGCCTTGTCTGTCAAGCTGTAGCGAATAATCCGTGCATCCTTCTGATCACGGACAGCCACCAACATCTCCTGAGCCAGCAAAGACTTGACCGCCTTGGTAATTGCTGCCTGACTGACCTGTAACTCCTTGGCAATCTCCGTAGAGGTGAAGGCATTCTTCTCAATCAGCATCAAAATATGCTCTTGGGTATTGGTCAACTGCACCTGACTCTGACAGGTCCCAATCAAAATTTCCAGTTGATTTTCTGAACTCAATACAATTTCCTGTAAACTAGATTCTATCTGCTTCGATAAACTCCTCACTCTGAGAACCTCCTACCATTCTAACATATCTAACATAATTAACCATTCAATGATTAACTGGTTAATTATGTTGTAAAAATTAAGAACGTTAGCAGTATTAACGTTCTCAATTTCAAACTATACCGGCGGCCGGGGTCGAACCGGCACGTCCTTGCGGACACTGGATTTTGAGTCCAGCGCGTCTGCCAATTCCGCCACGCCGGCATATAGTTCAAACTGGGGTAGCTGGATTCGAACCAACGAATGAGGGAGTCAAAGTCCCTTGCCTTACCGCTTGGCGATACCCCATTAATAAAATAGGCGAGTGAGGGGAATCGAACCCCCGAATGTCAGAGCCACAATCTGATGTGTTAACCACTTCACCACACCCGCCATATTAACACGGGCAGTAGGAATTGAACCCACACTGAAGGTTTTGGAGACCTTAGTTCTACCTTTAAACTATGCCCGTAAAGGTATGGAGAGAGAGGGATTCGAACCCCCGAACCCGAAGGAGCGGATTTACAGTCCGCCGCGTTTAGCCTCTTCGCTATCTCTCCAAAATATTAAATTAATGGCGCGAGACGGAATCGAACCGCCGACACATGGAGCTTCAATCCATTGCTCTACCAACTGAGCTACCGAGCCAAATCCAAAAAGGAATTGCGGGAGCAGGATTTGAACCTACGACCTTCGGGTTATGAGCCCGACGAGCTACCTAGCTGCTCCATCCCGCGTTATTAAAATTTGTAAGGAGGATGTGGGATTCGAACCCACGCAC
>NZ_JAMWEM010000005.1 GCF_024509525.1 Streptococcus suis
CGTATCCTGAATTTTTAGCACAGAAAAAGACTACTAGGGACGAGCTAGTAGCCTAAATACAAAAATTTTTTCGCTTTGATTCTATCATAGGGAGGGAGTTTTTGCATTCTTTTGAGTTTTCGTATAACAACTTGACAATTTAGTGACTAATAAGGTATCATCACTAGCTGACGACGTTGCTGGTAAACTTCGTCATGCGGATGAGACACTCAGCACTGCTGCACAGAATTTCCGCCTCAACATTGGTTTAGAACCACAATTGAGTGATGGCTTTATGCCAACTCCACCTCCAGGGAAATTGTCTGGGCTAGCGGATAACATCCAAGCCTTTGCCAAGAATTTGGATGGCAGTGTGGATGAGGTGGTGGAGAGTGGAGGTAAACTGAGAGATAATATGCTGCCGCTAGATTTATCAGATACAGGTATTTTGAATACTAAGCCTAAAAACTCTCCAGCACCACAAAAATGGTTGGATAAAGGTGGAAAAATTGAAATAGATTAGAGAAGTATCACTTGGTATCTGTTTTAACGGCTTTGTATGAATTGATGTTGAATGAAGTATTTATCAAATCTGAGCTTAGTTTGACAGATTTCCTTGATTGTATCGTTGGCTTAAAAGCGATGAAAGTTGAGATTCCAATCAACGAAATTGAAACAAGTCCTGAGAATTGTGTTAACTTAATGACGGCTCACGGCTCAAAGGGGTTAGAGTTTGACTATGTCTTTATGGTTAAGTGTAATGATGGTAAGAGGGGAGTGAAGTGGCCAGGAGGTGAAAACAACTCAGGAAGTTTCTCTTATCCGCCAAATTTGAATGGTAAAGAGGACAATGAGTCAGAACTTAAATTACAGGAACAACGTCACCTTTTCTATGTAGCAATGACTAGAGCCAAAAAAGAACTCCGTCTAACTTATAATGGTGAGAACGATAAAACACACTTTATTGATGAATTCCACGGTCACTATAAAGAAAATAGTTCCAACGAGGAATTTGCAGAATTAAGCAACCAATCAGTAAGAGCTCCGTCTCTAGCTGAGGAAACCCTCAAGGAAGTTGTCGCTGATTTTAGTTTGAGCGTTAGTACTTTGAATAGTTTTCTGAAATGTCCACTTAGCTTTTACTTCAATAAAGTTCTGAGACTTCCTTCTGAAGGGAATGAAGCGATGACATTTGGAAGTATTGTTCATGAAACCTTAGAAGGCATTTATGTATCAGATAAAGATGACTCTCAAGAATTAACTTCAAAATCAATTTTACCTAAAGATGAAATAGTGAAACGTTTTGAAGAAATCTTTGAACGTGAATCTTGGAAGTTGCCAACTGAACGTGCGCGTAAGGATGATTATGTACGTGGTCTTTCAATCATTGACAATTTTTACAACGCTGCAGATTATCTCAAACCAGGTAAGGTAGCTGTTGAAAAAAATATTCAAGATATTAAATTCGGAGAAATTAAGAACACAACTGTTGATTTATCGGAAGTCGCTGATTTTACAATCAATGGTAAGATTGATAAAATTGAAATTGACGGTGATATTATCCGTGTGATTGACTACAAGACAGGAAGTGCTAAGAATGCTGCTAAGAAGTTAGAAATTCCTGGAGATAAATCACTTGAGGGAGAAGATTACTGGCGACAGGCAGTGTTCTACTACATCTTAGTCACAAATTCTGATATTGATTTATTTGATAAACAAGTTCGTGTACAGTATGTGTTTGTCGAAGATGAAACTGATCCAAAAGGTTTCTCATTCACCCCAGACATTGAGATTTCAGAAGAAGATATCAATGTTGTTTTGGAGCAAATAAAAGGCGCCTTACTTCAGATTCAATCTGGTAACTTCACTTGTGGTTGTGGTATTTTCGAGGAGAAAAAGAAAGCAAATGGGCTAACCATTTATCCATGTGACTACTGCGTCCAAGCTACCCTTAATGCTGGACCGTTACTTGACAACAGTCGGGCTATCGAGGTAGCAAGTTACCAACAAGCAGTTAAATCATTCAAGAGTCTTAGTGTCAGTACCCTAAATCGATTCTTGAACTGTTCTAATAGTTTCTACTTTGACAATGTCTTGAAGTTGACAGGAGTAGCAGGGTTGAAACCAGCTGCTAAAGAGTATGTAAGTAAAGTTGAAGTGAATCATGCACCAACTGGTCCTGTGTTTGGGACAGTAATGCACGAGACTATGGAGAAAATCTATAAAGAAAATCTCCAGACAGATGGAGCAATTGCTGCCTTTGATAAATCACTGTCTATTCACGAAGCTGAGATCATTGATACGATGAGTACCAAAGAAATGAAAGAGTGTGGTCACAAACTTATCAAGAATCTATTTGAAAGCTATATACCCGATAGCTGTAAAGATGTGAAACTTGAAGAGGAAATCCATGTCACTCTTGACGATAATCTTCCAATCAATGGTATCATAGATAAACTTGAATTTGATGGTGACACTGTTCGTGTTGTAGACTATAAAACTGGTTCTGCGCAACGCGGTATTGAAGAACTTGCAGTAGGTGGCAATTATTGGCGTCAGGCAGTCTATTACAATATCCTACTTGAGGAAAGTCCAAATATTGATACGGATGGGAAAACGATTGAAACTCGATATATCTTTTTAGATGATGATTCTCAGGAAACTGGTTATTCAATTCATGATGTGGAAGTTGCGCTTGATGACATCACAACTGTGAAACAACAAATCCAAGCCTTTTGGCAACAAGTGAGAACATTTGATTTTACAGGGCACTGTGGTAAGGAAGACTGTGATTTCTGTAAACTAGGAGAGTATGTAGATTTTAAGCAATTAAAAAATTAAATCAATAGGAGTTACTATGGCTAGAACGATAGATGAATTGACATATTATGCTAAATTATTGTCAAAGTTACATTATAAAAAGTATGAATTTTATGTAGTTTCTAGGATTATTCATCTTTTGAATGATAGTGAGATTCAATTTACTACCCAGCAGGTAATTAGAAAGTCTGATGGTAAACGCTATTTGATTGATCTCTATTTTCCTCAATTTAGATTAGCTGTTGAAGTTGATGAAGAATACCATAAATCTCAAATTGAGAATGATCAATTGCGAGAACGTGAAGTTGTTGCTTACGCTAATGTAGAATTTAAAAGAATAGATTGTAGTAATGAGTCTAGTTTAGAAACTGTTCATGAAGACATCGATAACTTGGTAAATCATATTAGAGAATTGAAAAATACTAAGCAAGATTTTGTACCATATTCGTATGCGGAAGAATTCTCAGTTGAAAAGTGGAAGAAACTTGGAACTATTTCTGTTGATGATAATGCGAAGTTTAAAACACATGTAGACGTGCTAAAATTATTTGGAAAAGATCTCGATCAACATCAGAGAGGAACGTCGCCACTGAATAATTCTATTCAGGTATGGTTTCCAAAACTGTATGACAATGGTAATTGGAAAAATTCACTTTCAGAGAATGGTACTAAGATTTTCCAATCCAAAGTCCATGGTAAAATGACGAAAAGTGAAGTTAAAGATTCCATTGTTTTTGCTCATCAAAAAGATGTTCTTGGGAATATCTATTATACCTTTAAAGGTGTTTATCGCTGTATAAAACACACTGAGGATACAATTGAATATGAACGTATTTCTTCTAAAATTTTTTTAAGTGACTACTTATAGCAGATAAAAAACGAACCTGAATTGGTTCGTTTTAAATTGTAGTCACTGTCTTCTGATAGCTGAACTTCTTAGTTATCCCAGTTTCTTCAACCACTTCAACATCAAAGATAAAGTAATGATCGCGGTTATCTTTGGACTTTTCCTTATTGAGGACAAAGTAATTCTTACGAGAAGTCGCCATTGTTTTGAGGATATCATCCGTCAGGAAGGTCAATGGAATATTCATGTTGGAGTAGCGGTAGAAGTCACGTTCAAAATCTTGGTAGCTCTCGCTGTAATAGTCCATTTACAGGTGATTACGCTGAAACTCAAGCTGATTCATAAAGCACCTCCTCAACAAGTTCAATACTAATAATGTCTTTCAATTTCAAATTGCTGTGACCAGTTTGAGTTTTTATCAAAACGAAATCTTTATTCAGACTTGGTATTGTTCCGGTGTAGGAAACATGCTTAGTTTGTTATCACATATTCGTAAAAGACTTCGAAGCGTCATCTATTGGACAAATTGATTTGGGTTCGATTCATCAATTACCAGCCAACAGATTTTTCTGTTATAATTTTATAATATGTAAAGAAAAATTTAGAAAGGGTTTTTATGTCTAAAAAATCTGTTCGCGCCAAGCGCGTGTCTAACTATGAACTCTTTTTTGACCTAGCAATGGTCTTTGCTATTGGACAACTGACCTCAGCCATTCATTTGGAGCATGTCAGTTGGCTAGAAATCTTTTCATTTATTATTGTCAATATTACACTATGGGTTATCTGGATTAATGAAGTCTTCTATTACGAGAAGTATGGAGATTCTAGGAGGATTGATTTTTTCAGTGTCATAACCCTTATGTTCTTCCTTGGGAATCTTGCATTTGAACTGAACATGGATTCGAGACTATGGCTGGAAACGACTGGTGGAGCATCGTATTTTAACTGGCTTTTGATTGCATGTTATTGTGTCATTATTATCCAGTATTTTTTAAAGGGGTGCCATCTGGGGTTTAATCGTGATATGAAAGTATCCATGGGACTTCTAGGTATCTATATACTTTCAGTTCTACCATTTGCTTTGGGCTTATTTACTGGGAATATTTGGGTAGTCGGTATCTACTTTCTACCACTCATTTTACCTCGAATTGCCAATTATTATTTATATAGAGGGGTAAAATCTGAAACCAACTTTCCCCATGCATTGGAGCGGTCTCAACTTGTGACGATACTAACCTTTGGAGAAGCAGTTATCGCCATAATCAGTACTTATCCTTTGTCATCAAGCCTTTACCAGGGGGCGCTCCTCTTTTTTGCAATGGCAGCCCTCTTTATGTTTTATATGGCTCAGACCTTTGTCGGGATCAATCATCACCAAGAAGCTAATGTAACGCCCCTCTTTTATTTCCATGTCCTGATTTTCCTTGGGGTTAATTCCTTTACAGTAGGCTTGGAGTTTCTAGCTGACCATCACCATGCCAACCTAGGACTATGGTTCTTTGTTATCGGTGTTGTACTCTTTTTTATCGGGACCTTGCTGACGACGACCTACAACCAGTCCATCTATCTTCTAAAAAGGAAACACTACTTGGTGTTTGGTGTAGGTATCCTTCTATTCATCATTATCGCCTTCTTAATTGGGGCTCATATTTTGTCACTTTCGATCCATACAATTATCATGATCACATTAGGTAGTCGGTATTACTTTATGATTCGACGACATGCCCGTGAGAGGAACAATATCCCTCACCCAGATCCAAAACTGAATATAAGAGACTTTTCATAGAAACAACTCTGTCAGAAATGGCAGAGTTGTTTGGCTCTTTGTCAACTGTAGTAAGTTGCTGTAAAGTTTAGGTATATAGAAGACAAAATTTATTTCCTTTTTTCTATTGTTAAATCAATCAAAATCCAAAATTGGGAAATAAAAAGATAATTCTTGAACCGTCAAAAGGTTCCCATGATCTATTTTGCAAAATGTTGTTGCAAATGTTTGTCATTTACACAGATAAATGTAAAGCTTATAATTTATGTATAAATGAAATAGCTATTGAATTTATTACGAAAGAGGTGTACGAATGTTAACCAAGAGGCAGCTGAGATTGGTCGACATATTGGAAAAATCTAATGATTTTCAGACCGTGGCACAATTAGCGAATAGTTTATGTGTATCAGAAAGGACACTTTATACTGAATTAAAGACTCTTGAGAAAGTGGGATTAGAAATCAAAAAGAAAAGGGGGCATGGAGTAAAGTTAATAATTCAAGATGAGAATATTGATAACTTATCTGATTTTGAGATTGATTCAGTATTAAGTAGGCGAATAGATATTATGCGCAGGCTAGTTTTTAATAGAGAACGCATAACGATGATTGGTCTCTCGGAAGAATATTTTACAAGTACAACTTCCATTCAAAATGATTTACATTTGATTGAATCTATTTTATTAAATGGAACTGCAGTTATGTTAGATAGCAACCATTCTGGAACAAGGTTAAGTGAGGCCAATACTGAAGAATGGATCAGAGTAATGTTAAATTTCAATTCATTCATCATTACAGAAACAATTAATACTGTTCTCGATGAGAGGAGCGAAACCGACATATTGTCAGAGTTTTACTCCGAAGATATTATTAATGTCTGTAAGAATATCCTTTATAGTTTTGTTAAAGAAAACGTAGATACGATTTCAGATACATATGTAGAGAGTTTTTTAAGGCATTTAATCGTTTTAGTCTATCAATTAGCAAACAATAAACATTTGGTACTTGTTGGGAAATCAGTCGATTACTACCAGCATGCATTTTATATTGATAGTGCTGTAAAAATATTACATAAAGCGTCATTAAGATTAAATTTTGATTATAACAATGATGATGTTCAATATTTATCTTTGCTCTTGCTAAATTATCGATTTGAGCAATTACCCATGGAAGCTTTGAATAACGAGATTATTGAAAATCTGATTGAACAAGTTTCTCAAGCTATGAATATAGATTTTACAAGAGACGCAACTTTGTTTGAGCAACTTCAAAAACATGTTCCCGCAATGCTCTCTAGATTAAAACACCAAACGCTTGTAAGAAATCCATTTACAGAGCAAATTAAAATAGAGTATTCAATTACTTATAATATTCTCCGGATGGTTGCTGAAACTCTAATTCAAAATGCAGAAGTAAGAATTAATGCAGACGAAATCGCTTTTCTGACCTTATATTTTCAATTATCTATTGAGAAAATTGGGGAAGGCAGAAAGATACTGGTTATCTGTCCAACGGGCATTGTTACCTCAGAACTTCTAATTAATAGAATTAAAACAGTTTCACCGTCATTTGATACTATTGAGGTTGCTTCTACATCTGAAGCACTAGAATTAGATCTAGATTCGTATGATTTAATATTGAGCACAGTAAAACTAAATAGAAATATCAAACATGCTTACTTTGTTTCCCCGTTAATAAGCAATGATGAATTAAATCGTTTGTTTAGTAAAAACAAAGGAAACCAGGAACAAGAAGTCCCAGAGAATGTTCTTCATAAATATTTAAGCGAAGAGATAATTTTCTTCTATGATTCAGTAAATAGTCGGGAAGAAGTATTTCAGCTTGTAAGTAATTCACTAAAAGAATTAGCTTATGTAAGGGAAACTTTTCGAGAGAGTATATCAGAGAGAGAAGCATTAGGCGGAACTGACTTACCTATTGGGGTTGCAATTCCCCATGGTAAATCAACCGACGTCAATAAAACATTTGTTTCTATTATAAAACTTGATAAAAAAATTCATTGGCAAGAGTACAAAGTTAACCTAATATTTATTATTGGTATTGCCAAAGAAGATATTAAACAGACAAAACGTATTATCTCCAATGTTTATAACATCATCAATAATGAACAGTTATTGGATGAGTTACGAAGTGTCAATACGAGTAGGGAGGTTAAGGAAATTATTTATGGCAGATAATAAAATTATAAGTACAGATTTAATTTTTTTAGATGAACCTTTATTTGATAAGAGCGAAATTATTAAGCACATCGCAGAAAAGGCAAAATTAATCGGTTATATAACTGATGAACAAGTTTTTTACGAATCTGTGATGAAACGAGAAGCTGAAATCCCAACTGCAATCGGTTATGATATCGCAATTCCCCATGGAAAAACAGATGTAATTATGCAACCATTTATTGCATTCTTTAGAACCACGGAGAAATTCACTTGGACAGAAGGATACGATGATGAAGTACAGTTGATTTTTCAGATAGGTGTTCCAGAAACTGGAAATGAAAAATTACATCTAAAATTCATCTCAGAAGTCAGTAAAAAATTATTAGATGAAGAATTTAGAAAACAACTAAAATCTATTACCGAACATCAGAAGGTTTTTGAATTGTTAAATTCAATCGAAGTTTAAATCAAAGGAGAAAGATTATGAAAGTTGTAGCTATAACTGCATGTCCTACAGGGATTGCACACACATATATGGCTCAAGAAGCTATTGAAAAAGAGTGTCTAAAACGTGGTTATGAAGTTCAAGTTGAAACTCAGGGGGGAATGGGTATCGAAAATGAACTAGAGCAGGAGACAGTTGATACTGCCGATGTGGTAATTTTGGCAGTAGCAGTTGAAATTGAAGGCCAAGATCGCTTTGAAGAAAAAGAAGCTGCTGGTAAAGTTCTTTATGTTGAACCCGGTGAGGTGATTAGAAATCCTGCTGCAATTATAGACCAAGCTGAAACAATCTAATATTTGGAGGAGCTTATCATGGAATCTAAAGTTATGAAAGAGCTACAAAAAGCGTTTAATACTGGTGTATCTTATATGTTGCCAGCTGTAGTTGCTGGTGGTGTATTCATTGCTTTATCACTTGCTACTGGTAAACCCGGTGAGGGTGGGATGGAAACTACGAGTCAATTCATGCAAAACATGCTTGATATTGGAGTAGGTGCATTTGCTATAATGATTCCTTTATTGTCTGGTTACATTGCATATTCTATTGCTGGGAAACCAGGTCTAGCTCCAGGTATGGTTCTAGGCTATGTGGCTAATAATCCAATTGGAGAAGCACAAGTTAAGACTGGTTTTCTTGGTGCAATGTTGTTAGGAGTTTTAGCAGGATATTTTGTAAAATGGTGTAAAACTTGGAAAGTTAATAATACTGTCCGTACCTTAATGCCTATTATCATTATTCCAATTCTATCCGTATTTACGCTCGGAATGCTATATATCTATGTTATATCAGTTCCAATTGGAGCAGCTATGACTTGGTTGGTTGCAACATTGAGTGAGATGCAAGGTGGATCAGCAATTCTTTTAGGATTGATTATTGGTGCAATGACTGCTATTGATATGGGTGGTCCAATTAATAAAACTGCAACAGCATTTACTTTAGCATTAATGGCTGAGGGAATTTACTCACCAAATGGTGCGCACCGCATTGCAGTTGCAATTCCCCCTCTAGCAATGGCAATTTCAACTATTATTGATCGAAAAAAATATTCAAAAGAAGACAAAGATTTGGGAATGTCAGCACTATTTATGGGATTGATAGGTATTACAGAGGGGGCAATTCCGTTTGCTGTTAAAGATATGAAGCGTGTTCTTCCTGCTATTATCATTGGTAGCGCAGTCGGTGGGGCTCTTGGAATGATAAATAATGTTGAAGCATTAGTTCCTCATGGTGGCTTAATTATTTTACCTGTTGTAAATGGAAAACTGTGGTACTTTTTAGCGATGTTGATTGGTACCCTGGTTTCAGTTGCTATTCTACATTTTACCAAGCCTAATTTATCCGAGGAAGAACTTAATAGATAACAATAATCTAAATGAATCAGAGTTGCATTTTAAAACTTTTATAGAAAACATTATTCCTTGAGGCGATTCCTGATGAAATTATATTTTGAATAATATAGAGGTATTAATTATGACTAAACTATCAATTAAAAGTGTTGTAAATGGACTTTTAGAACTACAAAAAACAGGTGACTCGGCAACGCTACTTGGTATTGGACCGATGTCAAAAAACTGTGTTCAAGCTACTTTGGAACTTTCAAAAGAGGACGATTATCCTGTTATGTTTATTGCAAGTCGAAATCAAGTTGATTTAGACGAGCTAGGTGGAGGCTATGTAAACGGATGGAATCAGTTTACTTTCGCAAAAGCAGTTGAAGAAGTTGCGGAAGAAATTGATTATGATAACTTGTACTATCTATGTCGAGATCATGGTGGACCATGGCAACGAGATAAGGAACGTAATGATCATTTACCAACTGATGAAGCGATGAAATTGGGACAAAAGTCCTATGTGGGTGATATTGAAGCAGGATTTGATTTGTTGATGATTGACCCAACAAAGGATCCATTTGAAGTTGGTAAAGTAATTCCTCTGGATACAGTTCTAGAACGTACAGTTAAACTTATTGAATTTTGTGAAAATGAACGTAAAGCTCGTAACTTAC
The DNA here is from genome assembly GCF_024509525.1 of Streptococcus suis. Classification (GTDB taxonomy): domain Bacteria; phylum Bacillota; class Bacilli; order Lactobacillales; family Streptococcaceae; genus Streptococcus; species Streptococcus suis_AC. The sequence goes on from NZ_JAMWEM010000005.1 coordinate 10,101, forward strand.
CTGAAATAGGATATGAAGTTGGTACAGAAGAGACCAATGGAGGCTTGACTTCTACTGAAACATATGAAACATTTATCAATAAACTCAAAGTGGAATTAGATAAACGTGGATTGCCTATGCCTACGTTCATCGTAGGACAAACAGGTACACTCACTCGTAAAACTGAGCAAGTTGGAAATTTTAACTTTAAAAATGCATACGATTTGTCTCAAATGGCGAAAAAATATGGAGTTGGCTTAAAAGAACATAATGGGGATTATCTAGACGATGTTACTCTCCTTGAACACATTCCTTCTGCAATTACAGCAACAAATGTAGCTCCACAATATGGTACAGAGGAAACTCGGGCATATTTGAATCTTGCAAAAGTAGAACAAAAACTCGTGGAATATGGATTAGTCAATGAGCCTTCAAATATTTCGAAGACGTTATTAGTTAAGGCAATTGAAAGCGAACGTTGGAGAAAATGGATGGTAGGTGATCAGGTAAAGCTTACGATTGAAGAAATCCTGAATGGAGAGGTTGCACTTCAAGAAGAAATTCTTGACATCGCAGGTCACTATACGTTCAATGATGAAGAGGTTAAAGCTGAAATTGAGAAGTTGTATGCAAACCTTAAAGCGCATAATATTGATGGTAAGCGATATGTGATTGACCATATCAAACGTCCGATTCGAGATTATGCAGAATGCTATAACCTTAAAGGTGTAACTACTCGGATTAAGAACCTTATCAAGTAAAAAAATTGTCCCTTGTAGGGACAGTTTTTTTCAAAATTCAAACATAGAGAAAGGGTAAACAATGAAATTCTTCCTAGATACTGCGAAAGTAGAAGCTATTAAAGACATTATTTCTCTGTAATAGACGGTGTGACTTCAAATTCAACAATTATTTCTAGAGAAGGTAGAGTTTTTGAGACGGTAGTTAAAGAAATATGTAGAGCAGTTTCTGGGCCAGTTTCAGTCGAGGTAACAGCATTAACCACCGATGAAATGGTTGAAGAAGTAAGAAAGATTTCTCAATGAGCATCTAACGTCGTTATAAAAATTCCGATGATTCCAGAAAGGCTTAAGGCAGTATCGGCATTATCGAAGGAATTAAGACAAATATTACTCTAGTGTTTACGGTTACACAAGGTTTGATGGCCATGGAAGCAGGGGCAACATTTATTAGTCCATTTGTTGGTCGTCTAGAGGATATTGACTCAAACCCATATATATACAAGGATCCCTAAAAACTAATTTTCTAAAATTTAAATTGTTACGATTTCAGAAAGTTTATTCAATGAAATGTCTCAACACTCGCTTAATTGAATCTTTTATGAAAGATTGGGAAGGATTTAAGAAATAGTAAAATAATGACAAAAGTAATATATTTTGATATTGACGACACACTCTACAACCAGATTGAACCTTTCAGAAAGGCGTTTGAAAAAAATTTTTGGTTTCTTGATATAGATATTGAAGATGTTTTTAAGACAAGTAGAAAGCTCAGTGATGAAGTTTTTGAAAAATCTGAAACAGGTATACTTTCAATGGATGAAATGCAAATATACAGAATTAAAAATGCTCTGCAATTGCATGGGATTCAAATTTCAAATAATGATGCTTTACAATTTCAAAAAGATTATTCAAATTTTCAAAATGACATAGAATTATCCAGAAATATTGAAGGTCTATTTGAATTCCTCACTAGTAATGATGTTATTATTGGAATAATATCAAATGGACCTAGTAAGCACCAATGGTCAAAAATTTCAAACTTAAATTTGGAGAGATGGATTCCCAAAGAAAGAATGATTATTTCATCCGATGTTGGGTTTGCTAAACCGAATAAAAAAATTTTTGATTTAGCCCAATGTATAGTTTCTAGTAGCGACCATGACTTCTATTATGTAGGTGACTCATTTTTAAATGATATTATTGGGGCAAAACAAGCTGGTTGGCACTCAATTTGGTATAATCATCGCAAACGCATTGCTGATAATGAGTCTGTTGCCTCTGATTTTGTTGTAGAGAATGAAGAGGAGTTAATCCATTTATTAAAAGAAATTATATCTAAAAAGAATGATTAATGTTGATAGAACTCTAATACCATCTATCAAAACAAATATCATAAACCCCCTCAAAAACTTCTTTTGTAGAATTGAGAAATCTGTCTTGTTTTCGGTCAATTTTGCTTAGTAAGGCAGAGTGAAGTTTTCCCCTCCTTAAAGCTAATATTTTTGAATAAAAAATCTTTAGATTCATTTAAGAAATAATAGATATACTACTATCATCAAATCAAGATGCTAGCAAGATTTGAAATATCTATTTCAAAAAGGAAATCTATTTATGTCTATTGTAGAGAAAATTAAGTCACAGCCTAAAACCTTATTGGCTACTGTTGCAATTGCAGGTGTCACAGTAGGATTTGCTGGAGGACTTGGTGTTGGGAAAGCTTCTTCATCTGTCGCAAACAATCAGGTCCAACTAGGAAACAACGGTCAAGGTATGATTCCACCGGGTCAAGGTGGACAACCAGGAGGTAATGGTCAAGGCATGACCCCACCAGGTCAAGGTGGACAACCAGGAGGTAACGGTCAAGGCATGACCCCACTGGGTCAAGGAAATACAACAGATACATCCAACACTTCGTCAGACGAAATCAATGAGCTGAAGAAGAAGAATCAAGAAATCCAGTCACAAATTGAAAGTAAAAATCAATAAATATACCTAGTTTTTCTAATTCATGGTATAATAAGCTGGTCTAGTGGATAGCAAGAAATACCTGTTGGCAGTTGGAACTTTAACAAGTTCTATTCATTCTAAGGAGGAGAAGCGATGATTAAGATATTGTTGGTTGAAGACGACTTAAGTTTGTCCAATTCAGTCTTTGATTTTTTGGATGATTTTGCAGACGTTATGCAAGTCTTTGATGGTGATGAAGGACTCTATGAAGCAGAGTCAGGTGTATACGATTTAATTTTGTTGGATCTGATGTTACCTGAAAAGGATGGGTTCCAAGTCTTAAAAGAGCTTCGTGAAAAAGGGGTAACGACCCCGGTTCTGATTACGACTGCAAAAGAAAGCCTGGATGATAAAGGTCATGGCTTTGAATTGGGAGCAGACGATTACCTAACCAAGCCCTTCTACTTAGAAGAATTGAAAATGCGAATTCAAGCTCTCTTAAAACGTGCAGGAAAATTTAATGAGAATATTCTGTCTTACGGAGACCTTTCTGTCGATTTGGCAAGGAATTCTACCATCGTCAACGGGTCTGAGGTCGAATTGCTAGGTAAGGAGTTTGATTTGCTATTGTATTTCTTGCAGAATCAGAATGTTATCTTGCCCAAAACTCAGATTTTCGATCGTATTTGGGGATTCGATAGCGATACAACGATTTCTGTTGTGGAAGTATATGTATCAAAGATTAGGAAAAAATTGAAAGGTACTACCTTTGGAGAGAATCTTCAAACTCTCCGTAGTGTAGGCTACATTTTAAAAAATGCTGAATAGAGTAAAAAAACTATTTTATACGGATAATTTTTCATATTTTATCCGTTATTTTGCTGTTTTCACTCTCATTTTTGTTTCCATGACCCTACTGATTTTTCAGGTTATGAGGACGACCATGTACCGTGAAGCAGATGAAAATTTTAAACAAATCCAAGAAAATCCCTCTCTGGTGCTGGATTTTGCCATTATGAGGCACTACCCACCGACATTTGTGGAAGAAGGTTCTGAATCAACTTCTTCATCATCAGAAGACAAAGCATCATCATCCTCTTCTTCTGACTGGCAGAAAACTCTGGAAACGACCTCGGGTCTTAAATTGGGGACGAACTATAATGTAGCATTATATGATGCAAATGGTACAATTGTTAATCCGGATTATTTCTCAGGTTTGGCTGATTTTGAATTAGATAAAACTAATTTAGGAAACATTAAGGAAGCTAGTGTTCAGACTCATTTTGGTGACAAAGAAGATTATCGCTACATTACCATTGAAATCTCTAGTGATTTATCGGTTTATTATGATGACGTTACTGTAAAATACGCAACAATCCTTTTTAATGTGACTCAGCTGAAAAGTTCGATTGCTTCAGCGGAAAAAATTGTAGTCATTGTTATGATTGGTTTTTGGCTAATCTCTATTTTTGCAAGTATCTATCTTGCAAATGTTAGTATGCGTCCGATTCTGATTAGTTTCCAGAAGCAGAAGGACTTTGTGGAAAATGCCAGTCACGAACTGCGAACTCCGCTGGCTGTTTTGCAAAACCGTCTGGAAAGCCTTTTCCGCCACCCAGAAGCAACCATTTTAGATAGTAGCGAAAATATTGCCTCCAGCTTAGAGGAAGTACGGAATATGCGTCTCTTGACAACCAATCTTCTCAACTTAGCTCGGCGAGATGACGGCTTGAAACCAGAAATTTCAGATATTTCGCCTGATTTCTTTGACGATGTTTTTGCCAATTACGAAATCATGGCAGAAGAGAGTGGGAAGGAATTAGAGGCAGTCAATCATGTAACGCAGGCTATTCGTTCGGACAAGGTTTTGCTTAAGCAATTGATGACCATTTTGTTTGATAACGCTATGAAATACTCAGATGAAGACGGCCAGATTGCGATTGAGGTCAGAATAAAGGATCGCTATCTCATCTTAAGAGTGGCAGATAACGGTATCGGTATTGGAGCGGAGGATAAGAAGAAAATCTTTGATCGTTTCTATCGTGTTGACAAAGCTCGGACCCGTCAGAAAGGTGGCTTTGGTTTAGGCTTGTCTTTGGCCAAGCAGATTCTGACAACCTTACATGGTGATGTTCAAGTGAAGGATAACCATCCAAAGGGAACAGTATTTGAAGTAAAATTACCAAGATAAAGTCTCTTGAGTCAATTGGCTCATGAGATTTTTTTGTATTTTTAGCAAAACAAAAAAGCCTCCGTAGAGACCCTTTTATTAAGCAAGTTTTGATGCAAGACGTGCTTTGTCGCGGCTTGCTTTGTTTTTGTGAATCAAACCTTTTGTTTCTGCTTTATCGATTGCTGAGCTAGCAGCACGGAAAAGCTCTTCAGATGGGTTAGCTTCAAATGCTTTGATTGCAGTACGCATAGCTGATTTTTGAGCTGAGTTTTTTTCGTTTTGTTTAACGTTCAATTCAGCGCGTTTGATAGCTGACTTAATGTTTGCCAATGGTTTCACCTCCACCCTTTCTTGTACTAACCATACCATTATATCTGAAAATAGCCTATTTGACAAGTGAAATTTATTTTTTTAAGTAAATTTCATCGATTTCGTGATTTTGTCCTTTGTGAAGGATAATGTCCGCACGGTTTCGGGTTGGTTCGATGTATTTTTCGAGGTTAGCCAGGTTGATGTGTTTCCATGTATCCTGTGCCATTTGTACAACTTCTGTCTGAGATAGTTGCGTAAAGCGGTGATAGTAGTTGTTCGGATCTTTTTCAGCTAACTGTAGCAATTTTTGGAACCGTTCCAGATACCAGGTTTCGATATTGGCAATATCCGCATCTACGTAGATAGACAGGTCAAAATAATCGCTGACATAAAGGCGTTGGTTTTGAGGATTTTGGAAGACATTGATTCCCTCGACAATTAGAAAATCAGGAGAAGTAATAGTTTGTGTCTGATTCGATAAGATGTCATATACTTCGTGGGAATAGACAGGGATTTCGTAGGCATCACCATTTTTGATATGTTCAAGGAAGTCCAATAGGAGCTCCATGTTATAGGATTCTGGAAAACCTTTGCGGTCTAAAATGCCCTTTTCCTTTAATAGAGCATTCGGATAGAGAAATCCGTCAGTGGTAACCATGTCTACGCTTGCGTGCTTAAAAGTACGAGCTAGTAGGATTTGGAGGAGGCGGCTAGTAGTTGACTTACCAACTGCCACACTTCCAGAAATACCAATGATAAAGGGTTGGGCCTTGATTTTTTCTTGTAAAAACAGACTTTTAGAGAAGGAAAGGTCTTCGCTGGCTTTCTTGTAAATGCGGATGAGATTGATTAAAGGCAGATAGACATCTAATACCTCTTGGAGACTGATTTTATCATTAAAACTTTTGATAGAATTGAGTTCATCTTGGGTAAGAGGGACGGTTGTCTTCCTATGTAATTGCTGCCAGGTCTGGCGATTAATTTTCTCGAAATTGATAAATTCATTTTTCATAGCATTATTGTAGCATGAATCGTCACTGATGTAAAATTATTGAAAACGTTTTTAGTAAATGGTATAATAAATACATGTCTAACATGTATTATGAAAAAAATCCAAGCACAGCACATGATATTCATGAACTCCATGTTCATTTGCTCGATACGCCAATGACTTTTATGACTGATGCCGGTGTTTTCAGTAAGAAAATGGTTGATTATGGAAGTCAGGTGCTTTTGAATGCCCTAGAACTTGAGAGCAGCGCTGAAAAGACTCTGCTAGATGTCGGATGTGGCTACGGACCTCTGGGATTGACCCTAGCTAAAGCCTACGGCTTAGAGGTTACCATGGTCGATATCAATAGTAGAGCTCTGGAGCTGGCGGAGAAAAACGCTGTCAAAAATGGTGTGTCTGCTAGGATTTTCCAATCGGATATCTATGAAGAAGTGGAAGAGCAGTTTGACTATGTCATTTCAAATCCTCCTATCCGTGCTGGAAAAGCCGTTGTGCATCAAGTGATTGCTGGTGCCAAGGAGCATTTGAAAACGGGTGGCAGTCTGACCATTGTCATCCAGAAAAAGCAAGGAGCCCCGAGTGCTAAATCCAAAATGGAAGATGTTTTTGGCAACTGTCAGATTATAAAAAAAGACAAGGGATACTATATTCTGGAGAGTATAAAAGAATGAGAACAGTTGATTTGATTCAGAAAAAGCGGGATGGTCAGGAATTGACCACAGAGGAAATCCAATGGCTAATTGAGGGCTATGTTGACGGCAGTGTGCCGGACTACCAAATGTCTGCACTGGCGATGGCTATTTATTTCCAAGGGATGTCCACTCGGGAGATTTCAGACTTGACCATGGCCATGGTGCATTCAGGTGATGAGATTGATTTATCGGCTATTGCAGGCATCAAGGTAGATAAGCACTCGACAGGCGGGGTCGGCGACAAGGTGACCTTGATTTTAGCTCCGCTTGTTGCTAGCTTTGGCGTCCCAGTTGCCAAGATGAGCGGTCGTGGTCTAGGCCACACGGGCGGAACCTTGGACAAGCTGGAGTCCATTAAGGGTTACACAATTGAAGTGAGCCAAGAAGACTTCATTGCCCAAGTCCAGCAGACAGGTGTGGCTGTTATCGGCCAGTCGGACAACTTGGTCAAGGCAGATAAGTTGCTCTATGCCCTACGTGATGTGACTGCAACTGTCGATATTATTCCGCTGATTGCAAGTTCGGTCATGTCCAAGAAGATTGCGGCTGGTGCTGATGCCATTTTGCTGGATGTGACAGTGGGCGAGGGTGCCTTCATGAAGAACATCGAAGACGCTCGTATCCTTGCACAGACCATGGTTGACCTCGGAAAAGCTGTTGGTCGTAAGACCGTAGCGGTCTTGACCGACATGTCCCAGCCAGTTGGGACCTCGATTGGTAACCGCTTGGAGATTTTGGAAGCCTTGGAGATTCTTCAGGGACATGGCAGAGCAGATGTGACAGAGTTTATCTGTGAACTGGCACAAATCATGCTCAGCTTGGCCAATATTGAAAAGACAGTAGAAGAAGTGCACCAGCATATCAAGGACGGCTCAGCCCTCAAGAAATTTGAAGAAATGGTTGTTGCCCAAGGCGGTGACTTAGAAGACCTCTACCGTCCAGTCCAAGTCAGCCACCAAGTCCCAGTTCTGGCAGAAAAAGACGGCTATATCACCGCCCTACCAGCCCTTGAATTTGGACTCTTTGCTATGAAGCTAGGAGCAGGACGGGCAGTCAAGACAGATGAGCTCGATTACGAAACTGGTCTTGTCTTCCACAAAAAAGTTGGTGAGAAGGTTGCAAAAGGCGAACGAATTGCAACAATTTATGCAAATGAAAATATTTCGGAAAATATGCTTACAAATTTCCAGAAAAATGTTAAAATAGATAATGTGAGTGTAAATACGAAAGAAATTCTAGAGATCATTTCCTAATGTACGGAGAAAGTTAGAATGAAATTAAACAAATATATTGACCACACGATTTTAAAACCAGATACAACTCAGGAACAAGTTGAAAAAGTCCTGGCAGAAGCGAAAGAATATGATTTTGCTAGCGTCTGTATTAATCCGACTTGGGTTGCTTTTGCTGCTGAAGGTTTAAAAGATACGGACGTTAAGGTATGTACTGTTATTGGCTTCCCTTTGGGTGCAAATACACCAGCTGTTAAGGCATTTGAAACAACGGATGCTATTGCCAATGGTGCTGATGAGATTGATATGGTCATCAATATCGGTGCCTTGAAAGACAAGCGTTATGATTTGGTCTTGGAAGATATCAAGGCAGTTGTAGAAGCCAGCGGTGACAAACTGGTCAAGGTGATTATTGAAACCTGCTTGTTGACAGATGAAGAAAAGGTTAAGGCTTGTGAGTTGTCAAAAGAAGCAGGAGCTGATTTTGTCAAGACTTCAACAGGCTTCTCAACAGGCGGTGCCACTGTGGCAGATGTAGCCCTTATGAGAAAAACTGTTGGTCAAGACTTGGGTGTCAAGGCTTCAGGTGGAGCACGTTCTTATGAAGATGCCGTTGCCTTTATCGAGGCTGGTGCTAGCCGTATCGGAGCCTCATCAGGTGTGGCAATCATGAAGGGAGAAAAGGCGGATGGCGACTACTGATTTAATTGATTTATCTGTTGAAGTTAGTAAAAATGCCTATGTTCCCTACTCTCATTTTCCAATTGGAGCAGTTTTAGTAGCTAAAGATGGACAGGTTTTTACTGGTGTTAATATAGAAAATGCCAGTTTTGGCTTGACCAACTGTGGTGAACGCACAGCCATTTTCAAAGCAGTCTCGGAAGGTGTCAAAGACTTTTCAGAGCTAATTGTTTATGGTGAAACAGAAAAACCGATTTCTCCATGTGGTGCTTGTCGTCAGGTGATGGCAGAATTTTTTGAACAGGATCTAAAAGTGACGCTAGTCGCTAAAGATAAATCGACAGTCGAGATGACAGTCGGGGAATTACTTCCATATTCATTTACAGATCTAACCTAGATTTGTACAATGTATCTAGTTTAATCTTGCAACGGAAGTTGCGAAAAGAATTTTTTAGGAGGGTTCAGAAATGAACAAGAAACTTGTTGGACTTGGTCTAGCATCCGTGGCAGCTCTTTCTTTAGCTGCATGTAGTAGTCGTACTGCGAATAAAGGTACTTCATCTGACTCAGATTCATCTGTAAAAGCTGCAATTGTTACAGATATCGGTGGTGTAGATGACCGTTCATTTAACCAATCAGCTTGGGAAGGTTTGACTGCATGGGGGAAAGAAGCAGGTCTTGAAAAAGGTAGTGGTTATGACTACTTCCAATCTTCTAGCGAATCTGATTATGTAACAAACCTTGATTCTGCTGTTTCTGGTGGTTACGATCTTGTGTTTGGTATCGGTTTTGCCTTGGAATCTGCGATTGCTGAAGTTGCTCCAAATAACTCTGAAACACATTATGTAATCGTTGACTCAGTTGTTCCAGATCTAGATAACGTTGTCAGCGTTGGTTTTGCTGACCACCAAGCTTCATACTTGGCTGGTGTTGCAGCTGCTAAATCAACTAAAACTAATCATGTTGGTTTCATCGGCGGTATGGAAAGTGAAGTTATTGACCGTTTTGAAGCAGGATTTGTTGCAGGTGTAAAATCTGTCAACAAAGACATCAAAGTAACTATTGATTATGCAGGTTCATTTGGCGATGCTGCTAAAGGTCAAACCCTTGCAGCTGCTCAATATGCTGCAGGTGCTGATGTAATCTTCCACGCTTCAGGTGGTACTGGTAACGGTGTATTTGCAGCCGCAAAAGCTGAGAACGAAACTCGTAATGAAGCAGACAAAGTTTGGGTAATCGGCGTTGACCGTGACCAATCAGCAGAAGGTGAGTATACATCTAAAGACGGCAAAGCATCTAACTTTGTATTGGCTTCAACTATCAAAGAAGTTGGTAATGCAGTAAAAGATATTGCAACCAAAGCTGCTGCTGGAGAATTCCCTGGTGGTACAGTTGTACAATACTCATTGGAAGATAAAGGTGTAGAATTGGCTGAAACGAACCTTTCAGAAGAAGCTTCTAAGGCTGTTGCAGAAGCAAAACAAGCTATTTTGGATGGAAAAGTTGAAGTTCCAGAAAAACCTTAATAATTTATAGTGTAAATTCCGAAACGGCGGCCGGTATCGGTCGCCCTTTTCGGAATTTAGAAGTTTTCTCAGTAAAGCCTATCAATTTTTGGTAGGTTTTACTGACAAAAATGCTCGTCAGAAAGGAAAGTAGATTATGACTCAGGATTATGTCATTGAGATGCGTGACATCACTAAAATCTTTGGCGAATTCGTTGCAAATGACCATATCAATTTGAATGTCAAACGTGGTGAAATCCATGCCCTTCTCGGTGAAAATGGAGCAGGGAAGTCCACCTTGATGAATATGTTAGCTGGTCTTTTGGAGCCAACAAGTGGCGAAATTGCCATCAATGGAGAAGTTGTTTCCATCGACTCTCCATCTAAAGCAGCCCATTTGGGAATAGGTATGGTGCATCAGCACTTTATGCTGGTGGATGCCTTTACTGTGGCTGAAAACATTATTCTCGGATCAGAAACGACAAAAGCAGGTGTCATTGACATCAAAAAAGCCATTGCCGAAATCAAGGAATTGTCTGAGCGTTATGGCTTGGAAGTGGACCCAACTGCTAAGGTGGCTGACATCACTGTCGGTGCTCAGCAACGTGTGGAAATCCTCAAAACCCTCTACCGTGGTGCAGATCTCTTAATTTTTGATGAGCCTACAGCGGTTTTGACTCCTGCGGAAATAGCAGAGCTTCTGAAAATCATGAAGAAATTGATTGAAGAAGGTAAGTCCATCATCTTAATCACCCACAAATTGGATGAAATTCGTGCTGTTGCTGACCGTGTAACTGTCATTCGTCGTGGTAAATCGATTGAAACAGTTGATGTCGCTGGTGCAACCAATGAAGACTTGGCTGAGTGGATGGTAGGACGTTCTGTATCTTTCAAAACAGAAAAAATCGCCTCAAATCCTAAGGAAGTTATTCTGTCTATCAAGGATTTGGTAGTAAACGAAAACCGTGGCATTCCGGCAGTTAAAGGCCTTAATCTTGAAGTTCGAGCTGGAGAAGTGGTTGGTATTGCAGGTATCGATGGAAACGGCCAAAGTGAGTTGATTCAGGCTATTACTGGACTTCGTAAGGTCAAGTCAGGTGAAATCACTATCAAGGGTGAGAATGTCGTTGGTAAAACACCACGTAAAATCACTGAAATGCAAGTTAGTCACGTTCCTGAAGATCGTCATCGCGACGGACTTGTCCTTCAGATGACCGTTGCTGAAAATATTGCCTTACAAACCTACTACAAAGAGCCAAATTCTAAGAATGGCGTTCTTAATTATACTCAAATAAATGAGAAGGCTCGCCAGCTCATGGAAGAGTTTGATGTTCGTGGTGCAAGTGAATTGGTCCCTTCTAAAGCCCTTTCTGGTGGTAATCAGCAGAAAGCCATTATTGCACGAGAGATCGATCGTAATCCAGACTTGTTGATTGTCAGTCAACCAACACGTGGTTTGGATGTCGGAGCGATTGAATATATCCGTAAACGCTTGATTGCGGAACGTGATAAAGGTAAGGCTGTCTTAGTTGTCAGCTTTGAATTAGATGAAATTTTGGATGTATCAGACCGCATTGCTGTTATTCATGATGGTGCTATTCATGGGATTGTTGATCCAGCGACGACCAACAAGCAAGAACTTGGTGTCCTAATGGCAGGCGGAAAACTTGAGAAGGGAGAAAGTCATGCCTAAAAAATATCAACCGATTGCCATTCCTCTATTGGCAGTTGTTTCTGGATTACTCTTAGGTGCCATCATCATGCTTATCTTTGGCTACGATCCAGTGTGGGGTTACGAGGAATTATTCTACTCAGCTTTTGGTTCTGTCAAATCAATTGGGGAAATCTTTCGTGCCATGGCACCGCTGATTTTTACTGCTTTAGGATTTGCGGTTGCCAGTCGTGCTGGTTTTTTCAACGTCGGACTTTCAGGCCAAGCCCTTGTCGGCTGGGTATTTGCTGGCTGGTTTGCTCTTGAAAATCCAGATATGTCCCGTCCACTGTTGATTTTTGCAACAGTCGTGATTGCCATGGTTGCTGGAGGAATTGCAGGTGCCATCCCAGGAGTCCTGCGCGCCTACTTGGGGACCAGCGAGGTCATCGTAACGATCATGATGAACTACATTCTCCTATACATGAGTAATTACCTGATTCGGGATGTATTCTCGGATAATTTGATGAAAAATACAGACTCTACTATTAATGTTTCTGCCAATGCCTCCTATCAGACAGAGTGGTTGCGTGCATTGACAGATAATTCGCGTATGAATCTCGGTATTTTCTTTGCTATTATTGCTGTTGTTGTCATTTGGTTCCTGTTAACAAAGACAACACTCGGTTTTGAAATTCGTTCTGTAGGTTTGAACCCAACAGCTTCTGATTATGCAGGTATGTCAGCTAAGAGAACAATCATTTTGTCTATGATTATCTCTGGTGCACTTGCTGGTCTAGGAGGAGCAATCCAAGGTCTTGGTACCTTCCAGAATGTCTATATTCAAGGTGGAAGTTTGGACATTGGTTTTGATGGTATGGCAGTTGCCTTGTTGGCCTCCAATTCACCACTCGGTATTCCATTTGCGGCTTTCCTCTTTGGTTTTCTGTCAATCGGAGCACCGGGTATGGTTCGGGCACAAATTCCACCTGAATTGATTAACGTTGTAACAGCGTCTATTATCTTCTTCATCGGTGTGAAATTCATCTTTGAACAATTGTTGAAACCAAGAAAAAAAGCGAAAGGAGTCAAATAAGATGAACATTTCTATTTTAGCCTTGCTCATTTCGCAAATGCTGATTTACTCAGCACCTTTGATTTTCACCAGTTTAGGTGGTGTTTTCTCAGAGCGTGCTGGTGTTGTTAACGTTGGTTTGGAAGGAATCATGGTGATTGGTGCCTTTGCCGGAGTTGTTTTCAACATTGAATTTGCAGAGAGCTTCGGTAAAATGACCCCTCTCTTGGCTGTTTTGGTCGGTGGTATTGCAGGTTTGCTCTTTTCCATTATCCACGCAGCTGCGACCATTAACTTCCGTGCAGACCACGTTGTTTCTGGTACAGTACTGAACCTCTTGGCTCCTGCCTTGGGTGTCTTCCTGGTAAAAGTTATTTACAACAAGGGACAGACAGATAGCATTCGGGAGTCATTTGGTAAATTCTCATTCCCTGTTTTAGCAGATATTCCAGTGCTTGGTGACCTTTTCTTCAAGAACACTAGTTTAATGGGCTATGTGGCTATTATAACAGCCTTCCTTGCTTGGTTTATCCTATACAAAACCAAGTTTGGTTTGCGTTTGCGTTCTGTCGGAGAACATCCTCAAGCAGCTGATACTCTAGGCATTAACGTGTATGCTATGCGTTATGCAGGTGTCTTGATTGCAGGCTTCCTTGGTGGTGTTGGTGGTGCAGTGAGTGCTCAGTCTGTAAACATCAACTTCTCAGCGACAACCATTGTCGGATCAGGCTTTATCGCCTTGGCAGCCGTTATCTTTGGTAAATGGAACCCAATTGGTGCCATGTTGGCCAGCCTCTTCTTTGGTTTGTCACAAAGTTTGGCAGTTATCGGTAGCCAATTACCAGGTTTAAAAGACATTCCAACCGTTTATCTCCAAATCGCACCATACTTGATTACAGTCGTTGCCCTATCTGCATTCTTCGGAAAAGCAGTCGCACCAAAAGCCGACGGCGTTAACTATATCAAATCGAAGTAAAAAAACAACCCCGACGGGTTGTTTTTTCACGAGCATGAAAATAGGAAAGTGAGCTAAGAAATAAGAAGCTAGGAATGAAACATAAGCTAGGAAATCTGGAAGTAATACAATATAAAATCATAATATGTAATTGTTTTCTTCCTATCGTGTCCTTTCTAATCCTTTTTTCTCTCTTTGTGCTATACTAGATTCCTACATTTTTAAATGGAGGATATGGAATGCGACGCTTAGTCTTGAATATTGCCATGAGTTTGGACGGTTTTATCGCTCGAAAAGACGGAACTTATGATTGGATAGAGGGGCATGGAACAGCTCAATGTGACACTGCCCTGCAATTCGATAATCCTGCCTTTTTCAATGACTGCGATACGGTCATCATGGGCCGAAAGTCACTGGAAGACTGTCCTTTGGAGATGATTGAGGGGTATCAGGATAAACAGTTTATCATTGCTAGTCATGCTGAACAGGCTGATTATGAGAATGTTCGATTTGTGCAGGACATTGTTGCAGAGATTGAACGATTGAGAGCAGAAGAAGGCGGTGATATTTGGCTTTTCGGAGGAGCAGGTCTTGTTCAGACTTGTTTGGAAGCTAAATTAATTGACCATTTCATCATCGGCATTATTCCGACAATATTAGGAGAAGGGATTTCCCTTTTTGACAAACTGCCGGAGGAGCAGAAGTTGACTTTGGTTGAGTCAACGGTTACAGACGGAATTGCCATGTTGCGTTATGACGTGCGAGCATAGAAAAAAGGTGGACCAGAGGTTCACCTTTTCATCTTTAGTTTTTAACGCCAGCAGCGATTTCTGGGTTAGCGAAAGCATCGTCGATGATGTCTTTCAATTGTTTAGCAGATGCTTGCATTTTTTGCAATTCTGCTTCGTTCAACGGGATGTTTACTGGACGAACGATACCATGTGCACCGATGATAGCTGGTTGACCAATAAAGACATCTTCAACCCCTTCATATTGACCAGCTTGGTAAACTGACAATGGAAGTACTGCCTTTTCATCGTCAAAGATCGCTTTAGTGATACGAGCAAGGGCTACACCAATACCGTAGTAAGTTGCACCTTTTTTGTTGATGATTGAGTAGGCCGCATCACGAACAGATACAAACAAGTCAACAAGGCCTTGCTCGTCGATGTCGCGGTTGTCTTGCAACCAGTCGTACAATTTCACACCTGCAACGTTAGCGTGTGACCAAACTGCAAATTCAGAGTCACCGTGCTCACCCATGATGTAGGCGTGAACAGAACGTGCGTCGATGCCAATTTTGTCAGCCAAGGCTTGACGGAAACGAGCTGAGTCAAGTGAAGTACCTGAACCGATAACGCGTTCTTTAGGGAAACCTGAGAATTTCCAAGTTGAGTAAGTCAAAACGTCAACTGGGTTAGCAGCAACAAGGAAGATTCCGTTGAAACCAGATTGAACGATTTCTGTAACGATTTGTTTATTGATACGAAGGTTTTTCTCTACCAATTCAAGGCGAGTTTCACCTGGTTTTTGTGGCAAACCAGCAGTCAATACAACTAAGTCTGCATCGTGTGCATCTGAATAATCAGCAGAGTAGATTTTTTTAGGTGAAGTAAATGCCAATGCATGGCTCAAGTCTTCTGCATCACCTTGTGTACGATCCTTATTGATATCAACGATACCCAATTCTTGACCAATACCTTGGTTAACAAGAGCATAAGCATAAGCAGAACCTACGGCACCATCACCGACAAGGATTACTTTTTTGTGTTGTTTAGTTGCAGTCATGTTCTAAACATCTCCTTAGTTTAATTTGGGGATACGAGTTATCCCAACCATTTACCATTCTAGCACTTTTTCTAGCATTTGTCACTTGTGAAAGGTTTTTTGAAAATGTTTACATAATGGTTTCAGTGTAAGAATTTTATTTCACAATGTGGTATAATAGATGAGACAAAGACTGTAGAAAAGAGATAAATTTAATGCAGGATAAAAACTTAGTAACGGTTAATTTGACCAATGAAATGAAGACCTCATTCATCGATTATGCAATGAGTGTTATCGTTTCGCGTGCTCTGCCAGACGTGCGTGATGGTCTCAAGCCAGTGCATCGCCGTATTCTCTACGGAATGAATGAACTGGGTATTACGCCAGATAAGCCCCATAAAAAATCGGCCCGTATCACAGGGGATGTTATGGGTAAATACCACCCACACGGTGACAGTGCCATTTATGAAGCTATGGTCCGTATGGCACAATGGTGGTCTTATCGTCATATGCTGGTCGATGGGCATGGTAACTTCGGCTCTATGGACGGTGACGGAGCAGCGGCCCAGCGTTATACTGAAGCTCGTATGAGCAAGATTGCCTTGGAAATGTTGCGAGATATCAACAAAAACACGGTCAATTTTGTGGACAACTATGATTCTAGTGAACGTGAGCCAGAGGTCTTGCCAGCTCGTTTCCCTAACCTGCTTGTCAATGGGACGACAGGGATTGCGGTTGGTATGGCGACTAATATTCCACCACATAATTTGGGTGAGACCATTGATGCGGTTAATCTCTTGATTGACAATCCAGATGCAACGACTCGTGATATCATGGAAGTGATGCCTGGTCCAGACTTCCCAACAGGTGCTCTTGTCATGGGGAAATCAGGTATTTACCGTGCCTATGAAACTGGTAAGGGATCGATTGTCCTCCGTTCTCGTACAGAGATTGAAGAGTATGGAAATGGGCGGGAGCGGATTGTTGTAACCGAGTTTCCATACATGGTCAATAAATCCAAAGTTCAAGAGCATATCGTTAAACTGGTTCAAGAGAAGCGGATTGACGGGATTACGGCTGTTCGTGACGAATCCAACCGTGAGGGTGTGCGGTTTGTCATTGAAGTCCGTCGTGACGCCTCTGCTAATGTTATCTTGAATAACCTCTTCAAGCAGACCCAGCTCCAAACCAACTTCAGTTTCAATATGCTGGCCATTCAAAATGGTGTGCCGAAGATTCTCTCTGTTCGTCAGATTTTAGAATCCTATATTGAACACCAGAAGGAAGTGGTCACTCGCAGAACGCAGTTTGACAAGGAAAAGGCGGAAGCCCGTGCTCATATCTTGGAAGGCTTGCTGATTGCCCTTGATCACATTGACGAAGTCATTCGCATTATCCGTAATTCTGAAACAGATGCTATTGCCCAAGCAGAATTGATGGAGAAATTCAAGCTGTCTGAACGCCAGAGTCAAGCAATCTTGGATATGCGTCTACGTCGTTTGACAGGCTTGGAACGCGACAAGATTCAGTCTGAGTATGATGATTTGGTAGCCTTGATTGCAGATTTGGCAGACATTTTGGCAAAGCCAGAGCGTGTTGTGCAGATTATCAAGGAAGAATTGGAAGAAGTCAAGCGGAAGTATGATAATCCGCGTCGAACAGAGCTTATGGTAGGCGAAGTCTTGTCGCTGGAAGATGAGGATCTGATTGAAGAAGCAGACGTGCTGATTACTCTGTCCAACCAAGGTTATATCAAACGCTTGGCTCAGGATGAATTCCAGGCTCAGAAGCGTGGTGGACGCGGTGTTCAGGGAACAGGCGTCAAGGACGACGACTTTGTGCGTGAACTGGTTTCGACCAGCACCCATGACCGCCTGCTCTTCTTCACCAATAAAGGTCGCGTTTATCGTCTGAAAGGCTATGAAATTCCTGAATATGGCCGTACAGCCAAGGGATTGCCAGTTGTCAACCTGCTCAAGTTGGAAGAAAATGAGTCTATCCAAACCATTATCAACGTGACCAAGGACCAAGAAGAAGGTCACTATCTCTTCTTTGCCACCCGTCAGGGTGTGGTCAAGCGGACTAGCGTTGCTGACTTTGGCAACATCCGCCAGAACGGTCTTAAGGCCCTCAACCTCAAAGATGATGATGAACTCATTAACGTTTTCTTGACAGACGGTCAAGCAGATGTTATCATGGGGACTAAGTTTGGTTACTCTGTTCGCTTCTCGGAAACTGCCGTCCGCAGTATGAGTCGGATTGCGACAGGGGTGCGTGGTATTACGCTTCGTGAGGGAGATCAACTGGTCGGTGCGACGATTGTATCAGATGACCAGGAAGTTTTGGTCTTGACGGAAAATGGCTTCGGTAAACGAACACCAGCAAGCGAATACCCAACCAAGGGGCGTGGCGGTAAAGGTATTAAGACCCTGAAAGTAGCTGAGAAAAACGGTCACTTGGCAGGTTTGACGACCATTGCTGGCGATGAAGACATTATGGTTATCACAGATACGGGTGTCATCATTCGGACCAGCGTTGCCAACATTTCCCAAACAGGTCGCTCAACCATGGGGGTTAAAGTCATGCGCTTGGACAATGATGCTAAAATCATGACCTTTGCCTTGGTAGATGCGGCAGAAGACAAAGAAGAGGAAGTAGAAGAATAGTATGAAACGTATGCGATCAGACGAGAGAAGACGTAAAAAGAAGAACGGTTCTATTGGACGAAGCATTTTGTTTGTAGTACTTGTCATTGTCGCACTAGCTTTAATTTTCCATAATTCCATTCGGAATATGGTGATTGCGTGGAATTCAAATAGATATCAGATTACGAATGTTTCCAAGGAAGAAATAGAAAAAAATCAGAATGCCAAGACTACGTTTGATTTTGAGCAAGTAGAGTCAATTTCGACCGAAGCAGTTTTGAAAGCGCAATGGGAAGGACAACAGCTTCCAGTTATTGGTGGAATTGCAATGCCTGACCTGAACTTGAATTTACCTATTTTTAAAGGACTATCAAATACAGCACTTATGTATGGAGCTGGTACGATGAAGGAAAGTCAGATTATGGGAGAAGGGAACTATGCCTTAGCCAGCCACCACGTATTTGGAATTTCTGGGGCTAGCGATACGCTATTCTCGCGCTTAGCAGAATCCAAGGAAGGTATGAAAATTTATTTAACAGATAAAGAAAAGATTTATACCTATACAGTTACTAGTGTTGAATCAGTTACGCCTGATAGTGTCTATGTGATTGATGACGTTGAAGGTCAGAATGAAATTACCTTGGTAACTTGTGAGGATGCCGCAGCCACTATGCGTACGATTGTCAAAGGAAAATTTGAAGGTAGTGTAGCCTATGATCAGGCTCCGAAAGAAGCACAAGAAGCATTTAAAAAGACCTATAATCAGATTCAATTATAAAAAGAGAGCCTAGCTCTCTTTTTTTTTACGAACAAATAGGTAGGAGGGTAGAAATGTATACTGTAAATTTTAATGAACAATCATTGCAACCACGAGAGCGTTTAGTAGAAGTCGGCCCTGAGGGACTTAGTAATCAGGAATTATTGGCTATTTTTATCCGGACCGGAACCAAAAAACAGCCTGTTTCAATTTTATCACATCATTTGCTCAACAAACTAGATAATCTAGCCAATCTAAAAGAATTTTCTATTGAAGAGTTGCAAAAAATGACTGGCATAGGTCGTGTTAAAGCAATTGAAATCAAAGCTATGATTGAGCTTGGCAAGCGAATTAATCAGTCAGAACTTCTTCTAAAGGAAAGAATTTTAGGAAGTGAAAAATTAGGTAGGCAAATGATGCAGGAGTTAGGAGATAAAAAACAGGAACACTTGGTAGCTATTTATCTTAATACTCAGAATCAAGTTATCAGTCAACGTACCATTTTTATAGGGAGTGTTAATCGTAGTATTGCGGAGCCAAGGGAAATTTTGCATTACGCAGTCAAGTGTATGGCAACATCGGTCATCATTGTGCATAATCACCCTTCGGGAAGTACGGAACCTAGTAAAAATGACCTACTTTTTACTGAGGCACTAAAAAAGTCCTGCGATACGCTAGGACTTGTGCTACTAGATCATTTGATTGTCAGTCGACAGGGGTACTTTAGCTTTCGAGAAGAAGGTGAACTATAGATTAGTTGTTCTTGCGCATAAAATAGAGTAGTGTTTGGAGTTCGCTTGTCAGGTCAACATATTGTACAACTACATCTTTAGGAACAGATAAATTTACAGGAGAGAAGCTAAGGATTCCTTTGACACCAGCTTCTACAAGAAGATTAGCTACTTCTTGAGCTTTGGAACTTGGAACAGTTAAAATAGCTGTTTGCGCATTCGCAACGGTTATTTTTTCTTTTATATCTGAAATTGCATAAATCGGAATCTGTTCATCGAAAGTACCAACAGCGGGACTGTCATCAGCTTCAAAAGCCATGACTATTTTCATTTTATTACGTTCGTGAAAGCGATAGTGGAGGAGTGCGCGTCCCATATTTCCGACTCCAACGAGCATAACGTTTGTAATTGAGTTGTCATTTAAAATTTCGGCAAAGAAATTCATCAGTTGTTTCACATCATATCCAAAACCACGGCGACCTAACTCTCCGAAATAAGAAAAATCTCTGCGGACGGTAGCGGCATCAACTCCGATAGCCTCAGCAATTTCCTTGGAACTGACCTTTTCAATATTACCAGCGTGGAATTTTTTGAAAATACGGTAATAGATTGAAAGTCGTTTAGCAGTAGCACGAGGGATTTCGGTATTTTTAGTAGTTTTCACAATCTTCCTCCTTTGTTGTATTCTAGATATATTCTAGTAAAAGTTTGTGAAAAAATCAACAGATTAGCATAAAAAATAAGAAGAACAGGTACTTACACTACTTTCAGAAAGTTAGATTTCTCTGTCTAACTTTCTGAGTGCAGTGCCCAGTGTCCTATTCTTCTTATGGTTGTACTGAAAAAGAATGTTTGTAATTCATTACTTACAACAGTATCAGTTTTTCTAGAAGCTAATTCTTCCTTGGAATATGTAGCCAAAGTGATAGAATCCGATTATTTAAAATAATTTGATAAGTATGTGAGTGATGTGGTTGATAGGATTCCTTTTTATATGATTGTATGCTATTAATTAGCTTCTTTTGTGAAAATATTTCGGTCTACTAAACTTTCCATTAGGAAGTAGAATTTTTCTTGAATGACTGTGTTAGCCTCTGGTTTGAAAAGATCCACTAGTTTTAGACCAGATTTATCTGTAATATTGATTTTAAAACCGGTTAATTCTGGATTGATGATGATTTTTAAAAGAAATCCTTGATTTGAGTTAGGGACTTCTTCTAACATTCGCGTCAATTGATAGTTCCCTGCTTTTGTTTGCTCAAAGGTATTGTCACGTAGGGTATACTTTTTAACTCCAGTTTGGATGGTGTAGCGGTAGGCACAGTTTTTCAGTGCTACAGTTTGTTCAAATGCCATGAGTAGGGGCCTCCAATAATCTTTTTAAGGTATCAGCAAGAGTTACTAGGTCTTGCTGGGGTGTAGTATCTGATAGGCTAATTCTGATAGACTCTCGCAGTCGAGGAGAATCTTTTCCATACATAGCCTCTAGGACATGACTGGTCTGGACAACACCTGCTGTACAGGCTGATCCACTTGAAACGGCAATGCCTGAGAGATCCAGTCTCATTAGGAGTTGTTCATTGAGTTGGCCAGGAAATCCTATATTGATAATATGGGGAAGTTGCTGATTTGTCTGATTGAGGTAATAGGTTAGCCCATCGATCCTAGATAGAAAGTTATTTTTTAATTCCATGATAGTTTGGTAGGATTGAGTTTGTTGATTTTCTTGCTCTTTTAAAGCAACAGCCATAGCTGCAATGCTTGCTAAATTTTCAGTGCCAGCTCTATGGTGGTTTTCTTGTTTGCCTCCATGAATAAGAGAATCAAATTTCGCTATGCGACTGTAGAGAAATCCAATCCCCTTTGGTCCATGGAATTTATGGGCCGAAGCAGAGAGGAAATCAATTCCTAATAGTTCTGGTGTAATAGCAAGTTTCCCCATTACTTGTACAGCATCAACGTGAAAAAGAGCCTGATGATTTTGCAGTATCTTGCCAGTTTCATAAATAGGTAAGAGGGCACCTGTTTCATTATTGGCATACATCATACTAACTAAAATGGTATCTGGTCTGAGTGCGTCTTGGACTTGTTGTGCGGTAATTACCTGGTTTTGAGGTTGTAAATAGGTAACTTCAAATCCAAAACGTTGTTCGAGGTACCCCATAGTATCTAGGACAGAATGGTGCTCAATAGCAGTTGTAATCAGGTGTTTCCCCTTGTCTTGATTAGCTAGGGCATAGCCTTGGAGGGCTAAGTTGTTGGCTTCAGAGCCTCCTGATGTAAAGATGAGCTGGTCTGGTTGAATTTGTAAATGGCTAGCAATATCCTGTCTAGCTTGTCTAAGGATTTGATTAGCTTTTCTACCTACTCCGTGAATACTTGAAGGATTTCCAAAAGTATCTTTTGAAACAGTCATAAGAGTCTCAAGAGCAGTAGGAGAAAGTGCGGTAGTAGCAGCGTTGTCTAAGTAGATCAAAGACGACCTCCTAGTTTTATTTGTTTGGATTAGTAAAGTCGAAGAGGGGGCTGACTGGACGGCGTTCTTGGATGCGGATAATAGCATCAGCAATCAGTTCACTAGCAGTGATGAAGGCAACATTTTTTGGATATTGACCACGGAATGCAACGGAGTCGGTCACGAGTACCTCTTTTATAGGAGCAGCATCAAGAAGTCGAGTGGCATCTTCTGCAAAAAGTCCATGGCTGGCAACAGCATAAATTTCAGTTGCTCCACCTTCTTGGACGATGCGAGCAGCTTCTGCAAATGTCTTACCGGTGTTGAGGATATCGTCGATTAGGATTGCAGTCTTACCTGCTACATCTCCGATGATATATCCTTCTGAGCGGTTAGAATCGTCTTCTTGTGCATAATCGATGATAGCAATAGGAGAATTGAGGTACTCTGCTAGACTTCGAGCGCGTTTGATGCCTGAGTTTTTAGGGCTGACAATAACAACATTTTCACCACAGAGTCCTTTATCCATATAATGCGATGCAAATAATGGCACAGTGAAGAGATTGTCTACTGGAATATCAAAGAAGCCTTGTACCTGTACGGCGTGAAGATCCAAAGTCAGGACACGGTCAACACCAACTTTTACAAGCATATTAGCTACTAACTTAGCAGTGATTGGTTCACGTGGAGCAGCAGTGCGATCTTGACGAGCATAGCCAAAGTAAGGCATTACAACTGTTACAGAATTGGCCGATGCTCGTTTGCAAGCATCTATCATGATAAGTAGTTCCCATAGGTGATTATTGACAGGGTAACTGGTTGATTGGATAATATAAACGTCTACTCCACGCACACTTTCTTCAATGTTAACCTGAATTTCGCCGTCTGAAAATTGACGGGAGGACATTTTTCCTAGAGGGATACCAGCGGCTTGAGAAATTTTTTCAGCAATCTCAGGATTGGCATTGAGAGAGAAGAGTTTGATTTGTTTATCACCGTATGGTTGTACCATGTTTATGCTCCTTTTTTTTCGATATTCCTATTTTACCAAATTTTGAGAAATTTTTCAGTAATGAAAAAGAAAAAACTCTCAGAAACATTAAAAAGTATGTTGCTAAGAATTTTTTTGTCATTTATGTTAGTATTCTGGACTACTTTATTTGCTTGCTTTTAAACTACTAGCTGTACGTGCGACTTTGCTACTGGCGTATTTGAATTGGATAGAGCGTTTTTTGAGGTAATAGTCAAAAGCAATCTTTCCCTCTTCCGAATCTTGTACTTCGACTTCTAGTTCGTAATCAGTTACGCCATTATAGGTATTTTCATCGAGAGCCATGAGTCCGACCGAGGTTTGTTTTTCATAGCGTTTGGTAGCCAGCTGCCCCCAGACAGTAAGCTGGTCAAGGGGAATATTTTGTTTGGAAATAATATCGAAAATTTGTCCAGCTGGAAGCTGAAAATCAGCCAACAAGTGTTCTGATTCTAGAAGTGTGAGGCTTTGATTGTATTCTTGATTGCCAACTTTTTGAGGGATTTTCAAGGTTAACTCCGCCATATCTTTTAGGGTGCGAATTCGAAGAGAGAATCGATTATTTTTCATAGCGAGTTCGGGAGTATCAATGTAGTAATTCGTCTGTTGAATTGGCTCTACATCGTCAAATTCAGGCAAGAGGCGTTTGTATTCCGGTTTGGTTAAAAGAGTCTTGTACTCGATTTCTAAATGTACTTTTTTCATAGATGAAAAGCCTTTCATGTGATATAATAATCCTTGTGCTATTCTAATAAAAAAATGGCAATTTGACAAGAAGGGAGTCGGGATGGATTTTAACTGGGAAGAATTTTTAGATCCGTACATTCAGACAGTCGGTGAGTTGAAGATTAAACTCCGTGGTGTGCGTAAGCAGTATCGTAAGGCTAACCGACATTCTCCGATTGAGTTTGTGACAGGGCGGGTCAAGCCTATTGAGTCAATTAAGGAGAAAATGGCTTTAAGGCATATTGAGTTAGAGAACTTAGCCCAGGATATGCAGGACATAGCCGGCATCCGAATTATGGTACAATTTGTGGACGACGTAGAAGAAGTACTTGCGATTCTTCGAAAGCGTAAGGATATGCAGATTGTTCATGAACGTGATTATATCACGAATATGAAGGCATCAGGTTATCGTTCCTATCATGTAGTTATTGAATATCCTGTTGATACGATTAAAGGGAATGAGACAGTTTTGGCTGAGATTCAGATTCGAACCCTCTCAATGAATTTTTGGGCGACAATTGAACATTCATTAAACTACAAATATAAAGGGAATTTTCCTGAAGAAATCAAGCAACGTTTGGAAATTACTTCTAAAATTGCTTACCAATTAGATGAGGAGATGCGAAAAATCCGCGATGATATTCAAGAGGCGCAGGCGTTGTTTGATCCTGCTCACCGAAAGTTAAATGATGGCGTGGGGAATAGCGATGACACAGATGAAGAATACAGATAGAAAAAAAATAGCTCTGCTATCAAGCAAAAACCCAAGAAGCCGTGAGGTCTCTCAAGAATTATGGACGAAACTCAAAGATGCCAATTTCATCCTGACTCCTAAAAATCCCGATATTGTCATTTCGATTGGGGGGGACGGGATGCTACTTTCAGCTTTTCATAAATATGAAAAGTTGATAGATAAGGTGCGTTTTGTTGGTGTTCATACGGGGCATTTGGGTTTCTATACGGACTACCGTGACTTTGAGGTGGATAAGCTGATTGATAATCTCAAGTTGGATACAGGAGCGCGTGTTTCCTATCCAATCTTGAATGTCAAGGTACGATTGATGGACGGTCGTGTGGTGACTATGCGAGCTCTCAATGAAGCTACGGTCAAGCGTTTATCCAAGACCATGGTAGCAGATGTTTATATTAACGGTGTAGCTTTCGAGCGTTTTCGCGGAGATGGGATCTCTGTTTCGACGCCAACTGGCTCTACGGCTTATAACAAATCTCTTGGAGGAGCAGTTCTGCACCCGACTATTGAAGCCTTACAGATTGCTGAGGTAGCCAGTCTCAATAATCGCGTCTATCGGACCTTAGGCTCATCGATTGTTGTCCCCAAAAAGGATAAGATAATCTTGGAGCCTAAACACGATGATCGTTATTCAATTTCGATTGATAATCGAACTTTTGTTTATGACAACATCGCTCTGATTGAATACCAGATGGACAATAGTAAAATTCATTTTGTTGCTACACCAAGCCACACTAGTTTTTGGAATCGTGTTAAAGATGCCTTTATTGGAGAGGTAGAGTAATGCGGTTTGAATTTATTGCCGATCAGCATGTTAAGGTTAAGGTGTTTTTGAAGAAACATGGTGTTTCTAAAAGCTTATTAGCCAAGATTAAGTACACTGGTGGTCTGATTTTGGTCAATGGTCGGGAAGAACGAGCTACTTACTTGCTGGATATTGGAGACAGAGTTACAATAGACATACCTGCTGAAGAGGATGTGACAGGGCAACTGAAGCCGATTGATTTTCCTTTGGATATTCTCTATGAAGACGAAAATTTTCTAGCTATAAACAAGCCAGTTGGCTATGCCTCAATTCCCAGTTCCATTCATTCATCGACCATAGCCAACTTTGTCAAAGGCTACTTGGTTAAGCAAAATTATGAAAATAAGCAGGTCCATATTGTGACCCGCTTGGACAGAGATACCTCAGGTATTATGCTCTTTGCCAAACATGGCTATGCCCATGCCCGATTGGATAAGCAGTTGCAGGCCAAAACCATTCTCAAGCGGTATTTTGCCTTGGTGCAGGGGAATGGTCAGCTGGAGGAGGTAGGTGATATTATCGCTCCAATTGGTCGGCCGACAGATAGCATTATTACCCGTTGTGTGACCAAGGACGGTAAGTATGCTCATACCTCTTATCGTGTCGTTCAGTCTTGGGGCGACGTGCATCTAGTGGACATTCAGCTCCATACAGGCCGGACGCACCAGATTCGTGTACATTTTTCCCATATTGGATTCCCTCTATTGGGCGATGATCTTTACGGAGGTAGTTTGGATTTGGGGATTGAGCGTCAGGCGCTGCATTGTCATAATCTGGTATTTGACAATCCTTTTACAGCTGAAAGGATCGATTTGGAAGCTAGATTACCAAATGATTTTCAGGCTGTTATAAATATGTTAAACAATAATTAAAAATTTAAGGAGACTTAAGATGGAAATTCGGAATTTATTCGGTGAAATGAAACAGAAAATTGTAGGAAAAAGACTACGTATTGTTTTTCCAGAAGGAACAGATGAGCGTGTGGTTCGTGCTGCAGCACGTTTAAAATTTGAAGGTTTGGCAGAGCCAATTATCCTTGGTGTGCCAGAAGAAGTCCATAATTTGTTGACTGACTTTGGTTTCTCAAACCCAGGTATCACGGTCATTGATCCCAATAACTATGCTAACTTCGATGCTATGAAGCAAGAGTTTGTGACGCTTCGTAAAGGTAAGGTTGATGAAGCACAGGCGGATGAAATATTGCGTGATGTTAACTATTTTGGTGTTATGTTAGTGCAACTTGGATTGGCGGAAGGGATGGTTTCTGGTGCTGCCCATTCGACTGCTGATACAGTCCGTCCCGCTTTACAAATTATCAAAACAAAACCAGGAGTAAAGCGTACATCCGGTGTATTTCTTATGGTTAGAGATGAACACAAGTACATTTTTGGAGACTGTGCGATTAACATCGAACCAGATGCAGAAACATTGGCAGAAATTGCTATTCAATCTGCAGAAACAGCTAAAACATTTGGTATCGAACCAAAGATTGCGATGATTTCTTATTCAACCAAGGGATCTGGATCAGGTCCACGAGTAGATAAGGTTGTCGAAGCGACTCGTCTTGCTCAGGAACTCCGTCCAGATCTTATGATTGATGGCGAGATGCAAATGGATGCTGCTTTAGAACCAAATACTGCTCGACTAAAAGCACCAGAAAGTCCAGTTGCAGGTCAAGCTAACGTGTTTGTTTTCCCTGCTATTGAGGCAGGAAATATTGCCTATAAGATTACGGAGCGTTTGGGGGGATTTGAAGCAGTCGGTCCAGTACTTCAAGGATTAAACAAACCGGTCAATGACCTTTCGCGTGGATGCAGTTCTGAAGATGTTTATAAACTTGGAATCATCACAGCTGCACAAGCAGTAGATGCTTTATAAAAAATGAAGTCACTATTGAGATATTTTAAATCTTATCGTAAGGAAGCTATTTTAGCTCCGCTGTTCAAATTGCTGGAAGCTTGTTTTGAGTTACTTGTTCCTCTCATCATTGCTCTTATTATTGATAAGATTATCCCTCATGGCAATCAAGGAAACTTGGTTGCTATGATTTTATGTCTAATCTTATTGGCAATTGTTGGAGTCATTGTATCCTTGACGGCACAATTTTATGCAGCTAAAGCAGCAGTTGGTTTCACTAAGGAGTTAACGCAGGACCTCTATCATAAAGTATTGTCTCTTCCAAAATATTCTAGGGATCAATTATCCTCGTCCAGTATTTTTACACGCTTAACGAGTGATACCTTACAAATTCAATCAGGTATCAATATCTTTCTTCGTCTCTTTCTTCGAGCTCCTATTGTAGTATTTGGTTCGCTTATCATGGCAATTCTCATCAGTCCTAGACTTTCCTTTGATTTTGTTGTCATGATTATCCTACTATTTTCTGTTGTAACTCTCATTAGCTGGATGACCAGTCGGTATTATCAGAGCATTCGCAGACAGTTAGATAGCCTAGTCAGTTTAGTGCGTGAAACGGTGACAGGTATCCGGGTTATACGGGCTTTTGGGCAAAAACTGCGTGAAATGGAGATGTTTAAAGAAGGGAATCAGGTTTATCTAAAGCAGCTTATTCAAGCTGGAATCTGGTCGGCTAGTTTAACCCCTCTGACCTACTTGATTGTCAATGGGACATTGATTATTCTGATTTGGCAGGGCAACCTAGCTATTGCAAACAATCTCTTAGAGCAAGGAATGCTGGTCGCTCTCATCAACTACCTTCTGCAAATCTTGGTCGAATTGGTCAAAATGGTCATGGTCATTTCCAGTCTTAATCAGAGCTTCATAGCTGCCCAGCGTGTTCAGGAAATTTTTGACCAACAGTCAGAAGATGTAACAGCTCCCCTGCCAAGTTATCAGACAGACCAGCTCGATCGTATCTTGTCGGTTGAACACCTGACCTTTATCTATCCACAAGCCGCTCAAGCTGCCTTGACAGAACTCCAGTTTCAGCTAGAAAAAGGGCAGTTTATGGGCATTATCGGAGGAACGGGCTCTGGGAAATCAACCTTGATTGCCCTACTTTTGAAGCTCTATCCTTCAGAAGCAAATCAAATCCGTTTGTATCAAGATGGACATAGTCCACATACTTTAACTGATTGGCGTGCTCAGTTTTCTCTTGTTCCCCAGCAAGCCCAACTCTTTTCAGGGACTGTTCGTTCTAATCTAATGCTAGGCAGAGCTTACAGCGATGAAAAACTGTGGTGGGCTTTGGAATTGGCTCAAGCCAAAGGCTTTCTCTTAGAAAAAGCTGGTTTGGACACGGAAGTAGAAGCCTTTGGACGTAATTTTTCTGGCGGTCAACGGCAACGGTTGACCATTGCTAGAGCCTTAGTGCAGGAGGCTCCAATTTTGGTCTTGGACGATGCGACCTCTGCTCTAGACTATCTGACGGAGAGCAGATTGTTTGCAGCTATTCGTCAGGAGTTGCCAGACCAGACCATGATTGTCATCAGTCAACGAACGAACAGCCTCAAGGCTGCTGACCAGATTTTAGTGCTGGATAAGGGAATGCAAGCAGGACTTGGTCGCCACGCAGACTTGCTGAACAGCTCTGCTATTTACCGAGAAATCGATCAATCCCAGCATAGTCAGGAGGTGGAGGCATGAGAAAAAGTGAAGTTAAAGCTTTGCTAACTTTGCTAGGTTGCAAAGTCTGGACTCTTTGTGGTTTACTTGTGGGGACGGTCTTTCAAGTTTTTTTGACAGTTTACCTCCCAATACTAATGGGGCGTGCCTTGGATTTGATACTTGCAGGAGATACTCAGGCATTGCTACATCTTCTTGTCCACATGGCGCTTGTTGTGGTGGGAAATAGCTTGGTACAGTGGTATCTTCCTTTGGTCACAAATCGCTTCATCTATGGGATTATGGCGGATTTACGTCAAGAAGTTTATGATAAGTTGCACCAGTTACCTCTATCTTATCTTGATCGACAATCTGTGGGAGATTTAGTTGCACGTATTTCAACGGATAGTGAGCAGTTAACTAATGGATTATTAATGTTCTTTAATCAATTTTTTGTCGGGATTTTAACCATTTTGTTAACCATTGTTACGATGATACGGCTGGACGGCCTGATGATGTTAGTTGTGGTAGCCTTGACGCCCATTAGCCTTTTAGTCGCGCGTTATATCGCTAAGAAAAGTTACGCTTATTATCAGAAGCAAACAGCTGCGCGTGGAGAACAGAGTCGATTTTTAGAAGAAAGTATTAGCCAGCTCAGTTTGATTCAGACCTTCAATGCCCAGCAGCAGTTTCAGGAAGAGTTTGTGGTAGCAAATACGACTTATGCTGACTATTCGCAAGCTGCTATTTTTGCTTCCTCGACCATCAACCCTAGTACCCGCTTCATCAATGCTCTTATTTACGCTATTTTGGCAGGTTTAGGTGCCTTGCGGATTATGGTGGGAACCTTTACGGTTGGTGAACTGACCACTTTCCTCAACTACGCCAGTCAATACACTAAGCCTTTCAACGATATTTCTTCGGTCTTGTCAGAATTGCAGAGCGCTTTAGCTTGTGCAGCGAGATTATTTGCTGTTCTTAATCAGCCAACTATCGTAGATCAGGGGCAGAACCTAGAAATGCGTGAAGTTCAGGGGCAGATTGATTTTCAAGCAGTTGACTTTTCCTACGCCCCCAACAAACCTCTCATTCAGAATCTTAATCTGTCTGTACCAGCAGGTGCCAAAGTGGCAATCGTTGGACCGACTGGAGCTGGGAAGTCAACCCTGATCAATCTTCTCATGCGATTTTACGAGGTCAATCAGGGGCAGATTTTGCTAGACGGTCAGCCTGTAACCCAGTACAGTCGAGAAGACTTGCGAGGGCAGATTGGCATGGTCTTACAAGAAACCTGGATTAAGTCAGCCAGCATTCATGATAACATTGCCTACGGCTATCCCAATGCTACTCGAGAATTGGTCATAGAAGCGGCACAAGCTGCCAAGGCAGATTTCTTTATAGACCAGTTGCCAGACGGCTATGACACCATTCTGACAGACGGAGGGGCTTCCTTATCCCAAGGGCAACGGCAGTTGCTGGCCATTGCTCGAGTGTTTGTGAAATTACCCAAAATTTTAATCTTGGACGAAGCTACCTCCTCTATCGACACACGGACAGAGGTATTGGTACAGGAGGCCTTTGCCAAACTGATGCAGGGACGGACCAGTTTTATCATTGCCCACCGTCTATCGACCATACAAGCAGCAGATATCATTCTGGTTATGGTGGATGGGAAGATTGTTGAACAAGGCAATCACAGCCAGCTCATGCGAGCAAAAGGTGTCTATTATCAAATGCAGAGAAGTCAGGGGAGTATTGATGACTGATTTACAAAATGAACTGAAAAAATTTGGCTTACAACCAATTCAAGTATTGGATGAATATGAGATTAGAGAAGCTCAACCTGGTCAGATCACTATGGAGGTACGAGTAAAGCAGGATTCACTCAATCCTTATCAACTAGCTCACGGTGGTTATCTCTTTACCTTAGCTGACTCGGTGGCAGGCTTGACTGTCTATTCGCTGGGTTACTTTTCCCTAACCCTGCAATCCAATATCAATTATCTCAAAGCTGCCAAGGAGGGGGATACTTTGACCATTAGTGGCAAGTGTCTTCATGACGGTCGGACGACCAAGCTGGTAGATGTCGTCATTCAAAACCAAGCTGGTGCCCCGGTCGCAAAGGCAAGTTTCACTATGTTTGTCACTAAAGAAATAGGGAGTTAGTTGCAGCTAACTCCTTGTTTTTTTGTTATACTAGACCTATGTTAGATTTGAAAAAATACGGAGTGACCATGTGGGAGGAGGAGAAAATCAAAGCCTTCCGCAAAGCACTTTTAGATTGGTACGATAGCCACAAGCGTGATTTGCCTTGGCGTCGCACACGTGATCCCTATGCAATCTGGGTATCGGAAATCATGTTACAACAGACACGAGTTGATACCGTCATTCCTTACTATGAACGCTTTTTGCACTATTTGCCAACTATTCGAGATTTGGCGGAGGCAGAAGAAGAGGTCATTCTGAAACTTTGGGAAGGACTGGGCTATTATTCTCGCGTCCGCAATATGCAAAAGGCCGCTCAGCAAATGGTGGAGCAGTTCGATGGCCAGTTTCCACAGACCTACGATGAGATTGCCAGCCTCAAGGGAATTGGACCCTACACAGCGGGAGCCATTGCCAGTATCGCCTTTGAACTGCCTGAGCCAGCTGTTGACGGAAATGTCATGCGGGTCTTGAGCCGACTTTTTGAAGTCAATCACGATATCGGAGTACCTGCCAATCGCAAGATTTTCCAAGCCATGATGGACATCCTGATTGATCCAGACAGACCTGGGGACTTCAACCAGGCCCTCATGGATCTGGGATCAGACATCGAGGCACCTGTCAATCCTCGGCCAGAGGATAGCCCCGTTAAAGCCTTCAGTGCCGCCTACCTCAACGGCACCATGGACAAGTATCCAATCAAGGCACCCAAGAAAAAGCCAGTTCCCGTAGCCTACCAAGGCATGATTATCCGCAACCAGCACAATGAATTTCTCCTGGAAAAAAATCAAACCAGCCAACTGCTTGCAGGTTTTTGGTCTTTCCCACTTTTGGAAAAAGGGGCTGTCCTAGACAAACAAGTCTCCCTCTTTGAAGTTGCAGAAGATCCTGTTCAGCCAGATATAAAGCAGAGCTTTACAGACCAGTATGGACTGACAGTTGACTGGCAGGATGAAGAATTTTCCCCCGTTCAACACATATTTAGCCATCGCAAATGGCAGATTGACTTGACAGAAGGAATTGCTACCGCAGGCAGTCTCCCCACCGATCGCGAACTCAAATGGGTAGCAGTAGCTGACTTTCATTCCTATCCCTTTGCCAAACCTCAGAAGAAGATGTGGGAGACTTACGTTGCTCGAAAAGAAAATTGAGAAACTAACCTCCAGACTTCGTCAGTTTTTCACTAGTTTTAAATTTTAAAAAAATTTTTTAAAAATTTCCACATAAATAGTTGAAAGCGCTTCACGAAAGTTGTATAATAAGGCTGAAGGTAAGGGTTGCCCCTTATATAGTATCATTTTTCATCTTCTCTCTGTTTCGATAGAAAGGAGTCAAGTAAGAGAAGATTGAACCTAGTGTTACTGATTCCCAATGTTTTATGGCAAAGGCTACATTTTTGTTAGTTTAGAGATAAAGGAAATTGGCGAAGGTAGTGCTACCCTAGGGAAAGCCAGGCAATCTCGTGACCATAAAAACCAGGGAATTAGAGGGAAAAGTTCATCATCCGTATTCCAAAAGCAAATATTTAGTTATATTCATTTTCGTTATTCGTTCGTTATTAGCCGACTGCCCTGGTCATGACAACATTGGCTACTTTGATAACATAACTTGTGAAATATGGAAATCGAATAATGCACTCTAATCAAATTTTGATAAGTGGATGTTTAGTAAGTCCACAAAGTGATTTTCATAAATAATGAAGCAATCTCCACATATTACGGAATATTGAGAAGCTAGGGCGGTTTATCATAAAGGATTAATCTTATTGTCACATTAAGCACTTCAACCGATGGACTTTTCCCGTTATTTGTATTCTAAACAGCCTAAGGGCTGTTTTTTTACGATAAAAAAACCAGTCTATTCGACTGGTTAGTAGTTGACTGATTATCCAACAAATTCGTTGATTTCTGCTTCGATATTGGCGATTTTTTCTTCTGCTTCAGCAAGTGTTTCACCGACTGTTGCGATGTAGAATTTGATTTTTGGTTCTGTTCCTGAAGGACGAACAGCAAACCAAGAATCATCTGCCAAGGTGTATTTCAAGACATCTGATGGAGGAGTAGTGAGTTTTTCAACGTTTCCATCTTTGTCTGTCTTGGTTTGAAGGGCGAAGTCTTCAAAGACTGCGATATCAGTAGCGTTGAATTGCTCTGGAGAATTGTCACGGAATTTAGCCATGATTGCCTTGATTTGTTCTGCACCGTCTTTACCAGAAAGAGTGACAGAGATTGTTTTCTCAGCGAAGTAGCCATATTCTTTGAAGATTTCATCGATACCGTCAGCCAAGGTCATGCCACGTGAACGGTAGTAGGCAGCAATTTCAGCAACCATAAGCACAGCTTGGATAGCATCCTTGTCACGTACGAATGGTTTGATGAGGTAGCCAAAGCTTTCTTCGAAACCAAACATGTAAGTATGGTTGTGTTTTTCTTCAAAT
This sequence comes from Streptococcus suis, assembly GCF_024509525.1. GTDB lineage: Bacteria > Bacillota > Bacilli > Lactobacillales > Streptococcaceae > Streptococcus > Streptococcus suis_AC. The sequence goes on from NZ_JAMWEM010000005.1 coordinate 43,931, forward strand.
TCTTGGATTTTCTCAGCGATGAATTTGAAGCCAGTCAAGACGTTGAACATGGTAGCGCCGTAGCTTTCAGCAATCTTAGTTACCAACTCAGTTGAAACGATTGACTTAGCAAGGGCAGCGTTTGCTGGAAGTGTACCTGCTTGCTTGTGGGCTTCAAGGATGTACTTAGCAATGATGGCGCCGATTTGGTTACCAGAGAGGTTCCAGTATGAACCGTCAGCTTGACGAACTTCAACACCAACACGGTCTGCATCTGGGTCAGTTGCAAGCAGGACATCCGCACCGACTTCACGGCCGAGCTCTTCTGCAAGGGCAAATGCAGCTTGGCTTTCTGGGTTTGGTGAAGCAACAGTCGAGAAGTCAGGGTCAGCAGTTGCTTGTGCTTCAACAACTTGAACAGACTCAAAACCAGCTTGTGCAAGAGCACGACGAGCCAACATTTCACCAGTACCATGAAGCGGTGTGTAGACAATCTTCATGTCTTTACCGTATTCAGCAATCAATTCAGGGTTGATGTTGAGGTCTTTGAGTTCTTCAAGATATTTAACGTCAGTTTCTTCGCCAAGAACTGTAATCAAGCCATTTTCCTTGCTGGCTTCAAGGTCAGCCAATTCAACTGCAAATGGATTGTCAATGGCACGGATGAAGTTAGTAAGAGCATCTGCATCAGCTGGTGGCATTTGTCCGCCGTCTTCACCGTAAACCTTGTAGCCGTTAAATTCTTTCGGGTTGTGGCTGGCAGTCACCATGATACCTGCGATGGCATTGTAATGACGAACTGCAAATGACAACTCAGGAGTTGGACGAAGGCTTTCAAATACATAGGATTTGATGCCATGTGCAGCCAAGACTTGAGCCGATTCAAAGGCAAATTCTGGCGAGAAGTGACGTGAGTCGTAAGCGATGGCAACTCCACGTTTTTTCGCTTCTTCACCTTTTGATTCTACCAATTTTGCCAAACCTTCAGTAGCTTGACGAACGACGAATACGTTGATGCGGTTGGTACCAGCACCAATGTAACCGCGCATACCAGCTGTACCAAACTCCAGGTTTGTATAGAAAGCATCTTCCTTGGTCTTTTCATCCATAGCAACCAGCTCTTCACGTAAGTAGTCTGGGAGTTCTGTATAATCGAGCCATGTTTGATAGGTTTCTTGATAAGTCATCGCATATCTCCTTAAAAATTTTTCTATTAAACGCTTTCATTATACCATGTTTGAAAAGAAAAATCACGCTTTCACGTGATTTTCTGATATTTATTTTTGAACTTTCTGTAAAACTGGAACGATAGCTATGGTTAAGAGACCGGAGATGGTTAATTCTGCAATAGAATTGAATGAGACGATACTAGCTAGTAGCAATTTTATATCTCCAGCATATACATTAGAAAATAGGAAGAAGATACCAGTCAAGACAAAAATTGTATTTGTCAAGGTACCAGTAAGACCTGCTAGTAGGAGCCCCTTTTTGTTTTTCATCAATTTGTAAACAAAATATGGTGTAACTCCGATTAAAATACGTGGAACTAAGGCAATCAGGATAGAATTGAAGTTTCCATGTTCTACGAAAGGAGAGAAAACATAACTCATCGGTGAAATGATTATGCTATTGCGGATGATACTCATTATTCCCATAAAACCACCCAGTTGTGCCCCTAAGCGTGGACCGTAAAGAATGGAAGCGATGATGATGGGAATATGTGTAATAGTCGGTTTTATTGGCAAGATAAAATTAGCAAAAATCATCTGACTGACCACTTCAATGATAATCATGATTGTTAGAAATATTGCAAGAGTCGCAACGTCCCTGGATTTATTTGTTTTCATTTAGAACCTCCATTACTTTGTTTAGAATCACATCAATCTCGGCCAGAGCACCTGTACCAAAGTCGCCGCAAGCAAGCAGGGCTTCACGCGGTTTGATTTCCTCAAAACCATACTCTATGAGGGTTTTGAGATTTTTCTGGGTAGCAGGATTAAGGTACATGTTAGTATTCATAGCAGGTGCCAGCAGTTTTTTAGTACCAATTGGCAGAGCCAGAGCTGTTGCCGTAATAATGTTGTCAGCCATACCATTGGCTAATTTAGCTATCGTATTGGCAGAAGCAGGGGAAACTAAAAATACGTCTGTTTCTTTGGCAATATCGATATGCTTGATAAGAGTAGGATTTTCTTCAATCATGACATCTGTGTGAACCAGATTTTTTGACAAGGATTGGAGAGTCAAAGGTGTGATGAAGTCCATAGCAGAGCGACTCATGAGGACTGTAACCTGATGACCGAGCTTGGTCAATTGGCTGGTTAGGTCTGCTGCCTTGTAGGCAGATATGGAGCCAGTAACGGCAAGTGTAATCTTTGCCATTTTACTTTCCTTCTTTCTGCACAGTTTTGAGTAGAAGCTCTGCAATTTCTTCCTTGGTATTGGCGCTGACTGCATCGTCTGTGGACACCAGGTAGGCACGGTGCTGGTTTGGCCCAATCTGGACTAGGTCATTGGCCAAGATGTAGTCAGCCTTGTTCTTGACAAGACTTTCCCGAGCTACGCTCAGCAGTTCTTCCTTGGATACATCAACCAAGAGCTTGAAGCCAATCAGTTGAATATTTGGATTCCATTCCTTAACTAAGGAGATGACCTTGGGCGTCTTTTTCAAAAGGAGGACCTGGACCTCATCCTTGGAAGAAATCTTGGCTTGAGCATTGGTCAAGGTGAGGAGGTCAGACAGGTGCTCTGCCTGTTCGGCTTCCTCCAGTCCTGTCATATAAACTGGCGTGTAATCTGATACGGCCATGCTATGAATGAGGACATCGTGATGGGGAACAAGAGCTTCTAAGCATTCCTTGAGGCTTGCGACATTGGTAATTTCATGGACAGTTAGTCGCTCGTGTTTAGCAGGTTTGACAGCCTGTTTGGTAGTGACAAGCGTTACCGAATGCCCGGCCGCCAAAAATCGCTCGGCGGTGATTTTGCCTAGCTGGCCTGTTGAATGATTGGTAATGGAACGAACGCGGTCAATCGCTTCACTGGTTCCACCTGAAGTAATCAAAATTTTCATGTTCATATTGTACTAGAATTTCCCCTTTTCGTAAAGTTTTGGAGACTGGTAGAAGAATAAAAGAAAAGCATTCACAAAATACGAATGTTTTCAATTTTTATAGACTATATATTCGTTTTTAACTTTCATTTTTGGTACAATAGGAATATAAAACAAGGAGAAACTAGCATGAAAACAGATATTGAAATTGCTCAGAGCGTAGAATTAAAGCCGATTACAGAAATTGTAGATAAGATTGGAATTGGTTTTGATGATTTGGAACTCTATGGGAAATATAAGGCCAAATTGTCTTTCGATAAAATCAATGCTGTGAAGGGAAATCCGCTTGGTAAGTTGATTTTGGTGACGGCTATCAACCCAACGCCTGCTGGTGAAGGTAAGTCAACAGTAACCATTGGTCTGGCGGATGCTTTGTCTAAAATTGGTAAGAAAACCATGATTGCCCTCCGTGAGCCTTCTTTGGGGCCTGTTATGGGAATCAAGGGTGGGGCTGCTGGTGGTGGCTATGCTCAGGTCTTGCCTATGGAAGACATCAATTTGCATTTTACAGGCGACATGCATGCCATTACCACAGCAAACAACGCCCTTTCAGCCTTGATTGATAATCATATCCATCAGGGGAATGTGATTGGCATTGATCAACGTCGTATTATCTGGAAACGTGTTGTGGACCTCAACGATCGTGCCCTTCGTAAGGTAACAGTGGGATTGGGTGGTCCGCTCAATGGTATTCCGCGTGAAGATGGTTTTGATATCACGGTCGCTTCTGAAATCATGGCAATTTTGTGTTTAGCGACAGACATCAATGACTTGAAAGAACGTTTGGCAAATATTGTTATCGGTTATCGTTTTGACCGCAGTCCTGTCTATGTGCGTGATTTGGCGGTGGAAGGCGCTCTTACCCTCATTTTGAAGGATGCCATTAAACCAAACCTTGTTCAAACTATCTATGGCACGCCAGCCTTTGTCCACGGTGGCCCATTTGCTAACATCGCCCATGGCTGCAACTCAGTCCTCGCTACCACAACCGCTCTGCGATTGGCCGACTATACCGTAACAGAAGCAGGCTTTGGTGCAGACCTTGGAGCAGAGAAATTCCTCGATATAAAAGTTCCAAACTTACCAAAAGCTCCTGATGCTGTGGTGATTGTAGCGACCCTGCGTGCGCTTAAAATGCATGGTGGGGTAAACAAAGCAGAGCTTTCTAGCGAAAATGTTGAGGCAGTCAAGGCAGGTTTTGCTAACCTCAAACGCCACGTGGAAAATATCCAGAAGTATGGTATTCCAGCGGTGGTGGCTATCAATGAATTCGTCTCAGATACAGCTGATGAAATTGCCGCGTTGAAAGAACTTTGCGCTGAAATCGATGTACCAGTCGAGCTGACAAGTGTTTGGGCAAATGGCGCTGATGGTGGTGTTGAATTGGCTGAGACAGTTGTTGCTACTATTGATAACCAAGCAGCCAACTACCAACGACTTTACAAGGCTGAGGATAGTTTGGAAGAGAAAGTGACCAAGATTGTTACGCAAATCTACGGTGGTACAGGCGTTGTCTTTGAGAAGAAGGCTCGTAACCAGCTGGTTGAATTTGCTAAGAATGGCTGGGACAAGTTGCCAGTCTGCATGGCGAAGACCCAATATAGCTTCTCAGACGATCAGTTTGCCCTTGGTGCACCGACAGGCTTTGATATTACAGTCCGTGAATTTGTTCCAAAATTAGGAGCAGGCTTCATTGTGGCATTGACAGGTGATGTCATGACCATGCCAGGGCTTCCAAAAGCCCCTGCAGCCCTTAATATGGACGTGGCAGAAGATGGAACAGCTATTGGTTTGTTTTAATCAGATTGAACAGAAAAAATCCGCTCATGGGCGGATTTTTTCTATTATTCTGGTAACTGATCAACAGTGTGAAAGGCAAGAAGGCCTAGCAGGACACTAGCCATTGGGAGTAGGGTTGTCAACATGCCAGTGTGTAATGGGGAATTAAAGAAGAAGTGCAGACCGATACTTGCCGTTATCCAAAGTAGACCTTGAACTTTGGATATAGCTGTTTGTTTGGTAAGAAGTGCAACCATACCAAGTGCGAAGACCATGGTAAATACCCAATGGGTCCAACCAGCTTGTCCAACACGACCGATAATGGTCTCAAACCCATCTAGTTTTCCAATAAACATATCTCGGAAGGTGAACATGATGTCTTCGACAATCTGAAAACTAAGGCCAGCTATCATACCGCTGACCAAGGCATGCTTGAGCGTCATTTTTCTTGCAATTAGTAAAACCAAGACAACAACCAGAGCCTTGCCAAACTCTTCTGCAAATGGAGCAGAAACAGCAGCCCCCCAGTCATAACGGAAATCATCACTGACCTTAATGATCTCTAGCAAAAAGTAGCCGATAGCAGTGTGACCATAATCTGAAAATGCCACTCCGGCAGTCAGCCCCAAAAGCCAACTCAAATGACTGACTTTTTTGGAAATAGCATAGCGGTTTTCTAAGTAGCGGATGAAATAGACTAAAGGAATGATATAAAGAGCAGCAACAGAAATTGTCAGTAAAAACAAGGGATACTTGGCTTCCATACCATTTGGCTTTGCCAGTTCTTCAAATATCATTTGACAGCCTTTAACAAAACCAAAGCTAGCTAGAAGAACTGGTATAGCGATTCTCCAATTTTGCACTATATTTCGCATAAAAAAACTCCTTTGTATTATTTTGTTAATTCATGGATACATTATACCAGAACTATTTCCATTTTGTCTAATTTTTATCTGTTCTATACTCATCAAATAAATAAAAATTTACTGCTGTAGCAAATTTGTGTCAGAATATTTCTTTTTTGATAGACTAGGGTTGAAAATAATCAAAAGGAGTATCTTATGGAACAATTTGATTTGTTAGTTATCGGTTTTGGTAAGGCTGGAAAGACCTTAGCAGGTAAGCTTTCTGTGGCAGGTAAAAAGGTTGCCTTGGTCGAGGAAAATCCTGCTATGTTTGGCGGTACCTGTATCAATATAGGCTGTATTCCAACCAAGACCCTCTTGGTTGCGGCAGATAAAAACTGGACTTTTGAGCAAGTTATGGAGCAAAAAGAAACCGTCACAACTCGCTTGAGGAACAAAAACGAGGCAGTCTTGAAAGGCAGCGGTGCCAATCTTTATCAAGGTCACGCGCGTTTTGTGGCGGATAAGGTTGTGGAGGTCGTTGCTGGAGAAGAAAGCCTTCAGTTAACTGCTGAAACTGTCATTATTAACACAGGTGCTAAGTCACGAGTTCTTCCAATCCAAGGCTTGCTGGACACGCCTCACGTGTATGATAGCACTGGTATTCAGAACTTGGAAACCCGTCCTGACAAGTTGGCAATTATCGGTGGTGGTAACATTGGACTTGAATTTGCTGGTCTTTATAGCAAACTCGGTAGTCAGGTGACGGTATATGAAGCCAGCTCTGCTATTTTACCGAGAGAAGAGGACGTAGTTGCTAAGCTAGCCAAGGAGTACATGGAAGAAGCTGGCGTGACTTTCGTGCTCGGAGCAAACATCGAACAAGTGGCAGCAGCAGGTGATCAAGTTGCTGTGACAGTCAATGGTGAAACGGCAATCTTCGATGCTGTCCTCTATGCGACAGGTCGTGTGCCAAACACCGCTGACTTGGGCTTGGAACATACGGCGATTGAGCGTTTGGAAAATGGTGCTGTTAAGGTGGATGACTACTGTGAAACCACTGTTCCAGGTGTCTACGCAGTGGGCGATGTCAATGGCGGTCCACAATTCACTTACACATCCCTAGACGACTTCCGTATCGTTTTTGGTAAATTGACTGGGACTGGAACCTACAGCTTGAGCCAACGTAAGTCTATTCCAACCAGCGTCTTTATCACGCCTGTGCTTTCTCGTGTCGGTCTGACCGAGAAGGAAGCCAAGGAAGCAGGTTACGACTATATTGCCAATGAATTGCCTGTTGCCAATATGCCACGTGCCCATGTCAATAACGACCTCAAAGGTATCTTCAAGGTTATCGTGGATAAGGAAAGCAAACTGGTTCTTGGAGCAACTCTCTTTGGTCGCAATTCTGAGGAATTGATTAACCTGATTGCTATGGCGATTGACAATAAGATTCCTTATACCTACTTCAAAACACAGATTTTCACCCATCCGACAATGGCTGAGAATTTGAATGATGTCTTTAATTTTTAATAGTGTAATAACCGTCCAATAGGGCGGTTTTTTGTCGGTAAGCACTTGCAAATATGGTATAATGATTGATAAGAAAAGACTAGGAGAGCTGTATGATAAGAAAGGAACACAATGAGTTTACAAGAGTTCAGTTGCCAGCTGCTTTGCATTTGACTCGTCTTGGATATGACTATCTTTCGGCTACAAGTGAAGAAATAAAAAACAGAGACTATTCAACCAATATCCTTCTATCGATTTTTAAGCGACAGTTTTTAACATTCAATAATTACGCAAGTGAAGCTGACTTTGAACGGGAATTTGAGAATATCCGCTTGGAATTGGAACAAGATGATATTGGACGAAGTTTTTTCAATCGGATTCATGCAGATTCTGGCTACACCTATATCAATTGGGATAATATAGAGGAGAATACATTCCATATAGCCTTAGAAGTAACCTGCCAAAATGGTGAAGAAGAGTTCCGACCTGATATTACTGTCTTTATCAACGGTCTCCCACTCAGTTACATCGAAGTCAAGCAACCTGATGCTATTCGTGACGGAAAAACAGGCATTCAGTCTGAAAAAGAGCGGACAAAGATCCGTTTTGAGAATAAAAAATTCAGACGGTTTAACAATATCACTCAGCTGATAGCCTTCTCAGATAATCTGCCCTACGATGATAGTCAAGGTCAGCAGTTACAAGGATCCTTTTATTGTACCAACGCCTATTCTGGCACCAAGTTCAACTCTTTCAAGGAAGAGCAGGAGGGACAAGTACAGTCTAGCCTGTCTAGCTTAACAGAAGAGATGATTGATTTGGTTCTCACAGATGTCAATCGCTTTGTCCTCAAGTCACAGGCAGAGTTTCGAACCAACTTAGACTCAGCTAGCCCATGTAACTCATTCCTGACCTCGCTGTATCAGAAAGAACGACTCTTTTTCATGCTTCGCTATGGTTTAGTCTATGTGGAAGAACGGGATGATAATGTTCAGCTTCAACTACAAAAACATGCCATGCGCTATCCTCAATATTTTGCGACCAAGGCAATTGAGCGAGGATTGGAAGAAGGGATGAAGAAAGGAGTTATCTGGCATACGCAAGGTTCTGGTAAAACCGCTCTCGCCTTTTTCAATATCCGCTATTTAAGGGACTTTTATGCCCAAAAAGGAATTGTACCGCAGTTTTACTTTGTGGTAGATCGCTTGGATTTGGCTGATCAGGCTTATAAGGAATTTAGTAAGCGTGGTCTGAAGGTCAAACGCATTAACAATCCGAGAGAGCTAAATCAGATCCAAGACCAATATGATGTGTCTGTTGTCAACATCCAAAAATTCAAAGAATCCTCTGATTTGACAGATCATTCAGGCTATGACTTGAATCGGCAAAATATCTACTTCATTGATGAGGCTCACCGTTCTTACAATGAAAAAGGTTCCTATCTGCCAAATCTATATAATGCTGATAAAGAGGCTGTTAAAATTGCACTGACAGGAACGCCTTTGATTGCGACAAAAGCTGACGGTAAAACCAAGGAAACAGCTGTGACAACTCGTGATATCTTTGGGGACTATATCCACAAATACTACTATAATCAATCCATTGCTGACGGTTTTACCCTACGGTTGATGAGGGAAGATATTGAAACTTCTTACAAGGAAAATCTACAAGCTGTACACGAAGAGATTCAAAAAGGCTCCATTGATAAGAAAGAAATTTTTGCCCACCCACGTTATGTCTCTCCAATGCTAGACTTTATTCTTGATGATTTTACAAGAGCACGAGAGATCTTATTTGGTGACCAGTCTATCGGTGGAATGGTGGTCTGTGATTCTTCAGAACAAGCGCGAGAATTACACAAACAGTTAGAAGACCGTCGAAAAGCAGGGCTTACATCATTCACTTCAACCTTGATTTTACATGATGCTGGGGATAAGGATTACAAGAAAGAAGAAGTGGATAAATTTAAGGACGGTCTGACAGACTTTGTCATCGTCTACTCCATGCTCTTGACAGGTTTTGATGCACCAAGGCTGAAACGGCTCTATCTTGGACGGAAAATCAAGGCCCATAATCTCTTGCAGACCTTAACCCGTGTCAACCGTCCGTACAAGGATTATGCTTTTGGCTATGTCATTGATTTTGCGGACATTTCCAAGGAATTTGACAAGACCAATAAAGCCTATCTGGAAGAACTCAATCGGGAATACCAGGCAGCTTTGACAGAAGAAGACGGAGATAATCCTTTTGGAACTATTTTTGTGTCCCCTGAAGAAGTTCAGGAACAGCTAGCGAGCTCTAACCGAGTTCTAATGAACTATCCGACAGATAACTTAGAATTTTTCGGAAGAGCCATCGATGAAGTCAAGGATAGGAAAGAGTTAATCGCCCTCCGAAAATCTCTTGAAACCATTCGTCAGTACTACAACATGGCACGTTTGCATGGCTACCACGATATTGTCAAGCAGGTCAATATGGGAGAAATTGCTAGCCTTTTAAATATGCTGTCCCGCCGCCTCTTGACTTTGAGCTTGTTAGAAAAACCAGATAGTTTTTCCAGTCAGCAACTATTGAATCTAGCCATGTCTGAGACTAGCTTTAGTTTTACCAAGATAAAGGAAGAGGAACTACGACTGGCCGCCAATGATTTGGACGATATCCGACGCCGTGTGGCCAATGGTATCAATCTGCGGAGGGATGAAAAAGATCCAGAATGGGTCAGTCTTTATGAAGAGTTTCAACGTATCTTAAACAAACACATGACACAGGAAATAGATGGCTATAGTCTGGCGACAATAAAAGAAACCAAACAAGCCTACCAGAGTTTGTTTGATTCTGTCGAAAGCTACAAGGCGAAAATGAATCGTTTGGCGATGAACTTTGGTGGAGATACCATGTCTGCCCGTGCCTTTAAGCGCATTACCCAATCAACAGTAGTTAGTGACTTCCCAGCTATTTATCAGGTTCTAAAAGGTGCCAAGCCTATGATTGATTATCAAATCGGTCTCAATCAAGGAATTCTCGAAAACGAAGCCTTTTTAGAGGGGGAAATCAAACGACTAGCCCGCGAAGAAATGAAGAAAACAGAAGAAGGAAAACAACTCAAAAGAGTCGACTATGATAAGTTGATTCGTTCCCTAATGGAAGTCTATGAAGGAGAGTATTAAGTAAATGGAAGATCATTATATTGTACAGGTGCAGAGTCAAGTCCAAGGCTTGGTGGATGACTTAAAAGCAGTCTTTACCCATGCAGGACTGGGAGGAGAGGCAGGGGAGTACAAACTCCTGACCCAGTCCTTCCTCTACAAGTTCTTAAATGACAAGTTTTTGTATGAGGCCTTGATTGTTGACAATCGCTATGACTATCAAGGTCTTTTGGACTTGTCTGAAGAAGATTATGACTGGTTTTTAGATGATATTGGGACTAAAACTGCTCATCTAAAACCTGAACAATTGATTGAAAGCTTACACCGTCAGCAGAACCAAGCAGATTTTGCTGAGATTTTTGAACAAACGCTCAATCAGATTGCTATTGACAACAATGCTATTTTCTCTGTCCATACGGACGGTGGAACAGATATTCGCCTCTTTGATCAACGCTTGATTACGGATACGATTTCAGATGCCAGCAAGCGAAATGAAGTGGCAGCTTCTATTATCAATCTCTTGGCGCGTGTTAAGTTTGACCAGCAGATTTTTTCACAGGGCTTTGACTTTTTCTCCACCTTGTTTGAGTACATGATTAAGGACTATAATAAAGACGGTGGTGGAAAGTATGCGGAATACTACACACCTCACTCTGTTGCCAAAATCATCGCGGCCATTTTGGTGGGCAATGACCAACCAAGTAATGTCAAAATCTATGATCCTTCTGCTGGTTCGGGGACTCTCTTGATGAACTTGGCTAGCCAGATTGGTACCGACCGTACCAGCGTGTATAGTCAGGACATTTCTCAAAAATCCTCCAATCTCTTGCGTCTCAACTTGATTCTCAATGGCTTGCAGCATTCCATTCACAATATTGTACAGGGAAATACTATTCTCAACAATCGTCATGTGGAGAAGATGGACTATATCGTATCCAATCCTCCTTTCAAACTAGATTTTTCTGAGTGGCGAGATCAGGTAGAAAGCCTACCAAATAGCAGTGAACGATTTTTTGCTGGTGTGCCAAAGATTCCCAACAAGAAAAAAGAGAGTATGGCTATTTACCAACTCTTTATCCAGCATATCATCCATAGTTTGAAGGAAGACGGGCAGGCAGCTATTGTCTTGCCTACGGGCTTTATCACCGCCCAGTCAGGTATTGACAAGAAAATCCGTCAGCACCTGGTCGATGAGAAGATGTTGGCAGGTGTTGTCTCCATGCCGTCCAATATCTTTGCGACAACAGGAACCAACGTGTCCATTCTCTTTATTGATAAGAAGAATAAGGACGATGTGGTCTTGATTGACGCTTCTAATTTTGGCACTAAGGTCAAGGAAGGCAAGAACCAAAAGACCGTCCTTAGCCCTGATGAAGAAAGCCAAATCATTGAGACCTTTATTAAGCAAGAAGTTGTCGAAGACTTTTCTGTCAAGGTCAGCTATGAGGAGATTAAGGATAAGAACTACTCCCTCAGTGCAGGTCAGTACTTTGACATCAAGATTGACTACGTTGATATTAGCCCAGAAGAATTTGAAGAAAAAATGCAGGGCTACCAAGACCGCCTAGCCAACCTCTTTGCCCAATCACATGAATTGGAAAAGGAAATAGCGGAGCAGATGAGGAGGGTGAAGTATGAGTGAGGTTGGTCTAAAACTGAAAAAATTAGGTGAGTTAGTTGAAATTCATAATAATAAAAGAATTCCACTATCTTCTAAAGAGAGAGCGAATCTATCAAAAATTTACCCATATTATGGAGCACAAGGTATAGTCGATTATGTTGATAACTATATTTTTGACGGAAAGTATATTCTTATTGCTGAAGATGGTGAGAATCTTAAGTCTAACAATAAATCAATCTGTACTTTGGCAACAGGAAAATATTGGGTAAATAATCATGCACATATTGTGCGAGCCAATAATGAAAATGATACTGATTATTTATTTTATAAATTGAACTCTATTAGTTTTTTACCATACATTACAGGCAGTGCCCAACCGAAACTAAATAAAGAAAACTTACTAAACATTCCTGTATATGTCCATGAAAAAGCTGAGCAAAAAAATATTTCAAAGCTCCTAAGTAAAATCGATCAAAAAATCGCTCTGAATAACCAAATAAACGAAGAGTTGGAGGCTATGGCTAAGACCCTTTATGATTATTGGTTTGTGCAGTTTGATTTCCCTGATGAAAATGGTAAGCCTTACAAGTCCTCTGGTGGAAAAATGGTCTATAACGACCAACTCAAACGGGAAATCCCAGAAGGGTGGGGAGTGGAAAATTTAAGCAATTTTTTAACAATCAAAAATGGTAAAGATCATAAAGATTTATCAGATGGAAATTATCCCGTTTATGGTTCAGGTGGATTAATGAGAAAAGTTGAGGACTATATTTTTGAAGGTGAATCAGTTTTGATTCCAAGAAAAGGTACCTTGAATAATATTATGTATGTTGATGAAAAATTTTGGACAGTAGATACTATGTTCTATACCCATATGAAAATTGATTATGCTGCATTATACACGTACTTTTCCATAAAAGATATTGATTTTACGAAACTTAATACAGGAACAGGAGTTCCAAGTATGACAGCTTCTATTCTGTATCAATTACAAATTCTTAATCCTAATGCTGATATTTTAAAAAATTTCGATGAGTTGGTAAGAACTACATATAGAATGATTTTTGACAACCGTAAACAAAACCAAGAATTGACCCAACTGCGTGACTGGCTCTTGCCAATGCTGATGAATGGACAAGTGAAGGTGGAGGAGTGACAGATGTTTAATGAAAATGTTAGTTTTCGCTTTAAACTGAATTATTTTCTATCATCGTTTGCGTTGAGTTACCTGTTTCTATTAATAATTATGTATATTCAAGCAGCTGAAAGAACTGGAAGAATGGTTCCGCTATTTTGCCCTTTTTTGACAGCAAGAAAAATAATTTTCTTCACTTTATTTTTACTATTCTTAGTTTCGTTATATTCTTTATCATATATAAAAAAGAAAATTGAAGAAAGTACCCAATATTCAATTATAAATGGTCAAAATGGTGGAAAGATAGGTCTAACATATAATAAAGGGAGCAGAGAGTTTATTTTGGGTGTATTACTGCCAGTTGTGACCACAATTTCTGTACCTGAAACACCGATAACAGGATTGGTAGGAGTTGTATTGTTACAAATTATTTTAGGCTATTTTTTCTTGCATTCCAATGAATTATTTGTCAATGTTCCTTTAATAATGGCAGGGTATTCCTTAGTTTTAGGCAAGTATGGACATAAGGAACTGTTGCTTTTTGTTAAAAATAGCCAATTAAATAGTCTCTTAGGTAAAAATGTACGATTTATTTATCTCGGAAATGTTGAAGAAGGTAATCTAGGTATAGCTGTAGAGGAGTGTGTTGATGAGTAGAGAACTGTTGAGAGTAGTGTTAGGTGAAGTTACTGACGAGAAGCAGGTATTTAAATCCCTTCTTACAACCAATGACGATTTGGCAGTACTTTTAGAACTTTTAGAATTTCCAAATAATACAAAATTGAAAGAGCAAGAAAATTTGAAAATTTTTGATACACCAAATAAATTTCAAATTTCAGATTTAAAGAATGATAACCCTTATTTTGAATTGGTAAATCTTTTTGAAATTAATTATTTACAAAAAGAAAATCAGCTTCAAAGCATTGATGAAATTGACAATAAGATTGACGGATTTACCCCTAATGTAGTCCTATATTATTGTAAGGAAAATAATATACAAGCGATCTACTTAGTTCCAATCAGAATTAAAAAATTATTAGTAAAAAATAAAGCTATGTTTCACCAAAAAGTATTAAAACGAATTGGAGTTGAAGACAGTATCAAGTTGGAATTAACGCCCGTAGATAAAGGACTAGAGTTGCCTCGTGAGGGATTTATTTGTAAGATATCTAAGTCTACTTCTCAGACATATAGCATTGAAGTATATGACGTATTAAAACTAGATTCTTATTTTGCTTTAGAATCGCATATTGTTAGCTATGCTAAAAATAAGCTACATCGTTTCAATACGCCAGATAATACTGGGTATAAAATTACCAAAGATAAACTGGATGTTGAGATTACTGATATTTCTGCTACAATAGACATAGTTGAAAAAAACCTCAGACTTTCAAAAGCTCTCTCTCAATACACTGGGCATGGAAATAGGGCAATCAATCGAGTAAGTAAAGAAAGTTTACAGAATGCTATTGAACGTTTATTAGCTCATGTAGATGATGAAGAAATCGTTTATACAGCAGAAGATATTCCGACAATTAGTTTAGATGGTAAACTTATTGTTTCTCCCCAACAAATTAAGATATTTACTGCATTACTTGATAATAAAATTGTTGAAAAGATACTGACTAATGATATTGAACTGCCGTATTTTGATTGAGAAATGTAATATATTCTTCTAGGTTCCATTAGAGTTTTGTTCATACTTAAATTCCCCCTAATCAAACGACTAGGGGGAAGTTTTTCTATCTTGTCTCCATCTCTTTTCCTTGTGGGAGACTTGTCACAATGTTTATGGAAGCAGTACTTGTTCCTGTTTGATTTTTCTGTCGCGTTCTTTCTGAAAAATCTTGGCGAATATCATTTAGGACTTGCAGGATAACTTTCTCAGGTGCCGTTGGATTATAGCTTATTTTATTGACCAAGTGACTATAAAGGAGGGTGTACAGATTGAAGGCTGTTTTACGGACTTCCAAGCTGTTTATCTTTTCGCGAGTGCTGGTGTCTTGACTTCTTTTCAGATAGAGACGATATGTACTTTCATGGCTTTCACGGAGATTGGCAACAGCTTCATCTAACATAAGTAGGCTAATATCTTCTGAGTAGGGTGGCTTCGCCAGTCGGGCTAGCAAAGAATCAATCAAAGCAGATGATTCTTGCATATTTGTAGACCTTGTATTTTTGTATAGTTTGATGAGTTCTTGTAGTCGGTGATAGGATTGCAATTTCTCTGGTGTTCGAGTATTTTTAAAGAGTTTGAGTCCGTTGACGAAGGCAGAGTAGTCAGCCTTTCGATTCTTTATAGCCTTGTTTAAGTCACTAGTCATGTCTGAGCCACGTTTTTGTTTCAAACTTTTTTTCAGTAAGGGTAAGGATTCTTCTAACTGTTTGATTAAGTCCGTTACCATGGGATCATTGGTGGATGTATCATACTGTTTCAAGGTATCAACACTAGTGGTGATGAGTTGTGTAAATTCTGCTTGATTCAGTTGTTGTGCATATAAAGGAATTCGGATTTTCATTTGTGTACCTCACTATCTTTTTTTCCGGTCATCTTATTTATTCGTAAATAAGTAGAAAAAAATAGAATTATTTAAAAAATTTTTTAAAACTTGTCAAAACAGTATATTTACCTATAATAAAATTTTGTTTTTAAGGAATTGTACCAAAACACAAAGATATAAATGTTTAAAAGGAGCAATTCAGTTTGTTTTGCTTATTTAAAAATTGTTTTTACAATAAAATTATTGTTTTGGTATGTTTTCAAATTGAAATGATATGATTTCAGTTTGTTTATTGAATACCTTGCACACATTTTTCTTTGTTTAGGCAATTCCGTGGTACAATAAGGTATAAGCTTTTAAGTTCAATTATAGAATAGAAATTTAATATTGAATTTTAACAACCTTAATATAGAAAGGTCATCATGCAACCAAACTATACTTTAACTGAAAAAATGATTAGCCGAGTAGCAGAGATTTCTTCTTTGACGACTCGCCTTGTTTTAGAAAAGCGTGATCTGCATTTACGAAAGGAAAACCGTATTCGCTCTATTCAGTCATCATTGGCGATAGAAAATAATAGTTTAACTGTTGAACAAGTAACAGCTATCATTGAAGGAAAACGTGTCTTAGGAAAGCCGAAAGAAATTCATGAAGTTCAAAATGCCTATGAAGCTTATGAATTTGCTTTTGGCTTAGACCCTTATGATATCAATGATTTCTTGCGTGCTCATGCTGCATTAACTCAAGGATTAGTAAAACAATCAGGGAAATTCCGTACAACGGATGTAGGAGTCTATGATGGTGAGGGAAATGTAGTCCATGTTGGTGCCCGACCTCAATTCATTAAACTTCTTGTTGAAGACTTATTTGCTTGGGCAAGACGGAGTGATTTACACGCCTTGATTAAAAGCTGTATTGTCCATTATGAATTGGAAATTATTCATCCTTTTGAAGATGGAAATGGACGCATGGGGAGATTGTGGCAAAGTTTGTTACTTTACCAATGGGAGTCAATTTTTGAGTGGATTCCAATTGAAACAGTAATCTATAAATACCAACAGGCTTACTATGATAGTTTAACAATCAGTAATACATCAGTTGATGCAACTGTTTTTATCGAGTTCATGCTTGATGCAATTTTTGAAACATTAGAAGAATATTCGCTCGCTAATTCGCTCACTAATTCGCTCACTAATTCGCTCATTTTGAGTGAGCAGATTATGAGCGAAAAAGAGCAGGCTGTATTTGAAAAGGTTGCTCTTTTTTTACGTCAACATTCGACTATCTCTAGTAAAGATTTACAAGAGTTAATGGGATTCAGTCCAGCTACAGCTCGTCGATACTTGGCTCGATTCGAAGAATGTGGTTATCTGCATTCCTCAGGTAGTACCAAGAAGAAGTATTATTCGCTGTCATAGACGGTCTCATAAACATTTTCATGGTACAATTAGGTATCAACCATTGGAGATTTTATATGAGACGGAATAAAAAACTAGCACTTAGTGCTGTCTTAGTCGCAAGTTTGTTTACTTTGTCAGCCTGTCAGCCGATTTCAAATTGGTGGAAGAACACCAAGGAAGAATGGATTGGCTTGGAAATGACCGTTCGGACCTTTGATGAGAATTCTCAGTTAATAGATGAAATGTCTGGTAAGTCCTTATCGATTTCGCGGAATGAAGAATTCGACTCAGTGGATGCCGAAGGCAATTCTAATGCGGATTCGTCTGTTTTAAAGGTGACACTTGGTGATTATGAGATTGACCATGTCGGTTCTTCCTTGATTGCTGCCGAAGAGGGCTTAGAGGATTTATTTGCCAAGTATCAATCGACTGTAGATATTGCCAACTATGATCGTTCTATTCCCTTGGTTAATCGGATGGTTTCGAGCTTGAAAAATGATTTTACTGGTAAGGCTAAGGTAGTCTTGATTCGTTCGCAAAACGGAACCCCGCTTGCGACCTATGTTGGAGATAAGGTATCCCTTTATGCTTCAGATGCACCAAAAACATCTGAACTTTTGATAGATGGCAAACGCTTGATTATCTATCGTTGTGACTATACGATTTATGACAGAGAGTTGTTGGAGAACTAGATGATAAAAATTCAGTCAGCACAGATAGAAGATGCCGCAGATTTGGTGGCTATCTACGCTCCTTATGTTGAAAACACAGCCATTACTTTTGAAACAGAGATACCGACAGTTGCAGACTTTGCCAGTCGGATCGAAAAGACCTTGGAGAAGTTTCCCTATCTGGTAGCAGTAGAAGAAGGACAAATTCTAGGCTATGCTTATGCCTCAACCTATTATGCCCGTGCTGCTTACGATTGGACGGTTGAATTGTCCGTTTATGTTAGTAGAGAGGTGCGTGGTAAAGGGATTGGAAGTCTTTTGTATGCTGCCTTGGAAGAGGAATTGACGGTGCGTGGATTTAAAAACTTTTTAGCCTGTATCGCCCTGCCCAATCCAGCCTCGCTTGCTCTCCATGAGAAGAGGGGATATGAGCAGGTGGCTCATTTCAAGAAAGTTGGCTACAAATTCGGTACCTGGCATGACATTGTCTGGCTTCAAAAATCCTTGGTAGGTGAGAATGATGAAGATTGATGAATTAGAAAAACGATTATTACTAGTAGCAGATGCTAGTCAATCCCAACCGATGAAAGCCTACATGAAAAACAACTTTGACTTTTTGGGTGTTCGGACACCTGACCGTCGAACAGTTGCCAAGCAATTTTTCAAAGATTTTAAGGATCAGGGAATTGATTGGGACTTTGTAGAGGCTTGTTGGGCCAAACCCTACCGCGAGTTTCAGTATATCGCTATTGATTACCTGGTCACCAAGAAAAAAGATCTGGTCTTAGCTGACCTGCCCCGCTTGAAGAAGCTAGCTCAGACCAAGTCTTGGTGGGATAGCATTGACGGACTGGACAAGCTAGTTGGTAAGATTGTTTTGGGCAATCCAGAGGCCAAGCAGACCATTTTGGAATGGAGTGTAGATGACGATTTCTGGCTGAGACGAATTGCCATTGACCACCAACTCTTGCAAAAAGAAAAGACAGATACAGAACTTCTTGAGAAGATTTTGGTCAACAATCTTAATCAGACAGAATTTTTTATCAATAAGGCGATTGGCTGGAGTTTGAGAGATTATTCCAAGACCAATCCTGACTGGGTACGGGCTTTTCTTGACAAATACAGCTCACAAATGGCAGGCTTGTCCATTCGTGAAGCCAGTAAATATATCTAGGAGGGCTTGCTATGGCAATGTTATATGAATTTGAAGCAGTCATTCATCCAGTACCAGATAAGGGCGGAGCCTACGTTATTTTTCCCTATGATATACGAGAGGAATTTGGAAAAGGCAGAGTAAAGGTACATGCGACTTTTGATGAACATCCTTATGATGGCTCCATTGTCAATATGGGAATCAAGGATGAAGCAGGCAATGTTTGCTATATCATCGGTATTCAGAAGACTATTCGAGCTACCATAGGTAAAGAGGCTGGTGATAGAGTTCAGGTGACTATTCAAGAACGACTGGAGTAACAGGCTTGCAAATCCTTGAGATTATGGTAGAATGGTTACATGCGATGAGCCGAGTAGTGACTTTGTCACATTCGACGCTAGGGAGGTCTTCATTAGATTGAAACGCAGGAGCGGACCTTGGTTAGATGCTGTGAACCTTCTAACCTCATCGGAAACGATGCCCTTGCCCACCTTTTAGGTGGGCTTTTTTTGAATTCCAGACTTTTCATTTTATAAAATTATGGTATAATTATGAAATAACAAATTTTTAGAAAATTTTGAAGAATTGACTTAAAGGAGATTTCTATGGCTTATGTAGTAGCTGTTGTTGGTGCGACTGGTGCAGTTGGTGCCCAAATGATTAAAATGTTGGAAGAATCAACTCTTCCAATCGAGAAAGTACGTTTCTTGGCTTCTGCTCGTTCAGCAGGCAAGACCTTGCAGTTCAAGGGACAGGACATTGTCATCGAAGAAACAACAGAGACAGCTTTTGAAGGAGTGGATATTGCCCTCTTCTCAGCTGGTGGTTCTACATCTGCCAAGTATGCTCCATACGCAGTAAAAGCAGGAGCGGTTGTCGTTGATAACACCTCTTATTTCCGTCAAAATCCAGATGTACCTTTGGTTGTTCCTGAGGTGAATGCTCACGCGCTTGATAATCACAATGGTATCATCGCCTGCCCGAACTGTTCAACTATTCAAATGATGGTCGCGCTTGAACCTGTCCGTCAGAAGTGGGGCTTGGAGCGGATCATTGTATCCACTTATCAGGCAGTCTCTGGTGCTGGTATGGGAGCTATCTTAGAAACACAAGCTCAATTACGTGCAGTCTTAAATGATGGAGTAGAGCCAAAAGCGGTAGAAGCAAATATTCTTCCTTCTGGTGGCGATAAGAAACACTATCCAATCGGCTTCAACGCTATTCCACAAATCGATCTCTTCACGGAAAACGACTATACTTACGAAGAGATGAAGATGACAAAAGAGACTAAGAAAATCATGGAAGACGATAGTATTGCTGTTTCTGCAACCTGCGTCCGTATTCCAGTCTTGTCAGCTCACTCAGAGTCTGTTTACATTGAAACAAAAGAAATTGCACCAATTGATGAGGTAAAAGCAGCTATTGCAGCTTTCCCAGGCGCAGTTTTGGAAGATGATGTGGCAAACCAAGTCTATCCACAAGCTGTCAATGCAGTTGGTAGCCGCGATACCTTTGTCGGTCGTATCCGTAAAGATTTGGACAAGGACAATGGGATTCATATGTGGGTTGTTTCAGATAACTTGCTCAAGGGTGCAGCATGGAACTCAGTTCAAATCGCTGAAACCCTCCACGAACGTGGTCTTGTTCGTCCAACAGCAGAATTGAAATTTGAGTTGAAATAAAATCATCTATTACCTCTTATCCAAGTTACAAGCTTGTCAAACCAAACAGACATATCCTTGCTATTTTAGAAAGTAGATATAAACAAATGAAACTTAAAATTATTAAAGGTAATTTTTCAGTTTGTAAACTCGAAGATTATACAAAGATTAACTTGACTAGTTCTTATATTTTTATCGGTAAAACGGATGAAGAAAATTCACTGGTTTGTCTGAGTCAAGAAGTTCCTGATAATGTTATAGAAGAGGACAAAGATTGGATAGCTTTTCGTGTTGTAGGGGTACTTGACTTTTCATTAGTAGGTATCCTTTCACAGATCAGTCAAATATTAGCAGAAGCAAAAATCAGTATCTTTGCAGTATCTACCTTCAATACTGATTACATACTTACTAAAGCTAATGATTTCCCAGCAGCTATTGAAGTTCTTCAGAAAGCTGGATACGAATTTATTGATTAGGAGGTTCTATGTCTATTCAAGATTTACGCGATGTAAAAATTATTACAGCCATGATTACGCCTTTTAAGAAAGACGGTGCAATTAACTATGATGTATTACCAGAATTGATTGAGCATTTATTGTCTCATCATACAGAAGGGATTTTGTTGGCAGGTACGACTGCGGAAAGTCCAACCTTGACTCACGAGGAAGAGCTGGAGCTGTTTGCAGCAGTTCAAAAGATTGTCAATGGTCGTGTGCCATTGATTGCTGGTATCGGTACCAATGATACTCGCGACTCCATCGAGTTCGCTAAGGAAGTAGCTGCTTTCGGTGGCTTTGCGGCAGGTCTTGCCATTGTACCTTATTACAATAAACCTTCTCAAGAAGGCATGTACCAGCACTTCAAGGCCATTGCGGATGCCTCTGATTTGCCAATCATTATCTACAATATTCCAGGTCGTGTCGTGGTCGAAATGACACCTGAAACCATGTTACGTTTGGCTGAGCATCCAAACATCATCGGTGTTAAAGAGTGTACAAGCCTTGCCAACATGGCTTATCTAATTGAGCATAAACCTGACGACTTCTTGATTTATACAGGTGAGGATGGTGATGCTTTCCATGCTATGAATTTGGGAGCAGACGGTGTTATTTCTGTTGCTTCCCATACAAACGGTGATGAAATGTATGAGATGTTCACTGCCATTGAGCAACAGGATATCCGAACAGCAGCCGCTATTCAACGCAAGTTTATTCCTAAAGTCAATGCTCTCTTCTCCTACCCAAGCCCTGCACCTGTTAAGGCCGTTCTTAATTATATGGGATTTGAAGTTGGACCACTCCGTTTGCCATTGGTACCTTGCCCGGAAGAAGATGCAAAACGTATTATCAAAGTTGTCGTTGACGGCGACTACGAAGCAACCAAAGCAACCGTAACAGGAGTCGTACGACCGGATTATTAAAAATGTCTGGGGGAGTGAAACAGTTCGGGGAACTGTTTCAGCTGGTCACCAAGAAATACGAAAGTGACCCTAGAAGACCCGATCCTAGAAACTCGAAAGCGAGGAAAGTCTACGGATAGACTGTTTTAACGCGAGCCTGGAAACTTGAAAGTGAGCTAGTCCAGTTTCTCTAGAAATGGATGGGCAGCTGCTATATCACTGACATACAAGAAGTAAAAATCCAGAAACTCTCTGGATTTTTTACTATCTCATATAAAAAATCCCGGATTGAAGGCCGGGAATACATGATTACACTAATTTTTCCAGTTTATCAACCAATGAGCCAACGTAGGCAATGGTTTCTTTGAGTGGTTGGTCTGTGGAAACATCAACACCTGCATGTTTAGCGAGGTCTTGGGCAGACAAGCTAGCACCAAGTGAGAGGGTTTCCAACCATTTTTCAACGACTTCTTCTGGTTTTTCTTCCAGCTGTTTAGCCATGGCTGTACCAATGGTCAAACCAGCAGAGTAGGTGTATGGGTAGAGGCCGATGTAGTAGTGCGGTTGACGCATCCAGATCAGACCAGCGTCATCACCGATTTCAAAGTCTTCACCCCAGAACTGCTTGATAACATCCAGCTTGATCTGGCAGAGAATGTCACCGTTGAGGTACTCATCGTTGTCCAAGCGGGTATAGACTTCACGTTGGAAGGCTGCTTCAAGCAAGTGGGTCACCATGTTGTGGAAATAGGTGCGGCTAATCAACTCGCTAATCAAGTAAGCTTGGAAGGCTGGATCTGGGTTGTTCTTCAAGAGGGTGTTACAGGTTAATACTTCATTTGCTGTTGACGGTGCTTCGATGAAGTAGAGTGAAGGCTCATAGCTGAGAGCACTTTGCTTTTTCGCCCGTTGGAAATGCCCTGCGTGCCCCAATTCGTGAGCCAATACCAAGACTTCGTTCATCAAACCTGTCCAGGAAAGCAGGATATAAGACGGTCCGTCGTAGAGGGTCGCACAGAAGCCACCTGTTGCCTTGCCTTCGTTTTGAGCAAAGTCAATCCAACGTTCATCGAAGGACTGTTCAATCATTTTGATATAGTCATCGCCCAAGATACTCAAGCAGTCAATCAAGAATTGTTTGGATTCCTCTGGAGTGATGCGTTGGTTAAATTCAGACGGAAGGCTGATTTTCAAGTCCGCATGGGTAATGTTTTCCAAACCATGTGCCTTTGTAACTAGTTTAACATAGCGACGCATATGCGGTGCCAATTCTTTCATGATGACATCGATTTGACGGTCGAAGAGATCACGGCTGACATTTTGTCGGTGCAAGAGATAATCAATGGTTGTATCAAAACCACGTAAGCGGGCCTCGATCTGTTCGTTTTTAATGTGCGACAGGTAGGTAGCAGCGGTGGTATTTTTGTATTTTTTCAGGGTTGAGTAGAAACCGTCTGCGGAACGGCGACGTAGTTCGGTGTCGTGACTGATTTCGTAGTCATTCTCAAACAAAACGTAGCTATTGGCATAGGTCTGACCGTTGGCTTCAAAGCTGTCAAAGGTCATGTCTTCAAACTTGGTCACGCCGTAGTTGTTGTAAGGCTGGGCAAAGGTTGGTGCGAAATTAGCCAGAAGTTCTTCTTGAAGCGGGTGAAGCTGATGTGGTTTCTGGCGGATAATATCCTGGAAGAAGCTGGTCCATTGTGGCTGGTCCTGGCTGAGTTCTTCGAGGAATTCCTGGTCTAGTTGCCCCAGTTCTGAATAGAGGAAATCCCATTTAGGACGGGCCTTGGCAGATACCAGGTCGTATTCATTGGCTAGGCTTGCCAGGTCTGTATTCATCTTGTCGACTTCTAAGGGTAGGAAGGCATAGTGGGAGAGTTTGCTGTCTAGAATGACCATTTTCTCGTATTCTGTCAAAGCAGCGACAATGGTGTCCTTGTCTGTCAATTTTCCTTTGTAGCTTACTTCAAAAGCGGCTACTTGGTCTGCATAGGCAGTCAAACCTTCTTTGTAGCTTTCAGGCGTTGGGAAAATCAAGTCTGTATCCCAAGTGAGTTGCACATCAATTTCTTGACGTTTTGGCATTGCTTGTGTCATTTTGTTCTCCTTTTTGTATTTTCTTTATTATACCATAATTATCTATAATCACTGGGTTCAGGCAAGAGGTTGAAAAAATTATGAAAATATGCCTTGACAAAACACTAAAAAAACTAGATAATTAGTGTATGAAAGGGTTTACTGAAAACCGGAAAGGAGCTGTTTATGCAAGTTATCAAACGCAGTGGGGAAGTTGTTGAATTTGATCCAGATAAAATTTATCAGGCGATTATTAAGGCGGCTCAAACAGTTTATGTAATCGATGATACTTGGCGTCAGAACTTAGCGCAAGTGACTAAGAAAGTAGTACTGGATTTGGAGGAAGCTCATACAGAGCGACCAACGATTAGCATGGTACAGTCGCAAGTTGAACATCGTTTGCTGGATGCTGGATATATTGCTATTGCAGAACATTATATCTCTTATCGCTTACAGCGTGACTTGGAGCGTAATGGTTACGCCGATAAAATTATAGTACATCTACGTTTTGAGCAAATAAGGTAAAGCGGAAAGGGCTGGGGACCAGCCTTTTTCTGTACCTTTTCATTTACGAATCTACAATAACTTGACAGTGGATGGAAATGATATTAAAATGTTAAAAATTGGTAATAACTTTAAGCGTGTCTCGTGAGGCAGGAAAGTTAGCAGTTAAAAAAAAGGAAAGAGTGCGTCTGCTTGGCTCACAACCCTTTTGAAGGCTTTCAGAATACGGGGGTGGTTTGTACCAGTCCCGTATTTGTTTGAAGTTGTTCTCAATTTAATAAAGGTGGTCTGTGAGCTACCATTAAAAGGAGAACTATATGTTACATTTATCGCTCGATAAGAACAATCGACGTGCACTTGCAGCAGCGATTGTAGCTTCTGGTACAGATGACTTGAATGTTATGTTCTTGTCGTTTTCTATGGCTAGTATCATAGCAGAGCTTGGTATTTCTGGGGCTTAAGCAGGTTGGATTGCGACCATTACAAATTTGGGTATGTTGTTAGGTGGTCTGGTATTTGGTCTTTTGGCAGACCGTTATAACAAGTTTAAGGTTTTTAAATGGACGATTATCATCTTCGCAGTTGCGACTGGTCTGATTTACTTCACAAAAAATCTGCCTTATCTCTACTTCATGCGGTTTATTGCAGGTATTGGTGTTGGAGGAGAATACGGTGTTGCCATCGCTATTATGGCTGGTATTGTACCTAAAGAAAAGATGGGCCGAGTCTCATCGCTTAACGGAATTGCAGGTCAAATCGGATCCATAGTATCAGCTTTATTAGCAGGTTGGTTACTTCCAAACCTGGGGTGGAAAGGCCTATTTCTCTTTGGTCTTGCTCCGCTCTTACTGGTCCTATGGATGCAATTAAGTATCGATGCAGATGCGATACAAGATAGTGCTGTTTCAGAAGAGAATGAAGAAGCAGAAGTGGCTCACTTTGGTCTATTATTTAAACCACCTGCCCTAGCTTTACAAACTTTGGATTTGATGGCAATGACAATTGTACAAATTGCAGGTTACTTCGGAATGATGAACTGGTTACCGACAATCATTCAAACCAGTTTGGGAATTAGTGTTAAGGAATCTTCACTTTGGATGGTAACCACTATTGTAGGTATGTGTCTGGGGATGTTGGTTTTTGGACAAATCTTGGATAAGTTTGGTCCACGTTTGGTTTACTCAGTGTTTCTTCTAGCATCTGCAGTCTGTGTCTACCTCTTCCAGTTTGCAAACTCTCAATGGACCATGATTATCGGAGGAATGATTGCTGGCTTCTTTGTTAATGGTATGTTTGCAGGCTACGGTGCCATGATTACCCGTCTTTACCCTCACCATATCCGTTCTACCGCCAACAATGTTATCTTGAATGTTGGTCGTGCAGTAGGAGGCTTTTCTTCAGTAATTATTGGGATGATTTTAGATGCATCAAGTAATGCGATAGTTATGCTCTTTCTGTCTATCCTATACGTGATTAGCTTCTTGGTCATGTTATCCATTGGAAACCTTAAACAAGAAAAATATAGTCAGTTTCAATAAGGAAAGGCTACTCGAAAGAGTGGCTTTTTTTCTGTAAAAAAGTTCACATAGTCTCTTGCTAATTCCTATAAAAAGTTGTAAAATATAATTGAGATGATAATATATTAAAATAAAATTTATTAAAACTTTAGAAGGAGGTTGTCTATGGCAACATTTTATGTTCCAGCGGTCAACTTGATTGGTCGCGGTTGTGTCAATGAAATCGGTGGCTATGTCAAGGAATTGGGCTACAAGAAGGCTCTGCTTGTAACAGATGATTTTATCCGTACAAGTGATATTTTGCCTAAAGTGACTAAGCCACTCGATGAAGCAGGTGTGGATTATGTGGTCTTTAGCCAGGTGGAACCAAACCCAACCTGTAAAAATGTCTATGACGGACTGGCTGTATTGCAGGAAAACGACTGTGATTTCATCATCTCAGTCGGTGGTGGTTCGCCACAAGATGCGGCAAGCTGTATTTCCATTATGGCAACAAACGGTGGCAAACCGCAAGACTATGAAGGTCTTCATAAGTCTGAGAAAAAAGGGTTGCCAGTTGTAGCGATCAATACAACTGCAGGTACTTCAGCTGAAATCACTATTAACTATGTGATTACCGACGAAGACCGCAAGGTCAAAATGGTGATGGTGGACAAAAACAGTCTAGCTGTCATGTCTGTCAACGACCCTGAACTGATGTTGTCCAAGCCGGCAGCTCTGACTGCGGCAACAGGTATGGATGCCTTAACTCATGCCATCGAAGCCTTGGTAACCCCAGGTGCCTACGGTGTGACTAAGAAACTATCTATGGGTGCCATTGAGTTAATTAAAGAATACCTACCTCGTGCGGTTGAAAATGGTCAGGATATCGAAGCGCGTGAGGCTATGGTTCATGCTATTTTCCTGGGTGGTATGAGTTTCAATAATGCTGGTCTGGGCTATGTTCACTCTATGGCTCACCAGTTGGGTGCAGTTTATAATCTACCACATGGTGTCTGCTGTGCCATGATTTTGCCAATCATTGAACGGGAAAATGCCAAACGTGTACCAGCAGCATTCCGTGATGTCGCAAAAGCCTTGGGACTTGATATTGCAGGCAAGTCTGATGAGGAGTGCGCAGACTACGCCATCGCACAAATTGAAGAATTGTCTGCTAGAGTTGGTATTCCGAAGAAATTAACAGAGCTGGACATCAAAGAAGAAGACTTCGACTTTGAATACCTCTCCAAGAACGCCTTGATTGATGCCTGTGCACCAGGCAATCCATTCATGCCAACCTTGGAAGAAACCATTGCTTTCTATAAAGAATTGTTTTAAAATATTGTTCAACAATTGAATAATCAAAAAAACTAGCAGTTTAAATATTCTGCTAGTTTTATTGTGCAATAGTTTGTAGAAGGACTTCAGGTGTGGTTGTTGGCAAGATGCGTACTCGATTGAGACTAAGTAACCCATTACTAGCAGAAGCTAGCCCTTCGTTCGTGGTAACACCAAGTTTATAGCCAGAACTTTCTGCAATTGACAGGGTATCAGCAGAATAACGGCCAGCAGGATAGGCAACAGCCAATGTATTTTGATTGAGATTGGTATCTAGATAGGCTTTAGAATTTTGTAATTCAGTAGTTTGTGCTTCCACCGTGCTATATTCTAAGTCTGGGTGAGTGACGGTGTGTCCTTGGAAAGACATACCGTTGGACTGCATTTCTTTTAGTTGCTCAAGGGTCAAATGACCGGCTGTACCATTTTCGGTCCGTCCTGTAATGACGTTATTGGTGGCTTTCATGTTGTATTTTTTCAGGATAGGGTATGCGATATCATAGAAGTCCCAAAGGCTGTCATCAAAGGTCAGCCAGACAACTTTTTTACCAGCTGGTAAGACATTTTCTGTTAGAACCTTATAGGCCTCTTCAGGAGTTAGCGTGTAGTATCCTGCATTTTGAAGGGCTTGTAGTTGACTTTCAAATGTCGTCGGATCAACGATTAAGTTAGCATTGGCGCTTTCTTCTGGTGCCATGACATGAATAGCGTGATACATGAGAATTGGAACTTTGACAGGCTCTGCTTGTTTCTCCCAAGCAATCTCAGTGCTCGTTTCACTTGTGCTGTTGCTTGTTTCAGTAGTCGAGCTAGTACTTACAGAAGAAGACGTTTGGCTACTGGTGATATTTGTTGCTTGTTTTTCTTTCCCTATAAGGTTGGCACGATTAATGTAGAGAAAGCAAGCTAGACAAATAGCTAAAATACTGAGCAATACACCAACAACTCTTACAAAACTTTTCTTTTTTTGTCGTTGTCTACGACCATGTTTTGAACGTCTGGATTTCATTTTTGCCTCCTTTAAAATTACTACACCCATTATAGCAGAATTTTCTAAAAATTTGTGCTATAATAGTGAAAATATATTTTAAGGAGTTTCTATGTCAGTCAAGATTGCATTGTTAGGTTTTGGTACAGTTGCTAGCGGTGTTCCATTTTTACTAAGTGAAAATAAGGAAAAAATTGTTCAAGCTGCGAAGGAAGAAATTGAAGTTGCAAAGATTTTAGTTAAAGATAATGTTGAGAAGGAGCGTTTATTAGCTGCAGGTCATGATTATACATTTGTAACAAATGTAGACGATATTTTAGAAGATGATGAAATTCAAATTGTCGTTGAACTTATGGGGCGTATCGAGCCTGCTAAGACCTTTATTACACGTGCTCTTGAAGTTGGCAAGCACGTTGTAACTGCTAATAAAGACTTGCTTGCTGTCCATGGTAGTGAACTCCGTTCCATTGCAGAGCAACACGGGGTTGCCCTTTATTATGAAGCTGCTGTTGCCGGTGGTATTCCAATCCTGCGGACCTTGGCAAATTCTTTGACCTCTGATAAAGTAACACGTGTCTTAGGTGTCCTGAACGGAACTTCCAACTTCATGATGACCAAAATGGTCGATGAGGGCTGGACTTACGATGAGGCTTTGAAGACTGCACAAGAATTAGGTTATGCAGAGTCCGACCCCACCAACGATGTTGAAGGAATTGACGCAGCTTACAAGGCTGTTATTCTTAGCCAATTTGCTTTCGGTATGACCATTGACTTTGACCAGGTTGGTCATAAGGGAATCTCTGGAATCACGCCAGAGGATGTAGCGGTGGCTCAAGAACTTGGCTACGTTATCAAACTCGTGGGAGATATCCAAGAAACCACCTCTGGTATTGCCGCCGAAGTATCACCAACCTTCTTGCCAAAATCTCACCCACTGGCTAGTGTCAATGGAGTTATGAATGCGGTCTTTGTCCAATCTATCGGGATTGGGGAGTCCATGTACTACGGTCCAGGTGCGGGACAAAAACCAACCGCAACAAGTGTCATGGCCGATATTTTGCGAATCGTTCGCCGTCTGAACGACAAGACTATCGGCAAGGCCTTCAATGAATATAGTCGTCCACTTCAACTAGCTAATCCAGAAGATGTCAAGAGCGAATATTACTTCTCGATTCAGGCACCAGACAAGACCGGAACTCTCTTGAGACTGGCAGAAACTTTCAATGCAGAAGCGATTTCCTTCAAGCAAATCTTACAACAAAATGCTGATGGCAATCAGGCCCATGTGGTCATTGTGACCCACAGCATGAGCAAGACCCAGCTGGAAAATGTAACTGCTAAGTTAGAAGCAGCAGCTGATTTCACTGTGAAAAATACCTTCAAGGTTTTGGGAGAATAGTATGAGAATTTCCGTACCAGCAACCAGTGCCAATATCGGTCCAGGTTTCGACTCCGTCGGCGTGGCCCTGTCCAAGTACCTTGTGATTGATGTTCTGGAAAAGACAGATGAATGGATTGTCGAACATGATTTGGAGTATGTGCCAACAGACAAGCACAATTTATTGATTAAAACTGCCTTGAAGTTGGCTCCAAACTTGCAGGCTCACCGTGTTAAGATGACCAGTGATGTGCCTTTGGCACGTGGTTTGGGCTCATCGAGTTCAGTGATCGTTGCAGGAATCGAGCTGGCCAATCAACTTGGCAATCTAGAATTGACTGCCGATGAAAAGTTGGCTTTTGCGACTGAAGTCGAGGGGCATCCAGATAATGTTGCACCAGCTATTTTCGGAAATCTAGTCATTTCCAGCTATGTCAACAAGAAAGTGGAAGCTGTTGTCACAGAATTTCCGTCGGCAAGCTTTATCGCCTTTATTCCTAATTATCCTCTCCGAACCAGCGAGAGCCGTGGCGTCTTGCCTAGTCAGCTGTCTGCTAAAAAAGCCGTTGCGGCCAGTAGTATTGCCAATGTGGCCATTGCAGGTTTGTTGACAGGGGATTTGGAAAAAGCGGGGCAGGCAATCGAGTCGGATATGTTCCATGAGCCCTTCCGTCAAAAACTTGTGCAGGAATTTTACCCAATCAAGCAAATCGGTCGCCAATTAGGTGCCTATGCCACCTATCTATCCGGTGCAGGACCAACGGTCATGGTCCTAGCCAGCAAGGACAAGGAAGCTAGCCTGGTAGAAGCTATCGAAGCTCTGCAGCTAGACGGAACAGTCCATGTATTGCAGGTTGATACAGAAGGGATTCGAGTAAAATATTAAGTTGTTTAATGGAATCAGAGAAATCAAATCTGGTTTCATTTTTTTATCGTGTTCTGTCCATTTTTTTGGTATAATGTAAACTGTATTTTTATAAATAAAAGCGAGAAGATTATGAAAGATAGAATTAGGAAAGACTTAGTTGGAATCGATATTCGGTTTGATGAGCCTTTAAAAAATTATACATATACAAAAGTCGGTGGAGCGGTGGATTATCTGGCCTTCCCACGTAACCGTTATGAGATTGTCAAGATTGTCGAGTTTGCCAATCGGGAAAATCTTCCTTGGATGGTTTTGGGAAATTCGAGCAATATTATCGTCCGTGACGGTGGTATTCGTGGATTTGTAATCCGCATGGACAAGCTCAATTCCGTTACTGTTTCCGGTTATACTATTGAAGCAGAAGCAGGGGCTAATCTGATTGAAACCACTAAAGTAGCTCTCTTCCATTCCCTGTCAGGTTTTGAATTTGCCTGCGGTATTCCAGGAAGTGTGGGCGGAGCGGTCTACATGAATGCGGGTGCCTATGGTGGCGAGATTGCTCATATCCTCGTGTCTGCTCAGGTATTGACTCCAGCAGGTTATGTGGAGACGATTGACGGTCGGGACCTGCGTTTTGGCTACCGTTCGTCTATTTTACAGGAGAATGGCGCTATTGTCCTTTCTGCTAAGTTTGCCTTAAAGCCTGGCAATCATACGGTTATCAAGCAGGAAATGGACCGCTTGACGCACTTGCGTGAACTCAAGCAACCCTTGGAACTGCCTTCCTGTGGCTCTGTGTTTAAGCGTCCCCTGGGACATTTTGCAGGCCAACTCATCATGGAAGCAGGCTTGAAAGGTCACCGCATCGGTGGGGTTGAAGTGTCTGAAAAACACGCAGGTTTTATGGTCAATGTGGCTGACGGAACAGCTAAAGATTATGAAGACCTGATTGCCCACGTTATTGAAGTTGTAAAAAACTCTTCAGGGATTACTCTGGAGAGGGAGGTTCGCATTATCGGACAAGTTTCCGATACACTCTAGCCTACGGGCTCTTGTCGCAAAAAGAAGGAATTTATGAGAATTGAAAAAGCCAATTATTGAATTTAAAGATGTTTCCAAAGTATTTGAAGACAATGGGACTACTGTCTTGAAGAATATCAACTTTGAACTGGAAGAAGGGAAGTTTTATACCCTTCTAGGTGCTTCTGGATCTGGAAAATCAACGATTTTGAATATTATTGCAGGTCTTTTAGATGCTACATCAGGTGATATTTACTTGGATGGTCAGCGTATCAATGATGTGCCGACTAATAAACGGGATGTTCATACCGTTTTTCAATCATATGCCCTTTTCCCGCATATGACCGTCTTTGAAAATGTGGCTTTTCCACTAAAATTACGAAAAATTGACAAGGCTGAGATTGAACGCCGTGTCACAGATGCCTTGCAAATGGTGCGTTTGTCCGGCTACGAAAATCGTGCCATTCAAAAACTATCTGGCGGTCAACGCCAACGGGTTGCCATTGCTCGTGCCATTATCAATCAACCTCGTGTGGTCTTGCTGGATGAGCCACTTTCTGCCCTGGATTTGAAATTGCGGACAGAGATGCAGTATGAGCTCCGTGAATTGCAGCAGCGGTTGGGGATTACCTTTGTCTTTGTTACCCATGACCAAGAAGAAGCTCTTGCCATGAGTGACTGGATTTTTGTCATGAATGAAGGCGAGATTGTGCAGTCAGGAACGCCTGTGGATATCTATGACGAGCCAATCAACCACTTTGTTGCCACCTTTATCGGCGAGTCCAACATTTTGTCAGGTCGTATGATTGAAGACTACTTGGTGGAGTTTAACGGCAAACGCTTTGAGGCGGTGGACGGCGGCATGCGTCCAAATGAAGAAGTCGAAGTGGTTATTCGTCCAGAGGACTTACAAATTACCCTGCCAGAAGAAGGCAAGTTGCAGGTAAAAGTGGATACCCAGCTCTTCCGCGGTGTTCACTACGAAATCATCGCCTACGACGACTTGGGCAATGAGTGGATGATTCACTCGACCCGCAAGGCCATTGTTGGTGAGGTAATCGGGCTAGACTTTGAGCCTGAAGATATCCATATCATGCGCCTCAATGAAACGGAAGAAGAGTTTGATGCCCGTATCGAAGAATACGTGGAGGTAGAAGAAGTCGAAGACGGCTTGATCAATGCTATCGAGGAGGAACGCAATGAAGAAAACCTCTAGGCTTTTTGCGATTCCCTACGCTCTCTGGGTCTTCCTCTTTGTCTTGGCACCTGTCGCTCTGATTATCTACAAGTCTTTCTTTGATATCGACGGCAATGCGACACTAGCTAACTACCAAAGCTACTTTAACTCGCCTAATATGACCTACTTGAAGATGAGTTTTAACTCTATCTTCTATGCAGGAATTATTACCTTTGTGACCCTGCTGATCAGCTATCCGACAGCCTATTTTCTAACCCAGCTTAAGCATAAGCAACTGTGGCTCATGCTGATTATCTTGCCGACTTGGGTCAACCTCCTCTTGAAAGCCTATGCCTTTATCGGTATTTTTGGTCAACATGGTTCTATTAACCAATTTCTTGAGTTTATTGGTCTAGGTGCCCAGCAGATTCTCTTTACAGACTTTTCCTTCATTGCAGTAGCGGCTTATATTGAAATTCCCTTCATGATTTTGCCGATTTTCAATGCTCTGGATGACCTGGATTCCAATCTGATCAATGCCAGTCGAGATTTGGGAGCTACTCCTTGGCAGACCTTTACAAAAGTTATTTTTCCTCTGTCCATGAACGGCGTGCGTTCAGGTGTTCAGGCGGTCTTCATTCCCAGTCTGAGCCTCTTTATGTTGACCCGTTTGATTGGCGGTAACCGAGTGATAACCTTGGGTACAGCAATCGAACAACATTTCCTGACCACACAAAACCAGGGAATGGGTTCAACCGTCGGTGTGGTCTTGATTTTGGCCATGCTCTTGATTATGTGGCTAACGAAAGAGAGGAAGAAAAAATGAAAAAATTTGCAAAGATTTACCTAACGGTTGCCTTCCTCATCTTGTATTTGCCGATTTTCTATCTGGTGTTCTATGCCTTCAACGAAGGTGGAGATATGAATAACTTTACGGGCTTTACCTTGGATTATTTTAGTTCTATGCTAGGTGATAGCCGTTTGATGCTGATTCTTTCTCAAACCTTCTTACTAGCCTTTCTCAGTTCCTTGATTGCAACAATTATCGGGACTTTTGGGGCTATTTATATCTACCAAGCTCGTCCGCGTTTCCAGAACGCTCTGCTTTCCATTAACAATATTCTCATGGTGGCACCGGATGTCATGATTGGGGCAAGTTTCCTCATTTTATTTACCATGATTGGTTTCCAGTTGGGCTTTGTTTCAGTCCTTCTTAGTCACGTGGCCTTCTCCATTCCTATTGTGGTTCTCATGGTCTTGCCACGCTTGAAGGAAATGAATGATGACATGGTGTCAGCGGCCTACGACTTGGGGGCAACCCAGTTCCAGATGCTGCGGGAAATTATGCTTCCTTATCTGACGCCAGCCATCATTGCAGGTTATTTCATGGCTTTCACCTACTCACTAGATGACTTTGCTGTGACCTTCTTTGTCACAGGAAATGGCTATTCTAACCTTTCCGTTGAGATTTACTCACGGGCTCGTCAGGGAATTTCCTTGGAGATCAATGCTTTGTCAACTCTTGTCTTCCTCTTTTCAATCTTGTTAGTGGTGGGCTATTACTTTATCTCACGTGAAAAGGAGGCTGAATAATGAAGCGACTTTATTCATTTCTGTCAGGAGTAGTGGTGATTATCCTTGCTCTCTGGGCAGTCAACAAGAATTTGGAAGAACAATCTACCCAAGGAACGACCGATAAACTGGTTATTTACAACTGGGGAGATTATATCGATCCGGAATTGATTGAAGAATTTACAGCTGAAACAGGCATTCAGATTGATTACCAGACCTTTGATTCTAACGAAGCCATGTACACCAAAATCAAGCAGGGTGGAACAACCTACGATTTGGCGGTACCGTCGGAGTACATGATTTCCAAAATGATTGAGGAAGACATGCTGGTCAAGCTAGACAAGTCTAAATTGGAAGGTCTGGATAATATCGATCCACAGTTTATGGGACTCAGCTTTGATGAGAATAATGACTACTCTGTCCCTTACTTCTGGGGTACCTTGGGGATTGTCTATAATGTAACGATGGTCCAAAATCCTCCCAAAGAGTGGGAAGACCTCTGGTCGGAAGAGTACCGTGATAAAATCATGTTGATTGATGGTGTTCGGGAAGTCATGGGCTTTGGTTTGCAGTCTTTAGGATATAGTCTTAATTCAAAAAATCCAGCAGAGCTGGAAGAGGCAGCCAACCATCTTTACAATCTGACACCGAATGTCAAGGCTATTGTCGCAGATGAAATCAAGGGCTATATGATTCAAGATGCGGCAGCAATTGCGGTCAGCTTCTCAGGAGAGGCCAGTGAGATGTTGGATGGAAATGAAAATCTTCGCTATGTCGTACCGTCCAAGGGTTCGAACCTCTGGTTTGACAACATGGTCATTCCAAAGACAGCTAAGAATATCGATGGTGCCCATGCTTTTATTTCCTTTATGCTTCGTCCAGAAAATGCCTATCGCAATGCGGAATACGTTGGCTACTCAACGCCGATTCCAGAAGCCAAGGCTATGTTGGATGAAGAAACGCAGAACGATGAAGCCTTCTATCCATCAGAAGAAACTATGAAAAACATGGAAGTCTATGATAATCTGGGAGTCAAACTTCTTGGAACTTACAATGATTTATTCCTACAATTTAAGATGTATCGGAAATAAAAACATACTAATCGAGATTTGAGATTCGAACTAGTCTTCGGACAAGAGGAACTCAAACCAATTTATTCATAAGGAAAGTTCTTAGGAAAAATTGTGCTGCCTCAAAAAGTTAGACAAATAATTAATGAAAGGATTTAGTTCTGTATTGAATGGGACTAAGTTCTTTTTGTTTTACATAAATGCGTTCATGTCACTAATATATATGACACGTGCTAGACTCGCTATGTTGCTGTAGCTTATAGAGTTTGACTTTATCTTCCTAATTTTATGTCATAGAAATAGTAGACAAAGTTAGATTTTTTCTGTCTCGCTTTCTGGGTGTGATTTAAGTACTTTTTCAATGCCCTGAAAAAATTAGCTTTACGATGAGATTACTTGAAATTATTTTAAAAAATGGTAAGATATAAAACAATATACCTCAAGGAGATTTCTATGAATCAAGAGCAATTATTTCAGCTAGCAAAAACAGAATTGCACTGTCATTTAGATGGTTCACTTCCTCTTTCTACTATTCGTAAATTGGCAAAGTTAGCTAATATTTCCATTCCATCAGAGGATAAAGAATTACGGAACTTCGTTAGTGTACCGGGCAAAGTTGACAGTCTAATGACCTATCTAAAAACGTTTGATTTTATCCGTCCACTCTTACAGACAAAAGAGGCATTAAAACAGGCCGCCTATGATTTAGCGGTGGAAGTTTCAAAAGAAAATGTATTGTATATAGAAATTCGTTTTGCACCAGAATTATCGATGGATAAGGGGTTGTCTGCTAAGGAAGTTGTAGAAGCAGTATTGGAGGGGCTTAAAGCAGCACAGAATGACGTAGGCATCATTGCCAAGGGCATAGTCTGTGGGATGAAGCAGTCTGATGCTAGACTAAATCAAGCGATCTTTAGTGAGGTAAAAGAGTTAGCAGATCAGGGGCTGGTTGGTTTCGATTTTGCAGGTAATGAAGTGGACTATCCAACAGAAATACTTGCTGATAGCATCAAAAAAACACAAAGCATAGGACTTCCTATGACCTTTCATGCTGGAGAATGTGGTTGTGTAGCAAATGTAGCCTACGCGTTACAACTAGGTATTAAACGAATTGGTCATGGAACAGCTCTGGCATCTAGTGTAGATACCATTGCGGAACTTGTGCGACAAGAGGCAACGGTTGAGATGTGTTTGACTAGCAATCTTCAAACAGGTGCGACACCTAGCTTAGAAGATTTTCATTATAAAGTACTCTATCAGTCGGGTGCTAAAATTACGATCAATACGGATAACCGGACAGTATCGAATACAACTTTAACGAGGGAATATGGTCTTTTCGTTCAACATTTTAATACAACTTTTGATGATTTTTACCGTTTTAATTGTAATGCTATTGAAGCTAGTTTTGCAAGCCGAGATGAAAAACGCGATTTATTATCCCGTTTGAAACAATCGTATTATCCAGAATAAAAAAACTCAAGGAACTCTTTTCAGTCCTTGAGTTTTCTATTATTGTAGATTCAGTTTTTTAGTCATAATGTAATGAGTACCAAAATAATATGCGACGCCCAATAAAATTGTCATAATAGTAACGACTGGACTTGGGAGAACCATAGAGGTTGGGTCAGTGTAGTAATCCATATGCATCAAATTTGTAAAGTAGAAGACAGCGGTAACACTACCTACGATAAAGTTGATAACGAAGTAAGTGATAACGGCCATTAAAATACGATAGCTTTTGAAGAGGTGACCAACGGAAATAGAAAAGTAAATAAGCAGAACACTAACAATCCATTCAACAATTTGATGGAGGAAATACTGTGGATATTCTCTCAAAAATTCTATAAATTCAACACTGTAAAAGAATGAATAGAATTCATCAACCCCGGATACAGATATAGTCAAGAAGATGCTTAGTATAATCACTACGGCAGCTAAAATGTTCCAAATCAAGGCTGCTACCAACTTGCTGAGAATAATCTGGTGAGTACTTACAGGTAGAGTCATTGTCAGATAGCCCTGTCGCCCATAAATATTTTTACGGAAGCGATTGGCAATGAGAAGGAAGGTGGCTATTGCTACACTGATAATAATAATTGCGTAGGCAAAAACCGATACGGCTAACATAATGGCTTCACTGTCACTAGAAAAATCAGTTCGGATATCAATTGTTTTTATCCAGAGTCCTAGAAGGAAAGATATTATAAGACTGAGAGCATAGAGCCCAAAATACCATTTACCAACGGATTTGAACTCGTGTTTTAATAATTTTCCAAACATAACATAGAATCTCCTTTCAGCTTTAAGCTCTGAATTCTCGACGGAAGAGTTCGTCAATAGACTCTCCGCTTTCAACGCGCAAATCATCTACATTTCCTTGACGGACAATGGAACCATACTGCAGAAAAATAACTTCATCAAGAATAGACTCTACCTCTGAAATTAAATGTGTGGAAATGATGACAGATGCAGTAGGAGAGTAATTGTTGATGATAGTTCTTAGGATATAGTCGCGAGCAGCAGGGTCAACTCCCCCAATCGGCTCATCGAGAACATAAAGCTGTGCCTGACGACTCATCACAAGAATAAGTTGTACCTTTTCTTTATTACCCTTTGATAAATGTTTCATTCGACTACTGATATCGATGTGTAAATCCTGTAGTAAATGCAGAGCACGACCATAGTCAAAGTCATCATAAAAATCTTTAAACAGCTCAATAGCATCGCTGACGGTCATATTATCTTCCAGATAAGTTGTATCTGGCAAGTAGGAAATTACTTTTTTTGTTTCAGGAGAAGGTGTATGTCCGTTAATCAGAATTTGCCCATATTCTGGCTGAAGAAGCCCATTCAAAAGTTTGATTAAAGTGGTTTTTCCAGAACCGTTTGGACCTAATAATCCGATGATTTTTCCTGCTGAAATTTTGAAATTAACATTATTCAAGGCAACTAGTCCGCCATAAGATTTGGATACCTGTTGAAATTCAACAAGAGTGAGAGGGTTATTCATAAGCAACTCCTTTCAAGTAGTTCTCCAATTGTTCGATCAATTCATCGGGATTAAAACCGAGATTTAGCATATTAGTAACGAAATTGTCTAGCTCCTGTTGTGCTAACTCAATTCGTGTTTGAGTGATCAATTCGGTATTGTCTGTCACAAAACGTCCCGTGGTTCGAACAGAATAAACAAATCCTTCGTCCTCCAAATCGGATAGAGCACGCTGAACAGTGTTGGGATTGACGCCAGCCGTTTCCGCTAGGTCGCGTACAGTAGGTAACTTATCCCCTGGTTGCAGTTGATTGGTTACAATCTGTAATTTGATTGTATTTGTTATCTGGATATAGATGGGGACATTATTATCAAATTTCCAAGCCATAATCGTTCCTTTCTAGATAGTATAGCTACCTGTCTAATTGTTCTATGTACATAATACAGAATAACGGGGTAAAAATCAAGTATAAAATCATCAAAATTAAAAAAAGTTATTTGAATAACTTTTTGGTATAATGAGAAGAAGAATAATGATAGGAAAAGGAAGTAGCCATGCTAGCACAACTGGACACAAAAACTGTATATACCTTCATGGATAGCATGGTAACCATAGATGACTATGTAGCGCGTGCTAAGGAACTAGGGTATCAAACGTTAGGGATTATGGACAAGAATACCCTCTACGGAGCCTATTCCTTTCTAAAAACTTGTCAGAAAGAAGGAATTCAGCCGTTAATCGCTTGTGAGATGGATTGGCAATTGGAAGATACTGGGGATTTATTAACCCTACAATTTTTAGCTTTGAATACAGAAGGCTATCGTCATTTGCTCAAGATTTCGACAGCTAGAATGACGGGTCACGTCATCTTTGATGAGATTAGGCAGTATTTAAGTGGAGTAGCTATCATTGTACCGTATTTTCCAGGAATAGATGACTTGGATTTGGGAGTTGATTTTCATATCGGAGTTGGTTTAGATTGTCCACAAACTACTTTCAATCGTCCGATTATTCCCGTGCAAACTGTTCGTTATTTTCAAGAGGATCAAGTAGAGGTTTTACAGGTCCTCCATGCTATTCGCGAGAATATCCCACTTAATCAGGTTCAGGATTTAGCTGGCCGACAGTCACTTTTACCTTCAGCAACATTGGAAGAGCTGTTTAGCAGTCGCTTTCCAATGGCGGTGACAAATCTTAATAAGCTGGTAGCAGGTATTCAGTATAATCTTGATCCTAGTCTAAAATTACCTCGCTTTAATAGAGAGAAACTAGCTGTAGACGAACTAAGAGAAAAAGCTCAACTGGGTCTAAGAGAGAAAGGATTGGAACAACTCGTTTATCAAGAGCGCCTGGAGAAGGAACTTGCTGTTATTCATCAAATGGGCTTTGACGACTACTTTTTGATTGTCTGGGATTTACTTCGATTTGGCCGTAGTCAAGGATATTATATGGGGATGGGCAGGGGATCCGCAGTGGGAAGTTTAGTCGCATATGCACTGAACATTACGGGGATAGATCCAGTTAAACATAACCTACTTTTTGAGCGCTTTTTGAATGTTGAGCGTTATTCTATGCCTGATATCGATATCGATATTCCTGATGTTCACCGCCCAGATTTTATTCGCTATGTTCGAGATCGGTACGGATCTATGCATGCAGCACAAATTGTGACCTATTCGACTTTTGGAGCAAAACAAGCTATCCGAGATGTATTTAAGCGTTTTGGGACTCCTGAGTATGAGTTGTCCAATATTACTAAAAAGATTTCTTTTCGAGATACTCTTTCTTCTGCCTATGAACGAAATGCTTCTTTTCGACAATTAATCAACAGTAAAATTGAGTACCAAAAGGCTTTTGCAATTGCATTACAAATTGAAGGAAAACCTCGTCAGACCTCCATTCACGCTGCTGGTGTGGTGATGAGTGATGAAGATTTGACAGATACAATTCCTTTAAAAGCAGGCGAAGACATGCTCTTGACTCAGTATGATGCACCTGCAGTTGAAGCTAATGGTTTGCTCAAAATGGATTTTT
Organism: Streptococcus suis; assembly: GCF_024509525.1. Lineage (GTDB taxonomy): Bacteria > Bacillota > Bacilli > Lactobacillales > Streptococcaceae > Streptococcus > Streptococcus suis_AC. The sequence goes on from NZ_JAMWEM010000005.1 coordinate 84,356, forward strand.
TAGGATTACGTAACTTAACTTTTGTGCAAAAAATGGCAGAAGGAGTGCGACTCAAATATGAAACAGATATTGATATTGCTGCTATCGATTTAGAAGATGAAGCCACTCTAAAACTCTTTGCAGCTGGCAAAACGAAAGGGATTTTCCAATTTGAACAGCCTGGTGCAACAAGCCTGCTCAAACGTGTTAAGCCAAGTCGTTTCGAGGATATAGTAGCAACGACTAGTTTAAATCGACCAGGAGCTAGCGATTACTCGGATAATTTTGTCAGACGTAAGCATGGACAGGAATCAGTAGACTTACTTGATGATTCTATAGCATCTATACTGGCACCAACATATGGTATCATGCTCTATCAAGAGCAAGTTATGCAGATAGCCCAAGTCTATGCTGGTTTTACACTAGGAAGAGCCGATTTACTTCGTAGAGCCATGTCCAAAAAAAATGTTAAAGAGATGCATGCCATGGAAGCTGAGTTTCTGACAGGTGCGCATGAGCGAGGCCATACAGAAGAGAGGGCTAGAGAAATTTTTGCTATGATGGCAAAGTTTGCAGGTTATGGCTTTAACCGCAGCCATGCGTATGCCTATTCAGCTTTAGCCTTTCAAATCGCTTATTTCAAAACCCACTATCCTGATATCTTTTTTGATGTCATGCTTAACTATTCCAGCTCTAGTTATGTGAATGATGCCTTGCAATTCGACTTTAAGATTAGCAAACTAACAATCAATACAATCCCTTATCACGATAAATTCGATAAAGATACTATTTATATGGGATTAAAAAATATCAAAGGCACTCCAAAGGACTTAGCATTCTGGATAATGGATTCCCGTCCATTTAAGTCAGTCGAGGATTTTGTACTTCGCTTGCCAGATTCGTTTAAGAAAAAAGAGTTATTGACCCCCTTAATTCAGCTAGGTTTGTTTGACGACTTCGAACCTAATCGAAAGAAAATTCTAGAGAATCTAGATAACCTTTTTGTCTTTTCAGAAGCCTTTGGTTCCTTTTTTGCAGAGGAAAATTATAGTTGGATAGATTCTGAAGACTATAGTGATAGTGAAAAGTTTGAATTAGAGCAGTCTATTATCGGTATTGGAATCAGCCCCCATCCGCTCATAAAAATCAGAAAAGAAACCAATCGTCCTGTCACCGATTTGGTCGATTTAATAGCAGGGGTTAGAACAACTATTTTAGTACAAATCCAAACAATACGTGTTATTCGTACTAAAAAAACAGGGGAGCAGATGGCTTTTCTTCAGGTAACAGACTCTAAGGAGAGGTCAGAAGTGACCATCTTTCCAGAAAGTTTCAGACAGTATGGAAAGCTGCTAGAAAGCGGGGCCATACTCTATGTGACAGGGAAGGTTCAAAAACATGATGAGCAATTACAGATGGTGGCAGAACATATCGAAGTTGCTAGCTTAGAAAAATTCTGGATTTTATTGGAAAATCGAGAATACGATCAAGCAGTAGCAAGGATTTTAAATAAGTACACAGGAACTATACCTGTAGTACTACACTACCAGGATAGCAATCAGACGATTCAAGCACAACAATTTTTCGTTCAAAAAACAGTTCATCTTCAGGAGGAGCTAGCTGAGTTCGCTATGAAAACGGTTTTTCGCTAAAATTTAGCAAAAAGTCAAGCAAGTTACTGGTAATTGTGATATAATGAAACAGTTAAAAATGAAACTTAAAGGAGTAAATACGAATGAAGCGTATTGCTGTTTTGACCAGTGGGGGTGACGCCCCTGGTATGAACGCTGCTGTTCGTGCAGTTGTTCGAAAAGCACTTTATGAAGGCATGGAAGTTTACGGTATCAACCGTGGTTATGCTGGTATGGTTGCTGGTGACATCGTAAAATTTGAAACCAAAGATGTGACGGGAATTCTATCAAGAGGTGGTACATTCTTACGTTCAGCTCGTTACCCAGAATTTGCACAATTAGAAGGTCAATTAAAGGGAATCGAGCAATTGAAAAAACTCGGCATTGAAGGTGTTGTTGTTATCGGTGGTGACGGTTCTTACCATGGTGCTATGCGTTTGACAGAGCACGGCTTCCCAGCAATAGGTGTACCTGGAACAATTGATAACGATATCGTTGGTACAGACTTCACAATCGGTTTTGATACTGCAGTTAGCACAGCTGTAGAAGCGATTGATAAAATTACAGATACTTCATACAGCCACAAACGTACGTTTGTCGTTGAAGTAATGGGACGTAATGCAGGTGACATTGCAGTTTGGGCTGGTTTGGCAACAGGTGCGGATCAAATTATCATTCCTGAAGAGGAATTTGATATCAATGAAGTTGTTAAACGCAATATGGACGGTTATGAAAAACGTGGTAAAAGCCATGCCATTATCGTTCTTGCTGAAGGTGTTATGTCAGCAGATGAATTTGTTGCTAAGATGAAAGAAGCTGGAGACACAAGCGATCTTCGTGCAACAAATCTTGGCCATATCCTTCGCGGTGGTAGTCCAACGCCACGCGACCGTGTCCTTGCATCTTGGATGGGAGCACATGCAGTTGACCTCCTGAAAGAAGGAAAAGGTGGTTTGGCTGTTGGAGTTCAAAATGAAAAATTAGTTTCATATCCAATCTTGGGTACTGCTGAAGAGAATGCCTTGTTTAGTTTAACTGAAGATGGCAAGATTCATGTCAATAAACCTCATGAAGGGCAACTTGAATTGGCAAAACTCAGCCGAGAATTACGTCGCTAGACAATAGAATTTAAAATATAGGAGAATCGATAACATGAATAAACGCGTAAAAATCGTTGCAACACTTGGTCCTGCGGTAGAAATCCGTGGTGGTAAAAAATTCGGTGAAGATGGATACTGGGGTGAAAAACTTGATGTTGAAGCTTCAGCGCAGAAGATTGCTGAATTGATTAAAGAAGGTGCGAACGTTTTCCGTTTTAACTTCTCACATGGTGACCATGCAGAGCAAGGTGAGCGTATGGCGACTGTTCGTCGCGCAGAAGAAATCGCAGGTCAAAAAGTTGGTTTCCTTCTTGATACAAAAGGTCCAGAAATCCGTACTGAATTGTTCGAAGGCGATGCTAAAGAGTATTCATACACTACTGGCGAAAAAATCCGTGTTGCAACAAAACAAGGGATCAAATCTACTCGTGAAGTAATCGCTTTGAACGTTGCTGGTGGTCTTGATGTATTTGACGATGTTGAAGTTGGTAAACAAGTTCTTGTTGACGATGGTAAACTTGGTCTTAAAGTTATCGAAAAAGATGCAGCAACACGTGAATTTGTTGTTGAAGTTGAAAACGACGGTGTTATTGCTAAACAAAAAGGTGTAAACATTCCTTACACTAAGATTCCTTTCCCAGCACTTGCTGATCGTGATGATGCAGATATCCGTTTTGGTCTTGAACAAGGTCTTAACTTTATCGCTATCTCATTTGTACGTACTGCTAAAGATGTTGAATCAGTTCGTGCTATCCTTAAAGAAACTGGTAATGAGCACGTTCAATTGTTCTCAAAAATTGAAAACCAACAAGGTATCGACAATATTGATGAAATCATCGAAGCTTCAGATGGTATCATGATTGCTCGTGGTGACATGGGTATCGAAGTTCCATTTGAAATGGTTCCAGTTTACCAAAAAATGATTATCACAAAAGTAAATGCAGCTGGTAAAGCAGTTATCACTGCAACTAACATGTTGGAAACAATGACTGACAAACCACGTGCAACTCGTTCAGAAGTATCAGACGTATTTAACGCTGTTATCGATGGTACAGATGCGACAATGCTTTCAGGTGAGTCTGCGAACGGTAAATACCCAGTTGAATCAGTTCGCACAATGGCTACAATTGATAAAAATGCACAAACTCTTCTTAAAGAGTATGGCCGTCTTGATTCATCTAAATTCCCACGTGAAACTAAGACAGAAGTGGTTGCTTCAGCAGTTAAAGATGCGACAAACTCAATGAACATCAAACTTGTTGTTGCCCTTACAGAATCTGGTTCAACAGCACGTGCAATTTCTAAGTACCGTCCAGAAGCTGATATCTTGGCTGTAACATTTGATGAGAAAACTCAAAAATCATTGATGATTAACTGGGGTGTTATTCCAGTTGTTACTGAAAAACCAGCTTCAACAGATGATATGTTTGAAGTAGCTGAAAAAGTAGCACTTGAGTCTGGTCTTGTTGAATCAGGTGATAACATTGTTATCGTAGCTGGTGTTCCAGTAGGATCAGGTGGTACGAACACAATGCGTATCCGTACTGTAAAATAATCTATATATAAAAAGCTTATTGTATCAACGTTTCTACGTTGTACAATAAGCTTTTATTTTTGTTAAGAAGTTTTGGCCGAGAAAATCTAAGTGCTTTTTTGTTACCAAAAAATAAGTCGTAGAAATACGGCTTTTTATTATGTCTAAATATCGCCCAGCATGGCGTTAAACTGTCCAACATATTTCAAATCACGGGCTCGTCACTCGTAAAACTGACGTAGAGGAGGAACTATGAAACGCGAATTTTTAGCAGGTCTTGGATTGTCTGGCAGGGAAAAAGGCAGTGCGAGGAAGATTGAAGATAAAAGTATAAACGAAAAGGCCAATGCCTGTAAAAACGGGCATCGGTCTGACAATATTTAAGCAGAGTTTATTTGGTTATTTTTAGTCTTAACCAATCGGTAATACAGTATAGGTACTAATTCTACTTACTAATGTAGTTGCTTGGAGAATAAGGTCTTCTATCAAAGTTACTGTCTTGTCCAAGTAGTTCGTTGGCAATCTGCCAAGCAATGTAAGGGCCATTCGTTAGTCCTGATGATCCGAGCCCACTAGCAACCCATATGTGTGGATTATCGTCTAGATTTCCATAAAATGGAGCGTAATTAGACGTATAAGCCCGTGTACCAATACGAGTCTTATTAATCGGATAATTGGCAAGTACCGGCATAAATTCTGCAGCTTTATCTTTCATATGTTGAATTTTCTGCATATCAAGACTTAGGTCATAGCCCATATCATCTTCATGGGTAGCACCAATGATAATTTTTTCATCTTCGAATGGAAGGATATCAATCTCGCCATAAGGCATACAGACAGGCCAATTTGTCGTATCTAAATCAGTTTCTAGTTCTAACAATTGTCCTTTTTGAGGTCTGACATCAACATGATAACCAAGTGGCTGTAATGCCTCTGGAAGCCAGGCTCCAGTGGTTAAGAGCAGAATATCAGCGTGAATTTTCTCATGATTTACCTGAACTGTATTTTGATCTAAAAGCTCTGCTTTTCCGAAAATACGCTGCCCACCTTGTTCTAAAAATTTTTCTTGGAGCGTATCGACTAACTTACCACCATCAATACGTCCCCCTCCCTCTAAGAAGATTCCGTAAAAATCAGGCAACAGATGAGGGATGTAGTCAGTTATTTCTTGCCCTTTCAAGATTTTAATCTCACCGATGGTTGCAGTTTCAATCTTGCGGTCCTCGGCTATTTTTTGAATTTTTTCTAGCAATTCAGGCTTACTTTTTAGTCCGAGAGTTCCTGTCTGTTTGAACGGAAGCGTATCTACTCCAGATGCAATTAAGTCTGCCATAAGTTGGCGGTAAAAAACAGCACCATTTGAAGTGAGGCGGTACCAGTCTTTATTTTTCTTCTGGGCAAGCCAAGGACAGATGATTCCAGCTGCAGCTCTGGTGGCATTTCCAATACCGGAATCGACAAGAGTAACATGGTATTTTTCTGATTGTGATAGGTAGAATGCGGCAGTAGAACCGACAATTCCCCCACCAATAATTACTATTTCTTTTTTCATATGTTCATTATATCACAAATGTGAAATATAGGACAAACAAATCTGAGAATCTTTGTTTTTAATTTAAAGTGTATTAAAAGATAGTATTTTCCTAACGTAAGAGTTCTGTATTTTATGTTAAAATAAAATAAAGGAGAAACAATGTCAGATATTATGTACCCAGAGGTGTTAACCGTTGGAACAGGAGCTATTAAAGTGGCAGCTATTGGCGATAGTTTGACGTATGGATATGGATTGGAGGATCGTATTCGCGATGCTTATCCATGTATTTTAGCAGAATTGTTAGGAAGTCATTACCAAGTGTCCAATTTTGGTCTAAGTGGGCGCTCTCTTCAATCGACAACAGACTTTCCATATTTGAAGGAAGTTAATGCGCAGCTGTCACTGGAAAGTGAGGCGGATATTGTGATTATCATGATTGGGAGTAACGATAGCAGAGCACCTTATTGGAATCGCGAGCGGTTTGCCAGTGAGTACAGACAGCTGGTGGAGCGGTATATGAATTTGCCCAGCCAACCAGATGTTTATGTTGTAGTACCGCCTTATGTGCCGACTAGTCGCTTTGGACTTGATAATAGTATCATCAAAGAAGAATTACAGGTCATTATCCCAAATATTGCGGATGATTTAGGAATAAAATCTATTAATCTCTACCCTGTGACGGAAGCCCGTGTGGACTACTATAGTGACGGCCTCCATCTCACTCCAAAAGGAAACCGTATCATCGCTGAAGAAATTTATCACCATCTTTTTCAGTAAACTTCGACAGAGTTTTTGAAAAAAGTGTGATATAATAGAGAGAGATTGGAGAAGAGATGGTAAAACGAGATTTAATTAAAAATATTATTTTGACAATATCACTGATTCTGGGTTTGGTTGCGTTACGCTTTTACTTATTTGAACCCATTCAAATTACAGCGGCTATGTCAAATAATTATCTGAAACAAAATGATGTTATTTTGACAGTAAAAGGAGCCGAGGTAAATTATGGGGACTTTGTTCTCTATCAGGTTGATAACAAGGAGTATGTAGGACGAATTATCGCAAAATCTGGTGATACAGTAACCTATATGGATGATGTGTTTTATCGCAATAATGAAATTGTTGAAGAGTCTTATATTGAAGTAGCAGGGCATCTGGAATACTACACAGAAGACTTTTCTATTACCAGTCTGACAAATGGGCAGACGGATACCGTGACGGAAAATACTTATCTGATTTTGAATGACAATCGGACCAACCAAGAGGACAGTCGGACCTTTGGTTTAATTCCTGCTGAACAGGTCATCGGACGCCTGACCTTCCGCGTCAGTCCCCTCAGAGAATTTGGCTTTATCGATACTGGACTAGCTCAATAGAGCTAGTTTTTTCTTCACAAATCAGGCTATACCAATTTTTATCTTGACAAGTTTAAATTCTTTTTATATACTGTTTTTACTGGTTTTTATGAAAGTAAATCAGACTATACCAATTTGAAGAAAGTTCAATTTCTCTAGAAATTGAAGGTGATATATATGTGTGGAATTGTTGGTGTTGTAGGAAATACAAATGCAACGGACATTTTGATTCAAGGTCTTGAAAAGTTAGAATACCGTGGTTATGATTCAGCAGGTATTTTTGTAACAGGTGGCGACCAGTCACACTTGGTCAAGGCTGTTGGACGCATTGCAGAGCTGTCTGATAAAGTGGGTGATACGACTGAAGGAACAACAGGAATCGGTCATACTCGCTGGGCAACTCACGGCAAACCAACTGAGGATAATGCTCACCCACATACCTCACAAACGGGTCGTTTTGTCCTGGTTCACAACGGTGTGATTGAAAATTACCTTGAGATGAAAAATGACTACTTGGCTGGTCATGATTTCAAGGGTCAGACAGATACAGAAATCGCTGTTCACTTAATCGGCAAATTTGTCGAAGAAGACGGTTTGTCTGTTTTGGAAGCCTTCAAAAAAGCTCTTCATATTATTCAAGGTTCCTATGCCTTTGCCTTGATTGATGCTGAAAACCCTGACACTATTTACGTTGCCAAAAACAAATCACCGCTTTTGATTGGTTTGGGCGACGGTTACAACATGGTCTGCTCAGATGCCATGGCGATGATTCGTGAAACAAGCGAATACATGGAAATTCACGACAAAGAATTGGTTATTGTGACCAAAGACAGCGTTCAAGTGACAGACTACGAAGGCAATGCCATTGAACGTGGTAGCTACACAGCTGAATTGGACTTGTCAGATATCGGTAAGGGAACCTATCCATTCTACATGCTCAAGGAGATTGACGAGCAGCCAACCGTTATGCGGAAGTTGATTTCGACCTATGCAGATGCGGACGGCAAGATGACGGTGGATCCTGCTATTGTGAAAGCTGTTCAAGAAGCAGACCGCATTTACATCTTGGCAGCAGGAACGTCTTACAATGCTGGTTATGCTTCTAAGAACATGATTGAAGCTTTGACAGATACACCTGTTGAGCTGGGGGTTGCATCTGAGTGGGCTTACCACTTGCCAATTCTCAGCAAGAAGCCACTCTTTATCCTCTTGACCCAATCAGGAGAAACAGCAGATAGCCGTCAGGTTTTGGTGCGTGCCAATGAATTGGGGATTCCAAGTTTGACGATTACAAACGTACCAGGATCAACCCTTTCACGTGAAGCGACTTATACTATGTTGCTCCATGCAGGTCCTGAGATTGCCGTTGCCTCAACCAAGGCTTACACAGCTCAAGTAGCCACTCTTGCCTTCTTGTCTAAGGCTGTTGGTGAAGCCAATGGTAAGCAAGAGGCAATCGACTTTGACTTAGTGCATGAATTATCAATCGTTGCCCAGTCTATCGAAGCGACGCTTTCTGAGAAAGACTTGATTGCTGAAAAAGTTGAAAAACTCTTGGCAACCACTCGTAATGCTTTCTATATCGGTCGTGGAAATGACTACTATGTAACCATTGAAGCGGCTCTTAAGTTAAAAGAAATTTCCTATATTCAATGCGAAGGCTTTGCGGCTGGAGAATTGAAGCACGGTACTATCTCCTTGATTGAAGACGGTACTCCAGTGATTGCTTTGCTTTCTTCTAATGAAAAGGTAGCAGCGCATACACGTGGAAACGTTGCAGAGGTTGTTTCTCGTGGTGCTCACACTTTGATTGTGGTGGAAGAGGGCTTGGATCGTGAATGCGATGATATTGTGGTCAACAAGGTACATCCATTCTTATCAAGCATCTCTATGGTGATTCCAACTCAGTTGATTGCCTATTATGCGTCCTTCCAACGTGGTTTGGATGTCGATAAACCTCGTAACCTTGCAAAAGCCGTTACGGTTGAATAAATATGAACGGATTTGGGTAGCCAAGTCCGTTTTTTTAGAACAATATACGGAAATTGCGTTGAATTTTATAAAAATTCTGAAAAATCACTAGGAAAATACATCATAATCTGTTATAATGGTACCTAATCATAATTTAGGAGGGGACTATGGACTATATTTTACAAGTTTTGCCTAGTTTGTTGAAAGGCGCGGCTGTATCGCTACAAGTATTTGTCTGGGTACTAGTTCTATCCCTTCCTTTGGGTGCGATTCTAGCATTCTTGATGCAGATTCGTTTTGCTCCGTTACGATGGTTATTGCATATTTATGTCTTAGTTATGCGGGGGACACCTTTACTCTTGCAGCTAATCTTTGTGTACTATGTTTTGCCTAGCTTAGGTGTCAATCTCGAACGGATGCCGGCGATTTTAGTGGCCTTTACACTTAATTATGCTGCGTATTTTTCTGAAATCTTTAGAGGTGGTATTGAGGCAATTCCAGCAGGACAGTACGAAGCTTCTAAGGTACTGAAATTTACACCTTTTCAAACCATCCGCTACATCGTCTTACCACAGGTTGTGAAGGTGGTCCTACCAAGTGTTTTCAACGAAGTCATTACCTTAGTAAAAGATACTTCATTGGTGTACGCTTTAGGAGTGAGCGATCTTCTGTTGGCTAGTCGAACTGCAGCTAACCGTGACGCGAGTCTGGCACCGATGTTTATTGCAGGCGCTATCTATTTACTTATGATTGGGGTAGTGACCTTGGCTTCTAAACAAATTGAAAAGAAATTTGACTACTATAAATAGGAGGAATTGTCATGTTAGAATTACGCAATTTATCTAAACGCTTTGATAACAAACAGATTTTCTCCAATTATGATTTGGTCATTCCAGAGGGCAAGATTGTGGCTATTGTTGGTCAATCCGGTGGCGGAAAGACAACGCTACTTCGTATGCTAGCTGGTTTGGAATCGATTGATGAGGGAACCTTGATTTATAACGGGCAAGAACTGCCCGTGGAAGAGTTAGGGAAACGACATCTGCTGGGCTTTGTCTTTCAGGACTTCCAGCTTTTCCCTCACTTGTCTGTTTTGGAAAACTTGGTCCTGTCTCCTGTGAAAACCCAGGAAATGCCACGTCAAGAGGCAGAAGACAAGGCCCGGAAATTACTTGAGAAGCTTGGTTTAGCTAACCATGCAGATGCTTATCCATTCTCCCTCTCTGGTGGTCAGAAGCAACGAGTGGCCCTTGCTCGTGCTATGATGATTGATCCTGAAATCATTGGCTATGATGAGCCAACCTCAGCTTTGGATCCTGAACTGAGGAGGGAAGTGGAAAATCTCATCCTACAAAACCGTGACACTGGCATTACACAGATTGTAGTGACCCATGATATGCAGTTTGCAGAGAATATTGCGGATGAGATTATCAAGATTGAGCCCAAACATTAGAATAGGATATCGATTATGAAAATGAAAAAAATAATTATTGGCGCTGTCGCTTTTCTCTCTACCCTTAGTCTAGCTGCTTGCAGTTCGTCACAAGAGACTAGTCAGGATAAATGGTCTAGTTATGAAGAAGAGAAGAAGATTACCATCGGTTTTGACAAAACCTTTGTACCAATGGGATTCGAGGATACGGACGGAAGTTATATCGGATTTGATATTGACTTGGCAACTGCTGTTTTTGAAAAATATGGTATAGAGATTGAATGGCAACCAATCGATTGGGATTTGAAAGAGACCGAACTTAATAATGGTAATATTGATTTGATTTGGAATGGCTATTCTGTAACAGATGAACGAAAAGAAAAGGTTCTATTTACAGAATCCTATATGGAAAACAAACAAGTGTTAGTGACTAAGAAATCATCTGGTATTGTAGCAACTTCTGACATGAAAGATAAGGTCTTGGGAGCGCAAGCAGGTTCGTCAGGATATTCAATCTTTGAGGAACGGCCAGAAGTTCTAAAGGATATTGTAGCCAACAATGATGCTACCCAGTATTCAACTTTTAATGAAGCATTGATTGATCTCAAAAATGATCGTATTGATGGTCTCTTGATTGATCGTGTTTATGCTAATTACTACTTGCAACAAGAAGGTCTGATTGATGAGTATAATATTATCGATGTTGGCTATGATGATGGCTCATTTGCAGTTGGTGCAAGAAAGACAGATGAGACCTTGGTCAAGAAAATAAATGCAGCCTTTGCCGAGCTTTATGCTGAAGGAACATTCCAGGAAATTTCTGAAAAATGGTTTGGCGATGATGTTGCAACCGAGGAAATTAAAAAATAATAAGCAGATTTGTGAGTTTGCTCAGATTGAAGAAATAAATCTATATTAGATGATGATATACTCCCTTTATAGTGGACAGTGAAAAAACAAAAATTTTCACTAGAAACTATAAAGGGAGTTTTACTATGTCAAAAATTTGGGCTCTTTGTCAACTGTAGTGGGTAGACGAAAAGCTAACACCTAGAGAGGACGAACTTCGTTCTCTCTTTCTTTATGTTCAAAGCAATCAAAATTCGTTTTTTAAAATTTTCAAAGTTCCTGAAACCAAAGGCATTTCTCTTAATGACTTTGATGAGATTGTTGGTAGCTTCCAGTTTGGCGTTGGAATAGGGCAATTCTAGGGCATTCAATACCTTTGTCTTTATCCTTTAGAAATGTCTTAAATATCGTCTGGAAAATGGGATTAACAGTGGCTATTTCCTGTTCGATAAGATTAAAGAAATGATCTGAGTTTTTCTCTTGGAAATGGAACAAGAGAAATTGATAGAGTTCATAGTGCTGTCGGAGTTCATTCGAGTAGGATAGGAGTTTTTCTAGAATTTCCCTGTTAGTCAAATGCATTCGAAACATAGGGCGATAAAATCGTTTATCGCTGAGTTTACGGCTATCTTGTTGTATCAATTTCCAGTAACGTTTCAAGGCTCGGTATTCGTGCGATTTTCTGTCGAATTGATTCATAATTTGAATACGGACACGGTTCATAGCACGACTAAGGTGTTGCACGATATGAAAGCGGTCGAGTACAATTTTTGCATTCGGAAATAGCTGTCTAGCCAATTTGTAGTAGGGACTAAACATATCCATGGTAATGACTTTGACGCGATTTCTAACCTTTCTAGGATAGCGTAGAAAGTGGTTTCGGATGGTTACTTGAGTTCTTCCATCCAGAACAGTTATGACATTTAGGGAGTTGAAATCTTGGGCGATAAAACTCATTTTTCCTTTCTTAAAAGCATACTCATCCCAGCTCATCACCTCTGGTAAGGTGTTCCAATCTGTTTCAAACTTGAACTCATTGAGCTTTCTGATAACTGATGATGTTGAGAGATAGCCTGTTTGCAATATGTGTCATTGCTTGATTTTCGATGAGTAATTGAGCGATTTTCTGGTTAACAGTGACAGCGATTTGGTTGTTCTTCTTAACAAGAGGAGTTTCAGCGACCGCCATTTTTCTGCACTCTTTACACTTAAAACGACGCTTTCTAAGACGAATAAGTAAGGGATAGCCAGCTGTTTCTAGGTAGGGAATTTTGGAGGCTTTTTGGAAATCGTATTTTGCCATTTGTCCCTTGCAGGAAGGGCATTTAGGGTAGGGGCTGTGTAATCCAAGTGACCGTGGAGTTCTAAGTGAGTTCCCATATCATATTCATCAGTGATAACGATATTTTTGTCTTTAATTCTGAGAAAATTTGTGATAAGATTTAGTTGTTCCATATGAGTCTTTCTAATGTGAGTTTGGTTGCTTTTCATTATAGGTCATATGGGACTTTTTGTATATACTCAAAAAGGCTCCATAATCTCCTTGGCGGGTTTACCCACTACAGAAATTATAGAGCCAAAATTTGTATCTGATAAGCTAGAAATTGTTCTACTCCACTTGGAAGCGGTGGAATCACTTAGCTGGTTAGCTAGGCACCATGGTGTGTCTAAAGACACCCTATTGAACTAGGTTCGGAAATACAAAGAAGCTGGTGTTGAGGGGCTAGAGGAAAGCCGTCGCTGGACGAAATATAGTAAGGAACTAAAGGAATAAGCTGTTTCCGACTAACTCAATGGTCAGGGAAGTTTAAGAAGTCTAAGTGAAAAGTACGATATTTCTGACCCTTATGTTCTCAGAGCCTGGATAAAACGTCATACTAGAGGTAAAGAATTGAAAGCTACTAGTAAAGGAATGAGCCGTATGAAACAAGGACGCAAGTCAACGTTTGAAGAACGGGTTGAGATTGTCAACTTTCTCCTTTCCCATGAGAAAGATTACCAAGGGGCTGTTGAGAAGTATGGTGCTTCCTACCAACAGATCTTTTCGTGGGTCAGAAAGTTCGAGAAGGACGGTTCTAACGGCCTCCTTCCTAGATCGTCGTGGAAAGGCCTGGAAAGCAAGCCTAATTTGTCTCCAGAAGAAGAGTTACGTCTAAAAATCAAGCAACAGAAAGAACGGGTTAAGTATCTTGAAATGGGGAATGGCCTGCTAAAAAAGTTAGAAGAAATCAAACGACGAAACGACGGTAAAGCTTGGTCGCCACTTGAAAACCTTCCAAGCGATGAAAGAATATGCGAATGAACAGGAAGAGGCTTCCATCAGTCACTTGTGCCGTATTCTAAAGGTATCTCGCTCAGGCTACTACAAGTATGAAGAATTTTTCTTCCAAGGACTACTATTGAGTACCAACAAAAAACATCGTCCGTGGGTTCTACTTTTCTCAACTATTGTACGGACCTCCTTCCATACCTATCAAGGTTAGCCGCCTACTCTTGTTATCGGTGTTGTATTAGGGCTATTCTATTATTCCCTTTATACACGTAAAAATGATAACCTTTTACCATTCTTTCTCGGTCATGCTTTGGTAGATATGGTTGGGACCAGTTTCTTCTATCTGTTCATAGCAGGCTAGTAGTTGAATTACCTTTTATATTATCCGAGTTAACCTATTCAGTGAAAGTGAGAGAAATCGTCTCTCATTTTTCTTTTATTTTAGGTTGATATGTGCTATAATTATATAGCTAACTATACTTAACATAAAAGGAGAATGAGGCAAAAGAAGTAGTGAGCAAAGTTGAGGAAGAAAGTGAGAGTGTCGCTCCTCAAAGTAGTGAAACTGTGGATTCTATAGTTGAGGAACAGCTAGAAACTCCAGGGCTCCCTACAGAATCTGAAGTAGTATCTACTTCAGTTGCGGAGGCAGAGCAGGCTTCCGAATCAGAAGCTATGGTTGCACCATCAGCAAGTGAGCCAACACCAGTAGCTCCCGCACAAACGATTCCTGTTCCACAACCATTGTTTGAAAATGTAAAAACAAATCCGCAAGTGCAGGAGTGGAAGCAGAAAGGACGCTACTATTTTAAATGGGGCCTGCAATCCCTAAAAACTCCTACAGCAGATACGGAAAGCGGAAACTTGATTTATTCAATACTGACACTAGCTTTTGCATCTATTTTTATGTCGATGGCTATTGTGTTCTTTTTCAAGAATATCCTCTTGTCATTTGTAAATATAACAATAGGTGGTGAAAGTATTGAATTTTCTCAACCCGAGTTTTACGATTGCATGGTAGATTCTATTAATAGTGGTTTCGGAGCATTCGCTGTCATAAAAGTTGCGTTGATATTGTTGGTCTTCTATTTGATTTCAACTCTTATCCCAGCATTAGTCAATGGTTTAGCGCAAAATAAACTAGATGAAATAAAGGAACGGTTGGCTCATTCAAGTCGCTTTGCTCCCTTGCTTCTAATCGTAAACATCTTAGCTTTTTTAACAACTTTTTTGATGAAAAATTCGTTGGTAGTTTCTGAAGAGACACAATATGAACTTGCAGAACTTATATACAATTCAATGGATAATCCTGCAAGTAGTTTAACCCAATTTTTAGAGATTGCTCAAAAGGTACCGGCACTAGAGTCTATTATGCAAGTAGGGACCTACATTACTTTTTTAGCTATTCTTGGTTTTGTGGTTCTGCTCGTGGCTTTCATCAAAAATACTCGTATATCGCATAAGAAGATTGATGAATTCTATATTTCTGTTGGTTTAGTTTGTATCTTACTGGTTATTACTATAGCGACGAATAAATTCATTTATGGAAGTGTAATCAATGCTTTTGAAGATATCTATCACGCATTTTCTAATTAGGAGATAATAATGGCAACAAAAGAAAAATGGGTATCATTATTCGAACAAGTAACCGGGCGCAAACCTAGTCCTGTGGAGTACATGCAAGGAAAAGAATGTGGTTTTGATCCAAAGCATATTAAACGAATTGCTGGACTCGGTACTGAAAAGAGCAGTGTACAAATCGATGAAGGAGGAGAAGGAGCGATTTCCGAAATTCTAACCACTGAATCAGTAGTAATCAACTCCGAATCAGTAATCAGTTCTGAATCATCAAGTATCTCAGCCGAAGTTGAAGCAGCTCCTACTCCTACGATACCAGTTCTTGAAAAAGAGAATCCTGTATCTTCCAATCAAGGAGCTTCTGAGCAGCAGCCGTTTCCCTTACCCGTAAAAAAAGGTGGAACAAAAAAGAAGAAACTCCTAATTGCTAGTCTAATCGGACTAGTATTGGTAGTTGGTACAGGCTTGGCAGCAACTTATTACTATCTTGATTCGATTACAGGAATGGATGTTGCTATTGAACAATTTTCAACAGCGATTGATAGTAATGATTATGACCAAGTTGCGAAACTACTTTCAACAGACAAGGACAAGTGGAATAAGTCTGAGGCTCGTGATTTTTTAAATTATCTCAAAGAGTCAGATATTGATATCGAAGAAGAATTAGAGAAAATCGAAGAGTCTGGAGGAAAAAATACTTACAATGATGAAAATGGGAATAAGTTATTTGGCTTAAAAGAAACCTCGCGACAATTCTTGTTTTTCCCTAAGTACCAAGTTGTCAGTTATCCAGTTGAAATTTCTGTTATCAGTGATATAAAGGATTTGATTGTTGAAACCTATGAAGAGTTTAATTCAAGCTATCTGAATAGTAATCCTGATAAGGTTTTTAAACGGACTAAGCAATACCATCTGCGACCAACAAATGGGACTTATGTCATTTATGAATTGCATCAATTGTCATCAAATTAAGGGGATAAAATGATAATACGTTATTTACTTTTTCCTCTTATGTTTTTCATACTAATTGCATGTGGTAAGACAGAAGAAGTGACACCTGTTTCGACAACCACCGCTATTACTCAGCCGACTATCCAACAAACCACCATGGAAGAGTCAAGTAGCAATACCCAGACTCAAACCTCTACGGATTCTAGTCAGACGACGGCAAGTACAAGTGATCAGGCAACCTATAATGGCTCTTACTATTCTGTTCAAGGTAAGTATGGTGAGATTATTATTGTTAATAAAAAGCATCCTTTGTCAAGTACGTATGCGCCAGGAGAAAATGCGACCGCTCAGTCCTCCTTTCTAAAACTTATTGCAGACATGCAGGCGCAGGGATTTGCTGTTTCTTATAACTACAGTGGATATCGTTCTTACGAAACACAAACTGACCTCTATCAAAGCTATGTTAACCGTGATGGTCAAGCTAATGCTAATCGTTATTCAGCAAGAGCAGGTTACAGCGAGCACCAAACAGGATTAGCTTTTGATGTAATGGACAATAGTGGTTCTTTGCTGACAGAACCAGCAGCCTGCCAGTGGTTGGCAGAACACGCCCATCAATACGGCTTTGTTGTCCGCTATCTTCCTGAAAAAGAGGCTGTTACAGGTTACATGGCAGAAAGCTGGCATGTCCGATATATTGGTCAAGAAGCGACGGAGATTTATCATTCTGGCTTAACGCTGGAAGAATACTACGGAGTTACTGGCGGAGACTACTGATAGTAAATTTTATTGCTAACAAGTCGAAAAATTTGTCCGTATAACTAACTCGTGATATAATAAACCATCATCATTTTGGAGGTCCATCATGCTTAAAGCAATGGAAGTATACTTAGTTACTAATGGTAATGGCTTAGAGGCCATCGAGTTTTATAAAAATGCTCTTGGAGCGACAGTTGAGCAAGTAAATTTATTTAAAGATTTCCTGCCAGACTGCCCTGCTGAATTGGAAAGCTACGTGATGAATGCCCAGTTCCGTTTGTCAAACGGTCAACGTTTCATGTTGTCAGACAACAACCCAGAAATGCCTTATACAGTAGGGGACAATATCACAGTTGCCTTGATTACAGATGATGCAGAAACTGCAAAAGAATATTACAATAAATTATCTGTTGACGCAAAGGCTATTAACATGGAACTTCAAGCCGTGCCATGGTCACCTGCTTATGGAAATGTAACAGACAAATTTGGAATTTCATGGCAAGTCAACGCAGAAGTAGCAGGCTATGGTCAAGAATACTACGCAGAACAAGACTAAGAAAGATGAGTTGGGACAAACCTCCCAGCTCGTTTTTTGCTATAATAGACCTATGAACGATTTAATCAAGCACAAGTTGGAGTTGCTGCCGGACAGTCCGGGGTGTTATCTCCATAAAAATAAGTATGGAAAGATTATCTATGTGGGCAAGGCCAAAAACCTGCGCAATCGGGTGCGGTCTTATTTTCGTGGTGCCCATGATACCAAGACAGAGGCCTTAGTGTCTGAAATTGCCGATTTTGAATTCATCGTAACGGATTCTAATATCGAGGCGCTCTTGTTGGAAATCAATCTGATTCAGGAAAACAAGCCTCGCTATAACATCATGCTCAAGGATGACAAGTCCTATCCCTTTATCAAGATTACCAAAGAACGCCACCCACGACTGCTCATCACACGTCAGATTAAGAAGGATGGTGGTCAGTATTTTGGACCCTATCCAGATGTGGGTGCGGCTAACCAGACCCTCAAACTGCTGGAACGCCTCTATCCTTTCCGCAAGTGTAAATTGCCTGAGAACAAGTATTGTCTTTATTATCATTTGGGGCAATGTCTGGCTCACGGGGAAAACCTGCCCAGCCTGTCTGACTATGACAAGATGGCCAAGGAAGTTGCCCAGTTCTTGACAGGTCATGATGATAAGATTGTCAAGGAAGTGCAGGAAAAGATGAAAGCAGCAGCTGGCAATCTGGAATTTGAAAAAGCTGCGGAATACCGAGATGTCCTGCAATCCATTTCCACCCTGCGGACCAAGCAACGTGTGATGGCTCATGACTTGCAGAATCGGGATGTCTTTGGTTACTACGTGGATAAGGGATGGATGTGTGTGCAGGTTTTCTTTGTTCGGCAGGGGAAACTGATTGAGCGGAATGTCAATCTTTTTCCATACTATAATGATGCGGACGAAGATTTTTTGACCTACATCGGTCAGTTTTACAGGGACCAGCAACATTTGATTCCCTCAGAGGTCTTGATACCGCAGGATATTGACCAAGAAGCTGTAGAAGCTCTGGTAGATACAAAGGTCATCAAGCCTCAGCGTGGTGAGAAGAAGCAACTCATCAATTTGGCGACCAAGAATGCGCGTGTTAGTCTGGAGCAGAAGTTTAATCTTTTGGAGAAAAATCTGGAGAAGACCTACGGTGCGGTGGAGAATATCGGTCAGCTTTTGGGGATTCCGACGCCTGTGCGGATTGAGGCCTTTGACAACTCTAACATTATGGGGACCAGTCCAGTGTCGGCTATGGTGGTCTTTGAAAATGGGGTTCCCAATAAAAAGGAATACCGTAAGTACAAGATTAAGACGGTGGAGGGGCCAGATGATTACGCTTCTATGCGTGAAGTGCTGCAACGCCGTTATAGTCGGGTCTTGCGAGATGGTTTGACACCGCCTGATTTGATTATTATCGATGGTGGTCAGGGGCAGGTCAATGTCGCCAAGCAGGTCATCGAGCAGGAGTTGGGTATGTCCATTCCCATTGCAGGTTTGCAGAAGAATGACAAGCACCAGACCCACGAGTTGCTCTTTGGCAATCCGTTGGAAGTAGTTGAGTTGCCTCGTAATTCACAGGAATTTTTCCTCCTTCATCGGATTCAAGATGAGGTTCACCGCTTTGCTATTGAGTTTCATCGTCAGGTTCGGTCAAAAAATTCCTTCTCATCCAAATTGGACGGCATAGAAGGCTTGGGACCAAAACGCAAACAGGCTTTGATGAAGCATTTCAAGTCTATTGGCAATATCCAGTCAGCAAGTTTGCAGGAAATTGCAGAAGCTGGTGTGCCGTATAAGGTGGCGGAGAAGGTCAAGGAAACCCTAGGTGAGAAAGAAGATAATTGAATAAAGCCCTGAAATATGGTAGAATGAGGCATAGACAAGAAAAGGAGAATAAAATGGCTTTTGGAGAAGAACACCACAAGAAAACACGATTTGAAAAAATTACATTGGTGATTGTTGTTCTTATGGTTTTAGCTACAATTGCGGGCTTGGTATTACCTGCAATTAGTGCTATTATGTAAAAAAACGCTAGTCAAGCGTTTTTTTCTAGGAAAGAATAGGTAAATTATGAGTATGTTTTTAGATACTGCCAAGATTAAGGTCAAGGCAGGAAAAGGGGGCGACGGTATGGTGGCCTTCCGTCGTGAAAAGTATGTCCCAAACGGAGGTCCTTGGGGTGGTGACGGTGGTCGCGGAGGCAACGTTGTCTTTGTTGTTGACGAAGGCTTGCGAACCCTTATGGATTTCCGTTACAATCGCCGTTTTAAGGCCGATGATGGCGAAAAAGGGATGACCAAGGGTATGCACGGTCGTGGTGCTGATGATTTGATTGTCCGTGTTCCACAGGGAACAACAGTGCGTGATGCAGATACAGGAAAGGTCATTACCGACTTGGTTGAAAATGGTCAAGAATTTATCATTGCTCACGGCGGTCGTGGAGGTCGCGGCAATATCCGCTTTGCAACACCCAAAAATCCTGCACCAGAGATTTCGGAAAATGGGGAGCCAGGTGAGGAACGCAATCTGGAGTTGGAATTAAAAGTGCTAGCAGACGTAGGTTTGGTCGGTTTTCCTTCTGTTGGAAAATCAACCCTGCTCAGCGTGATTACTGCTGCCAAGCCAAAAATCGGTGCCTATCACTTCACCACCATCGTTCCAAACTTAGGTATGGTCCGAACCAAATCTGGCGATTCATTTGCTGTGGCAGACTTACCAGGTTTGATTGAGGGTGCTAGTCAAGGTGTTGGATTGGGAACGCAATTCCTTCGTCACATCGAGCGGACACGGGTTATCTTGCACGTTTTGGATATGTCTGCCAGCGAGGGTCGCGATCCTTATGAGGACTATGTAGCTATCAACAACGAATTGGAAACCTACAATCTTCGCCTCATGGAACGCCCGCAGATTATCGTTGCCAATAAAATGGATATGCCTGAAGCGGCAGAAAATCTGGAAGAGTTCAAGAAGAAATTGGCAGTCAACTACGACGAGTTTGACGAATTGCCGCAAATTTTCCCGATTTCTGGTATTGCTCATCAAGGTTTGGAAAATCTTTTGGAGGCCACAGCGGAGTTGCTTGAGAAAACTCCAGAATTCTTGCTTTATGACGAATCAGATTTCCAAGAAGAAGAGGCTTACTATGGCTTTAATCCAGATGAGCCAGAATTTGACATCAGTCGTGCAGACGATGCAAGTTGGGTTCTATCTGGTGATAAACTAGAAAAACTCTTCACTATGACTAACTTTGATCGTGACGAATCTGTTATGAAATTTGCTCGCCAGTTGCGTGGAATGGGAGTTGACGAAGCCCTCCGTGCCCGCGGAGCCAAAGATGGCGATACCGTCCGCATCGGCAAGTTCGAATTTGAGTTTGTGGATTAACGTTGGAACTACCTCTAAGTCCTAAAGGACTTGATGTAGTACGGTAGCCGCTATTGGCGGTCTACCTACCAACCTTACTGATTTCGTTCAGGCAGTAATATCAACTGCCTGAACGAAATTAGTAACTTGTCTGATAAGTTAGTTTAGAGTGAACTAAGAAACTCGAGAGTATGGTAGTCTGGGGATAGACTGTATCAGCTGGTCGCCTTGAACTTGTGCGAGTAAAAAATAAGTAATAATGGAAATTTGGAGGTGTTTATGGGTGATAAACCGATATCCTTCAAGGATAAGGATGGAAATTTTGTTTCCGCAGCAGATGTTTGGAATGCTGAAAAGTTAGAAGAATTGTTCAACAAGCTCAATCCCAATCGAAAATTGCGGTTGGAGCGTGAGCGGTTAGCAAATAAAAAAGAAAACAGTCATTAAAGTTTCTTTTGGCTAAGTTGGATTGTGTGAACACGAAAGCGGTACTAGTGTAGATAAGTGGTAAGATGACAAGGAGATTCAGAACTTGAATCTCCTTCTTTATGGTCAGGAGTAAATATATGAGTCAGGAAATTGATTTAGAAAAATATCATCAGCTTGCTCTCCAGAAGCAAGGAGAGCATCGAAAATTTTTGATTAATTTAAAAAAGAAACCACCTAAGAATTTGGATAAAGTAGTACAAGAAGTCCATGGTGAAGTTTTTGAAGAAATTGATTGTACAGCTTGTGCGAATTGTTGTAAAACGCTTGGGCCTCTATTTACTGAAGCAGATATTACACGCATTGCAAAGTATTTCAAAATGAGATTGCCTGTTTTTGAAGAGATGTATCTCCGAGTTGATGAAGATAAAGATAAGGTATTCAAATCGATGCCTTGTCCCTTTCTAGGTGGAGATAACCTTTGTTCTATCTATGATGTACGCCCCAAGGCTTGTCGGGAATTCCCTCATACAGATCGTAAGAAAATTTATCAAATTAACCATCTAACCTTAAAAAATACTCTAACTTGTCCGGCTGCCTACCTATTCGTTGAAAAATTAAAGGATCGGCTGTCGTAGAAGCAAGGGATTTCAGCTCATTCGGCTAAAAATATTGTACAATATGATATCATTGGCATGCTGCTGATGTAGGTCAAGCTCTTAACGTGTCAGGACGCCAATCTAAAGCACATTAGGGGTTTTTGTATCTCTAGGTGGTAAGTATGTCAAAGTCGTGTGACTATGACAAACATGTTATAAAAAACTTATTATTTTTTTCGATACGTTCCTGCAAGTCTTGTAAATCCTCAAACTTGGCATGTTTTTCAGCTCTATTTTGGTGTTAGCGCTTGCGGTTAGTCGCTTGATGCTATCTATTAGAGTAGCTATAGCTTTAATTAACTCGGCTATGTTAGTTAATAGGGTAGCAACAGCTCCCAACATGACAATAATAGTAGGTATATTCATGTTCATGGATTCCTTTCTAATCAACAAGCCGAATCGTTCGTTGTTGATGGTTTATGCCTATCATGGTCACGTTACTATGATAGGCATTTTTATAAAAAATTTTTAAATTATCTCCTCCATAGCTGTCGAGTGAGTTTTAACTACCCTATGACTGTTTGAATTGCTTACTGCTGTATTCAGTATGGCTAGAAATGTTGATTTGGTAGGTTTTTACGTAGAACTTGATAAAACAATGGTACTACGATATAATATTTTCATGATTTCAGGAATTATCAATGTAAAAAAAGAAGCTGGTATGACATCGCATGATGTTGTATTTAAACTTCGAAAATTATTGCATGAAAAAAAAATCGGCCACGGTGGCACGTTAGATCCAGAAGTGACAGGTGTCTTGCCTATCGCAGTTGGTAAGGCCACGCGCATGATTGAATACATGCAAGAAGCTGGAAAGACCTACGAGGGGCAAATTACCCTTGGTTATTCTACAACTACAGAGGATGCATCTGGGGAGTTGGTGGAGAGAACACCTGTTTTGACAATAGCAGAGCATGCAGTTGATGCGGCAATGTCTGCCTTTGTTGGTACTGTAACCCAAGTTCCTCCAATGTACTCTGCTGTTAAAGTAAATGGTCGTAAACTATATGAATATGCTCGATCTGGGGAAAATGTTGAACGTCCACAAAGACAGGTCAGCATTTATAGTTTTGAGCGAACGAGCCCTATAGAGTTAGTGGATGGTTGCGCTCGATTCAACTTCCGCGTCTGCTGTAGCAAGGGAACTTATGTACGTACCTTATCTGTTGACTTAGGTTCTAAGTTGGGATATGCAAGCCACATGTCCCGCTTAGAACGAACAGCTTCTGCTGGAATGGAGCTGGCAGATTCACTCACAATTGAGCAAATAGCAGAGAAAGTTGCGAAGGATGATTTTTCCTTTCTTCAGCCAATTGAGCGAGGAATTGGTGATATGCCTGTTATAGAACTAACTGCGGAACAAGTGGAAGAAGTCAGTTTCGGGCGTTTCTTTAGCTTAGGCAGTCAGGAAGATTTATTAGCAGGAATGTTTCAAGGAAAACTAGTTGCTATTCTGGAAAAAAGAAACCTTGATTACAAGCCACGAAAGGTTTTTCTTTAATAACTAAGATACGAGAAAAATATGGAAATTACCTATTTAGAAGATTACAAAGAACTCATTCATCAACCTGCAACAGTATTGGTTTTGGGCTATTTTGATGGATTACATATAGGGCATCAAGCTCTCTTAAACAAAGCTAGACAATTAGCTGATGAGAATGGACTGACAGTGACAGTGTTGACTTTTTCAGAGTCACCGCGTTTGGTTTTTTCGCGTTTTACACCAGATCTCTTGTTGCATTTGACAAGTCAGAAAAAACGATTTGAATTATTCGAGTCTTTTGGAGTAGATCGATTAGTCTTGACTGATTTCACTAGTGAATTTGCTCAGAATACCCCACAGCAGTTTCTAGAACGCTATATTCGTAGACTCAATGCACAAATATTGGTTGCAGGTTTCGATTATCATTTTGGGAATTGCAGAGCTGATGTAACAGACTTGACCGAGCTCTTCGATGGACAAGTTGTCATTATTGATGAAGTTCAAGTAGAAGGAAAGAAGGTGTCTTCGACACGTATTCGCCAAGCAATTCAAACAGGCTACGTTAAAGAAGCAAATCAACTCTTGGGATATACATTTTCAACTGAGGGGATTGTGGTTCATGGGGATGCTAGGGGGCGTACCATCGGTTATCCAACAGCTAATTTAACTCCATTTGACCGAGTTCATCTCCCTTCGGCCGGTGTTTATGTAGCTGATGTAGAAGTAGCTGGAAAGCTGTATAGAGCCATGGCTAGCGTAGGAAAAAACGTGACATTTGATGGTACAGAGATGCGTATAGAGGCACATATTTTTAACTTTGATCGCTTTATCTATGGTGAAAAAATGACAATTTATTGGTTGGATAAGATTCGCGATATGGTAAAATTTGATGGTGTCGACTCCCTTATGAATCAGATGACAGCAGATGAGAAAGTTGCGTTGGCATGGGGGCATGATGATTAAGAAAATAATTGACCATCCTCGTTATGAGGCATTAATGACAAGTTTCGCTATCTTTTATATTATTTTAATTGTTAGTGAATTTTTTTCTTTGGTATCTGCATCAACATTTTTTTATAAAGGGTTGGATATGATATTCTGGGGCATTTTTGTCTTTGACTATGTGGCAAATTTTTTCTATGCAAGAAATAAGAAAGAGTTCGCCAAAAGTCATATATTAGATTTGGTTGCCATTATCCCATTTGATCACTTGTTTGGATTGTTTCGCTTGGGAAGAGTTGCGCGCATTTTCCGTTTAGTCAAATTGACTCGGGTACTTGCTCTGTCTAATCGTTTCTGGGATACCATTAGTCGTCTGTTAAAAACAAATGGACTTTATAAAGTTCTCTTGCTCAATTTTTCGGCAGTAATTGCATCAAGCCTCCTTTTGTCATTCTTGGAAGGCAAGTCTATTTTTGATTCACTCTGGTGGTCAATAGTGACCATGACAACGGTTGGATATGGCGATATTGTTCCCCAAGATGCTATTTCAAAAGCGATTGCCATTGTCTTGATGTTAGTGGGTATTTGTACTTTTGGTATGGTTACTTCGACCATTACTCGTTTCTTTGTTGATGGTGAAAAAGATGAACGGATAGGAGAATTGTCAGCTCAATTGGAACAACACTATCAATTGTTAGAGCGCTTGGAAGCAAAGATAGATGCTTTATCAGAAAATAAGCAACATTAATTGGTATAACAAGGATTGAATGTATTCAGTCCTTGTTTTTATAGAAGGTTATTTTATCGCAAGGAATCTTTATCATAAATTGGAGATTTTTTTATTAAAATGATATACTATGACCATGACTAAAGCAGATATTATTTTTAAAGAAAACATTCGGAAGATTATGGAAGAGGGCGTTTTTTCGGAAAATGCTCGCCCGCGTTACAAAGATGGCAATGTTGCCAACTCCAAGTACGTTACAGGTGCCTTTGCAGAGTATGACTTGTCCAAGGGCGAGTTCCCCATAACAACCTTGAGACCGATTCCTATTAAATCAGCCATTAAAGAAATCCTTTGGATCTACCAAGACCAGACCAATGATTTATCCGTTTTGCAAGACAAGTACGGTGTCCAGTATTGGAATGACTGGGAAGTGGATGGGACAGGGACAATTGGTGAACGCTATGGTGCTATTGTCAAGAAGCATGACATTATTGCGAAAATCTTGAAACAGCTGGAAGATAATCCTTGGAATCGTCGCAATGTGATTTCACTTTGGGATTATGAGGCTTTTGATCAATCGCCAGGTCTGTTACCTTGTGCCTTTCAGACCATGTTCGATGTTCGTCGTGTGAATGGAGAAATTTATCTGGATGCAACTCTGACCCAACGGTCAAATGATATGCTGGTGGCTCATCATATCAATGCTATGCAGTATGTAGCCCTTCAAATGATGGTTGCCAAGCATTTTGGCTGGAAGGTTGGGAAGTTTTTCTACTTCATCAACAATCTCCATATCTACGACAACCAGTTTGAACAGGCTGAAGAATTGCTCCGCCGAACGCCTTCCGAAATCGAGCCACGTTTGGTCTTGAACGTGCCAGACGGAACAAACTTCTTTGATATAAAAGCAGAAGATTTCGAGTTGGTGGATTATGAGCCAGTTAAACCGCAGTTGAAATTCGACTTGGCGATTTAACTGGATTAGCAGTTAAGAACTGCGTTCTTTTGCCTTGCTTCTTTATTTTTAGACTCGGGGTGAAACAGTCTATTCCCAGACTGTTTCACTCTCCCAGATAGTTTGAGTAACAGAAAATTCGATTTAGATTGATTTTGACGATAGAAACTTTTGTACTTGCTGACTTAGCAAGTGCATTTTTTTAGGAATTTTGATAGAATGAAAGGACGAGAAGGTGAGAAGTAATGACAAAGAAAATTTCGGCGATTTGGGCCCAAGATGAGAATGGTTTGATTGGAAAAGAAGCGGGTATCCCTTGGAGTTTGCCGGCTGATTTGGCACATTTTAAGGCGACCACAAGCGGTCATGCTATGGTTATGGGCCGTGTGACCTTTGATGGCATGGGCCAGCGTGCTCTCCCAAACCGGATTTCCTTGATTTTGACCCGAGATAGAGACTATCAGGTTGATAACGACCGTGTCATCGTTTTTCACAGTGTGACAGAAGTCTTGGACTGGTATGACCAGCAGGAGAAGAATCTCTATGTCATCGGTGGAGGACAGATTTTTTCTGCCTTTGAGCCTTATCTGGATGAGGTTGTCAAGACAGACATTCATGGACAATTTGAGGGTGACATCTATTTTCCAGAGGACTTTGATTGGTCCGTTTTTGTGGAAAAAAAGGCAGAGCTGAGAGCCAAGGATGCGGACAATCCAGTCGATTTCACTGTGCGAGTATTTGAAAGAAGAGAGAAGTAAGATGCAGAAAAGTTTATTTGGTCTCTTTACGGCCTTTTTGTGTGGGATTTGTGTCCTGTGTTCTATTCAAGCCCTGCAAAAGAAACGTTACGGACTAGCTGCTTTGTTTATTCTGAATGCCTTTACCAACTTGGTCAACAGCATTCACGCCTTTTATGGCTTTTTATTCTAAGAGAAATATGAAAATTTGAGGTTATCATGGCTGTACAAACAGAATTTATCTATTGTTCTTTCTGCGGGAAAAATCAGGAAGAAGTCAAAAAAATCATCGCTGGCAACAACGTTTTTATCTGTAACGAGTGCGTGGAGCTGGCCCAAGAAATTATCCGTGAGGAGCTGGCAGAAGAAGTATTGACTGATTTGGCAGACACGCCAAAACCACAGGAATTGCTCAATATCTTAAACCACTATGTTATCGGACAAGACCGTGCCAAACGTGCCTTGGCGGTGGCTGTTTACAATCATTACAAGCGGATCAACTTCCAAGATAGTCGTGATGACAATGATGTGGATTTGCAGAAATCAAATATCCTCATGATTGGCCCAACTGGATCTGGAAAGACCTTTTTGGCTCAGACTTTGGCTAAGAGTTTGAATGTACCATTTGCTATTGCGGATGCAACTGCTTTGACAGAGGCTGGTTATGTCGGTGAGGACGTGGAAAATATCCTCCTCAAACTCTTACAGGCGGCAGATTTTAACATTGACCGGGCAGAAAGAGGAATTATCTATGTGGATGAGATTGATAAGATTGCCAAAAAAGGTGAAAATGTGTCCATTACCCGTGATGTTTCGGGGGAAGGCGTCCAACAAGCTCTCTTGAAGATTATCGAGGGAACGGTTGCCAGCGTGCCACCGCAGGGTGGGCGTAAGCATCCTAACCAAGAGATGATTCACGTAGATACCAAGAATATCCTTTTCATCGTTGGAGGTGCCTTTGATGGTATCGAGGAAATTGTCAAACAGCGTTTGGGGGAGAAAATTATTGGTTTCGGTCAAAACAACCAAGCCCTTGATGAGCAAGATTCTTATATGCAAAATATCATCGCAGACGATATTCAGAAGTTTGGAATTATCCCTGAACTGATTGGGCGTTTGCCTGTCTTTGCTGCTCTGGAGCAACTGACTACGGAGGACTTGGCGCGGATCTTGACAGAGCCTAAGAATGCCTTGGTCAAACAGTACCAGACACTCTTGTCTTACGACGATGTGGAATTGGAATTTGACCAAGATGCGTTGCAGGCTATTGCTGAGAAGGCTATTGAGCGGAAGACGGGGGCACGTGGTCTTCGTTCAATCATTGAAGAAACCATGTTGGATGTCATGTTTGAAGTGCCAAGCCAAGCAGACGTCAAACGCGTCCGGATTACAAAAGATGCAGTTGAAGGGACGGACAAGCCCCTACTTGAAACTGCCTAATCATAGTCAGTTGGTTTCCAACTGGCTTTCTGATGGAAGGAACTACTATGGAAATCAATACACATAATGCAGAGATTGTGCTGAGTGCCGTGTCAAAGGCCCAGTATCCGCAGGATGAGATGCCAGAGATTGCTTTGGCAGGGCGGTCAAATGTTGGCAAATCTTCTTTTATCAATACGCTGTTGGGGCGGAAAAATCTTGCTCGTACCTCCAGTAAGCCGGGCAAGACCCAGCAGTTGAACTTTTACAATATCGATGACAAGCTTCGGTTTGTCGATGTGCCGGGCTATGGCTATGCTAAGGTATCCAAGGTAGAGCGGGCCAAGTGGGGCAAGATGATTGAGGAGTATCTGACTAGTCGGGAAAATCTGCGTGCAGTTGTGAGCTTGGTCGATATGCGTCATGATCCGTCGGCTGATGATGTCCAGATGTATGAGTTTCTCAAGTATTATGAAATCCCTGTTATTATTGTGGCGACTAAGGCGGACAAGATTCCGCGTGGCAAGTGGAACAAGCACGAGTCTGCGATCAAGCGAAAATTGGACTTTGATCCGTCAGACAAGTTTGTCGTCTTTTCGTCGGAAACCAGACAGGGTTATGATGCTGCCTGGGATGCGATTTTGGGAGAATTGTAAAAATTTCTAGTTTTTCTAGGAATTTTTTCATTTTTTCGAAGGAAAATTCTTGCAATCTTGTTTGAGATATGGTATGATAACTAAGGTTTGAAAAAACTGACCTAAGACAGTAGGGGAGCTGGACTCATAAACATCCTACCGAGGCACAAAACGATTATGGATATAAACGGTTTTGTACTTTCGTGTCTAGGTTTAGGTACGATTTTTTTGTACCTAGCCCAAAATAAAAACGGAGGTAAACGAAATGTCAGAAGCTATTATTGCTAAAAAGGCGGAATTAGTAGACGCAGTTGCTGAGCAAATGAAAGCAGCTACATCAATCGTTGTAGTTGATGCGCGCGGTTTGACTGTTGAACAAGATACTGTTCTTCGTCGTAACTTGCGTGGCGAAGGTGTTGAGTACAAAGTTATTAAAAACTCAATCTTACGTCGTGCTGCTGAAAAAGCTGGTCTTGAAGGACTTGTTGAATTGTTCGTAGGACCATCTGCTGTTGCATTCTCAAATGAAGATGCAGTAGCACCAGCAAAAGTTATCTACGATTTTGCAAAAACTGCAGAAGCTCTTGAAATCAAAGGTGGTGCTGTTGAAGGCAAGGTTTCAACAAAAGCTGAAATCGAAGCCCTTGCTACATTGCCAAACCGCGAAGGAATGCTCTCAATGCTCCTTTCTGTACTTCAAGCACCTGTACGCAACGTTGCATACGCTGTCAAAGCGGTTGCAGAAAAAGAAGACGCAGCTTAATGCGTCAATTAGTAGCCTGAGGCTACAACTATATCACATTATTTATTAAAAATTTGGAGGAAATAACAATGGCATTGAACATTGAAAACATTATTGCTGAAATTAAAGAAGCTACTATCCTTGAGCTTAACGATCTTGTAAAAGCTATCGAAGAAGAATTTGGTGTAACTGCAGCTGCTCCTGTAGCTGTAGCTGCTGCTGGTGCTGGCGATGCTGGTGCTGCTAAAGATTCATTCGACGTTGAATTGACATCTGCTGGTGACAAAAAAGTTGGTGTTATCAAAGTTGTACGTGAAATCACAGGTCTTGGTCTTAAAGAAGCTAAAGAGCTTGTTGATGGTGCACCTGCTGTCGTTAAAGAAGGTGTTGCAACTGCAGAAGCTGAAGAAATCAAAGCTAAATTGGAAGAAGCTGGTGCTTCAGTTACTCTTAAATAAGAGTAACATCATAATTAGATTGTGGAATCCCTATTTACCAGTCTTTGAGAGCGATAAGCGATTGATAGAAACTGATAAATTGATTTGGTTTCCTGCCAAAAAACCTGCCAAGATTTTTCTTGGTAGGTTTTTTATTTTCGATAAATTAGATTAAGAGTCTATTCAATATTTGAGGATGATGCAATAAAATTTTCAAATCGTTATTGTCAAATGTTGTTATTTATTACTACCGTTTTAATTTTAAGATTACTGTGAATATATCACTAATACTAAGAAAATATTACGTCTTGGAATCTACCGACTCAATTAGATAAATCACAAGAATTATGAAATCTCTATTTACCAGTCTATGAGATAGATAATCGATTGGTAGAAAACTAATAATTGATGCAATTGCTATATTTCTAAACCATAACATATGAGTCGAAGTATCCTTCTTTTGGAAATAATCCACTAATCATAAAAGATATGGCTGATCCATATCTAGATATATTAGGTAAAAAGAATGTAGTAGAAGAATAACGAGGAATCATAAATAAAAAGAAGCCCTAATTTGATTTAGGACTTCTTTTTTTGGAGACACTTCGGAGACAATCCAAATGTATTTATCTCATTTTAACACTTTTTATAATAGGAAAAATGCTGTTAAATCAAGGATTCTTAGCCAAAGTTACTCTTATATATTATTCCCACTCAACTGTTGCTGGTGGTTTACTTGTGATATCATAGACGATGCGGTTGACGTGGTCGACTTCGTTTACGATACGGACAGAGATTTTTTGAAGAACATCCCAAGGGAGTTTCGCAAAGTCAGCTGTCATTCCATCGACAGAAGTGATAGCACGGATGGCGATAGTGTAGTCGTAGGTACGACCATCTCCCATGACCCCTACGGAGCGAACGCCAGTATTGACCGTAAAATACTGCCACACATCGCGGTCAAGACCCGCTTTGGCAATTTCCTCCCGCAAGATAGCGTCAGATTCGCGAACAGTTTGAAGTTTTTCCTCTGTGATTTCACCCATGACACGAATAGCAAGACCTGGTCCTGGGAATGGTTGGCGCCATACAACTTCATCCGGCATACCAAGAGCAGTACCGAGCGCACGCACCTCATCCTTAAAGAGAGTATTAAGCGGCTCAATCAACTTGAATTGCATATCTTCTGGCAGACCACCAACGTTGTGGTGTGATTTGATAGTTTCAGCAGTATCAGTTCCTGATTCGATGATATCGGTATAAAGGGTACCTTGCGCTAGGAATTCGACGTCAGTCAACTTGCTTGCTTCGTCGTCGAATACGTAAACAAATTCATTTCCGATGATTTTACGTTTTTTCTCAGGGTCAGATACGCCAGCTAAAAGGTCTAGGAAACGCTTCGCAGCATCAACGCGAATAATATTGAGACCGAACTTACCACCCAACATTTCCATCACCTGATCGCCTTCATTCTTACGAAGAAGACCATGGTCAACGAAGATACAGGTCAATTGGTCACCGATGGCACGTTGAAGAAGGACACCGACAACTGATGAATCTACACCACCTGACAAACCGAGCAAGACTTTCTTGTCACCAACTGTTTGACGGATTTTTTCGATTTCTGTTTCAATGAAGTTTTCCATTGTCCAGTCGCCCTTAGCACCACAGATACCAAAGGCAAAGTTTTTCAAAATATCATTTCCATAAACCGAATGACGAACTTCTGGGTGGAACTGGATACCGTAGATACGGCGTTCCGTGTTTTCAATGGCCGCGTAAGGGCAGTCAGCAGACAGACCAACCAGGTGGAAATCAGCAGGAATCTCTGTTACAGCATCCCCATGGCTCATGAGAACCAATTGCTCTTCTGGCGTTCCAGCAAACAAGGCTGATTCAGTTTTCAATTGTAGATTTGATTGACCATATTCACGGTTTCCAGCCTCACCAGCAGGTACAACCTTACCACCCAATTTGTGAGTAATCAACTGCATACCGTAGCAAATACCCAAGATTGGAATACCTAATTCAAAGATTTCTGGGTCAATATCGAAAGCATTTTCGGCGTAAACAGAGTTTGGACCACCTGAAAGAACGATACCAATTGGATTGATAGCACGAACTTCTTCGGCAGTAATCTTGTGATTTTTCAATTCTGAAAAGACACCAAATTCACGGATACGACGTGAAATGAGCTGATTGTACTGGCTTCCATAATCCAGAACAATAATTTTTTGGACATCTTGTTTTATCATCTTTTACCCTTTCGTTTTTGAAATATATCAAATACTAATGCTAATTTTACCATAAAAACGAACATTTTCCAACCAATATTTGTGAAACATTAGTAATACAAACTAAGCTTGTTTCTAGATAGTAAAGTGTTCGTTTTTATCGTCTTTTAACTAGTTTATGATAGGGATAATGTATAGAATGTTTGCATGAATTTGCGATTACACAGAAAAATTGGTCTAGATTAGTAAAAAAGAATAATTTTTGGTAAACTAGTACGAGAGAGGTTTGAATGAATGAAAGCAGCATACATTAGCATACACGACCAAATCAAGGAACAAATTGATAACGGAATTTGGAAAATTGGTCAACGTTTACCGAGCGAGCGTGATTTGGCAGATGAGTACGGTGTGTCCCGGATGACTCTACGCCAAGGTATTACTCTGTTGGTAGAAGAAGGAGTGCTACAGCGTAAGGTTGGCTCAGGCACCTATGTAGCCAGCACCCGGGTCCAAGAAAAGATGCGTGGTACGACTTCCTTTACTGAATTAGTACAACTCCAAGGAAAGACGCCAAGCAGCAAATTATTGTCCTATACACGGACCAAACCTAATGAAAAAGAAGTTGAACAATTAGGTTTATCCCGTGGCGAGTATGTTATTCGAATGGAACGGGTTCGCTATGCAGATAATGTTCCTGTTGTCTATGAAATTGCGAGTATTCCGGAACGTTTAATTAAAAACGTTCCGAAAGAAGAGGTGACCAATCATTTTTTTAAAACCCTAGTGGAGAATGGTTATCGAATTGGAACAAGTAAACAGACGATTTTTGCACGATTGGCCGATGAAAAGGTTGCACAGTATCTACAAATATCTAGAAATCAAGCTATTCTCGCACTAAAACAGGTATCCTATCTGGAAGACGGTCAGGCCTTTGAGTACGTGAACAGTCAATATGTCGGCGAACGGTTTGAGTTTTATTTGGAGAATAACTAGTTTACATAACTTTGTTTACGTAAATAAAA
The DNA here is from genome assembly GCF_024509525.1 of Streptococcus suis. Classification (GTDB taxonomy): domain Bacteria; phylum Bacillota; class Bacilli; order Lactobacillales; family Streptococcaceae; genus Streptococcus; species Streptococcus suis_AC. Next base: position 117,630 of record NZ_JAMWEM010000005.1, read on the forward strand.
ACAAGAAACCATATCTGTTAGTTCCTCTACACAGGACTTTTTGGTATAATAAAAGCTATGGAAATTGAAAAAACCAATCGCATGAATGCCTTGTTTGAATTCTACGCAGCTCTGCTGACTGACAAGCAGATGAACTACATCGAGCTCTACTATGCAGATGATTACAGCCTAGCAGAGATTGCAGAAGAATTTCAAGTCAGCCGTCAGGCTGTCTATGACAACATCAAGCGAACAGAAAAATTATTAGAAGACTATGAAATGAAGCTCCATATGTATTCTGACTATGTTGTCCGTAGCCAGATTTTAGATGAGCTCTTGGAACAGTACCCAGAGGACAGCTACCTCAAGGAGAAAATTTCCATTCTTTCTAGCATTGATAACCGAGATTAAAGGAGAAGAAAATGGCATTTGAAAGCTTGACGGAACGCCTACAGTCCGTCTTCAAAAACCTACGCCGCAAGGGCAAAATCACTGAAAGCGACATTCAAGAAGCAACCAAGGAAATTCGTCTGGCCCTCTTAGAAGCCGACGTTGCCCTTCCAGTTGTAAAAGACTTCATCAAGAAAGTCCGTGAGCGTGCTATTGGACATGAAGTTATCGATACCCTGAACCCAGCTCAACAAATCATCAAGATTGTCAATGAAGAGCTGACAGAGGTTTTGGGTGCTGATACGGCTGATATCATCAAGTCACCGAAAATCCCAACCATTATCATGATGGTTGGTTTGCAAGGTGCTGGTAAAACCACCTTCACAGGTAAGTTGGCCAACAAACTAAAGCAGGAAGAAAATGCCCGTCCGCTCTTGATTGCGGCAGATATTTACCGTCCAGCTGCTATTGACCAGTTGAAAACGCTCGGTCAGCAGATTGATGTTCCTGTCTTTGAGCTAGGCAACCAAGTGCCCGCCCTGGAGATTGTACGACAAGGTTTGGAACAAGCCAAGGCCAATCACAATGATTATGTTCTGATTGATACGGCAGGTCGTTTGCAGATTGACCAAGAGCTCATGGCTGAATTGCGTGATATCAAAGCCTTCGCTCAACCAAATGAAATTCTCTTGGTGGTCGATGCGATGATCGGTCAAGAAGCGGCCAATGTTGCCCGTGAATTCAATGACCAGTTGAGCATTACAGGTGTTATCTTGACCAAGATTGATGGGGATACCCGTGGTGGTGCGGCCCTATCTGTCCGTCATATCACTGGTCAACCAATCAAATTCACCGGTACTGGTGAGAAAATCACAGACATCGAGACCTTCCACCCTGATCGTATGGCCTCACGTATCTTGGGGATGGGGGATATGCTGACCCTGATTGAAAAGGCCAGCAAGGACTACGATGAGCAGAAATCACTGGAACTCGCTGAGAAAATGCGGGAAAATACCTTTGATTTCAATGATTTTATCGATCAGCTAGACCAAGTACAAAACATGGGACCAATGGAAGACCTGCTGAAGATGATTCCAGGTATGGCTGGTAACCCAGCCCTTGCCAACCTAAAAGTTGACGAGCGTGAAATTGCCCGTAAACGTGCCATTGTATCTTCGATGACACCAGCTGAACGGGAAAATCCAGACTTGCTGACACCGAGCCGTCGTCGTCGTATTGCTAACGGTTCTGGAAATAGCTTTGTCGAAGTCAATAAATTTATCAAGGATTTCAACCAAGCCAAAACCATGATGCAGGGCGTCATGTCAGGTGATATGAACAAGATGATGAAACAAATGGGCATCAACCCAGCTAATCTTCCTAAGAATATGCCAAACATGAATGGTATGGATATGTCTGCCTTAGGAGATATGATGGGAGGCGGAGCAATGCCAGATATGAGCCAAATGTTCGGCGGCGGTATCGGTGGCAAAATCGGTGAATTTGCAATGAAACAAGCCATGAAACGCCAAGCTAATAAGATTAAAAAAGCTAAGAAGAAGAGAAAATAACTCTTCTTTCTTTTTGTTTTAGAAAGAGAAGCAGTGGCAATTCTCAAAAAATGTCCGTTATATCGGAAACAACAAAAAATGTCCCTTTTTATGGACATTTTAGAAAATGTCCGTTATAATAGACATAGACAGAAAAAGGAGGGAGTTTATGCAGTATATTGCAGTGATTGGTGACATCATTGAATCCAAGAAAGCCTTAGACCGTCAACTTATCCAAAACCAGTTAGAAATTACCTTGCAGCAAGTCAACAAAGACTATGCAAACCACTTCGCCTCCCCTTTTACCATTACCAAGGGCGATGAATTTCAGGCTCTCTGTCTACCAAATGCTTCGATTTTCTTGATGATTGACCGTATTCAAGAGATGTTTTATGGGCAAATCAGCATCCGTTTTGGCATTGGTTTAGGGGAAATTCTGACAGAAATCAATCCCAAACAGAGTATCGGTGCTGACGGACCAGCCTACTGGCAGGCCCGTGAAGCGATCGACTTTATTCATGACCACAATGATTATGGGACTAGCCAACTGGCTTTTTCTTCAGAAGTCAATCAGCTTAATCAGGCAGTTAATGCCCTCTTGACCTCCAGCGATTATATCAAGGCTGGTTGGAACAAAACACAACATGAGTTTTTCCAACAGCTTTTAGAGGCTGGAATTTATTCTGAAGACTTCAAGCAAAAACCACTGGCTCAGGCTTTTAAACTCAGTCAAAGTGCCTTTACCAAACGCCTCAAATCCAGCGGGGTCAAGCTTTATCTCCGCAATCGACAAACAGCTGTTCATCTGATTTTACAGACAGCCAAAGCCTTAAAGCAAAGGAGTGACCAGACATGAGTTTTTCCCTCCTATCATCTTATTTGACTGGACAGCCAGTGCTGATCATGCTGATTCTGGCTCATTTTATCGGTGATTTTATCCTGCAAAGTCAAAAACTAGCGGATAAGAAAAAGAAGCAGTTTTCTGCTCTCTGCCTGCATCTAATCTTGGTGGCCTTACCACTCACGATCCTCGCTCTGCTATTTCCATTTCCCCACCAAAACAATGATTTATTCTTCCAGGTTTGGCTGAGCCACGTGGCGATTGATTATGGAAAATACTTTCTCAGCAAGCGTGGGTTGGTGAAGGATCTTGGGAAGGGACTGCTTTTCTAGTGGACCAAGCCTTGCATCTGGCGGCGATTGTCATTCTTTATCAGCAAATCGGGGTCAATCTTCCAGCCTCAAGTCTATGGAATCAAGATCCGGCTCTGGTTTACTTTAGTCTGCAAGTGCTCTTTTTGATTGCTGTGACGAAGCCGGTCAACATTCTTTTCAAGCTCTTTATCAGCAAATATCAAGTAGTAGAAGGAGAAGAATCGCAAACAGTGACGGGAGCAGGAGCTTTGATTGGTCAACTGGAACGCTTGATTATGGGGATTTTCCTGCTCTTAGGTCAGTATGCAGCGATTGGACTGGTATTTACAGCCAAGTCCATTGCCCGCTTTAACAAAATCTCTGAAAACCAAGCCTTTGCGGAATACTATCTGATCGGCTCGCTCTTTAGCATCATTAGTGTACTGGTTTTGTATGCTTTGTTAATTTTATAAAAGAAAAAAGTTTACATAATTTATTTTGTGTAAAATTTTTTTAGAATTCTAATCGTAGTATAATTTCATCTTCATCGTATTCGCCAGTTTCAACAAAGCCAAGTGATTGATATAAAGCTTTGGCTGGGGTGTTTTGGGATAAAATGCAGAGCTGAACAGCTAAAAATTTTCTTTCTGAGCGGAATTTTTCCAGTAACTGTGTCATAGCCTGACGACCCAAACCTTGTCGCTGATAATTGGAATCAATAAAGAATTCAGAGATGAGATAGGCTTGCCGTTCAGGAAAATCATGATATAAAATCAAGCCAACAGGACAATCTTGCTGGTAAATCAAATAAGCCTGGTTATCAAACATCCGATAAGCAAATGCACGTGCCAAAGTTGTCACCTTATCCGCAACAAATTCGGCTTGGTCAGGAGAAACAGATAAAGGAACTCGCCAATTCTCTGGACTGATAGGAACAAAATCTAGCATAGAACATCCTTTCGTATTTGTTTGTATTATATCATATTTTTTATTAACTAAATTTCTCCACATACATCTTTCCGAAAAACCATAATTTTCTTGAAACTTATATAAGATTATGCTATACTACTCATATAACAAAAATCAGGAGAAATACATGCGTCGTGAGTTATTACTAGAAAAAATTGAACAGCTAAAAGAAATCATGCCTTGGTATGTCTTGGAATATTATCAATCAAAGCTGGCTGTGCCTTACAGTTTTACTACCTTATATGAATACTTGAAAGAATATCGTCGTTTTTTTGAGTGGTTACAGGATTCAGATTTGGTCGCTGTTGAACAGATTGCTGATATTCCGTTGGATATTCTGGAACATTTGACAAAAAAAGATATGGAAGCCTTCATTCTTTATCTGCGGGAGCGTCCCTTGCTGAACGCCAATACCACGCAGAATGGTGTGTCACAGACCACCATTAACCGTACCCTGTCGGCACTTTCTAGTCTCTTCAAGTATTTAACCGAAGAAGTGGAAAATGAGCAGGGCGAGCCCTACTTCTACCGCAATGTCATGAAGAAGGTGTCCACCAAGAAGAAGAAGGAAACCTTGGCAGCGCGGGCGGAGAACATCAAGCAAAAGCTCTTTTTAGGCGATGAAACCATGGAATTTTTGGACTATGTAGACAAGGAATACCAGGTCAATCTCTCCAAACGTGCCCTATCCTCCTTCCAAAAAAACAAGGAACGAGACTTGGCGATTTTGGCACTTCTCTTGGCATCTGGTGTTCGTCTGTCTGAGGCGGTCAATCTGGACCTCCGTGATGTCAATCTCAAGCTGATGATGATTGAGGTGACGCGTAAAGGGGGCAAGCGGGACTCAGTCAATGTGGCAGGATTTGCTAAGCCTTACCTAGAAGCCTATATGGGCATTCGCCAGCAACGCTACAAGGCTGAGAAAACGGATACAGCCTTTTTCCTGTCTGAGTACCGTGGTCTGCCTAATCGTATCGACGCTTCTTCCATTGAGAAAATGGTGGCCAAGTATTCTGCGGACTTCAAGATACGCGTAACCCCCCACAAACTCCGTCATACCTTGGCAACACGGCTCTACGACGCCACCAAGTCGCAAGTTCTGGTCAGTCATCAGCTGGGCCACGCCAATACCCAGGTCACTGACCTCTATACCCATATCGTCAACGATGAGCAGAAAAATGCTCTGGATAAATTATGATTTTACGTAATATAAATTATGTAAAACAACACGGGTAAGCTCAAACTTACTCGTGTTTTCAATTTATAGCAATTCTTTCAATTTTTCCTGATTGACAGCTGGGTACTGGTTCAAAAAGGCTGACAAAGTTTTCAAAACGGCAGGAATATAGCCAGTTTGGTCGTTTTCCACCTGCAAGACCAAGAGTGGCTCGTGGAGGCTCATGCGGAGCAAGAGCCAGCCGTCACCATAAGGCTCAGTCAGGTCAAACCGCACTCCTTCTTCGTTTTCTGGGTTGAAAACAAAGCCTTCGAGGTAGGTGTTTCTGAGATCAGCAATGACCTGTTCACCAAGTGCTCGATAGTCCGTGGCTTCCAGCTTGAACCGCACTTCTTGGGTTTCCAAGGGTTGCTTGAGCTGGGCAATCAAGTCGTCCAAAGACTTGCCTTCCGCTTGCAGTTTTGGTAAGAGCATGAGAATCTTAGCCGCTACATAGGTTCCGTCATCGAGGAAGTAATTTTCCTTAAAGGCAGCGTGTCCTGAGGTTTCGATAGCCAACTGGCAATCAACTCCCTCTTGATTTGCTGAAATAGCACGGTTGATGACATTACGGTAGCCTGAAATATAGCGAACTTGTTTGCCTCCCAGACTTTCTATAAAGACCTTAAGGTGTTCAGTCGTTGGGGAATTGGTCACAATGCTGGTTCCTGGATGTTCAGCTAGGACAATCTGGCTGAGAACGGCAATCAGGTTGTTACGATTGAGAATTTCTCCTGACTTGGTGACCAGGGCGGCACGGTCAACGTCGGTATCAAAGATAATGCCTAGGTCTGCACCTTGCTTCAAGACAGCCTGACGAATGCTTTCCATAGCTTCCTTGTTATCTGGGTTTGGAACATGGTTTGGGAAGGTGCCGTCTGGGTCTAGGAATTGTGAACCAGTGGTATCTGCTCCCAATTCTGCCAAAACTTTCTCAGCAAAAAATCCGCCTGCACCGTTTCCAGCATCAACGATGATATTAAGACCTGTCAGTGGTTTTTCTTGTCCACCACAGGCGGTACGAATTTTACCAACCAAGTCTTGGGCATAAGGCGTAATCAAGTCTGCTTTGGTCACACTTCCAAGGGAAGAAACTGGTAAGTCTTCACCATGTGAGAGGATGAAGTCGATATCTTCATGTTCTGCTCCGCCATTTTCCGAAAAAATCTTAATGCCGTTGAAGTAATAAGGCAGGTGGCTGGCAGTAACCATGACGCCTGCGTGGCACTTGAACTGCGGGTACTGGGTGCTCATGAAGAGGGCTGGCGTGGTGGCCATGCCGAAGTCAATCAACTGAATGCCCAAACGCACTGCTTCTTCTGTGAAGGCGGCGACCAAGTCTGGACCACTGAGGCGGCTATCTCGGCCGATACCAATCTTGAGTTGTCCTACTTGATAGGCTTGAGCAAGTTCAGGCTTCTGAGTTAGCCAATGAACAAGACCACGTACCACTTCCTTGATGGCCTGTGGAGTGAGATTGACAGCATATTCATCTGTAGCGATAGCAATTCCACGAATATCCGATCCGTTTTGCAAAACATGATGGTGTGACATAGTAGCCTCCTGATTTATCTAGTAGGTTCAGTATATCACAAAATCAAAACGCTTTCAAAAGAAAAAAGTACAGCTTCTACTGTACTTTGGTGATGGTTACTGTGGTGCCGACGTCTACTCGGCTTTCCACTGAAATAACTAGTTCCAACTGATTCAAGACCCGCTTGGTCAGATACAAGCCAAATCCTGTGGCTTTTTGGTGTTCACGGCCATTAAAACCTGTAAATCCCTCATCAAACAGGCGAGGAATATCTTCAACCAGAATCCCAATTCCCGTATCGGAAATGGAAATTCCTTCATTCAGTTCAATAGTGACCTTACCACCAGTTTTATTGTACTTGAGGGCGTTGTCGATTATCTGTGACAGGGCGAAGCTGAGCCATTTCTTATCGGTTTTCAGCGACCAGTTACCGTCAATCTGGATACTAATGTCTTTTTGTAGAAACTGGTTGCGGTATTTTTTCACCACTTCCACCACTACTTCTCTGACTTCCACCTGCTCAAAGCGAAAATCGCTAGAATGGTTGGTTAGTTTGAGGTAGTTGAGGAGATTGGCCATGTAGTTGTCCAAGCGTAAAAGCTGATGGTCGACATCTTTCTGATTGAGATTATCAGTCTGGCTCATCAAAGACAGGGCAGCCAGCGGCACTTTCATCTGGTGGGACCACATTTTGACCATAGCTTGCAGGTCTTCTTCTCGTGACTTATAGACCAAAAGTTGCTCCCGCGTCGCCTCCTTCTCTGCCTCAATCAAGTTGAGATAGGCCAAGTCTACAGGCTTATTGAGCAGGGGCAAAGCCTCTTCATGGACATAGTCTTCCAAGGCTCTTATGCGGTTGCGAAACTTCCAGAAAAGCCCTGCAGTCAGAAGAATTAAGAGGGTTAGGGACAATAGCAGAGCGTTTTGCAGGAATTCGGTAGGCAGTTGATAGAGAAAGAAAAGCAAGATAAAACTAGTAGCCAGAACAATGTAGGAGAAGTAAAAACTCCTGTATTCACGGATAAATTTTGCTATCATTTGACTAAGTACCCCACGCCACGAACGGTATGAATACGTTCAAAACCGACCTCGCTCACCTTCTTACGCAGTCTGGTCATGTTGACATTGAGCGTATTCTGGTCAATAAATTCTTCATTTTCCCAGAGTTTTTCCAAGAGTTCCTCTTTACTAACAATCTGCCCTTGTCGTTCTAGTAAGGCGGACAAAATCTTGGTTTCCGTAGGAGATAATTGAACCTGATCCGATTCGTTTGAAAATCGCCCGTCTAAACTAAGCTGGAATTGGTCGATAGACAAATCGCTCGATTTGCTGAATTGATTGACCCGACGCAGGAAGGCACCGATTTTAGCATCTAAAATTCCCAGTGAAAACGGTTTGGATACAAAATCATCGCCCCCCATGTTCATAGCCATGACCGCATTCATCTCATCATCGCTAGAGGAGATAAAGATAATGGGCATAGTCATGGTTTTACGGATCTCTGTCGTCCAATAAAAGCCGTTGTAATAGGGTAGGCTAATATCCATCAGCACCAAGTCTGGTTTGATTTCCGCAACTTCCTGACTGACAGCACGGAAATTCTGCACACTTTCTACCTGATAAGATTTTCCCAAATGCTGCTTCAAGAGTTGGACAATCATCTCATCATCTTCAACAATATAAATCTTCTCTTTTTTCATCATTTTCATTCTGCAAAAGCCAGGACACAGGTCTTGGCTTTCTATTTATATATTTCTTTCCGATGCCCGACTTCAAGGGCAGTTACAATCAATTTATCATCTTCAATGCTGACGATGACCCTGTAATTTCCGATACGATACCGCCATTGGCCAGAACGATTGGCCGTCAAGGCTTTACCGTACTGTCTGGGATTGTCGCACCCGTCAATATGCTTGTAAAGATACCGCAAAATCAAACTTGCAGCCGTTTTATCCAACTTTCGAATTTGCTTTTGAGCCTTAGCAGACAAAACAACCTTATAACTCAATGCCCAACTCCTCAGCCATTTGTTCTAATGTTATCGGCTCAATGCCATTCGCCAAGTCTGCTTGGTATTCTGCCCAAGCAATATCTGCCACACGTGCATCGTACTCGTCTTCAAGGGCTTCAAGGGTTTTAGTCCGAATGAGTTCTGACAAACTCACACCTTCAAACTTTGCCATAGCCTGCATAAAGAGTTTGTCCTGCTCAGAAACTTTCAATGTAATAGCTGCCATTTTTCTTACCTCTTATAGTATTCCTTTGGTATTACCATTGTAACACTATTTCCCTAGAAATGCAAGAAATCTCGCACAAGGCGAGACTTCTTCTACCGTTCAATAATGCGGTAATAGGTGCGACTAGTCCACTTGTAAATGACAAAGTAAATCAGAGCGACTGCCAGTAGGGTGATGCCGCTGACTGTGTAAATCATTAGTGATGAGGTAACACCAAAACTCAGTAGCATTTGCTTGAGCATGACAAGGGCGATGACAAAGTGCAGGGTCGCCATGACCAAAGGCATAAAGAAGACAATAAGTATTTGGGAGTTAATGGTCTTTTTGACCGATGCTGCACTCATGCCCACTTCTTGTAGAATCTTGTAGGATTTCTTGTCTTCATGCCCTTCCGAATACTGCTTATAGTAGATAATCAAGGCTGCACCCAGTAGGAAACTAATTCCCAGCAAGAAGCCTGTAAAGAGGAAACCGCCTGTAAAGCCCATCAGCAAATTGGTGAAGTCTGCTCGTTGTATGACATTTCCAAGATACTCTCCACTCTCATCGAAAATTTCATATATATCGCCTGCCTGCTCACCAACTTTTGCTACTTCTTCATTGGTCAAGTCGGTAAAGACACGGTAGTCCAGACTAACAAGATAGCCTTGCGGATTATTGGACTCATAATACTCACGAACAGCATCCAACACAGTGTCATCACTGACTACCATAACGGCGGCATTTAGCGTATTGGTGATGTCTGGGAAAATAGCCTGGTCAAGATTGGCTACATTCTCAAAGGTTTGATCGCCCAAAACAAGCTTCTTCAGCGATGGTTTTTCGCTCGGACGCATAAAGACCACTTGATTGGCAGCAAGATCTGGCAGGTCATTCCCCAATTTTCTGAAATCATCTTGGGTGATGAAGTAGGTAAAGGCCATTTTGCTAAAGTCTGGATTGGCAATAGTTTCTGGGCTAATGACAATCTCTTCGCCACTATCATAGACCAAACCTGCTTGGTAGGTCAGATAGGATAGATTGTCATTGGCTTTTTCTGGAAAATGGCTGAGCACCGATTGCTGATAGGCAGCTACACCTTGACTTCTATCCGAAACTTTATAGGTAATAGATGTTTCCTTGGGATAGAGTCCACTTGTCATATTTGCCATACCTGTATAAAGGGAGGTTGTGGTCGCAATGGTCACAAAGGCCATGACTGCAAGCAGCGTAATATTGGCCAAACCCGTTGCATGCTGTTTCATCCGGAAAATCATCTGCGAAGTCGTAATGAAATGCTCTGGCGTATAGAAATACCGCTTGTTTTTCCGACGAGCCTTCAAATACCAAGTCATAAAACTGATGTAGAACAGATAGGTCCCCGCAATGACAAAGAGCACAGCAATAAAGAACCGATAGATAACATCTAGACCTACTGCTTTAGATGAAAGCGATAGGTAGTATCCAACACCCAGTCCCACTACACCAAGGGCAGCCAGAAGGACATTGCCTTTCGGTTCCTTCTCTCCTTTTTCACTAGCTCGGAACAAAATCAGCGGACTGGTCTTGCCAATAGTCCGAATGGCCAGCAATTCCAAGAGAAAGAAGAAACCAGCAAAGAGAAAGGCGGTCATGACAAAGGCCAGAGGGGCAATTCCAAAATGCAAATCACTATAATGTGTTAGATTGACAAAAATCAAGTAGAGAACATTCGCAAACACACCAGCTAAGACAGAACCAAGAACCACAACTAGCAAGAAAATCATCATCAATTCTAAGCTGGCTATCAAGGCTACCTTTTTCTTGTTCATCCCCAGCATGTTATAGAGACCAAATTCTCTCGCCCGTTGTTTCATCAGGAAATTAAAACTATAAATCTCCATAACGACCGAGAAAATGGTCAGAATAATCACACCAAGACCGATAGAAATGGCACCAGAGCCCATGGTCTTCATAACTGGACTCAGCATGATCAAGAACATGGAACAAATCAGGGTAAAGAGGACCAGACTGGCTAAAACGAAGGGAGCAAAAACACCCATGGATTTTCGGATATTTTGCCCAGCAAGTTTGAGGTAAAACATCTACTCACCCCCTAAAAGTGCAGACATATTGAGCGAAATTTCCTTGGCAAAGTCTTGATTGCTCTTGTCTGCCTTGTACAATTGGTGGAAAATGCGACCATCTTTGATAAAGAGTACCCGTTTGGCATGGCTGGCGGCGTTGGCTGAGTGAGTTACCATGAGAATTGTTTGTCCATCTAGGTTGATTTCCTCAAACAAATTCAGCAAGTCTTCCGAATTGCGGTAATCTAGGGCAGCTGTCGGTTCATCCGCTAGAACAATCTGTGGCTGGGTAATCAAACTACGAGCAATGGCCACGCGCTGCTTTTGTCCACCAGATAGTTCAAAAGGACGTTTTTTCAGCAAATCTTGAATGCGTAGTTTTGGCGCCAGAGCTTTCAAACCTTTCTCCATTTCTTGATGACTAGCGCGAGCCAAAACCAGTGGTAAAAAGATATTGTCTTGGATAGAAAGAGTATCTAAGAGGTTAAAATCTTGGAAGACAAAGCCTAGATTACGCAAACGGAAATCGGCCAACTTGCTTTCCTTGATTTTGGTGATGTCTTGATTGTTTAAGATAACAGAACCTCTTGTCGGCTTGTCCAAGGTTGCTAGAATATTGAGCAAAGTCGTCTTACCTGAACCACTTTCACCCATGATGGCGATAAACTCGCCCTCTTCTACCTTAAAATCCACATCTTGCAAGGCACGAGTTTCCTCTTTTGAAAAGCGCGTGCGATAAACTTTTTCTAAATGATTGATTTCTAATAACATAGTTACTCCTAATTGTTTTCTTTGGCACTAAATCCCATGAAATTGAGTTTCTAATTATCTTATCAGCTTTATAAAAGAAATACATGAAATTGTAAAAGGTTTTTATTTACTATTTTCCAAATTCTTGATAGTTAACTGATAAAATATAAAACTAAATACAATATTCACTGTAATAAATAAGATAAACTCTAAAAATGTCATATCTTGCAATACCCTACTCCGTAATCCAATCATCGGTTGAGAGTAAGGGAAAAATTTCGTAAAACTTTCATTGATAAAAATTAATACAAAATTAAGCATACTACCAATGGTAGCAACACCGACTCCCTTACTGAAATTTCGAGTTTTTACAGTGATATAGGATTGGAGTGTAATAATTGGAAAGGAAGACAAAAGCGATAAAGCAATCCATTTAACATGTGTGGTTAAACTAAGGTCAAATGAAATGCCGTCAATTTTAGCCGCAACTATAAAAATCAGCAGCAATAAGAGTTGAATTGGAAGAATAAGAAGAAAACTGCTCATTAATTTTCCTAAATATAATTTCCTCATAGAAACTTGATTAGCCTTTAGCATGTCAAGAGTTTTTCGCTCAAATTCAGGAACTAGTAAGAGACCCGCAATAATGGCTAACATAGGAGGATAAAGTAAGGTACTATTGTAAAAGGTCAGTTGTCCCCACAGAACCAAAGATTGCGTTCCGTCGATTAAAACATCACGATTAGCAAAATAGATACCCAATCCTATCATACTAGAGAAACTCAAAAAGGCAATCCCAATGACTAATAATTGAATTTTCCTTGTTTTTGTCCACTCAGCTAAGAAGTAATCTTTCATCTTAGTTCCCTTTCTTTCTTAATATTAGAACCGCCAAAAGGTAGAGTATCAAGCAGTAAACGGCATAACAGACGATTTTCTCAAGCAACTGACTATCTAAATTATAGGTAAATGTGCCGTCACCCAGAAATTGATATTTATAAGGCGCAAGACTTCCTGAACCAGTGATTGGGTTAAGTAAACTGGTAAAACCATAACTTTTTGGGTTTAAGATAATTCCTAGAAAACCACCTAAAAGTCCTAGAGCTAGCAGAATCCCCTGCTTTTCAAGAATCATGGCCAAGGTCAGATAAAGACAAATCAATGAAAATATTGCAAGTATCTGCCCAATAAACTGAATACCAATAATCTGCAAAGAAATAGAGATTCCTGCCTGTGTTCCGAAAAGATAAATAATCATAATTTCGATAGCAGACATAATAACAAAGGAAACCAGCATAAAAAAGAATTTATCACGAAAAATGGCTGTTAGGCTTTGACCATTAGCTATTTGTAGTTTAAAGGTCTGCCCTTCATGTTCATTCCCTACAATTCGACTAGCAAACACACAAACTGCAATCGGGAATATAAGTAGATTGACATTCTGATTACTAAACAAGGTTCCAGCCATTCTTAACTCTGGATGTGAAGAGAAAGCAGAGATAAAAGTTGCAATATTCCAAAGTGTGGCAACCAACATCAAAATAATGACAATTGAAATAGATTTTGTTCGTCTACTTTTTAGCCATTCAATGTAAACACCATTCATCTTACGCCTCCTTTGTTAGATTTAGGAAAATATCTTCAAGAGTTTCACTTTCTCTAACCACTCGGAATATTCGGTATCCATTTTCTATTAAATAGCTCACCAGATCTGCTAAACGATCGTTATCCAAATCCCTTAAAGTTACTTGACTTTCGGATGTACTCAAAATTTCTACCGTTCCAAGTTCAACTAAGGTCTGAACAATATTTTTCTGTGAAAAATCACCGCCAATTTCAATCCAAGTATTTGACTTAATAGCTTCAATTTCTCCCTCATAGACAAGACGACCATGATTGATAATCCCAACTCGATCTGCAATGTGTTCAATTTCCGGAAGAATGTGACTGGAAATAAAGACAGTCAGACCTTTTTCTTTGGCTAATTGAACAATTAATTCACGAATTTCATGAATACCAGCTGGATCAAGACCATTTGTGGGCTCATCTAATAATAAGATTTTCGGCTTTTTCACTAAAGCAAATGCTAAGGCAAGTCGCTGTTTCATACCAAGAGAATAGGCCTTAACTAATTTTTTTCGATTTTTTTCATCAGCTAATCCAACGAGCTCCAATGTCGGCCAGATATTATTTTTATCAAATCCCACCATTTTTTGAAACACTAATAAATTTTCATATCCAGTTAAATTAGGATAATAGGACGGTTCTTCTATCATAGATCCAATCTGATTTAGGTATTTTTTGTCATTTCGAATGTCTTTTTTATTAATAAAAATTTCACCTGAAGTCGGAGTGACAAGTGATAGAATCATTTTCATCGTAGTTGTCTTACCTGCACCATTTGGTCCAAGAAAGCCGTAGATTTCTCCTTCTCGTACAGTAATCTTTTCAATATCAACAGTGATAACGTCTTTGTAAACTTTTTTTAAATGATTGATTTCTAATAACATAGTTACTCCTAATTCATTATTCACTGTCTAAATCAACTTGGTCAAGAACTGCTTGATAGTCGATTCGGTCTGATTCAGCAATATTATCTTCTAAATCCACCTTATAATAACCATCCTGGACACCGATGGCCCATTCCTTACTAGTGGTTACATATAGATTGTTCAAGGAGACTGTTTTTTTCACTGCCCCTTCTTCTTTGACAACAGGCCATTCCATAAACTTAACTTCAGTTCCTTGAATACTATCTTCGGCAACTTCCTGTTTGCTAACGGCATAGTCTTTTCCCTTGTAATGGAAAGTTTGATAGCCCTCATCAAAGCTAAGGCCTGCTGCAGAGGAAGAACAAGCAGTTAGCATTATACTGCCCAAAGCCAGCAAACTAAATACTTTCTTTTTCATAGTTTCCTCCCTCTAGTATGCCATAAATCGCATACTTTGCAAATTATGGGATAATTCCTCTAAGAATTCTGCCTGTTCCAAGAGTTCAGCCTTTTCTTTTTCTGAGAATACCTTTTCTTCTATTCTCTTTGCTTGTAGAAATTTGAATGACATATGATTTCCTTCTTTCTATTTCTTATGAATCTATTATAGAAAATTGTTTTACCTCGTCCCCTTACAGTTCTGACTTAGAAACTTACAGCTTTGTAAGGAAAGAAAAAAAGACACCATTTCTGGTGTCATACAGTTAGTTTTATTTTGTTAGACCAATGTAGGCAATCATATCGTCTAACTCTTTCTTGCTTTCAGTCACAAGGAGGTAGGCATCGTTTCCTTGCAATTCCGCAAAGGCATCTGGCATCCGTTTGACTGTCTTAATCTTGCCAGCAAATCGTTGATGAATGTCATCTGCCGAATGAACGTAATCAGTTGTATCTCGGCGAGTTGCTACTAAGCAGTATTGTGAATCGAATCGTCTCTCTTCAACATCACCATCTGTTACAATGTTTGCATAATCACGGAAAAGGTCGATAGAATGCGCATAGTTATAGGCTTCAACAGTAAAGCCACCCGCCATGCGGTTGTTGTATTCAATGGCGATATAGTCTTTACCATCTTTGAAGAATTCAATGTGGAAGAAACGCTCCCTCATACCAAAAGCTTTGATGACCGCACGTCCGTATTTAACTAATTTCGGATCTAATTCTTTTTCAATATAGTAGGCATTATCTTTTTTGCTTTGCATCAATTCAAACGGTGTATGAACATAGGTTAAACCTGTTTCAAAAACAACATTTCCTTCATGATCGACCAATCCATCATATGTTGTGATGATGCTTGAATTAACAAATTTTTCAAAGAAGTAAACCGTTTGACCGTCCCAAGCATTTTTAAATGTTTCGATATCAGCTTTTTTGGTCAATTTAAAGGTTCCGGAAGCGCCGACTCCATTATCTGGCTTGGCAATCATTGGAAAACCAATTGATTTTACAGCTTTTTCAATATCTTTTTCAGTCTTGACAACCATTCCAGGAACGACTGGAACCCCTGCTTTTGAGAAGAATTTTTTCATCTCTGACTTAAATTTGGTCTTTTTCAGGTGTTTAGGCTTAGCACCAAAAATGTTGAATTGTTCACGGAGTGCGGCATCATTTTCTAACCAGTGCTCGTTGTGGGATTCTACACGGTCAATTGGACCATGCTTGTATATCAAGAAAGCAGCTGCACGCTTGACTTCATCAATATTTTCCAAATCATTGACACGGAAGTATTCTGTTAAGGCATTACGAAGTTCTTCAGGCAATTGATCGTAAGGTTCTTGCCCGATACCTAGAACCGTAACGCCTTCTTTTTTAGCCAATTCAATGGTAAACGGTTGAAAATTTTCTGGATAAAAAGGTGAAATAACGAGATAATTCATAGGTAGTCCTTTCTAACTTAAAGTCCGATAGAATGAAGGAAGAATGGCATTTGCTTTCTCCACCACACCCAGTCGTGAGCTACATCGGTGCCCCAAGTGTCAAACCAAGCTGGGATATTTTTCTCTTCAAATGCGCGTTTAAGATTGTAGAATGAGTCTAAGCCATCTTGCTCCCAATCGCCCAAGCCTGTGCAGACGATGATATCTGCTTGGCGGTATTTGTCGATGAACCAGCCATCATTCTGGTTCCAGATGTAGTCTGCTGGTGAGTTTTGATAAACTGCATCATCATGCCCGTAATCTTGGTTATTGTTAAAGAAACGAGCATCATAGACACCTGAAAGGGCGATAACTTTTGTAAATACATCTGGATGCTGGAGGAAGAAATTCAGTGCGTGGTAGGCTCCCATAGAGCAACCAGTCGTCATCATCCCATCGAACCAGCCAGTTTTATGTTTGATAAAGGGAATCGCTTCTTCAATCACATAGCGTTCGTAGGCGCGGTGAGCTTCTGCTTTGTCATGAATAGATTTCCAGTCTGACAACCAGCTTTCACTATCGTAACTCGTTAAGGTGAAAAATTGAACATGACCTGCCTCGATAGATCCACGGCAGGCTTCAATCATACCAAAATCTGCGTATTCATTGTAAGAACCGCCTGATGAGGCAAAAACTACCACAGGAATACCTGCGTGACCATAACGATTTAGATTCATTTCACGGCCTAGATTTCCAGACCAGTGACTTAAAAATTCTACATGCATATTCATACTCCTAACAATTTCTAATCTATTACCATTTTTCGCTTAAAAAGCGCAAGCAATCTGGCAAATAAGTTGCCCAAGCTTCTTCACTATGGACCGCACCTGAAACGACTTCCAAGGCGATATTGTCCAAATCCACTCCGCCAGCGATCAATTGACGATAGTAAGTCAGAGAGGAATTGATATAGGATTGCTTGATATTTCCTGCCATCAAGGTTTTATCTGTATCATCGGCTTCTTCTGTTCCAACGTAGATATAAACTCGTTGGTCCTTGTCTAAGTTTTGGCGTTCAATATAGCGGTCAAATGCTTCTTGATGAAGCCAATTGGCTGATGAAAAGACACCCAGACAGCCAATCTGGTCTTGATAAGCCAATCCCATAAATTGTGTGATATTACCACCTAAAGATGAACCAATCATAGCTGTGTGGGCCTTATCAGACTTAGTACGGTATTCTTGATCGATAAAGGGCTTCACCACATCCATGACAAATTCGGCATATAAGGTTCCCTTGCCACCAAACTGAATGCCTGGAATCCCCATTTCGCTAAACTTCCATGCGGCATATTCATGCATCCGTTCAGCACCATCATTGTCAATCGCTACGATAATCATCTTTGCAATATCGGGATTTCGCTTGATTGTCGGAATGACTTTCCATGAATGACCTGAAAAAGCTTCCTTACTGTAGAGTACATTTTGCCCATCGTGGAAATAAACAACGGGATAGGTCTCTTCTGTATTTTCAGCATATCCTTTCGGCAATAAAACACGGACACGACGCTTTCGACCAGTGAATGGAACGTCTAATTCATGGGTTTTCATATCCAAATAAAAATAGGACTTGTTCATATACATCTCTTTCTAACAGTATTTTTAGTATTATACCATAGTTTTTGTAAAATATTCAGAAAATTTAGTTATTTCAGGTCATTTTTCGGACTTTCCGAACAAACTAGCTTCCTGTTTGAGCCTCTCCTCGTAGTCCTGTCTGTAGTTTTCCAGTTCTTTCTGTTCCTGACTGGTCAGTTTTTCAAAGATAGACAGTTCAATCCTGCCCTTATCTCGTCTCCAGGTCGCAACTAGTCGTCCTTTGTAGAAAACAACGGGTTTGACAATGCCAGTCAGTGTATAAATCTGGCGGATGTGCTTGGGATCAAAGAAAGGATTGGCTTTCTTTTCATAACCTAGCAAAAGTTGGTCAAAGCCCGCAATGAAGAGGCAGTCAGGTAGGACGGCTTCTTCTAATTCTCCCAGATAAAAGCGTTCTTCCCCTGCTACTTCAACGGTTTTTAAATCTAATTGCTCCATCCAATTTAGAACCGTAGATTTATTTTCCTTGAAATAGTAACGGGCATCGGCTAGGCTGACTGGACCAAAACCTGCAAAA
The DNA here is from genome assembly GCF_024509525.1 of Streptococcus suis. Taxonomy (GTDB): domain Bacteria; phylum Bacillota; class Bacilli; order Lactobacillales; family Streptococcaceae; genus Streptococcus; species Streptococcus suis_AC. The sequence goes on from NZ_JAMWEM010000005.1 coordinate 135,958, forward strand.
TACCGTCGAGCAATTTCCAGCTCAGCTTTTTCCTGAGAAAGTGGCTGAAAGTCTATCAGACGATGAAAACGCTTGGCACCGTACTCTTGGTAGACTTCCCCACGCTCGACCATGTAGCGAAAGAGACCGCCCCAGGCATTAAAGACCTGCTTCTCTTCTTCCAGTGTCATTTTCTCGGATCGGCAAAGGGACTTGAGTTCCTCGCGGGTCATGGGACCTTGTTCAAGGGCTTCTAAAATCAGCTGGTGATATTTCTGCTTGGTCTGAGGACTAAAACCGTCCCGTCCTTCTATCTTGAGATAGTCGGTGCTGGCCAGCCGCCCCTCGTGGATATAGAGAGAAATTTCCGACTTGAGATAGGCATGAACCGTTCGCCGAATGGACCACTGACGAGTCAGATCCTCCTGCCAGCTACCCTCATAAAAATCCTCCACTGTCATACGGTTACGAAATCCGACATGAACATAGGGCTGAAACTGAGCCTGCAAACCATTGAGATTTTGGCAGATTTGCTGAACAGACAGGGGTTTCAATAGACCTTGTTTCTGCAGAATAATTCCCTTCCAAGTATCGTGGTGCATCGTATTTTTCCTCCGCTTTTCTAATCCCAGTATAACATAAAAGACACCCGAAGGTGTCTGGCATGAATTTCTCTCATTTCAACTTCTTATAAATATCGGAGCGATGTCCTACATGGAGATTGAGCAAAACCAATTCTCCTTCGTCAACGACAGCAATGATACGATAGTTTCCAACACGAAAGCGGACATAGCCAGCTAAATTTCCTGTCAAATACTTTCCAGGAGAACGTGGAAAATCAACATCTACCAAATGTTTATCAATCCACCTGGCAATTTGCCGACTGTTTCCCTTGTCGAGCTTATCCATATCTTCAAAGAAACTTGGTGCATAATCCACGCGATACTTAGCCATAGCGTTTCATCATTTCTTCGTGGCTATAGGTTTTCTTACCGCTGTCAGACCACTCTTGGTAGTTTTTTTCTGCCTTGGCAAGATCGTACATATCTTCTAACTTCTCCAAAACGGCTTCCCGAATGAAGTCCGTCTTGGTCATGTGCTGACCAGCAGACACTTCCTCAATCAACTGGACCAAATCTTCATCAAATCGCACCGCAATTGGTTTTGATAAGGTTGGCATTTTATCACCTCTCTATGTTTACTCTGTAAACAGTATAGCCTGAATTCCCAAAATTGTCAATATTAGCAAAAAGACACCCGGAGGTGTCTGGGGATAGCTGATTATCTTAGTAAGCCAAAAACTCTTCCAAGTCCTTGAGGGAACGCTCTGCTATTGCTTCATAACGATCCTTCTTATCGCGGATACGCGGCCCATCCAGCTCTTTGATAATGCCAAAGTTGACATTCATAGGCTGGAAGTGCTTGCTTTCGGTGTGGGTGATGTAGAATGGCAGAGCACCGATGGCTGTGGTCTGTGGGAAGATGACTGAGTCTTCGCCACGGAAACGGCGAACAGCGTTGATACCAGCCACTAAACCAGAGGCAGCAGACTCAACATAGCCTTCTACTCCTGTCATTTGACCTGCAAAGAACAGATTTGGATTTTTCTTGGTCGCAAAGGTCTGTTCCAATAAGTTTGGAGAATCCATGTAGGAATTGCGGTGCATGACGCCGTAGCGGACAAATTCAGCATTTTCGAGTCCTGGAATCATCTGGAAGACCCGCTTCTGCTCGCCCCACTTAAGGTGAGTCTGGAAGCCAACAATATTGTAAAGGCTACCTGCTGCGTTATCCTGACGGAGCTGGACAACTGCGTAAGGTGTCTTGTATTCGCCATCACGTGGGCCCTTGTAATCTTCTGGATATTCCAGACCAACTGGCTTCATTGGGCCATAGAGCATGGTTTTGATACCACGTTTGGCCATGACCTCAATGGGCATACAGCCTTCAAAGTATTTTTCTTTTTCAAAGGAATTGAGCGGCGCTTCCTCGGCTGAAATCAAGGCTTCATAGAAAGCGGTGAACTGCTCCTTGTTCATCGGAGCATTGAGATAGGCAGCCTCTCCCTTGTCGTAACGGGACTTAAGATAAACTAAGTCCATGTTAATGGTCGAGCTGTCCACAATCGGTGCTGCCGCATCGTAGAAGTAAAAACCGTCGCCACCATTAAGCGCGTGAATCTTCTCCGCCAAGGCGTCAGATGTCAAAGGCCCCGTCGCGATAACTGTAATAGCATCTTCTGGAATCTCTGTAATCTCGCCACGAATGACCTCAATCAGCGGGTGATTGTGAATCTCATCTGTGACTGCTTGAGAGAAATTCTCACGGTCCATGGCCATAGCACCGCCAGCAGGCACACGATGAGCCTCACCAGCCCGCATGATAATGGAATCCAAGCGACGCATCTCTTCCTTGAGCAGACCGACAGCATTGGTCAAACTATCACCACGGAAAGAGTTGGAACAAACCAACTCCGCAAACTTGTCGGTCTTGTGCTGGGGCGTCGGCTTGACACCACGCATCTCGTAGAGTTTGACAGGAATGCCACGTTTGGCAATCTGATAAGCAGCTTCTGAGCCGGCCAAACCAGCTCCGATAACATTAATGTGGGTTTGAGACATGAAACTAATACCTCTAGCCAGAATATCTGACTACTGTTTGGGAATGACCCAAAACAGAACCTTTCTAAATTTTATACCTATCTAGTATACCAGAAAATGGCTAGAAAAGACAAAACTACCTTCATTGAAACGAAAGTAGTTTTTACATAATTTTATTTATGAACAATCACTGCACCAGTTCTGCTATATCTTCAATGACTATGAAGTCCCAGCCTTTACTACGATAAGCGTCAATTTCTTGGTCACTGTAATAGAATGTATTTAATAATGCTGAATCTATCCCTAATTCCTGAGCGATTGCAATATCGGTTGTCAAATCATTTCCTACTAAGAGCGTCTCCTCAGGTATTAAGTCGTTTTCCTTCATGACCATTTGGAGAAAGGCTGGTTCAGGCTTTTTCATGTGATAATCAGAGGAAATATAAATTTTTTCCATAAAGTCTGCACAACCAGTCATTTCTATTTCTGGTTGAGTAAAGCTTCGTTGAGCATTAGAAAGAATAATCAGGTGATTGCCTTTTTCCTTTAATGTTTCTAAAACAGCAAGCGTATTGGGATAAGCCTCCAATCTTTCTCTAGATAGGATTCTGAATATACTAGCTACCAGTTGTCCAAAGGCTTGCAAATCTTTTGGTTTATTTGCTGTCTGGCGAGAATATTTTGCATCTGTTAGGAGACGAATAAATACCTTTTCCAAATCGATTTCAACAAATTCATAAGGGCTCGTGCGAATCAGGTCTACCTCTTCTTCGCTTGCAATCTCTTCAAAACAACTTTTTAATTGCCTTGCTCGATAGGTACAACCAAAAGAGTTATATAAGCCTGCTAGGTGTTCCCAAAGCTCTAATTTATTTTCATCTGTGCGAATATCCACTAATGTTCCATAAAAATCAAAGATATAATTCTTGTAAATTTTCACGATAATCTCCTAACAAGTAACATTATATGTACATTATAGCATTACATAAAATCGTTTGCAATATTTCTGTGGATATTTTTCATAAAAAATGAAGGTTCTATGTTATTCTTCGGATAAATCATTGAAAAATTCTTCTGCACTTACTAGCTCCTGTAAATCAGCTATGCTATAAGAACTTTGGATAAGATTTCCCTTTGTCCAAATCAGTCCGACCATAGTTGATTGACGTTTTATCGCTCCGTCTTCCTTGGTCGCAATAGAAATCGTTACTTGATAGGTTGCATCATACAGACCATTTGGATCAGGGGAGGCGGAAGTGTCCTTGAAAATCCCCAGTTCTACTAACTCTATTTTAAAACTACCCGTACTATCTGACTCTATAGTTTGGAGAACAGGTTCATAGAGATTAACTTCATCTTCTGCCAATTCTTCATTTACTTTTAAAGTTTTTAATTCAGCAGTGCGCTGGTCAGCTTCAGCTCTGTCAAATGTCATAGAGTCATATGTACTTGTTAGTGCAACATAACGTTCAATCGTTTTAGCAACTTCTACATCAGCCCCATTAAATAAATAAGTTGTACTCGATAATTCCTTGGATTGACTTGCAGGATACCTTATGATTTTCGATTCTTCGGAACTTGCTGAGCTGGTTGATTGTTGTATTTTACCCTGAGTTGTTGAAGGACTACTCTCTTTGGAATTGGAACAGGCGATTAGGGCAACACTAAGGGAACTAATCAACAAGAAACTGTATACTTTTTTCATCATAATTCCTTTCTAATAAACATTTTAATATTATATTAGACTATAATTATATTGTATTCATAACAATATTTCAAGTACTGGAAGAATATACAAAAACCACCCCATAGGGTGGAAAAATCTATTTGACTTTTTCTTCTTCATAATCATCATTTGGGCAGACTACTTGCTTACCTCCTCCGCGGACCTTCTTCTCCACGAGGTAGTGGTCACATTTTGGACAGGAACGACCGACTGGCTTGTCCCATGAGGTAAATTCACAGTCTGGGTAACGATCGCAACCGTAGAAGAGTCGGTTGCGTTTGCTCTTGCGTTCGATGACCTGCCCCTTGTGGCAGTCGGGACAGACTACGCCGATTTCCTTGGTAATCTGTTTGGTGTTGCGACAGTCTGGAAAATTACTACAAGCGTAGAATTTACCGTATTTGCCTAGTTTGATGACCATTTCGTGTCCACAGACATCACAATCAAAACCAGCTGGCTCATCTTTAATTTGGATTTTTTCCATTTCAGCCTCTGCTTTAGCCAGTTCAATTTTGAAAGGCTGGTAGAAACTGTCGATAATCTTCTGCCACTGCTCTTTTCCGACTTCAACGTCGTCTAGTTTTTGCTCCATTTCAGCCGTAAACTTGACATTGACGATGTCCGGGAAAAATTCCACGATGAGTTTGTTGACAATTTCGCCCAATTCAGTCGGCTCAAATCGCTTGGCTGCCAGCTTGACATAGTAGCGTTTCTGAATGGTTTCAATAGTCGGTGCATAGGTAGACGGACGGCCGACTCCATTTTCCTCCAAGGTCTTAATCAAGGTCGCTTCTGAATAACGAGCTGGGGGCTGAGTGAAATGTTGTTCAGGATTGGTTGAAGTCCGAACAACTGTGTCCCCCTGCTCCATATCTGGCAACATCTTGTTCTTGTCCGCATCGTTGTAAACAGCCATGTAACCGTCAAACTTAATCTGGCTACCGTTAGCCGCAAAGATGACGCCATTTTGACCCAAGCGTACACTCATGGTGTCAAAGACTGCTGCTGCCATCTGACTAGCCACAAATCGATTCCAAATCAGCGTATAGAGGCGGAGTTGGTCCTTGTCCAGATACTTAGCAATGGATTCTGGTGTCAGATTAACGTTGGACGGACGAATAGCTTCGTGGGCATCCTGAGCACCTGTCGCATTTTTGACCTTGCTCCCATGCTTAGAATACTTGGCACCGAAGCGTTCGGTGATGAAGTCCGCAGCCTGTGCTTGTGCAACTGGACTGATACGGGTTGAATCAGTACGCATATAGGTAATCAAACCTTGCGTCCCACCAGTCCCCAAACTCACCCCTTCATAGAGCTGTTGAGCAACCATCATGGTCTTACGGGTACGGAAATTTATTTTGTTGGCAGCGTCCATTTGTAGAGTCGATGTTGTATAAGGTAGCGGTGCATTCCGCTTGCGTTCCTTACGTTCCACCTGCTCCACAAGGAAATCATCACCCTGTATACGTGCCAAGATTTCTTTGACTTGGTCATTATTCTCAACCTTGACCTTCTTGCCGTCCAGACCATAAAAGGCCGCCTGAAACTTTTTGCTTCCCTTTTTAAAGGTCGCATCAATAGTCCAGTATTCTTCTGGTTTGAAGTTGGCAATTTCATTCTCACGGTCAATAATTAGCTTGAGAGCGACTGATTGAACACGACCAGCAGACAATCCTTTTTTCACCTTTTTCCAGAGAATCGGTGAAATGGAGTAACCGACAATACGGTCCAGGACACGACGAGCCTGCTGAGCATCTACTAGATCATGATTGATTGCACGTGGTTCTTTGAAAGCATTTTTTACCGCATCTTTGGTAATTTCGTTAAAGACAACACGGTTTTTATCATTCTCATCTAATCCAAGAATATGGGCTAAATGCCAAGAAATTGCTTCTCCCTCACGATCCGGGTCACTCGCTAGATAGACTTGCTTAGCATTTTTGGCTTCTTTTTTGAGCGAGTTAATCAGTGGTCCTTTTCCACGTATGTTGATATACTCTGGTGCGTAGTTGTTTTCAAAATCAACCGACATACTGGACTTTTTCAAGTCACGGATATGGCCAACGGATGCCACCACGCGATAGTTGCGACCGAGATATTTTTCAATAGTCTTGGCCTTAGCTGGTGACTCTACGATGACCAGATTTTTCTTTGTTGTGCTTGCTTTTTTCTTACCTGCAGTTTTAGTTGCCATCTTTATACCTTTAAATAAAATTAACTCCACAAAGGATATCTTATTTTCAGGTATGTGTCAAGACTTTTATTTTCCTATAGGAAAACTTCGTTTTAAAATGAATAGTCCGATAGGATGTCAAAGCCTGATATAATGCACTTTGCACCTTCCTGAATCAAGTGATGACATCCATCAGATTTACCATCTAAAATAGAGCCTGGAATGGCAAACACATCTCTTCCTTCTTCCAAGGCACGCTCACAAGTGATAAGACTTCCTGAACGCATTTTGGCCTCGCAGACTACCAATCCTTCCACCAAACCAGCTATAATGCGATTGCGTTCTGGGAAATGGTATTTGAGTGGCTGAGCCCCAGCTTCATACTCTGTCAGCACCAAATGGTGTTTTCCAATATAGGTCTGCAAATCTTTATTTTCTTTTGGATAAATATTATCTAAACCTGTTCCGATTACAGCAATGGTTTGGCCTCCATTTTTCAAACTGGCGATGTGGGCAGCTGTATCAATTCCTCTTGCCAAACCACTAACAATGACAAAACGATTGCTCAATTCTTTGATAATTTTCTGGACAGACTGAATGCCATTTTTACTGGCATTTCGTGTACCAACAACTGCCAGCTTTGATTTTTCTAGCAATTCTAAATCCCCTTGATAAAACAAAAGTACAGGCGGATTGTAAATCTGTTTGAGCGCCAAAGGATAGATATCATCTAAAATTGAAAATGATGGATACTTATTAAATTCCTCGCGACAGGCTTTTGTATCTAGATTCTTATAATTTTCCATAAATAGCACTGGATTTTTACATTCAGACACTACAGCGACATTTCGCAAGGTCAATTTTTTTCCATGTAAATCTTGATAGGCCAAAACTTTATTCACATTAAGATTGGTCAGACCTGCTTTTTTCCATTTAAACAATTCAAAATTATTCATTTTCTTCACCTCATCTAGTCTATTCGCAAGGCAAAGAAAAAATTCTCCCGAGGAAGAATTATTTTTTAGGTATTTCTTTGATAACACGCGCAGGATTGCCAGCCAAAACGACATTATCACCAAAAGACTTGGTCACAACGGAACCAGCACCAACAACAACATTGTTGCCCAAGGTCACGCCAGGTAAGATTGTCACACCACCACCAGCCCAGAAATTATCACCAATGGTAATTGGAGATCCATATTCCAAACCAGAATTTCGTTCATCAGGATCTAGTGGATGAAGTGGAGTTAGCAACTGTACATTGGGACCAAGCATGGCATTTTTCCCAATGGTAATGGGACAAACATCCAACATCGTACAGTTAAAATTTGCGTAAAAATCCTCACCAACATGAATATTGCTACCGTAGTCACAGTAGAAATTTGGCTCCATGTAAATCCGCTCACCTGTAGCTCCAAACCAGTTTTTCAATCGCTCCGAGCGGGCTTGTCCATCTAGTTCTTCGTTAAATTTTTTCATCTGTTGGCGGGCAAAGATTCGCATCTCTCTCAATTCAGCATCTGCTGCCATATAAAATTGCCCAGCTATCATCTTTTCTTTTTCTGTTGGCATACTTCTGCTCCTTTTTTCTTCTTAATACATATCATAGGATTTCTTATTCTAAAAGTCAATCTTTCTTGACAAGTCCAGCTAAGATTTGGTATTGTTCTTATTAATTTAAACCAACGAAAGAGGGAAACATGCAAGAAAAACATGAACAAACTATAACTTTGACTGCTGCAGAATTGCTTGGGTTGATACAAACTGAATCGGTGCAATTGCTAGATGTTCGTGACCCAGAAGAATATTCAGCTGGTCATATTGGTGGTGCTATTAATTGTCCAATGGATCGGATTGCCGCATTTGATGGACCAGTCGACCAACACTATCTCCTCATCTGTAAGAGCGGAAAACGTAGCAAGCTGGCCAGAGAAATCATGTCATCTAAGGGATTTAAGGCAAATGATATTGCAGGTGGCATGGATGCTTGGGACGGATTGATTGTGAAATAAGGGTATTTCGGAAAGGAAGCATCCTTTTTCTTTACTTTATTTTTTAAAAATTATATAATCTAGTCGTCTATACTAGATTAAAGAAAGTTGATAATATATGAAACAATCCCTTCCCTACTGGCATGAACTACCAGACTTGGACCTCTACCTGGATCAAGTCCTCTTGTATGTCAATCAGGCGACCGGCTCATCGGAGCAGTTGGAGCAAAAAAGTTTAACGGCTGCTATGATAAACAACTACGTCAAGCACAGGCAGCTTGAAAAACCTGTTAAGAAAAAATACCAAAAACAACAAGTGGCCTGCTTGATTGCCTTGACTATCTTAAAGAATGTCTTTTCCATTCAAGAAATCAGTCAGACCTTACATCTTCTTCGACAGACAGATAGTTCTGAAACACTATACAATCATTTTGTTGACTGCATGCGAAACGAGGATAATGAAGAAACGCCTGACATCATTCGCTACGCTTGTCAATCTGTCAAACTCTACTACAAAACCCGTCAACTCACTGTTGAATTAGAAAGGAAATTTCATGAATCCTAGTTTGAAATTAAGTCTAAAACTTTCATTTGGTGAAGAAGTCGCAAATAGTGTGACACATGCAGTTGGGGCCTTGTTTATGCTGATTTTACTCCCTATTACTGCTATCCATTCTTTTCAAGATTATAACGTGACAGCAGTAGTCGGCATGTCCATTTTTGTCATCAGCCTATTTCTCATGTTTCTGTCATCCTCTATCTACCACTCCATGCCCTATGCTTCTACTCACAAATACATCCTGAGGATTATCGACCATAGCATGATTTACATTGCCATCGCTGGAAGTTACACGCCTGTCGCTCTTTCCTTGGTCGGTGGTTGGCTGGGCTATCTGATTGTTGGTTTACAATGGGGATTGACCATCTTTGGAATCCTCTATAAAATTTTCGCTAAGAAAATCAATGAGAAATTCAGCCTCTTTCTCTATCTCTTTATGGGCTGGTTGGTGGTCTTTATCCTGCCAGCCATTCTTCAAAAGACTGGAATGGCATTTGGCATTCTCATGCTGGCTGGTGGATTATCTTATACTGTTGGAGCCCTCTTCTACGCCAAGAAAAAGCCCTACTTCCACATGATTTGGCATCTCTTTATCCTACTAGCTTCGGCACTTCAGTATATCGCCATTGTCTACTTTATGCTATAAGAAAACAGCTTCTAGAAAACTAGAGGCTGTTTTTACTACATTAAACTGATGATCATACCAAGCAGATAAAGAACTGACACGATACCCAAAAACACTAAATGCGCCTTTCGGCTCATGACCACATAGCCTACAAATTCCCGAATAAAGGCATTGAGGCTAAAGTAAAATTTGGTTTTTGCTCCATAGCCGATACATTTGATTTTCAGTTTTCGAGCCAATAGCAGAGCTCTAAAAACATGATAGTAATTGGTTACAAGGGCAAATCGACTGCCTGATTTCATCAAGGCATAGGAGAATTTCAAATTTTCTTCTGTATTGGTCGATTGGTTTTCAATAATGATATCTTCCACAGGGATACCCTGTTCCAAGGCATAATTTGCCATTGCCTGTCCTTCTGCTATGATTTCATCAGGACCTTGTCCGCCTGACATGATGAGCTTGCTGCCAGGATGTTTCTGGTAGACCGCTATGCCTTTGTCAATCCGCGAAGCCAAAAGTGGCGTCACCTTGTCACCAATCAAACCAGCTCCCAGCACCACCACATAATCCAGCTTCCCTGGGAAGAGATTAACCAAATTGACAAAGCTAGATGTCGTATAAAGCATACTGATAATAATGGCATAGGACACTAAAAATCCAACATAGACAAACACCATATTGAAAAAACTGATACCAGAAAGGGAGCTTGCCACAGATGGCGCGATAAAGAGATAGAAAGTTAAGCCGATAGCTAATCCTAACGATAAAAAGTTATGAAAACGGACACCTTCTCGTTTCAAAATCCGAAAACCGTTCAGATAGAGGGTAATCAGCAAGACAAATGGACCACTTAAGAAGGCTAGAGCCAATAACATTGCCAGAGCGATTGCCAATAACCGCAAGATTTCGTTATTTTCTAAAATACCTGTTGAAACAATCCAAGCCAAGGCCCAGACCAGGATGTTCAAGGCAAATAGGGAGATAAAAATCGACCGTCGCTCCCTGAAATAAAGAAGGGCAAATAATCCGATGGAAGCTAGTAAAAGCCAGAAAAAGACTATCACAACGATTTCTCTCCTGCTAGCATAGATTTAATCGGCTCAAAGGTCTTTCGGTGAATGGGCGTAATGCCCAGCTTATTCAAGCCTTCTAAGTGTTCTGCTGTTCCGTAACCTGCATTCTTGGCAAAACCATAGCCAGAAAACTCCTTGTCATAGTCTGCCATCATCTTGTCCCGCGTCACCTTGGCAACGATTGAAGCTGCTGCGATAGACAGGCTATTGGCATCTCCCTTGATGATGGAAGTTTGCGGTATGGGCGTATTCAACTTCATAGCATCGATGAGCAGGTGGTCAGGTTTCTGGCTTAATTTCTCCAAAGCCTCCAACATGGCTAACTTGGTCGCCTCGTAGATGTTGACCTGATCGATGACAGCTGCATCTTTTATTCCCACACCGACTGCCACCGCTCGCTCCATGACTTCTTGGTAGATGGCTTCATGCTTGGACTTGGGGATTTTCTTGGAGTCGTTGAGGTAGCGGATTTTACAGCCCTTGGGCAAGATGACCGCCGCTGCCACCACAGGACCTGCTAGAGGCCCTCGGCCGACTTCGTCGATACCAGCGATGAACTCCACCCCATTTTCATAAAGAGCTTTTTCGTAAGATAGCATAGCTTCTAAGCGAGCATCTTCTGCTGCTTCTTTTTCCAGCTCTTTACGGCGTTTCTTGATAGCAGTCTGGACCCCTACTCGCTCATCCTGAGCTAAGTCCGTCCAGACAGTGCTGTCTAGATTGTCCACCTGAGCCAGCAGAGCAGTCACTTCCTTAATCGTTGCCATCTACATCACTCACCTTGTCTAATGTATAAGTGCCTAAACGACCGTCCCGAACGTCCTTGACAAAGAGATTGTAAAAACGGTCATAATCATCACGGAAACCTAGTTTTTTTGTCCAATCCATGATGAGTTCAGGCGTTTCCTGCTCCAAATCCATACCCTTAAATCGTTCTTCTAGGCGTTCTGGATAGTTTGCCTTGAAATAGTCCAGACCAAAAATGGTGACTTCGTCCATAGGCAAAAGTTGGTCCTTGATAGCCCCAGTCAGAGCCAACTTGAGACCGACTTCTTGGTCTTCAAACTTAGGCCAGAGAATCCCAGGTGTATCTAGGATTTCAAGGTCTTTATTGGACTTGAGCCACTGTTGGCCCTTGGTCACCCCTGGTTTGTTGCCGACAACGGCGATTTTCTTACCAGCCAGACGGTTCATGAGAGTGGATTTTCCAGCGTTTGGAATACCGATAATCATGGTCCGCAAGGTTTCTTTTTGAATACCTCTTTGGCGGAGGCGTTCAATCTTGTCTTTCATCAGACTCTTGGCTGCGTCGGTCACCTTTTTCACCGTCGCTTGCTCTTTTGAGTTGATGGCAAGGGTGCGAATGCCCTGACCTTCAAAGTAGCTCTGCCATTCTTTTGTACGGGCAGGGTCTGCCAAATCGACCTTGTTGAGAATCATGAGCTTGGGCTTGTCGCCGACAATCTTGGTCAGCATGGGGTTTTGGCTGGATAGGGGCAGGCGGGCATCGACCAAAATGGTCACGAAATCAACGTGCTTGATGTTTTCTTGCACCTGCCGGCGGGCCTTGGACATATGGCCCGGAAACCATTGAATAATTGCCATGGGAATCTCCTTTGTACATGTATCAATACTAGACTCCATCTATTTTACCATAATATAGGCTATTTTTTCTCTATTCTATATTAATTAAGCGTCCTTCAAATTTGCTAAGCTTGATAGCAACTACTCTATCAGTTAGGAAATCTAATTTTTATCCTTATCATCCTCGCTCATTGTTACCATTCAGTAATTTAGAGTTCTACTATTACTTTTTCCGAATTTTCAATTCTCAACTGATATTCAAGTACCCGACATACCTGAATGAGGATTTTTGATATGACAAATTATTAAGACAATAAATTTAACTCGTATCATTATTTTTTCATTCCGCTACTCAATAAATAAAGTTCCTCCTTTGTCTATTCAAAATTCGAAAGACTATGGGGAACTTTACTCATTCTTAATAATTAGAGAGATTCAAATAAACTAACAGCAGGATACATCTATAGCTAGTCTCAGCATATATTTATACCATTGAGATCACTAGATATTTTTTTGAGTTAAATGATGTCTCTCGTACATTCTTTACACTTAGATGTATTAATTTTTCCTAGATCAAAAGTATAACTAACACAAAGTAATAAAGTCAGGGAATAGACGGGATAACTTATCTTCTGTAATTTTTCCATTTTCATAAAGTGGAAAGATTACCATTTAAAGCGGAAGATCTTTTCGTGTAAAGACGGTACTTCCAACCGCAAAGCCTGTTACACCAATAGCTCCTAAGATTGCTAGTTGTGGCAACCACTTAGTACCTTCTACTAAAATATCGTCAATGTTATAAAGAGATAGAACCGTGAGTTTTTGAACAATCTCTAAATCCGGTACTCCATAATCTGCAAAAGAGCCAACAATAGCTAGAATAATAAAGGCAATTACAGCCAAGCCACCTGTTGACATAACTGTTTTGGATAGATTAAAGATACCTGACGCCGCAAAGACAATCCCTGCTAAAGCAAAGGTCACTCCAAAAGCTCCCAATACTCATCCGCTTGATGTCTGCCGTGGTATCAATTTTCAAAAGCTGAATCAGCTGATTGACACGTGCATTGTTCTGCCTTTTCTGGCGGAGCAATTCCAACTGCATCTTCAAAAAGGTCTGACCAGACTTGGTATCAGGAAAGGCAATTTCTCCTGGAACGTAGCCGACAATTCTTTTCAAAGCAGCTGATTCCTTCCAGACATCTTTGCCCTTAATCGTTGCCTTACCACGACTGGATTTGAGAAATCCCATTAAGATTCGGAGTGTCGTCGTTTTCCCAGCACCATTGACGCCAACGATACCAAACACTTCACCGCGTTTGATATCTAAATTCATATCAAACACTCCTCTATTCTTACCATAATTTTTGGTAAGCCCTTTGGTCACAATCATACTTTCAACCATATTAAATCTCCTTAAATATGCGGTCTGAGCGATAAAAATCTAAAAAATAGGACTCTAAATCAAACCGATTTTCTGTAATTTTGCTTGGGCGTAGCTGGCGTAAGCCTCCTAAAAAGTTAGGCAATTGACTTGTCTGGACCTGAACATCTAGGCGGAGGGCCTCTGTCTCATGCTCTTCTCCTCCTAGAGAAGCTACTGCATCTGTCAAATCCTGATAGTTGTCAAAGTACAGACTATACTGCTTTTCATCTTCATTTTTTAGCTCTTTTGCGTTTACTTCTGCTACCAATTTCCCCTCTTTTATGATGATAATGCGGTCACAAGTTGCTTCTACTTCGGGGAAAATATGGCTCGACAAGAGAATGGTCTTTCCTCGACGCTTTTCTTCCACCATGAACTGAATAAATTTTTCCTGCATTAATGGATCCAGTCCAGAAGTCGGCTCATCCAAAATCAAAATATCTGGGTTGCCCATAAAAGCTGTTACAACTGCTAGTTTTCGCTTGTCTCCCAAACTCATTCTCTTAATCGATCCTGACGGGTCAAGCTCAAACAAATCAAGTAAGTAATGAAGATAGTCATCTGACTCAATTTGCCGCATTTGTTGCATCATTCGGATAAATTGCCAACCAGTCAAACCTTCTGGCAGGGCAATCTCTCCTGGTAGATAGCCCACGTATTGCATAACTTGACTATGTTGTCCAAGGCAATCCAAACCCATGATTTTTGCAGTTCCCTTACTTGGCTGGGTAAAGCCTAACAAGTGACGAATGGTGGTCGTTTTCCCAGCACCGTTGGGACCCAAGAAGCCCAAGACCTCTCCTTTACCCACCTGAAAATCAACATTGAAAATGCCGCGACCGTGACCGAAATCCTTGGTCATATTTTCTACTCTAATAACTGACATGGTAAACCTCTTTCTTATTTTTCTAGGCTCCTCGTTGGAGCAAGACATCACGCATTAATTTATCTTCCGCAGTAATAGGTCGAATCACACGACAAGGATTGCCGACCGCCACATGATTGGCTGGAACATCCTTTGTAACCACCGATCCCGCACCGATTACTGCACCGTCTCCAATTGTCACACCTGGAAGAACGGTTACATTGGCTCCTAGCCAGGCACGACGGCCTAGGCGGATTGGCTTATTGTCAAACAAACCTGCCAACCGTTCGTCAGCATCCAAGGCATGATTGGTACAGATTAGTTGACAACCTGGCCCAATTAAAGCCCTATCTCCAATATAAACCTTCTGACTATCCAGAATCGTACAATTGTAATTTAACATCGCCATTCCTTCAAAGTGAATATTCTTCCCAAATAAACAATGTAAACCTTCTTCAATGAATACTTGGTCATTATAGCCTGATACCAATTTTGCCAGTAAGCTGGATTTGATTGGATCGTCTGGTGTTGCGTGATTAAACTCGTGGCACCATTTTTTGACCTGGGCTTGCATTCCCCTCACCTCTTGGTCCCGTGCGTCGTATTCTAAACCTGCTAATGCTTTTTCTAATTCTGTTTTCATGTTTCTTCCTCTTCTTTCTATGCTGCGCATTCGAATGGAATGCTCATCAAGTCATCGACATTTCCTGAGCTTCTAGCTGTACCCTGTGATACTGACCTTCCAGCACTGCTCGTTCCCATTCATCAAATAGATGTGAGAAGTAGGCATCTGAGTGACTATTTGTAAAATAAATCTGATAGGGTTTGAGATAGACCGACATCAAGGTTAATTGCGTCACCAAATCAACAAGCTCTTCTTGGAGTAAATGCCGGGAGCCGAACAACTGATTGAACAGTCGTTTATCTTGTAGCTCTCTTGCATTATCCTCTATTAAATGAAGTTTTTGAGAGATTTGTTCTAAAACAGTTTTTTAAAATGATTCATACAAGTTGTCCTCCTACTTGATTGATTTTATTTTACGGCAGAAAGGTGTACTGAAAGTAATCTCTAGGTAAACTGAACGTAAACTTTTAAGATTTTTCCTTTTTTACCAATTTGAACACCTTCTCTTTGTGCTATAATTTATAAAAACAGGAGGTAAGTATGGCACTTATTCTACTAGCTGAAGATGATTTTAGCATTCAACTACTGGTCAAAGAAAACTTAAAAGACCGTTTCACCATTTTGACAGCCAACAATGGACTGGAAGCCCTAGAGTTGATTGAAAATGGTCAGGTGGATTTACTGATAACGGATATTATGGTGCCAGTTATGGACGGTATCCAACTCGTTCAGGAAACAAGAAAGTTAAACCAACACCTTCCTATTATCATGTTGACGGCAAAATCTGCTATTTCTGATAAGAAGGAAAGTTTTTCTCAAGGAGCTGATGACTACTTGACCAAGCCCATCGACTTTGAAGAATTGGATATGCGGATTACTGCTCTCATGCGTCGAGCCGGTGTTTCCATTAACCGTACTCTACACTTCGGCGATACGAGTTTGGATCAGCTTAGCTACACAGTTTGTTGGAAAGAGCAAGTATTGGAGCTACCTAAGAAAGAGTTTGACTTGTTGTTTAAGTTACTGTCTTATCCCAATCAGATTTTCACACAAAGTCAGTTGCTAGATGATATCTGGGGCTTGGACTCCTTCAGTAGTGAAGATACGGTTAAAACCCATATCAGCCGCATCCGAAAAGCTTGTTCTCATATCCCAGATTTCAGCATAAAGACTATTCGAGGACTTGGTTACAAAGGAGAAATTACTCATGATTAAAAAAGAGAGCTTTTTCAAAAAACATCCCTTTTTCTGGTGGATGTTCCGGCAATACATTGTTTTTTTTGTCGGTACCTACATGCTCTACTATTTTGTTTACTACATTCTCTACAGTCAGCAAATGATAAACAAGGAGCGATTTTCCAGCCTTGTCTTTGAATTGATACCTTATACAATCTTTTTATTTATCGGTATTCTCATCATCTCTCGAACTATTGATAAATCCATTTTGACATTGACAAAGGCTATTAAACGGGTTGCCAACGGGGACTTTTCAACAAGAATTTCTATCCAGCAATCCACTCCCTTTCAAGATGTCGCCCATGATTTCAACCGCATGGTAAATGAACTGAGCCAGGTCCAAACGCTCCGTGATGATTTCATTAACCAGTTTTCACACGAATTCAAAACACCGGTCACCTCGATTCAAGGATTTGCCCAGCTCCTCCGAAACGACTCCCTTTCCTCCGAGCAAAAGGAGCTCTATTTAGATACAATCACAAAGGAAGCTAGACGATTAGAACAGCTTGCTAACAATGTTATGGTATTGACTGCCTTAGAAGGACAGGAGATTGTCATTGAAAAGGAAGAGTTTGACCTGACTGAACAGATTCGACAGGCAACCATTTCAGTCTATCCAATTTTAGAGCAGAAGAATATCCAACTTGAGCTGGATTTGGCTCCCTTGACTTATTTTGGCAATCCGCAGCTCTTGATGCATGTTTGGAACAATTTACTGAGTAATGCTCTCAAATTTACAGAAGAGCATGGACATATTAGCATCAAGGCTTGGCGTGAAAATCAGGGCATCAAGGTCAGCTTTACAAATGACGGTCCACTTATTCCTGCGGAACAATTAAGCAGACTATTCGATAAATTTTATCAGGAAGATAAAACTGGGATACGAGAAGGACTTGGTCTAGGCCTCAGCATTGTCAAGCGTGCCCTGTTACTATCAAATGGTTCTATTGAAATTGATAGCAACCCTACAATAAAGACACGATTTACAGTTACACTGGACACAAAAAAGGAATAGTTTCTTTCTATTCCTTTTACAAATTTTCTAAAACTACAATTCTTCCTCTTCCAAGACCAAATCAGCCCGGTCATCGCCAGTATTGTTTTCTCTCATGGAACGTTGGGCTCGGCTTTCGAGTAGTTGGAAGGTATTAACCAAGATTTCTGTCACATAGTGGTTGCTGTTGGCTTTTTCGTATTTACGGGTCCGCAATTCACCGTCAACAGAGATCAGACCGCCCTTGCTGCCGATAACGGCTCCGTCTCCAATGGTATTCCCAATATATCTCTGCCTACCATTCCTAGCTTTTGTAGCCATTCTTTCTTCAACCATATGCTAGCCTTATCAGCCTGTCTAAACTTGTTAATTTGTCAGATGCTTTTTAGCTTATTTTTTGGTAAACTGTAGCAATATAAAAGATAGAAGGAGAAAAGGGATAACTCTGTCAAAAGTGATGAAGATTTGTTTACCAGAAGCATTGATTGCACGACAGATTAGCTTGTCATCGCTCTATCTTCCATATACGACATGATTATCAGCCCCAGATTCCAGAGGATTTCAAAGCCTACTGGATGAATGACTACCAAGATGTCAGCTTTATCTATACAGATAAATTTAATAAGAAAGGAATTACTGTGAAACAGCTACAATTTTTACATTGGGACAGAAGATATTGGCTTGCCATAGCCGTTCTTAATCTTGTCATGATTGGTCTAGGTTGCTGCGTTATCTGGGATATACTACCGTCAACCTTTGCTCTACCCGCCGCTCTCCTGTCAGGTCTCTTCTTTTTCTGCGATCTCTGGCTACTTTACTGCTTGATCCACCGATTGTTCAAGGGGATAGCATTGCTTCAAAATAAGTGGCTAACCACCACCATCGGTATGACGCTTGGTGCATTCTACAACACAATCTACGTCTTGATTGCCCTTGTTTCCAGTTTCTTATTACACTCTCCTTGGTACTTGGTCTACGCTTTTTATCACTTGGTCTTTGCCGGAGCAAAGCATTATATTAGCCATGACTATCGGACAAATCCAGAAGACCCTTCTTCTTGGAGATTATTGAAACGAACTGCATATTTTATTATCCTATCCGCCCTTATCTTTCATATAATCGTCATTTTTGTTGCCAACCACGACGATTTGCTACAATCGAGCTATACTTACTTAGTCTATGTTACTGCTCTAGCAACCTTCATTAACGCTGGTCTAGCCGTTTCTAATATTCTAAAACTTCGGCTAGACAATAGTCCTCGTCAAATCGCAACAAAATCCATCAATCTTTCTTCTACACTCTTTTCAATCTTTTTCTTACAAACAATGATGTTAAAGGAATTTAGCGATGCCCCCTTATCGCCAAACAATCAGCTAATGACCATATTACTTGGAAGTGTCGTCTTTTTCTTACTGGCAGGTTTAGGAATTTTCTTACTTATAAAAATCAAAAAAGAAACAGCCCGTTGACCGTTTCTTTTACTTTGCCATTTTTTGATAACCTAGTGTGCACCAAGCTACCAGTCAGTGGTGGAACAAGAGGTAAATCTTCAACAACAGGGTCATAAGCGCCTAGTAGTAAATATCATACAGCAAGGAGACTTCGACTCCTAAAAAAGATATTATGAAGGTATGATTCGTAATCAAGTGGAACATTAATTTCCTTATGATAATCATCCCCGAAGTATTATCAGTAGTATTATTTGAAGTTTTATTTGGTAATGGTTGGGTCGAATTGACACATTGCATTAGAGCAGAATGACCCAATCCATTGGGTCATTCTGAACTAGTGCATTGGTTATATTATTCTTATGTAATTTTTTTAAAGCTTTATTAGCGCGTCATTTCGCTGTTGCTTTACCTCCTCCTGTAATGCGTAAATTTTGTTGTGGTTCAATGAATACCATTTTGTTTTATCCCTTGGGTCTTTATTGTAATTCCCTATCAGTAAATAGCCGGCTTTTCGATTTTTGAAAAAGTCCTCTTTACTGTCTCATAACTAAGATATGAAAAATCGGACTCATGCCAAGCCCGAATCGAATTATATGTCCAATATCTACCATCGTGGAAATTTTTCCCATTTTGTTTGTTTACTTCAAGCCAGAAATTTATTTGTTGGAGTACAATTGCTTCATTCAAACCTATTTCTCTGGCCAAGACAGGATTTGCGACAATGGGTCGCTCATCAAACAAGAGAGCGTTCATAGACACCTCCTACATCATTCTTCAAAAAGAAAAGCAACCAGAGTATTCTGATTACTCAATAATTATGATTAAATTAGGCACCAAAAATTGGTTATTATTGAGTATTACTGCTTATAAATTCCTAAATATGATATCAGGCAATCTAACATAAACTATGCTGAAAACCCTTGAATTTCAAGGGTTTTCAATGGTTAAACTCAATTAAAATCATACCGAAGTTCCTATAACCTGTAAGCAATCCATTCAACCATTGAATAGTTGTCCTTCATTCATATATTTTCAGTTAAAAAAGCCGACAAGACGGCTTAGTTTAGCATCATTATAACAAAATCGCTGCTATTTGTCATTGAAAATCGCATCTTGCTTTTCCTTTTCTGCCCTCTATTTTACTATATATTAAAAGCGAAGAGTAGGAAAAATTAAAACCTATCGCTTTGTACGATTCCTGAAAATATTAGACTGTTTTCTAACATTTCAGTAGCGCACTCCGTGATAGGTTTCATTATTTATTCAACTGCAGTATAGGTAGCAGCTTTTTCTAAGAAGGACTCGACTTCTCCATTTGCCTTCATCTCTTTGATAATAGCGTCTATTTCAGCTTTGAGATCGTCGCTACCTTTTGGCATAGCGATTACTTTCGAATTTTCATCAACTGTTGGGAAGCTAATCTTAGCAATGGCAAGGTCTGAATTCTGCGAAACATATCCTGCAGCAACTGGTGAGTCCATCAGGACTGCTTCAACCTGTCCTGATTTGAGTTCGTTGACTGCTTCTCCCATAAGTGTCAAGGAAACAATGTTAGAACTGCTAATTTTTTCTTTAGCATAAGTCTCCTGAGTGGAACCTTTTTGGACTGCAAGGTTCTTATCTGCCAATGCATCCAAATCTGTATAAGTTTCCAAGTTTGACTTTTTAATCAGAAGTACATCTTGAATCTGATAATAACTATCTGAGAAATCAAAGACCTTCGCACGTTCGTCTGAGTAAGATAGACCTGCGATAGCAATGTCAGCTTTTCCGTTTTGAACGCTGCTCAAGACATTATCAAAACTCATAGAAGAGATTTCTAGTTTAACACCTAGTTTATCCGCAATCTTTTGTGCCATCATGATATCTGCACCGACAACTTGGTTTTCACCGTCTACAAGTGCTTGGAACTCAAATGGTGCGTAGTCTGGACTAGTCGCAACGACAAGCGTTCCTTTTTCCTTGATTTTTTCAAGCGTGCTTTGAGATGACTGGCTAGTGGATGATGAACAAGCTGCCAAGGTCAAGCCTGCTACAAGTGCAGTTGCTGCTGTAAATAATTTTTTCAGTTTCATAATTTTTCCTCTTGTTTTCTATGCATTTTTCAAAAATACTAGACCAGTATATCTTATATTTATTCACTTGTCAAGTGTATTTTTGATTATTTATTCTGTATTTGCATAAAATAACATTCTACTGACTAATGGAAAGGTCGTAGGCTTCCTGCACTAATTGATCCATCTTTCCAGATTCAACTAATTCAGTAATTACTGCATCAATCTTTTCCTTCAAAGCAGTACTTCCCTTTGGTAAAGCAATGGCATAGGCATCTGAATAGCTACTAGTAATTTGTACATCAAGAATCATCAGGTCATCATTCTTGGCAACATAAGCTTTGGCAATAGGTTCTTCAAATATTACTGCATCTAATTTCTGAGATTTTAACTGATTGATTAACTCTCCATTAGATGTCAGGGACAGAATAGTTGCTTTTGAAAATTGCTCTGTAGCGATTTGTTCTTGAATAGAGCCTTTTTGTGTACCGATAGTAGATGTAGCCAAGGATTTCAAGTCTGTATATTCATCAATATCCGCTTTGTTAATAATGAGTTTGTTTGTAGAAGTATAGTACGGAACTGAAAAATCATAAACCTTTGCACGTTCTTCTGTTGCCGAAATCCCAGAAATAGCAATATCAGCCTTCCCGTTTTGTACACTATTCAAAACATTGTCAAAACTCATAGTTGAGAATTCCACCTCCACTCCAAGCTCCTCGCCGATAACTTTTGCTAATTCAATATCTGCTCCAACAAGGGTATCTTTTCCATCAACCAGGGTTTTGAACTCAAATGGTGCAAATTCTGGATTCAGAGCCACTACTAGAGTTCCTTTTTCTTCAATCTTGGACAAGGAGGTATCCTCTGCCGTCTTTTCTGAACTACTGCATGCCGCCAAGGTCATGGTTGCCACTACTGCTAATCCTGTCATCATATACTTTGTAAATTTCATAATTTTCTCCTTTTTTTGTCTATCACTGAATATTTATTCCAACATTAGACAATCATCGGGCTTTGAAAGCAATTTTCCCCATATTTTCTGCCTTTCTTTCAAAAGATGTTCCTAGTATAATTCATTTTTATACACTTGTCAACAGTTTTATTGTATTTTTATTCAAATTTCTGTATTTTTTTGAAAATAGAAAGAGGCTGGGACAAAAGCCCAATGTCATTAAGTTAACTAACCTATCACGTTTTGTGGTAGGTTAGTTTTTTCTATGGTACACTAAAAATAAAAGGGGAAAAGTCATGCTAGATCAGATTAAAGCTCATTTACTTGATAGTATTAA
>NZ_JAMWEM010000006.1 GCF_024509525.1 Streptococcus suis
CGTATCCTGAATTTTTAGCACAGAAAAAGACTACTAGGGACGAGCTAGTAGCCTAAATACAAAAATTTTTTCGCTTTGATTCTATCATAGGGAGGGAGTTTTTGCATTCTTTTGAGTTTTCGTATAAGAACTCGACCAAGATAAAAAGAGTTCGTTTTCCCACCCCCGCACAGTTGATTAGGCCAGATTTGGAGTGCAAAACACGAACAAATCTGCCAATCAACCACTGCGCTGAGATGTTGACACGAACTCTGAGTAGTGGTCCTGGGCTTTTTGCCCAGCATTCTCTTTTCATCTAAGCAAACTAATAAAATAACTCTTATTTTTCCTCTTTCAACACCAGATTTAATACCAAGGCAGCCAGAGTTCCTGTTGAAATACCTGATGAGAAGACCATTTGAAGAGCTGATGGAAGATGACTCAATAATTCTGGACGAACGGTCACACCAATACCCAGTGCAAAGGCAATGGAAATAATCAAGAGCTCTCGGTCACCGATTTTTATCGTTGCAAGGGTCTTAATTCCTTGGGCTGCAACCAAACCGAACATGATAATCCCAACACCACCAAGAACAGGCTGCGGCATGATGGAAATCAGGGCAGATAGTTTTGGAAAGACACCGAGTAGGGTGAGAATGATACCCGCAATAATCATAACATGACGACTAGCAACTTTTGTCAAAGTAATGAGACCAACGTTTTGTGAGAAGGCTGTATTTGGACCAGCACCAAAAACACCGGCAATCAAGGAACCAACACCATCTGCAAGAACACCATTTGCTGCCCGCTCAGAAGAAATCTTTTGATTTGAGGCTTCTCCAATGGCCATCATAATCCCTACCGTACCAATCAAGGATACGACATAGGCTGGAATGAAGGCTAGAATAGAAGATAGGTCAAATTTTACACCATAATGGAAAATTTTAGGAAGAGCAAACCAGGCTGCTTCTCCAACAGCAGACATATCTACTTTTCCAAGCAGAATACAGAGGACATATCCAAAGACCATCCCAAAGAAGACTGACGCTGTTTTCAACATTCCTTTACCATAATGATTCAATGCTAGGGTGAAGACCAAGACGATAAAGGCAATACCGATATTTTCAACTGAAGCATAGTCTGAAGCGCCAGCTCCACCAGCTGCCCAGTCCATACTTACTGGCATCAGGGTGATACCGATGAGGGATACAACAGTCCCTGTAATCAATGGCGGAAAGAAGCGCATCAAGGGTTTGACAAAACGACTGAGAACAATCTCTACAAATGAACCAACAATGGTTGCACCCACGATACCAGCAATTCCCAACTGACTACCAACACTGATAGCAGGATTGGCAAAGGTAAAGTCCGTCCCCATCATACCAGAGACACGTGAACCTACTGGGCCAACACCTTTAGATTGCAAAATGGTGGCAATACCAGCAACAAAGATAGAGGCTGATACCATAATTGAAGTATCTTCAACTGACAATCCTAAGGCACTTGCAACGACAAGAGGCACTGCGATGATTCCTGCAAAAGCTGCTAAAATATGCTGAAAAGCAAGCAAAACAGCCATCCCTTTTGGTGGTTGTTCATCAATTCCATAGAGCATTTCCGAAGAATGTTCATTTGTTGTTTCCTGAGACATGATTTCTCCTTTTTTATTCCTAAATAATGGTATTAGTCTATCAGAAAACATGAACAATTTCAATACATTTCGCTCCAACAAACACAGAACATTCGTATTTTTCAATGAATTTTGTCGATATATACAATATATCAACACAAAAATTCGTTTATTGTTTTGATTTTGGCAAAAAAATGCTATAATACACAAAAGTATCATTTGGAGGAGAAGATAAACATGAAAGCTTTGGAGGCACGCATTTTAAAAGATGGTCAGGTATTAGGAGAAAACATCTTAAAAGTTGACTCATTTTTGACCCATCAGGTTGATTTTAAATTGATGAAAGAAATGGGGCAGGTCTTGGCAGATGCCTATCGCTCTAAAGAAATTACTAAGGTTGTCACAATCGAAGCCTCTGGTATTGCACCAGCCGTCTATGTTGCAGAAAGCCTAGATGTGCCAATGATTTTTGCTAAAAAACATAAAAATATTACCATGACCGAAGGCATTTTGACATCTGAAGTCTACTCCTTCACCAAGCAAGTCACTAGCACCGTTTCTATTGCTAGTAAGTTTTTGTCGCCTGAGGACCGTGTTCTAATCGTTGATGACTTTTTGGCCAATGGACAAGCAGCAAAAGGCTTGATTGATATTATCCAACAGGCTGGAGCTCAGGTAATTGGCGTTGGTATCGTCATCGAGAAGTCCTTCCAAGACGGCCGCCAAGTCTTGATAGATGCAGGCGTACCTGTTACTTCACTCGCTCGTATTGAAAAATTTCAAAATGGTCAGGTTGTTTTTGCACCTGCAGATGCATAAGAAAAAATCGACTCTACAGGGTCGATTTTTTACATACACAGGTTCTTACATATAACCGTAAAATTCTCTACGAACCACCGCTGAATGGACCCAATTGATAAGAGTCGTAAAATCAAAGACAGGTAAACCCGTTGCACGGTGAAGGGCTGCTGCGTAGGGAGGAAGATCGCTACATTCCAGCAAAATGGCTCCAATTTCCGGATGGTTAGCTCGTAAATCCTCAACGACTGTAATCAGATCAGCCTTCAAGCGACCGTTATCCAGATAGGGCTTGTTGTATCGAATAGGAGTAAAACTCTCCAAGCTACCAATTTCCTTGATGATACAATCTGAGATAGAAGCATTGGCTTTGGCGAAAAAATCAGCATTTGCACCTTCACCATCTGCCACCAAGACTGCAATCTTCTGGTCTGGTTTGAGTCCCATTTTAATCAAGGGAATCTGAAGAACACTAGAAAGATAAACTGGGACCGCTACTGCGTCTCGCACCTGTTCCTGAAAGTGATTGAAGTACCCACAAGCACCGACAATGGCCCGTACACCCTTTTTCTCCAGCTTCTTAGCCGCCTCAATGACCATATCCAATAGCTTCTCCTCACCATTGAACAAATCTTCTATTTCCAATACGATATCTTCATAGACGACTGGAAAAGAGAAAGTAGTCGCATTGGCCACATTGCCTGGCAACTTGACATAGTTAAAGTCAATGGTAATAATCCCGATTGAAAATCCTGCCACAGAAGCATTCTGCCCCTGATAAAACTGATCCAGCTGCCCTGCACTCTCAATGCTCGCTCTGAAATGTGTCATTTACGCCTCCTTCACTCGAAAGAGACCTGTTTCTAGATAAGCTAGAGTCTCTTCTTTATTCAAATGAGCCAAATCCAAATCTTCCAATGTTAAACCTTCTTCAAAAGATTTACGACCTGTCATGACGGAGCCCAAGACAATCATACTATCAATAACCGGCGTAGCCACCCCGTATTTCTTACCTAATTCATGATAGATGTGACAACCAACAGGCACATCCTCTGTCACATAGCGGTCCTGAATGGTAAAGGGGCCTGTCCCATAAGCCATCGGAAACTGCTGGTCAAAGGGAACAATGCAGTCATCTCCCATATACTCTGGCCCCAAAATACTGGTCCGCGACAAAAAATTCTCCTTGGGATAACGAAGCAAATCAACACCAATCGCCTCTGCCAGCTGCACCTGTTCCAGATAGAAGGCATATTGCACTTCCGCCACGGATTCACTATAAGCGTGCGAATAGATCGAGTACTGGAGCGGATCATTGCCACCGAAAATCCGACCAAAATTCTCCATCACACTAGCCCCCAAAATCGTACCAGGACAATGTAGGACTGGATTGACATTGCTAAAACCAACATCCAAAACAGTCTGGCCACCTGTCACACCGTCCCCTTCCGTAATCGCATCAAAGGCCCCAATCGCCCGTGAACTTTCTAGGAAGATGTCTTGGTCGGTCAAAGGCAGAGCTGCACCCCGAAGCGTAATAGCCCGATATTTTAACTCAATTTTTGGCGTCATGACCCCGCCTTCCCTGACAATTCGAGCTCCATAAGGGGCACTGGTCCAACCACCGACAATAACCTGCTTCTGACAACCCAACTCTCTCATCTTCTTACGAAGTTTCAAACTGCCAAAATTATCCGGAATGATATGAACAATCATCCCATCTTCTAAGACAGGCACCAAGGCTTCAAAAAATTGGTCATGGGCAATGGACGGCACCGCCACAATGACAATCTTAGCTCCTGCTACAGCCTCTTCAATGCGGTCTGTCACTAGGTCAAAAAAGGCACGTCCGCTACGCTCAAAACCGTAAAGACTATTTTGTCCACCTGTCAAGGTGACCCCTGTCTTGTCCAGATTTTTTAACGTCTGCCCTGCAAATTCTGGCAACTCAAACAAGTGGACACGATTCCCAGCTAACTTAGAATCCGCTCCAATCGCTTTTCCAACTGCACCTGCTCCCAAAATCGCAATCGGTGCTTGTTTCCATTCTTCTACTGACATAGGCTCCTCCATTTCCTTTGTTTCCTTAAGTATAGCAAGGCACGGCTCCCTCGTCTAATACCAATAAACTATGCTCAGCTATAAGAAAAAACTATCGCAGGACCGATAGTTTACAATTCTACTCCAAACACTTCCAAGCTAGCCAACTCCTCTGTGGTCAGTCTGCGGAAGTCACCTAAACCCAAATTTTTGTCCAAGACCAAGGGGCCCATGGAGAGCCGTTCTAAGTCTGTCACGGTCTTGCCACAGGCCTGTACCATGCGTTTAACCTGATGAAACTTGCCTTCGCGAATGGTTATTTCAACCAGCGAGGTCTGCTTAGCTTCATCTGTAGAGAGGATGGTCAACTGGGCTGGTTGACAGGTAAAGTCTTTCAGCTCAATTCCTACCGCAAATCGTTCGACATCCTCTTGGGTCATGATCCCGTCAACCTGTGCACGGTAGAGTTTATCAACATGTTTTTTCGGAGAAAGCATGGCATGAGCCAGCTGACCGTTGTTGGTCAAGAGGAGCAAGCCATGGGTATCGATGTCCAAGCGTCCAACAGGAAAAACTTCCTTCTGGCGAGCTGTATCATCTAGCAGGTCCAAGACAGTCCGATGGCGGTCATCCTCCGTGGCTGAAATCACACCCTTGGGCTTGTTTAACAGATAGTAAACAAAGGTTTCATGACTCAAGACCTGACCTGCTACTGCAATCTGATCTGACTTTTCGTCAATCTGTTGCTTGGGAGAGGTTTCAACCTGACCGTTGACAGTGACTTGCTTACTTTTCAAGAGTTTTTTGACTTCCGTCCGACTGCCAACACCACAATCCACTAAAAATTTATCTAATCGCATACGACTTTCTTTTCCATTTTGATATATTCTACTTGCTTTTCTCTTTCTGTAAATCCAAAAGCATGAAAGAGGGTTTGAGCCTTTCGATGAAAGGTAGCAACTGTCAGTTTGATACTAGCTGGTTGAACATGCTCTACACAGTCTTCAATAGCCTGATAGAAAGCTCTGCCATTTCCCTGACCCATCAAAGAAGGTTTCATGCCCAAACGAATGTCAACTGTCTCGCCATCTTGGTCAATACAGAAATAGCCCATGAGGGCGGCATTGCGGATGACTGCAAAAAAGCGGTCCCCACGCGCCTCTGGTGAAATCATCTCAGCATAAGTCTCGGAGTTTACACTAATCGTATAGACATCCAAAGGGGCTTGGTAGCGCCAATGGTTAGCAATTTCCAATGCCAGATCCTGGGACAGGGGCGTGATGTAAAAGTAATCCATCTTCCGAAAATTTTTAGACAAGTTTTTAATCCTGCGGTTTTGGGTGCCGTAATTATCTGTTTGATAAACATAATCCACATAGCCCAACTGATAGGAGGGGATCATGTCCTTAAAAATCAACTGAACATCCTCGGGAAAACGAAGTATTAATTCATTTAAGTGGTTGTTTTCTAACATAAGAATATTATACCAAAAGAGGCTGGGCTCAAGTCCAGCAGCTACTACTCAGAGTTCGAGCCAACATCTCAGCGCAGTGGTTGATTGGCAGATTTGTTCGTGTATTACACTCCAAATCTGACCTAATCAACTGTGCGGGGGTGAGAAGACGAACTCTTTTTAGACCAGTCGAGTTCTTTCTCACTCCCACTTCTTCATTTGTTTATAAATCAAGCCCGCGCTTATCAAGGCACAGCCGATGGCGTAAATACCAAAGGCTCCTGTTGGGGTTGGGTTGAGTTTTTCCAAATAAGTCGGCAAGATAGCAGATGTCGCACCGCCGATATTGCAGCCCATAAGGACGATTGTCATGACCGCATTGAGCAAGGCTTTGGGTGCACGGTCTGTTACCTGACTAAAGACAATAGTTAGAATGATGCTGTAGAAAAATCCTGACACCATGCCACCGAGTCCCAGCACCCAGAGATTATCCGCAAAGGCAATGCCGACAACCGCGAGTCCAAAGACCACGTAGGAAACAGCTAAAAGCCAGCTCTTCAAACGACCAACCAAGCCACTAAAGACCGTCCCTGCCACAATCCCCATGACCTGCATAAGACTGAGAATGAGACTGGCTTGCTGAGCAGTACCGATGCCCTTGGCTAAAACAATCTGAGGAATACGAATGGTCAGGAAGGTATTGACATTGATAACAAAGAAGGCTAAGAATGCCAGATAAATTCCCATCTTCCACATGGTCTTGTCCAGTTTGACCTTGGGCGCGTTCTCCTCAACCTTTACCTCCATGCGAGCAAGTAATTCTTCCTTGGGCACAAAGAGAAGGAAGAGAGCCAAGATGACCAAGGCAAAAAGGTAGACCAAGAAGGCAGGTTGCCAACCAAACTGGGTCAACCAACCGACAAGGAGGGTAAGCCCTGCACTTCCCAGCACCTCTGCTGAACCACGCAAGCCCATCATCTGCACCCGCTCCTGACCGATGAAAAAATTACCAATGATATTAATAGCACGCGCATTGATTAAGCCAATCCCCAAACCAAGCAAGATGCGAGCCAATAAAATCAGAGGATAAGCAGTTAGAAACATGGGCAAAGCTCCGCCGATGGCCATAAGCAAAAGCCCTGCAATGATAATGTTTCGTTCAGACAAGAAACGGACAACTAGACCATTTGCCAATAGGGCAGCCATAATAGCAAAAGAGGTCACCGTAATTAAGTTTTCCACCTGGGCCGCTGCAATTCCCTGCTGGGCAAAATGCTTAATCATCTGTGGAATAGCTGGTGAGACAGCAAATGTCGAAACCAGCATGGTGGATAGGGCCAGCAAACTGGCTTTTTCTAAAATTCTTTTCATTTTTCTCCCTTTCAACGTTCGTCTTTTACTAGTATAACAGATTTGAAAGCGAATGGATAGAAAAGTCCGACTTTTATTCTCTCCCATTTCATGCTATACTTATCTTAACTATATTCAAAGGAGAGAATCATGTCTGTTATTGAACGATTGACAAAAGCTGCCCATTTGATTGACATGGATGACATCATCCGTGAAGGGC
This sequence comes from Streptococcus suis, assembly GCF_024509525.1. Lineage (GTDB taxonomy): Bacteria > Bacillota > Bacilli > Lactobacillales > Streptococcaceae > Streptococcus > Streptococcus suis_AC. Next base: position 7,471 of record NZ_JAMWEM010000006.1, read on the forward strand.
ATCCAACCCTACGCCAAGTTGCCGAAGAAGTTGCATTTCCTCTATCTGATCAGGAAATTATTTTAGGCGAAAAAATGTTGCAATTCCTCAAACATTCGCAGGATCCTGTCATGGCTGAAAAAATGAAACTCCGTGGCGGAGTTGGTCTAGCTGCACCTCAGATTGACGTTTCCAAACGCATCATTGCTGTCTTAGTCCCAAATCCAGAAGATGAGGAAGGCAATCCACCTGCCCAAGCCTACTCCCTCCAAGAGGTCATGTACAACCCTAAAATTGTGGCACATTCTGTCCAAGAAGCGGCTATGGAAGGGGGCGAGGGCTGCCTATCCGTTGACCGCGAAGTCCAAGGTTACGTTGTCCGCCATGCGCGCGTGACTGTTGATTACATGGACAAAAATGGAGAAACACACCGTATCAAACTCAAAGGCTTCAATGCCATTGTGGTCCAACATGAAATCGACCACCTCAACGGTATCATGTTCTACGACCGCATCGACCCAGAACACCCGCTGGCTGTTAAAGAAGGAATGCTGGTGATTGAGTAAAAATAAAATGAAACTGACTGAAAAATTTTCGGTCAGTTTTTTTGCACTCGTAAACGACAGGCCAAGCATAAAAAAACAAACTCCCTCTCAGAAGTTTGTCGGTCCCCTTATCGTCTGGAACTACTGAAAATCGCCACCAGGAGAATAGAGCCTAGAATAGAAGGTACTACAGCCATTCCAGCCAGCTGAGGTCCCCAGTCACCAAAGAGTAACTGGCCAACCCACGAACCTGCAAGCCCTAAGATAATATTTCCCAAACAACCGCGACGGTCATCCGAAGAAGTCAAAGCTCCCGCGATTAGACCGATAATCGCACCTGCAATAATACTTGCCAACATCTCGTATTCCTCCTATTCTTACAAAATAAGACTGGTTGCCCAGTCTTAAAATTCATTAGATAGCCCATTCACCGTCACGGAAAATCGGTACACGGGTACCGTCTTCACGGATACCGTCAATGTTCATCTTGTTAGAGCCGATCATGAAGTCCACATGGACATCTGAACGGTTGAGACCAGCTTCTTTCAACTCTTCTTGGCTCATTTCTGTACCACCTTCGATAGAAAAGGCATAGGCTTGACCAATCGCCAAGTGGTTTGAGGCATTTTCATCAAAGAGGGTGTTGAAGAAGGTCACACCTGATTGAGAAATTGGGCTCTTGTCTGGCACAAGGGCAACCTCACCGAGACCACGTGCACCAGCGTTGTCAAAGACCAATTTCTTCATGACTTCGTCGCCTTTTTCAGCCGTCACGTCCACGATTTCACCGTCTTTGAAGGTTACTTTGATGCCTTCGATGATGTTACCATTGTAGCTGAGTGGTTTTGTTGACGTTACATAACCGTCTGCCACACGGTAGTCAGGTGCTGTGAAGACCTCTTCTGTTGGCATGTTGGCAATAAAGTGTTCACCTTGGGCATTGACCGAACCAGCCGCTTCCCACAAGTGATTTTTCGGCATACCGAGTACGAGGTCTGTTCCTGGAGCTGTGTAGTGCAATTTGACAAACTGCTCGTCGTTGAGGACCTTAGCCTTAGCCACCAAGCGTGCTTCGTGCTCTTCCCAAGCCTTGATTGGATCTTCCTCGTAGATACGGCAAGTCTTGAAGATTTGATCCCAAAGGAGGTCCACTGCCTCTTCGTCAGACGCTGCATTCGGAAAGACTTTTTTAGCCCATTCCAAACCAGGGGCTGCACCGAGTGTCCAGCTGATTTTGTTAGCTTGGGATGCTTGCCGCATTGGGTTCAAAGCCTGGCTGAGAGCACGAGCGTTGCGAGACAATTTCTCTGGATCAACGCCATCGTAAGCACCTGGATCTTCTGACAAGACAACCAAACGGCTAGCCTTACGCTCCAAGAGGTAGTTCATTTCAGTGATGCGTTGTGGATGAACTTGTTCCAAGAGTTCCACATCAACATTGACCAAACGTTCACGCGCAATCACATCGTCCAACCAGTTGACCAAGACTTCCTTAGCACCGTGAGCATAAGCTTCTTTGACAATCAAGCGTGCCAATTCAGCCTGTTCCACACCAATTGTCAATTGCACCGTGTGACCAGGTTGGACATTGATACCTGTTGAAACCAAGAGTTTAGCATATTTAGCGAGATTTTCTTTAAAATTTGGTAATACCATCTTTTTCTCCTTTGTACTTTGAAATACCCTATTATTGTATCATATTTTGAAGCTGGGCTGACAAAAAAACTTCCTGACTGAGACAGGAAGTTTAAACGGTATTCTTTGATATTATCGGTTTCTATCCGTCGCCACACCAGAGCATTACACTCACCAAGGCAAGCTGACCAAGAAATATTTCCAATTTTCGCAGAATAAAGTTTTCAGTTTGCTTTTAGTACTAGCTCTAACTATCTGGGAGATAGTTAGAGGTGGGAGATAAAACGAACAGAGTTCGCATCAACAGCTGCAGGCTGCTTCAACAGTCAGGGTAGTGACTGTTGAAAGTTGGAAATCTTACTTACGATAGTAAGTAACGCTCGTAACGTACGCCAAAGCGAGTTCAAACAATCCAGTGGAGTGTTTGAAGTTGGAAATAAGGAAACAAAGTTTCCTCATCTACCAACGTAATAAAGCAAACTGTAAGTACGTATACTCAATGAAAATTGAAGTCAGACTAGGCGACGCAGATGTAGATAGAACTGAAGTTCATCACATCAAGTCAACAACGTCTGATCCCATCGCAGGGTAAAGTTTTCAGTTTGCTTTTAGTACTAGGCAACGAGCTGCAGGCTGTACTGAAGTACGCCAAAGCGAATTAACGACGTAATAAAGCAAACTGTAAACTTTACTAGTTACCAAAAACCTTTACACGGTCAGCATCCGCCATGTAGTCTTTGTCTGCTGCTGGAGCTGCGATGCTTCCGAATGGTGCTTGGGCACGGAGTTTCCAGTTAGCTGGGATACCGTATTTTTCAGCAACTTGTGCATCAACCAATGGGTTGTAGTGTTGTACGTTCATACCGATATTTTTCTCAGCAAAAGCCAACCATACTGCGTACAAGTTGATACCGTGAGCTTGTTCAGACCAGATTGGGAAGTTTTCAGCGTAAAGCGGGAAGCTCTCTTGCAAGCCTTTGACCACGTCTTGGTCTTCGAAGAACAAGATAGTACCTGCACCTGCTGCAAAGCTAGCCAAGCGACCTTTTGTGCCTTCAAACGCTTCTGCTGGCGTTACTTTTTCCAATTCGCTGTAGGCAATTTCGTTCCAAAAAGCTTCTGACTCTGCACCAAAAAGTACCACTGTACGGCTAGATTGTGAGTTGAAAGCTGATGGAGCTTCTTTCATGGCTTTCTCAACAAGTGCTACCACTTCTTCATTTGATACTGGCAAGTCTTTACCAAGTGCGTAGATTGAACGGCGAGTTTCTTGAAGTTTTGCAAAGTTTGACATAGGATTTTCTCTTTTCTAATTGTTACTACATAGTGGTTTTTATCGCTATGTAGAGATTATACGTCTTTCTAGGAAAACTGTCAAGAACTTTGACTTGTTTTTGAAATCATTTCTTCTCTACCAGTTCCAAGCATTAAGTTCGAATATTACTAAAGTTTTACACCAAAATCCCACGCCAAAATCCCAGTTTTACTTGTCAAAGCTACTTAAAAATTGGTATAATATAATAAATTACCTTTTAGGAGATATTGTGTGAAAAAATCTGACTTACTCATTGTAATCCCCGCTTATAATGAAGAAGAGTCCATTTTAACTGTTGTTGAAAATCTGGAAACAAACTTCCCTCAGTTTGACTATGTCATTGTCAACGATGGCTCTAAAGATAAAACCGGGGAGATTTGTCATCAAAAAGGGTACCCTATGCTCGATTTACCTGTCAATCTCGGATTAGCAGGTGCTTTTCAAACAGGTCTAAAATACGCCTATCAAGCAGGCTATCAAAAAGCAATCCAGTTTGATGCAGATGGGCAACATTTACCCGAGTATATACAGGACCTTGCAGACCAAATAGACCTCGGGTATGACCTGGTAATCGGTTCTCGTTTCGTCAACCAAAAGAAAAACTGGTCACTGAGAATGCTAGGGAATCGTCTAATTGCTGGGGCCATTCGTTTAACGACTGGTAAAGAAGTGACCGACCCTACCTCTGGCATGCGCATGTTTAATGCCACTCTCATCAAAGAATTTTCTCAAAACATCAATTATGGTCCTGAACCAGATACCGTCTCCTATCTGATTAGAAATGGTATCAAGGTAAAAGAAGTACAGGTAAGCATGCAGGAGAGACAAGGCGGCCAAAGCTATCTGACCTTATCTCGGTCTATCCAATATATGTTACACATGTTTGCCTCTATTCTCATTATCCAAGGCATTAGAAAGCGAAACTAATCTATGACTCCAACCTTTCAAGTAATTCTTATCCTCACGTCTCTCATCACTGCTGGTCTTATATTGCGACGAATTCAGAAATCACAAGTTCAGATTCAGGATTCCCTTTTCTGGCTCTTCTTTTCTGGATTACTCCTTTTCCTCAGTCTCTTCCCAAAAGTAGCGGAGACAGTGACAAATTTATTAGGAATTTCCCTTCCAGTCAACTTTGTATTTCTATTTATCATCTTTTTGCTCATTATCCACCAATTCCAGCTAACTCTTCGCCTTTCTAAACTAGATAACAAGGTCAAGGAATTGGTTCAAACCCTTGCTATTGAACGATTAAAACACGATGAATAAGATACAAAAGAACATCTATTTTTGGAATCTACTAGGTAACTTAGTTGCAGCAGGCGTGTCCGTCTTTTATCTCTTAATTGTTTCACGATTTTCAACTGCTCAGACTGCTGACGATTTTAGCATGGCCTATGCCATTGGCAACCTTTGGGTCGTAATCGGGCTATTTCAGGTACGCAATTATCAAGGAACAGATGTCAAAGGAACTCATTCTTTTCCAGCTTACTTTTTAGCACGATGCTATTCGCTACTCTTTATGGTCGTTAGTATATTACCATTCCTACAGCTAACTTCTTATCAATCTAGCTATCTGCTAGTATTTCTACTATTGGCTTATCGAATTAGCGACGTTGTCTCTGACCTCTACCAAGGGCTCTTCCAACAGGAAGGGAGATTGGATATTGCCGGCCAAAATATGACCTTTCGTTATACTACAAGCATACTATTACTGGCTGGTTGCTTAGCTATCAGTCAAAATCTTGCTTTTTCCTTAGCAGGATTAGCCATCTGGAACGGACTGGTTGTCCTTCTACTTGATGTCAAGAAAAGTGCAAATTTCTCTACTCTTAGAGGAACCAACTTTTTCTCCCCTTTACTACACAAGGAAGCCTGGGGGATTTTAAAAGCCTGTCTTCCATTGTTTATCAACGGGTTCTTATTAACCTATATTTTTAACGAACCAAAACAGGTTATTGAACAGGGCTTAGCCAATGGGAGCCTAACAGCCGGTATGCAACGTGATTTCAGCATTTTATTCATGCCTGTTTTTTTTATGAGTCTCTGCGTCTTGATTGTGCGCCCCTTAATTACCGAATTGGCAAAACTGTGGCACCAGAATAATACAATCGAGTTTGCCTCCATTTGCCGCAGACTCTTCCTCAGTCTTTTTTTAATCGGAAGTTTGGCTAGCTTAATGGCTTACTGGATTGGCGTGCCTGTCTTGAGCCTGCTTTACGGAGTAAATCTCAGCTCATATGCTGCCACCTTGGCTATCTTAGTCTTCGCAGGTATTCTCTATTCACTATCTATTGTTTGCGAGAATATCCTGACAATCTTTCGAAAACAGCAGGTCATGGTACTGATTTATCTCTGCCTCTTTGCTCTTAGTAAATGGCTTACTGGACCGTTGATTACTAGCTACCAGCTTTGGGGTGCTGCTATCAGTTTTCTCATCACAATGTTCGTCTATCTACTCTTGATGAGCCTCCTGACTTTTTATTACTACCACAAAGGAAAAAAACATGTCTAACTTACAAAACCAGCACAGTTTTATAATTTGTGCCTACGGAGATAGTCCCTATTTGGAGGACTGTATCCAATCGCTACTGGCACAAACTCTTCCGACAGATATTGCTCTTTATACATCTACACCTAGCCAACATATTCACAATATCTGCCAACAGTATGCTATTCCTATACATGTAGGAACAGGGGGAGGAATTGGTAAAGACTGGAATCAAGCTCTTTCTATTGTTCAAACACCTTATGTCACCATCGCACATCAAGATGATTTGTACCAACCGACCTACACACAAGAGATTCTCACTAAATTACAAGCTCATCCTAATAGCCTAATCGCTTTCACAGATTATTTTGAAAAGAAAAACGAACTAGTTATCCACAGCAATACCAATTTACGTATCAAGAGATTCTTGCTCAAAGGACTAACACTTTTTCCAACTTCAAAAATCTGGCGTCATTTTTGGCTCGGTTTGGGCAATGCCATTTGTTGTCCAGCCGTAACTTACAATCGGACTAGATTAGCAGATTTTCGTTTCGATGAAACCATGCGGACCAATTTGGATTGGTATGCTTGGTATCAGATTAATCAGTACGATGGTGACTTTATTTTCGTTCCACAGGCTCTCATGTGTCACCGCATCCATGAAGAATCTGAGACGTCACATACCATCGCAGACAATACTCGAACCAAGGAAGATTTAATGCTCTTTGAACTTTTTTGGCCTAAACCGATCGCACGTATACTTAACCGCATTTATATCAAAGGGCAAGATTCAAATTACTAGGAGGTTACGTTGTGCTTACGAAATTAAACCAAAATAAGTGGTATCTACTGGTCTATCTTTTAGCTTGTTATATGGTCTATGCTCTCTACCTACGCAATTATCATACGTCTTTTGCTATCTATCCAATAGCAATCGGTATGATGGTATTACTAACATTATTGCCTACAAAAAAAGAAAGCGCTTCCTTCATTGCTCTATTAGTATCTGGAGTCGTTTTTGCTATTGTTACCCCTGTTCTTTACACTCCCGATGAGTATGTGCATTTATCTCGCTCCATGCATATCGCACAGGGAGATATTAATTTAGATAACAAACCTGAACACCTGGTTATTTCTGAAGATTATTTTGCTATTATCGACGATTATACCATGCCACCTCTTGCAGTCGATGCTTTTAATAAACCCTCGAGCAAAAAAGAGGTGCCCTTTAACGGACTTGCTGATTTTCGTACCACCAATGCCTATTGGTTTATTGGATATATCCCGCAAGCAACAGGTATTCTTATCGGCCGAACTCTAGGCCTAAGTGTTGGGGTAACTTACTATCTAGGAAGAATTTTCAACGCTATCTGTTATGCCGTTCTCGCTTACATAGCTATCAAACTCAGTGGTTCTTACAAACAGCTTATGATGCTTGTTACCCTTATACCTATGAACCTCTCCCTTGCAGCCTCCTATAGCCAAGATGGGATAGCTCTAGGTATTATCTATATTGCAATCGGCCTCTTTATTCACTACCTCACTCGGCAAAATAAAATAAATACAAAGGATATCCTTCTCTACACCTCACTCTGTTGCTTATTAGCAACTTTGAAATTACCATATATTCTCTTGATTGCTCTGCTATTTTTCATCCCCAAAGAACGTTTTGCTATTCCAAGACCCTATTTATCTCTTCTGGGTGCATCCGTGCTTGTCTTTGGAGTAGCTGCTGTTTGGTTTGCAGGCTACCAACAAATCACTTCAACTACAGTTCTAAAAGGAGTTGGCCTAAGCGGACAAATCCAATTTTTCTTTAAACATCCTTCACGGGCAATCCTAGCCTTATCAAAAGAGTTCTTATTATCACCACACAGACTTGTTTCTCTCTTTTATTTTGGTTTTCTCGATCTGCCTATGCGCGAAACACTCATTCCGATTTTTGTTTTCTATTTGACTGTTGTCGCAAGTAATTTAGGACGTGAAAAGACAAAATTAATCAGTCGTATCGGTAGTTTAGTGATTGCCTTCTCCATCATCTGTGGTATTATTCTCGTCATGTATCTGACTTGGACAAAAATAGGAAAAGGTAGTGTTGATGGGGTTCAAGGACGATACTACCTAGGAGTATTCCCTCTCTTCCTCTTAACCCTAGCCTCTTGGCCCCTCCCAACATTTACCCCTCCTCGCCTCTCAAATGAATTCATCTTAAAAGGCAGTATTATCATAGTAACCATGGTCTTGCTATTTACTGTCTTATCGACCTATTAAGATAAGAAAAACTATACATCCCTACTTTTCAAGAATCAGATAATCCCTTATCAGTTTTTGTAGTTCTACATTCGGCTTTGCTCCTTAGGAAAACTTGGTTTTTATGTAGAATTGGGTACAGGTCTTTTCTTTTCTCGAAACTTAGTCTGGTTTGTGGTAAAATAGGGGTAAGATTTACAGAAGGAAATAACCATGTCAGATAAGTTTCAACTCTTGCTTCAACAAATTGGGATGCCTCTTGATGCTCGGCAGTCAGGGGCTTTTTCGACTGCTAAAATTGAAAAGGTTGTATTGCATAAGTCCAGCAAGCTCTGGGAATTTACCTTTCGTTTTGAAAAGCCCTTGTCGCTCATGGACTATCAACTCTTCAAGGCTCGTTTGGCGACGGAGTTTGAAAAGGTAGGTAACAGGATTCAATTTTCCATTGTTAGCGATGCGGAAGCTTTTGAAGCTGATCTAGTAGAGGCATATTATCGAGAGGCTTTTACAGAGGATCTTTGTCAAAGTGCAGGTTTTAAGGCTCTTTTTCAGCCTCTTGAGGTTGCGTATCGCGATGGAGTTCTATGGATAAAGGGACCTGAGACCATCGATACAACGCATTTTCGTAAAAATCATTTACCTAATTTAGTTGAGCAATACAAGCGATTTGGTTTTGGCAATCTTGCGGTGGACATTGAAGTTTGCCAGGAGATAACGCAGCAGCAGGCTGAAGTTTTTCACGCACAGAATGAGGAAATCTACCAGCAAGCTAATGAAGAAAATTTAGTAGCTCTTGAACAATTATCTCAGATGGCCCCACCACCAGAGGCAGCTCAGCCATTTGTCCCAGAATATAAGAAAAATCGTCCTGCTAAAGTCAACATCGGAAAGGCTGAAATCACACCTATGATTGAGGTGGAAAGCGAGGAGAATCGGATTGTCTTTGAGGGGCTAGTCTTTGATGTGGAGCAGAAAGTGACGCGGACGGGCCGGATTATCATTAATTTTAAAATGACGGACTATACCTCTTCATTTAGTTTGCAAAAATGGGCTAAGAATGAGGAAGAGGCCCAGAAGTTTGATATGGTCAAAAAAGGCAATTGGTTGCGGGTGCGTGGGAATGTGGAGACCAATAATTTTACCCGTGATTTAACCATGAATGTACAAGAAGTTCAAGAGGTCAAGAAGGAAATTCGTAAAGACCTCATGCCTGAGGGCGAGAAGCGTGTCGAGTTCCATGCCCATACCAATATGTCCACTATGGATGCTTTGCCTGCTGTTGAGGACTTAGTAGCGCGTGCGGCAGCCTGGGGACACAAGGCGGTGGCTATTACGGATCATGGCAATGTCCAGTCCTTCCCTCATGGCTACCATGCGGCTCGAAAGGCTGGGATTAAACCGCTCTTTGGGATGGAGGCTAACATCGTTGAAGACTCTGTTCCGATTGCCTATAATGAAGCGGATGTGGTCTTGTCCGATGCCACCTATGTGGTCTTTGACGTGGAAACGACCGGTCTTTCTGCAGTCAATAATGCCCTGATTCAGATTGCAGCGTCCAAGATGCATAAGGGGAATATCATTGCGGAATTTGATGAATTTATCGATCCAGGTCATCCTCTGAGTCAGTTCACGACAGAGTTGACGGGGATTACAGATGAGCATGTGCGTGGCTCCAAACCCTTGGAGCAGGTCCTGCGTGAATTTCAGGATTTCTGTCAAGATTCCGTCATGGTTGCCCACAATGCGACCTTTGACGTTGGCTTTATGAATGTCAACTATGAACGTGCTGGTCTTCCGACTATTAGTCAGCCAGTCATTGATACACTGGAGTTTGCACGCAATCTTTATCCAGACTACAAACGACACGGTTTGGCGGCCTTGACCAAGCGGTTTGGTGTTGCGCTTGAGCACCACCACATGGCCAATTACGATGCGGAGGCAACGGGTCGTCTGCTCTTTATCTTTCTAAAAGATGCCTTGGAGAAGCACAATCTAACCAATCTCAACCAGCTTAATACCGAATTGGTTGCGGAGGATTCTTATAAGAAAGCACGCATCAAACATACGACTTTATATGTGGTCAATCAAGTCGGTTTGAAAAATATCTTCAAGCTGGTTTCCTTATCCAATACCAAGTATTTTGAGGGAGTTCCACGGATTCCTCGAACAGTTCTCGATGCGCATCGTGAGGGCTTGATTTTGGGAACTGCTTGCCAAGAAGGCGAGGTTTTTGATACCTTGCTTTCTAAGGGGTTGGAAGATGCTGTTAAGACGGCTTCTTATTATGACTTTATCGAGGTCATGCCTCCAGCTCTCTATGCGCCTATGATTGCTAAGGAGCAATTTAAGGATATGGCAGAGATTGAAGAAACCATCAAGCAGTTGATCGAAGTAGGGCGTCGGGCAGGTTTGCCGGTCTTGGCTACAGGAAATGTCCACTATATTGACCCCGAAGAAGAAATCTATCGGGAAATCATTGTCCGTGCCTTGGGGCAAGGAGCGCCGATTAACTGGACTATTGGTCATGGGGAGAATGCCCAACCTGCACCGCTACCCAAAGCTCATTTCAGGACAACCAGCGAGATGTTGGATGAGTTTGCCTTCTTGGGCGAAAGTCTGGCACGTGAGATTGTCATTACCAATCCCAATGCCATGCTCGATCGGTTTGAAGATATTCAGGTGGTCAAGACCGATCTCTACACGCCTTATATTGAGAAGGCCGAGGAAACGGTTGCGGAATTAACCTATCAAAAAGCCTTTGAAATTTACGGTAATCCTCTTCCAGATATTATCGACCTGCGGATTGAGAAGGAATTGACGTCCATTCTGGGTAATGGCTTCGCCGTGATTTATCTGGCGTCGCAGATGTTGGTGCAACGGTCAAATGAACGGGGCTACCTGGTTGGTTCACGGGGGTCTGTCGGCTCCAGTTTCGTTGCGACTATGATTGGGATTACCGAAGTAAACCCTATGCCTCCTCACTATGTCTGTCCAAATTGTCAACACAGTGAATTTATCACAGATGGTTCCTATGGTTCAGGTTTTGACCTGCCAGACAAGGACTGTGAAGAATGTGGCACCAAGTATAAAAAAGATGGTCAGGACATTCCTTTCGAGACCTTCCTTGGTTTCGATGGAGACAAGGTTCCCGATATTGACTTGAACTTCTCAGGGGATGACCAACCGTCTGCCCATTTGGATGTTCGGGATATTTTCGGGGAGGAAAATGCCTTTCGTGCAGGAACGGTAGGTACGGTAGCTGCTAAGACTGCCTATGGTTTTGTAAGGGGGTATGAGCGGGATTATGGCAAATTCTACCGTGATGTAGAAGTAGAACGCTTGGCTGCTGGTGCGGCTGGTGTCAAACGGACGACTGGTCAGCACCCAGGGGGAATTATCGTATTCCCTGACTACATGGATGTCTATGACTTTACGCCTGTTCAGTATCCTGCCGATGATGTGACGGCCAACTGGCAGACCACCCACTTTAACTTCCACGATATTGATGAAAACGTCTTGAAGCTCGATGTCCTGGGACACGATGATCCGACCATGGTTCGGAAGTTGCAGGACTTGTCAGGTATCGATCCGCAGACCATTCCTGCTGACGACAAGGGAGTAATGGCCCTCTTCTCTGGCACGGAAATTCTAGGTGTTACCCCAGAGCAGATTGGGACACCGACAGGTATGCTAGGCATTCCTGAATTTGGAACCAACTTTGTACGGGGGATGGTGGAGGAAACCAAACCGACCACCTTTGCAGAACTCTTGCAGCTGTCTGGTCTATCCCACGGTACAGATGTATGGTTGGGCAATGCCCAGGACTTGATTAAGGCAGGAATTGCCGATCTATCCACGGTTATTGGTTGTCGGGATGATATCATGGTTTATCTCATGCACGCAGGTTTGCCACCCAAGATGGCCTTTAACATCATGGAGCGGGTGCGGAAGGGCATGTGGCTCAAGATTTCCGAGGAAGAGCGAAATGGCTACATCCAAGCCATGAAGGATAATAAGGTGCCAGACTGGTACATCGAATCCTGTGGTAAAATCAAGTACATGTTCCCTAAAGCCCATGCGGCAGCTTATGTTATGATGGCCTTGCGGGTTGCTTATTTCAAGGTTCACCACCCAATCTACTATTATTGTGCTTATTTCTCTATTCGGGCCAAGGCCTTTGATTTGGCGACCATGTCCGGTGGCTTGGAACGAGTTAAGGCCAAGATGGAAGAGATCGCTCTCAAGAAGAAAAATAATGAAGCTTCGAATGTTGAGCAGGATCTTTACACCACCTTAGAGTTGGTCAATGAGATGCTGGAACGTGGCTTCAAGTTCGGTAAGTTGGACCTCTACAAATCCCATGCGACTGACTTCTTAATTGAAGACGACACTCTTATTCCGCCATTTGTTGCCATGGATGGTTTGGGAGAAAACGTAGCCAAGCAGCTTGTGGTGGCACGGGCTGAAGGAGAGTTTCTCTCCAAGACGGAGCTCCGTAAACGAGGAGGGCTGTCGGCTACTCTTGTTGAAAAAATGGATGAAATGGGTATTCTCGGTAAAATGCCAGAGGATAACCAGTTGAGCTTGTTTGATGAATTGTTTTAAGCAAGAAGAAAAAGGCTGTTTAGGTGATTGTTTCTCTGCACTAGTCTAGTTATTTGATTCCTGTTGAACTCTAATTCTCTTATAGAATGTGATGTAAGCTAAACCATATCTGTTTGGTTAAGTTTTCCAGTTATAGAACTAGAAAACTTCAAATGAGAGAAAAAAGCAAAAGCATTCGAACAGTTGAACTCAGTGTTTACTGAGTACACATTTTAACCATAACAAAACACTCCTGTTTCTAGTTTTGTACTAGAGTTCAACAGGAGTGTTTTGCTTATCTTAAACTGTTCAAAAAACAAAAACTAACCTATAATAGATTTATGAAACTGACTATCGAACAAACGAAAGAATTAAGAACTTATTTGAAAGATAAAACCTATTCTCCATTTCATAGACGACTTCAAGTTATCCTGTTCAGAGCAGAAGGTCTTAGCTATAAGGCAATCACTAACCTTATCGGCTATTCAAAGTATACAATCTGGTCTTTACAAGGCAAGTATGAGCTTGGTGGGATTGCAGCTCTAGTAAAAGAAACTCGAGGTGGGCGTAACCGTCACTATTTAACCCTTCAAGAAGAGGAGGCTTTTCTAAAAGAATAGTTAACAGCTTCACTCAATGGCGAATTTGTGGCGATAAACTCTCTCTACGAAGCTTATCAGAAACGTGTTGGACATCCTACGACCAAGGAAGGGGATTCTATGCCCTTCTTAAACGCCATGGTTGGGGCAAAGAATCAAGAGATTTTTTGAGGTGGGAGATAGAGCTTACGCAGTAAGCAACAAAAGTTACGCCAAGACCAGAACACCCTAAAAAAGCAGACACAAATATCATTTTAGCGTCTAAAAATAAAATCTTCATTCATGAAAACAGGAAAGCGCTCCAAGAATAGTCGTTGCTATCATAAAGTCAGACTAATGTATCAAGATGAGGTAGGGTTTGGTCGGATTAGTAAAATTGGAAAGGCCTGGGCGCCAAAAGGGCTGAGACCACATGTACATAGTCACTATATTCGTGAGTATCGCTATTGCTATGGCGCTGTTGATGCCCATACAGGAGAGTCCTTCTTCATTATCGCTGGGGGCTGCAATACGGATTGGATGAATGTTTTTCTCAAACAACTACCTGAAGCTTATCCTGACGATTATATTTTATTAGTGATGGATAATGCCGTTTGGCATAAATCTCAGGCACTTGAAATACCTGATAATATTGAATTTACCTTTATACCACCATATACCCCTGAGATGAATCCGATTGAACAAGTTTGGGCTGAGATTCGAAAGAGAGGGTTTAAGAATAAAACTTTTAAAACACTAGACGATGTAATAAACAAGCTTTAGGTCTATTTTAAAACCAATTGTTAGTAGACAATGGTTAAATTGGTTTGCTTTTGATTTTTGTTGAGTATAAGATCTTCGCTTTTCTATTTCTAGGCTCAGGAATCAAGGGTTACCCCCCTGACCCTTGATTTATTCCATATGAGTCTTACCAATATGAGTTTGGTTGCTTTTCATTATAGGTCATATGGGACATTTTTGTATATACTCAAAAAGGCTCCATAATCTCCTTGGCGGGTTTACCCACTACAGAAATTATAGAGCCCAATAAAAAGAGAAGACCACTCGGTCCTCTCTAAGTATTGACTTTTCATCAACTAACTGAAGTTGATAAAGAGACTTATTATTTAGCTGAGTAGAAAGCAACGCCTTCTTGAGTCCAACCACGAGTTGCAAGTACTTTGTACTCGTTTGCGTCTGTTGTGTAAAGGTGTTTCTTAAGACCAGCATTGTAGAGACGGTATACTGGAACACCATCTTTAACTGAGTAGAAAGCTACGCCTTCTTGGCTCCATCCACGACCAGCAAGAACTGCGTACTCATTTGCATCTGTTGTGTACAAGTGTACTTTAAGACCTGCATTGTAGAGACGGTATACTGGAGTACCTTCTTTAGCTGATTTGAAAGCAACACCTTCTTGGCTCCATCCGCGCTCTGCAAGAACTTCGTACTCATTTGCGTCTGTTGTGTACAAGTGTACTTTAAGACCTGAGTTGTAGAGACGGTATACAGATGTGCTTGCTTGATTAACACTATCTTTAATCTCTGCTTGTGCTTGTGCTACAAGTGCTTGCAATTGAGCATCAGTCAAACCGTTTTTGATCAATTCCAATTTGACAGCTTCTACTTCAGCAGCAAGAACTTTAACTGCTTCAGTCCACTCATCAACTGCTGTTTGTGCTTTAGTTACTTTTTCTTGAGCTTTAGCAACTTTCTTAGCTTCTTCTGCTTTTGCTCTAGCAACTTTCTTATCTTCGGCAGCTTTAAATTCAGTAAATGCTTCTTCTGCATCTACAAGATCAGCTTTTTTAGTAGCCAACGTTTCGTTGAGAGTTTCAATTTGCGCTTTTGCAGCTGTAATGATTGCAGTTTGTGCAGTAATTTCTGCAGCTTTATCTTCTTCTGAAACACCTGTTACAAGGTTCAAATTTTTCAATTTAGCTTCTGCTGCTGTAATTTTATCTTGCTGATCAGCGATAAGTTTTTCAGTATCTGTCACAGCTTTTTTCGCAGCATCAACTGTGGCTTGCTCAGCTTTGATATCAGTTGCAGATGTTTCGTCTGTTGCTTTGTTTGCATCAGCTTCATCTTTTTGAGCTTTTTCAAGAGCTTCTTTAGCTGTTTTAAGAGCTTCTTTAGCTGGGTTCAAACCTTGAACGTTTTTACCTTCTGTATTGATTCCGCCATCTGTAGCAAGTGACAAAGCTTTTTGTGCATCTAGAAACTTAGCATTCAATGCTTCAGCTACGCTTTTTGTTGCAGGAACTGACTTAGCAAGATCCACATTAGATTTAACATCTGCTTGAGCTACTTGACCAGCCGCTACTACGGTTGCCAACGCTGTTGCAGCAAGTAATTTAACGTACGTTTTTTTCATATCGAAAAACTCCTATATAAATATTTATATTCGCCCCACCACGGAACGTTATAGACATTATACCAACAGACAGGTTTAATGTCAAGGATTTTTAAGGATTTTTTTATTTTTTTTACAGTATTGTAACTTTGAAAGTCCTGAAATTGAAATTCAAAGCAGTTCTCTAGATACCTCTATCTCTTCCTATATCATATAGAAGCAATGACGTTCAACATGATTTCATTGAGAAATACTGATAGGCCTTCTACTCTATATCAGAAAAGATAGCTCTTCCAACAAGTGTTGTGGTGAATAAGAGAGTTTGGCAAGTTATTTTGTCCAGAGATGGTTTGTCGCAGATTAGTTAGAGATTGACATAATAGGTGTCCCTATTTTCATAATAAACTCAACAAGAATCAATCTGTATCTCTTCATATTATTAAAGCAAATTATGCAGACTCAACATCCCTATAAACATCAAGATTTTGGCGTTCAAAAATCTTAATGATAACGGAACCTAGTCAAATCAAATGACTTATTCTTTCTGATTCAAAATTTGCAAGGTTTCAAGGAGTTGGTCCACATGGACTTCCACAGTATCACCTGTGCCCTTGATTTTCACTTCGACGATGCCGTCAGCTGCTTTCTTACCAACGGTCACACGGATTGGCAAGCCGATCAAGTCACTATCAGAGAATTTAACACCGACACGCTCATTACGGTCGTCAGTTAATACTTCATAACCAGCACCGACCAAGCTAGTTTCGATTGACTGAGTCAAGGCCATAGCTTCTTCGTCCTTAACATTGACTGGAATCAAATGCACATCAAACGGAGCCAATTCTTTAGGAAAGTTGATGCCCCAAGCGTAACGGTATTCGCCTTTTGGTGTCTTGTTGACAAAGAGGCGAGCATGTTGTTCAAGAACGGCTGACAAGAGGCGGCTAACACCGATTCCGTAGCATCCCATGATAATCGGCATAGAACGACCATTCTCATCCAAGATATTAGCATTCATGCTGTCTGAATAGCGGGTGCCGAGTTTGAAGATGTGACCAATCTCGATACCACGGGCAAAGTTGAGAACTCCGTGTCCATCTGGAGAAGGCTCACCTTCCTTGACTTCACGAATGTCCACATACTCAGTCACTTGGAAATCACGCCCTGCATTGGCACCTGTGTAGTGGAAACCGTCTTCGTTGGCACCGACAACAGCATTTTTCACATCTTGGACCTTGCGGTCGGCGATAATCTTGATATTTTCTGGTAAACCGACTGGTCCAAGGGAACCAAAACCTGCACCGAAGACTTTTTCTGCATCAGCTGGACTAGCCGCATCAAAGAAATCTGCGCCGAGGTAGTTTTTCAACTTGACATCGTTGACCTGGTCATTGCCGACAAGAAGGGCAACAACTGGCTCGCCATCTGCCATAAAGAGCATGGTTTTGATAGTTTGTTCTTCCGCAACATTCAAGAAGGTAGCAACTTCGTCGATGGTTTTGGCATCTGGTGTCGCTACTTTAACCAAGTCTTCTTCGACGACAACTGCTGTACTTGGTTTGTACTCGCTAGTTGCCATTTCTAGGTTAGCAGCATAACCAGACTCGCTAGAGTAGGCGATGGTGTCCTCACCAGACACAGACCATGCCAAGAGTTCTTCCTTGATTGCCTCAAGAACATCCTCTGGGATTTCATCAAAAGAAGCAACTGACTTGTCCAAGACAACCCAACGGTCTAGGTCGGTACGATCTGGGGTAATGGCCATAAATTCCTGGCTGTCCTTACCGCCCATGGCACCACCGTCACCGATAATGGCCTTGAACTCCAAGCCTGCACGAGTGAAAATAGCCTCGTAAGCCGCCTTGTAGTCATCGTAGGTCTGGTCCAAGCTCTCGTAGCTAGCGTGGAAACTGTAACCGTCTTTCATGATGAACTCGCGACCGCGAAGAAGACCGTTACGAGGACGTTTTTCGTCGCGGTATTTTGGCTGGATTTGGTAGATGTTAAGCGGTAACTGCTTATAGGACTGGACCGCATCACGCGCCAAAAGAGTCACCGTTTCTTCATGAGTTGGTCCCAAGATAAAGTCAGAACCTTCGCGGTTTTTGAGCTTGTAAAGATCGTCGCCATATGTTTCGTAACGACCTGACTCACGCCAAATGTCCGCTGACAAGAGAGCTGGTGCCAAAAATTCAATAGCATCAATCTTATCAAACTCCTCACGCATGATGTTTTTTGCTTTTTCAATCACACGGTTAGCCAATGGCAAGTAGCTGTAAATACCAGCAGAAATCTGACGGACATAGCCCGCACGTAACATCAAAGCGTGGCTAATCACCGACGCATCCGAAGGCATCTCCCGCAAAGTAGGGATAATCATTTTAGACTGTTTCATATTAAGATACGGAGGTCGTAAAAAACGACTGAAAATTAGGAAACTGGCGCAATGTGCTTGCACATCAGTCAGTTTATCTATTTTCCGAGTTTTTAGACCGAGTTCAATTACGAACCTCCTTTGTTCCTTTCATCTTTTGTTTATCAGGAATGCACAGACCTCAGCCCGTGTTCAGTTCCTTTCATAGTTTGCTTGATTAGGAATCACAGAGGTCACTTTTCAAAACCCTCGCTGACGCTCGAGTTCAAATCTGAAAACTCTCTGTTCCTTTCTTTTTCGTAGTTTTCAGAACATCCTGCATTTAGCACGCATTCAATTCCTTTCATCTTTTATCTATCAGGAATGCACAGGACTCAGCCCGTGTTCAGTTCCTTTCATAGTTTACTTGATTAGGAATCACAGAGGTCACCTATCAAAATCCTCGCTAACGCCTGAGTTCAATTACGAACCTCCTTAATTCCTTTTATAATCGGTCGCTAGGAAAACACAGGTGTACCCTGTGTTCGATTCGATTAAGACTATTTTCTTTTTAGAAGAAGACGCGCATAATGTCATTCCAAGTTACCACCAACATAAGCACAACCATAACTGCAACGCCAGCTAGAGTGATATAGGATTCCGTCTCAGGTTTAAGTGGCTTGCGACGAATAGCTTCTAAGATATTCATCACGATTTTCCCTCCATCCAAAGCAGGAATCGGAATCAAATTAAAAATCCCTAGGTTAATTGATAACATTGCCATCAACTCCAGAACAGATACAAAACCATTTTCTGCTGCTTGAGCACTCACTGAATATATAGCAACAGGTCCGCCCAACTGATCAACACTAAAGCTGGAAATTAGATTTTTCAAAGCGGTGACAATCAGGAGAGCCATATTAAGACTCCTCTTAGCTCCTCCTACCAACTTATCTATAAAACCAGTCTTTACAATGGGCGAAACGCCTATCCGATAAGTACCGTCCACTTTGGTTGCCGTTACTTCTATCGTTTTTTCTTTGCCATCTTGGAGAACTTCTAAAACGAATGTCGGCGCAGATTCTGCAGATTCTGCGACTGTTCCAATCGCATCTGCAATCGCTGTATAGCTATCCGTAGCTTGACCATTGATTGACAGGATTTTATCCCCCGTCTCCACACCAACAGACTGCAAGGCACCACCATCAGTAACAGTCACTGCATTAGAAGTTGTATCTGCCACCCCTCCTTGCAAGAAAGCAACCAAGATAAAGGTCAACAGTCCCAAAATGAAATTATTCATAGGACCAGCAAAGTTGGTCATCAACCGTCCCCAAACGGTTGCATGCTGATATTGCACATCCAGAGGCGCAATTCTCACCTCTGTCCCATCTTCTTCTACAATAGTCGCATCATGATCAACAGTATAAGTCTTTGTATCGTCCAAAACGTGACCGGTAATAGATAGAGACTTTTCAAAATCATAGGCCGTCACATTCATAGGAACAGCAACCATATCCAGCTGTTTCTTAGATAGGTTGATACGGGTTACAACTCCCGCTTCATTTATACTGAGAGCTGCAGGTGTGCCTGTCTTAATCTCTGTCTTATCTTCACCCCAGCCTGCCATACGAACATAGCCCCCGAGCGGAAGAATACGAATGGTATAAAGTGTACCATCCTTGCCTGTATGAGAGAATATTTTCGGCCCCATACCAATAGAAAACTCCCTAACGAGTATGCCTGCTTTCTTGGCAAAATAGAAGTGCCCAAATTCATGGACGACAACGATAATACCAAATATAAAGATAAAGGCTAAAATTCCTGACATATATTCTCCTTAGTAAAGTCCGAAAAAGTGCATAATCGGAAAGACAAAAATTAAGCTATCAAAACGATCTAAAATACCACCATGACCGGGTATGACCTTACCTGAATCTTTGACTCCAAAACGGCGTTTAATAGCACTTTCAACCAAGTCTCCGAATTGGGCAAAGACAGAGAAAAGAGCAACCAATAGCAACATCACCCAAAATGGATACTGTGTATTTACAGTTTTATCAACTAAAAGGAAGACCATCGCCACCACAACCGCAGATAGGATACCCCCAAAGAACCCCTCAACCGTCTTATTGGGTGAAACTTTTGGAATCAGCTTGTGACGGCCGATTTGTCGGCCAATCATGTACGCTCCAATATCCGTAGCCCATACAATAAAGAGTGCAAACAGAACCTTATTGAGACCATCCATACGAGCTAAAACAAGATTATGGAAACCAATCCCCACATAAAAACTAGATGCGATTGGAAATACTACTTCTGAGTAAGAATACGTCCCCAAATTAAAGACTGTTGACCCTAAAAGGATGAAGACAACAATTGCAAAAGCCGTATAGTTTCCATCTGTTGGTAAGAACGGAAGGTAATTTTCCAACGGTAAAGTCAGAACTAGACTAGCCAACATCGCCAAACCTCCCTCGATTGAACTCGGAGAAAGCCGATGCATTTTAATCAATTCTGCAGTTGCGATCATCGCCAATAAGCCTGCAAATAGCTGAAAACTCACTCCGCCCATCCATACGAATGGTAGAAAAATAACCAAGGCAATCCCGCCAAAAATGACTCGTTTCTGTAAATCTTTTGTCATATTTTCTCCTTTTAGACTCCACCAAATCGTCTATGGCGTCTGTTGTATTCTTTTATAGCTTCCTGCAAAGCTGTCCCATCAAAGTCTGGCCAAGCTATATCTGTAAAATACAGTTCACTGTAGGCTGTTTGCCACGGTAGAAAATTGCTAAGGCGAAGTTCCCCACTGGTCCGAATAACCAAATCTGGATCGCGCAATTGCGGGGGCAAGAAGTTAGTATAGAGGTAGTCTGAAATGAGCTGCTCATCCACATCCCCAGGATTAAATTTTGCATCTAAAATATCTTGAGAAATAGCCCTAACAGCATCCCTTAACTCTGCACGTCCACCATAATTCAAGGCAAAATTCAAAATTAAACCAGTGTTACGCATGGTTTTTTCCTCTGCTTTACGTAAGGCTGTCAGAGTCGCCTCAGGCAAGCGACCATGCTCACCAATCATCTGAATTTTAACATTATTGGCATGGAGTTCTGGTACATACTTATCATAAAATTCCACAGGAAGATTCATAATAAAAGAGACTTCCTTCTCTGGACGAGACCAGTTCTCTGTAGAAAAGGCATAGACAGTCAAGACCTTTACACCCATATCGGATGCAGCCTTTGTCACCTTTTGAAGTGCATCCATTCCCGCCTTATGTCCCATAACACGTGGTTGCATTCGTTTCTTAGCCCAACGACCATTTCCATCCATGATAATGGCGATATGTTTAGGCACTTCGATAATTGCTGCTATCGTTTCTTTTTTCTTAAAACCGAAGTTAAACATTGCTTTTTCCTCAAAACTATAATCAGCTTATTATACCATAATTTTAAGGAATTGAAAAAGCAGGACATACCTACTGTGCTTACATGTGACAAAATCCTGCCCAGAGGGCAGGATTGTTTAACAAATATTCTTATTCTGCTGAATCTTCAGTAACCGGACTAATCACTTCATCGCTTTTTTCAGCAACTAAACCTGTAGTCGCTTGGCTAACACGGTTGCGAATAGCGCTACGTTCGAACGTCAAAAAGACCCCGTCTACATCCAATACAACCTTTTGTTCGTCGATTTCATCAACAATACCAAACAAGCCACCAATCGTTACGATTTCGTCACCTTTTTGAATCTGATTGAGCGCTTCTTGACGCTGTTTCTGCTGTCTACGTTGTGTAAACATCATAAAGGCAATCATAGCCACCATTACTAATGGTAAAAACAAACCTTGCATACGGAACACCTCATTCAATTTTTGATAGATTTGATTATATCAAATTATCCGTTAGAAAGCAAAAAGGAGCCAATTCCATCGGAAACCAACTCCCTTTTTTATTTCTTACTATGTAAGAGAGGTAAAAAATAGCTTCATCGTAGCGCTCATAATGATGAAATTGTTTCTTGATTGGACACGTAGTTCACCTTCAAAGATGAAAAAAGCCATCTTTTTTTACCAGAGAATCTAATTATCCTTGATAGTTCATTAAGATAGAACCTTGCCTTCTACTTTGAGCTCCACACACTCTCGAGAATGTTGGTTTGTTCACGACCTGGGCCTACTGAGAAGGTTGAGATACGAACACCGACCAATTCACTAATGCGACGGACATAATTACGGGCTGCTTCTGGTAATTCATCCAGGCTACGCACACCTGTAATATCTTCAGACCATCCAGGCAATTCTTCGTAGATTGGTTTACAACGTTTGAGTTGCTCTAAACTTGCTGGATAGTGGTCAATACGCTCACCGTCCAAGTCATAGGCCACGCAGATTTTCACCGTATCTAGGCCAGACAAGACGTCAATCGAGTTGAGTGACAAGTTGGTAATTCCTGATACACGACGACTATGACGCATCACAACTGAGTCAAACCAACCCACACGGCGCGGACGGCCTGTTGTTGTTCCGTATTCTTTACCAACTTCACGGATCCGGTCACCGATTTCATCGTGTAATTCAGTCGGGAATGGTCCGTCACCGACCCGGCTAGTGTAGGCTTTACATACACCCACGACCTTGTCGATTTTACTTGGTCCTACGCCACTACCAATCGTTACACCACCCGCAACAGGATTTGATGAGGTAACAAACGGATAGGTACCTTGGTCAATATCCAACATAACCCCTTGCGCACCTTCAAACAAAACACGTTTGCCTTGATCAAGAGCATCGTTCAAGATAACAGAGGTGTCTGTGACATATTTCTTGATTTCCTGACCATAAGCATAGTATTCTTCAAAAATTTCATCAAATTCAATTGGCGTTGATTCATACATTTTCTCAAACAGACGATTTTTCTCAGCCAAGTTTATCTTCAAACGTTCTGCAAAAATCTCCCTGTCCAAGAGGTCCGCAATCCGGATACCCACACGCGCAGCCTTGTCCATGTAAGCTGGACCGATACCTTTATTGGTCGTACCAATCTTGTTGTCACCCTTAGCTTCTTCCTGCAACTGGTCCAACTTAATGTGATACGGCAAAATAACATGCGCACGATCTGAAATCCGCAAATTATCAGTTGTCACACCTGAATCATGGAGGTAGTTAATTTCTTTAACCAAAGATTTCGGATTGACAACCACGCCATTACCAATGACAGAAATTTTTTCTGGGAAAAAGATCCCTGATGGAATCAAGTGCAGTTTGTACTTAGTACCATCAATCACAATAGTGTGACCTGCATTGTCACCACCTTGGTAACGGGCAATTACTTCGGCATTGGCAGACAAGAAGTCAGTAATTTTCCCCTTCCCCTCATCTCCCCACTGGGTTCCAACAACTACTACTGAAGTCATACGTTAAATTTCTCCTTGACCTGGATAGGTCTTTATAAACTATGGCAGGAATCTCACCTGCAAGTTTGTCTTACACCTTATTATAATGGAAAACGAACCTTTTTTCAAGATAGGACTCGTATGTTATAAAATACGAATATTTATTTCATTTTTTACAAAATATTTCGCTTTTATAAAACCAATTCAGCATCCTATCGTATCTTTTTGTAACAGAACATCTCCCTCTAAAATTGCCCCTATTTCTCAAAATCAGACAAAGAAAACCCTCTGAAAGCTTGATTTCAAATGGTTTTTAGACTGTACACAAAAAGAGCACACAATCGACCTCGCTTAGGGCTGCTGGATTCCTCCCCTGACCCGCTTCACGCACGACTGTTGCTCCATTATCATTATAACACAAATCAGTTAGATTGCAAGTAACGATATTTACTTGCTTACCTTTGCTTCTTTAGCAGTCTTCTGCGCTTCTCTGCGTTGTCTAAAAAAGTCTTGCATGATTTGGGCACAATCATCTTCCAAAACCCCGGTCTCGACTTCTACTCGATGATTGAGGCGTTCATCTGTCAAAATACTATACAGACTGCCCGCAGCACCAAATTTTTGATTAGGAGCACCGTAAACAACATGAGGAATGCGTGCTAAGCCAATAGCCCCGCTACACATAACACATGGTTCGATCGTCACAAATAAAGTTGTGTCCAGAAGGCGCCAATTTCCAACAGATTGATTGGCCTCCTGAATAGCCATGATTTCCGCATGCAAAATCGCTTGTTGCTGTTCTTCCCTGGCATTGTGCCCACGGCCAATGATGACCCCATCTTGGACAATAACACAACCAATCGGAATTTCATCCTTTGCCAAGGATTTTTTCGCCTCTTCCAAGGCCGCCTGCATAAAAACTTCTTTTTCTTCTGGAGTGTAGTTCATGCATTCTATTATATCAAAAATATACTGAGAAAATTAAACTTCTCAGTATATTTCATTGCTTTAAATCCCTGCTGGAGCATAGATATAGGAAATTTGTGCCGATTCGTTCGATGGGTTGAACCAACCACGGTAGTCTGCTAGAGTTATATTGCCTGCATAATTGGACTCAACAACTTGAATTTCTCCTGTTTCCGAAACTGCCGTTACCACAGCAACGTGACCATAGCCACCATCTGTCCAAACCATGACTGCTCCTACCTTAGACTTAGTCCCAACTTCATAACCAAGGGATACTGCTGTTGCAACCCAATCATTTGCGTTTCCCCAATAGTTACCAACCCAAGGAGCAGCCTCCTTTGCTCCCCAAGTACACTGGCCAATAGGATAAGTATTAACGGTATATTCTACTGCTACTTCTGAAATCATATTAGTAGCCTTAGCAACCTTGGCCGCTTCAGCAGCAGCTTTTTCTGCTTCTTCTGTAGCTTTTTGGGTCAATACACTGACAGAGGGAGAATCTAGACTATCCAATATATCTGCACTAGCAGTTGGAAAGACAAAAAAGACTACCCCTGCCAAACTAAGAAGCATACCTATTTTTGCGTCTTTTAAAGATAAAAATTGTTTCATACATCTATTCCTTTCATTTATCACGCTCCCTATCCTACCTGACAAAGCTTGCAGAACGCTTAAAGATTTGTTACAACTGTTACGGTAACCTTACAGTATGACTCCTTTTCATGTACACAAACAAAAACGACCTCCAACACGGAAGTCGTTTTCTTAGTAGTAGCCTATTTCTTCCTACTTCTTACCATACTGACAACAATCAAGGTCAGCCCTGCAATGATATTCAAATATGTCCGACCATAGAGAGGACTAATCGCGATCAGAAAGAAGCCGAGCGCCAGTAAGAAGGGAGATTTGTTTTTGGAAAACATTAGTCCTCACCAGCCTTAACCTTGTTGGCCGCAATGACAAATGGTGTCCAAATCAAGAAGGCAACAAAGAGGTTGAAGAGTGAAACTAGGGCCGCCATAATGTTACCACCTGTTGCCAAATAAGCGTATAGACCTGGCGGGGTAATCCAAGGAACAGCTAGAAAGACTGGCGGTATCAAGCCTGCTGCTGTTGCCAAATAAGCAATAGCTGCACAAATCGGTGGTACAATCAACCATGGAATAACAAAGAGTGGATTCAATACCATCGGAATACCAAAGGTAATCGGCTCGTTGATGTTAAAGACTCCCATCGGAGCTGATAGCTTGGCAACCATCTTGTATTCTTCCCGTTTAGAGAAGATGAAAATTGCAATAATCAGAGCCAGGGTCACGCCTGATCCCCCCATTTGAGCATAGGCGTCAAAGGATCCACGTGTCCAAAGCCAAGGCAAATCTGCAACACTTCTTGTTGCTTCATAGGCAGCAGTATTCTCATTCAGGGCGATGAGGTAAATTCCATCCATGACCGGTGCCAAGACATTGTGTCCATGTAGACCAAAGAACCAGAAAAGTTGAACGAGGAAGGTTAGGAGTACGACTGAGCCAAGTCCTTGCGATAAACCAAGTAAAGGCATCTGAATATAGGTTGACACCACATCACTCAAGGACTGACCAGATACAGAAAATACGAGATAAGCCACAATTGAAGATGCGTAGATAGCTGCTGTACCAGGAATAATAGCCGCAAAAGCCTTGTTGACTGCTGGTGGAACAGTGTCTGGTAGCTTGATGATGATATTGCGTTTCACTAGGCTTGCATAGACAAAAGTCGCCAGGAAGCCAATAAACATGGCTGTGAAGAGACCTGTTGCTCCACCATATTTCAGCGCAATCGCTCCCCATTCACTGGTTTCCAATATAGAAACACCATCAGTAGTGACAATGGTCAAACCAAGCCCTTCCAGAGCAGTAATAACCGATTTATCCACCCCTTCCAAAGTAGTTGAAATGGTAAGGCTTTGAGGAATGGTTGAAATGAAGGATGCGAAGGAAATCAAACCACCTGCAAGAGGATTGACCTTGTACATCAGGGACAAGTTGTAACCAAAGGTAAAGGCAAAGACAAGCGCCATAATTCCAATGGTTCCAAAATAAACATAGCCGTTGATGTTAATAATTGGCTGCATAGCTTCTGCAAAGCCTGTCCAACCCATATTGTTAGGAATGTCCCTCAGAAAGACATTCAAAAGAACGGCCACCGTACCTGCCATGGTAATCGGCATCATGGAGATAAAGGAATCACGAATGGCAATCAAATGACGTTGCGAGCCGATTTTTCCTGATATTTCCATAAACTTTTCAGAAATATTTGACATAATCTGTCTCCTTTTCTATTTTTTTTATTGTTGTATAAACAAAATCACGATGTCGAAGCACCTTCTTTAGAATACCGAATCAGTGCTTCTAATTGAGCATCTGTCTGCCGTTTCAAACTCTTAGAGAAGACTTTCTCCATTAAGAAGTAGTTGCCTCTCATAAATAAGTCTGCTGCTTCCATTTCATAAGAGTATTCAATCTCTGTTTGATTGCCCTCTAAAGCGTGCAAATCATAGCAGATATGCTCTTTTCCTCGATTGGAATGAAAGCAAACAGCATAACGATAGGGGGCAAGAAATTCCTCTACACGCACCTTAACACTATGCTCTCCTTTGTCTCCAAATGTTTTTACATAGGTCAAGCCTTCCTGAATATCTTGATCAAGAAGAGGACGTCCAGTATTTTGCTGATAATCCTCTTTCAAGGACCGACCAATCGCAGCAAACAATTGTTCAATTGGAACCTGTCCTATTTTTTTGATTTTCATACTTGTCCTCCTATCTTCGTTATCCAACAAGGTGGCCTAGCCACAATTCTTCTGTTCAGCTAAACGCTTATAGAGCTCCACTACTTCCTTGGCCATATCAATAAATGTCAAGGCATTCATCAAGTGGTCTTGTCCATGCACCATTAGCAAGGTCACTCCCACTCCTTGCCCACCAGCCTCTTGGGCTAGTAGACCTGTTTGTGACTTGTGGGCAATATTTAGGGAGGTGTTTGCTTCTTGAAGCAAGTGCTCTGCCGTCTGGAAATCCTCCTGCTTGGCCGCTTGAATCGCCTGAACAGCATAGCCTTTTGCCTCTCCCCCATACATAATAAGCCCCATAATCGCTTCTAAGTATTCCGGAGAGTTCATACTAGTCCTCCATTAGTGCCAACGCTGCATCAAGCACCTTGGCACCGTTCATCACTCCATAATCCATCATATTGATTGCATCCACCTTGATTGCAGGCTCGAACTTAGCCTTGTAGTCATTTAGCAAAAATTTAACCTGTGGACCTAGCAAAAGGACATCAATCTCCTTTTGACTAACTTCACTATCAGCTTCTGACACAGGGACTGCCCAAATCGTTGCCTTTATCCCCTTTTCTTCTGCGGATTTCTGCATCTTGGTCACCAACATACTAGTAGACATACCAGCATTGCACACTAACATAATTTGTTTCATAAAAAACTCCTCCTATCCCTGTTTCTGAATCAAGGGAATAAATATATCGACTAATTCCTGATAGCTAGGATTTTGTAATAGCCTTTCTTGCAAGGACCTGTCTTGGACAAATTCAACCAGACAAGGTGAAATATACTTCAGATGCGGATTCCGCCCTTTAGACGGGGATAGAAGAAAGACAAACTGCACCTTCTTCCCCTCTTCCCATTCAACCGCTTCCTTACAAACTCCAACCACAATCTGCTCAGAGAAAGTCAGGGGAATAGCTGGATGCGGAAAGGCCAATAGTTCTCCAAAAACGACCGAGCTATAGGACTCTCTCACATTTACCTGTTCCCTAAATTGTTCCACAAAGCCTGATTCCTTGGCTTCATCCAAGCGCGCTATTAGTTGCAACAAGGTCCTATCTCGACTCATCTTTTTTTCCAAAGAGACTATTCGCAAGGGTGAAAATACAGCCTCTGCAATCTGTCTCGCCTGCTCTTCCTCCATAGGTAAAGCCTCGTGCTGCTCAACTCGGACAGGTGTCACTTGTTGAAGATAGGAACGAATTGCCTCGATATCCTGCTCTGACAGGAAAACACTGACGGTGATGACGGGTGTCAGGAAAATTAAATTGGACAAGCTAATCGAAGAAATAATCAGGTCTACATCTCTTAAACATTCTTCTGTTACCTCGTAGTAACTCACAACATCTGCAATTTCCAAGCTTGTTGCAAATTCCTTTTCCAAACGATTTCGCAACATTAAAGCGCTTCCAATCCCGGTCGCACAGACGACCAATACCCGCAACTTTTTCCGCCCCTCGTATCGCTCAATTGCAGCCAATACATGCAGGGTCAGGTAGGCCCATTCGTCATCCGAAATACTATAGGCCAACAAGGTTGGCATAGAAGCAAAAGCTTGCTTGGTCAGCTCAAATACTTCTATATAATCCCTCTGGATATCAGCCACCAAGGGATTAGCCAACTGAATCTGGTGCTCCAACCGCGTCCGTAAGGGAAGCAAATGAGCGACAATCCCCTTGAAAAGCTGTCGATCTTTTAACAAATCCAGACCAGTCAACTGAGAGAGAGTCTGTAAACAAGTTTCAACTTCTTCCTCCAAACCGTCCTCCAAGTCTAAAAGCTGACTAGGGTTCCCCGTCAACTTGACCTTCAGGTGTAGAGCGATATAGTTGGCTTCTTCTACAGGAATCTCCACTTGAAATTCTGTTTCAATTCGTTCGATAATTCGTCCAGCAACCTGATACTCCTTGGAAGATTGAATCTGATCAGATATTGGAAATCGCTCTAAACTAGCTCCTCCCTTCATTCGTTGCAAGAGCAGAGCGATATGAAGAACGAGGTTTTGCATCACAAAATCAGACAGGCGAAGTTTGGCATCACGACATTCATCCAAGACAATCAACATCAGGTCTGTAAACCGAATGTCTGGCAGGAGCTGACTTTCCACCAAACCATAAAGAGACTGACCATTCCCTTGTCCAAAAAAGTAATCCATGATGAAGTGCCGAATAGCAGGCTCCTCCCCGCTTAATTCTACACCTCTCCGTGTGAACAACAGTTCCAGTTGGTAAGGAACAAATAAATTGCGAATATCCGCGATGATAGAATGCAGGGTTGTTTTTCCGATAAACAGCTCTCGTTGCAAACGATCCATGGACTGAATTGGATTTTCAAATAATAACTTACTTAAAACATACCGTTGTCGGTCCGTCGCTTCCTCCAGTTGCCGTAAGTCCGTCACCTGCTTTTTCAACCGTAGCTGTTCTTGCCAAAACATTTCAAACTCAACCGGTCTCTCCACCTGCAAACAGTACCCCTTACTTTGTTTGGACAAAATAGAAGCACCGCTAGCCTCTAGCGAAAGAGAGAGTTGCTGGACATACTTTCTTGCTGTTCGATCACTGACACCCAAAGCCTTTGCCAGTTCTATACTAGATACAAATTCCCCTTGTTTTGCCAGTAAATAATCTACCAGACGAACTTCTTTTTTAGATAGCATACTCCCTCCTCTCCGCAAGATTTATACGAAATATAACAAGACTAGTAAGCTAGAGCCTGTTGATAAAAACATATTTTTATATTTCTATTGTAGCATATCCTCAGGCTACAAGGGTTCTCTTTTTTTCCGTATTGTTAATGAAAGGAATCGGACGCAACGATTCGCAATCGAAAGGATTGCCAAGGCTTGATAAAAGCGAGCAAGGGCAGATAGTCAGGGCAAATTCGTCCAACCCGATTCACTTTTGAACTAACGGTAAACTCCCTCAAAGCTATTTGTAACTCTCCCTTGTAACGACCATATAGGTCATTGTCAATCAAGACATCACCTCTCTGCACAAGCGTTTCCCTATCTGTATGTGCAGGAATAGTCGCATCCTTGTAGACAACACGGGGCATGGTCGACCGAAGAAGGTAGGCTGAAATGTCCCCACGATAAACATGATCAAACTCAATGATTTCCCGCTCCACAGCTGTCACTTGCCCAGTAAGTTCTACAGGTAAACAAATGTCCTCTTCTTCCAAGATAGATTGAATAGACTGGAGCTCCTCCTCCGAGATGAACTGATTGGAGATGAGAATACAGTCAATCAAACCTGTCGCCTTAAGCCAGGCAATCTGAAGAGGCAACGCCTGGTTGCGATGCTCCTCCAAGGTAGGCAGGCCTTCTGATAAAGGCCACGGCCCTTCCGTTGCAGACTGGGCAGTCACAAAAGCTGCCGTCTGTATGCCTTCTTGGTGATAGAAAGAAGACATTTCTAAAAAATGCTCTTCTGATAGTCCTGTATAGGCGTGAGGATAGAAATTATGACAGGCAACAATGTTATCCCTATTTGCGTCACTAGCTAGCAGTTGCGTCAGTAAGACCTTATCGGTACTCAGATTTAGTTCAATCTTGAGCCCGTAAGGATTCTGTGTCAAGCTGACAATCTCCTCCAAAGGCAAGGCCTCATCCAGACGAATCCCTGTCAGCCCTAAACCATGGGCTTCTTCAATGAGTGATTTTTGCCAGCCCTGTGCCTCTATAAAACTCGGGCTAAGATCCGCAATCACGACTATCCCCAACTGACGAGCATAGGCAATCAAATCTCGATAGAGTTGTAAGGCTTCTTGGGTATTTCCCCCAAGCTGCAAGAGGCTCATAAACATTCGCCGTGCTCCATAACACCCCAGCAAGTCTATATAAGCCTTAGACTCTTCCAGAGAATAGTTTTCTGGATAGATTGAAAAACCAAATTGCACCATTGCTCCTCCTAACGACTAAATCCATTGGCATCACTCAGCGCCTTAAACCAACGTCCCGATTTCTTAATCCTGCGCTCCTGATTCTCCAAATCCAACTCGACCAGCCCATAACGATTTTTGTAGGCATTGATCCAAGACCAACAATCAATAAAGGTCCACAACATATAACCTTTACAGTTAGCCCCTTCCTCAATAGCCCGATGTAATTCTATCAAGTGATCTTCGATAAATTCAATCCGATAATCATCCTGAATGACCTCATCTTGTCGGAAAGCCGCTTCACCCTCTACTCCCATACCATTTTCAGTGACTAACCACTCAATATTGTTGTATTGGTCCCGAATATTGATTGCGATATCGTAGATTCCTTTTTCATAGATTTCCCAGCCTCGATGCGGATTGATTTTTTTCCCTGGCATATCGTAAGGTGCGAAGAAGTGCTCCGGGGCCAACACCTCTCCCTCTTTCCAGATCTTTGTCGGCGCCTGTACACGAAGGGGTTGGTAATAGTTGACACCTAAAAAATCTACCCGATTTTCCCTAATAATCGCCAGCTCTTCCTCGCTGGTTTCAGGACTCAATCCGTATTCCTCAATCAAGTCAACCAAGTCCCTCGGGTATTCTCCCAATACAGAAGGATCTAAGAAACTCTTGGTTTGGAAGAGCTCCGCTATTTTAGCTGCCTTGACATCATCAGGATGCTCACTTCGAGGATAGGCCGGTGTCAGATTCAGGACAATTGCAATTTTCTTCTCCGGATTCACTTCATGACAAGCTTTTACTGCCAAGGAACTAGCCAACTGAGTATGGTAGGCAACAGCAACCGCCGCCTTAGCATCCACCTTACAAGGATAATGATAATCCCCTAGATAGCCGCATTCAACTGGAACAATCGGCTCATTAAAGGTAATCCAACGATCTACTAGGTCGTCAAACAATTCAAAACAAGTACGAGCATAGGCTTCATATGCCCAAACAATATCCTTGTTCTCCCAGCCTCCTTGCTCCTGCAAAGCATAGGGAAGATCAAAATGATAGAGATTAACAAACAGCTGAATCCCTTTTTCTTTTATCAAAGAAAATACAGAACGATAAAAAGTCACAGCCTCCTGATTGACCTCACCAACGCCTTTGGGAAATAACCGTGACCACTGAATCGATGTCCTAAATACTGTGTGTCCAGTTTCAACCAATAACTCGATATCCTTTTTGAAATTCTTATAGAAAGTGGAAGTCCTCTCTGGACCTACTTTCCCATGGAAACGTTCTGGCTCAATGCTGTACCAGTAGTCCCAATTATTCTGTCCTTTTCCATCGCCCAGCTCAGTCCCCTCACTCTGCGGACCCGATGTAGAAGTCCCCCACAAAAAACCTTCTGGAAACTGATAAACTACCTTATCCTCTGTCATAACCAATTCCTTTCTTCTTTATCTGATCGATGACACTCCTAAATTGTGGCAAGTACGCCTCATGTGCCACTAGTAATTCTTGTAAGACACGCTCTGCCAATTCTCCATTCGGAATCAGAGGATTGAGAGCAAAAGCCTGTAAAGCCAAAGCGTAGTCTCCTGTCATTGCAGCCCCAACAGTTGCCAACTCCATTTGCTTCATTTGCTGCAAGTAACCCCTGACCACCATCGGTGTTTTGGGACATACCAAAGGAAGCGCACCCTGGGCAGTAATGACAGACGAGACTTCGACTACGCAGTCCTCTGGCAGATAAGAAATCACTCCCCTATTAACCGTCGAAACCGTCATAATTTCCTTGCTGTCGTTGTATATAGCACAAATGAGTTGACAGGCAACATCGCTGTAATAAGCACCACCACGTTGCTCCAGTTGCTTAGGCTTATAGTCCAAATTTGAATCCCTGTAGAGCTCAAACAACTCTTCTTCGACCTCTTGAACAACCTGAGCCCGCACCTTCCCTTGACGATACTGGTCTAAGGTATCTGCCAACATCTCCTTTTCTAAAAAGTAGTAACGGTGGTAATCACAGGGCAACAGACCAATCGACTGCAAGAATGGGAATGAAAAATCTAAATTGGTAATATTTTTAACAGCCTCCTGATTCCCTCTTGAGTCACCGTATAAAGCTTCCATGACTTCACCAGTACGATTCTGGCCAGTCTGATCCCAAACTTCATGAAAATGGAAATGGTTTAATCCAACATGATTGGTTTGAATGGACGCCTCAGGCAGATTCAAAATCTGAGCTGCCGTCTTTTTCTGACCAATCGGAATATTGCATAAGCCAATCACCCTGTTCCACTGCAGTTCATTAACAATCGCTTCCGTTACTATGCCTGCAGGATTGGTAAAATTAATCAACCAAGCATCTGGACACAGCTCTTTCATGTCTGCAATGATACCCTTGTAGACCTCTATAGTCCGAAAGGCCTTAAAAATACCGCCTGCCCCATTGGTTTCCTGTCCAAGTAGACCATGACTCAAAGGAATTGTCTCATCGATATAGCGTGCCTGTAACTGACCAACTCGGAACTGAGATGTCACAAAGTCTGCTCCCTTCAAAGCAGCCCTTCGATCCAGTGTCGCCTCTATTTCCCAGTCTAATCCAGCCTTTCTGACCATTCGACGTGCCAAATCAACAACTATCTTCTGCTTCTCAGCCCCAGCTTCAACATCTACAAACCACCATTCTCGAATGGGTAGTTGCTGGGAACGCAAAATCATCCCTTCAACTAACTCAGGAGTATAGCTCGAGCCGCCACCGAGTGTGACTAATTTGATTGATTTCACGACCTGTTCTCCTTTTTTTATTCATATATTCTTATTATATTCCTGTTTCTACCTTTTGTAAACGCGTACACTTCCTGTCTTTTTCCGTAATATAAAGGAAACTCCCCTCAAGACAGCCAAAAACGACCTCCAACACGGAAGTCGTTTTCTTATTATTTGCATTTATTTCACAACAATATTAACCAACTTATTCGGAACACTAATCACCTTCACCACTGTTTGCCCAGCGATTTCAGCTTGGACTTTTTCGTCCGCAAGGGCAACTTTTTCAAGCTCTGCTGGTGATAGGTCTTTGGCTACGGTCAAGCGGACTTTTACTTTACCCTTAATTTGGACAACAATTTCCACTTCGCTTTCTACTAGTTTGCTTTCGTCATATGTTGGCCATGCGACATAGCTGATTGACTGGCCTGTTGCTTCCAGACCTTGCCAGAGTTCTTCTGCCAAGTGTGGTGCAAATGGGGCAATCAATTGGACAAAGCCTTTGGCGTATTCGACGTAAAGCTTGTCTTCTTTGTTGGCTGCATTGACAAAGACCATGAGCTGAGCGATAGCCGTATTGAATTTCAAGCTCTCAATCTGCTCAGTGACAGCTTTAACTGTTTCATTGTAAACCTTGTCCAAAGCTCCGCTATTTTCCGCCACAATCTCTTTAGTCGTCAAGAGACGGTAAACACGGTCAAGGAACTTACGGCTACCCTCGAGGCCTTCTTCTGACCAGGCGATTGACGCATCAAGTGGACCCATGAACATCTCGTAAACACGGAGGGTATCCGCACCAAACTGCTCGACTACATCGTCTGGGTTGACCACGTTTTTAAGGGACTTAGACATCTTAGCAGGTGCCTGCTCCAACTCCTCACCAGTTTCGATGTTGAAGAAGGAACCATCACATTTTTCAACCTTATCTGTCGCTACAAGCGCCCCACGGCTGTCGCGGTAGCTGGTTCCCAAAATCATGCCTTGGTTAAAGAGTTTTTGGAAAGGCTCTTTGGTTGGCACAACACCGATGTCATAGAGGAACTTGTGCCAGAAGCGAGCGTAGAGCAGGTGAAGGACTGCGTGCTCGGCACCACCGATATAGATATCCACTGGCAACCATGCTTTGAGAAGCTCCTCATCTGCCAATTTCTCATCATTGTGCGGGTCGATGTAGCGGAGGTAGTACCAGCTAGAGCCCGCCCATTGCGGCATAGTGTTGGTCTCACGGCGACCTTTGACACCATCTTCACGCACCACTTCCAACCAGTCTGTCAAGTTAGCAAGCGGCGATTCCCCTGTACCTGAAGGCTTGATGTCTGAGGTTTTTGGCAATACCAGAGGTAACTCATTTTCTGGGACTGCTGTGGAAGTTCCGTCTTCCCAGTGGATGATTGGAATTGGCTCACCCCAATAACGCTGGCGGCTGAAGAGCCAGTCGCGGAGGCGGTAAGAAATTTTCTCCTGACCGACACCATTTTCTTCCAACCAAGCCACCATTTTGGCAATAGCATCTTCCTTGTTAAGACCATCTAGGAAGTCAGAATTGATGTGGGCACCGTCCTCTGTGTAAGGAGCTTCTTCTACATTGCCACCTTCCAGAACTGGAATGATATCCAAGTTAAACTGCTTGGCAAATTCCCAGTCACGCTCATCGTGGGCAGGAACAGCCATGATAGCACCTGTTCCGTAGCTTGCCAGTACATAGTCGGCAATCCAGATTGGAATTTCTTTACCGTTGACAGGGTTGATGGCGTAGGCACCTGTCCAGACACCTGTCTTGTCTTTAGCCAGGTCAGTACGAGCCAAGTCTGATTTGAGAGAGGCTTGGCGTTTGTACTCTGCTACCGCTTCTGCCTGCTCTGGTGAGGTAATGTTATCCACCAAGTCATGCTCAGGGGCAAGAACTGCGTAGGTCGCACCGAAAAGGGTGTCAGGACGAGTGGTAAAGACTGTGAAGTCCTTGTCTGTGCCCTTAATCTTGAAAGTCACATTGGCACCAGTTGACTTGCCGATCCAGTTGCGTTGCATGTCCTTGATAGACTCTGGCCAATCAACTTCTTCTAGGTCGTTGAGCAAACGCTCTGCATAGGCAGTGATTTTCAGCATCCATTGACGCATTGGCTTGCGGACAACTGGGTAGCCACCACGTTCAGATGTTCCGTCAGGAAGGACCTCTTCATTGGCGATAGCTGTTCCCAATTCCTCTACCCAGTTGACAGGCACTTCTGCCTCGTAGGCGAGGCCTTTTTCATACAACTTGGTGAAAATCCACTGGGTCCACTTGTAGTAGTTAGGATCAGTTGTATTGACCTCACGATCCCAGTCGTAAGAAAAGCCAAGGGCGTTAATCTGACGTTTGAAGTTGGCAATATTTTCCGCCGTAAAGTCAGCTGGGTCATTGCCCGTATCCATAGCATACTGCTCCGCTGGCAGACCAAAGGCATCCCAACCCATTGGGTGAAGAACGTTGTAGCCTTGGGCACGCTTGTAACGACTGAGAATGTCCGTCGCCGTATAGCCCTCAGGATGACCAACGTGAAGGCCTGCACCAGACGGATAAGGGAACATGTCTAGGGCATAAAAGTTTGGCTTTTCTGCATCTGTTCCCGTTTTAAAAGTATGATTTTTTGCCCAAAATTCCTGCCATTTGGGCTCGATTTCCTTGTGATTGTAGAAGCTCATATCATTTCTCCAATAAAATTTATTATTTTCTTATTATATCACGAAAACAGGAAAGAAAAAAGCAGGATAATAAAACCCCGCTAAAAATAGCCTCTTCATGTTTATTGAGTATTATTCACCCAGAACCGAATCCACAATGACTTCAAAATCCGTCCGTTCATCACGCGCCTTGATGCCAGCCTTGACATCCAGAACGTAGTCCGTGATGATACCGTCAACTTCCGAATTGACAAAGCGTTGGATGGATTCTTCTGTATTGACTGTCCAGACAATGACTTTCTTGCCTTGGGCTTTCAGGTCTGCTACCTTTTCTGGACTAGCTTCTGCCTCTTCCATAATCAGATAATCGCCCTGCAAATCTTCTGTCTGACCGATGGAGAAGTAATAGAGATAACCAGACACCATCTCAGGATAGGTTTCTTCGATGTAGGTAATCAGCTTGTAGTCCAAGGACAGCAGAGCCACTTCCTCTTCAACACCATAGGCCTTGACCATGGCAACAATGTCATCCACCATTTGCTTGTCGGCTGTTTTGCCCTTCAGTTCGATAAAGAGGCCAATCTTACCCTTGCTGGCTTCGATCACCTCCTCAATCGTAGGAACTGGCTGGGCTGGACGGCTATTGTCAAACGCATCCGCAACCTGCAAGTCCTGGATTTCAGCCAGAGTCATCTCACTAGAACTACGGCTGTCGCCAGCTACACGCTTGAAATCACCATCATGATTGAGGACATAGTGACCGTCTTTGGTCCGTTGAATATCAATCTCAGACCAAGCCACCCCTTCCTCCGCAGCTGCTAAAATACCTGCAATCGTATTTTCAGCACCCAAGTCACCTCCACCGCGGTGGGCGACTAAGGCAATCTCACGATTTACACGGAAAATCGTGTCAAAATGCTGCATCAACAAGTAAGCAAAGCCAAAATTTCCTGCCAAGATAAAGAGAATCAAGCTGGTCACCAAAAACTTG
Source organism: Streptococcus suis (assembly GCF_024509525.1). Classification (GTDB taxonomy): domain Bacteria; phylum Bacillota; class Bacilli; order Lactobacillales; family Streptococcaceae; genus Streptococcus; species Streptococcus suis_AC. The sequence continues at coordinate 45,037 of NZ_JAMWEM010000006.1, forward strand.
GTACGCAGGCGAATGGTCGGCAAGATGTCCTCCCGCCACTTACTGGCCTTGGTCGAAAGAGTAACCGCTACAGGACGACCCTCAGCCTCTTCGTAATCATAAAAGGCATCCGTCACTCGATAAATCATCATCGGCGGAAAGAGGAAGGTCAGAAAGCTGACAATATCCACGACTACAAGGAGGATAAACAAGAGATACAAACGACTTTGATTTGTCTGCTCTGCCTGACTGACCAAAACATAGGCAAGCAGGGCTACCAAGGCAACAAAGAGAGGTAAAAAGTAGACAAGGCCATTTTTCAAAAAAATCCCGACAAGTCGCTTGATGAGAGCCCGACCGTATTTCTTTGTCAAATCAAGAGAGGAGCGAATAGCTGAACCAATCGTTTTCCCACCAATGAGGACATAGTGGAAGGTGAATATCAGTCGATAGCTCAGATAGGTCAATATCAGGAGAACTCCTATATAAAGCGATAGATAAAGAGGGTTGGCATAAATCACCGAAGTGATAAAGTTGGGAATCTGGAACTGTCGCATAGGGCCAATGGTGACACCCAAGCCCAAGAGCGGGAAAATCAAGGATACATAGACCATGAGCAATAGGCCCGCTGGACTAAAGAGGGACTTGAGGGAGGTCAATCCCAGCCAGAGCATGTGCCGAGCGGTCATTTCAATCCTCTCTTCCTTTATAAGAGCACTGGTCAAGATAAAGGTGTTGACATCTAAACCAATCAAAATCACCATCATGACCAAGGTCGCCAATAGAAAGCCAATCCCTTGGAAGCTCAAGAGAAAGGATACATAGTCCCCACTGGAAATCCCTGTCCGCCCTGATAAGGCTAAAAAAGTATCAATGGCAAAGGAATACAAAGGATAAATAACCAGAGCCAATAGCCCCTTACTAAGCAGTTGGTATTTAGTAAAAAGCCAGACGATCCGACAACGAAAGGCCCAGCTAGTTGAAACTTTCTTTCCTGTTTTCATATCTCCTCCGAAAAACATTTTTTGTTATTGTACCATAATTAATATTCTGGAACAATGTCGACTAGAGAGGGCTATTCCCCACAAGAAAAAGGCTGGGAAATCCCAACCTCTGTCTGTTTTACCAAATAATCACGCGGTCTTCTTTAGCACGCCACATGCCGTCGCCTTCTTGAACGCCAAAGGTTTCATGGAATTCATCGAAGTTTGGCAACTGGATATTGGTGCGTAAGTGACCTGGTGCGTGGACATCCACACTAGCCAACATCTGCATGAACTCAGGACGAGCCTTCATTCGCCAGATGCGAGCAAAGTTAGTGAAAAATTCCTCTGCGGAGAAGTCATCTTCTGACTTGGCTGCTTCTAGGGCTGCCGCAATCCCACCAAGGTCAGCAATGTTTTCTGACACGGTCAATTTACCATTGATTTTGGCACCGTAGGAATCCTGACCTTCAAACTGGTCGATGACCTGCTGGGTACGGGCCTCAAAGGCTGCATAGTCTTCTTCTGTCCACCAGTTATTAAGGCTACCATGCTCATCGAAGGAAGCACCGTTTGAGTCAAAGGCATGGGAAATCTCATGGGCAATAACCGCACCGATACCACCGTAGTTAGCTGATGAAGACTGCTCCAGCGAGTAGAATGGCGCCTGCAAAATGGCTGCTGGGAAGACAATCAAGTTCTTCTGTGGATTGTAGTAGGCGTTGACCATGTGAGCTGGCATGCCCCATTCCTTAATGTCCACAGGCTTGTTCCACTTGCTCCAACCATGAGCAATGTCAATCTTGTTTAGTTCGATTGCATTTTCCACTAAGGACTTACTTGGGTCAATAAGCTTCTTATAATAACGCTCTGGCAAGGCTTCTGGGTAGCCGATGTAAGGCTTGATGACATTGAGTTTGACAATAGCCTTGTCACGCGTTTCCTGAGCCAACCAGTCTGCCGTTTCCAAACGAGATTTGTAAACCTCAATCATCTTGGCAACTTTTGCTTCCACATCAGCCTTGGCTTCTGGTGAGAATTTTTCTCCAGCATACCAAAGACCGAGGGCTTGGTTAAAGTAGCCTTGTGCCAAGTTGTAAGCTGCTTTTTCTTGATTTTGAGCCTGCGGTGTACCAGAAAGAGCACGGCTGTAGGCTCCTGCTAGAATACGGATTTCATCCGACAGGAAGGCTGTATAAGCTCCTGCCGCTTTCAAAATCAAGGTCGCCTTCAAAAGCTCCCAATTATCCACACTGTAAATGTCCTTGGCAGCCTGCCAGAAACGTTCCTCAGGCACGATAATCTTATCTGGCGTTTGACCTAAAATCGCTGTGAAGAAATCATCCAAAGGCAACTCTGGTGCCAAGGCTGTAAAATCTGCCCATTCGTACGGGTGGTAAAGTTTGGCGTACTCAGAACCTTCTTCATTTGACAGAACATACTTGGCAATCGTGGCATCTAGTTCCAAACGCTTGTCCAAGAGGTCCTTGATTTCCTCATCACTGAAACCGAACTTAAGCAGGAGGGTTTCTTGGCTTTCACGCCAGATTTTGAGCAATTCTGCTCCTTTTTCATGACCTTCCTCATAGTAGGTCGTATCTGGCAGGATAATGCCTAGAGAATCTGCCCAGAGGACATTGGTGGTCGCATCCATAAAGTCAGGTGCTACGCCAAATGGCATGAGGTTTGGCTTGCCTGCCATCTCGTATTCTGCCAACTTGCTGGTAAATTCTTCGAAAGAGTTGAGTGCCTTGTACTCAGCAATCAAGGCTTGTGCTGGTTCTGCACCCAAACGGTCACGGGTTTCATAGTCAGCCACTTGCTTGTGGAAGGCTACAAAGTTTTGCAAAACGCTATCTTCTGGGACATTTTCTCCCGCCAACCAAGCGTTTGTCGTGTCAATCATGAGTTTTTCAATCTCATCCGCCAAGTCCGTGAAACCACCTGTTCTTGGCTTATCATCTGGAATGACGGCTGTTTTTGCCCATTCACCATTGACGTATTCGTAAAAATCATCTTGTAAACGTGTCATTATATTCTCCTTTGCTTGTGTGATTATTTACTATAATAACAAAAAAGTCTGACAATTTCATTTGCCAAACTAAATTTTTAGGGCATTTTTTAGGAAAAAGCTGACGCAGACTGTCAGAAGCCCCATGACCGAACAAGTTCCAGACATGGTCAGGTCAAGCCAGCTGGCAAGACCAAAGCCTAGAACAATCATCAGAATGGCGCAGCATTGTCCAAAAACTAAAAACTGACAGAAATGCTTCGACCAAGGTAAGGCCGCCATGCTGGGCGCTAGTAAGAAAACAATGACCGCCATGGAGCCGACCGCTTCAAAGGACAAGACGGTTGTCAAGGAAACCAGAAAAATCAACCCTAGCTCCAGTCTTTTGGTGGCAATCCCTTGGAGTTTTGCCTGCTCCTTATCCAAGAGATAGAGGGTCAGAGCTTGAAAATTCAAGGAAAAGAAGACCGATAGGACCAATAGGAGCCCGACAGACTTGACCAAGGCCAATGGTAGTGATAGACCAAAGAGGTCCAGCCTGTTAAGAGGGGCAAAGAGCACCTCGCCCATCAGGACCATATCCAAGTCCAGATGCACATTACGGGCAAACAGGGAGATGAGAATAACAGCTAGGGCAAAGAAAAAGGTAAAGAGCAAGCCCGTCGCCGCATCCTGAGCCAACTTACGTGTATGTAGTCCCTCAATCGCTAGAACTGTCAGTAGACCAAAAACTGCCGCTCCGAACAAGAGCAGAGGGGAATCAAGGCTGTGACTGACCAAGAAGCCCAGTACAATACCCAAGAGGACCGAGTGGGACAAGGCATCTGCCAGCATGGCCTGATTGCGCACCACCAAGACAGACCCAATCAAGCCACAAGAAGAACCAACAGCCAGTAAAATCAATAAGACCTCAAGCACCTGCATTCTCCTTTCTGATATAGGTCACATAAGCAAAAGCCACTAAAGAGGACAAACTCAAGCAAACAATAATAGCCGGCCCAGTCGATAAACCTGTCACCACCGAACTCACATAACTTCCAAGTAGGGCTGAAAATCCAGCAATTCCTGCTGCTAATACCAAGGTCTGGCCATAGGACTTTCCTAGAAGCAAGCCAAAGACAGCCGGTGCTATCAAGAAACTACTCATCAGGATAGCCCCAACCACCTTCAAGCCAACCGCAATCAAACTCATCATCAGAAACAGGGTCATACGGTCAATCTTTTCCACAGAAATCCCCACTAGCTTGGCAAATTGTCTGTCAAACAGATAGAGCTTGAGCGACTGGTAGTGCCAACCAAATAGGAACAAGGCTAGCAAGGCTACTAGGCAAATCAATACAACATCATCCAGTTGCATAAAGGCAGCCTGACCAAAAACATAGTTTTCCAAGCCTGCCTGGGCGGCTCCTTGAAAGGCCGCATTGCCCTGAACATACTGCTTGAGAACCAAGCCCAGTCCAAAAAAAGCCGCCGAAACCAGAGCCAAGGCATTGACCCGACTGGTCCGCCCCCCTCGACAGAGCCAGCTGACCAGACCATAGGACAGGTAACCCGAAGCCACCGCTCCAATCAAGAGGAGCAGGGGTTGGCGTGATTGAAAGACCATATAGGATAGGATGATACCTGGATAGGCCGCATGCCCCAAGCTATCTCCGATTAAACTCTGTCTGGTCAAGACGCTAATGGTACCGATTTGACTAGCCGCCAAGGCTAAAACAAGGGTTCCCAGAGCTACCGTCCAAAAAGAATAGTCCTGCAACAGATCAAGCATGACCGAGCCCCTCCTTTAGAAACAAGGCAGGTTCCTGACCAAAGGCAGCTTGATAGGCTTGCAGCAAATCCACCTGATTCATAGGACCCTCTGCCACCAAGCGACCATTGAGCCAGAGGACATAGTCAAAATACCTTTCCAAGGTCAAAAGGTCATGGTGGATAACCAGGGAGGTCTTACCTTCTTGCTGGAACTTCTTCAAACAGTCCATGATAATTTGCTCCGTCGCTTGATCAATTCCTGCCAAGGGCTCATCCATCATGTAGAGTTCAGCTTCCTGAGCCAAGGCCCTAGCTAGAAAGACCCGTTGCCGCTGACCACCAGATAGCTGGTCAATCTGCCGATTGCGTAAATCACTGATTTTCATCTCTTCCAAGGCCTGCTCTGCCTTTTCCTTATCCAAGAAACTTGGTCGGCGGAAGAAACCACTGGTATGGGAAAAACGCCCCATCAGGACAATATCCAGAACCCTTGCAGGAAACTGCCAGTTGACCTGGCTGGCTTGGGGAATATAGGCAACATTTTTTTGAATAACTTGGTCCAGTTTCTCTGACTGACCCAGTAGCGAAACCTTGCCACTTACCCCCTTCTCCAATCCCAAAATCGCCTTAAACAAGCTCGATTTCCCTGCACCATTTGGTCCGACCAGAGCCGCACGACAACCCTTGGGTAGCTGAAAACTGACCTGATCTAGAGCCTTGACCTGTCCTGCACCATAGTGCAAGGACAAGTCTTCAACTCTCAGTATTTCTTCCATTCTTCCAACCTTTCTTACTGCAAATGCTCCACAATTAACTGGACATTGTGCTTGTACATCTCAATAAATGTCGCACCCTCTTCCCCTTCTGGTGCTAGGGAATCTGAGAATAACTCCTTGCCTTCACCGCTTACAATCGCTACCTGACCACCCTTGGCCTTGACAGCTTCCTGCAATTTTTCCATACGTTCTGGACTGGTTGTTGACTCGGTAAAGATGGCCTTGATACCATGTTCTAAAATCATATTAACCGTTTCAATCATATCGCTGTTGGCAACTTCAGACTCCGTGCTAATACCCTGCGGTGCATAGAGAGTAAAGTCATAGCTGGCTGCGAAGTAGTTAAAGGCATCATGTGGGGTAACTAGGTAACGGCTCTCAGCAGGCAAGACACTCAACTCTTTTTCAATCCAAGTATGCAAGTCATCTAACTGAGCCAAGTAATTTTCCGTATTTTTCTGAATCAGCTCTGCTTTTTCCGGAAGAAGTTTTTGCAACTCCTCTGAAGCTACCGCTACCGCTGATTTATAGAGAGGAATAGAAAACCAGAAGTGAGGGTCCACAATCTGCTCCCCGTCTTCATCCATGGTAGTCAAATCCGACTGGTCAAAGTTCTTAGACACCGCCACGCCTGTCTTTTCCAAGGCTTCAACCATTTTTCCTTCAAAGTGCAAACCGTGGTAAAGAACAAGATCAGCCTTTTGTAATTTTGATAAATCACTAGATTTGGCTACGTACAAATGAGGGTCTTCTCCTGCTGGAATCAGCAAATCACGTTCCACCTCATCACCCGCCAACTGATAGACCATATCACTGAGGAAAGAGGTCGTGACTGCCACTCGTGGCTTGCTAGAAGCCTCTGGGCTTTGCGTTGAACAACAGGCTCCTAGTCCGATAAGGGACAATAGCAGAGCCAAACTGAAAAATAGTTTTTTCATAGTAGGTTCTCCTTTGTATTTTGTTAGGTATACTTAACTTTAATTTTAATATATATTAAAAAATTCTTTCTGTCAATGATTTTTATAAAATTTTGGTATACTATTCTTACTAGAAAGTGAGAGAATATGACACCAAACAAAGAAGATTACCTAAAAGTCATCTATGAACTAGGACAGGCAGAACAAAAAATAACCAATAAGCAGATTGCTGAAAAGATGAATTTTTCCGCCCCAGCCGTTTCCGAAATGCTGAAAAAAATGGTCACGGAAGAGCTGATCGAAAAAGATAAAATAGCAGGTTATCTCCTCAGCCAAACTGCCCTTGAAATGGTAGCCAGCCTCTACCGCAAGCACCGCCTGATAGAAGTCTTTTTAGTTGAACAGCTGGGCTATTCCCCTGAACAAGTCCATGAAGAAGCTGAAATTTTAGAACACACCGTTTCAGACCACTTTATCAACCAATTGGACAAACTGCTGGACTATCCCCAAACCTGCCCACACGGTGGTAGCATTCCTAAAGAAAACCAGTTGCTTGTGGAACGCTACCAGACCCGGCTATCACAGCTAACTGAGACAGGGAACTACCAGCTTGTCCGTATCCATGACTTCTATCAACTCCTTCAGTACTTGGAACAACATGAATTAGCTGTCGGCGATTTACTAACCGTCACAGACTTCGACCACTTTGCCCAAACCATCACCATCCAGTACAAGGACAAAGAGCTCGCCATCCCAACAGCCATCGCTCAACAATTATTCATCGAAAAAAGCAATCGCCCAGCCTAAACAAGCTGAGCGATTATTTTTTTCTCACATTACGGAAAATAAATCTGGTTACAAAAAACACTTGCCCTAGGATATATACCAAACACAAAAAAGAACCTAGATAAAAACAGCCCAAGAGAAAGAAAGGATTGTAGGTTATAGGCTGCAAGACAAACATGAGAATCTCTACCAACCCTCACCGCATGCCCCAGGGCATCTTTCTCTGGATAACCCACTCCAGCCAATCTTCTCTAGTTGAACTTCTGGTTTCCAGATATTCTTGATTAAGGTCTTGAAAAAATATTCTCATATTCTTGCTCACCTCATCCTAACTTCAAAACATACACTAGCACTTCATGACAAGATTATTATAGCACATTGTTTTCAAATAATAGTCGAATGAAGGGCTTTCAGACAAAGAACTGAGGCACAGGCTGTACTAGAGTACGGCAAGTCGAAAGTGACGATGTATCAAAGCTAATTCAAATGACTAAACCAACGCTGTCGAAAAAACCAGCCTACTTGGGCTGGTCTTCTTGTAGGCGCTCTTTGAGGCGGCGACGGTATAAAATCTGCGAAGGAATGAAATAGAGAAAACTTGCTAGAATAATCCAGCGTTTGTCTATGCCACTAAAATAAATTACCACCATCAAAAGAAAGGCAAGAAACAAATAAAAGAAATGATTGGTTAATAACTTTTTCATCCGACACCTCCACATTTTCTCGATATTAGTATATCAAATAAACCTATAAAAGTATAGAGGTCTAGCGATTTTTGGTATCTAACACAATGGTCACCGGCCCATCATTGACCAGGCTAACCGCCATGTCCGCCCCAAAAACGCCCACTTCAACAGGCACAACGGCCGACAAGGCCTGGTTAAAAGCATCATAGAGTTGGCTGGCTAGGGCAGGAGCTGCCGCTCCTGTAAAGGCAGGGCGATTACCTTTTTTGGTGTCCGCAAAGAGGGTAAATTGGGAAATGGATAAAATCTTGCCCGCCACATCTTGAACAGACTTGTTCATCTTGCCTACCTCATCTGAAAAAATCCGCATATTAACAATTTTTCGAACAGCATAATCTAGATCGTCCTGGCTGTCATCTGGCCCCACACCGACTAGGAGCAAAAGCCCTTGATCAATTTGCCCATGGATACTTCCTTCGATGGTCACACTGGCCTGCGATACACGTTGTAGTACAATTTTCATCTTATCCGTTAGTCCTTTTCACTGAATAAACTTCTGGCACCGATTTAATTTTATCCACCAGACTGGTCAGGGTTGCCAGGTTGGAAATACCAAAGGAAACGTGGATGGTCGCAAACTTCATATCCTTGGTTGGCTGGGCATTGACCGAAGAAATGTTCTTGCTGGCATTGGTCAAAACCTTGAGGACATCGTTGAGTAAGCCAGAACGATTGAGACCGTAGATGTCAATGTTTGCCATGTATTCCTTGGTAGAGTTTTCATCCTCCCAACCGACATCAATCAGGCGAACATCGTAGTTTTCCTGGCTCTTGAGGTTCATACAGTCCACACGGTGAACAGCAACCCCACGCCCCTTGGTGATGTAGCCGACAATTTCATCACCAGGTACTGGATTACAACATTTGGCAATCCGAATCAGCAGACCTGACGCTCCCTCTATGACCACGCCACCCTCGTGACGAATCTTGAGACTGTCTTTGTTATCGTGTTTGACTTCGCCACCGTTGACCAATTCGTCCGCTGCGGCCTTTGCCTTAGCCCGCTCAGCTTCCCGGCGTTCTTTCTCTGTCAGACGGTTAAAGACGGACACGGCAGATATTTCCCCAAAACCAACTGCTGCAAAGAGGGCTTCATCGGTCTTGTAGCTTGTCTTTTGTAGGACATCGTCCATGTGCTTGCGGTCAAAGTATTGATTGGCTACATAGCCATTCTCTTGCAGGAGGGTCAGAATCATCTCACGGCCCTTGGAAACTGAGAGCTCCTTGTCCTGATTCTTGAAGAACTGCTTGATTTTATTGCGGGCCTTGTGGGTCTTTACAAGATTGACCCAGTCACGACTTGGACCGAAAGAGTTGGCAGAGGTGATGATTTCCACCTGATCACCTGTCTTAAGCTTGGTCGTCAGAGGCACCATACGCCCGTTGACCTTGGCACCTGTTGCTCGCTCACCGACCTTTGTGTGGATTTCATAAGCAAAGTCAATCGGAACAGAATCTTTGGGCAATTCCCTCACCGCACCATCAGGTGTAAAGACATAAATCCGCTCGGTAAAGATATCGTCCTTAACCGAATCCATAAAGGTCTGGGCATCTCCTGCTCCCTCCTGTAACTCAATTAGGTTATTGATCCATTTGAGTTCACTAGCAGAAGCTGTCGCATTGCCACCTCGCTTATAAGCCCAATGAGCAGCTACCCCGTACTCCGCTACTTGGTGCATCTCAGCCGTACGAATTTGAAACTCAATCGGTCCTTTCGGTCCATAAACAGTTGTATGAATGGACTGATACCCGTTTGCCTTAGGATTAGCAATATAATCTTTAAAGCGACCAGGCATCGGTCTCCACAGTTCATGAATATACCCCAACATGGCATAGACATCACTTGGCGTATCCATAATACAACGAATAGCAATTAAATCATAGAGTTGGTCAAAACGCTTTTTCTTATCGTGCATTTTACGGTAAATCGAATAGATATGTTTTGGACGACCGTAGACCTGACCATGCAGATTCCGTTCCACTGCATAGGCGCTAATTTTTTCTACCACCTCATTGACCAAAGCTTCCCGTTCACGACGCTTCTCGCTCATCATGTGGGTAATCTTGTAAAATTCCACCTCATTAAGATAGCGGAAAGACATATCTTCCAGCTCCCACTTGACAGATGAAATCCCGAGACGATGAGCTAATGGAGCATAAATTTCCATTGTTTCACGAGAGATGCGTTCTTGCTTATCCTTTCGCAAATGCTTGAGAGTCCGCATATTATGAAGACGATCAGCTAGTTTTACCAAAATGACACGCATGTCCTTAGACATGGCAATCAACATTTTGCGATGGTTTTCCGCCAATTGTTCCTCATGGGACTTGTATTCTACCTTACCCAGCTTGGTTACTCCATCCACAATCAGACGAACTTCCGGACCAAACTCTGCTTCCATTTCATCCAGCGTAATATCTGTATCTTCCACCACATCGTGCAAAAAACCACAGGCAACCGTCACTGCATCCAACTTAAGACCTGCTAGAATGCCAGCTACTTGAATAGGATGAATGATATAGGGTTCTCCGGATTTTCGAAATTGTTCCCTATGTGCATCAACTGCATACTCTAAAGCCTTTTTAACAAAGCATACATCTTCTTCTGGTAGGTATTGGGCTGTCAATGCAACGACTTCTTCACCTGTCAAATTGACTTCTTTCATAAATTACCTCATTCCAAACTGTTTCTCTTATTTTACCATTTTCAGAGAAAAAGAAAAAGGAAGAATAGAGGGCGTTTTCCCTTCCTCTCCTTCTCAACAATCTGAAATATAATCGAGGAGACTCAGCAATTTTTAACTTTCTCAAACGAACACACAATTCCCTTATCCAAATAATAACAGAGTTCTATCATCGGCTTCGTTTCCTGGGCTGCCTTTGATTTTCATTGAGCCTAAATGACTATAAAAAGACGTAGCCCTGTACAGGACTACGTCTTTCAAGTATCTATTTCTCCATCTTTTCAGAGACAGTTCACCTCTAACAGATTATTTTTTAGTCAATAAGGTGACAAAACGATAAAGAATATAGCATAATAAGAGCCAGCCAAATATCGTTATACAAAAGACGAAGCTGAATGAGTGTTGTTGGTACTGCTTCATTTCTTCTTGACTTGTCTGTTTTGATTGAGCATCTCCCTCAGCTACATCCGGCTGACGATAGGCGTTAACCAACAAGCGATAGTCAAAAGGAGGAACTAACGGATCACACGTCAACAGCGTTAACATATCTTGATTTTCAACAGGCAATAATTTTTGCCAATCGGTCGCCTTTATCACTTCTGTATTTTTGACCAAATATGTCAGTGTTGCCCCACCGATTTCAATAAAAATCTTATCTCCTTCTTTTAGCTCCGTTAAACGGAAAAAACGAAGATCTGTATACCAACTACGATGACCTGCAATGACACTTCGGTGCCCCATACCACCAACAGGTAAATCTGTTCCAATAATAGAAGCCACCCCATCATTTAAATGCTGGCTAGTCGCTCCGATATAAATTGGCTGGCGAATTTCAATACTTGGAATGCTTAGATAACCAATCACACCGTCTTCCAAATTAGGAACAACAACAGAATGACTATCCGAACTATTCTTTTCTGCAAAAGGGTCAATTGTTGGGATATCTCCGCTACTGATTTGTTCTTCATAAGTATCAATTGCCGCTTTTTGCTCTGCTGAGAATGATGTTGAACGACTTTGGTAGGACTGATAGTGTCGATAAGTTTGAAACTCATGCACAGACATATTTGTCAGTAAGATTAATGGCATTAATAAACCAATCAGCATGAGAATGTAGCCTATTTTTTTCATGTTCTTCCTCTCACCTTCTGCTGCTTTCTCTTACGTCGAAGGTACAAAACCCCAAAAATCAACAGCATCAGCAGGAAAGCAATTAAATAGGAAAGACTCAACATATCTAAAAAGAATATCGGCTTTTGCTTAGCTGCAACTTTCGGCTCATAAGGAACACGATGCCCACGCACTAATAAACGATGGCTGTTAATCATATACGGAGTGCAGGTCAATAAGGTCGCGTAGTCTTCTCCGGATTGAACCATGACCGGGTCGAAGTCACTCGGTTCAACAACCAAAATCTGATCCACCTCATAAGCTAAGGTTTCTGCTATATTGTGGATATAGAATTGATCACCAATTTTTAAGCGATCGAGATTGGTGAACAAGGAGGCATTCGGTAAACCACGATGGGCTGAAATGACTGTATGAGTACTTTCTCCCCCAACCGGCAATGACGACCCCTCTAAATGTCCAGCTCCTTTTTGTAATACATCTTCGGTTGTCCCAGCATAAATGGCAATCCGCTCATTGATTTTTGGAATTTCTACAAAACCAATTTTTTCCTTCACCTCAAGCATGCGTGCATATTCTGCAATCCCAGCCTTTTCCTCTTCTGAGTATGGATCTTGCATTTTGCTTGGATCCAAGGTCTGATTATACGCCCGCGCCTTCTCTAACCGCTTGGAAACTTCTTCGCTCGGGAGCTGTTGTGCTTGCTCATAAAAAGATTCTACTTCACGGTCTGACTCATATCGATAATAAAATTGAGAAATCAACGGATATACCGTAATCAGCAAACCAAAGACAAATATCAGTTTTAAAAGTATGGTTTGTTTGGACAATCCTTTTTTATGCTGTATACGCTTCTTCACCACTCTTCACCTGTTTCTTCTTTTTCCGCCTTTTTGTAAATAGGAAAATTAATAAAATGATAATCAACATTCCTAATGCATACAAAAGATAGCGAATAAGAATACGCTTTTCAGCATTTTCAACTGCTTTACGATAATCTTCAGCAACATAAGGAACACGATGCCCACGCACTAATAAACGATGCGTGTTTACCATATAAGGTGTACAAGTTAATAACGTTGCATAATCCTGTCCAGGCTTTACCAAGAGCTCGTCAAACTGTGTCGGTTCCACAACTAAAATCTGATCCACCTCATAGGCCAATGTTTCTGAAATATTGTGGATATAAAAAGTATCCCCAATCTCAACCTTGGTCAAATCTGTGAACAAACGTGCCTTTGGCAAACCGGTATGAGCTGTCAAGACTGTATGGGTATCACTTCCCCCGACCGGCAAAGATGTCCCTTCCAGATGCCCAACTCCCTTTTGCAAAACTGTCTCGGCTGTTCCAGCATAAATCGGAATCTTGGCATCAATTTTAGGAATTTCAACATAGCCCATTTTCTCATGCAATTCCAACATCCTCGCATACTCTGCCCGCCCAGCTTCGTGACGTGACTTAGTATAAGGATCTTCAGCAATGATATTGTTTAAACTCTCGTTGAAAGCATGAGCTAAATCAATTCGCTCTTGAACCTCTTTAGGTGTTAAATTCTTCTTCTCCTGATCGAAAGACTCTGTCAACTGACCAGCTTCATAGCGATAATAAAAATTTGATACATGAGGATAGAGTAAAATCCCCATCCCAATCAGAAAAACCAAGTAAAAAGGAAGGTTACTCTTCTTTTTTTTCTTTTTAGGTTTACCTGATTTCTTTTGGTTTACAACCTGATCTTCTTTTTTCTTCATCATTTTTCCATTATATTCTATCGTATTGTGGAGTTGAAAATTTCTCCAAATATCCTCTATTATACCACAATCCGATTCTAAAATAGAAAAATCCCATCGCCACAGATTTAACCTGACAATGAGATTTTTCCTTTATTCGTAGTCTGTCAAGCACTATCGTTTCGTATAGGTTACCAAACGATAGCCTAGCAAGAAGAGTAAAATACCGATAGATAAAACCGCTATGACCACCGCATTCCCTGTATATGGAATCTCAATACCGGGAGGTGTGACGGGTTTGTTCTTGATTTTTACAATTTCAGACACATGTGAATCCGAAGTGATTTCAAAAGGAATCGTATCTTGGGCTAGAATATAGCCTGCAGGAGCCTTGACCTCTTTCAGATAATAAGTACCATAGGGAAGAGGTCCTACAACAAACTGACCGTTTGCTCCAGAAGTAACATGATAGGTAATGCCGTCGACTATCACTTCCTTCAGTTCTCCATTCACTTCCTCAAGAACTACAAACTCTGCCCCTGATAAGGGAGCAGTACTTGTAGATACCTTCAGAAATGGCTTACTTCCTTTTTCTTTGCTAGGCCTTCTTACCTTAGCCTCAATCCGCGCAACACTGCCGTCAACTTTCATCAAGAATGGGACAACCTCGAGACTCGTAGGAGTTCCTACTTGTCGGACATAATACCATCCTTTCGTCAAGCCCTGAAAAGTGGCCTGACCTTCTGAAGTAAGGTCTTGCGAGGAAATCGGCTCTCCGTAGAGTTGGTTTAACTCGGACCTACTTTTTTGATATAAAGTATCTGCCAACTGTTCAGAAGAGGTTGGCTCTTCTGCAGCGATATACCAAGCCTCCAAGCCTGTCGAAACTTGACTAGCATCTATCCCATCAGGAAGCGGAATATGAACCTGAACATCAAAGGAATCTTGTGCTTGGAGTGAAAGCGAGGGCAGTGACAATACACAAATAATAGCTATGAAACAACATACTAGCTGTCTGATTCGTCTCATCTGTCCCTCCTTTTCAACGGATATTATGCTTCTTCAGATTGGCGTTTTTTCATAGCAATGTAGGCAAATACCATTGTACTCAAACCTACAACTGTAAATACAACTGTACCAATACCACCAGTTTGTGGGATTGTTACTTTTTTGTTTTCTACGCGTTCGCGTTCGTCGATTGCAGTATCTGATACCAATGTCCAAGTAGTAGGATCTACTTCAAAACTAATTGGTGAAGTAAGAAGTGCGTATCCATCTGGAGCTTTTGTTTCGACAAGTTTATAAGTACCTGCCTTAAGACCTTTGACTTCAAAATGACCATCTGTTGATGATACGAATGTGAAGGCATCATCCTTAGTTGTTACCCAAGTCCATTGCATATTCATCGCTTCGTATTTCGCATCACGATCTGCTTTTTTAGCATTAATGTCATCTTGATTAGGATTTTTTGCTTTCACCGCAGCGATGTATGCAGCTTCTGCTGCTTTATAAGCAGTGATTGTAGCTTCTTGATCAGTTCTATCTTTCAAAGCAAGGAATTCAGTTCCATCTTCGTTTGTGACAATGAACTCTGCACCAACAAGTTTTTTCACAGCATTTGTATCAGTCGCATCGTCTGTCTTGATGAATCGTTTACCGTAGGTAACTACTTTTGGCTCTTCTGGCTCAAGTGGTTCTGGGTTAGGGTTTTTCGTGTTTTTTACATTGATAGTACCAGTAGCACCATTTGTGTAGTTAGGAAGTGAACCTGGAACGCTAGTTTCCTCGATTACAACGTATTCTTTAGAGTTATCAAGATTTTCTAATTTACCTGAGTTAGTGCCTACTGGGAGTGTGATTGTACCCACAAGTACACCAGTTTCTTTTTCATACACACCGAATACAACTTCTGTTTGGTTTACACCTGTATCCCATGTTTTGTTAACAATAATTTCACCATTTGATGGATTTGTTGATTTTGGTTCTGAGAATTCACTTGGACGGTTACCGTAGATCAATTTAACCTTGTTAGGGATCTCTGCATCAACAACAGCAGAATCATTCAATGTTGCTTTGTAGGTCAAAGTGAACTTTACATCACCTGCTTTAGCAGCTGTTTCCAATTTAGCAAGACCGGTTGCTGTCAATTTAGCAGTAAAGCCACGTTTTGTTTCAACCAAGCTGTAGTCAGTATCTTTTGTCCAAGTAGTAACAGTTGGATCTTGTCCAGTAGTGGAAGTGATTTTCAATGAACCAGTGTAATCAAGACCGTTCACCATTGTATCTTCCCAAGCAAATGTTTTGTAGGCTGCATCTTTTGGAACAGTTGTCGTGATTTTATAGTCAATATCGTCTCCGATATTCACATCTTTTTTATCCGTGGTATCGTCACCAAAAGTTTTTTTGATTTCAGGTTTATCTTCAGTGTTCTTTGGATAAACGTGTAATTTATCATTCCCACCAAAGTAACCAGTACCATCTGTCTTAGCTTGTGGCAATTCAAGTTTGAATGGTACAGCTTTCATACCAGTCAATTCATTCTGACCATTGTAGTAAGATGAGGCTTCTTTATCTTCCGTGAAGATATAGGTACCATCCACAAGAGTGAAGCTAGCACCCGTGTCTCCTGTATCAACAGTATTCACACCATTTTGATATTCTTGAACAAGTTTATAGTTACCATTGTCACCAGCAATACCAAGAGTCTCACCTGTCTTTGTACCTGTATCTGCTGCATCAACCTTTTGCCATACCTTGAAGTTTACTCCAGCAACTTCCTTAGCAGAGTTACCGAAATAACCTTTCAAGTTAGTAATCTCATTACCATCATATTCTGGTACAGTACCTGGAGTTTTACTAGAACCATTAAAGTTACCAAATTGTTCTTCGTTCATTACGATCTTGTGAACGACAACGGTTGTTTTGTGAGGTTGAGTCGTATCAGCACCCTCAGCAAACACAGTTGCAAGGTTGCCTAGGGAGCCCAAAAGTGTGATAAGGACTGTAAGCAACGAGAAAAGCTTATTTCTTTTTTTCATTAATCTTCCCCTATATGATTTTGATTTATTTTTTTGTTACATTAAGGTTTATTCAGTGTATTTGCGACGTCGCTCAACGGCAAAAGCAACGAACATCATCACCCCCCCTAATGCAATATAAGGAATAATTCCTATACCACCCGTTTTCGGATATTCTCCTTTGCGGAGGTTTTTCACAATAATCAGGTGACTATCCGTATTGTCTAGACTGACGAGGTCACCTCCATCTTGGATAGTGATGGCTCCATCTGCGCCTATATCAATATGGATTTCTTTTTCGATCTTTTGATAGCCCTCTGGAGCTACCGTTTCTTTCAGGATATAGGTTTTCCCTAAAGCCAATTGGTCAAAGCTCACTTCATCCCCTGTGGTCGTCGTTGTTTTGACAACGGCTGAAGCAGGATTATCACCTTCTCTTAGCTCAAACTGGGCTTCTAACCGTTGATTTGGATCACGGTAAGAGCGCTTGGCTAGTTTGATGGATGTGGTCGAGCGTGTGTTCTTCATGGTGAAGAGGATGAGGCGATTTGCATCTGCTCGAGACAATGATACCGTCTCGTCAGGATTATGAAGAAGGATAGAGCCGTCATGGTTAATCTGGAAACGGTACTCCTTCTGATTGAGTAGATAGCCAGATGGAGCCTGTTCTTCCTTCAGAATATAGTATCCGTGTTCAAGATTAATCTGATAGATACCAGCACTTGTCAGACCCTGAGCTAAGGCTGTGTCTCCTTTTGTCCAGTTTCCATCTGTCTTATAGATTGAGAATTGAGCATTATCAAGGAGAGTCGCCTCATTTGTACTATCCACTTTTTTGATTTGGAAGTTAAAAGTACGAATGTTTTTAGCAACCATGACAAGCGTATCCCCCTGCCCTGTCTCAACGGATACAAGAGCCTGATCTGCATCAAGGAGCGTCAAGCGTCCGTCTTCCCCAATCCGAAGGCGCGTATCTCTGATTTTTGTGTAGCCTGATGGAGCTTGGGTCTCTCTAAGGACGTATTCTCCAGGTAGAATATTTGGAAAATCAATTGTGTTATCCAAGTGAGAGTAGCTACCACCCTCAAGGGCTGTCATACGACCGTTAATCAGTACTTGCACCTTATTACTTCCATCTTCGTTTGGTCCCTCAGATGGGTAGAGAGCAAATCGAGCACCAGATACTCCGTTAGTTGGATTATCATAGTCGCGCTTCTTAATCTTCAAGCGATAGGTCTTCACCTTGTTTTTCACTGTGATTTGAATGACTTTGTCTGTAAAGAGCGGTGCGACAGCAATAAGGTCATCGCCATTCTCTACAGTTGTAGTCCCATCCGTAGCGATAATTAGTTTGTACTTGGTTCCATTTATCTGGAAGCCTGCTGGGGACTGGGTTTCTTGTAGATAGTAGGTACCCGGTGTCAAGGCTGGAATCTCTACTTCCCCAGTCGTTCCTGTCACCAAGTCACTTCCAACCTGCGTGCGTCCATCCTCACCAAAGAGTTTGAAGGTTGCATTTGCAAGCTTGCGGTTCTCATCCCTGCTATCAACCTTGATAATCTTCAGTTTCGGTTTGAAGATGTTGGTCAATTTGAGGTTGAGCCTGTTATCTTTGGTATTAATCTCCGCATTGGTCGGTGCGCCGTCTGCTAACCGAACTTGACCATCTTCTCCAACGATAATATCAAACGGTTGAAGCAATTCGTAACCAGCTGGTGCAGCTAACTCACTAATCGTATACGTTCCCTGAGGAAGTTTAAAGACAGCATTGCCAACATCATTGGATTGAGTCCACCAGGTCAAGGATTTGTTGCTTGGATCAATCGTTGCTCGATAATGTTGGATATGCCAATTATCATCGCTAAATAGCGGTGCTGGTCCATTATTTTTTGCCTTGATTTGCAGCTGAACTCCTGCCAAATTGCTCGTCGAATCTAGATTGCTAACCTTTTCGATACTGAAATCTGTAAACGGTCTGTTCTTGACGACGAGTTCTATCTCGTTATTGGCATTCACAGCTTGACTTTCCAACAAGTCTTGTGGTCCTTCCACAATCGTAATTTGTCCATCTAGACTGATGGTCAATTTGATTTTCTGGATCGGATTATAGCCTGTTGGGGCTGTGACCTCTTTGAGGACGTAAGTGCCAGGTCGCAAATTGCGGAAAGTAAGGCTGTTACCTGTCTGCGTGGTATTGCCTTGTTCTAACTTAGTAGACTCATTCTCATTGTAGAGTTCGAAGCGAGCGTTGAGACCGGTTTCTGTATTATTCAGGTCTCGTTTCTTGATAAGCAAATTGTAGGTGAGTAATTCGTTTTTCACGAAGATTTTCAATACATTTGCAGTAGCGGTATCAATCGTAACCTTATCTGTTGAATCAACGAGGGTGAAGCGACTCACTGTCTTCATCTGACTTCCGCTGTGTGTCTCCTGTGCGGTTGTCAAGTCTAGTAAGACTGGACCAGCTAAAGCACGATAACCAGTTGGCGGTGCGACTTCGACAAGGGCATAACGACCCAGTACCTTGGCTTGTAAAGCCTGACTTGCTTGACCATTTGTCAATGTAAAGGTTTGGACGAGATTGCTTTCTTGAATGGCTGCAGCAGCGTTCGCAGTTGTCGTCGCATCATCCACCTTATAGAGTTTAAAGGTCACAGACTGGTTAATCCGAGCGTTACTCATGTCTCGTTTTTCCACTTGAATCTGTGGATGCTGGATATTGCCAATTGGATATTGACCAGTTGATAATGCACCAACGGTTTCTGTAGCTTGAGCTGAGACGGTCAATTCACGAACAGCGTACCACTTCTGCTCTACTCGGTCTTCATTTCTCACACGAATGTAACGAGCTACTATATCCGTATCCAACTCAACCAATCCATTGGCTGTATAAGTGGACAGTGGGAAATAGGTGCGTCCGTCTATTGAGTACTCAAGTGTGAAGCGGTTGAATCTATCCAGCGGATTGTTCTGATTACCTTGCAAGTAGTGAATGTGACGGACACGTTTCACACCTTGTAGGTCAACCCCTAGATAGGCTCCAGCAGGGATGTTATCGCCTTGCCCGTTAAAGTTTGAGTAGGTAACTGCTGTCGTGTCATTACCATCAATCGCATTTCCATCTTGTCCAGACTGGATATTCGATAAGTCGCCTGACTTGATGAGGGTTGCACCTGCGACACGTTCGCTCGGAGCTGCGTTCGCTACTTTATAGAGAGAAACTCCTGAGCGACTCACAGATACCTTATAGGTAATCGGCTCGGCCATATAGCCTGCTGGTGGCGCTGTCTCGACAAGGGTATAAGAACCGTAGGTCAGGTTACTAAAGACGAAGTCTGTATTCGCAGCTTGTGTGACAGTCACTGGTCGGAAACTTGTGTCGTTGTCTTTTGACAGCGTAAAGGTCATCTGACCCGTGATAAGACTCGGCAAGTTTTCCAATCCCTTGATGCGTTTGGAAATGCGAAGGGTTTTCTTACTGTCGTTTTTCACCGTGAGCTCAAGCGTATTGCCACTTGATGCACCAACTTGTAGAAGCTCCGTATCTCCTGACAGGATTTGTAATTGACCTGCCTGCGTGATTTCAAGTCGAACTGGTTCTACTTGGATATAGCCTGATGGCGGTGTTACTTCTTTCAAGACATAGATACCTGGCTGCAGATTTTGGAAGGTGAGGCTATTTCCTGTCTGCGTGGTATTGCCTTGGTCTAACTTAGTAGACTCATTCTCATTGTAGAGTTCGAAGCGAGCGTTGAGGCCAGAATCGGTTGTCAAGTCTTTCTTGACAATTTTAAGGTTATAGCTTTTCAGTGTATTTTTCACTTTTATACTAATAGCATTTGCAAGAACCCCAGCAACACCAGGCAAATCTGCTATGCTGACCGAATTGGTTGAACTTAAAACTCTAAAGCGTGTCACAGCTTTCTGTTGCGTCAACGCATAAGCTTGCGTTGTTTCGTATAACTCTAGCAACACTGGACCATCCAAACCATCATAACCTTCTGGTGCCTGAGTTTCCACAAGAACATACTTTCCAAGAGCGGTCGCAGTTAACCTAGTCATGTCACTTTGACCTGTAAAGGTCAAGGTTTGCACAAGATTGCTATCATCAAGAGTAACACTCGATACAGTATCAGCTGTTGTATTGTCATCAACTTTATAGAGCTTGAAGGTAACAGGTTTTGAGATTTGGTTGTTATTACTATCTACTTTCTCAATTTTGAACTCTGGATTCTCGATGTTTCCAATTTTAATAATATTGGTTGTATCATTACTTCCACCTGCTTCAATCGTTTGGGTAGCATCTCGGACACTTACTTGTAATTCACGAATTCCCAACCATCTATTTGTTCCTGTCTGTAGATTTCGTACACGAATGTATCGTGCATAGACATCAACCGATTGAGTAAGGTCAAGCGTTGTGAAGTCACCGAGTGATTGGTAGGTGATGCCATCTGATGAATACTCAAGGGTATAGCTATCCATCTTGTCACGGTCACTACCGTCTGTGGCATTTTTACCTTGGGCAAAGAGAATCTGAGTCACACGTTGAACCGAACCTAGATCTACTCCCCACCATTGACCTTCATTCAATGTCGAGTTCGACAGTCGATATAATGCTCCAGTTGTCAGATTACCGTCTAGCGCCTTATCTTCTGTACTAGAACCGTGGGTTGTGGTAGCTGCAATGTCAGCTGACTTTATGACACGTAGACCAGTCGCAAGGTGACTACTAGTATCTGAATTAGGGTAGAAGCGCACGCTACCATCTCTATCGACCTGTATCGTGTAAGTTTCTGTAGATTTGATATAGCCGGATGGCGCTTGAGTTTCTGTCAGAGTATAGACCCCAGGCTGAAGGTTTTCAAAGATAAAATCTTGGCTTGCAGCCTGCTGTTTAACGATGGTGACATTTGGATCATCATTCTTTGTCAACGTAAAGGTCATTTGCCCAGTGATAAGATTGGTCAAATCACTAATCCCCTTGATACGTTTACTAACTTTGAATCTGCCAAGTGGGTAGTTCTTTACTTTTATTGTAATCGTATCTGGTGAGCTCGTTGTCACATCAATACCTTCAAGATAATCACTAGACACTTCTACTACACCATCTGCCCGAATGGTAAATGGTACCAAACCTGATAAGCCGATATAACCTGATGGAGCCGTTTCTTCTTTGATGTAGTAAGTTCCAGGAGCAAAGTTTTTAGGGAAACTTACTTCTCCATTGGTAAAGTTTGAAATTTGCCCATCAATGACATTCCCTTGGCTATCAGTGATACCGATGCGGGTCTGCACTGTTACTTTTTGTCCAGTCAGTGCATCGACTTTCTGCACTTTAACCTTATAAGTTGGAGGGCGGTTAATAATTTGACTGCCTCCTGATGCAAATGTAATCGCACCTGTATCAGATACTGTGAAACGAGCAACCGCTGTGGTTGGCTTGCTATAACCTGAAGGCGCACTAGTTTCCCAGAGTTCGTAAGTTGTGCCTCCTTGTAAATGGTCTACACGAAGTTTCCCTTGGCTATTTGAGGTCAACCCAGTTAGCACTCGTTTATAACCTGTCTGTGTCATCTGACGAAGTTCAAACACTGCATCTGCAAGTGGTTGCCCTTGCTCATTCACCTTTGTAAACTCGGTACTGAAGTCCTCATCAACAACGTCGATGCTAAAGTTACCATTGACAACCTCTATTGCACCTGTCTGAGTATTGGACAGATCTGTTAATTTCCGTATTTTTAGCTCACCGTTCTCCTCATAGACTTCAATATCTAGTGGAGTAATCGGCTTATAACCCGCTGGAGCTTTTGTCTCCGTCAAGGTATAGGTGCCTTTTGTTAGGTTTGCAAAAACAAACTGACTCGCAGGAATATCATTCCCTATAGTAATGTCATAATTTCCACCATTTTTGCTCTGAAGCCTGAAGACAGCACCTTTTAGTGGCTGACTTTCACCAAGCTCAAACTTATTGATTTGCAGCGTTGTTGGCTTGGTATTGACAACTTCTGTTGGATTATTGGCATCGTATTGTTTGCCATCAATGGTAATGTTTTGACTATTAGTTACAACAATCGTGTGTTCTGTCGGGTCTAAGATATAGCCAGGTGGCGCACTTATTTCTTTAAAAGTGTAGGTTCCAGCTAAGAGTTCTGAGAAGGTAAACTCACCATTGGCATTGCTCCGTACCGTTTGATACGGCTTTTTATTGGCGTCGTAAAGGGTAAATGCCGCTCCTTCGAGAGCTTTCTTTTGACCATTTTCGATACTAACTTTTTTCAGTTTTAAACTATACCAGTCTGTCGGATAGGCACCACCACGTGCTGTCGTCTCGGCGGCACGGCGATAAATCTTCTGCGCCCCTCCAACACCACTATAAAGCGCTTTTTGAGCACCATTATAATAGTAACCTCCATTGGTCGCAGCACCTTTTCTCATCTTGATACGAGCAACCAATGCTTTATTCTGAAGGTTCTCATAGTAAAACTCAAGCGTATAGTTAGAAGTAAAGCCGTCAAACGATGGATTAGATGTATTCTCTTGCTTAATGTAGACTGCTACACCATACGTTGTCCCTGGTATGTAATAGTGATACTGAGTATGTCCGTTTTTACTAGATGTCCCTTTAAAAGTCATCTTCACCGGATTCGTGTAGGAAGCGGCGGCAGTCGCATCTGCAATGTAAAACTCAATATCCGTCCCCACACTCTGGTCAGTATTTCCATAGGTATACAAACTCATCTGTGGATGAATCAAATCCCAAAAATTGTTTGTTCTCGTACCTAAATAATCACCGCCTGTGTTATACATCAGGTCCCAAATGATGTAATCTTCCCCTTGTTCATACTCGTATTTGTTCACCCCATCAAACTCATGGAGATCCCCTTCATCTGAACCGTTATTTGTCGCGTTGAGAGTCCCAGTTGTGCTGATCGTTTTATTGTCATAGGAGAACGATCCCCCCGAATAACTTCCTGTAAAGTTCAGTTGTTTTGTAAGAAGTGTTGATTTAGTATATTCCCATTCATACCACTTTGGAAGGACGGGGTCAACACCTGTAAGGTAGGGACCTCTAAAGGAAGTGTCATTATTTTTTTGAATAATGTTACTTGGTTGACTTCCGATGGTATACCAACCGCTATATTCTGAAACAGAGTAAGCGTTCTTTGTCAAGACAAATTTTAATTCTCTATCTTTTGTATGATAAACCTTTGCAATCTCTCGACCGTTATTATCATAGACTGGTGTCCACTCTTGATTTGGATTGGCTGGGTGATCCAGTTTCAATTCCTCTGGAATTTGAACTGTAAAGCTGTCCCCTTCCTGTGCGTACGGCGGGATTTTGAAACCAAGTTTCAAAGACCCACTAAATCCACCCCACTTCGTACTACCACTTTTGTACTTAATATAGTTAATATCAACTGGTTCAACAGAGGTAATTCCGTAGTTGGTAGGAGTTCCAGGAGGCCCTGGAAGCGTCGATGAAGACTCGTCTTTTTTGTTATTGAAAAGGTAGGTCAAGCTTTCGAGGTCAAAGGTAGCCGATGCCAGAATGTAGCCAGTAGGTACGGTTTCATTGACTTCATAGTGAATCCGCTTCTTCATCGCTGTCGCACCTGTCCCTGAGAATTTAGGAACATCATTTACCGTAATGGTCGCCTGACCTGCAGACAATGTTTTGGTTTGGTTGACAGTACCACCAGTGATAGTGAAGCTTGTATTTACTGGTGTTGCTCCGTTTACCCAATTTTTCTGGATTTTTATATCACCTTTCAGAGCTTCTAGTTGTGCTCCTGAAATAGTATGGTTAAGTTTCTCGTTTATAACATTCGTTACTGTCTTAACCAGAGCGATAGCACCTGCTGGTACATTGCTAACCGTAATCTGATTCCCAGTCGGAGTGACCGTCTCGGCTCTAGTTTCAGTATAGGTTCCATTGCTTGGTTCATAGATGTAAACTTTGTATTCATGGACAGCTTGTGAGCTATCTAAAGCAACGTCGAATGTAAACGTTTGTGAATCTTTAGTATCATTTAACTGCGAACTAGTCCATTCGATGACTCTATCATTGCCATCACGATACTTACCAATGGTACGGTTGACGTTCGATGTATTGACAGTCTCGACTTTTAAATCACCCAACACTCCACCATCTTCTTGAGCCGGAAGTGTAATGGTATCTGCTGTTGATAAGGTACGCGTTTCAGCTTGACTTAAGGTAACTGACGTACCATTATAGGTAAGTTTACTTCCTTTTGGAGCGTTAACCGTTACTTCGGAACGATAATCCAAACTATAGTTATCACTTGGAATCACTACAGGAGTTTCAATCGTATAGACATAAGTCCCATTTTCAACCGGTAAGTTATCTGTTGCCGATTTGAAATTGTCGGAACTTCCAAAGTAGGTCGTATTGGTTGTTATCGGAGTGCCATTTTTTGTGACCGAGGTAATTCGTGGTTCTCCTAGACCTGAGTCCGTTGTGGTGGAGAAGGCATTTCTAATAGAGGTGATATTGCTATTGGCGCCTCCTACCGTAGTCGTATACTCCCAGATGATTTTTGTGGTATTAGTAGCTGAGTCAACTACTACCTCCTTTTTCTCTAAGACTCCATCTTGGGAATAACTTTGATAGACCCCTGGAATAGAAATTGTGATGGGCTTGAAGATGTACTTGAAGATAGACTCTTCACGTGTATAGGTAGTTGTTGTTCCATCTGGGTTTGTAACAGTTGTTGTAGTCGAATAAGAAGCTGCTTCTGTAACAGCTCTCCTGCTTCGAGAAGAACGGCTAATACCACCATTCTGTCGTTCCGATGCATTCTTTTCAGTATTGGTAACACGAATCGTCCTGGTTGTTTCTGCCTCTGTCAGTTCCACCGTTTCAATCTGTTCAGCGATTGTATAATCTGAATTGGAAGTGAGTTGCTTTATCGTGTAAGACCCCAGTGCGATATTTTCAAAGGTCACATTTCCGTTTAAGTCCGTCTTCCCTTTCATCGTTTGCTCTGGATGAGCGACCGATGAGATCTCAAACTCACTTTCGGTCAAGGGCACCTGAGGGTCAGGGTTATTCTCTTCATAGGCTCTCAGCTGAATAGTAATACTGCCGGGACCTCTAGGAATCACCGTTGAGGCATTTATTTCCGTCGTCTCTTGGTTGGTAAATACAGATTGATTTTCTTTGAGAATGGTCAGGTAATGCTCGTTGATCATTGCGACCATTTCCCCAGTTTGAACCTCGGAAACCTTTTTGAAAACAAAGACATGCTCCTCAAATCGCTTACTACTGTCACTTGGGTCTGTATTTAAGGTGATAGAGCGGTCAGCACTGGGTTTGATTTTCAGTGAATAGTAGCCTTCGCCATAAACCGGTAATTGTTCGAGGCCGGCTGCGAGTGCGTCGCTACCCGCTGCTGCAACCTTCCTATCGTTTTCATTATAAGCCTCATCTCGGTAGAAACCTTCAGGAAGTATATCCTGACCTTGGTCATTTTGTTGCAAAGCCAGACCGCTTTGTAGCACCAAGGTCAATCCTTGATCGTCGATTTCTCCTTCTGCAGCTTTGAGTTTGACAGCTAATTGTTCGGAATTCGTTTGTTTCTTATCAATGGTAAGCGATAACTTAGTGGTATCCTCTTGATAGGATTTTAAGTATGTATCGCGTATCATTGCTTCTTCCGAAGTCGTTTCTGATAAGGCGATAGCTGTTGTCGTTATAGAGTCTATGACTAACAAAGCAAATAAAAACTTGCTTACTACTTTTACCCACGATTTCAACTTTTTTCTCTCTCTCCTCGTAAAAATAGAAAAAAATTACCCCCCCCCTTAAATATCTAAGGAGGGGTAATTTCCTTATTTGCTTGTGTAGTATATCATAATTATTTAGGAAGTTCAAGTACCCGTGGTGCTAGTTCACGCCGTACGCATGAAGAAAATGCATGCAACTATTTTCTAGTTACATGCATTTTTCAAAATATTTCCATAAAACTTACACTTTAACGGGGGTAATCCCTCATTTTCAAAGCTATTATATCACTTTTTTCAATAAAAAATTGATGTTAATATTGAAAATATGATTTCCGAAAACGAAATTTTCTTCATGCGTTTGGCGTGGTGCTAGTTCATTTCAAAATTGCAGCGTTACAATTGATGTGAGACCTGAGAAGTCAAAAAGAAGATTCCCTGATATGATAAGAGTACCACCACTCACCAAAAAGGAATCTTCTCATGACTAGTATATTACAAACTGATATTATCAGCTTATTCAAAGATGGTAAATCATCTGATTTTGATTAAGGCAAGGTGGCTAACTTCATTACAGAACTTTCACTTTCTGAAAGTTTTGGTTCTAGAAACACTGAAATACATGCTAAAAAAATGAAAACTCCAGACCAATTTTAAGGGAGCGACATTCGTCAGTCACCTATACCATCTTGAGTTTTCGATTATCTTTCCATTATTATGTCGTTGTGTCAACTCCCTGCTGGAGTTGACTTTTTTCATTTCACAAACTAGGGTAAGGCCTTCAGGCGATAGGTCTTTCTCGGTTTGCGTTTGGGCCAACGCTCTTCCCCAACTTCCTCAACAAATTCTCCATATTTGGACAAAAAATTATTGTGGACAATCTTTTTGTCTGGTGAAATGACGTTCACCAACTCCGTTGCAGCATAGATATTAAATGGTTGACGCAATAAATTTAGAAAAGTAGGATTCCACTTCATTCGTCCCTGAATCCGTTGAATGGAAGTCATGACAATCTCGTAATGGTCAAAGGCAAAATCCTCTGCCGTTAAGGCTCGACCTTCATAAAAGCACTGCGATGTTTTAAAATCCACATCAATAACAATCGGCTCCCGTCCATCTGGACCTGGCTTGACCAAGTCCAAGGCCTGACTGGGCAGGTAGACCAAGTGAGCAATCGTCATCATCCAGCCACGTGGATCCCGCTCAGGATTGGAAACTGTCAACAATTGCTCAATATGATTACGTGGTAGGTCAAGTCCTGCCTCTTTTTTGATTTCCCGCTGACAGGTTTGGTAGGCATCCTCACCTCTGGCAATAAAACCACCGACCAAGGATAGCTTGTGTTGACAAGGGTGGGCTGCACGACGAATCAGTAACAGCTTGATGTTACCCTCTACAAAGCTGTAAACCACCATATCAGCTGTCACGCTGGGCTTTTCAAATCGCGGAGCATCCTGCTTTTTATACCAGTCTAGAAATTCTGCCTCTGTCACATATTTTTCGTAATATTCTTTGTCTGATAAACCTGCAGGCCTAACCATTTTGACCCACCCGCCCTTCTTTTATAGACTTAGACCATTGGTACCAGCCGACAAGCGAGTTGATAGTCCAAACGAAGTACATAGCTGACATTTGCAGGTTGCCACTATCTGGACCAACCCACCACAAGTAAATGGAGAAGACATTGGTTGCAATCCAGAAAATCCATTGCTCACGGTAGAGATAGCTTTGTAGGAATTGCCCTGTCCAGTTGGTGCCATCTGTAATAGAGTCACGGAAAGGACGGGCTGATCCGATTGACTTATAAATCAATCCAAAACTTCCCCATACCGAGACAGCGAAGACTAACCACTTAACCCATCCCCATAGAGTCAACTTACGGGCTTCAAATTCTGTTTTCTCTTCTTCTGCTGCTCCATTGACACGGGCGGATAGCCAAAAATACAAGCCCACTGGCTGCATGACTATGAAGAAAACCGCTGTCATGACTTCTCCATAGAACATATTTTGGTAAGATAGGACAAAATAAACGAGGTTGCTAACAAAACCAAAAAAGTAGTTACTCGACCGTCCTTCTGCTACTAAGATAACACAGATAATCCCTGTCCACGAGGTAAACAAGCCCATCCAGTCCTCACTAGCAGACCAGATATGTAAGATAAAAGGCATACTAGACAGGGTCAGTAAATAGAGCCATTGAAAGAGACTCCGCCCAACGAATAAGTCTACCCAGATAGCTCTTAGCACTCCTGAAAAACCCAAACTACGGGCTACAGCTACAATATTAGCCATATTTTCTGGGACTTGCTTCAAGGATAGACAAAATCGATTGATATATTTCGTCAGCTGTTTCATAAGTTCTCCTATAAGTCTTGATAAATGTTATCGATTAGTTCGATAGCCTTAGCGTAATTTTCTGCATAGGACCCACCGATAAAGGCCAGTGGAGTCTCTGAGTGATTTTTGTCAACCAATTCTTTCAAATGCTCAGTGAATGCATTGCGAATTTCTGCGTCAGCCATTGTCATATCCCGAAAACCGTCGTCCACATAAGAGCCTGTCGGCAACACAAAGATAATCAAGTCCCATTTTTCATTCTTAACCGTATCGGCACAGAGCGAGTGGAAGGAACTGGAGGTTTCTCCGATGTAGTAGTCGTAGTAGGCTTCCGTCACGGTCGCATTAGTATCCGCAATGACCAGGCCACGATTGGTGTCCGAATCAATCAGGTTTGAGGTCTGACGATACTGGCCTGTCAAGAGATAATTGTAGTCTTTCCCGGTCAACTCATCATCACGCACATTGTAGCGTTGTTGGTAGTAGCGGGCATATTCCAGCGAAACCGGACAAGAATAATAGCGTCCCAAATCCCTTACCAGCGTAGTTTTGCCGTTTGAGGCAGAACCAACGACCAAGACATTCTTAGAAAAGTGACGGCGAAAGGGCTTGGCAATCATATTCCAATACTTAGCCGACTGCTCACGGATAAGGGTCGCAGAGATTCCAAAATTTCGCTCGGTGAAGGAAGCCTTGAATCCACGAGAACGCAATTCCTCAGCGTATTCCTGCTCCGAAACATAGAAAACCAACTCTTCATGTTCCTTAATCGCAACCAAGGCCTGCAGGGCTTCTAACCAAGGAGTCCAACCTTCTGGATAGGGAGGCATCCCTTCTTCATCCAACTTAAAGACCGACACCAAGGGCTCATCATTGAACGTTTCGCGGATATAACGGAACCGTTTCTGTAAACCGAGGCCAATCTGGTGCCCTCTATCGTTTTTGTAGCCTGACACGATAACGACCGCTCTATCACATTCCCGCTTGGCCCGTTGAATCAGGTCAATGTGCCCCTTATGCATAGGAGCAAAGGTCCCGAAAATTACTGCAACTGTTTTCTTCATAGTGCACCTTTTTATTGTTTTTTATATTTTATATCATACACCTTTCCCTAGTTAAAGTCAAACCTTTTTATTGTTTTTTATATAAAGGTTTGAACTAAATAGAGAGCAGTCACACCAGAGACCACTCTCTACTCTCACATCTTTTTCTCAAAACGGAAGAACAATTCTGCGTCCGGAAAGTCAGGCACATGTTCCATGGGGTGAGCTGGGTTGAAAAATTCCACAATCTGGAATCCGCATTTATTAACATAAAAATGAATATTGCGCACTTCAAAATAAGGGGTGTGCGTTTCCCACACTTCTGTACCTGGATAGGCTTGCTCTGATGTATAAAATTCAAAGACTGTCGGCTTATACTACAAACGACTCTGTAATTGTTCAAAATTGACACTTGATTTTAATCCTAGTTTGACCATCATTTCCTCCTATTTGACCACGTCAAACTTGAGCTCCTCACCCTTAACCCCAACTTTCAAAGTCGAACCAGCAGACAAGTCGCCACGGAGTAACATTTCTGCCAATGGGTCTTCCAATTTTGTCTGCAAGAGTCGGCGAAGTGGACGAGCTCCCATTTCTGGGTCGTAACCTTGTTTAGCTAATAACTTAAGGGCTGACGGTTGCAGTTTAAGGGTAATTCCTTTCTCAGCTGTTACAGCCAACAAAGGTTTAACCATGACCTTGACAACATCCTGCATATGGGATTCTGTCAAGCTATGGAAGACAACTTTCTCGTCAATACGGTTGATAAATTCTGGACGATAGGCTTTTTTCAATTCCTCAAAAATACGTTTCTCCACTTCCTTGTGGTCCTTCGATAAATCAAGGGCACCAAAACCAACTGTCTTATCATCCCGAAGGGCTGTTGCTCCAAGGTTTGACGTCATGATAATAATGGTATTTGAGAAATCAACCTTACGTCCTTTGCTATCTGTCAAAACACCATCATCCAAGACCTGCAAGAGGACATTGAAAATATCTGGATGAGCCTTTTCAATCTCATCAAAGAGAAGAACAGAATAAGGTTTGTTACGAACTTTTTCCGTCAATTCGCCACCTTCTTCATAACCCACATAGCCCGGAGGCGCACCGTTTAAACGGCTGGCTGCAAATTTCTCCATGTATTCGGACATGTCAAAACGGATAAGGGCTGATTCATCATCAAAGAGCACCTCTGCCAAGGCTTTAGCAAGCTCTGTCTTACCGACACCAGTTGGTCCTAAGAACATAAAGGAGCCAATCGGTCTGCGACCTGTACGAATCCCTGACTGATTACGGCGAATAGCTCTGCTAACTGCAGAAATCGCTTCTTCTTGGCCAATCACACGCTTGTGCAATTCTGCTTCCAGATTCAGGTACTTCTTAGTATCTGATTGGCTGAGCTTGGCTACTGGGATACCTGACAAACGACTGAGGGTTTCTAAAATATCTTCATCCGTCACTTCTAAGTCATAGTTGGCAGTCTGATTTTCTGCTTCCTGAGCTATAAGCAAGAGCTTGCTGACAGTCTTATATTTTTTATCCATCAAGGCCTTGTCAATGCTCGTCAGACCCGCTTCCTCTGCCTGACCTTTCACTCGATTTTGTACCGTTGCACTGGCTTCATCCAGCAAATCAATGGCAGAATCTGGCAGGTTTTTACTGGTCAAATACCGCTTAGCGTAGGTCACAGCAGTCTCTACAGCTGCTTGTCCAATACGGACCCTGTGGTATTTTTCAAAAGTACCTTTTAAACCAGTCAAAATGGCAATGCTATCTTCCACTGTCGGCTCTTCAATGGTCACTTTGGCAAAACGACGAACCAGGGCTGCGTCTTTCTCAATATGCTTTTGGTACTCTGTCTGAGTCGTCGCTCCGACCGTACGGAGGGTGCCACGAGCAAGAGCTGGTTTGAGGATATTGGCTGCATCCAAGGTCGAATCAATCCCCGAGCCAGAACCCATAATGGTATGCAACTCATCGATGAAGAGGATGACCTGACCATCTTCCTCGATGTCGTTGATGATATTATTCATCCGCTCTTCGAAATCACCACGGAAACGCGTCCCTGCGATCACATTCATCAAATCAAGCTCTAAAACCCGCATCTTGGCCAAGCTAACAGGGACATCCCCAGCTGCCACACGCTGAGCAAGACCAAAGGCAAGCGCCGTTTTGCCGACACCGGCATCCCCAACCAAGACCGGATTGTTCTTGGTTTTACGCGATAAGATTTGAATCATCCGCGAGATTTCTGCATCGCGACCAATGACCGGCTCCATCATGCCTTCACGAGCCAAAGCAGTCAGATCACGAGTGTACTCTTCCAAACCACCGCTCTGCGGTTGGGGCATGCCCATCATGTTTCCCATCGTATTTGGCTTGGTCTTCTCCCCCTTCATCAAGAGCCGGATTGCCTTAAGGTGTTCTTTGGTAAACCCTGCTTTAGCTTCCAAATTTTTTCGCAAATCCAAAAAGCGAATTTTATCATCTGAGTCCTCGAATCGGAAACCAACCTTATCTAAAATCTGCGATGCTGTTGAACGCTTATCTAACAGCATCCCCATAAACAAATGCTCCGTCCCAAGCTCCTTACTCTTTACAATTTCTGCAATTTTTTCTGAAAAAACCTGCAAGTCCCCCATTTTCTTGGAAGATGGTAATAAAGCAATCCTCGTCAATTCATCCTCTCGATAAAGACGGTTCGTAACCACAAATGTCGCGTGCTCATAATCAGCAATATCCGCAGGGTATTCTGCCAAGACAGAACCTGCAAGAGTATCTGGATTGATAACAAATGCCAGTAACAAATGCCAAGTCTCCAAGTAATCGCAATTGTACCGTTGCGCAATTAGTTGGGCATCTTCATAAACTGCCTGTAAACCTTTTGAAATCTTCATCTTAGTCCTCTTTCCTATCCAAACGACGCAAAATTTGGTACATCATCCGTGCGCGAATTTCACTAGCATTTTTTCCCAAAACCTCATCTGTGCTGGTGGACAGCAAGAGATTCCCTTCGCGCTCTGTCATTAACTTTTCATCAAACAACAACTGTAAAATATCTGAAAATACTGTTGCAGACAAACTATCGCCCATATTTTTCAGCAAATCATGAACCAGCTCATGTTTATCTGAAAAGGTAATTCGGCCAATACGGATATAGCCACCGCCGCCTCTCTTGCTCTCCACAATGTAGCCACGGCTGGCTGTAAAACGAGTCTTAATCACATAGTTAATCTGACTTGGAACTACCTCAAATCGACTAGCCAACTCACTCCGACGCAACTCTGCGACTTTTACCTGATCTAAAATAGCTTTGATATGCTCTTCGATATAATCTGATGTATTTTTCATCACCATAGTATCGCCTCTTTCTTTGACTATCTTTGACCATTATACTATTTTTATCTGCTTTTTGAA
Organism: Streptococcus suis; assembly: GCF_024509525.1. Lineage (GTDB taxonomy): Bacteria > Bacillota > Bacilli > Lactobacillales > Streptococcaceae > Streptococcus > Streptococcus suis_AC. Next base: position 78,088 of record NZ_JAMWEM010000006.1, read on the forward strand.
AGCGAAAGCCTCACTTCCACACAAGCGTAGCCAATTTTTGAAATCTGCTCTGCTTTATCCTATAATAAAAGAAAAAAACAGAAAGGACTAGGGCTTCCGTATTTGGTCGAACTGAATACGAGCTACGGACTAGGCCAAAAAGATAAACGAGAACTAGTCGTCGTTCTGTTTCCTATTTTGTCTGTTTCCGCTTAAGGCCCTTTATATCTTATACCATGAACTTTCAAGATTACATTCAAGACTTTACAAGTGTGACTGTGGAGCAGGCACAGAACCTTCTAGCTGCCAAAGAGGGGGCTGTTCTCTTCATCGGACGAGCAACCTGTCCTTACTGCAACCGCTTTGCACCAAAACTCCACAAAGTAGCCCAAGACAAGCAAGTGACCATCCACTTCCTCGACTCCAGCCAAGTCAGCCCTGAACTTCAGACCCTCCGCGACCACTACCAAGTTCCTACCGTCCCAGGTCTCCTCGTCGCTAAACCTACTGGCGTCCAAGTCCGCTGCGACTCCAGCATGACCGAGGAAGAAATTGCGGCTTTTATTCAGGGCTAATGCATAACAGGCAAAAAAGCACCGACCACATGGCCGGTGCTTTTTAAGGAGATTATGAAAAATATTTAGGATTGATACTAGTATAACCGAATCAAACATAGCCGACATCCGCCCTAAGACCGATTTTATAAAAAAGAACTCCCTGTCGGAAGTTCTTCTATATATGATTATTTACCAAGAGCTGCTGCCATTGTCGCTGCAACTTCTGCTTCAAAGTCGTTTGAAGCTTTCTCGATACCTTCACCCACTTCGAAACGAGCAAATTCTACAACTGAAGCGTTCACTGAGTTCAAGTAAGCTTCAACTGTCTTGCTGTCGTCCATGATGTACACTTGTGCAAGAAGTGTGTAAGCTTGGTCAACTTGAGTGTTGTCAAGCATGAAGCGGTCCATTTTACCTGGGATGATTTTGTCCCAGATTTTTTCTGGTTTGCCTTCTGCTGCCAATTCAGCCTTGATTGCTTCTTCAGCTGCTGCAATCACTTCGTCAGTCAATTGAGCTTTTGAACCGTATTTCAACAATGGCAATGCTGGTTTATCAACCATTGCACGGCTTTCGTTGTCTTGTTCGATTTTGTGGTTGATTTGTGCCAACTCATCTTTAACGAATTGCTCATCCAATTCAGTGTAAGAAAGAACAGTTGGTTTCATCGCAGCGATGTGCATTGAGATTTGTTTTGCAAGAGTTTCGTCGCCACCTTCAACAACTGAGATAACACCGATACGGCCGCCGTTATGTTGGTATGCACCAAATGCTTGAGCATCTGTTTTTTCAACCAAAGCAAAGCGACGGAATGAGATTTTCTCACCGATTGTTGCAGTTGCGTTTACGTATGCTTCTTCAAGGGTTTCACCTGAAGGCATAGCCAATTTAAGAGCTGCTTCGTTGTCAGCTGGTTTGCCTTCTGCAACCACTTTAGCAGTTGCATTTACCAATTCAACGAATTGAGCGTTTTTCGCAACGAAGTCAGTTTCAGCGTTAACTTCAACAACTGCTGCTACGTTACCATCAACGTAAACACCTGTCAAACCTTCAGCTGCTACACGGTCAGCTTTCTTAGCTGCCTTAGCCATACCTTTTTCGCGAAGCAATTCAATCGCTTTTTCGATATCACCTTCAGTTTCAACCAATGCTTTCTTCGCGTCCATAACGCCAGCACCTGATTTTTCACGCAATTCTTTAACGAGAGCTGCTGTAATTTCTGCCATGTCTATTCTCCTTGTTTGTATTTATAAAATAGAGGAGCGGGCTCAGCCCTGCCCCTCTAGGATTGTTTTTGTGTTTGATAAATGATGTAGAATGTACTCGGACTAAAAAGCTAGAATTTAGATATATCTAATGCTCTTCTTAACGCCTTCGTTACTTATTTTCCTTCTACAACTTCAACCAATTCTTCGATTGATTCTGTAGATGCTGGCTCAGCTGCCAATTCAGCTTCAACTGCAGCTACGCTGTCTTCACCTTGGTTGCCTTCGATGATAGCGTCAGCCATTTTAGCTGTGATCAATTTAACAGCGCGGATAGCATCGTCGTTTGCTGGGATGATAACATCGATATCATCTGGATCTGTGTTTGTGTCAACCATCGCTACAACTGGGATACCCAATTTCTTAGCTTCTTTAACAGCGATTTGCTCTTTATGTGGGTCAACGACGAACATTACGTCTGGAATGCGTGGCATGTCAGCGATACCGCCCAAGAATTTTTCAAGACGAGCACGTTGTTTGTTCAACAATGCTACTTCTTTCTTAGGAAGCACTTCGAAAGTTCCATCTTCTTCCATGCGGTTAATTTCTTTCAAACGAGCGATACGTTTTTGGATTGTACCCCAGTTTGTAAGAGTTCCACCCAACCAACGGTGGTTGATGAAGTATTGACCAGCGCGGATAGCTTCGTCTTTAACAGCTTCAGCAGCTTGTTTTTTTGTACCTACGAACAAGATAACTGCGTCGTTTGCTGCAGCGTCACGGATGAATTCGTAAGCTGTGTCAGCCATTTTTACAGTTTGTTGCAAGTCGATAACGTGGATACCGTTACGCTCTGTGAAGATGTACTTCGCCATCTTAGGATTCCAGCGACGAGTTTGGTGACCGAAGTGTACACCAGCCTCAAGAAGTTGTTTCATTGAAATTACTGCCATGAGTATTTCTCCTTTTTGTTTTTTCTCCTCTCCCAGACGTCAGCTCGCAGGCCAACCCGTAGGCAACAGGACCACGATTGATCTAGGATGAGTATTTGTTGCACAGCAACTCTATTAGTATATCAGAATTTAGCAATTAGTACAAGTAAAATTATCTCTTCTCATCACTCAATCGTTAATTGTTAATTCACCCGATAAAAAATGTAATCCTCGAGTGCATCCTGTGGCGCATCGTATTGAGGCGAGATATAGACGCGATCCCGCGATTCATCACTCGTATAGTCTCGAGCGCCTGTTGAAAGCTTCGTCCCAGCCGGCACCATCACATACTGTGGAGGACTTGCTAAGATTTCCATTAGAGACCATGATACTCGTCCATCGTTCTCCCGAAACGCTCCGATTGTATAGTCGCCATACTCCGTTTTGATTGTTGAACCTTGAATTGTAAATGTTTTACCTGTTGCACTCTTCCAAGTCCCCTCAATACTTGACAAATCACCTGCTTTAATAGCTGAAATATCCATCCTAGAGGAGAACGATTGAGGTTGCGAAGCAGTTGTTGCTTTTTCCTCAAACTGCTGCCAATCAAGCTCCTTCAAGTCCAGGACTTCCGATTTTGTTTTTCCAAATCTAGCATCAACATCATCGTTTCCCACATTTAAGTCTGAGATAGTCTGCACCTCTTTGGCCTCAGTATTATTTTTCTGTAGCTCATAGAGTATTCCACCGCCGTCACCAGTTCCAGAAGACCAACCGTATCCTAGCACTGTACCGTCTGTATAAATGGTAATTGCCGAACGAGCTGCCGTACTACCAACAAAACCTTCCGTCAACAAGGTCGGTGTGCTTCCGTTGATATAGTAGACTCCATACAAGAACATCGATCCGTCATTGTTTTGGGTTGCAGTAAGCAATTCCATAGTGCCATTACCGTCTATGTCGTAGAAGGCGTAGCGCAATGAATCTTTACTTCTCCACACAGACTCCCCAACCCATGAATGAACAGGGAATTTCATTTCTTCAATAGCTCCCATTACCTCAGCAGAAGTAAAGTCGCTGTTAGGTCTAATTTTTGCTGGAATTTTGCTAGAAAGGCGACATAGTCGTCCAACACTGCTTTATACAATTGCTTTGCACTTGATAGGCTGGCTGGTTTGGTCGCAGAAGATTGCTTCTTAGATGACGACTTTTTCTTGGTGGAACTTGTTGTATCCTCTTCTGGGTACTCCCACTCGTAACTCAATAATTCCCTTTCAGCGACCTCAGCCTCTATCTCCCACAAATCCGTTTCAATCCCTACATCTAAGCCTATACGGGCTGAAAACTCTCCAGATATGTCACTCATCACAACCGGTTCAAAGTTTTCTTGCGTCAGTTCAAAACCAAATTCACCTTCCAATTCAAGAAGAGGCGCCTTAGCATAGACTTCTAGAATTTCAATCTGAGCAACGCTAATATCGTTAGACTCTTTCAAACCAGTCGCCAACTCTCCCTCTAATTTTAAATCAAGATTACGTTTCCCACTATAGTCATGTTCAAACTCGACCTCGCCATTATCGTATGTCATTGCCAAAGTCAATTTTTCCGATTCCTTTGCTGATATGCTGACATTTCCATTGGTTTCAAAAATAAAATAAATATCAATCGGCAGTGATAATCCCGTCGAAGTTGGAATATAGATGGTCGCAAGCCAAATCTCTGCTTCCTTATCCCATAGATCTTTCACATTACTACTTGCTTCATGACTGAATGTCAACGCACTCTTCACAGAAGCTTTTCCGCCGAGATAATCAAAGTCAGCCTCTATAGTCCCTTCTAGTCCAATATCGACTGCCAGGCTCCCGTCAGTTTCCTCATCCGTTACTTCATAGCTTAATTCCACTGCTCGGCCATTTTTAATCTTTTTCCACTTGGCTTCCACCCCATCTGCTATCTTATCCTTAGCAAGAAGGGTAGGAGTTGGTAATGAGCCGGAATAGGTCAGCGATGAGCTGGTTTGGCTACCTGGTAGGAAGGCAACTTCTTCAACCGTCTCCTCAGAAATAGAACTATCATCATTGGTTAGAATATAGCCGTCAGACAGGTCAAATTCCCCATCCAAAGTAGCATCCTGTAACACTTCTTTAGCAGAGACATCATCCGTAACAGTTACCAATGTCGCATCCTCTTCATAAGCGACAGAAGAGACTCTTAAAATATAACCTGTGATATATTCTTTCGTCGGTGGAAGGGAAATAATATCTCCCTCTTGCAGGTCCTGCCTCCCTTCTAACTGAACCGTTCCTTGATTGCGGGCGTAAGTATAATCCGTTTGCTCTTTAAGATAAAATACAGATGGTTTGTAGATAACCTTACTAACCTCATCTTCTAACCGTTTCCCAAGAAGCAGGTAGCCTTTATCTTGATCTATACGATATTCATTCACTCCTTTGGCAGTTACCTGTACAGAAAAGCCATCCCTCTGAATCTGATAGGTTTCGTTTGCCCGCAACCGAACATAGAAATAGCCTTCATCACCTGTTTTAATCGTCCCAACTTTTTTACCCGACTGAGCGAGCAAAGAAAAGCTTTCCTCCTTGAGATACTCCCCATCTTCAGCCGTCATAGCATAGCCAGATAGACGCACCATTTCTTTAGGTTGGGAAAAATACCAAACCAGACCTGCTGCAGCTACCGCAAGTACTGCCACCAGGCCAATTATCCACTTTTTCATTTTTCGCACTCTCTAGTTCATTTCATACAAAGAAAACTCCCTTTACGGAGTCTTCTTGTTTTGTTATTCTGATTTTGCAGTGTACTCTGCATATCCTTCTGTTTCCAAATCAGCAATCAAGTTTTCTAGGTCTTGTGTTTCATAGCCTGAAACTTTATTTGCTGTTTCCAAATCCAATGAGTTATCTGAGTTAATATAGTAGCGGTAACCGTAGTAAACATACTCAACAGTGGTATCTGAATACTTAGAAGCTGTCGTCACTTTATAGACTGACACAAGGTAAATCTGACCAGAAGATGAGTCATAGTAACCACCTGTTTTGTAAGCAATGTAGCTCTTTTGTTTTTCAAGTGTATAAAGTAGTAGAACTTGTGTTCTCATAGTTTGATTTGATGTAGGTATCATTTTTAGAAAGAGCCTCAGAGAGATTACTGATTTCTGTAATAGATTTCAAACCTGAAACTTCTACTTCGATAGTGTCTGATTCTAATTTTTTGCCTTCTTCCCGCAACTCATAAAGGAAGGTTGAGGAAACTTCCAATTCAACGGTGTCGCCATTTTTTAGCTTGCTTGGTTCACTGCCGTCTGCATAGCTCAAAATACTGTAGCCATCTTCATCTTCAGGTAATTCCAAGCTACCATAGCCATCAAATCCAACAAATTCCACAGGATATTCTTCTAAGAATTCTTTTGTTGAAATCTTTTCAACTTTATCCAAGCCCTTAACCGTGAATTTTTTGGTTTCTTTTTTAACTGGCGATTTACTTGAGGTCGTTTTAATTTTTAGAACGATTGTATCACCATTGCTCAAGTCAGTCGTCTTGTCGAACTCATAACTAACACTGCCAATCATAGCAAGCGCACGAGAGTATTTGCCGCTCAAATCTGGATCTGCATCGACTTCAGCTAAAATAACCGAGTCTCCTTTAATCAAATCCTCTGCCTGATCCTTTGAAAATCCTGCTTTCAAGTACGATACACGCGCGATTTCCTCGCTCAGATCTTCATAATTGTACTCCAAAACTCCGTACCCGTCATAACCACTGAACGATACTTCCACAACAGAAGTCACGCTTTTTGGTTGCGCCTGATACCAAGTCCATCCGCCAATAGCAACTACCACGGCTGCAACAGCACCGATGACCGCGAACTTATACTTCAAGACAAATTCCTTGGCTTGATTTACATATCCCAAAACTTTTTCCTTGTCCATGAGACATCTCCTTTATTAATATATACTCCTTTATTATACATAATCGGATAGGCTTTATCAAAACAACATTTTGCATCTACCTCTTGACCTTGACATGTTTTTACGGTATAATAGCATGTATTGTGGCGGTATAGCCAAGTGGTAAGGCACGGCTCTGCAAAAGCTTGATCGTCGGTTCAAATCCGTCTACCGCCTTCTGACGTTCCCAAAAGTCTGCTTGTGCAGGCTTTTTTGTTTTATAGTCGAATGAATTAGTTTTCGGACAAGGAACTGAGGTGCAGGTAGCTATAACAGCCTAGAGGTTGTTATAAGTTGGAAATAAGGGAGCGGAAAAGAACTCGACTGGTCAAAAAAAGAGTCCCCCTCACTTCCAAACAGTAGTTCGGCTTCTATGGTCACTTTCTAGTTTTTATGTGACCAGCTTAAACAGTCGGAGTAGTGACTGTTGGAGGTTGAAAATAAAGCGAACTTGTTCGCAACAATCGTCGTGGTCAGATTTGGAATGAAAACACGAATTGCAGAGATTTGTTTCACAAATCCTATCTCCAACCTTCTTCCTCACTTTCATGCTTCGAGGCTCGGGCTGAAACAGTTCCCCAAACTGTTTCACTCCACTGGACTATTAAAGCCAATCAACCACTGCGTTGAGATGTTGACATGAACTCTGAGAAGTGGTACTGGGCTTTTGCCTAGCCTCACTTTCGTAGAGTTCGGCAAACCGAAAGCAATGATGTATCGAGGCTAATTCAAATGACTATATCCACGCAAAAATACCCAGGTCATCTGACCTAGGTATCGCTACTACAATTCTGCAATCTGGTTTAGATTGACTTCCGCAACAGTATCGTTGCCAAACATAGAGATAATCATCTTCACCTTATTATTATCAATCTCTGCAACTTTTCCTTCATATCCAGAGAAAGCTCCTTCAATGATACGAACAACATCTCCAACTTTGACATCCAAATCGAATTCTTGAACAGTTTGTCCCATCGAAATTAAGATTTGACGAATCTCTTCTTCCAAGAGCGGTGTCGGTTTAGAGCGGTTTCCGTGTGACCCCACGAACCCTGTTACGTTTGGCGTGTTTCGCACAACAAACCATGCCTCATCCGTCATGACCATTTCTACCAAGACATAGCCAGGGAATCGATTTTCTTCTACCTCTTTTTTCTCGCCGTTTTTCTCAACCTGAACAGTCTGAGTTGGAATCTCTACACGCAAGATATTCTCTAACATATTGTATGTATGAGCTCGTTGCAGAAGATTTTCCTTAACCTTATTTTCATAACCTGAATACGTTTGGAGAACAAACCAACCTTTGTCAAAACTATCTAGCATTTTCTTGATTTCCTTTCGTAAAAAAAAGCCCGTAGGCTTTCGCTTTTCTATATTATATCACTTCCATTTTCCAAATGGCAAGTATTTTCTAGAAAAGATTAATCAAGGCAACAATGCCTTTTGACAATACAAGGTCAAAGATATAGATAACAGCAACAAAGAATACTGTATACTCAATAACAGATGTGAAATCTGTCCAGCTCTGTTTACGACTTGGCCACGTAGTGTCTTTTAAAATTTGAATAGTATCTTTAAAAAATTTCACGTCTTTCTCCTATCTGGTCTCTTTGTGGCTCGTATACTGTCCACAATGTTTACAATATTTATTCACTTCTAACCGTGTTGGCTTGGGGTTGCTTGAGAGGCTGATGGAATAATTTCTCGACCCACAAACCGTACAGGCTAGGCTTGCTTTTTTTAGTGCCATACGCCCTCCATTTTCTCCATTCTATCACGTTTTCATTATTTTGACAACCAACCATACACCTATGACCGGATTTCTGCTTTTTTCAATACTTGAAATAAACGATAAAACAGGAAAAAGATGCTGGCCACACAGATAAGTTGAAGAGTGAAAACGCGCTGAACACCTATCGTTAAGTTCGAACTAGTACCAGCCATCACAGACGCAATAGCTGTTCCCAAAGCACCTGCAAATTGCTGCATCATCTGAAATATTGCCGTAGCATCTGCCTTTCTTTCTACAGGGAGTCTAGATACAGAAACAGCCATCGTATTATTAAAGGCCATATTTCTTCCAAAAGTAAAGAAAATATAAGTGATTGCTAAGCTGAATACCGTCAAGGAACCTGTCCAAAGGGTCATGACCAACAAGGCTACACTAAGCAAGCTATTGCCAATATAAAGAGAGGGTTTTGGCCCCTTAAGATCATAGAACTTGCCAAAAAGAGGAGCTAGAAAAGCCCCCAGTAAGGTCCCTGGTAGAAGAGCAAATCCTGCCGTTACAGAACTAGCACCCTGAACTTCAATTAGAAAGTTTGGCACAATAAAGTTTGTTCCTAGATTGGTAAACTGGTAGATAAAGAAAGGGAGTAGCCCCAATCGCACTGCCGGGTCTCTCATGATATGGATGTCTAAAAAAGGTTTCTCTGCTCGCACGCTACGCCATACAAACACTAGAAAACTGAGTAGAAAAACAGTAAAATAAGTTACGTTGAGATGACCTTCTTCCAAGCTAGTCACCGCTAAGAGAAGACTGCTTAAAGCAAACGCGAGAGAAGAAAAAGCTAAACAATCAAACGGACGTTTGCCCACCTTCTCTGAATTTTCCATATATAATAAGTTGAGAACAAAGGAAATGACAGGTACTGGTAAAATACAGATAAAAATCCACTGCCAAGGAAAATGAGCAATCATAAAGCCACCATAAGTCGGTCCAAAAGCAGGCGCCAAACTCATAATCAACCCTCCGATCCCCATATAGGTCCCAATTCGACTGGCTGGAACACGTTCAAGAATAAGGTTGAACATCAGTGTCATTCCAAGACCAGTTCCCAGACCTTGCAGGACTCGACCTATAATCATAATAGGGAAAGACGGGGTTATACAGGCTAAAACCGTTCCTACAGTAAATAGTGCCAACGAACTGTTCATAATGCTTTTTTCGGGAAGATTTTGCTTAAGAGTAGCACTGACCGTCATTGAAATAGCTACTGCCAACAGATAAACGGTAGTTATCCATTGGAGACTGGATAAAGGAAGATGAAATAACTTTTGAAGAGTTGGAAATGTGACATTCATACTAGTCTCAGACAAAATCCCAGCAAACCCCAACAAGGCGGTCGAGACAATCGATAGGGTGGTGTTTTTCGATACCATTTCTTTTTGTGACATGTTTCCTCCTAAAATCGTTAAAGGTGGTAGCACAGAGTTGGCTACCACCTTGTCATCCCATTTTCATCAAGTATAACATAAATTAATAGGTCGGTCAATTCGGATTCAACTCACCTTACTATTGCCCAAACCAGCCTGTTACTGTATCCCAGATTGTTTTTGCACGATCCGGTAAGTTGGCATCTGTAATACTTTGTTTCGTTTGATCAATCAGGTTTTGAGCACGATTTGTAAAGTCTGCAACGTAATCTTGTGCTGGGGTATCTGTTGGGTTCGTATCTTCCGAAACAGCTACGATACCATTCTGCACGTAGGCATTTTCCACAGTAAACTGAGTACCTGCTGTATTAGGTAAAATAGTACCAGCTACTGTCTGGAAAAGAACTGGCGCCTGCCAAGAATTGCTGCTATCGATATAATGTTGCTCATCTGTCACTTCAAAACCAACCCATTGACTAATGACTAAATCAGGGGTATAACCAATAATCCACTGGTCATTTGTCAAGTCCGCATTAAAACTGGTCTCTGTCGTCCCTGTTTTACCAGCTATGTTATAGCCATAAACATCTGCACTGACACCCGTACCATTGGTAAAAGTTCCTAACATCATAGAGGTCATCTTATCTGCTACCGACTTATCAATAACACGAGTGCTTTCACTTTTGTGTTCTACCAAGACCTTTCCACTAGCTGTCTCAATTTTGGTGATCAGGTGAGCATCTTTCATAACACCTCCATTGGCAAAGGTAGCGTAGGCCTGAGCCATTTCCAGAGGATTGGTAGATACTCCACTACCGATTGACATCCCTAGAACTCGGTCGGTATTGTCCAAGTTCAAGCCAAATTTTTCTCCATACTCAAAGGCTGTATTCAGGCCAAGCTTATTGACAGTATAGGCAACTGGCAAATTGTAGGACAGAGCTAAGGCTTGATACATGGGAATAGTATCTGAGGTTGAATAATCTGTATTATGAAGGGTGTAACCACCGTAGGTTTCCGTATGGTTGTCTAGCTCTGTATCGATAGCCCAACCTGCTGCAACTGCTGGTGAATAGGCAACCAGGGGTTTAATAGTTGATCCTGGACTGCGAGCAGATTGGGTCGCAAAGTTAAAACTACGGAAGGTGACATCTTCTGAACTGTTGATACGACCAACCAAAGCACGTACTCCACCAGTTGTAGGATCCAAGGCCACGCTGGCTGCCTGGGCATATGTTCCATCGTAGCTTGATTGCGGGAACATACTCTCCTCGTTGTAAATCAGCTGCATACTTGCTTGAGAACTCTGATCCATTTCTGTATAGATCCGATAACCATTATTGATAATGTCAGTCTCACTCAGCCCATAACGATCAATCGCCTCGGCAACAACCGCATCAAAGTAAGATGGGTAAGCATAGTTCTGTTGTTTACCTGCGTAAGTATCTGCCAGCTGACTGGCTAAGTCAACCTGAGAGCTGGTATCCGCTGTAGTTTGATCTATGTAGCCTGCATCAACCATGGCTGGCAATACTGTGTTGCGCCGATTGGTCGCATTTTCAACAGAATAGTAAGGGTTGTAGATTTCGGGCCCCTTAAGCATCCCTGCAATGACAGCCGACTGCTCAACACTCAGTTGACTGGCCGAGATTCCAAAGTATTTCTGACTGGCATCTTCTACGCCCCAAACTCCGTTCCCAAAGTAGGCATTGTTGAGGTACATGGTCAATATTTCTTGCTTGCTGTATTTTTTATTGATTTCAAGGGCAAGGAAATACTCTCTAGCCTTTCGGCTGACCGTTTGTTCCTGGGTCAGAAAAGCATTCTTGGCCAACTGTTGCGTAATGGTTGAGCCACCACCTGATTTACCAAGGGTCAAGACCGCTAAAATCGTCCGCTTATAGTTGATGCCTGAGTTTTCATAGAAGCTCCGATCCTCTGTAGCAATAACGGCATTTTCCAAATTGTCCGAAATAGCATCCAGTTCCACATAGGTTCCTTTTTGACCCGACAAGGTTCCTGCTTCTACGCCGTCCTTGTCATAGATGACCGTCGTCGCCTTCAAAGCAGCTTGCAGGTCACCGACGTTGGCTGTTTTAGCCAGATAGAAGAGATAGCCACCAACTGTCAGAATCAGGACTCCTACCAGAATCAGCAAAATCTTGGTCAACTGATAGCGGCGCCAAAACTTACGAATCGGCTCTGGAATACGTGATTTTTTCTTTGGTCTTGTAGATTGGTTGCTACGACCACGACGACCACGTGACTGTAGCTGCTCTTGCTCAACTTGAAAATCTTCTGGAACTTCGATTGGCTGGTATTGCAAATCATCTTTGTCCATAGAACACCTCTCTATAGTGAATTTTGTACCATTATACACCATTTCGTCAAAACTAGCAGAAAAAAGCCTGCGATAACTTGTGACAACAGACAGGGAATTTTTTCTAAAAATATGATAAAATAGGGTCATTCTGAACAAAGAAGAGGATTCCCATGACACAAGTATATGACATTACCATTATCGGCGGCGGGCCTGTCGGTCTATTCGCTGCCTTCTACGCCCACCTCCGTCAAGCCAAGGTCAAAATCATTGACTCCCTGCCCCAACTGGGTGGCCAGCCTGCCATTCTCTATCCCGAAAAGGCCATTTTGGACATTCCAGCCTTTCCCAGCCTGACAGGACAGGAATTGACCGACAACCTCCTCGCCCAGCTGGCTCCATTTGACACCACGATTTGCCTCAATGAAACCCTGACTGCCATTGAGCCTGGAGAGGTCATTAGCCTGACAACAAACAAAGGCAGCCACCAAACCAAGACCCTGATTATCGCTATGGGTGGCGGGGCCTTCAAGCCTCGTCCACTGGAGATTGACGGTGCCGACAGCTTTGACAACGTCCACTACCACGTGTCCAACATCCAGCAGTATGCAGACCAGGACATCGTCGTCTTGGGGGGCGGTGACTCTGCAGTCGATTGGTCCCTGGCCTTTGAAAAAATCGCCAAGACCACCCAGATCGCCCACCGTCGTGACAACTTCCGAGCCCTCGAGCACAGCGTGGAGGAGCTCAAGCAGTCCAGCGTCAGCATTCACACGCCTTATCTCCCTAAAAGGCTTTCTGGGGAAAATGGCAGAGCTTCTGAGATTCATTTTGACAAGGTTAAGAGCGAGGGCAAGCTCAACCTGTCTTTCGACCACCTCTTTGTCAATTACGGTTTCAAATCATCTGTCGGTACGCTGAAAGAATGGGGATTGGAACTCAATCGCCACCGCATCGTCGTCAACAGTAAGCAAGAAACCTCTCTCCCTGGTATCTATGCTATCGGTGACTGTTGCTTCTACGAAGGCAAGATTGACCTGATTGCGACTGGACTGGGCGAAGCCCCAACCGCAGTCAACAATGCCATGAACTACCTCAATCCAAACGAAAAAGTGCAACCCAAGCACTCGACCAGCCTATAAGATGAAAATTGACATTCGCATACCCCAAGCCTTTCCCCAGCTGACTGTCAAGGAAGTCTTGGAAGATTATTTTCTCATTCCCAGAAAAATCCGCCATTTCCTCCGCACCAGGAAGCATGTTCGTGTCAACGGCGAGTTGATAAACTGGCAGAGCCCGATTGCTGCAGGCGACCTGCTGGAATTGACCTTTGACCAGGAAGATTATCCTGAAAAAAGCATCCCTCTGGGACAGGCGGACTGGGTGGAGGAACTCTATCAAGATGAGCACTTGATTATCGTCAATAAGCCCGAAGGCATGAAAACCCACGGCAATGAGCCGACGGAGATTGCCCTGCTCAACCATGTATCTGCCTATGTCGGTCAGACCTGCTATGTGGTCCACAGACTCGATATGGAAACCAGCGGAGCCATTCTCTTTGCCAAAAATCCCTTTATCCTGCCCATTCTCAATCGGCTTTTGGAAGACAAGGTCATCTACCGTGACTATCTGGCCCTCTGCCAAGGGCAGATCAAAAAAACAGACTGGACCATTACCGATAAAATCGGACGGGATCGACACGACCGTAGAAAGCGGGTAGTCGATAACCGCAAGGGGCAGACTGCTCTTACCCAGGTCCGCCTCTTGAAGACCCTTGGCAAAAATAGTTTGGTTACCTGTCGCCTCCAGACAGGGCGGACCCACCAAATCCGAGTTCATCTAGCCCACCACGGTCATGCTCTAATCGGCGACCCGCTTTACAGTCGCATTTCCGCCCCTCGTCTCATGCTCCACGCCCAAAAACTCAGCCTAACCCATCCACTGACTTTAGAAGAAATCCGCGTGGAAGCACGGTCGGAGAGTTTTGAGGAAGTATTGAAAAAGTAAAGAAAACTCACTATTTCAGTAATGGAAATAGTGAGTTTTTACGTATCAGCAATATCTATTTAGCAGTTCTTCTCTTAGGATCCAATCTGGAGTAAACAAAACTTCCCAGATAGACGATAACAAGAGCTCCCGTAATCAAACCAAGAAGTCCATGAAAGTCCTGTGCACTGGGAAGAACAGTCACGAGTAAGCAAACCAGAAAGGCAACTGTAGCATTCAACTCTTCCTTTTTCTTGTAAAGGAGATAGAGTTGGTTCAGCACAACTACATTTAGCGATAGGGCAACAAGGATTACATGAAACGACATGGATTCTCCTCCTATTTGTTTTTATCTCTTTTTAATACTTGCACAAGAGCAAGGTTGAAAAACACGATATAAATCACCAATTCAAGCCTTCCGATATCGGACAAGCCCAATCGGTAGAGAAAGGCTACCAGCAATAGCACAGCTAGAATGAGATAACCTATCTTCTTAGACTTGGGTTTCTGTTTATGATTCATTCAAAGATATTTCCCAGCTCCACATCAACTTTGTTATCTTTGACATTGATGTCGGTGACGGCGAGGAGGGATTTGTAGTTGGCTACGTTGCGGTCGCCTTTTTGATTTTCTGCGAAAACGGCTACGCCTGCCAAGGTTGAGTCAAACTCAGCCAAGAGGCTAATCATACCGTTGATAGTCCCACCATTTTTCAAGAAATCGTCCACAATCAAGACACGGCTACCCGCCTTCAAGCTCCGTTTAGACAGGAACATTTTCTCGATCCGATCGCTCGATCCTGACACATAGTTGACCGAAACGGTTGAGCCTTCGGTGATTTTGAGGTCGCGGCGAACGATGACAAAGGGAACGTTGAGGACATTTGCCACGGCATTGGCAAGGGGAACCCCCTTGGTTGCGACCGTCATGACCGCGTCAATCTGCTCGTTCTTGAAGCTGTTGGCAATGATGCGGCCGACATTCTTCAAAATATATGGAGTGGAGAGGAGGTCAGAAGAATAGATATAGCCACCTGGCAAAATGCGGCTACTTTCCGCCATTTGTGCCCGCAGTTTTTCAGCAATCTCTACCGACTCTTCCTGAGAAATCGAAGGAGTGAAGACCACGCCACCGCTAGCTCCCGTGATCGTTTCAATCTCCCCGATTGAACTTTCCTCAAAGGCTTTTTTGATAATGGCAATATCTTCCGAAATAGAGGACTTGGCTGACTCATACTTTTCCGCAAAGGTATTTAGGCTGGTCAACTTGTAAGGGTGATTGATTAGGTAGTTTGAAATCACAACCATACGTTCGCTTCTTCTCAATTTCATGGTCATCTCCTCGTTTCCATTTACTATTTTATTTCATTATACCATAAAAAGAAAAAAAGCGAACATTTTTTGGAAATTTTCGCTCATTTTTTCGTTTTTTACTTTTTAGACTGGTACCAACTTGGATAAATGGTCTGAAAACAATTGTACCAAGCCAGAATTTGCTGGGCCTGGGTCTGCATGATAGCGACTTCTTTAGCATTCTGCTCTACTGCCCACGGTAAAGACCCCAAACTATTGACGGCTATATAGAGAGCCAGTAAGGTCCAAAATTCATCAGGAACTTGGTTTGAAAAATAACCATCTACCATACCTCGTGCCAAGTCAGGAGCCGTCTGCACGGTCCAGACCAAGCGATTAAATTCCTCCCAAGGATCGCCAATATCGTGGCGGTCAAAATCAATCAGATAGAGCCTACCGTCTTTCCCCAGCAGCATATTGCCCGAATGAAAATCGCCGTGTTGATAGGTCATGGGACGTTCGGCGACTAGGTGGCGGTGCTGTGCCACAAAATCAATCATAGCCTGACCACCTTCATAGGAAAGAGAACAGTCAGTATAGGCTTGTAACTTGCGGTCTATTTTAGCTTGATAGATCTCCTCCCAGCTATTTTCTTGAGGCGGTAGAGGAAGCTGGTGGAGTTCCTTCAATATCTGCCCAGCCTGATAACCATAGTCGTAGAGTTGTCCAGAAGTTAGACCTGCCGCACAGTCCCGCAAGTCCATACCCTCTATCCATTCATAGAGGGTATGGACTAACTGGTCATCCGTCCAAAAGCTGATTGGCTCTGCCACAGGCAACCCTTGCCCAAACAAACTTTTAACTAATTGAAATTCGACTTCCTTGACCTCAATAGCTGTCTGCTCTGCTATTCTCAAAAGACAAAAGCGACCGTCATCGAGCTGGACCTTGAACTTTCGATCCGTGGACCAGCCTTTTGTGAGGCTCTCACGTGCGACTATCTTCACGGTCATCAGTCGATATTGGGCTTATAAAAGGCACGGTTATCCATAGCAAAGATGCGACTGGTCATCTCGCCTGGTCCGACCTTGTCCAAGGCCGTCAACATCATCATCATTTCGGCATCGATGTTGTCAATCATGTGAATCATCTCTGCTTCCATGACTTGCGGACGAACAGGACTGCCGTATTCCAAGAGTCCGTGGTGGCTGAGGATGACATGGCGGAGCAGGATAACATCTTCCTTGCTGTCGTCTATGCCCAATTCCATGACGACCTTGGTAATCTCCTCATCAATCAAGGAAATATGCCCAATCAGATTGCCACGCACCGTATAACCTGTGTTATCAGGGCCTGTCAACTCAATAACCTTGGCCAAGTCGTGCAACATAATGCCTGCAAAAAGCAGGCTCTTGTTGAGCTGAGGATAAATATCTCCGATAGCATCCGCCAAACGCACCATAGTCGCCGTGTGATAGGACAGGCCTGAATAGAAAGCGTGGTGGTTGGTCTTGGCAGCTGGGTAGGAATAAAATTCCTTGTCGTACTTGCTGTAAAGGGCACGCACAATCCGCTGCCAAGTCGCATTTTCAATGCGGAAAATCATCTGACTCAAGTATTCCTTGGTGTCCTTGACATCAACAGGCGGCTTTTCCTTGAAATCCGCAGGGTCACTCGGCTCGCCAGCCTTTGGCAGACGAAGGACCAGCTGATTGACTTGAGGAGTGTTATTGTAAACTTCGCGACGCCCCTGCACATGCACCACTGTACCCGCTGTGAAATCCTTGATTTTTCCTGGCTGAGCGTCCCAGACCTTGCCGTCAATCTCGCCCGTATCATCTTGGAAGGTCAGGGCCAGGTAATCCTTTCCTGCCTTGGTTTGTCGGACATCTGCCGACTTAATCAAGTAGAATCCTTCAAAGAATTCATCCTTTTTCATCTGGTTAATCTTCATTCTCATCCTCATTCATTTCATGGAAACCAAGTAAGCTCTTGGTTTGTTCATCTTCATAGACCTCAATGGTCCGCAGGGTACGCTCGATAGCGTTGGTCCGTGTGGTCAAGAGTTTGTCAATGTTGGTGCTGGCTTGATTCAGCTGTTTCTGGGCCTTGACCAAGAGGTCAGAAAACTTGCCAAACTCCAGCTTGACATTGCCCAGGACCTTGGAAATATCATCAGCAGACTTCTGGATATTGAGGGTCTTGAAACCGACAGACAGGGAGTTGAGCAAGGCAGACAAGGTGGTCGGTCCTGCTACGACAATGTTTTCCTGACGACGAAGGTCATCAAAGAAAATGGGATTGCGGACAACTTCCGAATAGAGCCCTTCCGTTGGCAGAAAGAGCACACCAAAATTAGTCGTTTCAGGCGGATTGAGGTACTTGCTCTGAATGTCCTTGGCAAAGCGTTTAATGGCTGCCAAGAGATTTTTCCGGTGGAGCTCAATCTGGTCCTTGTCCCCGCTCTCGTAGGCTTCTTCTAGGCGGTAGTAATCTGCCAGCGGAAACTTGGAGTCGATTGGGAGATAGACATAGTCGCCCTCGGTCCGTCCTGGTAGCTTGACCGCATATTCCACTCGCTCGCTTAAGCCAGCCACAGTCGCGAACTCCCGTTCGTACTGACTGGGCGTCAAGATATCCTCGATAATCTGCCCCAGCTGCAACTCGCCCATGATCCCACGACTCTTGGTCCCTGACAGGACCTTGTTGAGACTGCCCACATCACGTGCCACATTCTGCATTTCTCCCAGTCCCCGATTGACAGACTCCAACTGCTTGGACACTGTTTCAAAGGAGGCTTGTAGGCGGGTTTGCAGGGTTTTCTCCAGTTTTTCCTCAACCGTCTGCCGCATCTCTTCCAAGCGTTTTTCATTGGAATCTTGAATGGCCTGCAAGCGACGGTCGTTGGCATCACGGTTTTGCAAGAGGCTCTGGTGCAATTCCTGACGGACCTCTGTCAGTTGCTGGTAGAGTTCCTTACGAACGGCGGTCATCTCCCTGTGCAGTACCTGCTCCTGCTTGAGTTGCTGATTTTCTAGTAAATAGCTGAGCTGGTCAGACAAGTGGTCTGCTGTGTCTTCCGCTTGGTCTTGCAAGATCTTGGTTAAGCTCTGCCATTTTCCATAAAGAAAAACCACAGCAACCAAGACCAGTATCAGTAAAATGAGTAATACAATATCCATCTAATCCTTGTCCTTACTGTAGATGAGGACCACATAGCCCTGATCCAGTTGAATCTCTATGGCTCTACCTATAAATTCGTTAGAAGCATAGCATTTTTTGAAAAAATAATTGCTGGCGTCCAGCGGATACTTGGCATGGCGAATGGTCAGGCGACTCTGATCCGACGGCATAAAGGAAATGTACTTCATGCCCTCTACCGCTGACAAACGGTGCCTGCCCGCAGGCCGAAAACGGATGACATTCTGTTCATCCACCAGCTCCATCTGCTCCATAAAACTTGCCAAGTCAGGCTCAGCAGCCAGAAAGAGATTGGTCATCATGTGGTCCATACGACCACCCAAGGCACCGTAGATGCGGACCTGAGCTTGAGGGAAAGTCTGAAAAACCTTCTTCAAGGCCAGTTCCAAGTCCGTATCGTCTTTTTCGGCAGGAGCTTGAAGGAACTGCTCTGCTTGACCCTTTATCCGACCTAATTCTTCGGGCGTCACCGAGTCAAAGTCACCGATTGCCCAGTCAAGCGGGTAGCCACAGTCCAGCAACTTTATCGCCCCAGCATCCACTCCTACATAGAAATCGGCTGGCTCGGGCAAGAGAGTGAGAGGACCGCCTGCCACCAAGGCAACCTTATTCATGGAGGGCTGCTTTCAAACTAGCCACATTGGCATCCAAGTCGCCTTTGAAGAGGTAGGAGCCTGCCACAAAGACATTGGCACCTGCATCTTTTGCAGAATGAATGGTCTTGTCGTCAATTCCACCGTCTACTTCAATATCAAAGTTCAATCCCTTGGCTGCACGCAGTTTGACCAAGTCCGCAATCTTGTCCGCCACTTCTGGAATGTAGGCTTGACCCCCAAAACCTGGGTTGACCGTCATCAGAAGGACCTGGTCCACCAAATTGAGAACGGGCTCAATGGTCACCAGCGGTGTACCTGGGTTGATGACCACCCCAACCTTCATACCAGCAGCACGGATTTTTTGCAAGGTTCCATGCAGATGAACGGTCGCTTCAGCGTGAATAGTCAAGATATCTGCACCTGCACGGGCAAAGGTCTCAATATGGTTTTCAGGATTTGACACCATGAGGTGACAGTCAAAGACCAGCTTACTATGCGGACGCATGGCAGCTACCACATCCGCTCCAAAACTGATATTTGGCACAAAGTGACCGTCCATGACATCGATATGGACGTAGTCCACACCCGTATCTTCCAGACGCTTGAGCTCACTTTCAAAATTCGCATAATCTGCCGCCAAAATGGACGGTGCAATCTTATAATGTGACATAGGCAACCAACTTTCTATTTGAATTTTTTACTAACTTTGGTATAGGTTTCCCGCAGGTTCTGGATCTCGCTCAAGAACTGCAGGTAATTATCATAGCGGCTTTGGGAAATAGCAGAGCTGGCAACAGCTTCCTTGACCGCACATTCAGGCTCGTGGGTATGGGTACAGGACCGAAACTTGCACCCTTGACTGCTTTCAGCAATCTCTGGAAAACAATCCGTCAGAGCCTCTGCTTCCTTGACTTCATAGTCCAGAGAAGAAAAACCTGGCGTGTCCGCAATCTTTCCACCATAGACATCGTAGAAGCTAACCGCACGGGTGGTATGACGACCCCGACCCAGACTGTCTGAAATCGCCCCTGTTTCCAAGGCCAAGTCGGGTACAATCTTGTTGAGCAAGGTCGATTTCCCAACCCCTGTTTGACCCATAAAGACCGTTACCTTGTCTTCCAATAGCGGTGCCAAATCTTCTAAGCTGTAAAGGAAAGGATAGCCGATTTTCTCATAGATAGTTCGGTAGTTATCCAACTCCGTCTGGTCCTCCACCAAGTCCATTTTGGAGATATAGATAATGGGCTCCATGTCCTTTTGTTCCAAGAGGACGAGGAAGCGGTCCAAAAGATTGGCATTGAAATCAGGTTCTTTTGCAGACATGATGACCACTGCCTGATCGATATTGACAATGGGCGGACGGACCAGACTATTTTTCCGTTCGTGAATTTTGAGAATATAGCCTTCTGAGTTTTCCTCAGCAGAAAAGTCCACAAAATCACCCACGTAGGGTGTTTGTCCTTTCTTGCGGAAATTGCCCCTGGCTCGGGTCTGGTAAACTTGCCCTTCTGCCTCGACATAGTAAAAACCTGCCAAGGCCTTGATAATTCTTCCTTGCAACGCCTGTCCTCATTTTTTCTTCAGTTTCTTGTAGTTCCTTTTATTATACCAAAATTCCCAAGAAATAGCCGACTTCCTCCTACTTATAAAAATTTTATCACTCTCTAGCCAAAAGAGATTTTTTAGGGTATAATAGTACTACTTGCGGAGGTGGTGGAACGGCAGACACGCATGCTTCAGGCGCATGTGCCCGTACGGGTGTGAGGGTTCAAATCCCTTCCTCCGCATGATAGATAAGAAACCCGAGTCAGTTGAACTGGCTTGGGTTTTGGTATGTTATAAACCAACTTCCTGTAGGCTGTCAGACAGACGTGCGAAGTCAGCCATGGAGAGTGCTTCTCCACGGACACTGGCTTCCAGCTCTGCTATGCCAAGTGCCTGCGTCAGCTTGTCCTTGACCTCGTCGGACTTACCGAAATGGTTGGTCAGGTTGTTCCACA
Source organism: Streptococcus suis (assembly GCF_024509525.1). Taxonomy (GTDB): domain Bacteria; phylum Bacillota; class Bacilli; order Lactobacillales; family Streptococcaceae; genus Streptococcus; species Streptococcus suis_AC. Next base: position 99,277 of record NZ_JAMWEM010000006.1, read on the forward strand.
GGGTCTTGCGGCGGTGAACAAAGCTGGCCTTGGACACCCGGAAGAAGAAATCTTCGTCTTTGACGCTCACCAGAGGTTGCTCGCGACGGACCATTTTGAGAATGGCGGAGTCCACGTTTGGTGCGGGCACAAAGACGGTACGAGGCACGATGAAGGCCACCTTGGCAGTCATGTAGTACTGGACCGCGATGGACAGGCTGCCGTAGGCCTTGGTGTTTGGCTCGGCAGAAATGCGGTCGGCCACCTCCCGCTGCATCATAACCACGAACTCGCTGAAGGGAATCTTGCTCTCAATCAGGTGCATGAGGATAGGGGTGGTGATGTAGTAGGGCAGGTTGGCCACGACCTTGATAGGCAAATCAGGATTCTTAAAATTCTGAATCTGGGTCTGCAAATCGGTCTTGAGGATATCTTGATTGACTACGGTCACATTGTCAAAGCGGCCCAAGGTATCCGCCAAAATCGGAATCAGGCGGTCGTCAATCTCAAATGCCATGACCTCGGCGGCATTTTCCGCCAAAAACTCAGTCAAGGCTCCAATTCCAGGACCGATTTCGATGACATTGACATTTCGGTCAATCTCTGCCGTGTCCACAATTTTCTGTAAAATATTGGTATCGGTCAAAAAGTTCTGACCGAAAGATTTCTTAAATGTAAACCCGTGGCGTTCAAGGACGGCCCGAGTAACGTTTTTGTCTGCGATTCTCATGTGTGTTCTTTCTTGTTTATTATTTCGCCATTTCACTCAATCGTGAAATAACACCTAGTTTTCTCATCGTTGCTGTAATGTCCAGCTGTTTTTCTAAATAATTGGTATTTAGCTTTTTCTTTCGAGCATCTCTCGGAAGATACATGTATAGACATTGACTTCCCAGACGTAACTCCTCATCGCCAAAGTCTTGGTGCAATAATTTGTTTAATTTTTCACCATTTATCTCATCATTGGTAAAGACCAAATGAACACGAGAAGGATCATAGCCCTCACCAAAAGGATTTTCAGCAACTGCTTGTGCCAACTCCATCTGATATTTGACAATGATTGCTAACTCTGCACCTATTTTTTCTTTAATGGTTTGATGGATAAGCCGACTGAGTTGTTTATCTGATAAATCAGTTTCACAAACAACATTTCCACTTTGAATATAGGTTTGAACAGAAGTTAAACCAACTTCCGTCAAAATTTCCGCCAGATAGGACATCTTAGGAATTTTATTTTTGCCAACAGGGGTAACACCGCGTAAAAGAGCAACTTTTTTCACTATAGATACCTACTCTGATAACGAAGACATCAGTCTAGCATAGGCTGAAACATCCCCTGTAGAGAAATAATCATACCAAGCTTCAAGTGTTTCACTAGAATACAAATTTAATTTCTCAACAATAAGTTTTGCCCAAAGCATAGAGCCGGCAGAACTTGCTGTGATAAGATTTCCATCACCAACAGCCACATCATCTCTATAATACTTTTGACCAGTATAATTAGAAGTCATTTCTGGATAAAAAGGAGCATTACTCGTATGAAAGCGTTCATTTAACTCACCGCGATCTGCCAGCCCCAATGTCGCCCCACAAATTGCTGCAACAAGTGTATCTCGTTCCAATAGGGAAGTTGCAATATTTAAAATTTCCGCATTCTCTCCTCCAAGCCAAGTATCGCCACCAACTAAGATCAGAGCTCCTACATTTTCTAAATCCATGTCATCTAGCATTATATCCGGTACAATTTTTATACCTGATGCGGTTACAACAGGACTTAAAGTTTTACCTACTGTCTGAAATAAAACTTTCTTCTCAGGTAAAAGAGCTTGTAAAGTCAATGCTTGCATCAAATAACCATGTTCCCAATCCGCCATTGTATCTTGAATATACATGTATATCTTTTTCATAATTCATACTCCCCCTCACTTCAACAACTTCACATAATCACTCTTGGTCGCAAAGAGATGACCAACTCGCACTTCTTTTTCGACCACACGATAGAGTGCAATGTAGTCTTTTCCAATAACGTAACCTCGGGTCAGATGTGGCGGGTCTATCTGCTTACCAAAACGGTTATCGGCGTTAAAGCCACGTTCCGGAAAAATTTGCAAACTCTCCAATGCTTCGACAATCATCCCAATTCGTCTTTTGGCAATTTCTTCTGAGAACTGTTCCGAAAAATAGGCGTAAATATCTGCCAATTCCTTCTCCACTGCTGGAGCAAGTATCACTGAATATGACTCAAATTCCATACTTCTCTTTGACGCTTTCTAGGCTGATCCCTTGACCTGCCTCAATCGCCTGTTGGTTTTCCTGGATTTCCTTTTGAAGTTGTAAAAACAACTCTTCTCTTTCCAACTCTTCTTCTGTCAGAATGGGCAACTCATTTTTTACAGCGATGTTTTGTAAAAAGAGGTTAAAACCAGCAGTCAAATCCAGCTGGTTCATAGCAAATACTTCCTTGGCTTTTTCTAAAAGTCTGGAATCAGTTTTAAAATTTACTTGGGCATTCTTCTTTATAGTTATCAATCTAGTCCACCTCCTAGTTGTCTATATTGTAACACGAATAGATATCAGTAGCAATCTTCAAAAAAGCAGAAATAGTAACATTTCCGCTCTAGATTGTCTATCTCCCCAAATCATCAAAATAATAGAGATTCAAAAATTCTTCCTCAGTAACAGGACGTTCAAAATTGTAAAACCAGCGATAGACTTCCACGGCTGGTCCATCAAACTCTACCCTGTCGTCCATTTCTTGCACACCAGCAATATGAAACAAACGGCTCTGCTTCCAAATACCATCCGCATTGACATAGCCGTCTTCAACTAAACCACGCAAATAGTCTGCTAGTTTGTTCTTATCAACCTGCTCATCCTCCCAAACAAGGACATCAGCCAGCAGCAAGTAGGTCACTTCTTCATAAGATGAATAATTTTCATAAGAAGGTTCAAACTCGTTTTTTACCAAGCACTTAACAGCATAGACCCTATCCATGATAGCTCTCCATACACTCCTCAACCTCTGCCAAGCTAACTCCAAACAGCTCCAGTCGTTTCAGCAACTGCTTACCGTTGCAGTAGCCGATGCGGAGCTTTTCTCCCAGATACTCCCTCCGCTTGCGACTGTCGCCACCCATCAGCAATCCTAGGCGCATCAGGTCTGACTTGGTGATGTCAAAGTTATGTTCATCATCGTAGTAACCACGCACGCACGCCAGGGCCTTTTCCAAGTCTTCAAAGCTGGCGTGCTCAATGCCCAAGGACCGCCCTTTTGTCTTGGACTTAGGTGTAGCCTCGTCCCGCTGTAAAAAAGCGTGTTTGACCGTGGGAATGGCCTGCATAATGATCTTTCGAATCCGCTCCCCATTGTAGTCTGGGTCAGTAAAGACAATGACGCCACGCAGATCATGGAGTTTCTCGATGCGTTCCAAGTCATCGTCTGATATGGCAGAGCCTCTGGTTTCGTAGGTATCCACCTCGTAAAACCGCTTCAAGTTCGCCGTATCGTCCTTGCCCTCGACAACGAGGACTTCTTGTATCTTAATTTTCTGAGTCAATTCTGAACAAGCTCCTTGCATTCTCGTAGGTCGCTTTCGCCACTTCTTCGACCGACTGGTTGCGAAGCTGGGCCAGCATTTCCACTACATATCTGGTGTAGCCGGTGCGATTTTCCCGACCACGCTTGGGAACAGGCGCTAAGTAGGGTGCGTCCGTCTCGACCAAGATTTTTTCTAGGGGCAATGCCTGAGCCGCTTCCTGAAGTTCGACAGCTTTCTTGAAGGTCACCACGCCTGAAAATGAAATCATCATCCCAAGCTCGATGAAGCGCTCTGCCATTTCCAAAGACCCTGAATAAGAGTGCATAATCCCACCACGAGGCCCTACACCAACCTCTTTAATGATAGCGTAAGTATCCTCAAGGGCATCGCGAGTATGAACCACAAAGGGTAAATCCAGCTCTTTTGCCAGAGCCATTTGCCGCTTGAAAACACGAGCCTGGGTTTCCTTATCCGCCGTCATCCAGTAGTAGTCCAGCCCAATTTCCCCCAGGGCAATGACCTTGGGATGTTTGAGCGCCTCAAGCAAGTAGCTTTCTACTTCCTCGTCATAGGTGCCAGCCTCTGTCGGATGCCAGCCCAATGTCAGATAGATTTCAGGATGCTGATCAGCAAGCTCCATAGCCTTGTCAATGGTTGCTCGGTCAAAACCGACCACATTGTGGAGAGTAACCCCCATTTCCTTAGCAAAGTCTAATTCTTCTTGGACCCGACCATCAAACTGCTCAACGTTGAGGTGGGTATGAGTATCAAAAATTTGTATCATCATGCTTCTCTTTCTTTTCTTTCATTATACCATAATCCTCTGGGAAAAATGACCAATGAAAAAGCCAGCAGACTCGAGTTTCTGCTGACTTTTCTGTTCATCTTATGCCACTGCAAGCACTTTGCGTCCTTTACGACGACGAGCTGCTAATACGCGACGGCCGTTTTTAGTTGACATACGGTTACGGAATCCGTGTTTACGAGCACGACGGATTTTACTTGGTTGAAAAGTACGTTTCACGATGAATACCTCCTCTTAGATTCTTGTATTCGTTTAGCCGGCTAGTTTTGATCAGTTACTAAACATACCAAACTATTTTATCTGAATTTGATAGCTTTGTCAAGTTCACTAAGCTATTTATTTCCAAAGAAAACTCTTTCACAAACAAAAAAGAGGCAAATACCCCTTTTTTAGTCATGTTGGCTATCAATGTCAACTACCACATAACGATTTGGCTCACTACCTTCTGAGTAGCTTGTCAAACCGTCCATTTTGGAAATGATGCGGTGGATAATCTTGCGTTCGCTACTAGACATTGGATCTGTATGGTAAGCTTCTTGCTCTGCCAATACACGCTCTGCTAGTTTTTGTGCATAGCCTTGAAGAACTTCTGCTCGGTGCTCTACATAGTCGTTGACATTGATGGTGATATAGAAATTACGCTCATAGCGATTGTAAAGATAGTTTTGTGCTAGGAGCTGCAAGGATTTCAAGACTTTTCCATGGTAACCAATGACGCGTCCTGGTTCATTGGTATCCACTTGGAGATTGATTGTTCGACGACTGTGACTGCTTTCAATACTTGCTTCTACATCCATATCATCTAATATTGTTTGAACGTAGTTAGAAACTTCCTGAACTACTTGCTCAATCTCATAAGATTGTTCCACTTTGATATTTAAGTCCGAAAATTCAACTTGACTTTCAACAGGTTCAGAATCCAATTCTTGTATCATCTCATCTTTAATAATCTCGATACGGCCGGTTTCTTCTAGAATCGTCTTAGCTTCCTTATCGTTCTTCAAAATCTGAGCCTTGATTCGTTCATCTAAGACTTCTCCTGATTTTTCGTACTCTTTTACTGCGGCCACAACCTTCCCTAGGTCTATGGTTGCCTCAGATACAGATTTGACAGGTTCATTCAATTCATTTATCTCAGTTGGAACGCCACGAACTGCCTTCTGATTTGCTTTTACCACCGTCGCTTCATTGATGACTTCAATATCAACCTTGGCTGGCCTTTTTCCAAATCCAAGGAAACCTTTTTTCTCACGCGCCAACACGGTAATGTGAGCCTTTTTACGGGGAATATTTAATTCTGCTAAACCATTTTGAATAGCTTCTTCAACAGTTGCTCCTGTAAATTTCATCTTTTCTCTCCTAAATTCCTATTTCTTTTTGCGGGCCTTTTTCTGTGCCTTTTTGATTTTAGCTCGGCGTTCTTTTTCAGCATCCAATTTTGCTTGACGCTCTGCTATAATTTTAAACGGATTATTCAACAACAAGGTTTGCACAACCTGATAAGCATTTGATACCGTCCAATAAAGTGCCACCCCGCTTGCAGCTGTGACTGCAAAACTAAAAATCACTAGAGGGATGATAGCATTGGTCATAATGGTCATAGCAATATTCCGCTCTGGCGCCGCCTTATTGGCTAGCCAACTGCTCAGAAATGTAAATACTGCGGCCAAGATTGGCAAAATAAAATAAGGATCAGCTTCTCCGAGATTCAACCAAAGGAAATGTCCAACCTTTAGGGCTTCAACTCTGGTCAAAGCTTGAAACAAGGCCAACAAAATCGGCATCTGAACGAAAAGTGGCCACATGGAAGAAGTCATGCTGACGCCATTTTCTTTATATAGTTTTTGCGTTGCCTCATAGAGATTTTGGCGACTTTCCATATCCGTACCAGTATATTGCTCTTGTAATTGCTTGAGTTGAGGCTGCAACTCTTGCATCTTACGACTGGACTTCATCTGGATTTGATACAAAGGTAAAAGAATAGTCCGTATCAAAAGAGTGAATAGAATAATTCCAACCCCTATCTGGCCATTAATAGATAGGAACTGAATTGTACTGGCAAACCAGTAAATTAACTGGTCCCAGGCTCCTGTTGACTGACTAGTCACCTCTCCTGTCCCACAGGCAGCAAGAACAAACAAGCTTATTAGCAGGAGACTAGTCCACTTAATTTTCTTTTTCAAGAGAAACACCTTCCTGGAATATTTTTGCCAACTTTAGAACATGGAGGAGATTTTGTTTCAGCTCTTGGTAGGTTAAATCTTCCACTCCTTTACGGGCGATTACAACAAAGTCATCGGTTACAAGCTGAGACCTCAATTCAATCAAGACATGACGAATTCTACGCTTAATCTTATTCCGTACAACTGCATTCCCCAATTTTTTACTAACAGACAACCCTACTCGGAAATGATTTTGTTTCTTATGCATGTGGTAGATGACAAATCGACGATTAGCCACATTCTCTCCCTTAGTAAAAATTGCATTGAAATCTTGCTCACGTTTGACGCGATAACTTTTCTTCAAAATGCCTCTCCATCTTCCAAAATTACCTCTATTATACCATAAAATTCAAAAAAGCCAATAAACATACCGTTTAGAGGCCTTTTGAAGCGATTATTTGTGCTTTTGCTTGCTGAATTTGCTGGCGAATGGATTCAAATCCAGTTCCACCTAGCGAATTTCTGCGTGAAACGGCTGTTTCCGATTCTAGAGCTGTATAAATATCCGGTCCAATGACAGGCGACAACTCTTGATAACGTTCCAAAGGAACATCTTGTAGATAATATCCAGCCTTGCTGCATTCTAATACCAATTTACCTACAATCTCATGCGCCTGGCGGAAGGGTAGCCCCTTGCTGGCCAAATAATCAGCCAACTCTGTAGCATTTGAAAAGTCCTTCTCTGTCGATTGAGCCATCCTTTCCTTATGGACTGTCATAGATTGCAACATCCCTGCCAAAATATCGATAGATACTAAAATCGTTTCCACACTATCAAACATGCCTTCCTTGTCCTCTTGCAAGTCCTTGTTATAGGTTAAAGGCAGGGATTTCATGACTGTCAGTAGGCCAACTAAGTTCCCATAAACTCTACCAGTTTTCCCCCGAATCAGCTCAGCCATATCTGGATTTTTCTTCTGAGGCATGATGGAAGAACCTGTTGAAAAGGTATCAGATAAGGTGACAAATTGGTATTCATGTGAACACCAGTTGATGATTTCTTCACACAAACGTGACATGTGCATCATGAGGATACTGGCATTTGACAGAAATTCCAAGATAAAATCACGGTCAGACACAGCATCAAGGGAATTACTATAGGGCTTAGCAAATCCCATCAAATCCGACGTCATCTGACGGTCAATCGGAAAGGTTGTCCCTGCCAAGGCCGCCGCACCAAGTGGGGATACATCTGTATGCTGCATGTTGAATACAAAGCGCTCACTGTCGCGGCTGAACATGTTGTAATAGGCTAACAAGTGCTGAGCAAAACTAATGGGCTGGGCATGTTGCAAATGTGTATAGCCCGGCATGATGGTCTCCACATGCTCCTGTGCAAGGTCTACTAAAATCTGACGTAGGTTGGTCAATTTGTCTACAACTTGAAAGAGTGTATCCTTCAGATAGAGGTGCATATCGGTCGCTACTTGATCGTTACGAGAACGAGCTGTGTGGAGTTTACCTGCAACTGAGCCTATTTTCTCCGTCAATAGACTTTCAATATTCATGTGAATGTCTTCGTTACGAATATCAAAGACCAGCTTGCCAGCCTCATGCTCCTCTAGCAATTCTTCCAAACCAGCTTGAATGACCTGAGCTTCTTCTTGATTGATAATCCCTGTGGCTCCGAGCATCTTGACATGGGCTAAAGAACCTTGAATATCATACTTGGCCAGTTTTTGATCAAATCGGATGGAAGCTCCGAATTCTTCTACCCATTCCTCAAGACTGGCTTCAAAGCGACCGCCCCATAATTTCTTTGCTTCCATACACTCCTACTTTCTAGTCTTTCTTATGAATTTCTGCATTGACCTTGGTTGGCAAGCCCCAAAGCTTGATGAAACCAACTGCTGCATCTTGGTCAAAGGTATCTGCACTGGTATAGGTTGCCAAATCTTCGTCATACAGCGAATTTGGAGATTTCCGAGCAACTACTTTAGCTGTTCCCTTATACAATTTCACTTTTGCTGTACCATTCACGACTGATTGAGTTGCTTGCAAATAAGCTTTCAAGGCCTGGGTTGCTGGATTGAACCACAAACCATTGTAAATCAAGTTAGAGAGTTCATTTGAAACAATCGGTTTGAAATGCGATACTTCGCGCACCAAGGTCAAATCTTCAATTTCCTTGTGAGCTGTCAAGAGGGTAATAGCTCCTGGACACTCGTAAATTTCCCGTGACTTGATCCCAACTAGACGATTTTCCACATGGTCAATCCGGCCTACACCATGCTTACCAGCAATGACATTGAGTTTTTGGATGAGATTTGCCAGGCTGAGCTTTTCTCCATTTACAGCAACGGGTACGCCCGCCTGAAACTCAATATCGACATACTCAGGAGTATCTGGTGCATTTTCTGGTGCAGTTGTAATACCAAAAGCATCTTCTGGCGCTTCATTCCATGGATTTTCTAAAACTCCGCACTCATTGGCACGGCCCCAAAGATTTTGGTCAACGGAATAAGGGCTATCCAAATCTGCTGGGACTGGTACACCATTTTCCTTGGCGAAGATGATTTCTTCTTCACGCGCCCATTTCCATTCCCGAACAGGGGCTACAACTTTCAAAGTTGGGTCCAGGGCTGCAATGGCTACCTCAAACCGCACCTGGTCATTTCCCTTACCAGTACAACCGTGGGCGATAGTGGTTGCTCCTGTCTTATGGGCCATTTCCACCAACTTTTTGGAAATCAAGGGCCGACTGAGAGCTGATACCAGCGGATATTTTTGCTCATAATAGGCATGAGCTTGCAGGGCTGGTAGGACATATTCTTGAGCAAATTCTTCTTTCACATCCAACACATGGGACTCAATGGCACCAATGGACAGTGCTTTATCATGAATGAATTCAAGATCTTTCCCCTCACCTACATCCATACAAACCGCAATGACATCATAGTCTTTTTTCAACCAAGCAATCGCAACTGAAGTGTCTAATCCACCTGAATAGGCTAAAATCAATTTTTCTTTTGTCATAAGCAATCTCATTTCTTTTTATTTTTATAAAACTTAGTGACTATTATAGTGTATATTTATACTTTTTGCAACATAAATATACAAATTTTTGAAAATTTTTTGTATGGTTTCAATATTGATTTGAAAATAAGCAAATGAAAGAGGCGACTGACGTCAGCTTTCTAGCTCAGTAATCCTCCAATCAATCCTCCAATCATTCCAATACGCAAACACCCGTAAGATACTTGTCTAACACTTACAGGTGTGCTATAATGAATAACCAATCTAGCAAAGGAGCAAAATATGGAAATCTGGAACGCCTACACAGCCGACGGTCAGCTGACCGACCACACCCTCACACGCGGAGAACCCATTCCCGACGGCCTCTACCACCTGGTCGTCGAGTGCATCATCCGCCACCGCGACGGCAGTACCCTCTTCATGAAACGCGACAGCACCAAGCCCTCCTACCCTGACTATTATGAAGCGACAGCAGGAGGTTCGGCTTTGTTTGGGGAAATAGCAGAGCAGGCGATTTTGCGCGAAGTCCGCGAAGAGACAGGCATTGAGCTGACAGCTGACCAACTACGCCACCATACACACTTTGTCGCCCATGATGACCAGTGCATTTTCCACTGCTACTGGGCCGAAACCAATTGGGACAAAGCTGCTATCCAACTCCAAGCCGAAGAAACCAGCAACTACATCTGGGTCCCACAGGAAAAACTGAAAGATTTCCTTGGAACAGAACTGGTTATTCCAAGGCAGAAAGACTATGTGGAGAGGCTGTTTTTAGACCAAGAAAAGTGCAAGAGCGAGAACCAAGCTCAGTAGAAAATGAGCTAAGAAGTGGCTAAGACGATTTTTTCCAAAAAGAACACGACCGCCTATCACTCTCACCCCGCAAGCCAATAATAAGCCTAATATAAATCCCAAAACTGTCTGCCAGCCCAATAAACTGAGCAGAGCTGGGCAAGCATATAAAACCAGTAACCAGTTAGGAAGTTGCTTACGATATACCCAAGCAGATAACGGCAGTAGCCCCAAGTAGAGTACAATCAACCATTTAACAACAATAATCATATAGAACTCCTTTCCCTATCAATGTATCATGAGGGGCTAAGCCCCTGTCAAGAGGACATTATGAAAACAGGACAAGTCATGCAACAATTTGGTATCAAACGGGATACGCTTCGTTTCTACACAGAACAAGGACTCTTACAACCGCAACTGATTGACGGCAATTACTACTGGAACGAAGAAGAAATCAACAACCTAGAAAATATACTAGGACTTCGCCAGTTAGGCCTATCTGTGAAAGCTATTATCCGTATCAAAGAACTTCACGACACCAAATGCGGCAGTCTCGAACAGCTAAAAGAAAACAAACAGGTTATACTGGATGAAATTGCCGACCGTGAAAAACAAATCCTCCTACTCCAAGAACAGAAGGAAAATTTAGAAGACCTAGTCAAACAAATCGAGGAAAAATTACAGAATCTATAACAAAATCCCCGCTATCACAGGACAGCGGGAATTCATTTATTTCAATCCAGCAACTAGACTTGCAATATCAGCTGGTCGGGTTCGGCAACAACCACCAACCACTGTAGCTCCTAGCTTATGCCAAGCCAGAGTATTGTCCAAAAGGCTGTGGCTATGGTCAGCTTCTTCTTTCCAAGTTTGAGTGGTGCCATCATAGACTTCTCCAGAATTTGGATAGGTCACAAATGGTTTATCCGTTTTCTCTCTCAACTGACTGAGAAAGGCTGGATAGAGCGAGGGAGCCGTACAGTTAAGACCAACCGCCAAAATCTGCTCACTGCTGTTGACCAGCTCTGCTATTTTTTCAATAGACGTTCCGTCAGAAATCGACTGCCCGTCTTGTGAAGTGAAGCTAATATAGGCCTCTATCTCTGGAAAATCATCTGCCAGCAACTCTACCAAGGCCTGTGTTTCGAGAACATTTGGAATGGTTTCCAAGGCCAAGAGTTCTGCCCCCTGTTCTAAGAGGAGTTCCATCCGACGACGATGAAAAGCCTTCAACTCCTCCAAACTGATGTTGCCATAATCGCCGGTATATTCAGCACCGTTGGCCAAATAGGCTGCGTAGGGACCCACGTCACCTGAAATGAGGGGATAGGTTCGTTGTGCTTTCTCTCTTTCAGACAAGTCTCCCCAGACCTCGTCTCGAGCCTCCTTAGCCAAATCAACAGTCAAGCGAATGAGGTCCTCTGCCTCTGCTTGCGACAAGCCAACTTCTGCTACTCCTTCAAAGGTCGCCTGATAGGTGGAGGTTGTCACCAAGTCCGCACCTGCACGAATATAGTCTTTATGAATATCCTTGATATACTGGGGATTTTCCAAAAGATATTTGGCAGACCAGAGCTTGCCCGATACATCATGACCTCGAAATTCCAATTCCGTCCCAAGAGCACCGTGTAAAATGATGTATTCCTTTTGTTCTAATAGTTCTTTAAAACGACCCATACTAGTTTCTCCTTACCACTTCTTGAAGCGGATGTAGTGATAAATATAGCAGCCAATCATGAATGGCACACCAAAGTAAAGACCGGCACGCTGTGAAGGATCCCAACCGATTCCAATGATGGAAATAACCAACAAAACAACTGTAATCCACGGCAAGGTCGGTGAGAAGGGCGTCTTGTATTCCAATTCATCTTCACGATGAGTTTTCAAAAATTCACGACGGAAACCAATTTGCGCCAATGGAATGGCCAACCAAGCAATCACAACTGCAAAACCAGCAATGGAAACCAGAGCAAGAAAGATGGTATCTTCTGCATAAATTGACGCAATCAAGGCGATAACAACACCAATCATGGACAAAATCATGCCACGCATTGGAACACCGTGTTTATTAATTTTTACCAATTCCTTGCTAATCATGCCTTCATTAGCCAAAGACCAAAGCATACGGCTTGAAGCGTATAGCCCTGATGTAGAGGCCGATAAAATAGCCGTCAAAATAATAAAGTTCATAATATCAGCAGCATAAGGGAAGCCAATCTTGTCCAAGACAAGTACGAATGGTGCTTCTGTCACACCTGCTTCTGACATAGGAAGTAGAGATGCCAAAACAACAATTGTCAAGACAAAGAAGATAACCAAAAGACCAATTGTTGATTTAATAGCTTGCGGTACAGCTTTTTGGGGATTATCTGTCTCCCCTGCCGCAATTCCGATCATTTCTACACCTGAAAAGGCATAGTTAACCGACAGTATAACTGAAATCAACCCAACTAGGTCGTTAGGAAGTAAGCCTTGGGCTGTAATATTAGTAAAGAGCGGCGCAGCATTGGTTCCCTCAAATGGCAAAATACCAAAAATAGCTAAGGTTCCGAGTACGATAAAGGCTGCAATGGCATAGACCTTGATAGATGAGAGTGCATCCTCCGCCTTGGCAAACCAGCCAACAGAGAGTGTATTGAGTCCAAAAACAATGACTGCAAAAATCGTTGCAAATATCCAAATCGGCACACTAGGAAACCAGCGTTGCATAAGTTGAGCTGCTCCGACGAACTGAGAAGCTAGAGCGACTACCCAACAAAGCCAATACATCCAGGCCACCATAAAACCCGTTCCAGGGCTGATAAACTTGGTCGCGTAGGTATGAAAAGAACCTGTGACTGGCATGGCTACCGAAAGCTCACCCAAAGAAAACATAACCAAATAGACCATAACTGCACCAAAAAGATAGGCTGCAACAGCTCCAAAAGGTCCAGCCTGTGCAATGGTATAGCCTGAACTCAAGAACAAACCTGTCCCGATGACCCCACCGATGGACAGCATCTGCAAATGGCGACTGTTCATCTCTCGATTAAAAGTACCCTGATTTTCAAAATTATGATTTTCCATACACTCTCCTAAATAGTAATGATTTATTTATGATAACACAGTTTTTCAGAAAATCGTTATACCGTTTTCAATACAACTGTTATAGTTATCAGTTATAGCAAAATCCCCGCTGTCACAGGACGGCGGGGATTACTTGTCTTACAAAGATTTCAACATATTCTCAATATGCTGGATGGATTTTTCACGGCCGAGCAGGTAAATGGTATTTGGCAACTCTGGTCCGTGCATTTCGCCTGAAACAGCGATACGGATTGGCATGAAGAGGTTTTTGCCCTTGATGCCTGTTTCTTTTTGAACAGCCTTAATTTGTGGGAAGATATTATCTGGTTGGAAATCTTCGTCCGTCATGGCTTCCAATTTTTCCTTGAGGGCATTGAGAACAGTTGGAACAGTTTCACCTGCCATGACTTCTTTTTCTTCCGCAGTCAATTCTGGGAAATCTGAGAAGAAGAGGTCTGTCAAACCAACAATTTCGTCTGCTGATGACATCTGTGGCTTGTAGAGTTCCACCAATTTTTCTGCCTTGTCTGTCAAGCGACCAGCCTCTTCCAAGAATGGTTTAGCAAGGTTGAAAATTGTTTCTAAATCAGCATTTTTGATGTACTCATTGCTCATCCAGTCCATTTTCTTCTGGTCAAAAGCTGCTGGTGACTTGCTGAGACGATTTTCATCAAAGAGTTGGATAAATTGCTCACGAGAGAAGATTTCCTCTTCACCACCAGGGTTCCAACCCAAGAGACCGATAAAGTTGAAGACAGCTTCAGGCATGTAACCTTTACGACGGTAGTCCTCGATGAACTGAAGGGTGTTGGTATCACGTTTGGACAGTTTTTTACCAGTCTCAGAGTTGATAATCAAGGTCATGTGGGCAAATTCTGGTGCTTCCCAGCCTAGTGCCTCATAGACCATGAGCTGCTTGGGTGTATTGGCAATGTGGTCGTCCCCACGGATAACGTGCGAGATTTCCATGAGATGATCGTCCACCACCACGGCAAAGTTATAGGTTGGATAGCCGTCACGTTTCTGGATAACCCAGTCGCCACCGATGTTGCCACCTTCAAACTCGATTTCGCCCTTAACCATGTCATTCCACTTGTAAATACCAGCTTCATTGACAGCCAAGCGAACCGTTGGAACAATGCCAGCCGCCTCACGCTCTGCTATGTAGGCTGTTTTTTCATCTTCAGACATACCAAGGTATTCATTGATGTAGCGAGGTGTTTCGCCCGCAGCTTCCTGACGCTCACGCTCCGCCGCCAACTCTTCCTCTGTCACGTAAGACTTGTAAGCCTTGCCTGAAGCCAAAAGCTCATCCACATAGGTTTGGTAAATGTCCAAACGCTCTGATTGGCGGTATTGGTCATGGGTTTCTGGGCTTTCGTCCCAGTCAATGCCCAACCAACGCAGGTTTTCCAGCTGAGAACGCTCACCGTCTTCCACATGGCGTTTGCGATCCGTATCTTCGATACGAATGATAAAATCACCGCCGTGATGACGAGCAAAAAGATAGTTAAACAATGCTGTACGAGCATTTCCGATATGCAAGAGTCCCGTTGGACTTGGTGCGTAACGCACACGAATTGGTTTAGTCATGTTTCTCTCCTGTAAAATTTCAATCAAGAACATTATAGCATAGATATGCATAAGAAAACAGAAAAATCAGCCTAGAGAGACTGATTTTGAGGTGTTTTTTGGTTGCGTGCCAGCCAGTAGAAGACATAGAGGACTAACAAACCAGTAGCTGTTAGGAAAAATCCGCTAATCTGATCGACAGCCAATACCAAGACCAGACCTGATACCAGTAGTCGAGTAAAGGCTTGACCTAGCATAAAATAGGTTGATACCGCTCCGCCAATGGTCGCCAACTGCTCCTCTGGCATAGAATTGACAAACTTAGCGTTAAACTTAGGTCCGCTAGCTCCTGAACTAATCCCCATTGTAGTAAGGAAGAAGAAAATAATTGGCAGTTGATGTAGCAACATTCCGACAAACACGCCAAGAAGAGAGAAAGTTGCCGCCACTTCCAGCGTCACCATGCTGGTCTTTTTGAAGAGAGTAAAGACCAAGGTCGAACCCAAGATATTGCCAACAAAGAAAATCAAAATGGTCAGGGCAAGGGTTGTTTCAACATTGAGGAAGACAAGGCCTGGGTCTTCGCTAATCAGCAAGACCAGAATAGGATAGAGAATAGCTCCACAGGCGTTGATAAGAGGGCTGGTAATCAGGACCAGGCGGAACTCGGGTATCTTGCGCAGCTCCACGATGGCTTGCTTGAAGGAAGCTAGAATGCCCGGTCCCTTGGTTTCCTGCTCGGGCTGGCTCGGCTGCTCTGCTATTTTCAAAGGCTGCTCCGTCAGGAGTTTGCGAAAGGCTGGCGTCAGCAGCTGCATGATAAGAAGGGCAACTAAAAAGGTGCCGGCGTTGAGAAAGGCCAGGTTTTGGTAGGAGAGGAGGCCGACCAAGAGGGCAGAGAGGGCCTGAAAGGCGATGTTGAGGAGGCTGGTCACGGTCTGGCGAAAGGCCGAGTACTGCTCCCGCTCTTCCTTGGGCGCTACGCGTAATCCCAGAGGTGTATAGAGGCCGTTTTCATAGAAGCCAGCGAAGTCTGCAAAGACATTGAAAGTTGCAGCCACCACGACAATCCAGAGGGCTGGCTCAAAGCCCATGCAGAAACCGAGGATGAGGTAGAGTACAACACGAAAGAGAAGGGTCAGCTTGATAGTGCCAATCTTGTTGACTGTCTTGTCTGCCAGATAGCCTGTAAAGAGTCCCATAAAGCTAGGGAAGATTTCCGAGAAGGTCACGATCGCCAGAGCCAGACGACTGTTGGGCACCAGCAAAACATAGTTCATCAAGGCCAAATAATAGACCACATCGCCAAAATTGGACAGCATATCCGCAGTCAGTACCCATAGGTAAGTTGTGTTTTTCAAAATCTTTTTCATGATAATCCCTTTCTTTTGAACAATTTCCAGAATATTCCGACTTTTCATCCTGTGGAAAAGCCTAAATAGACTTTCCTCTGGCTTTCTTGTTTTATGCTGAATAAATCGTTAGGGTTGAGAAGGCCATATCTCCTGTGATATGTAACATCTTTTCGCCCATACCAGTTGCGTAGTTATTGGTTGTTGACATAGCACTGTCCAGCTCCACCACCGCTCGCCAGTCAGCAGGCAGATAGAGTGTGATATTTGAGAAGGCCGCATCGATATGAAAATCTGCCTTATCACCCAGAATCACCGCCTGATCAAAATAGATCGTACTAGATCCAAAGGCTACTTCCACACTATCCTGGAGAAAATTATCGTCGTGAATATAGCGAGTAGAAGAGCCAAAAGCCGTTTCCCGTCCCTTGTCGCCAATCACCCCTGTGACAAAACTTTTTGTATCGACCATATTCTTGCTCCTCCTAGGTTTTATCAATAACTTCAACCCTGCACAAGCTAGTATCGATCCTAGAATTACTGTCCAGGTATCAATGTCCACCCAGTCAAAGTGGTTGTTCAAAATAATAAAGACCAAAGTTCCCCACACAAAGCTTGTAACTAACTGTCTTCTAATTATTGCTTTTAGGAGAAGATAACTCCAACCGACTACCAGTGCCAATTTCCAAAGAGGGAGCTCAATAGCCGGCAAGTAGTCTTGAAACAAGACCAATCCTGCCAAGACCAGCAGAGCAATTCCTAAACCATATTTTTTCATCTTCCTACCTCATTTCCTGTAACTTTTCTTTAAGCAAGTGGTAATAGTGCCGCGACACATGAACTTCCTTGTGGGTCTTGTAGAAGGCAATTCGACTGGTACCCGAGAAGGACTTGTCCAGCGAATAGACCGCCTTGCTGTTAACAATGGTTGACTTGGCCACTCGACAAAAGTAGATTGGCAAGTATTCTTCCAGCTCATAGAGCTTCATCTTGACCTCATAGGCATCGTCGGCTGTATGGGCATAAATTTTGGTCCCATCCGTTTCAAAGAAGAGCACCTCACTCACGGATAGAAAATACTCACTACTCCCCTTGTAAAAGACAAGCGAGGGACGGCTAACTTGTTGCAGAGCCCGCTGAATCGCTTCTACTTCTGGCCCTAGCTGACCTGATCGGATGACCACTTCAACCTGATCTAAGTTATCATCAAATTCAATCCTAACCTTCATAGCTCCCCTCCTTTTGATAGGTCTATTATACCAATTCCAGTCACAATTACAAGGGCATTTCAGTAAGTGGTAAAAATCAGCGGGTAAGTGGTAAGAAGAAAACAGCAAAAAACCAGCCGAAGCTGGTTGAGTCTTAAAAAATGGCATCAAGAAGTGACGTACTTCCTCCACCGCCATCACCACCTGCACCGACAATATGATTACCAATGACCTGAGCAAAGGTTTCAATATTCAAGCTCTGCACATAGATTTCTCCATAGCCTGAAAAGGTATTGACAATCCCTTCACCAGTACCAATAGACTGAAGAAAGCCGTTTTCTAGATGAATATTATAATTGAGGTCTCGACTCCAGGCGACAACATGGGCGTTGTCAATGGTGATGCTACCACCTGTTAGCTCGATCTTCTTGATAGAACCAAAGGCATTGGCCAAAAGCGTTCCATATCCCTCAGTCGTCATGACAAAGAGTCCGCCCTGGCCACCAAAGAAGGCACGCCCAACACTCTGGCGCTCCATTTTATATTGAGCAGAACCATCAAGGGCAAGAAATGCGCCATCATTTAGTCGATATTGCTCTGCACCAAGTTCCAAGGCAATGACCTGCCCCGGAGTTGATGGAGCAAGAGCAATCTTCCCATCATCACTATTGGAAATGGCTTGCGTGATAAACATAGATTCGCCTGATACCATTGACCGACCGATGGCCCCCATCAATTTACCAAAACCTGAACCACCACGCGCATTGAGCTTGGTATTCAAGGTCACACTGGGCGTATGGTAAACCATGCTCCCCTGTTGAATATAAGCTGACTCACCAGCTTCCAAGGCGATTTCCACTAAAGGAAATTGCATATTACTATCAATCGTGTATTTCATACGGTTGTCTGACATGAGAAGGCCTCCTTGTTTTGTGTTGTTTCTATAACACAATTCTACAACTATAACAAAACCCTGTCAAGTATTTTTATAAAAAATACGGGAAACCGCACTATCTGTTCCCCATTTTTATTATATGTCTTTCAGCACTAGGAAGTGAGCTGCAGGTTGCTTCAATAGTCCAGCGGACTGGTGAAGGTTGGAAATCATACTTACGACAGTAAGTAACGTTCGTATAGTACAGCAAAGCGAGTTCAAATAATCACAAATTATTTGAAATTGGAAATAAGGAAACAGAGTTTCCTCATACGTCGACGTAATAAAAGATAAACTGAAAGACTAGATAACTTCCGTCATACGACCCGTATCCACATCATAAACCGCACCAAAAATCTCAACATCGTCGGGGATGAGCGGAGATTGTTTCAAGAGAGCTATATCCTCCCGCACACTTTCCTCAATGTCTGTAAAAGGAAGAAAGTCCTGACCAGCCACATCCACTCCCAAATCCCGCTTGAGTTGGTCCGCAAAGTCTTCATTGGTAAAGGTCTGGGCACCGCAATCTGTATGGTGAAGTACCACGATTTCCCGTGTACCAAGTTGCTGCTGGGAAATGACCAGCGAACGAATCACGTCCTCTGTCACACGCCCACCTGCGTTCCGCAAAATGTGGGCATCACCCAGAGCCAGGCCCAAGACCTGCGCCACGTGAAGCCGTGAGTCCATACAGGTCACGATAGCCACCTTGGTTTTGGGCTTGAGCGGCAGGTGATATGTACCATGCAGGTCAACATAGGCCTTGTTGGCCTTCATAAAGTTTTGAAAATAAGACATAGGACCTCCTTGTCTGATGAGAATTTCTGAAATTTTCAGAAATAGGTTAGACCTAGCTTATCACATTCCCGACCATTTGTCGCAAAAAGAGGAGCGACTAGCTGTCACTCCCGAACTTTTACCTACTTAAATACTTTCTGTAAGACTTCGCCAATGGTGGTCACGCCGATAACCGTGATTTCCTTGGGTACCTTGATTCCTGTCAGGGAATTTTTGGGAGCATAGACCTTGGTAAAGCCCAATTTGGCGGCTTCGTTAATCCGTTGCTCAATTCGATTGACGCGGCGGATTTCACCTGTCAGGCCGATTTCGCCTATAAAGCACTCTTGTGGGTTGGTTGGCTTGTCCTTGTAACTGGAGGCAAGGGCAACTGCGACTGCCAGGTCAATAGCTGGCTCATCCAGTTTGACACCGCCTGCTGACTTGAGGTAGGCATCTTGGTTTTGGAGGAGCAGGCCTGCCCGTTTTTCCAAAACCGCCATAATCAAGCTGGCGCGGTTGAAATCCAGTCCTGTCGTGGTCCGCTTGGCATTGCCAAACATGGTCGGCGTCACCAAAGCCTGCACTTCGGCAAGGATAGGGCGGGTGCCCTCCATGGTCACGACAATCGCAGAGCCAGTCGCTCCGTCCAGACGCTCTTCCAGAAAGACCTCACTTGGATCGAGAACTTCGACCAAACCCTGTGACTGCATTTCAAAAATGCCGATTTCATTGGTGGAGCCGAAGCGGTTTTTGACCGCCCGCAAGATACGGAAGGTGTGCTGCCGCTCGCCCTCAAAATAAAGAACGGTGTCCACCATGTGCTCCAAGGTCCGCGGTCCAGCCAGGGTGCCTTCCTTAGTCATGTGGCCGACGATAAAGGTTGCGATGTTGTTGGTCTTGGCAATCTGCATGAGTTCATTGGTCACTTCACGGACCTGACTGACAGAGCCTTGCACGCTAGAAATGTCAGGGCTCATAATGGTCTGGATAGAGTCGATAATCAGGAAATCTGGCTTGATTTTCTCAATCTCGGTCCGAATGCTCTGCATATTGGTCTCCGCATAGAGATAGAACTCGCTGTCAATGTCGCCCAAACGCTCGGCACGGAGCTTAATCTGCTGGGCAGACTCTTCCCCCGACACGTAGAGGACCGTACCGATAGTCGAAAGTTGGGTGGATACTTGCAGGAGCAAGGTGGACTTGCCAATCCCTGGATCGCCTCCGATCAGGACCAGACTTCCCGGCACCACGCCACCACCGAGGACGCGGTTGAACTCTTCCATGTTGGTCTTGGTGCGGGCCACTTGAATGGACGACACTTCATTGAGCTTCATGGGACGGGTCTTCTCACCTGTCAAGCTGACCCGCTCGTTCTTGACTTCCGCGACTTCCACTTCCTCGACAAAGCTAGACCAGGAGCCACAGTTGGGGCAACGGCCCAGATACTTGGGCGAGTGGTACTCGCAGGATTGACAGACAAAGGTTGTTTTTTTCTTAGCGATGGTCATTTCCTCCTATTTCCCCGTCGAGCCAAATCCACCTGTCCGAACGCCGTCGGCCTGGTCGCCGTCAGCCAAGAGGAAGGGGGCAAAAACAGCCTGCACAATTCGCTCGCCAGCTTCCACCACGACGGTTTCCTCGGTGATATTTCGCATCTGGGCAAAGATATGACCTTCATTGGCTGGATTGCCATAGTAGTCGCCGTCGATAACTCCAACCGAGTTAATCAGAACCAAGCCTTTCTTGCGAGGATTGGACGAGCGATCGTAGAGATAGAGGACTTCGTTTGCCTGCATATAGGCCTTAACGCCTGTTGGCACTAGCTTAATCTCACCTGGCTCCAAGCTGACCGTCTCCGCAGCTTTCAGGTCGTAACCTGCGGCATGAGCAGTCTCACGTTTTGGCAATAAGTTTTCATCAGTAAACTGGCTGACCAGTTCGAATCCACGGATTTTCATATTTTTCCTTTCGAGTGCTTATTTTGAAGATAAATCTTCTAGTAATTTTTCAAAATCAGAATTTATCTTTTGGGTCTTATTAAAAATTGCATATTCTGATTTAGCTTTGTCTTTGGCAGCCTGACTAGTAATCTGACCCTGCCCCTCTAAAAGCTCATAGTCTTGAAAGGCTAAAAATCGGTCAATGCTATCTGCCAAATCTTGCATGGTCTGGATCTTTCCTTGCTCAATTTGTCGCTCCAGATAGTCAAAGTAGCCCGAAATACTACGTTCCAGCGAACGAATTTCCTTTTCGTTCAGATAATTTTTAGCCACAAGAGCATCCGATTGCAAAATACGTCCATCAGGAGAGTGTTTCCAGGTTACCAACCCCATATTTACTTTGGTGTGGTCCGCCTTTTCATAAATAATTTCTGCAGCTGTTTTACCTGTAATCGCATAATGAAATTTATTTTGCACATGAGCATAGAATTGTTTGGTCACCAAGCTATTAACATCGTAATCAATCGCAATCTCCGCAAAAATATCTGTGATTTGTAACCAGATTCGTCGTTCACTAGCACGGATAGAACGAACTCGTTCTAAAAGCTCACGGAAATAGTCTTTTTCCAACAAGTTTTCGCCTTGCTTTAAACGCTCATCATCCATGGCAAAACCTTTAATCATGTATTCTCGAAGTACAGTCGTTGCCCACTGCCTAAACTTAGTAGCCTTTTGAGAATTGACACGGTAACCGACGGAAATGATGGCATCGAGATTGTAATAACTAGTCAGATAATTTTTACCATCACTTGCAGTTGTTTCCATTTTGGAAATAACTGAATGCTCATCTAGTTCGCCTTCTTCAAAAATATTTTTCAAATGTTTGCTGATAGCTGGTACACCAACATCAAACAATCTTGCCATTTCCTTTTGACTGGCCCAAATCGTCTCATCGCTGACAATGACACTAGCCTTTTCTTGATCATTTTCTGCTCGGTAAATTAAAAATTGTAATTCCTTCATATTTGCCTCTTTGGTTATTTAGGGCTCACTCCCTACTACAAATTCATTCGCATTTTTCGTCACAAATGCAAAAAGTGTTGTTAAGGGGAAGGCATACTCGTCATCAAAGCAGTCTGCACGTAGCCACACGTCTTGGTCAACCTTGCGAAGATAGACACTACGAGGGAAGGTAAACTCTTTCTCCAACTGAGGCGACAGCAGGCAAATGGCTCCGTCTGGTGATTTTCCTTGGGAGAGTACAATATCCTGGCTAACTTCCTGTTCCAACAAGGCCAACCGAAGATAAACTCCCAGAGGAGCTGGTGGTAATTGATAACCCATCTCCACGGCTCTCTCCTCTATCTGAGGAGCAGTTGCTTCCCTAGCAAATCCCATGTCGGCTAGACTGACAATCTCAACCAAACACTTCTGTTTCTCCACCACTTCTTGATAAGTGGGGTGAGCTAGGTAGGTCTTAAAATAATCATTCACCAAAATCCCCTTATCATCTAAGTAGGCAAGGATTTCTTCTTTTTTCAGGGGAAACAATTCAACCCGAACGCTCTGTCTTTTCATAGGTCTATTATACAGGAAATACAGGGTAAAGCAAAACTCCAACCTAGTGGCTGGAGTTTTTGTCTATTCAAACACAAACTGGTTGTGGTAGAGTTCGGCGTAGAAGCCATTGAGTTTGAGGAGCTGGCTGTGGTTGCCTTGCTCGATCACCTTTCCGTCTTTGAGGACGATGATCAACCCTTAAATCTGACTTTATTTCTCCGGTATGACCCAAAACAAATAGTAAGTGATGAAGATTGTTAATAGTCCCAGTCCTATTTTGACCAATAAAATAGGAGCCAGCCAGATAGAAATTGCCATGAGTAAGTAAATTTGCCAGATGATTTGCTTTTTTCGTTTACGGGAAATGGATTTGGTCTCAACGTAATCAGCTACGTAAAATTGATAAATTTTTGTATTGCGTAGCCATTTTTCAAACCTTTTTGAACTTCTCGCAAAGCAAAAACCAGCTAAAAGTAAAAAAGGGGTTGTCGGAACTATCGGCAAAACAATCCCAATGACACCAAGCATCAAACTAACAAAACCAAATACTAGATAGAATATTCTCTGCATACTAATATTATACCAAAAGAACTCGTGAATTTTTGAACAATTTTATCACATTTTCAGAAAACGCTTGCATTTTATTGAATAAACGGGTATGATAAAAGTACCAAATTTAGGAAAGAGAGAAGACGCTATGAAACTTCTAGGACTGGTCGGAACAAACTCCGCTCGCTCAACCAACCGCAAACTCTTGCAGTACATTGAACAGCACTTCGCTGATAAGGCAGATATCGAACTGGTTGAAATCAAGGAACTCCCAATCTTCAATAAACCAGCCAATCGAGAATTACCAGAAATTGTCAAAGAATTGGTCGCAAAAATTGAGGCTGCTGACGGAGTCATTATCGGAACTCCCGAATATGACCACTCTATTCCAGCTGTCCTTATGAATGCCCTTGCTTGGGTATCATACGGTGTCTATCCACTATTAAACAAACCAGTTATGATTACTGGTGCTTCTTATGGAACACTTGGTTCCTCTCGTGCCCAACTACAGCTACGTCAAATTCTCAACGCTCCTGAACTCAAGGCCACTGTCTTGCCAGATGAATTTTTATTGTCACATTCCTTGCAAGCCTTTGATGCCAATGGGGAGCTCATTGATTTAGAAACTAGTCAAAAACTGGATGCCATCTTTGATGACTTCCGCCTCTTTGTCACCATGACTGGCAAGTTGTCTAACGCAAAAAAATTACTCCAAAAAGAAGCTGAAAACTTCGATTGGGAAAACCTGTAAGAGAGGAATATACTATGAAATTTGTCGGAATTGTTGGATCAAATGCAGATCAATCTTATAACCGTATGCTATTGCAATTCATTCAACGCCACTTTAAAGTGAAGTTTGAACTAGAACTTTTGGAAATCAAAGATGTTCCAATGTTCAATCAGGACGAAGACCAGTCTGATTGTTTTGCAATTCAATACCTTTACAACAAAATCACCCGTGCTGACGGGGTCATTATTGCTACCCCTGAGCACAATCATACCATTACCCCTGCCCTTAAGAGTACTCTGGAATGGCTCAGCTTTAATTTGCACCCATTCGAAAATAAACCAGTTATGATTATCGGGGCATCTTACTACGATCAAGGAACTTCTCGTGCCCAAGTTCACCTACGGAAAATTTTAGATGCACCAGGTGTCAATGCTTACACACTACCAGGTAATGAATTCCTCCTTGGTAAGGCCAAAGAAGCTTTTGACGATAAGGGCAATATCATCAATGAAGGCACCGTGAAATTCTTAGAAAGCTGTCTAGACAACTTTATCAACTATGTCGGTGTTGTATCCAAATTGAAAAAACCAAAACCAATCGCACCAGAAGATTTAGACTGTACCAAACCAATCGCAACGACCATCACTGGTGTGGATCCCGATGATCCAGATTGGCTAGAAAAGGCTTCTAAATTGGTTAACGCAGTTGAGGGAGATACCTATGTTAAACTGGACAATGGTCTGTTGACCGTTAACCAACTCAATATGTTCCTCAATGCGATGCCATTTGAATTGACCTATGCAGATGATAATAACCAGTTCCTCTACTACAACAATAGTCACCAAGAACCTGATACCATGTTGGGTAAACGGGTACTTGCTCAAGTAGGAAATCGCCTGTCAACTGTCCACGGTACGCTACCTCCTGCCCGCATGAAGAATGTTGAATGGGTTGTCGGTACCTTGCGTAATGGTAACCAGGAATATGTTCGTACCATTGTACCCGGTACCCCTGCTGAAATTATCAACACCCACAACTACCAAGCTATGTACTATCCTGACGGATCCTACGCTGGTATCAATGAAATTATCTTTAATTTCAAACCATGGCTAGATTGGTATCTTGAAGCTACTGGTCAACGCTTGGTTGGTGGTTCGGGAACTGCCGCAGCTCCTGCACATGTTGACGCAACCTCTGGTGCATCAGATGCTGGTAGTGCCCCTGCTACTTCCACACCGACAGATGCAGATTCTGGTGCATCCGCTCACTAATCGTTCACATATAGTGGGAAGAACTCTTCCCACTTTATTTTTCAAACAAAACATTGATCATGATTTCACAAGGAGTTCCTATGTCACCATTTCAAGAAAAAATTTCAGCTGCAGTTTCAAAAAAAGAAGCCCTTTTTGACGAAAGTCTAGGCCGCTATGCCTTGCGTTCTATGTATGCAGGAGCCTACCTGACTATGTCAACAGCTGTCGGTATTATCGGAGCAGACGTTATTGCCAGTCAATTTCCAAGTTTGTCGCGCTTTGTCTTTACCTTCATCTTTGCTATTGGGCTGGTTTTTGTTCTTATTTTTGGTGGTGAATTAGCCACTTCTAACATGATGTATCTCACAACTGGTGCCTACTATAAGCAAATTAGCTGGAAAAAAGTGACACAGATGCTGCTATACTGTACTTTCTTTAACTTTGTAGGCGCTACTATTCTAGCCTGGCTCTTCAATCAGTCCTTCTCCTACCTCAATCTCTCTGATAAGAGCTTTGTCGTCAATGCCGTTACCATCAAACTTGGAAAATCTGACTGGAGTAATTTTATTGAAGGGATTACGGCTAATATGTTTGTAAATATGGCAATCCTTGGCTTCATGCTCATCAAAGAACAGTCTGCTAAGTTCTTTGTCATCATTTCCTCCATTTTTATGTTCGTTTTCCTCATCAATGAGCATCTGGTCGCCAATTTCGCATCTTTCATGCTCCTAGCTTTTAACGCTACTCGAAGCAATGTCGAAGCCTTCAATATGATCAATATCCTTCGTCAATGGATTGTGGTCTTTTTTGGAAATTGGCTCGGAGCCGGTCTCTTTATCGGTATCGCCTACGCTTGGCTCAATCAAACCAAAACCAACCATATTGAGCAGTAAGCCTACCACAAAAACAGCCAAGATAAACCACGTCCTAAACGTTTAAGGATTGTGGTCTGCTTATCTTGGCTGTTTATTTTTCTATATATTATTCAAACACAAACTGGTTGTGGTAGAGTTCGGCGTAGAAGCCGTTTAGTTTGAGGAGTTGACTGTGGTTGCCTTGCTCGATTACCTTTCCATCTTTGAGGACGATAATTTCATCCGCATTGAGAATGGTTTTGAGGCGATGGGCAATGACGAAGCTGGTCCGTCCTGCGATAATAGCCTCCATAGCTTTTTGAATTTTGGCTTCCGTTACGGTATCAACGTTAGACGTTGCTTCGTCCAAAATCAAGACTTGTGGATCTGTCAAGAGCGTACGGGCAATGGAAATCAGCTGTTTCTGACCTGTCGAGAAGACATTCTCATCATCGGTCACAAAGGTTTCATAGCCCTCTGGCAAGCTCATGATGAAGTCGTGGATATGGGTGGCACGAGCTGCGGTTTCCACCATTTCCTGCGAAATACTCTCATCACCAAAGCGGATATTGTCCGCAATAGTCCCCGAGAATAGCACCGACTCCTGCAAGACAATGCCGACCTTATCCCGCAAGCTGTCCAAGTCATATTCCCGAATATCACGACCATCAAAGGCCACGCTACCACCATTGACATCGTAGAAGCGGTTAATCAAGTTCATAATGGTAGTCTTACCAGACCCCGTCGGACCAACGACCGCCACCATTTTACCCTTAGGAGCAGAGATAGACACCTTGTCCAAGACCTTCTGACCTGGCAGGTAGCCAAAGTCGATGTCCTTGATTTCAACACCTTCTTTTAATTCGGTAAATAGCGGAGCGTTTTGAGGGCGAACTTCCTCAGGCTCATCAAACATTTCCTGAATACGATGAGCTCCTGTGAAAGCTAGCTGCAATTCTGCCCAGCTAGAGGCAATCTGCATGATAGGCTGGTAATACTGTTGCGAATACTGAACAAAGGTCACCACCAGACCAAGTGCGGCAGCTGTTTCCAGCGAGCTATCATTGAGAACAATGCTGGAGCCTGCAAAGATAACAATGGCCGTATTGACCAAGCTCATCCCATTCATAAATGGAAAGAGAATCCCACCAAATAAACGTCCCTTGAAGGTCGTACGGCGAACTTCTTCATTGAGTTCCAAGAAACCATCAATCGTCTCTTCCTGCACACCCTGTACAATAATCGCTTTTTGTCCAGAAATTTTCTCGTCCATGTAGGCATTGAGCTTAGATACCGCAGCCTGTTGCTTATCTGTATATTTCCGTGACAGACGGATGATAAGGACCAAGGCAATCAAGGCAACTGGCGTAGAAGCAATGGTCACCAAGGCCAAGCGAGTATCCTGACGGAACATCATGATAACCATACCAACATAAAGAGCAATGTTGGTCACCACTTGGGTCAAGGACTGGTTAAAAGCGTTTTGGATATTGTCCAAATCACTAGTAAAGCGAGAAAGAATATCCCCATCCTTGTGGCTATCAAAGAAGGCAACCGTCAAACGTTCCAGCTTGCCAAACAAGCCCTTACGCATACGGTTGGTCGAATAAGCCACGATACGCGTGAAGAGGAGGGTGTAAATCAAGGAAGCCACAACCGTCGCCACATAGGCAAAGAAAAGATTGAGCATAACCCCGTTAAAATCAGACAGGTCAGGTTTGAAATCTGACTGACCCATTTGCACCGAAGCAAAGTAAGCCTGCCCGATTTTCCCCATCTCCGCAATAGCATTTCCAAGGAAAACAGGTGTCTTGACCTGCAAGTAGGTCGCTGTCACAATGGCTAGAAAAATCACAGCAAAGGACAGTTTATAGCGTTTGAAATAAAACCAGAAAAAACGTAAAGTCTTCATCTATTCTTCCCTCCCTTTCTGTGTTTCGTAGATTTCACGGTAGACATCGTTCGTAGCTACCAACTCCGCGTGGGTACCTTGGCCGATCAGACGACCTTCGTCAAGAACCAAAATCTTATCAGCTTTGACAACAGAAGAAATCTTCTGGGCAACAATGACAGTGGTTGTCCCCTTCAAATCATGGTTGAGAGCCTCTTGGACTAGTTTCTCAGACTTGGCATCCAAGGCAGAAGTTGAGTCATCCAAGACCAAAACCTTCGGCTCGCCAATCACCCCACGAGCAATGGACATCCGCTGTTTCTGACCACCAGAGAAGTTATTTCCACGTTCTTCTACTTGGCTCTCATAGGTATCATCCAAGCGGTCGATAAATTCTTTTGCTTGGGCAATACCTGCGGCCCGCTCCAAGCGTTGCAAATCAGCACCAGGAGAGCCTTGACGCAGATTGTCCGCAATGGTTCCCGAGAAGAGAATAGCCTTTTGCAAGACAATCGATACCGTATCACGCAGGGTGTTCTGGCTGACTTCTCTCAAGTCCCGACCACCGATGGACACCGTTCCTTCTTGCGGGTCAAACAAACGCGGAATCAGTTGAGCAAGAGTGGATTTACCCGCACCTGTTGCACCAACCACACCGACCATTTGACCTGGCTCAATCTCAAATGAGATATTTTTCAAAGTCGGCTCCGTATCATGTGGGTAGGTAAAGCTGACATTGTCAAAGACAATCTTACCAGTCAATTCTTCATCCGCCACATCCTTGAAGGTCATAGCTGGTTCTGTATCCAAGACCTCGCTGATCCGCTTAATAGAAATGGCAGCACGTGAAGCCTGCATACCCATAAAGCTAGTCATGATAATGGCAAACATGATTTGCATGAGGTAGCTCATAAAGGAAGTAAAGCCACCAACTGCTTCCATATTGGTTTCCAACATCCCGGACACCAAATAGAGGGACGCAAAAATCGCCATGTAAGCAATCAACATCATTAAAGGCTGCAAGATAGCAAAACCATAGCCGATAAAGAGATTGAGGTCCAAGAGTTCGTTGGATACATCCTTGAATTTCTTGTACTGGTTTTTCTCCTGAACAAAGGATTTGACCACACGGATTCCACGTAGGTTTTCCTTAGCAATGCTGTTCATCTTGTCCATGAGGGACTGGAATTTTCCAAAACGTGGTCCCATCTGCCCCATGACAACTGCCATAATAGCCACTATCAAGACCACCATGAGAATAATCATCCACCAGAGTTCTGGCATGGTCCGCACCGCCATGATGAAGGCTCCGACAAACAGCAATGGAACCCGCATCAACACTGTAAAGAGCATCATGACAAGGTTCTGGATTTGAGTGACGTCGTTAGTCATCCGAACAACCAAGTTCCCTGCGTTAAACTCTTCGATATTGGCATAAGAGAAACTTTGGATTTTCCGAAAAGTCTTCTCACGAATATCTGCAGATACCCCTTGTGAAATTTTTGCTGCAGCAATAGTATTGACAAGCCCTGCCAAGAGACCAATTCCAGCAATAATCAGCAGTAATTTGCCCACACGAACAATTTCATCCTTGTCATTGGCCAAGACTGCTGTCAAGACATCCTGCAAATAACTAGGTTGCATCAAGGTCGTTGCGACGACAATGGACGTCAGCAAGACCGATGCTAAGGCGTACCATTTATAACGTAAAATGGCTTCTTTAAACATGTTTCTTCTCCTTATAGTGTTGAATATTTTCTTTTAATTGATTGGCTACTTGTCTAACCAAATCAAAGTCTTCTTTTTGAATACCCCAAAATAGAGAATGGTGCATTTCTTCATGGAAGGCTTTCAGGTGACAGATTTTCCCTTGTCCCTTCTCTGTCAAAACCAGCTGTTTGAAGCGTTTGTCAACCTGAGAGGGAAGGACTTGGATAAAGCCATTTTTCTCCATTCTCTTGACCAGATTGCTGGCAACCGATTTGGAAATCTTCAATTCTGCTTCTATATCCTTGATAAAGGTTTCAAGGTCTGACCGCTCCGCGATGAAACGCAAGGCCCAGCCCTGTGGACCAGCTAGGTGCTCCACATCGTATTCTTTTGCAATGGTTTCACTGATTTGTTCAATCTGATTGAGCAAGTTCCGAAAATCTGCAATGGTATGTCCCACGATAACTCCTTTCCAATCAATTAATTAGCATGAGAACTATTATAGTTCTCTTAAGAACTATTGTCAAGTTTTGGCTCTGCTATTTTCCAAAAAAATACAACTATGTTATAATAATAGAAAATACTTACACAGGGGAATCGTATGGAGAAACAAACCATTGCTGTTCTTGGGCCTGGCTCTTGGGGAACAGCCCTTGCACAGGTCCTCAACGATAACGGACATTCTGTTCGTATCTGGGGAAATATTCCAGAGCAAATTGACGAAATCAATGAACATCATACCAACACGCGCTACTTCAAAGATATCGTCCTAGACGAGAAAATCAAAGGCTACAAGGATTTGACAGAGACTCTTGAAGGGGTCGATGCCGTTCTCTTTGTCGTGCCAACCAAAGTAACTCGTCTGGTTGCCAAACAAGTGGCACAAGCTCTCAAGCACAAGGTGGTCATCATGCACGCTTCCAAAGGTCTAGAGCCTGATAGCCACAAACGCTTGTCAGAGGTCTTGGAAGAAGAGATTCCTGCTGAACTCCGCTCGGAAATCGTTGTGGTTTCAGGACCAAGCCATGCAGAAGAAACCATCGTCCGTGACTTGACCTTGATTTCTGCGGCTTCAAAAGATTTGGAAACTGCATCCTACGTCCAAAATCTCTTTAGCAACCGCTACTTCCGCCTCTACACTAATAACGATGTAATCGGCGTGGAAACAGCTGGTGCTTTGAAAAATATTATTGCTGTCGGTGCTGGCGCTTTACACGGACTGGGTTATGGCGACAATGCCAAGGCAGCTATTATCGCTCGCGGTTTGACAGAAATCACCCGTCTTGGTGTGAAAATGGGAGCCAACCCACTGACCTATAGCGGACTTTCTGGTGTCGGTGACCTGATTGTAACTGGTACTTCCGTCCACTCTCGCAACTGGCGGGCTGGTGACCTACTTGGTAAAGGTGAGAAACTTGAAGACATCGAAGCCAACATGGGAATGGTTATTGAGGGAATTTCTACTACTAAGGCAGCTTACGAATTGGCACAAGAATTAGGTGTTTACATGCCTATTACCCAAGCCATTTATAGCGTGATTTACCAAGGGGCAAGTATTGAAGATGCTATCAAAGACATCATGTCTGGTGAATTCCGTCAGGAAAACGAATGGTCTTAATAAAGTAATCATTAACAAAATAATAAGGAGATTGCACCATGACAAAAAAAGTTAGAAAAGCCGTTATCCCTGCAGCTGGCTTGGGAACACGTTTCTTGCCTGCTACTAAGGCACTCGCTAAAGAAATGTTGCCTATCGTAGACAAACCAACTCTACAATTCATTTTTGAAGAAGCCTTACGTTCAGGTATCGAGGATATCCTCGTTGTTACCAATAAGGCCAAGCGTTCTATTGAAGATCATTTTGACTCAAACTTTGAATTGGAGTACAACCTAAAAGAAAAAGGCAAAAACGACCTTTTAAAATTAGTCGACGAAGCGACAGCTATCCGTCTTCATTTTATCCGCCAAAGCTATCCAAAAGGTTTGGGAGACGCCGTATTACAAGCCAAGGCTTTCGTTGGCAATGAACCTTTCGTTGTCATGCTGGGCGATGACCTCATGGACATCACAGATACAAAAGCTGTTCCATTGACCAAGCAACTCATGGACGACTATGAAAAAACACATGCTTCAACCATCGCTGTTATGCCAGTTCCACATGAAGAAGTTTCTGCATACGGTGTTATCGCTCCACAAGGTGAAGGTGTCAACGGTCTCTATAGTGTGGAAACCTTTGTGGAAAAACCAAAACCAGAAGATGCTCCTTCTGACCTTGCTATTATCGGACGCTACTTACTCACTCCTGAAATCTTTGAGATTTTAGAAAACCAAAAACCCGGTGCCGGGAACGAGATTCAATTAACAGATGCTATCGATACACTCAATAAAACACAACGCGTGTTTGCTCGTGAATTCACAGGTAAGCGCTATGATGTCGGAGATAAATTTGGCTTCATGAAAACATCTATTGATTACGCATTGCATCACCCACAAGTCAAAGATGACGTCAAACAGTACATCATTGATCTGAGTAAACAATTCCAAGCAGAAGAAAAATAAGTTCAAAAAAACTAGCAACCGCTAGTTTTTTTCTTATCTGATAAAGTCTGTCCCATTCCCATCAAGAGCTGGAACTTGCTTCAACAGTCCACTGGACTGTTGAAGGTTGGAAATCGTACTGACGACAGTAAGCAACTGTCGTAGAGGGCGGCAAAGCGAATTCAAATAATCAACGATGACTTGAAGTTGGAAATAGGAAAACGAACTTTCCTCATACATCGAAACAACAAAAGATAGACTAACTGACGATAAATCCAAGTCCAAGCAGAGCTAGCAGTAAAAGGAGATAAACAGCCAGTGCTAAGACCGTTTGCTTACTAGTAAAGACTTGTTTTTCGCGTTGAGGTGGGAGGAAGATAACAACCAAGCAACCTCCAACAGCACCTCCAATATGCCCTGCCATGCTGATGGTTGGATTGAAAAGTCCCAAGACCAAGTTCAATCCCAAAAGAACCATGTAGCGTTGACCCAAGACCTGCACATAGGGACTACGACTGAATTTCCTCAAAAGTGCCATAGCTGCAAAGAGACCAAAGAGCGAGGTCGATGCACCTGCACCAACCACATCTGGTGTAAAAAAGAGAACAAAAAGATTGCCCATTATCCCAGACAAGATATACAGCAGGAAGAAACGCCTTGACCCAAACAGCCCTTCTAATTGATAACCCAAACCAAGCAAGGTAATGCTGTTAAAGATAAAATGTTCCCAACCAATGTGGACAAAGATGGGGGAAATCAACCGCCACAACTGAGTCGGATCATACCGCACTACCTCACCAAACATACCACCGAATTCATAAATCGTATAGGCAGCCGTCGTCTGTCCGAAGCGAAATACCTGTATCAATAGGAAAACAAGAGCCGTGACTGCCAACAAGCCATTGGTCACAGGGTAGCGCTTATCAAAAAAGTTCTTCAAAAATCAACAACTCCTTCACTGGAATATCAAAAACATCTGGTTCGAAATCACAGACTTGAAAGCTAGCCAAGGTCGATACCGTCTCCCCCTGATAATCTACTAGGTAGCGATCATAAAAACCACCTCCATAGCCCACTCGAAAACCCACATGGTTCCAAGCTAAACCAGGCACATGAATCAACTTAACCACAGACTTATCCACAGGTTGTGAATAAGTCCCAGGTTCCCAAACTCCAAACCTAGATTTCACCAAATCATCAGGATTATATTCTACAAAATCCATGCGTCCTTGTGAATAGGTCTTAGGAATAAAAATGCATTTTCCATCCTTTTGAGCCTGTTCAATCAAATAAGAAGTGTCAAACTCATGGGGCATGGAAAGGTAGGTCCCAAGCGACTTTGCGCCCTTATAGGACGCAGAGGCTAGAAGCCTTTCTGTTAGCTGCTGGCTCCATCTTGCTCGCTGACTACTTGTCAAGCCTTTCAAGCTCTGCAAGGCTTCTCGTCGAATACTGACTTTATCCACATAAACTCCTTTCTTTCAGAAAAAGACTGGAAATTCCAGTCTAGTTTGCTTTCATTTTCAAAAAATTGCTCAACTTATCCACAGCAAAGGGAAGAACTTCCTCTTTAGGACTGAGACGTGGATTGTGGAGGGGATAAGGCGTATCCACACCCAACCAGAACATAACACCCGGCACCTTATTGAGCAGGTAGCCAAAGTCCTCACCCGTCATAGCAGGCGGACAATCAATCATCTCCACACCATCAACCTGTTCAAAATAGGTCATCAGTTCATCTGCCAGCTGGGGATTGTTCTCCACAGGCAAGTAACCGCTAGGATTGAGCTCGATGTCCAGGTCCACTCCAAAGGACAGGGCGATTCCCTCTGCCACTTCCCGCACCCGTTTTTGCACCAGAAGACTCATGCTCTGGGTCAAAGCCCGAATGGTGCCGTGCAAAAAAGCTGTTTCAGCAATAACATTATTAGTCGTACCCGCATGCATAGAGCCAAAGGTCAACACAGCTCCCTCAATCGGGTCAACATTTCGACTGACCACCGACTGCACCTGGGTCACAAAGTAGCTAGCCGCCACCAAGGCGTCATTGGCGGTATGGGGAAATGCTGCGTGGCCACCCTTTCCTGTAAACCGTATCTTGACTTCACAGGTCCCAGCAAAGAGGGTCGCACGGTTGGTCGCCATTTGACCGACTTTTAGGTCAGGTCGGACATGGAGCCCATAAAATTCATCTGGTAACCAATCCCCAAATGCTCCCGCTTCATACATCAGCATGCCACCTGCTAAATTTTCCTCCGCAGGCTGAAACAGGAAGAGAAGATTGTTTCTCGGTTGCTGCTCTGCCATTTTCCCCAAAAGCCCCAAGGCAATGGTCATGTGAAAATCATGTCCACAGGCGTGCATCCTGTCTGGGTGGAGGGACTTGAAGTCCAGGTCCGTCTCCTCCACGATCGGAAGACCGTCAATATCCGCCCGCCAGCCAATCGTTTTCTCTGGAGCAGAGCCCGTCAGATAGACCAAGATTCCTGTCTTCCAAGTGCGGACTTGGGCAAAAGTACAATCTTGAAGTAAACCTTCAATAGTTTCCATAAGAAAGGCGTGGGTCTTGAACTCCTCCATCCCCAGCTCTGGAATCTGGTGGAGGGCCCGGCGTGTCGCAATTAAATCTAGCATAGCTACCTCTTAGAGTGTCCGCAAAGCCTCTTCCAAGGCTGTTTTTTGTTGGGTTTGAGCGTCGATTTCCTTGATAATGCGGGCTGGCACACCTGCAACAACCACGTTTTCAGGAACATCTTGGGTCACAATAGCACCGGCTGCCACTACAGAGCCGCTACCGATTTGCACACCCTCGATGACAACAGCATTGGCACCGACCAAGACATTGTCACCAACGCGAACTGGTTCAGCCGAAGCTGGCTCGATAACACCTGCAAGGACCGCACCTGCACCGATGTGGCTGTTTTTACCAACGGTTGCCCGTCCGCCCAAAATCGCTCCCATGTCAATCATGGTACCTGGACCGATTTCCGCACCGATGTTAATCACCGCGCCCATCATGATAACGGCATTATCGCCAATGGTCACTTGGTCACGAATAATGGCACCTGGCTCGATACGGGCATTAATGTTGCGTTTGTCAAGCAAAGGCACAGCTGAATTGCGGCCGTCCTGCTCCACCACATAATCCACATTTTCAGTCAGGTTCGCCAAAAGTGGCTCGACATCCTTCCAGTCACCGAAGAGGACATTGCCAAGCTTTGTCACTTCAGCAGGAACAGGGCCAGCCAATTCACCTTCAAATGTCACTTTAACAGTGGTCTTCTTCACAGCATTGCCGATAAAAGCAATGATTTCTTGTGCAGTCATTTTTTGTGCAGTCATAATGTTTCCAATCTAAAAATAATATTTTTACTATTATATCAAAATTTTCTGAAAATTTGGGAAGAAATGCAAAAAAATTGAAAAAGAGGCTAAGTTAGCCTCCTGAACATTATTGAAGATTAATTACACCAGTTTCTGTTCCCCAAAAACCAGTTTGAACTCTTAATTGAATACTTGGATCATTTGCTGTTTCTTCTGTAATATCAAATACAACATTACCAGTAATAGCATTTTCTGGATTTACCTCTGTGAAGAAGAATTTTGCATCTTGGTTAGCATAAATTCCTGCTGTTGAATCTGACTTGTATTCCACATCGCCTTTGAGTAATGTAAAGAAATCATCCGTTACGGTAATAGCTTCCTTTCCATTGTTTTTCACGGTTACGTTCAGCACGAGGAAAACACCGTTAGCAGTTTTGCCGAATTCTCCACCTACGTTAGTGGTAACCTCTTTTGAATTGACAAGGTAAACGACGTCTCCAACGGGAACTTCCTGTCCAATACTGTAGGTAACTTCCTTTGATTTTTCTGAGCTACTTGCTGATGTTTCTGCTGTCGTTTGACTAGTGGTTGATGCAGCTTGGTTAGAAGAAGTTGAAGAATTACTTCCACCACCTAATACACTTTGTAAACCAGCAATAACAAATAATCCAACCAACACAATAAACCAAATTCGCTTGTAAAATGGTTTCTTTTGTACATAAACATTACCGTGTTCATCTCTAATTTTCTTTGCCATATAATCCTCCAAAAAATTTTACAATTTCATTATATATATATATATCAGTTGTCAAGTAGAAAAACAAAAAAATTAGAAGTTTTACCTCCTAATTTTCATATTCTATGGCTACCGATCCTAACAAAATAGTAAAAAGACTTGCAAGATGCAAGTCTCAGATTGAAGAAAAAGTCCATTTTGGACAATTTTCTTCAATTTTTTCCTTAATGTTGAAAATTAAAAACTCTCAGAAACACCGAAATATCAACATTTCTAAGAGTTTAATGACTTGCTATCTTTCGCAAACTTCTTCTATTTTTTATATTTTTAGGACTTTGTCTTCATTCTGAAACAGCCCCGAAGGACTGTTTTAAAACCTTGTTATTACAACTCACCAACCAATTTCACAACATTTTCTACTGTGAAGCCATAGTTGTCGATAACGGTTTGGGCTGGAGCTGAGGCACCGAAGGTATCAATACCGAGAACTTTACCGTCAAGGCCGACATACTTGTACCAACCTTGAGTAGCACCCATTTCAATTGCCAAGCGACGACGGACAGCACTTGGAAGAATTTCTTCCTTGTAAGCTGCGTCTTGAGCATCGAAGAGCTCAGTTGATGGCACAGAAACCACACGAACCTTAGTTCCTGCTGCTTCTAGTTCTTTAGCAGCTTTAACAGCCAAGTTCACTTCTGAACCAGATGCAAGAAGGATGGTATCAAAGCCTGCTGCTTCATAAACCACATAAGCACCTTTGGCAACCTTACCAAAGTCTGTACCTTCTTCAACAGTCAAGTTTTGACGGGTAAGTGCAAGCACAGAAGGAGTGGATTTGCTGGTCAAAGATAAGTACCATGCAGCCTGTGTTTCACGCGCATCTGCTGGACGGAAAACATTGAGGTTTGGCATCGCACGAAGTCCTGCCAAGTGCTCGATTGGCTCGTGTGTCGGTCCATCTTCACCAACTGCGATTGAATCATGCGTGAAGACATAGGTTACTGGAAGTCCTTGAAGGGCAGACAGACGAATTGCTGCTTTTACATAGTCTGAGAAGACGAGGAAGGTACCACCATAGACACGGAGGTTACTATGAAGCGCCAAACCATTCAAGATAGCCCCCATGGCAAATTCACGGACACCAAACTGGATATTGCGATTAAGCGGATTTGCCGCATCTTGTAAGCCGTCTCCCTTGATAAAGGTCATATTAGAGTGTGAGAGGTCGGCAGAGCCGCCAAAGAAGTTTGGCAAGACTCCTGCTGCTACATTAATCGCATCTTGGCTAGAGTTACGCGTTGCTTGAGAGAAGCCGTTTTCTAAAGCAGGGAAGTCCTCTGGTTTGATCACAACTGGATCTGTTCCTTCAATAACAGCAGTCACTTCTGCGGCTAATTCTGGATAAGCTGCTTTATAGTCTT
This sequence comes from Streptococcus suis, assembly GCF_024509525.1. Taxonomy (GTDB): domain Bacteria; phylum Bacillota; class Bacilli; order Lactobacillales; family Streptococcaceae; genus Streptococcus; species Streptococcus suis_AC. The sequence goes on from NZ_JAMWEM010000006.1 coordinate 137,008, forward strand.
CTACCAACTTGGTCCAAGCATCATAAGCTGCAACACCACGGTCTGCAACTTTTTCTTTATAATCTGCATAAACTTCTGTTGGGATTTCAAATGGAGCATAGGCCCAACCCAGTGCCTTACGAGTTCCTTCAGCCTCTTCTGCACCAAGCGGCGCACCGTGGGAAGAATTTGAACCTGCCTTGGTTGGCGCACCGTAACCGATGACTGTTTTAACTTCAATCAGAGAAGGCTTGCCAGCAGCTTTTGCTTTTTCAATAGCAGCATGAATTGCATCAAGGTCTGTACCATCTTCTACTAAAGCTGTATGCCAGCCGTAAGCCTCAAAACGTGTACGTACATTTTCTGTCAAGGCATCTTCTGTGCTACCGTCCAAACAGATATCGTTGGAATCATAAAGAACAACCAATTTGTCTAGTTTTTGCAGGCCAGCGTAAGAAGCCGCTTCCGCAGAAACACCTTCCATGAGGTCCCCATCACCACAGATTACATAAGTATAGTGGTCAAAGAGATTATAACCTTCTTTGTTGTATTTAGCTGCCAAGAAACGCTCCGCTTGCGCCAAACCAACTGCTGTCGAAATCCCTTGTCCAAGTGGACCTGTTGTCACATCAACACCTTTTGTATGACCATATTCTGGGTGACCCGGTGTTTTGGAGCCCCACTGACGGAAGTTCTTGATTTCATCCATAGTCACATCTTCAAAACCAGAAAGATGTAGCAAGGCATAAATCAACATAGAACCATGACCTGTAGAGAGTACAAAACGGTCACGGTTGACCCATTCTGGCACTGCAGGATTGATGCGAACATGGTTTGCAAACAAGCTATAGGCCATCGGAGCTTGGCCCATTACAGCACCAGGGTGACCTGATTTTGATTTTTCAATGGCATCGATACCAAGGAAACGAATAGCGTTAACTGAAAGTTGTGACATAGATTTCTCCTCTTTATTTATATGTTAGTTCCATTATATCATAAAGCGTTTCCATGTGCAGATTTTTCGACATGGAAAACAAATCCCCCGTATCCAGTGGATACAGGGGTGGTTATCCACCATAAATCAGCGAATGTTAAAATTCTCCTGGATTTGACTCAATCAATACTTTATATTCTTTACCACCCATTACTGCTTCAAATGCTTCACGCCATTCTTCTAATGGGAATTTTTTCGTAATCATCTTATCAATATTGATAGCTCCTGCATCCAATAAATGAATTGCAATCGGCCAGTCAAATGGATTCTGTGAACGGCTACCTGCATATTCAATCTCACGTTGAATAATTGAATTGGTGTCCAGCTCAACATGATGCTTGGCAAAGAGACCGACTTGAACAAAACGACCACGTTTTTTCATCAATTTTAAGACCTGGTTCACAGCAGGCGCAGCTCCTGAGGCATCATAGGCCTTATCAACACCGTAACCACCCGTGTGCTCCATGACAATCGCTTCTAAGTCCTCGGTCAATGTATCCACAACAACATCTGCACCCAATTCCTTTGCAAAAGCAAGCCTCTCTTTATCTTGAGTAATCCCTGTCATAATGACAAAGGCTCCAATGTGTTTTGCAATTTGCAACAATAACAGGCCGATAGGACCTGGACCCATGATGATGATCTTATCATGAAGAGTCAACTGAGATTTTTGATACATCGCATGAACACAGCAAGCAAGTGGCTCTGTCATTGCGGCACCTTCATAGCTCAAGGTATCTGGCAATATATGAACACTTTCTTCACGAGTCAGTACATAATTAGCCATAGAACCGTTTTGCTGAGATCCGATTCCTTTGCGTGTCATAGCTAAATTATATAGGCGATCATGGGTATAAATATCCGTACTTGTTTCAAAAGTTGTTTCACTCGTAACACGATCACCAACTTTAACTTTCGTAACGTTTTCACCAACGGCTACAACTTCACCTGCGAATTCATGACCAAGAACTACTGGCTCTGTTGGGTTAATGTACTCTCCCTTAAAGGTATGGATATCCGAACCACAAATTCCGGTGAAGGCTACTTTTATCAATACCTTATCATCTGAAACATTCGGAACATCTAATTCATAGAAGTCCATTTGATCATATCCAGGTGCTGTTTTAAACACACCCTTCATTTTGTCTGGAATTGTCATCTCTATCTCCTCATTATCTCTCGGTCCTGACTTGGTAAAATCATGACCTTGTTATACGATTCTTCACGATGGACAGTGATATTGAAGGCTTTTTGAATATCTTCCAATGGGAAGCGGTGCGAAATCATATCTTTCAGATTAATCTTGCCTGCCTCAATAAATTCCACCGAATGCGTCCATTCCTTACCAGGAAATGGTGCGGAATATGAATTCCAAAAACCTTTGACCGTATATTCTCTACGGAAAATATTTTCAAAAGCTCGCTGATGTAGCAGAACATCTGTATAGGCGATTCCTTGGTAGCCAATTTTCCCACCCTTGCGGGTAATGAGCAGGCACTGTTCTTCTGTAATCTTAGAACCTGCACATTCGAGGGAAATGTCAACTCCCAATCCCTTGGTCAAGTCTGCAATCCTGTCCTCTAAGGACTCTTCTAACGGATTAATCGTATCAGTGACGCCATATTTTTTAGATTCTTCTAATTTTATCGGGTCAATGTCGATACCGATGATTTTCTTCACTCCTGCCAGACGGAGCCACTGAACACTCAGGATTCCAATCGTTCCCAAGCCAAATACAGCCACCTGATCCCCGACTTGTGGATCGAGTCCCATAACACCATGGGCAGCCACTGCAAGAGGTTCAATCATCGCAGCTTCTTCGTAAGAAATCTTATCCCCAATTGGAAGTACATTGGTCTCTGGAACCACAACATACTCCTCAAAACCACCATAATAGTGAGAACCAATCATTCGGTAGTTTTCACATAGTTGGTACTTGGCTTCCTTACAGTAGATACATTTACTACAAGGCAAAAACGGCACAATGGAGACGCGGTCACCTACGGCAACTGACTGAACATCTTCTCCAACCGCTTCAACCTGTCCTGAGAATTCATGGCCCATGACCATTGGCAACTCATACTTCCATTCACTTTGCATTTTATGAATATCAGAGCCGCAGATTCCTGCGGCTTTGACATTTACTAATACTTGATTGGAATGGGGAACAGGTTTTTCTAGTTCATGAATTTCAAAGTGATTTAATTTTGTCAGCAATGCTGCTTTCATCTTTTCCACCTTTCCTCATATTACATGAAACCATTCCTCAGGGCTTATAAAGTTCCAGCAAACAATTGAGAGAGTTTCAAGATGAGCCAGTTTAAGACGTTACCACCCATATCCAATGAAGATACTTGAGTAGCTCCTGCTGGGAACTCATATACACCACGCATCATTTCAGTGTGTTCTGGTGCGAAGTTGGTTGCCATCCAAAGAGCGAAAGTGATAACGATAGCACCCGTAATTACAGACTGGATAATGTTTCCTTTTCTGTGAGCGACAATCAATGAAACGTAGAATGGAATGGTTGCCAAGTCACCGAATGGCAATACTTTGTTACCTGGTAAAATAACAGCGATAAGAAGTGTGATTGGTACAAGCAACAAACCAGTTGCAAGGTTTGCAGGGTGACCTGTTGTAAGAGCGGCGTCCATACCAAGGTAGATAGTGCGGTCGCTGTTGCCGTTCCGTTTTTGCAAGAAGTCACGTGCAGCTTCTGAGATTGGAATCAAGCCTTCCATCAAGATCTTAACCATACGTGGCATCAAGAACATAACTGCACCCATGTTGATACCCATTGTTACGATACCGCCGACATCATAGCCACCAAGAGCAGCAATACCTGCACCGATGATAATACCCATCATCATTGGCTCACCGAAGATACCGAATTTTTCTTGGATAGTGTCCGCACTGACATCAATTTTGTTCAAGCCTGGAATTTTACCAACAAGGATTCCGACTGGAATACCAAGCAAACCAAAGGCATCAGTTGAACCAGTTGGAAGGCTTACCCCTTCAAGACCATAGAATTTTTCAACCATTGGCGCTGTCCAGTCTGCAATCAACAAACATGCAATTTCATACAAGACACCACACAAGATTGCAAACCACCAGTTGCCTCCTGTTACAATGTAACCGGTTGCAGAAGCAGCTATAAAATGCCAGTAGTTCCATAAGTCAATATCCAACGTTTTGGTTGTTTTAGTGAAGAGCATAATCAAGTTCACCACAACGCAGATTGGAATCATGATGGCAGACACTGGAGCAGCCCATGCAGCTGCAGCAGCTGACGGCCAACCAGTATCAATGATATTCAATGATACACCAAAGTTTTCAACCATAGCTTGTGCCGCAGGGCCCAAGTTATTAGACAATACACCGATAACCAAGTTAATACCGATGAAACCAATACCAACTGTCAAACCTGATTTCAGAGATTTACCAAACGGTAGTCTGAAAATCAAACCTACAATTGTCAACATGATTGGAAGCATTACAGATGCCCCAAGACCTAGAATCCCTTGTACAATGTCATTAATAGCATTCATTGTAAGATCTCCTTTTTATATTTTTTATTTTTTATCCTAAAATTTGACGTGCAGCTTCTAAGACTTGTTCGTCCACCTTGTCTGCATTGATACCTGTTAGATAGCCCATCGCTTTAATAGCTGGGATTTTGAATTCACCTGGCAGAAGGGTAGTTGTGATTAACATATCTGCTTCTGATTCACGAGATTTTGCTTCTGCAATCTTGATTTGAATGATGTCAACATCGATATTGTTTGCCTTAAACAAATCTTCGACACGCTTCATAACAACAGTTGATGTAGCAATACCTGCGCCACATGCAACGAGAACTTTTAGTTTAGCCATAAACTTTCTCCTTTTCCCTTTTATAGGTTATTATTTTTTACGATAGTTAATAAATCTTGTGCAGTTGGAGCTGCAATGAGTTGCTTAAGTACTTCCTCTTGCTGTAGCAAGCCCATCAAGGACTGTAGCATTTCCAACTGTGCGTGTGGTTGATTTAAACCAAGTACGAAGACAATATTGGCTGCAACAGACTGATTCAAATCTTCCATACTCTTAAACTCCACTGGGTCTACATTAGCGATAACTGCCACAAATTCTCTATGGACACACTCGGCATCCGTATGTGGAATTGCCACGCCAATATTCTCTAACTGAATACCCGTTGGAAAGGTTGCTTCCCTCGCCTGAACGCGTTCCAAAAAATCCTCTCGAACATAGCCTTTTTCAAAAGCGATGGTAAAAACTTCTTCGAATAACTGGCTATTTGAGTCATAACTTCGGTTGGTCAGTATTAAGGCTTGGTCCAAATAATCGGATAATTTCAATACTGTCATATCATCTATCTCCTTATTGCTAAATTATAATTTTGAGACAAAATCATCAATAGTCTGGCTGTCTGCCAGAGCATCAATGTATGCCTTATTGTCAATCTTAGAATATAGGCTAATCAAAGCCTTTTTATACAACTCCTCATCTTTTTCTGCAATCGCAATCAGAACGACTACTTTAATCAAGTTTTGTCCCCAAACAATCGGCTTATCGAGCGTCATAAATACCAACTGAGACTCCGTCACACAGGTCGGATCTGCATGAGGTAGAGCAATTCCTGTATAGAGACTCGTACTCCCTAGCTTTTCTCTAGCTAAAACAGACTCCAAAAATTGCCGATTTCTCTGATTCTTCAACGATGTTTGTCCTACCATTTTCTGAATAATCTCTTCCACTGTTTGACAGGATTGGCGGAGTAATACCTGGTCTTTTACCAAATCTAAAATAACTGATTTGGAAAATAACGTTTGATCATGGATTGCAGACAACATGTGACGATTTCCCTGAGTTAGTCTAGAATACTCATGCTGAATCATCTCTAGCTCGTGATCTGCCACGATTGGACTGACAAGAATGTAGGAACGTGGGAAACCATCCAAGCGAATCGAACTAATAATTAAATCTGCTTGTTCAATCTTCTCATCTGTCAATTCCCTCATATCCAATTTTACCAAGTGGTCAAAGTTAGAAATCGTCCGACGAAGTGAACTCATAATCAATTCAGATGTTGCCAGACCATGCGGGCAGATGACATAGATTGTCAGAGGTTTGCTCATTTTTTCCACCGCTATTTCAAAATAGATGGTTAAAAAAGCAATCTCTGCATCAAAGAATTCCAAAGAGTAAAATTCTGATAACCGTTTCGATGCCAACCAAACGATATAGTAAAGAGCACTGTAACGGGTTTTGATATTCTCTGTGATTTGATTTTTAATATTAATCTTACTCTTGAGACGATAAATCATGGGTTGAGCATGATTGACAAGCATTCTAAATAAATGTTCATCTTGTGTAAAATCTACTCCAGATAATTGCGAAACTCGGTGAATAAACTCCCTGATTTCTTTCTCAATATTTGTCTGTTTGACAATTTGTGTTTCATACCCTACCGAGAGCAAGGTCAGACAAATCTGACGGATTTCTGAATCAGTAATCAAGTTCATCGCAATACCTGTTGCTTGACTAAGAAGTTCCCCGGCAATCACATAAACTTCATACTGCTGAAGGTTCTCAACATCAATATTTTTTCTACTTTCTGAGATAGAATTTCCCTGCAAGTAACGAACTGCACTAATCAGTAAGTCTAAGATGAGATAAACCCTATACTGCTCAGATGTTTTGAAATGGTAGATATTCGATAATTTTTGAACACTAGCCATAACCCGATCAACTATGGCTAAATCAAAAAATATAAGCAAATCATCTTCGTAAGGATTTCCACTGGTTAAATCAAAATGTTCAATAATATAATCCCGCAAATACCTCCGAATAGCTTCTTCTTCTCCTTTCAAAGACACCCGTCCTCTCTTCTTCATTAGACGAATTTGATAGGCAGATAGACCTTGTTCTAGATGTTCCAAGTCTCTACGGATTGAAGCTTCGCTAATAAAATGAGTGCTCGACCAATCTAATAAATCAATCGTTCCATTTTGTAGTATCAGCTCCTGCAATAAATCGCATTCTCTTTGAAATTGTGAATCTTCATCTATATGTTCAAAACTACTTTGCTCAACAAAATCCAAAATTTGTCGTTTTTCATCCGCTGAAACAAGTAGCCGAATACCACGTCGAGGTTTCTTCTCAATCACCACACCAAACGGTTTCAACTCTTCATTAATAGCAACCATATCAGCATAGGCTGTTTTGGTAGAAATACCATACTTGGCAGCCAAACTTTGTCCTGTTAAATAATCACTGGAGGAAATCAAATCTCGAAGAATGTTTAATTGTCTTGTGTTCAATAGAGCGTCCTCTCTTTGCTACGTTTTTATTATATTGTAAACGCTTTAATTTTGAAAGTCAACTTACTTCCACATTAATCTGGAAATGGTGAATCTGCTGGAATTTCTTTCATACTTAATCAAGAAAACAACTTGTTAATATAAGTTGTTCAAAGTTTTTCCACAGGATTTTCCCTGTATTTTCAATATCATTTCCATTCTTTGACAGCCTTTTCATAAGATGGTATAGTATTCTTGTGAAAGAAAATACAATATACAAAGGAGAATCTCTCATGGAGCACTTATTTAATTCGGCGGAATACTTAAACAAAGTCGATGCTTGGTGGCGTGCCGCTAACTACATTTCTGCAGCACAAATGTATCTGAAGGATAACCCCCTTCTCAGACGACCAGTTGTGGAACAAGACCTAAAAGCACACCCAATCGGACACTGGGGAACTGTTCCTGGACAAAACTTCATTTACGCTCATTTAAACCGTGCTATCAACAAGTATGATGCCGATATCTTTTACATTGAAGGTCCTGGTCATGGTGGTCAAGTAATGGTATCCAACTCTTACCTTGATGGCTCTTATACGGAGTTAAATCCAAACATTCCACAGACAGAAGAAGGATTTAAACAACTATGTAAAATTTTCTCTTTCCCAGGCGGTATTGCATCTCATGCTGCTCCTGAAACCCCTGGATCTATTCACGAAGGTGGAGAGCTTGGTTACGCACTATCCCATGCTGCAGGTGCTATCTTAGATAACCCAGATACAATCGCAGCAACTGTCATCGGGGACGGTGAAGCTGAAACCGGTCCTCTTATGGCAGGATGGTTCGCCAATACCTTTATCAACCCTGTCAATGATGGTGCTGTCTTGCCAATTCTGTATCTCAATGGTGGTAAAATCCACAACCCAACTATTTTGGAACGTAAAACAGATGAAGAATTGGAACTATTCTTTAGAGGACTTGGTTGGAATCCAATTTTCGCAGACGTAACAGCTGTAAGCAAGGACTTTGAAGCTTCTCATAAATTATTCGCAGCAAAATTAGACCAAGCGATTGAAGAAATCAAAGCGATTCAAGCGGAAGCACGTAAGGGGGCTGCTGAAGAAGCAACGATGCCTGCATGGCCAGTATTGGTAGCTCGTATTCCTAAAGGTTGGACTGGTCCAGAAAGTTGGGAAGGCACTCCAATCGCAGGTGGCTGGCGTGCTCACCAAGTGCCGATCCCAGTGGATTCTCACCATATGGAACATGTCGATGCTCTGCTTGACTGGCTCAAAGGTTACCGTCCAGAAGAACTCTTCGATGAAGAAGGCCGTCTCCTTCCTGAAATTGCTGAAATTTCACCAAAAGGTGATCGTCGGATGTCTATGAACCCAATCACAAACGCAGGCATCATCAAACCAATGAATACAGCTGATTGGAAGAAGCATGCATTTGACATTGAGACACCCGGTGCGATTATGGCGCAAGACATGATTGAATTTGGTAAATATGCGGCTGATCTTGTCGAAGCTAACCCAGATAACTTCCGTATCTTCGGTCCAGACGAAACCAAATCAAACCGTCTTCAAGAAGTCTTCAAGAAAACCAACCGTCAATGGATGGGACGTCGCGATGCTTCATACGACGAGTGGATTTCACCAGTTGGGCGTGTCATCGATTCACAATTGTCTGAACACCAAGCAGAAGGTCTTCTTGAAGGTTATGTCTTGACTGGTCGCCACGGATTCTTCGCGTCTTATGAGTCCTTCTTGCGTGTTGTAGACACCATGATCACACAACACTTCAAATGGTTACGTAAATCAAAAACACATACAACATGGCGTAAAAACTACCCTGCTCTCAACTTGATTGCCACTTCAACAGTCTTCCAACAAGACCACAATGGCTACACTCACCAAGATCCAGGTATCTTGACCCACTTGTCAGAAAAAACACCTGATTTTATTCGTGAATACTTGCCAGCTGATGCTAACTCACTCTTGGCCGTAGCTGATAAAGCCTTCAAAGACGAAGATGTTATCAACTTGATTGTTACTTCGAAACATCCTCGTCCTCAATTCTACTCAGTGGAAGAGGCTACCGAATTGGTAGAAAAAGGCTACAAAGTCATCGATTGGGCTTCATCAGTTTCAGCAGACGAGGAGCCAGATGTAGTATTTGCCGCAGCAGGTACAGAGCCAAACTTAGAAGCACTTGCAGCAATTACTATCTTGCACAAAGCCTTCCCTGAGTTGAAGATTCGTTTTGTCAACGTTGTGGATATCTTGAAGTTGCGTCATCCAGATGTAGATCCACGTGGTTTATCTGATGAAGAATTCGACAAAGTCTTTACAACTGATAAACCGGTTATCTTTGCTTTCCATGCTTATGAAGGCATGATTCGCGATATCTTCTTTGCTCGTAAAAACCATAACCTGCACGTGCACGGTTACCGTGAAAATGGCGATATTACAACCCCATTTGACATGCGTGTTATGTCTGAATTGGACCGTTTCCATCTAGCAAAAGATGCCGCTATTGCTTCACTGGGTGAGCAGGCAACCGCATTTGCTAGCAAGATGGACGACACCATTGCCTTCCATAAGGAGTACATCCGTGAACACGGTGATGATATCCCTGAAGTCCAAAATTGGAAATGGGAACATCTGGAATAAGAATATTCAACCTCACCTAAAAAATAAAAAACTCTCTCCCTATTTTCACATTCAGGGAGAGAGTTTTTCACATTTTTCATTTGAGCTATCTGATTTATAGTTCTGTAATTTCTGTAGTTAGTAAAGCCATCATAGAGATTATTGAACCCAAAAAGAGAAGACCATTTCGGTCTTCTCTAGATGTTAGCTTTTCATTTTATTCCGTCATCATTTCTTCAGCCAACTCTTCAGCAAGAGTATCTTCAATGATTTCTACCTCATTGATGGCTTGTGGTTCAAGATTACGGTAGCGGGCCATACCTGTACCTGCTGGAATAATCTTACCGATAATAACATTCTCTTTAAGACCGAGAAGGTTATCGCGTTTACCACGAATAGCAGCATCTGTAAGGACACGAGTTGTTTCCTGGAAGGATGCGGCAGACAAGAATGAGTTGGTTTCAAGGGAAGCCTTCGTGATACCCATAAGAACTGGACGAGCTGTTGCCGGAATACCACCTGCAATAACCACGTCAGCATTGGCATCTGTAAAGTCTGTGATATCCATGAGGGTACCCATGAGAAGATCTGTATCACCTGGATCCATGACACGAACTTTACGAAGCATTTGACGAACCATTACCTCAATGTGCTTGTCGCCGATTTCTACACCCTGGCTACGGTAAACTTTTTGAACTTCAGAAAGAAGGTAGGTTTCAACTGCCAGAACATCACGGACTTCAAGCAAGCGTTTTGGTTGGATAGAACCTTCGGTAAGGGCTGCTCCACGCGCAACTTGGTCACCAACTTCAACCTTCATACGGGCTGTAAATGGCACCACATACTCACCTTCACCGGTCACACCTTTAACAAAGACTTTCTTAGTACGAGTAGAAGCATCTTCTTCAATTGCGATAACTTCACCTTTGACTTCGGTGATAACCGCTTCCCCTTTCGGATTGCGGGCTTCAAAGATCTCTTGGACACGAGGAAGCCCCTGCGTGATATCGCTGTTTGAGGCTACACCACCCGTGTGGAAGGTACGCATGGTAAGCTGTGTACCAGGCTCACCGATCGATTGGGCAGCGATTGTACCAACTGCTTCACCCACTTCAACCGCATCACCTGTTGCCAAGTTGATACCGTAACAGTGACGGCAGACACCGTGACGAGTGTTACATGTAAATACGCTACGGATGGTTACTTGTTCAACACCTGCATTGACGATTTCACGAGCAATATCTTCCGTAATCAATTGGTTTGGTCCTATGATGACTGCACCAGTTTCAGGATGTTTAACAGTTTTCTTAGTGTAACGACCTTGCAAACGCTCTTCAAGTGGCTCGATCATTTCCTTGCCATCTGTGATCGAACGGATGTCAAGACCACGGTCTGTTCCACAGTCGTCTTCACGGATAATAACGTCTTGGGCAACGTCAACCAAACGACGAGTCAAGTAACCTGAGTCAGCTGTCTTCAAGGCTGTATCCGTCATACCCTTACGGGCACCGTGAGTTGAGAAGAACATCTCGAGTACTGAGAGACCTTCACGGAAGTTAGACAAGATCGGCAATTCCATGATACGTCCGTTCGGAGCTGACATCAGACCACGCATACCGGCCAACTGGGAGAAGTTGGAAATGTTACCACGGGCTCCAGAGTCCATCATCATAACGATTGGGTTCTTCGGATCTTGTTTTTCAACAAGGAGTTTTTCTAATTTTTCCTTAGCAGAACGCCACTCGTCAGTCACCGCTGCGTAGCGCTCGTCGTCTGTAATCATACCACGACGGAATTGTTTCTTGATTTGCTCTACACGTTCGTGTGATTCTTCAATGATTTCAGCCTTGTTGTCGATAACCGGGATATCGGCAATACCTACTGTCAAACCAGCAAGGGTTGAGTGGTAGTAACCCAAGTCTTTCAAACGGTCAAGCAGGGCTGAGGTTTCAGTTGTACGGAAACGCTTGAAGATTTCAGCGATGATGTTCCCAAGATTTTTCTTCTTGAATGGTGGGTTGATTGGCAATGCTGCAATAGCAGCCTTGATATCTGAACCTGGCTCCAAGAAGTATTTGTCAGGAGTTCCCTCTGTCAAGTTTGCATTATTTGGCTCTTGCAGGTAAGGAAGCCCTTCAGGCATAATCGCGTTAAACAAGATTTTTCCGACAGTTGTCATCATAATCTTGTGTTTTTGATTGTCTTTCCAAGGTTTGTCAAGACTGTCCGTTGCGATACCAACACGGGTATGCAAGTGAACATAACCATTGCGGTAAGCCATAACCGCTTCATCCGCATCCTTGAAGACCATGCCTTCGCCTTCGCGACCAGCATCTTCCATGGTCAAGTAGTAGTTCCCCAAAACCATATCCTGAGATGGTGTTACGACTGGCTTACCATCTTTAGGGTTAAGGATGTGCTCTGCAGCAAGCATGAGGATACGAGCTTCTGCCTGAGCTTCTTCTGACAATGGAACGTGAATCGCCATCTGGTCACCGTCAAAGTCGGCGTTGTAGGCTTCACAGACAAGTGGGTGCAAACGAAGAGCTTTACCGTCGATCAGAACTGGCTCAAAAGCCTGGATACCCAAACGGTGAAGGGTAGGAGCGCGGTTCAAAAGAACTGGGTGTTCTTTGATCACTTCTTCCAAGATATCCCAGATACGATCATCCCCACGTTCAATCAAACGTTTTGCAGCTTTTACGTTACCAGCGATTTCACGGGCAACGATTTCGCGCATAACAAACGGTTTGAAGAGCTCAATCGCCATTTCACGTGGCACACCACATTGGTACATTTTCAGAGTTGGACCAACAGCGATAACGGAACGTCCTGAGAAGTCAACACGCTTACCAAGCAAGTTTTGACGGAAACGTCCTTGCTTACCTTTGAGCATGTGGCTGAGTGATTTGAGCGGACGGCTACCTGGTCCTGTGATAGGACGACCACGGCGACCGTTGTCAATCAAGGCATCCACAGCTTCTTGGAGCATCCGTTTTTCGTTTTGTACAATGATACCTGGAGCATTGAGTTCCAAGAGACGAGCCAAACGGTTGTTCCGGTTGATAACACGGCGGTAGAGTTCATTCAAGTCAGATGCGGCAAAACGGCCACCATCCAACTGAACCATCGGACGCAAATCTGGTGGAATAACAGGAAGAATGTTGAGAATCATCCATTCAGGCTTGTTACCAGATTTGTTAAAGGCATCGAGTACGTCCAAACGACGAACAGCCTTGATACGTTTTTGACCAGAAGCAGTTTTCAGCTCTTCTTTCAAGGCTGCAATTTCTGCTGGTAGATCTACTTGTTTCAAGAGGTCTTGAATGGCTTCCGCACCCATTTTGGCCACGAAGGAGCCATGACCATACTCACGCAAACGCTCACGGTATTCACGCTCAGTCATGATAGACTTGTGCTCAAGTGGCGTTTCTTTTGGATCGATGACCACATAAGCCGCGAAATAAATGACTTCTTCCAGAGCACGTGGGCTCATATCCAAGGTCAAGCCCATACGGCTTGGAATCCCTTTGAAATACCAGATGTGTGAGATTGGAGCTTTCAACTCGATGTGTCCCATCCGTTCACGGCGGACTTTGGCACGAGTTACTTCGACACCACAGCGGTCACAAACAATCCCTTTGTAACGGATTCGCTTGTATTTTCCACACGAACACTCCCAATCTTTTGTTGGACCAAAGATGACTTCGTCAAAGAGTCCGTCACGTTCTGGTTTGAGTGTACGGTAGTTGATTGTTTCAGGTTTTTTAACCTCACCGTAAGACCATGAACGGACCTTGTTTGGTGAAGCTAACGTGATTTGCATACTTTTAAATCGATTTACGTCAACCACTAATAATCCCTTTCTTTCTTTGTGAGAGGCGGATGATTCACACCTCGGATTCTTGAATAACCGACAAAGTTGCTGGATAGACCAGCACCAGACAGACCCAGGCGATCCCAGTTGATACAAGATCAAGCAAGGACCTACCCTAGCCTCCTAGCTGATTACTCTTTGTCTTCTGCTTCTTCTGCTGCAAAGGCTGCCGCTGCGTCAGCTGCTGCTTTTGCACGTGCTTTTTCAAGATCATCTACGTGGATGATGTCATCATCTTCACCTTCATCAAGGTCACGCAATTCTACTTCATTATCATCTTCATCAAGGACACGCATATCCAAACCAAGTGATTGCAATTCTTTAACAAGAACGCGGAAGGATTCTGGAACACCTGGTTTTGGAATTGGTTTACCTTTGGTGATGGCTTCATAGGCTTTAAGACGGCCTGTCACATCATCTGACTTGTAAGTCAAGATTTCTTGAAGGACGTTTGAAGCACCATAGGCTTCAAGGGCCCAAACCTCCATCTCACCGAAACGCTGACCACCAAACTGAGCCTTACCTCCGAGTGGCTGTTGGGTAACGAGTGAGTATGGTCCGACTGAGCGGGCGTGAAGTTTATCATCAACCATGTGGTGAAGCTTGATCATGTACATGACACCGACAGATACACGGTTGTCAAATGGCTCACCTGTACGTCCATCGTAAAGAATGGTTTTGGCATCTGAGTCCATACCTGCTTCTTTAACAGTTGACCAGAGGTCTTCTGAACTTGCACCATCGAAAACTGGTGTTGCGATATGGATGCCCAAGTTGCGAGCCGCCATACCCAAGTGAAGTTCCATAACCTGACCGATGTTCATACGTGATGGCACCCCGAGTGGGTTCAACATGATGTCAACTGGTGTTCCATCTGGAAGATATGGCATATCCTCAACAGGTACAATACGTGAAACGACACCCTTGTTACCGTGACGACCGGCCATCTTATCTCCGACCTTGATCTTACGTTTTTGAGCGATGTAAACACGAACCAACATGTTGACACCTGATTGCAATTCATCACCGTTGGCACGAGTAAAGATTTTCACATCACGAACGACACCATCGGCACCGTGAGGTACACGAAGAGATGTATCACGAACTTCACGTGATTTATCTCCGAAGATAGCGTGCAAGAGACGCTCTTCAGCAGAAAGATCTTTTTCACCTTTTGGTGTGACTTTACCAACAAGAATGTCGCCTTCTTTAACTTCGGCACCAATACGGATGATACCCATTTCGTCCAAGTTGCGAAGAGCATCTTCACCAACGTTTGGAATTTCGCGAGTGATTTCTTCAGGGCCTAACTTGGTATCGCGTGTTTCTGATTCGTATTCTTCCAAGTGAACAGATGTATACACATCGTCTTTCACAAGGCGTTCAGACATGATAACCGCGTCCTCGAAGTTGTAACCTTCCCAAGTCATGTAAGCAACGATTGGGTTTTGACCAAGAGCCATTTCCCCACGTTCCATAGAAGGACCATCTGCGATAAAGTCGCCTTTTTCTACGACGTCGCCCAATTTAACAAGCGTACGTTGGTTGTAGGCAGTACCTGAGTTTGAACGGCGGAATTTCTGAATGTGATAGACATCCAAGGAACCATCTTCTCGGCGTACTTCTACCTTGTCTGCATCTGCATAAACAACCTTACCATCGTGTTGGGCAATAACTGCCGCACCTGAGTCATGGGCAGCCTGGTATTCCATACCAGTACCAACGTATGGTGCTTTTGGATCAATCAATGGAACAGCCTGACGTTGCATGTTGGCACCCATGAGGGCACGGTTGGAGTCATCGTTTTCCAAGAAAGGAATACATGCTGTCGCAACAGCAACTACCTGTTTCGGAGATACATCCATGAAGTCTGCTGAATCTGCTGGGAACTCTTGGTTGTTACCTTGGTGACGTCCCATAACAATCTTATCAACGAAACGGTTGTTTTCATCAAGTGGCGATGTTGATTGTGCTACGATGAAGGCATCTTCTTCATCGGCTGTCAACCAAACAATCTCATTTGTAACTGTACCAGTTGCACGGTCAATCTTGCGGTATGGTGTTTGGATGAAGCCATACTTGTTGAGGTGACCATAAGAAGACAAGTTGTTGATCAAACCGATGTTTGGTCCCTCAGGCGTTTCAATCGGACACATACGTCCATAGTGGGTGTAGTGAACGTCTCGAACTTCATAGCCCGCACGGTCACGGGTCAAACCACCAGGTCCCAAGGCTGACAAACGGCGTTTGTGAGACAACTCAGAAAGTGGGTTGTGTTGGTCCATGAACTGTGATAACTGAGAGGAACCAAAGAATTCTTTAATTGCAGCTGTTACAGGACGGATATTGATGATTTGTTGTGGCGTCAATACTTCGTTGTCTTGAACAGACATACGCTCACGCAAGTTCCGCTCCATACGAGTCAAACCGATACGCACTTGGTTGGCAAGCAATTCACCAACGGCACGGATACGACGGTTACCCAAGTGGTCGATATCGTCTACACGACCAAGACCTTCCGCAAGGTTGAGGAAGTAGCTCATCTCAGCCAAAATATCAGCAGGTGTTACGATGCGTACATTTTCAGCTGGATTCGCATTACCAATCACAGTGACTACGCGATCTGGATCCTTAGGTGCCACAATCTTGAATTTCTGCAAGAGAACAGGCTCCAAGAGAACAGCTGAGTCGTTTGGAATGTACTCTACAATGTTCAACTCGTCGAATTGTGCTTCTACTTTTTCAAGCACATCACGAGTCAAGACAGTACCTGCTTCTAAGACAATCTCACCTGTTTCACCGTTAATGACGTGCTCTGCAAGTGTTTGGTTGAGCAAGCGAGTGCGAAGGTTAAGCTTTTTATTAATCTTGTAACGACCAACAGGTGCCAAATCGTAACGACGTGGGTCAAAGAAACGAGCTGTCAAGAGGCTACGAGAGCTTTCAGCTGTCTTTGGCTCACCTGGACGAAGACGCTCATAGATTTCCTTGAGGGCTTCATCTGTACGAGAATCGGCTGGGTTTTTATGAATATCTTTTTCAATGGTGTTGCGAACCAATTCGCTATCACCAAAGATGTCAAAGATTTCATCATCACCTGAGAAACCAAGCGCACGTACCAGCGTTGTAAATGGAATTTTACGAGTACGGTCGATACGAGTATAGGCAATATCCTTAGAATCAGTTTCCAATTCCAACCAAGCTCCACGGTTAGGGATAACCGTTGAACCATAACCTACTTTACCGTTCTTATCTACTTTATCATTGAAGTAGACACCTGGTGAACGTACCAACTGAGAAACGATAATCCGCTCTGCACCGTTGATGATGAAGGTCCCCATTTCAGTCATGATTGGGAATTCACCGAAGAAGACCTCTTGGGTTTTAATTTCACCCGTTTCCTTGTTGATCAAACGGAAGGTAACGAAGATTGGTGCAGAATAGTTGGCATCGTGTGCACGTGCCTCTTCCAAGGTATATTTTGGTTCCTTCAATTCGTAACCAACAAATTCCAATTCCATGGTTTCTGTAAAGTTAGAAACCGGAAGCACATCTTCAAAGACTTCCTTCAAGCCATGGTCAAGAAAATCCTGGAAAGAATCCGTTTGGATTTCAATCAAATTTGGTAAATCAAGAACTTCCTTGATTCTTGAAAAACTACGACGGGTACGGTGCTTGCCGTACTGAACTTCATGTCCTGCCAAAAGTTTTCTCCTTTGTAATAAGATACGAGGACGTAAAATTCGAGAGAAAAATAAGCGGTAAGTCCAAAATCTTTGATTTTGCTGACGCACCCTCGTCAGAACGACTAGGGCTTTCTAGACAGAACGTCGAAGAAAGACCAGACGTTTACGACGTTATGAGCAGTTAGCGAAACAAAAATTCATTAACAAAGCTTTTTTCCGACGAATTTAGTCCGAGTTCAATTATCAGCCAACAAGTTGGCTCCATTTATCCTTTTTCTGAATATTTAGAATCTTTAAGAATAGATGACAATTCTCAAAAATAGGCCTCATAGACACAAAAAGAGCAGCTAAATCTTCCTTTTGAAAAGTATGATTTAACTGCTGCAAGCCTTGTTTGGACAATATTTCAAACAAGACACACGACAAATTATCTAGACTATTATACCATAAAAATAGCTAACTTACAAGCCACTTACTTATATACCTCTCAAAGCTAGAGAAAGCTAAATTCCCAAAGTAAGTTCTAGTCTGTCTTAAAAACTGGAAATTAGACTGAGACAAAGAAATAAGGTAGAACTTACTATGGGACAAGTTGGTAACTGACAATGAAAAACAAACACTTAACCCTC
>NZ_JAMWEM010000007.1 GCF_024509525.1 Streptococcus suis
AACATAATAGTTGAAAAATAGGGTTAAAAAACCTCCTTTTTGTGCGCCCTAAATACAAAAACTATTCCCGTTTGGTCATCAATTGCTCGGACGGGAATAGTTTTAAATGCTTAACTTAATGACATTGAGCGGCTGTCCCTGCTCCGTTTTCTCTGCAACTCACGTTCCAGAAGTCGGATGATGGTTTCCTCCATCTGCTTCGGCGTTGTGTCCTTCGGAAAGTATTTTTTCAGTTTGCTTGTGTTGATTTTCAAGGTTTCTTTCTGGTTTCCCTTTTCCTCCGTCATAATGGAAAATATCATATCCATGTCAAGCTGCCCGCTCTGGCTCATGCTTTTCATCCGCTGTGCCTGTGAGAGTGAGGGCGTTGCTTCTTCGCTCTCCATCGTGGCAAAGAGATTTTCCTGCTCGTCTTTCTTCAAAAAGGACAGTTCCACCGCAGGTGTGAGGGCGATTTTCCCCTCGTCCACCATCTGCAAAATCGGCGGTATCAGTTCCGTCAGGCGGATAAAACGCTGGACGGTCATCCTGCCCACGCCGAAGCCCTGTGCCACTTTGTCGTCCGTCCGCAACTTCGTCACAACTTGTGACGAGGTTAAGTCTGTGCGGAAACCCTGCCGCTTCATGGCTTCGGATTTCATCCTGTAGGCAAACGCCCGCTCCGATGGCAGGATATTTTCACGCTGTAAATTACTGTCTACAAGGGTGATGATGGCTCGGTCACGGTCTAAGGGCAGGACAAATGCAGGCACGGTATTTATACCTGCAAGTTCGGACGCACGGACACGCCGCTGCCCCGCAATCACTTCATAACCGTTCCCGTCCTCTTTCGGGCGTGTGATTATCGGCGTGACAATGCCAAATTCCTTGATGCTTTCCGCTAACTCTGACAGCGT
Source organism: Streptococcus suis (assembly GCF_024509525.1). GTDB lineage: Bacteria > Bacillota > Bacilli > Lactobacillales > Streptococcaceae > Streptococcus > Streptococcus suis_AC. The sequence goes on from NZ_JAMWEM010000007.1 coordinate 897, forward strand.
TTCATCCTCCACAACATGAAACGGATTGTCGGGAAACGGGTATAAATCTTTGGTCTTTAACACCTTAAAATCCTGTTTCTTCATTCACTTTTTACCTTTCTCTTGATTTGTTTCTGCCTGTTCTCTGTAATTCTTCCAACACTTCTGGCGGTATCTTTGAGAGCAGCCGCCCCATCTGCTCGTTGGTTCTCTGCAATTCAAATATCCTCTGGTTGGCTTTCTGCACCTTTAATTCCTGCTCGTACTTTTCATCACGCATACGCCCTGCATAGTCGGCTTCCTGCCCGATTTGCTCCTTTAAGCTGTCGATATACGCCTGCTGTCTGCCGATTTCCTTAGAGAATTTCTCCACTTCGGGCAGCCATGCGGCAACCAGTTCCAGAGCCTTGTCACGCTTTTTCCCTGCGTTAAAGGCGTTGATGTCGGACAGGGCAGACACGATTTCCCCATACTGCTTATCAAGCCTGCCGCCCAACTTATAGAGCCATGTGGGGACGTGTTTCCGCTTGGTTTCCATCGAAGATTGACCTCTCTCAAGCTGATTCCAACGTGAGGACATCCGCTCATGGTAGGCGGTCTGCCACTCCGACAGGCTCTTTTGATTGCCTAAAATTGTTTTGGCGGACAGCTTATTGTCTGGTGTAATCGGCACAAAGCAGAGGTGCATATGGGGCGTTCTCTCGTCCATGTGGACGACTGCGGAGAGGATATTCTGCTCCCCGACACGCTCCGAAATGAAATCCAGAGCCATCGTAAAATACGCTTTCTGTTCTTCGGGCGGTAACTGGTTCATAAATTCTGGTGAAGCCGTGATGAGCGTTTCCACCATCATCACGCTGTCTTTCCTTGTCCTGCACCCTGCTTCGGCTACCTTTCGGTTAATCTCTTTCTTATAGGTGTACTTTGGCGGTGCGACAAGATGATAGTTATTTTTAGAGCATTCCATGTCGATATCTGGGTTGCTTTTGTAGGCTTCTTTCTTCCGCTCGTTGTGGCGTTCGCAAGCCGCAACGCCGCCCGCTTTGCGTTTCTGGAAACGCAGGATTGCATAGGGCATAATCCATCATCTTCCTTTCTTCGGCGGGTAACTGCCCTTTGGGTGACAGCGGTGACGGTGGTGACGGCAGTTTTGGGATGCCCCCTGCCGATTGCCGTAACTGTCACCCTTATCCCCTGCATGACGGTCATGACGATGGTGACGGTGTTTTTGGGATACTCCCTCGCAAGAGCTGTAACCGTCATGCCGCCGTTCTTTTATCCGAAGCCGCAAGGCGTAGGATAGCAGGGCGTAAGACCTGCCATAAGGGAGTCCAGAGGGAACGTCTGGCACACGGCTCTTTGCAGGGCAAAGTGTAGTGTGTTACACCCTGTAAACGCAGTCGGAAAAATCGGAGAGATTTTTCTGACCGCAGGGGTGATTTTACACGCCCGAAAAGGGCGGGTGAATCCCACGCCTGCATTTTGCGTTTGCGGGGTGTTCTCCCGTAGGGATGACAGCGGCAGGGTATCCTAAAATCACTGTCACTGCCGTCACCGCTGTCACCCGCAGGGCAGAGCCGCCAACTTTACATGGCTTTAAGCGTCAATGACAGTAACAGGGGGTATCCCAATATCGCTGTCACCGCCGTCACCGCTGTCACCCGCCCTCCTTGCAAGGGCAATCTGCCTGCCGTCTTTCCTGCGGCTGTACTGGTAGCAGATACGGTTCTCGCTTAAAAATGTGGTGTGATATTCATTCAGCCATTTCGTAATCACCGTGGGTATGGTTTCCGTTTCCCCCATAGCGGCTAACAGCTCCGTTGCCGTGCCTGCCCATTCTTCCTTATCCCTCATAAAATCCACCAACCGAAAAAGGACATCTGGTATCGTTTCTTTCGCAAGCTGCTCCTGCGTTTTCCTCTCCACAAGTTCCCAACTGCAATCACGGAAACGGAGCGTGTATTCCTGATAGGGCGTGTCCCTGCCCGTTACATACAGCTTGGCGGTGTCAGATGCCCGTTTCTCCTTTTCCAGAACAAAGGTAGCGTCCGCACTCCCCGTTAAGCCTGTCGTCCCAGACACCTTGTTGAACACATCGCTGTCATTCTGCTTTCGGATGTGGTGTACGACAATGACCGCCAGAGAGTGCCTGTCGGCAAAATCTTTGATTAGGGAGATGTCCCCATAGTCGCTTGCATAGGCGTTGTCTTTTGAAGCTGTACGGACTTTCTGCAAGGTATCAATGACAATGAGCCTGCTGTCTGGATAGTCTTTCAGATAATCCTCAAGCTGCACGATAAGACCGTCTGACAGCTTGCAGCTTGCCACGGCAAAATGAAGCCGCCCGCTCGCTTCGTCCGTCAAACGGAACAGCCTGTCCTGTATGCGGCAGAACGTGTCCTCAAGGCAGAGGTAAAGCACATCGCCCTCCATTGTCGTCATGTCCCATAAGGGGATTCCCTGCGACACGCATAAGCACAGCTTCAGCATGAGCCAGCTCTTGCCTATCTTCTGTGAGCCGCAGAACAGCGACAAGCCTGTGGGGATAAGGCTGTCCACCACAAAGGACGGCTTCTCAAGCGGCTCATAAAGGAGCGTTTCGGCGTTGACTGTCTGTAACTTCTGCATGGGTTTCCTCCTTTCGGGCAGTTATCTTGTTTTTGTTGCACATAGGCGTTGACCTCCTTAAAAATAGATTTACTCCCACGAAAAAAGTGAGAGTATGTAATACCGCCAATCCCACACAAATAAAAAACAGATTTCTTTTTCGGGCGGTGTCGGTCATGGTTGGAGATATTTCCTCATTTCCGCTTTTACTTTCTTCTTTGCAACAGCAACGGATTTCTGTATTGCAGAAGCGGTGCAATGCTCCATAGCGGCGATTTGGTAAAAATTGAACTCATACTCGTAGTAGAGCAGGAAACGTCGCCTTTGTATCTCTGGCAGTCTGTCAACCGCCTTACAGAGCAGTTCCGCCCGTTCTGCTTCAATCATTTGTTCCTCAATGCTCTTAGGCAGCTTTAACGCCCGCCTGTTCAGCGTTTCGTCCCATACTTCCGAAAACTCCCTGTGCCGCTCGTCCCATTGGAGAAGATTCCTGTTCCTGCGTTCCATCTGCCGAAATTCAAAGAATAACTGCTCGGATACTTCCAGTTCGTGGTGTTCCCCCTGCCCGTCCTTAAAACTGATAAAATACCTTATACCGCTTTCCGTGGATTCCTCCCGAAGCGTGTACGCCTTAGCTTTATATGCCATCCCGTTTTCCTCCTGCCAAAAATAAGCGGGGAGATTCCACTCCCCACCCAGTAGCCCGCAGAATAATGGGATGTATTAGACGCTTACAAAATTTTCCGAAGCTTCTTCCGCAGATGGTCTAACCTCGCATAGATGGCACCAGTCGTCAAATGCACAAGTGGGGCAATCTCCTTTGTGGAATACCCCTGCATTTTCAGCAGGACGATTTTCAAGGTACGCCCGTCCACCGTGACTAATACTTGATAGAGATTTTCGCTCTCAATCTCGTCCAGTAACTCCGCAACTGTATTCACCTCCGCTTGCCGCTCCCTGTCTGCCATGTCCTCAAGGTATTCCGCAACGTCATTCGTCCATCGGTAAAACCGCCTGTTGGAATTGAAGTCTGCCCTGTCCGCTATGCGTATCTGCTCAATGGTCACTTCATCAACGCCGCACTCACGCAGCAGCTTTTCCTCCGCTTCTTTCCAGATACGCCATTTCCTGTCCTCCCGTCCGTGGTTGTATGCCATTCTTTCTTCCTCCAATCAGAATTGATTGAGAGGGCAGAGAAAAGCCCCCTCATTTTCCCAAAGGAAAAAACAAGGGGGCTGAACGCCTTAAATTTTAATTTTCTATTATCTTTCTTAGTTTTCTTAGGATTCTGGCTTTGCGTTTGTTCACAACGCTCTGGGTTATGCCTAACCTCGCCCCGACTTCACGCTCGGAAAGTCCGTCAAAAAAGATTGCCTGTATCAACTCCTGCTCACTATCCGACAACAAAGGCAGGGCGGCTTTCAGCCTGTCCACCATAACAGCATTGACAACGGTTTCCGCAATGTCCGCCGCTTCATCAGCGATAAAGTCCAGAGGATTCCCCTCGCTGTCCGTAAATCCGTCCAGAGATAGCAGGCTGTTCCTCGCATCTAATTTTTGCAGGTAACGCCACCGCTCCCTGTCACGGTAGAAGTCCGCATATTGCTCCCTTACGACTTCAAGCAGACAACCTTGGACGGGGATAAACAGCTTGTCCATATATCCCTTGTCGGCTTGCCTGCGGCGGCAGAAATCCGTATAGGACAGTTCCACATAGCCGCCGCTTTCTTTGATATATACTTTTCTTGGTGCGTATTTCACCGCTAATACCTCCAATCTGAATTTTTGAAATGTAAAAATCCAGATGGAGAGGCGGGGAGCGGCAACGCACACCAGAAACAGCCCTGCGGCACTTTCCAACAAAAAACGACAAAAGAAAAACCGCAAAGGCTCTGTGACCTTCACGGTTATGGGAAATACAAATTCTGTTGTATGGAGATTGTACTTCCACTTTCAAGGTGAGAAGTACCGCTGCACTGGCAGAAATTTTTTTAACTGGTTTCCTGCCATTCTCTGATATGCTATGTATTGATAAATTTTACTTCGTATGAGCAGATGAATAACCGCCCGAAAAAAGAACATAAAAAAATCCCTCCAAATTTAAAAACAAATTCAGAGGGTAATTTAGGGTATAACAAAATAACCCACCCGAATATCGTTTTTTTTATTTGGTGAGTTTGTTCTTTCAAATACGAAACAAAAAGAGCCGATGATTCGTGAATTGTTCCACAATTTCATCGGCTCTGCGTCTTAAGCGTCTGGCTCTTTGATGACAGTTATCTTCAAGTTGTCAACTTTAATCAAGCTTTCTTGTCTGCATTTTGGACAATAAAGGGGATAATTCTCCAAAACAGTGTCCTTCCTAATTTTATTACGGGTTTTGCTCCCACAAACAGGACACAATATCCATTCGCATTTCATCATAATTAGTCTCTAATCCTTTCAAATCTCATTTTATATGACTTTTGCAAGCTGTTAAGCTAACTTGTGGAACATATGCCGAACCTTATCTATACGGCTATTCGGGCGGCGGGGTTGGCAAATAAATTTACCAATAGCTGGCTGGTATCCTTTTAACTCTGTCAAGCAGACTCCCTGCCCATTTGTGAAATAAGTTAAATCGTTCCTGTATTCTTGAATACATCTAGCAGGGATTTCTCCTTTCAGAATGACCTCGTCATTCTTTATCTGAGTACTTACAATATCTGCACAATACCTTGGAGCATCATGATACGCCCGTGAGAGATATTCCTGCGGTGCATAAATTTCAAAGTGGAGATATGGCTCTAATAGTTCTGTCCCTGCTTTTTTTAAAGCCTGCTCCAATACGATAGGGGAAAGCAGCCGAAAGTCTGCGGGGGTACTTACAGGACTATAATACAATCCATATTCAAAACAGATTTTACAGTCTGTCACTTTCCATCCATACAGCCCCTGCTCGCAGCCATAAAGAACCCCCTCCATAACCGCATTTTGGAACGATTGGTTTAAATATCCAAGTGAAACTCTGCTTTCATACTGCACTCCGCTTCCAATAGGGAGCGGCTCTATGGACAACCCGACAGAAGCCCAGAAAGGATTTGGCGGGACTTCTATGTGGATGGTATATTCTGCTTTTCTAAGCGGTCTTTCCATATATATAACAGTAGGCTCTTTTATTTCTGCCTCCACATGGTATTTTTCCTCAAGGATGGCACAAATGACTTCCATCTGCACATTCCCCAAAAAAGAAAGTATAATCTCATGCGTTGTAGTATCCACATAATATTTTAAAAGAGGGTCGCCATCTGAAATTTCTGTAAGTGCCCCAAGCAATATTTCCCGCTGTTCAGATTTCTTTACTGCAATCGTTGTTTGGAGCATAGGGAGAGGATTTTCAATAAATTTTCTCTGCGGCAACAGCATTTCGTTCCCCAAAATACTGTTTAGCTGCAAAACATCATTTGGTAAAATTACAATATCACCAGAGCAGGCTGTATCGGATGAATATAATTCACCGTTTGTCGGAACACACATCTCTGTGATTTTTATTTTCTCTTTTTCAGATATTTTAATAACATCCCTCAAATGCAATGTTCCGCTATATATACGCACATAAACAAAACGCCGCCTTTTCTCTGAATATTCAATCTTAAAAACCTGCCCGCATAGTTCAGATTGACCTTCAGGCGTTGATGAATAAAACTTACTGGCAATCACTTCTATAAGCTGCCGAATCCCCAGATTGTTTTTAGCACTTCCGTGATAAACGGGAAATAACGTTCCGTTTTGGAATCTCCTGTTTTCTTCCTGTTCCAGTTCTGACATTTTAAACGGTTTCCCTGACATATATTTCTCTAATAGTTCATCGTTTCCCATAATTACCGCATCCCACTGTTCCATATCGTCATTGTCCGTTACATTTATATGGGGATGCTGCCCAACCTTTTGCTTCACTATAATTTCCGAAGAAAGCTTTGCTTTCATTTCTTGATATACCATTGGCAAATCAATCCCCTCTTGGTCAATTTTATTGATGAAAAAAATTGTCGGAATCTTCATTGTCTGTAGTGCATGAAACAGTATACGGGTCTGTGCCTGTATGCCATCCTTTGCAGAAACTAATAATACTGCTCCGTCTAATACGGATAAAGAACGGTATACTTCCGCCAAAAAATCCATATGGCCTGGCGTATCTATAATGTTGACTTTTACATCCTCCCACTGAAAAGATGTCACTGCTGTCTGGATAGTGATTCCCCTTTGACGCTCCAAATTCATTGTATCTGTCCTTGTTGTGCCTTTATCTACGCTCCCTGGTTCTGCAATTGCACCACTGGTATACAATAAACTCTCCGTTAATGTTGTCTTTCCTGCGTCAACGTGAGCCAGAATGCCTAAGTTAATTATTTTCATGTGATTTTCCTCCTATCAACACCCAAAAAAGGGCATAAAAATACCCAGTGATAAATACTCCTATCACTGGGTAAATAACTCCAATAGCCCCAAAACACTTATATGTTTTCGGGCATATAAAATTACATGATAAAAGTATTCTTAAACTGGGTACAAAAAACTAAGCCCCATATTAAAAGTGAAACGGGACTGCTACTTTTTGTTCCCACTATCAAATTGACAGTTTATTTAAGAATACCTTGCCGCATATTTATTAACTCCTTGTATAATACTGAATCTAATTATATTCCTTAACCCTTTATTTGTCAAGCTGACAAACTAAAGCAGAAAAAGCGGCAGGATTTCCCCCTGCCACTAATCATCTGTTTATGCAAAAATAATTTCCTTTTCCACAATCTCCCTCGCACAAGCCCTTATGTTATTGAGGCATCCTGTCCATTCTAAGGCGTTTTCTGCCTTTAGCTGTTCCGTTATGCCCTGTGCCTGTTTCATACCCTCTATGAGCCTTTCAAAGCGTTCCTGTGCCTGTCTGTCAATGTCGGCAAGGTAAGCGTTAAGTCTGCCGCTTGTAAGAAGATTGGTGTATGTAACTTTGCAGTGATGCTTCAGATAATCCAAATGCCGCTGTCCCCAGATGCCTATCGGCTGTTCTTCTTCGGCGGGTACAGTTAAGCACGGTATTAAATAATCGCCTTGCCTTTCGTATTTGCCGCCCATTTCCTCAAAAATTGTCTTTGCCATTGTCTGTTACCTCCACATTCTTTTTTATTTTGAATGTCCGCAAAATCCGTCCTACATCAGAGGGACGCCAAGGAACATCTAAATGGTGGACAGCTTTCATGCGTGATTGCACGTTTAGACCCGTTCCACCTTTTTCCGTAGAAGCCATGAGAATCCGCACTTCACCACTATTGACCTTTCGTGACAGAGAATTTTTCTTCTCATCAGTATTGGCATCATGCACAAAGGCAATTTCTTCTTTTGGAATCCCTCGATCAACCAGCAAAGCTTTCAGTTCATTGTAGACATCAAACCCTTCTTCCTTACTTTTAGGAGTTCCAATATCTGAAAAAATCATCTGAGTGGCTTTGTCTTCAGCTCCATCACGGTAGATTCGTTCGACATTATCCACTACTTGAAGGATTTTCTGATTATCCGATAAGGAGTAAGCAGGGTCAATCAACCGCATATCAATGGCTAGTTTTCTGGCTTCTCCTGTGTAGGGTAGGATACTAGCGAGGTAGTCATTGCGACCCCTTTTCCATTATCCCCCCACCGAACCGGACATGATACTTTCGCATCATCCGGCTCTCCAGTAATTTCATTTCATAAACGTGTATTTATTGAACCATTATGTATTGCATGGTGACAATCCCGACAAGTCACTAGCGTTTTTCGACATCTTGCTGACATGATTTCTTTCCACTTTGGAACTAATTTCCCATTGTGTTTGTTCAAGTCTGCTAATTTTCTGATATGATGTACCTCTATGTTCTCCTCACTTCCACATAGCTCACACTTATTTGCGAGTAATCGCTTGATAAGCTCTGTTCGACCACCATAAACTTGATACGGAGCATCTTCTATTACAGCTTTCTTTTTATAAGAAAGTGAAATGCCACCCCATGTTGCAACTAGAGGAGGTTTATCTTCTCGAGGCACAACTACCTGTAAACACGGCACAGTTCGGCCATTCGTGCTAGTTGTGGTAGTCTTATATTTAGCTAACATTTTATTAATGGATGACTTATGTTTAAATGCTAATGTTTTAAGGAGTGATGTTTCCATATACCAATAGACTTTTGAGAACCATGACAAATTTTGTGCCAATATATAATATTGAACCAACCCTCTATATTCTTGTTGGTAAGTTTGAACGATACTAAAGTCATCATCATGCAATAAGTTATTACGATGAATAGCTTTACCATTTTTCATGTATTGGCGGCATTTGCTTTCAATAACTGATGCAGGTACAAATAATGCGATAACACCATTGGCACTCCGTCTCCCTTTGTTATCAATATAATCATTGACACGTTGTGCTTTTATCTTATATCCCAGAAATTTAGCTGATTCTCCAGTCGCATGGGTAATCAAAGTCTTTTCTTGAGAAAGCTCCAAAGATAACTTAGTATTTAAAAAGTCTCCAATTTGCTTCTTTATAGCCTTTGCCTCAGCTTTTGAACCTGTAAAGCCTAGAATAAAGTCATCCGCATACCGAACATATCTTAATCTCCGATAGCTGGTATCATAAGTATCAACTGAAGGGAGATTTCTTCTCTCAACAATTAACTGATGAGCTTTTTTATAATCTCCTTTATCCTGATAGCATTTAATTCTTCTACTCAAACGATTATAGGCTGAGTTTGCTTTCTGCTTGTTACCTCTTGTATATTGAGGTATCAGTTCTTCACCGACCCACTTATCAAATTGATGTAAATAGATATTAGCTAATAAAGGACTAATAACTCCACCTTGCGGTGTTCCACTAATAGTCTTGTGAAACTTCCAATCATCAAGATATCCTGCCTCAAGCATATTTTTGATAAGCCTAATAAACCGACCATCCTGAATTTGTCTAGACAACATAGTGATTAATACATCGTGGTCAATCGTGTCAAAATAACTAGAGATATCTCCTTCTATGAACCAACGTGTCCCTTTCCAGGTCTGAATTTCTTGTAAAGCTGTATGACACCCTCTTTTTGGTCTAAAACCATGAGAATGTTCACTAAATTGTGGCTCATAATAGGCTTCTAATATCATGCGAATCACTTCCTGAAGAAGTTTATCACTCCATACTGGTATTCCCAAAGGACGGTGTTTTCCATTCTTTTTAGGAATGTACTCTCTCCTAGCTGGTCTCCAATAATAGGTTTCTCGTCTTAATTGTTCAATAATCATATCTATTTTTTGAATAGACATTCCATCAATCGTTTCCTCTGAAACACCCTTTGTCATTGCTCCATTATTCGGGTATAACTTTGCATAGGCTATCAGATAGAGTTCACGATTAAATAGTAACTTATAAACCCTTTCGAGTGGTTTATCTTGTTTTCCACGTTCATGAATGACCGTTAAAATAGTTTTGGCTGTACGCATCCCACGCACCTAATCCTTTCTAACTAATCGAAATTACCTGTCACCCTTCGCCATGTACAAGGATTTCCCTTGCTCGGACTACTACGGTGACTCCGTTACCATAAGGGTCTCCCCTCTTAGGCAATCCTGCTATTCGTTAAAAATGTACGTTCTAGTAACCCTTAGGTTCCTCACTCATTCCTTTATTCATACTTATCGTATGCTCTTTTACTGTAGAAAGTTATTCGTCCAAAATCACAACAACGAATATACAGTAACATCGGTCTCAGTTACTTTCCGATGGGCGATGCTTTGCACCTAGTCAGAATTGAGGTTCAAGCAGTTTAGCCTTAACCATAGGTTACGGAACTTGCGGCACATCAAAGCGTTGTAACTCGCTCCTTATCCGCTTTACTAACATGCTATTGTCCCCTTTGGGTTTCCCCGCTAGGTTAGTTAGTTGCTCCTATTATTTACTTTCAATAATATCCCTCTGTGAGGGAGATACATTTTTACGCTTAACAGCGCACGATTTTAAGCATGTTATCTCTACTTGGATCAACACTACCTGACTTGATAGCGTCCGAACGCTTTACCAGCTCTTCTAAATAGAATTTCTGAGCTTGCGTTAACTCGCTTTCCACCGCAATAATCTTAGCTTCAGGTACAGGTAAGTCGAGCATATCTGAGGTCTGAATATCGGCAGTTTCCTTGTAGATTCGCATGAGTTCAGGAAGGTTGACAAATTTCTTGAACCGTTTCTTGGGTTGGTACTTATCTCCTGTCGGGGCTAGTTCCATAGAGTTTTCAATATTCCCAAAAGCCCCAACCCATGAATCAAAATTGGATACCTGGTATCGCTCTAAAACATCAGGTTGAATGTAATTCATCATGGTGAAAAGTTCACTAATAGAGTTAGAAACTGGTGTTCCTGTCGCAAAAACGACATTTCTATCTCCATGCTCTGCCTGAACCTGTCTCACCTTCATCTCCATGTCTACGTTCTTTTTTGAAGTCGTGTTGGTAATGCCGGCTACATTCCCAAGTCCAGTGATTGGACGGATATTCTTGAAGTGATGAGCCTCATCCACAAAGAGAAAATCAATGCCAAGGTTTTCAAATTCGATAAAGGTATCTCGCTCTAGTTTTTGGAGTTCTTCCAACTGGTGCTCCAATCCCTTAATCGAACGCTCCGCTTCTTTCACCGTATAATCAGAATCACTTCCTAGCTTGATTTCTCTGAGTTGCTCAAGTTTGTCATTGATATAGGTGACCTGTTTTTCACGACTCATCGGTATTTTCTCAAACTGGGAATCCCCAATGACAATCGCATCATAATCCCCTGTAATAATCCGAGACACAAACTGCTTACGTTTGGCTTTGGCAAAGTCTTTCTTAGTGGTCACATAGACTTTTTTGGTTGGGAAGAATTTCATGATTTCTTGACCAAACTGAGCAGTCAGACTAGACGGCACCACATAAAGTGGTTTATGTACCATTCCGAGTTCTTTCAGTTTGAATCCTGCCCCAAGCATGGTCAAGGTTTTTCCAGACCCTACCTCATGGGCTAGTAGGGCACGTTTTTCCTCCACAATTCGTTGAATGGCATTCTTTTGGTGAGGACGTAAGGAGATATTCTGGGCAAGTCCATCAATGGTTAAATGACTACCATCATAGGACTTTGATACTGTACGATTGTAGAGCCTATTATAGGTGTCTTCAATCATTTGTTGGACTTCTGGATACTTTGCTACAAAACCTTGAAAGAGTTCTTGTAGGTGTGTTTCCTTGGCACGTAGGACCGTTGTTTTCTCCACATCTGTCACATTCTTTTTCTTATCCCCTTCGACAACTTGTTTTGTGATCGTTGGTTGATTGGAATTCAGGAGATTTTCGAAGATTTTTCGACCACTATCATAGCGTGAAGCAGGGACACCTAAACTCCTATCCGTTGCGTTGGAATTGGTGTAGGCAAACTTAGATTGGTAAGTGATAACCCCGTCAATGGGACTGACTTCAAGGACTGTTGCTACTTCTTGGTCTGACAGTTCATAGGCTTTCCCCATAAAGGTTTCTTGGGCAAATTTTCCGTAAACAGACAAAGGAATCCAGCGTGAACCGATTCGATAATCAATGTCTGCCAAAGTAATACGTGCTGGTTTAATAGCTTCTAGAAGTCCTGCATAATGTGACCAGTTAAAGTCCTGATTGTCTTGTTTGACGAATAGGTCCACCACTTCTGACTTGGTAACGACATCCCCTGACAGAAAGTCTTGGCGAGAAACATAGGTCAATTCTCCATTCAAATACTTCTCAGGATCAGGCATAATGAGGTCGCCTAACTCCTCAATCAAGGTCATCTGCGAATCAACCTGATAGATAGACATCATATAAGCGAAATCAACACCTCGTCCGTCAGCCAAGCTCGAATTTAAGGCATCAAGGGCAGTATGTACCTTTTTAACCTCTTTTTCAGGACGCACTAGAGCCTTCTCAAAGGCAAGAGATTTAGTATAGATAACAGACTTTCCACTTGGATCCAGACTTTCATCTTCCAAACTAGCAAGAAGCGAATACTTATCATCACTATCAAAAAGATTGCGGTTCACAGCACTATTCAAATACCCATAGCGTTTGACAAAGCTATCATAGGTACGATTGAGTTTACCTAACAAGTGGTTAAAGGTCTTCTTATCATAGTCATAATGGCGTTGAATGGCAATGACCTCTTGGTAAGCATTGCGAATATCGACCATTCCTTTGATTCGTGCCACTTCTTTATCAGACAATGGAGCTTCATAGAAAACTGTCTTTTTATAATATCCCTTAAACTGACCACGTTTTGCTGCATCATCGGTCACATAGACATCCAGAGCTGTGCTATCAGTCACTTCTAAGGCATTAAAGCGATCAATCTGCTTTTGAGAATGTTTAGTGTCCCATGCTTTGAAGTTGCCCTCTTCATCGACATAGTAACTGATTTCTTCCGTCTTGGTTCCGACTCGAATGCCTTTGTTATCTCGATAGTAAACTGTAGAACCCTGATAACCAAAACTGTACTGACCTAGATTCTCCCTCATTTCAGCTGGAATGGAGGTATCAATGACTTGTTTGGTCAACACAATTGGATTAACGATGACCTCATTTCTATCAATCTCTCTTGGGGCTTTTACTTGATGTAGAGCTGCTTCAACACTTGCAATCAAGTTATCACTAGTCCCCTTAACAGAAAGTGTTCCGCCGTTAAAATTTCTGACCTCGTAGGTTCCTAGCACTTGGCTATTGTATTCCCCATCAAAATAAGGATTGAGCCAAATGCGACTATCCTTCTCATAGCGAATAGAACCTGAAAAGGCTAAGTCGTCTGCCACATATCCCTTGTCTAAGTGTTTCTGGAAGAATAACATATCCGTTGTGACACGCGTTCCTGCAATGGCCTTAAAGGCAGAATCAGGCAGTCGAACCCCACCAAGAAATTCAGTTGTCTCACGAATATCTTGTAAGATGTTTTCTGTTCGCTTATCCATGGTTCCTGTTGAAGAGATAATCGCTACTTGTCCACCATCATGGACCAGATCAAGTGACTTTTTGACAAAGTAGTCATGAATCATGTAAGGCCTATCGTACCTGTTATCCGCAATTCGTATATTGGCAAAGGGCACATTTGAAATCACCAAATCAAAACTATTGTCGTTAAAAGCCACCGTCTCAAAGCCCTTAATTTCAATGTGACTATTGGGATGAAGGTGTTTGGCAATAGCTCCTGTAATTGTATCTAATTCCACACCATATAACTCACTCTTTTCTCTTAAGTGTTTGGGCATTGCTGCAAAAAAATTCCCTGTTCCCATGGAAGGATCTAGGATTTTGCCACCTGTAAAGCCATCTCTTTCCAACTTATCCCACATCTGACGGATCAGGGCTGGGTCTGTGTAATAGGCTGTCAGAGAGGACTGTTTCATATCCGAATACTCTTTATCTGTGACTAGGCTTTTCAGTTCTTCTCGTTCCTTAGAAAATTTTGGATTATAGTCATCAAAGAAATCATTGGCAAGTCCACCCCAGCCCACATACTTGGCAAGCAGTTCTTGTTCACTTAATGAAGCATTGCGGTGCTCTACTTCTAGATTTTTTACCAAACGAATGGCCGCAATGTTTGTCTCAACCTTATCTCTAGCAGTCTTTGGATAAAAGTCCGTCATATCTTCTGGAAAATAAAAGTCCGTTACTGGAATCTCTGGAATTGTTTCGACGACTTCCTCTTCAGGAATTTGATTATCTGATTCTTCAAGTTCAGTATCGTTATGACCTTTTTCTGAACCATCTGGTTCCAATAGTCCAATACTCTGAACTGGCTCCTCTTCCAGAAATGAGAATAGGTTTAATTCTTGGTCCGCTTCTTCTAACTCTGTTTGTTTTTCTGCCTTTAGCTGATGAAGTGCCTGACTGACTTCTTCCCAGGTCCTCAAATAAAGAACTGGATTTTGTTCAATGATATCCGAAAAATCATTGACTAACTCAATCCGAATCAAACCGTTCAATCGAGCATCGCTGACCGACATGACCTCAAAGTCCTGTCCCTTATAGGAAACCAATGACCCCAGAGGATAAGTGTCCAATACTCTCTGAACCAGTGGATTTTCCGCGAATTCTTCATCAACTACTTCTTTTCCCTCAGCTTTCTCTAGCTTGCTCTTCCAATCTCTGAAGGTTAAATCTGGCTGATTGCGTTTATCTTTTTCAAATTGTTCCGCATCTTCTCTGCTGAGTTCTTGGTGTAAAAAGGCGTAAGCAACTTGTCGCAACTCTTCAAGGGAAAGCTGGCTACCAAAGAAAAATTCAACCTTTTCATGACTTAGTCCCATTTGGAGTAGTTCTGTCGCAAGGGCTAGTTGAGTTACCGAGGCTTTGGGATAACCACCTAGTAAAGCAAGGTCTGCATTTTTTAAACGAAAACGACCTGCCGCATCCAATAAAATACCGACTTGGTCTGATTCAAACTGAGATAAATCAATCCCTACCTGAGTCAATTTTTCTTGATTTTCTATCCTAATGGCTTGTCCAATTTTTTCTAATTCCTTTTCTTCGACTGTGGTCAGCGTTCGTTTCAGCTCATAGGGACTACCATTAGCCTCTAGATAGGTTAGTAACTCTTCTCCCTCAAAGACTGGTATCATTTCCATATCAGTATCAAAATCACCTCGTCTAAAACTTGGGACTTTGGAACGTTCATTTCGAATTTGGTCAAAATATGTTAGAATCTCAAATTTACGTCGTAAGGATAACTCTTCATAAGCTGGCAGATGACTGGTTTTTCCTATTTGAACATCTAGTTGAGACAAATCTACATCCAAACTAGCAATAATTAGCGATCCCTCTTCTCTAAATGATATTGCTTGATGAACACTAGCTTTGTGCTCATCACCAGTTTCTTCATTTTCTAGAACTGTTTCATCAGCTCTTGTCTCCAGCTCAGGCTCGTAAGTTAAGAGAAACTGTTCAATATCTCGGCTAATCCGATCCGCTAAATTATTAGCCACACGATACACATTGACCAAATTAGCTCCCCTACTCTTTTGTAATAGAGAATCTGGTGAAATAGTTTGGTAGTGTCCATTTGAGTCTAATAATTGAAAACGAGTGGCAAGATTGAACAAGGCCACTTCAATCACCAAGTCTTTTTCAGACGGCGATAGTTTGTCGAGTTTTTGGAGACCAGTTTGGCCGAAAACTTGTGTATAGGTCAATAGATCATGAGCAGTATCATAGGGACTAGCCTGGACAAAAGCTGAAACATCTGTCTCAAAGTGAAGTACCTGAACAGATCTTTTGATTCCCTGCCTATTGGTCATAAACTGACGAATAAGACTATCCCACTCCTCATCAAAATGCTCTGCTTGGTAATATAAAAATGCCTCAAGCAGGGCTCTATCACGAGGAATAGTGGCTCTCATCATTTGTAGTAAGACTTCTTGATTCATTTTCCCTCCCATTTTAAAAGGGCTGAGAGTTTTTCTCAGCCCTTTGTGTTAATCCAGGACCAAGGCTCGTTGGTCTCTTTCTTGCGGAATACCTTCCATTACAGTTGCCACATAGTGTTGTAAGAAATGACTTTTCTGGTCTAGTAAATCTTTTTGCAAGGCAAGGTGAACCAAATCTCCAAAATAATCCTGACTGGAAATAGCCAAGTCCTGTTGAATCATGGCCTGTAAGGTTTCAAGGCTAAGTGGTGAATAATCGTCACTATCCAAAACCTCATACTGTTCCAAGGTGTCTGAGAGACTATTTGAGGACATTAAATCCATAATAAAACTAGAGCCTTCACCTGTTCGGTACAACTTTTCCAGAATGTCAGTCATATCTGCCTGTACTTCATCCTGATAACTATCCACTTTATCTCGTAGCTCCTCACTAATCAAGGATAGGTCATCTTCATCCATATAATCTTGATAAACCTGATTGAGGATTGTTCTATCAGAAATACGTAATTCCAAAGAGAGAAAGGCTTTGATAAACTCTTGGTAATCGACCTTCTCCATTTCAGACAAAGCCTCTTTCATGGTGTCAAAGTTCCAAGTCATCACATAACTCCTTTTGTGGGACTAGTGGTGAATGTCCAGATTGTAGCTCTTCTAAATCAGCTTGACCATCACCATCTGTGTCAACAGACTGCGGATTGGTTCCCAAAGCTAGTTCCTGAGCATCTGTCAAACCATCTTGGTCTGAATCCTTTTCAT
Source organism: Streptococcus suis (assembly GCF_024509525.1). GTDB lineage: Bacteria > Bacillota > Bacilli > Lactobacillales > Streptococcaceae > Streptococcus > Streptococcus suis_AC. The sequence continues at coordinate 17,699 of NZ_JAMWEM010000007.1, forward strand.
AAATAGTTTTTGGATTCATCTACTTCTCCTCCTTTTTCTTCAGTCCATAAGCCGTACCAAGTAGAATACCAGCTCCAATCAAGCCCAAAAGGGATTCCTGTTCCCCTGTATTTGGCAAAATGCTTGCTGGAACAGGCGGTTCAATAGTCTCAATTGGTGGTTGAGGTGGTGTGGGTTGATTTGGACTTGGTTCTTCAGGTTGAGGTGTATGTGTTACAACTGTATTTGAACTGATGACATAGCCATTCACTGTATGAAGGTAGGTATTCTCCACATGACCAGTCGCAATCCGTTTCATCTGCAGGTAAACATCTGCCTGAAAGGCTGAATCATCAGAGATAGTCTCTAAGAAGGATTTATCAAATGAAATTGACACGAGGCCATTTTCTGTATCTACCTGTTGCAAGGTATATTTCGTAACCTCCGTTCCTTCTTTTAAGACAGAACCGTCTTTGAGGATGACATCCGTCATCAGATAGCTGCGATAAACACCATTATACTCATCATGCTTTTCATCATAGTTATCTTCAAAACCATATTCAAATAAATCTGTCGCACGATTGCTTGGGATCATCGCTCCAACCAAGCGATAGTTAAAGGTTTGATGCAAGGCCACTTCTTTACCATCAAGGCTGGCATCTTTATGAGACAAGTCGATCACCACATCTTTTTGCGGGTCTAATTTTGGAACATTATTAACCACTGTTTCAGTGACATAGGCCAAGCCAAAATCAATCTGATAGGCTGTATTTTCATACTGACCACCTGTTTTGGTCAACTCATTTTTAACCGTCATCGGAAGCGTGACAACTAAGGTTTGACCAGTCTTCACATAGGTCTCATAAAAGGTTTTAGGATCATCGCTACTAAGAACTTGAATGGCTCCTTTAGGTGTAAACTGACGTTTAGCAATGGCATCTTGGACGACTTTCGGAGCTTCTGACAAACTAGCGTAGGTGCTGACAGAGATACCAGATACACGATTGCCATCCTTATCCAAAACTTGAATGCCATCAGGATTTAGGGTAAGGGCTTCTTCTGGGTAATCATCTACCATGTAAAATCCCTTGGCAAGAACATCATCCGTCACGACCATGTCCTTGTATTGACTGTAATCCAAGACAATTTTGTAATAATTGACCGTATTCGGAAGAACAGTCTTTCCATCAATTGAAATACCTTCTTGATTGGTATTAGACTTATGTGGAGTTACTTTAGGGACAAAATTGGTCACCGTGTTGGTTTCATAGGCTTGGCCAAAGTCCACCTGATAAGCCACGTTTTCATAAGAATTCCCTGAATTAAGCATGGTTTCCAAAACCATCATCGGAGTGACAATGGTAATATTCTCCCCCTTGGTCACATAAGATTCAAAAAAGGCTTGTGGGTCCTCAGGCATGAAAACTTGAAAAGCTCCTTTAGGCTGAATTTTTTGTTTCGAAAGGGCTGCTTGTAGTGTTTTAGGAGCTTCTGATAATTGAGAATAAGACTTCACCGTGATTCCTGAAACTGTTTTGCCATCAGATGTGATAAACTGAATAGCTGCTTCATCCGGCAATAAAGCTTCTTCTGGATAATCATCCACAAAGTAAAAACCTTGTGCAATCTGAGTGTTGTCTGCTTTAATCCCTCGGTATTGGTCCAAGTCCCATGAGAGAGTATAGTGATTTTGAGTTCCCACTAGCATGGGCTTCCCATTGATGTCCACTTTGTCTTTATTGAGGTTTTGTTTCTTGGGTTCTGGAGAAACAAGCGTGTTAGTCACTTCCTTGGTTTCATAGCCATTTCCAAAATCAACTTGGTAAGCCTTGTTTGTATAGGTCTTTGTCTGACCGTAGAGACTATCTTTAACCGTCATTTTGGTCAAAAGAGCTAAAGAAGTTCCTGTTTGAACATACTGGTCATAAAAGGCTTGGTTGTCATCCGGCAAAAAGACTTGAAAGGCACCTGTTGGTGTAATCTTAGCACGAGCCAATTTATCTTGAAGGTCTTTAGGGGCTTCATTTAGGGAAGCATAGTTTTTAACCGTTATTCCTGATACCTTCTGACCGTCAAGGGTTGTAACAGCCGTCCCATTTTCCACCACATCAAGCACTTCCTCTGGGTAATCGTCCACAAAGAAGAAGCCTCGTGCAATTGTCTCTTTAGCAGAACGATCTCCCTTATACTGGTCCAAATCCCAAGTCAAACGATAGTGGTTGGTTGTGCCAAAGGCTACGACCGTGTCATTAATGAGGACACCATCCGCATTTTCATTGTTTTTATCTGGTGTAATGAGTGTAGTTGTCTCCCCATCACCTGGTGTACGAACCGTTACAACATTTGAAGTGACTGTGTAAGCATTGGTTGTGCCCTTGTTCAAAAGGAGTTTGTAACTATTGGAATAGGTTGCCCCATCATTTTGAACAGAACCATAGAGTTTTGGAGCGGTCAGTTGATAAACCTTGGTTAAATCTTTATTTACCTCCTGCAACAAGTTTTCCTTTGCGGTTAAGGTCACAAAATTCTTAGTCTCATCAAAGCTAAGGACATAGTTTCCATTCTCTTTTTGTGTTGTTTCCTTATCAAATAGGTAACCAGCAGGCAAGTAGTCCTCAAAAATGAGACTAGTCGTTTGGGCACGATTGGGCGATAAGGCATCAACTGTTAAGGGATAAATCACCGTTGAATCTTTTGCGACAGTTTTCTCATGAAGATTAGCTTGGTCACTATTGACCACTTCTTTCATAATCTCTGGAGTTGTCGTCAAACGGTACGCATGATAATGGACAGTTGGTGCTTGTGGTGGCGTTGGAAGTTCTTTTGGAGTAGGTTTAACAGGTAAGGTTACTTTGGTCAAGGTCAGACTAGGCTGCACCACTTCTTTCAAAGGCTTTGGCGTGAAGGTCACAGGCTTTTCTGGTGTAAAAGTTTTTGGAATATAGACATCTGGTGTTACCGTAATAGGTTCTGGAATGGGTTCAAGTTCCACCGTTACATGAGGTTTGGGACTATATGGTGTTACAGTACGTGCCACTGGTAGGGTATTTAAGGCAAACCAGTAAGACAAACCAACATTCTGTGGCATATCACCTTGGCCAAAGGTGACTGTGTAGGTATTTCCTGATGTAACTGTTGAGACAATTGCTCCTTTATAAGCATAACGACTTGATGTGGTATCCCATTCCTCAGGTAAATTCAAATCACTTGCACGGTTGGAACCCAAAGAACGTGCTAGACCTTCATTAGTCACTTGAACGGTAGAACCATTAATCGGCACAAATTTCCCAGAAGTATCTTTGACATATTCTAGACCAATGTCATTATGATTGAGGGAAGAATGTGTGAAGACTCCTGGCTTTTCTTTGGAGAAGGTAACTTGTGAACCGTCTTCCAAGAAATACTTAGCAACTACACGAAACTCCATCTTGTCTGTTCGCCAGTCACCGTTTCCGTCATTTCGATAGGCAATAAAGCCCTCTGTGGGATCGTTTGGTACAACCAATTTCACGGCATTGGTTCCAGCTGGTGATACAAGGTTGGTAATTTCGTAAGTCACTCGACTAATCTTTTTACCATCAAATCGTGCATTTTGAAGATTTTGATAGCTAAAACTAAGAGTCTCACCTGTTTTGAAGCTGTCATAGACAAAGAATCCTGTTGAATCCAAAATTCTTGAGTAGCCACCCAGCATAGCATCACCAGTTGAAATGATCTGATTAGGATTTCGGGTATTGGCTCCATGTTGTGCTTGTGGCTCACCGTTATTGAGATTGAGGGCTTGAGCAAGGGCTTCAGAAATATAACCTTCTTCACCTTTTGAAATCTCGGCCAAGTCACGTTGATAGCGTTCCATTTCTTTGGCATTGTGGGCATCAATCGCTTCATTCTCTTTTCTGGCTGCGGCTTCTTTTTCTTTATTACGTTTTGTAATAGCTTCAATCTCGGCAGCACGATCTGAAACGAATTGTTCTTTCTCCTGATTCACTTGATCTACTGCGGCTTGACCTGCACGGTTTTCAGCATCAACAGCTGCTTGACCAGCCTGATTACGCCTTTCAATGGCTTCATTATCTGCCTTTGCCTTAGCAAGTCCAGCTTCATTTTCTTTTTGAATGGCCTGATTTTTCGCAACAATATCATCTGCCTTTGTTTTCTTTGTTAGATAATCCGCTACAGCTTGTTCGTTCGTTGATTGACTGGTTTCAACAGTCTTGCCATAGTTTGTATAGTCTAATACAGATGTCCCATTTCCTGATGAAACTACTTGTTCTTTTACTGTCACATCAGCATCTGCATACTGGGATTTTAGGTCATTGACTTTGGTATCAACCCAAGTATTTGTCTCTTTACCAGTTTGGTTGGCCCCTTCGTAGGCCTGTGACAGCTCCCTATTTTCTTGTTCAATGCGGGCTTTATTCGATTCGTATGTCGCTTTGTCAGCTTTGTAGGTTTCAGTAACTTCATTGATAGCCACAACTTGGTTTTGGGCATCTGCTTCTGCTTTTGAAATTTGTTGGCTGGTCTCTGTCGCAGAAGTTGTATTTCCTAAATCCATTGGACTATCTTCAACCGTAGAAACACCTTCAGCCTTTGCCTCTTCAACTGCTTGTGTTACCGTATCATGTGGTACGGTGACTGCAATTGCACCGTTAGATTGTCCAGTTGAAACTAAACTTTCAGTTTGTTCAGAAACAGGGTTTGGCTGTGCGTCTGGTAAATTCGTGGCTGGATTTTCCGTTCGTTGAATGCTGGTGTCAACTGATGATGAGACTTCATCAGCATGTGCAACTGTTCCACCCCAAGCAACAACAGCAGTCACCATGGTTCCAAGGGCAACCGAGCAAAGGGTTCGGTATTTTTTACTCTTACGAAAGACGTGTTTCTCGCCTTTTTCCTGATTGACAAGAAAGTGATGATTACATGTTTTGGTCATAAATAGTCCTTCTTTTCTTTTTTATGTAGCAACAAACTGTCACTCTTTATTAGATACGAGGGCGTTAAGCGAGCACGACAAAAATAGGAGTTTTGACGAAGAACTTTCCGTTCTAGGAGAAACTCTCTTTTTTGTACAGCTCGTAGCCCAAGTTCAATACCATCATAAAAAAGAAGGCTTGATTTTGTTATCACAATAAAATGAGGGAAAAGAAAAAAGCCACCCATAAAAGTGGGGGACTAAAATAATTGATGTCTAAAGTTTATGGATTTCTTTTTCTAAATTAGCGATAGTTGTTAACAACTCTTCAAATGATGGCACAGACCCATAAAACATTTCTTTCATCTGGTTGTAATCTGATTCAATTTCATTCAATCTGTAATCATCTGGAAGTAATCTGATTCTTTCAATAGTTGCGTCTTCATATTTTGCCCATTTTCGAGGATAAAATTTTTCCTTAAATGAAACAACTTTCTCCAATAACTCTTGATTCATAAAGGCTCTATTCTTATAAATCGAATGGGCAAGACAGTAAATATCATAATAATGCCGTGCATAGCGTATAGGGATTTTACTATCTGCTGGTCTATTTGCCTCATGATGTAAAATTGTAGCTTTTTCCCAAAAGGTTCTCTCAGGTAAAACAGTCCTAACTGAAATACTATCTCCCACAAATAGCATAGGGTAAACCTTGTATAAATCAGGAGTAATCTCTACCATTTCAGAGGGTGTCCAGGCAGCTAAAGCACCAATTTCTAAGCGAATGACTTGCTTCACATACTCTGATTGGAAACTTGTCGGATATTCAAAAAGTACTGTTTGTGGGTCATTTACATCTATACTAATTTGAAAATCATCTTCAATCAGTTTCGCAAAATCTAACCTCATCTGTGGAATTAACGTATTCACAAGAAAGTCTTCTGCTTTTAAATTTGATTCCTTATTGAACTTGTCCTGTTGCGTATTTGAACGGGATTGCCACGGTTCGTCTTTACCATATCCAATAACCTGCCAATCCAAGATTAAATCAATATCTTCTGAGAATCGCTTAATTAAATCATAGCACTTAGAAAGACTTGTACCCCCTTTAAATGTAAAAGCATCCTTCCATTCACTCTTTGTAAAGAGATAGTTGAGTACGAAACAAACCCAATAATCTTTTTCAACGATCACTTCATTGATACCAAGTCTCTCCGCAGCATTTCTAATAATGGCTTGAAGGTCGTCTTTGGAAATTTTTTTAAATTCTAGCATCTTTAGGATTCTCCTATTTTTTTCAAGATTTTATAAATCCATGCACTGGTAGTCTTGCCTTCCTCAAGAAGTTTCTCTTTATCACTTTTAGTTAACCTTTTCTTAAGATAAAGAATCTGTTCTTCTGAAATATTATCTTTTCCAATAGCTTTGATGGCTTGAATAACTAGTGCAGTTAATTGTGACATATTTGAAATGGTACTGTTTGTTGTTCGCTTGAATACTAGCTTCGTATTTCCAATTAAAAAATTTACATACCGTCCATCAGAAATATATGTCCATTGAGCTGGAACTTGTGTTGACAACCCTAATAAATTTAGAGCTGTGTTCCCTGAAGGTGCAATTGTCCAATTATATTTTCTAGCAATGGCAATAGCCACTTCATTTATTGAAGGAGACTCAAATTCCCCAATCAACTCAATAAACCTTGGTTTGTAATACACACCGTTTACAATACGTTGAATCGTTCCATCGTTAACAAATCGATTCAAATTTTTTCTAATTGTCTCATAATCAGCGAGCTCTAAAAAATCATTTGAAATAAAGACTGCGCCGTCTGGCAGATTATCAATCTTACTATTTATTTTAGACTTTATGTTAATCAATTCCTCACCACCTTGTCCCAAATATTATACAATATTTGGGACAAAACGACAACTATCTTTCTGGAGATTATTTCGTCGTATAAGCAAAACTCAAGCTACTATCCACTCCAGATAATTTACGGAAGGTATAGTTTGGATTGCCATTGTAGTTGGTTTCGGAGATAAGGAATGAGCCATCTGGGTAGACTTTTTCGACGAAAGCCACATGTCCGTATTCTGTTGGTGTACCATGTCCTCCTCCCGCAAAGGAAAGAATAGCTCCTGCTTGTGGACTTGTCCCTGTCTCTCCACCGAGACTTTCGGCTGTACGCACCCAATCTTGCCCATTACCCATGGTACTGATAATTGGAATCTTCTCACCGTTTTTACCTTTGAGTTTTAGACCCAGTTGGTTGATACGGGCTGCGACTCCCCAAGTACATTGGCCGTAGGCATACCCCATACCGTCACCACCTCCTGGAACAGAGTTTTCAAAAAGGTCTCCTCGTACAGCTTCAAGTGCTTTTGGATCACTTTGTGCTGTCCCACCGTTGGGTTGACTAAAGCCTTTTTCAATTTGGTAATACCACTCACTTGCTCTTGTCTGACGTTCAAGTAGCTTATCACCACTATTTCCTTCCCAGTAAATGAGAAAGAGTTGGGCAAGACTAGCTGGACTACCTGTATTTTTGAAGAAGTCCTTTAACCAGTTGGTGTAATAAGGACTATCCCCATGCAACATGAAATCCAGTTGTAACCCTAAGTCATACCATTTTTGATGTTTTCCTTTGGCATATTCCAACAATAAAGTATGTCTGCGTGACCCATCCGCGGTATCTGTCCATTGTCCTAAGCCCAACCCACGCTTAAGAATATTTGGGTAACGTCCATTGTATATAGTTGGACCATTAAGTGAGAGCCAGCCCTCATCATCCCACGAACTATCTGTCGCACCAATAGGGGGAGATAGATAGTCGCCCTCGGCACGTTTCGGGTTGATGGAGGATTCTACCGACCAGTTACCTAGAATGGCTGCGATGGCTTGATTGGTCGCACCTTTGCTTTTAAGATAGTCATAAATTGCCTTTGCTCTCTCGAACTCATCGCCGCCAAACTGACCGATAGTTGGAAGAATGGAGGTCTGAACCTGAATCACTTTTGGAAAGTAGAATGCTGGATTGACATAGACCAACTTATCCGTATCATCATCAACTTTTTGATAGGTGACCTTTAGACCCGTTCCATCTTTGGTCTGACCAATAATATCTCCTGCCAAGACTTGTTGATTTTCACTCACACGACCTGAATGAATACCAAACAATGTTAGCTTAGTCTTGTTCACTCCCTTTCCAGATGTCAAAATAATATTCTCTCCATCAAGAGATACCTTACCATCCATAGGAGACACAATGACTTGACCTTCTTTTGCTTCTAAGATGATATGGTGATGAAGCGTTGGTTTCTCATCAATGACCTCATAACCATATCGGTAGGTCATGTTTAAGCTATCCTCATCGGTCTGTCCCTGAAAGGGATTGTCCAATTCTTGAAGGGCTAAATAGTTGCCTTCTTCGGTCAACTCCTTTAGTTCTTCTTGGTCCTCATCAGACAGCTTGTAAGCAGGTTCCTTATACAAGTCAGACATGGATTTAATAGAATCACCACCATTTAAGTCCGTCCACACTTGACTGAGAAATGCTTTGTAGGTCGTACCACCCGTTTCCATGAAATCGTCGAGCTTGTAGTCTTGGTATTGATGATTCATGTAAACCATAACCTCATCAATTTTGGTGTAATAGGTAATCCCTTTTTCGTTGGTTCTTGTATGCTCCGCATCTTCCAACGTCATGTGGATATAACTCTTACTCAATTCTATCTCATCTTGTTGAATGACACTACTACCTGAAACACTCATGAAAAAGCTCATCATCAAAAGGAGTATCAAGAGAATGCCTGAGACAATCCAAGTCAAAGGATTTCCCGCAAGGACAGAAAAGAAAGTCAGACTTCCCTTAATGGCTTGGACGATTCCTTTGAAACCTGCGACACTTTGTTTTCTCACATGCTTTAAAAAGGTTTGGTAGCGTCTTCTTGGTTTAAGAGGTTTCTGGCGTGTGAATCCTTTTCCCTTTTTGAAGTTCTGGAATCGTTCCTTTCCATGAGAAAATTTTGTTTTGGTAAACCGCACACCAGTCTGTCCACTTTTTACTACCACCTTACCTGCTTGATAGGTAAACCTGCCATAGCGTCTGACTTTTAGGCTAGTATCCTTCATGGTTCTAAGTCCATCTAAATCATCCTCCTGTGCTATCAGGTCAAGGGATTCAGATGCAGCTAAGCCTAATCCAGCTTTGACTTTGGTAGAACTTTTCTTAGACTTTCGGACTTTCTTGAGTTGTTTAACCTCACGCTTGGCAGAACTTACGTCTCTTTCTGCACTTAGCCGATCAAATGATTTTTCTTGGTGAAACTGAAAGCGAGACATCAGGGAAGGATTTTCTTTTTGGAAAGTAAACTTGGGATTAACTACCTGTTGTTTCTCACTTAGTTTCACTTCTGACAGATGTTTTCTTGCCGTCCGCAAACGTTCTTGAGCTTGAGGAAGTCGATAGTTCTTGATTTCCTTTACCTTCAACAGTCTAGGAGAAACATAGGTAATTTCCTTTAGAAACTTCTCTTCTGCTTCCTTTTGGCTACTGAGTAGATTTTCTTTTAACTCTATTTTCTTATCTTGAAAAAGAGAATTTTGGGCTGGTTTTCGAAATCGGCCTTTTTTAGGAACAGTCTGTCTTAAGGTCCTAACTTCTTTCCGATAATGCATACGGGCTGATTTTAAGTTGCTTCGAAAGTTTTGCCTAGCCTGTTTGACTAGCTTTTTATCCTCTTTCATCTCATGTCCTCATTTTTTCAGGGTCCGTACTCATGATGTCAAAGAGCTTGGTGTGTTGTGGAATCTTATTTTTGAAAGGAACAACGGTTGAACCGGCCTTGATTAGCCCAGCCCCTTTTTCAGGATTGACTAAGTACTTCTCCAGCTCTTTAGAAAGCCCAAGCATATGCACCAATTCTTCTCGATCGCTCTTAGCCTGTTTTAAAAGAATCATGAACTCGCTATTGGCAATAATGCGTCTGCCATTGGCATCCAAAAGAAGAGTTTCTACATTCTGGGTAATGCCTGTCGGTATCGCCCCATACTTACGGACACGACTCCAGAGTTTAAAGAAAAAATCAGAGGCATACTTGTCCAATAAGAGTAGCTGCATTTCATCAAAATAAATCCAGGTTTTCTTTCCTAGTTTTTGGTTTTTTACCACCCTATTCCAAATTTGGTCAAAAATAACCATGAGGGCAATCTGTTTTAATTCATCGCCTAGCTTTTTGACATTGTAAATCAGGAAATGACTGTCTGTTTTAATATTGGTCCGATGTGAAAATATGTCCAGCGACCCTTCCACATAGAGTTCCATATCCAGTGCCAAGTCCTTAGCTTCCTGTTCAGGTTGTTGAGCTAAGACAAAGACCCATTCGACCAAGGATGGTGTGTCAAAATGCTTATAGGTCAAGCGTGTCACACGATCTATCAAGGATTTTTCACGGCCATCCATTTTACGGTCCAAGAGCTTTCCTATCCAAGACAAGAGAAATTCGGACTTGACCTTGACTGGATCCTCATCTATATTCTCATCTGATAGATCTAAGACATTTAAGAAGGTAGTGGAATCTGGAGCAATATCGATACTCTCCCCACCAAAGGCTTGACCAATAATACTGTACTCATTTTCTGGGTCAACAATAATAATTTCAGTATCACTATCTGCTTCCTTGAGCTTTGTAGAGATGATTTCATGTTTTGTCGCCATCCCTTTGCCTGCTCCAGAAGTCCCTAAAATCAAACCTGACGGAGTATTTAACTTACCACGGTCAATACTGATGATATTATTTGAGATTTGATTGATGCCATAAAATTTCCCACCCTTGTCCTGAATATCAACGGAAGTCCAAGGTGCATTCACGGCAATGTTTGAAGTCAATAGAGACCGAGAAACACCTTCAAGATAGTTCTTCCCAAATGGCAAGAGACTATTAAAAGCAGCTTCTTGCATATAGGTCAAGTTATCGATAATCATATCATTAGACCCTGCCACTTGCTTGATAATATCAAGAGATTGTTTGAGTTGGTCTTCAGTATCCGCCAGCACGCCAATTAGAAATACGGTGTCAAACAGTTTATCTCCTGTTTGAGTCATGGTTTGAAGAAGAGCCTCAGCTTCATCGATATTGTTTTCAAGAACATGCCCGACCTTCTCCAAATAGATTCCAGTCCGAGCCATCTTTTGTTGTTCCCCAATCTTTTGCGATTCCATCAAGGTCTTCTTGGTTCGTAGCTTGGTCATGGTTTCAGACTTGGTAGAGCCTTTGGCATGTAGGCTAATCATCACTTCCAAATCTGACTGCATCAAGTCTCGAATAAATTTATCCCCTAGCTCCATACCATAGTCACGAACATAGACAATCTGTAATAATCGATCGTCCAATTCAATATGATTCTTGTGTTTAAAGGAAAGGTAGGTTGGGGCAATAAAGTGTTTGGTGGATTGACCTGAGAGGGTCAAATCCTTGTAAGAGAACGGTGAATGATTTTCACCTCGTAACATATCCGCAAGGACATTCACTCGCTCCTCTCCACCAAGTAAACCAAGAGATACATCAATCTCTGAAAAGCCACTCTTGAAATATTCCCCAATCTGTGACAGAGAACGAAAAGCTAGTTTTGGTGTTTGGTCACTCTTGCCAAATGAAAGAAACTTGACAGCTGAAAAGTTGTTCTCACCCGCCTCTAAGTTGGCATCCATCATGCGATTCAATTCATCACGATAAGCATCAAACCCATCTTCCTGCAAGGGATAGAGAATACTCTTACGGAATTTGTCCAAATTAACTTTTTGATTGAAAATAGTCAGTTGGAAATTGGTCTTATCATCCAGTGAATTGATTAAATCGGAATATTTTTCCACGATAGCTCCCTTATCATCTAAGCCAACTGTTTGATAATTAACATCTCCTAAAAGATAGGTTTGTGAGAAATAGCTTGGACTGACCTGCATAAGGCCATTCTGAAAAAGCCCTTGATAGGCTAACGTATTTACGGTAGAAGGTCTGATCTCCTGCTTCTGTATTTTCGTCTTTTGATTTTTGTCATTAGAAGAGGTCTTTGGTTTCATTGAGTGTTTTAATTTTTTCACGTTGGTCTCCTTTTCTTCCAGTAAATGTACGATCTGGTACTGTTAGTTCATAATGAAAACGGTACTTGAGGTAGGTTTCAAATGGTAAATCGTTGGGGCGATAGACCCCAAATAACATGAGTGGAATGGTAAAGCTAAAAACAAAACCATAGACAAACCAATCCCCAAATTGCCAATAAAATAGGTTCAAGCCCAATACCAAAATGGTTAGGGCGACAGCTGGAAATACAAAAATAACCTGTCTGGTTGTAAATCCTAGCCATGCCCTGTGTTGAACCTTTGAGATGTCCTTAAAGACACGAGTGTTCATAAATGTTCTCCAATCTAAGTAAGCTATAAAAAGAGGAGGCGAGATAATGACTCCCTTCCTCCTACATCCCCAAAATACTTCGGGCGGTTCGTTGACTGCCAACTAAGGCAATGATTAACAATATGGCCTGTACCAAGCCACCAAACATAATGGCGAGTGATTCCATCACTCCAGCTCCATTTGATACGGCAATCTTTCCAGCCGATTCAAACAAGGGAACAAGAGATACAATTAGAAAAATCAAAATACCTTGAACGGCATAGACCATGATGTTTTTAAGGTAACCAATCCCAACACTTCTCCAGTCATCACTAAGGAAGGTCGGAATGGTAACAGGGGCAAAAGGAATCATCAGATAGAGTTGGATAAAGCGAATGGTAATCAAGATATTGACAACCATGATGCTGGCCATTCGTACCAACCAAATGAGAATCGCAAAAAAGCCAATAATCATTTTTCCTACAATTCCAGATCCCTTGATGCCTGAGAGGGTATCGTAACTGGCACCGCCATTCGTGACAAGACTTGCCACTTGTTCAATAACATAAGAGGCAATGGCAATAATGGCTTCCACAATAACCGTCGTATTGGTAATCACAACCGCGACCATGATGTAGCTGACAATCATAGGTGCCATGGCTTCAAAGGTCATTGCACCACCTGAGTTTGCGATTTTCTTGGCCATTTTTGAAAATTCGAGTACGAGAACAACCGCAAGAATAGCTACTCCCAAGGGCTGCATAATCCCCTTGGTAATGGCTGTCATGTAAGACCACACCGTCGGATTAAAGTCCGCTAGTGACTTAACCAAGTTGGCGGTTGATTCTAAATCCACTTGAAACCCTTCAAAAAGGCTATCGCTAGATACTTTTTCAGAGGCTAGAAATACAAAAGGTGACGTAAAATTCATTATCATGTCATGTGCAGTCCTCCCCTAAATGGTTATCTGAGTCACAAAAGCACCAGCGGCTCCCACCATGACCCCACCAACAATTTCTAGAATGGCATTTCGGACACCTGGCCCACCATCTTTAATGTTGGTTGAAAGGTTGATAATGCCCATGACAACAAGAAAGGCTCCTACTGCAATTAAGCCTTTTTGTAATAGAGACATGGCTTGGGAGAACATGGAGCTGGCGTCCACTCCGTAAACAAAGCCTGTTAGTTTTTGATTCATAAAATTCCTCATTTCTATTAATGTAGTGTCGTTTCTGTGCTTAAATCCCTTATTTTATGGCCTGACAAATCTACCTCTTCCTCAGCGGTTAGGGGATCGATGTGATAGTGCCACCAGCGTTCATCAGATTCCTTATCCGCAAGCCATTTCCAATTCTTATGTTTGAGTGGAAAATATTTCTTGGTTCTAAAAACAGGAACTCCTGCAATGCGTACGAGGCATTCATCTCGTTTCATATTCCCTACTTCATCAGCCATCATCAAGTCACGGGCAATTTTCTGGTGAGAGGTAGAACTTGAGCCAGTCTGCCCAAAAGAACGACTGGTACTTCTGACATCAATGGTTTGTTTGCCTAATAGACCACTCATAAATTTGAAAGTTTCCTCGTCATTTCCACCCAAATAGAGGAGGCTGTCACAGTTCCCCAGTATAGTTTTCCAAGCCTCTTTTTCCTTATAAAGTCCTTGGAGTTGAGCAATATTTTGCAAGATAGGAACTAAGCTCATGTTTCTAGAGCGAACTGTTGAGGTTTGTTCGGCAAAGTCTGGGATTTCTCCGACATTCGCAAACTCATCCAGATAGCTTCTAACATGAATAGGCAGTTGCCCTTTAAAGTCCACATCAGCCTGTCTGGTCAAAGTGGAGAAAACCGTAGAGAAAAATAATGCAGATAGAAAACGAAAGGTCGTATCATTATCTGGAATAACAAGATATACCATGGTCTTTTGAGTGCCCCACGTTTTCAAATCCATAGTGTCTTTTTGCGTCAAATCAATCACCGATTGAATATTAAAAAGGGCGAACTTAGCGGTCGTCACAGCAATGACCGAATCCAAGGTCTTGTCCTTGTAGTTCTGAAAATCCGCCCAGTTTCTCATGGTAAAGTTCTCGTGACCATATTTTTTAGCATAGTCTTCAAACAGGACTTCAAGAACACTTTTGTCCTGATTGTCTCCCTTTGATAAGAGTTTGATGAGTTTCCCAATCTCAGAAAAGGCTGGATAACGGCCACGCTTACGTCTTGCTTCCTGCTCTTGCTTGGAACTTCCTGGAGGATTGTAAAAATCTACCAAATAAGAGGCAATAGCTCTCACCAATGTCATAGAAGCCTCGTCCCAAAATGGATCACTGCGAGAACCATTTCCTTTGGTATTATTAAAATAGACCGTTAACATACGGTTCAAATCATTCTCTGTTTCTACATAACGAAAGGGATTAAAACCGTCTGAATTGGTCATATTAACCAAGTCTAAAACCTTGACCTGATAACCGTTTTCTAAAAAGAGTTTACCTGTCTTCTCAGCCAAATGGTCTTTCGGATCTACGACAATATTGGAACAGTTAAGTTGGATAAGGTTTGGTTTCACAAAGCGAAAGGTCTTACCTGCCCCAGAACCCCCAATGACAATCAAATTTTTATTTCGGTCAAACTGGGGTTTCTTCTTTTCCAACAAGGTTAGACGAACATCACGAGCCATAATCGTGTCATTGAAAGGATTCTTACTGTAAAAGTTCCGCTTTTCCTTACTGTTTCCAAATCGTGCAGAACCGTATTCTTCCCCTTCTCGATAGACTTTCTGTCCTGTCGATACATAAAGATAGACTAGTGTCATCGTTAGAACCCCTAGGATAAAGGCAAGAAGAGATTTTTGAGTAAAGGATAATAGCCATAAAGGATTGAAAACCTGATTTAACCCCTCTCCTAATAGGTAGGCAAAACGTTCCATAGGTGGGGCATTGGTTAAACTATCATAGAGCAGGGTTAGACGATGGCAGAAATAACCAAAGGCGAGCCCCAAGAGTCCAAAGACTAAAGCTTTTCGTCTTGTATACATTACAAGGTCACCTCCTTGGTTTTGACTGCCGAAGGTTCTGTCACTCTTATTTTTTCTTTGGCCAGTTCTATCTCTTGGTCCAAGGTTTTATCAAAAGTTAGACCTTCTAACTTTTCTGGGTTAGACACCAGTTTCTTCACCAGTTCGTCCAAGTGATGATCAAGCAAGGTCTTATCCTTGGCATAAAAGTAGAGATAGTCTTTTTGCCAACTAATTGCGATTGGCAGTTTTTCTGACTCCATCAACTCCTTAAATTTCTCCACATCGATTGGCTTATCCAGTATGTCTTTACTAACATCTATCGCTTCAATGGCGTAAGGGCTTTGAAGGAGTTCTTCCAGTTTTTGAACCCCAATCTTATAAGCTGAATCTTGAGCTAAGGCTTGCCTAGCCGACCATTCTAAGAGCTTTAAGAGTGTTCTGACTGTCAATAAACTACTTCTTTCCACGTAGTGCATCGCTTGACGTTCTTGTTGTTCAGATGACATGGTGACCTCCTCTTTTTTCGATTCCCTATCAAACATAAGGTGTTTCCATAATACGGAAGCACTCTTGATTTTGGTATCACAAGAAAGTTACGACATAAGCCAAACTATTCCAAAGTAAATGTAAGGCGATTGCCATCATACAATCAGTTTTCAATCGAACAGCAGCCAAGGTCAAGCCAAGACAGCTATACATGAGCCAACTCCCTATCTGATTGGGTCCATGGGATAGAACAAAGAGAAAACTGGTCACGCCTATTTGTACAAAAGGGAATGTCAATTTTTCCCACAGCAATTGCCTATAAACAATCTCTTCAAGGATACTTGCATTGACCAGAAACAATAAAAAGATAATAGGAGGAACCTGTTTTCCTACTTGTAACAAGACCGCTTGATTCCTAGTCTGAACTGAAAATAGGAAACTGATGAAGACTGCAAAAGCAACCATAGCCACAAAGCCAAGAAGCAACCAACTTAGACGATTGCTTAAGATTATTTTTTTTGCTTGAAGAGTTTTATAACGGGCAATCTCTAAGCAAGTCACACTTAATAGGACCAATTGTAGCAAGACTATACCCTCTATTGTCAGATACTCTTTCAGGTATAAACTCACCAGAAGACCGTTAAGCTGTATAGCTAAATAAAACACCACTATCCTTATCATTGTCACCTCTTAAATAAATCTTCATAATCAATGTCTAAGACTAGAACAATACGCTCAACCCATCTTGTTTGTGGCATCAGACGATTGGATTTGTAATGTCGCAGTTTTTGATAAAGGCGATTAAACTCACTGGGATAGACATATTGACCTTTGAATACCTTTCGAGCTAGTTCTGCCCAAGTGATTTCTCTTTCTGAGAGTATGATTTCTAAATTATCCCAAAATCGTTCATTCATCTTCACACCTACCCTGTCACTTGTTTCATCAGACTGGCCTGAAACAGCTCTTCTTTTACCTGTCTGGGAAGAAAAGTTCGTACTTCGTCTAGCCCAATAGATGGATAGACGTGATTCTGACAAACAATGAGAGGCAGACGAAGGTTTTGGTCTGGCTTTTGGAGAATGAGCTGAATCATCTCATTCAAACTTATCGAATATTGACGCTTAAAGCGAAGAAATCGTGGCGACAATAACTCAAAACAATCCATTGTTTTGGCAAAGAGTGACAGTAAGATTTCACGGTTTACATCACACGCTTTTATACAACGATAAGTCACACCATAGGTCGTCAAAAGGGTTAGTAAATCTTGATTTGTATTGGCATTATTTCCTAGATATACCTCAAGCATAGGCACCTCCTTATAGGGTTAGGCTATTTTCAACTGTTGGTTCAGGAGTTGAGAAATAGCGACTCATATCAATGGGCATCCGTCCTTCACCAAAGCACTTGACCGTCACTAAAGTCGTTAAAATGCCATCCTTTCCTCTAGCAGAATAATTTTCACCAAAGGCACGAAAGGCCAGGTGATTGTCTTTCGTCAAGAGAGTATCTACACCATTTTTAATATCCCTAGTTTCCATAAAATCCGAAATCTGATGAAGATTGGATTCGTAGAATAGGGGATCATTCATCTCTTTGTGGTAATCATCTTCAAAAGTCACCTCAAAGTCACAATCAAAATTGGGGAGTGATAGAATTTTTTCCAGTAACTGAATAGTTTCAGCTTGGTGAATACGTTCTTCTAATTCAGTACACTCTAGGATACTTTTCTTATGTAGTAGGTTCATGTTTTTCTTCCTCTTCCATTCTTCTAAATTCTCTGGCAATGGCTTCAATAACTGTGACAGTCACGCTATTGCCGGCCTGTTTGTATAGTTGGCTCTTACTGGAAACACTTTCTGCTCTTTCATAAGCCCAGTCAGGAAAGCCTTGAAGTCTGAAACACTCTCTTGGTGTCAGTCGTCTTATTCTCAAGCGATAAAGTTTCCCCTCTAAGACAATGCCTGTGACTTCATACCACTTATCCTGTCGATATTCCAGAGCAGCAACCACCACTCCCATATTGTCTGAAGTCGTTAGAGTATTAGATATTCCCTTTCCCACACGTCCCCTACGTTTGGTTGAGTCTGGATAAGCCAGATTGACAGAGTCTCCAAGAGTCGCCTTTGCGTACCCTGTTTTTGTGGCCTCCTTGATTTTCAGAAATGGCAGCTCCTCCCTCAGCAAAATCTTTGGCACCTTGTCTCCACCTTGCATGGTGGTCAAAGTCGGTGACAAGCCAGATATGTCAAATACTCTTCCAGTCTGGTCAAAGCTAGTCGGCAGATTTCCTGCGACAACAACTCCGTGTCTGTCTTGACTAGTCAAAGTAAACATAGGGTCTTGATTGTCCTTAAATCGACGACCATGTTGCCGTTTTTCTAGTCTATCTGGTGTTAAGACTGGAATGGCGATTTTAGCTCCCTCTCCTTTACCTCTTGTTAGTGTAGGAGCAAGTCCACTCGTCAGATAGACTTCACCATTCAAACCACGTTTAGAGGGATTGATATTTCCTAGCCTTTCAAGATGAGCTGGGCTGTTTTCTCTTCTGAGAGGAAATATGAATCTGGAACGGTATCTTCTAGAATGTCCGATAATAAAGACCCGCTCTCTGTTTTGCGGGACTTGGAAGTCCTTACTGTTAAGCACCTGCCATTCGACATCATACCCCAATTCATCCATCGTGGAGAGGATAGTGGCGAACGTCCGTCCCTCGTCGTGATTGAGTAGGCCTTTGACGTTTTCCAAAAATAGAAACCTGGTTGGATTTGTTTGGCCGCTCGAGCAATCTCAAAAAAGAGAGTCCCTCGAGTATCTTCAAATCCCAATCGTCTGCCTGCGAGTGAAAATGCTTGGCAAGGAAATCCCCCGCAGATGATGTCCACTTGCCCTCTAAATTGTCTAAAGTCATGGTCTGTGACCTCTTTAATGTCATGGTATTCTATTTCCCCTTCTGTGTTAAACATGGCTTTATAAGATGTTCTAGCAAATTTATCAATTTCACAAAAGCCCAGGCATTTATGACCCTGTGATTCCATTCCTAGCCTAAAACCGCCTATTCCAGCAAATAAATCTAAAAATTTCATTTTTCCTCTCTTTCCAACTAAAAAAGAGCCTTACACTTGTAAAACTCTTGCTTATATATGATCATCCATTTCTGGTGCACGGATGATTTCAACAATCAAAATGACGATAGAAATCAGATAGATTCC
This sequence comes from Streptococcus suis, assembly GCF_024509525.1. Lineage (GTDB taxonomy): Bacteria > Bacillota > Bacilli > Lactobacillales > Streptococcaceae > Streptococcus > Streptococcus suis_AC. The sequence goes on from NZ_JAMWEM010000007.1 coordinate 36,697, forward strand.
ACCTAGTATCCACCAAATCAACTTAATCACCTCCCTTTACTTCTTGTCGTCTCAGTTGCTTAGTCCACTCTGACAGCACACCATTAAATACGTATTCAGCTATTACTTCCGCTGACCGAGCAAATCGCATATGTTCCAAAGCATACTGATAACGGTCACTAAAATAAATCATGGCATAGTCACTAGCTGACTGAGATAGACCCGTCTGTCTTAACTGGTCATGAACCAAACCCCAAATATAGTCTCGATCGTACTTGGTCACGCCATCGACTTTTGAAGAAAAGTTTTCTTCATGTTTTTCATCCACTAGCTGCCTCTCCTCCTCGTCCTCAATAAGGAAATCACTCCCTTTAGTTTCACTATATTTAGTCTCACTTCTTTCAGTCTCACTAGGGGCTGAATTTAAGACCGGCCCCGTCTTTCTTTGAGCCCCCCCTAGTGTTTTTTTAACACTAGCCCCGTCTGTATGTAAGACTGGGGTAGTTTCATGTTCTAATTCCCCCAAGTAAATTTTATTTGCCATTCGACCTCTTTCACTAGAGGACTGTTGGACTTCATCGATTAAGCCATATTCACGTAAGGTTTTCTTGATAGAGAGTAGTTTTGACTTTGAACAGCCTAAAAGTGCCATCAGATTGGAATTGGAATAAATCAAGTAAATAGCCCCATCCTCATCAATCCAGCCCTTACTCAAAGACAGCTCCAACCTATCTTTTAAAACCGCGTAGGCTACCTTAACCTCCAGCTTCATATCCTTATAACGTTCACTCTCAAACAAAATTTTAGGGAGTTTATAATAACGCTCTGATGTTTGATATTGATTAGCGGTAATACGTTTCATGATTGTCCCTCCAAGACTAATATTCCAACATTTCCAAATTCATCAAATCGGATTAAACCTAGTTGTTCCATTTCATCAATTAGCTGTGTTGCTTTCTCAATATCAACTCCTAAAATAGCCACGAGATGACACATCACGATTTGGCGTGATGATTGTTCCTTCTTTTGCATGAATTCCTCCTGAAAATAAAAAAACGAGAACACTTATTAAAATGTCCTCGCTTGTGCGATAGGATATTATAAATAAAAAATAAATTTTTCCTCCTTAATGACAGATTGTAGAACACTCAAATCCTTGATTTGACAGCGTTTTAAGCACCTGTCATTATTATGACACAATCCCCTCCTGGAAAGGCAACACCTGACCAGCGGTAACGTTTGGGATCACGAAGTTGCACAAGGACCTTGCCATTAGCATCTTCAATCAGGCACATATTGGTCAGAGTTACGATTTGTTTACGGGACATGGGAACCTCCAATCTTTCTTGCTCTATTCTATCAAAAAAAGCCAAGACGGACTAGTCTTGACTTGCTTTTAATACATCTTACCAAGCGTAATTGGGTTCCACACAGGTCAGCATCGCTTCAAATAGTTCTTCAGGTGTTATCTTCTTTAATCCGCCATAGACTGGATCTTGCTTTGTATAGGAGGGATCAATATAGTAGAGATAGGCAATATCTGTCCCATCTTCTGACAATTGATAACCTACTCCAATAACATTGTGCTCACCATGGCTGTCCGGATAAATCTTAGAAGAATCAAATGTATAATACATAGGATATCCATCTGCGATATTCTGCTTTAAGCGTTCCTTGAAGAGACGCATCTGCTGTGAATTAGGGGCTGCTGTTGTAACTGTAGCTAAACGGTAACCTGCTTGACTATCTTGAGGAGTTTCGTAACCAAATAGATGGCGATTGAGTACTCGAATAGCATCTGCATTATGGGTGCCAAATGAGGTATCCGTTCCCATCTCTTCCGCTAATACCTCTTGAGAAACCTCAATCCCTTGACTGGAGAGCATCATACTGACAGTCGTCGGCGCACAGGTATTCCAGGCACGTTGAACCTGTTGTTTAATATCTAACAGATATTTTTTGTTGCCAACTTCTGAACGCTTTGCTTGTTGATGAGAGAAAGTACTTGTTTCTTGAACGCTAGATGAATGGGAAGTCTCTGCTTGACTTTCTTCTGTGGAAATTTCCGAAGAGCTACTCTTGCTCTCGCTAGTTTGACCCTCTATACCAGACGAAGAACTACTTGAGGCCCCAAAACTCTCTGTAGTTTCACTAGGTAAAGAGACAGCTAATTTTGAACTACTACTCCCACCAAATAGCATGACAGAAATAAAGATAATACCCATTAAACTGCTGAAAGCAATCACGATAAGTGGAATATATTGACTTTTTTTCATAGTAGTTCCCTTTCTTTAGTGAAATGGTAAAAAAATCATCGCATGCTCACATGCATATTGTAGCATATATTATATTATCTTGTCAACTGGTCGCTCAAAAAAAGAGGCATTCTGCCCCTTTTCTCTACTTTCTTTCTAAAATCATACGATGCTCAGTGCGGTCTGCTCCTAGCTTGACTGTCTTGCTTACTCCGTCAAAGCGAAAGCCTACCTTTTCATAGAAGGAAATGGCACGCATATTCCCCTCCAGCACCCAGAGGGAAATACGCTTATAGCTCTGCAATTTTCCCAAAGCCGCCTGCATAAGCTGGTAGCCAATCCCTTGGCCGTAGTAGTCCCCCAAAACGTAAAGGGCGTAGAGCTCACCAGCCTCCTGCAAATCCTCCTGACTGCTGGCTCCGTAGCAAGCAAAGCCAACCACCTGCTCGTCCACCAGAGCCACCAAGATATTCTGAGGATAGCGAGAGGCCCAATCCTGACAGCGTTCTAACGTATAGGTCTTTTGGAGAAAATCCTGCGGTAACAAGTCAGCGTAGGCCTCCTGCCAAGACTTCCAATGAACGTAAGCCTTGCCCTTGATTTCCTCCTCAGTCTGCATGGGTCTAATCTGCATATCCCTACCTCCGTCAATGGATTTCTACATATTCTTCAACTCGATGACCATGTCGCGAATCTGGGCTGCCAGTTCAAAGTCAAGCACTTCTGCTGCTTCCTGCATTTGACCTTCCAGTTTCTTGATCATAGCCTTACGTTCATCTTTATTAAGAGCATTGAAGTCCACCACTTCTTCCTTGTCCTGAGTGACAGCCTTAGTCACGCTTATCAGGTCACGTATCTCTTTCTTAATGGTCTGTGGAATAATTCCATGCTCTTCATTATAAGCCATCTGGATCTGACGGCGGCGAGCTGTTTCGTCCATGGCTTTCCGCATGGACTCGGTGACCTTGTCCGCATACATAATCACATGACCTTCAGAGTTACGGGCCGCCCGACCGATTGTCTGGATGAGTCCACGCTCGTTTCGGAGGAAACCTTCCTTATCTGCGTCCAAGATAGCGACCAGACTAACTTCTGGCACGTCAATCCCTTCACGCAAGAGGTTAATCCCTATCAAGACATCAAAGACGCCCAAACGCAAATCGCGGATAATCTCCGTACGCTCCAAGGTCTTGATGTCCGAATGCATATACTTGACCTTGACGCCCATTTCTTTCAGGTAGTCGGTCAAGTCCTCTGCCATTTTCTTGGTCAGGGTAGTGATAAAGGTTCGCTCACCTTTCTCAACACGGGCATTGATTTCGCCCAAAAGGTCGTCCATTTGGCCCATGGTTGGACGGACTTCCACCTCAGGATCCAAAAGCCCTGTTGGCCGGATAATCTGCTCGACAACGGTCTCTGTCTGCTCCATTTCATAGTCACCCGGCGTCGCAGATACATAGACAATCTGATGGACATGGCTCTCAAATTCTTCCCTGCGCAGCGGACGGTTGTCCAGTGCACTCGGGAGGCGGAAACCATAGTTGACCAACATCTCCTTGCGTGAGCGGTCACCATTGTACATCCCCTTTATCTGCCCCATGGTCATGTGGCTCTCGTCAATCATGATGAGATAATCTTCAGGGAAAAAGTCCAGCAGAGTATAAGGAGGCTCGCCCTCGCTTCGCCCATCCATGTGTCGTGAATAGTTCTCAACTCCGTTGGTGTAGCCCATTTCTCTAAGCATTTCGATGTCGTAGTCGGTTCGTTGTTTCAATCGCTGAGCTTCTAAGAGTTTGCCTTCTGCCTCAAAGACCTTGAGCTGCTCTTCTAGTTCCGCCTGAATCTTGGCAATAGCCGTTTCCATGTGGTCATCGTTGGTCACGAAGTGGGTGGCAGGGAAAATGGCCAAGTGATCCACATCGCCCAAAACCTTACCTGTCAGGCTTTCAATCTCACGAATGCGGTCGATTTCATCCCCGAAAAATTCGACACGAAAAGCATGTTCATCACGGGAAGCTGGAAAAATCTCCACCACATCGCCACGCACACGAAACCGTCCCCGTTGGAAGTCAATGTCATTGCGCTCAAACTGGATATCTACCAGAGAATTGAGCAACTGATCACGGGAAATCTCCTGACCTGGTCGCAGACTGACCACGCTATCTGAATATTCCTTGGGTGAACCCAAACCGTAGATACAGGAAACGGAGGCAACGACGATGACATCGTTGCGTTCGAGAAGAGCTGAGGTCGCTGAGTGACGGAGTTTGTCAATCTCATCATTGACTGAACTATCCTTCTCTATGTAGGTATCGCTAGACGGTACATAGGCTTCGGGCTGGTAGTAATCATAGTAAGATACGAAGTATTCGACCGCATTTTCTGGGAAGAATTCCTTGAACTCACTGTAGAGCTGACCAGCCAAGGTCTTGTTGTGGGCGATGACTAGGGTCGGCTTATTGACACGGGCGATGACCTGACTCATAGTGTAGGTCTTACCAGTACCCGTCGCCCCCATGAGAATCTGGGCTTTTTCGCCCCCCTCGATATTATCAACCAAGGTTTCAATGGCTTGGGGCTGGTCACCAGACGGTGCATATTTTGACACAAGTTTAAATTGGTTTTCAGTATTTCGATTGATCATACTTCTATTTTATCATAAGTTCGACTAATGGAGAAACATTCTAAACCATTCACAACCATGTCCAAAATATTAAATTTTCTCACATTTTAATGACTTTGTATGTCAGAAAATCTAACATTATAAAAACCTCGATTTTGCATTAATTTTCAGAATATGATATACTAGGACAGTTATTTTATAATAGAAGGAGTATGGAAATGAAGAAAAAATTACTCATATTATTGGCAAGCATTCTGCCAGTATTCTTTATTTTTACTGGCGTGAAAGCTGACGATACTATTGATATCGTATTTGACAATGCTTACGCCCCATTCGAGTTTAAAGACTCAGATCAAATTTATAAAGGATTAGATGTTGACATCATCAACGAAGTAGCCAAGCGCTCAGGTTGGACCATGAATCAAAGCTTCCCAGGATTTGATGCAGCTGTCAACGCTGTACAGGCTGGATCTGCGGACGCCCTAATGGCAGGTACAACTATCACCGAAGCGCGTAAGAAAGTATTTACTTTCTCAGACCCTTACTTCGACACCAAAATCGTTATCGCTACCACAAAGGCAAATACCATCTCTTCATATAAGGACCTTAAAGGTAAGACTGTCGGTGTCAAAAACGGTACCGCAGCCCAAAACTTCCTAGAAAAAAACAAAGACAAGTACGGATACAACGTAAAAACTTTTGATACTGGCGATTTGATGTATAATAGCCTTTCTGCTGGTGCTGTTGATGCTGTAATGGACGACGAAGCGGTTATTCAATACGCTATCCAACAAGGTCAAGACCTAAGCATTGACATCGAAGGCGAAGCTATCGGTTCATTCGGATTCTCTGTAAAAAAAGGTAGCCAATATGAATACCTTGTTGAAGACTTCAACACAGCACTTGCTGCAATGAAGGAAGATGGTACTTATGAAAAGATACTGAATAAATGGCTAGGCTCTTCCAATAGTACTGAGAACACTGATTATTCTTCTCGCTTAAGCTTAACAGGAAACGCATCAACTAAAGCAACACCTGTCAAATCAAGCTACACCATTGTAGCTGATTCATCATTTGCTCCATTTGAATACCAAGATGAATCAGGTAACTATGTCGGCATCGACATGGAATTAATCAAGGCAATCGCTAAACAACAAGGATTTACCATTACCATTCAAAACCCAGGTTTTGATGCTGCTTTGAATGCTGTTCAAGCTGGACAAGCTGACGCTGTTATTGCTGGTATGTCTATTACAGATGCTCGTAAGGAAATCTTTGATTTTTCAGATGCCTATTATTCATCGAATATTCTTCTTGCTGTAAAAAACGGCAGTGATGTTACCTCATATGAGGATTTAAAGGGCAAAACTGTTGGTGCTAAAAACGGTACTGCTTCTTATGCCTTCTTAGATACTAACAAAGACAAGTACGGTTATACTTTAAAAGCTTTTGATGAAGCCTCTGGAATGTATGACAGCTTGAACTCAGGCTCTATTGATGCTTTGATGGATGATGAAGCAGTTCTTCTTTACGCTATCCAACAAGGACGTGACTTCGCAACACCAATTCCTGGCGAAAAATCAGGTGAGTACGGATTTGCCGTTAAAAAAGGTGCCAACCCAGAATTAATTGAAATGTTCAATAATGGATTGGCCGCTTTGGTCGAATCTGGTGAGTATGATGAAATTATGAACAAGTATTTCAATTCTACTAAAGAGACTGATAATACCACAGAATCGACAGTCAATGAATCCACAATTTTTGGTCTTTTGAAAAACAACTACGGTCAGTTGCTCTCAGGTCTTGGTATCACAATCGGACTTGCCCTTCTATCATTTGCTATTGCAATTGTTATCGGTATTATCTTCGGTATGTTTGCTGTCAGCCCAGTTAAAGCACTCCGTGTTACTTCATCTGTTTTTGTAGATGTTGTTCGTGGTATTCCGCTCATGATTGTCGCTGCATTCATCTTCTGGGGTATTCCAAACTTAATCGAGTCGATTACTGGTCAACAATCTCCAATCAATGACTTTGTCGCTGGTACGATTGCCCTATCCCTCAACTCTGGTGCCTATATTGCTGAGATTGTTCGTGGCGGTATTCAGGCAGTTCCAGCTGGTCAGATGGAAGCATCTCGCAGTTTGGGTATTTCTTACGGAACAACCATGCGTAAGATTATTCTTCCACAGGCTGGTAAAATTATGTTGCCTAACTTTATCAACCAGTTTGTTATTACTCTGAAAGATACCACTATCATTTCTGCGATTGGTTTGGTCGAACTCTTCCAAGCAGGAAAAATTATCATCGCTCGTAACTACCAATCCTTCCGTATGTATGCAATCCTTGCTATCATCTATTTGGTGGTTATCACACTCTTGACGCGTTTGGCACGCAAGCTTGAAAAAGGAGGGAAATAATGGCTCAATTAAAAATCAATGTCCATGACTTACACAAGTCTTATGGTAAAAACGAGGTCCTCAAAGGTATTACTGCTAAGTTCTATGAAGGCGATGTTGTTTGTATCATAGGTCCTTCTGGTTCAGGTAAATCGACTTTCCTTCGTACAATGAACTTACTTGAAACCATTACAAGTGGTCAAGTGACCGTGGATGGATATGATTTGACGGATCCTAAGACAGATGTTGATGCCTTCCGTTCAAATGTCGGAATGGTATTCCAACACTTCAACCTCTTCCCACACATGTCTGTACTTGACAATATCACATTTGCGCCAATCGAACACAAATTGATGGACAAGTCTGAAGCTGAAAAGGTCGGCATGGAATTATTGGAAAAAGTTGGATTGGCAGACAAACGCGACGCTATGCCAGACAGCCTTTCAGGTGGTCAGAAGCAACGTGTTGCCATCGCTCGTGCCCTCGCTATGAACCCAGACATCATGCTCTTCGACGAACCAACTTCTGCCCTTGACCCTGAAATGGTTGGCGATGTACTCAACGTTATGAAGGACTTGGCTGAGCAAGGTATGACCATGTTAATCGTCACACACGAGATGGGCTTCGCCCGCAAGGTTGCTAACCGCGTTATCTTCACTGATGGTGGTCAATTCCTTGAAGATGGCACTCCAGAGCAAATCTTTGACAACCCACAACATCCACGTTTACAAGACTTCCTAGATAAGGTATTGAACGTGTAAAAATACAAAAAGCCTTGACTAGCAGTCAAGGCTTTTTGAGTTGCTTCAAATAATCATTTGCCTCTTTTCTGGAGGTAAATATAAAAATATTCTTGTCCTTATATATGGATAGCAGATTGAAAATATTGGGGCGGATCTGCGTTCGAAAATTCTTTACAAACTCTAATAATTCTTCATCGACAGTCATCGAAACCCACGGTATATCCACTCTCGGTTTGCCAACACGACTGTATAGACCTTCCACGCACACTGCTTCTGGGTAATCTAAAAATAGTATCGTATCACAAGCCGCCATTCGAAGTTTATAAGTCCCCCTATAATTACCATCAATAATCCACTCTTCTTGCCTTAATACTTCCTCTTGACGAGCTTGAAAAACTTCTCTAGCAACTGTTGTTTTGTCCGGTAACCAGTTTAACTGATCCAAATGATAGAGGGGCAATCCTGTAATTTCTTTCAATTTCAGTGAAAAGGTCGATTTTCCAGCACCAGGGCAACCAATAATCATTACTTTCTTCATACTGTTAACCTATAGGACCAACCTTTCTTTTTCTTTTCAACAGCTTCAAAGCCACATTTCTCAAACAACTTTCGTGAACCAAGATTCCAATCATAAATTTCTTCGACAAGTATTTCCTCAAGACCCAATTCCCTTGCACGCTCGATCATTCGATGTAACACCTTTGTTCCAATTCCTTTGTTCCAATACCGCTTATCTCCAATGGCAATGGCAAAATCATCTGCAAACAGCGTCACATCACCAATTGGAAAAAACTGATCGTCTTCAAAAATTTCAATAAAGTAACATTCGCCATTTTTAGACAAATAATCATACATACGATCGAGCAAGTCCTTACTATAGCGTTCTTGATCACCATCAATCAGCCAGACCAATTCCAAATCTTGGTGCCAATCAAAAGCAAAATCATGTTGTCCATCATACCGACGAAGACGGACCTGTTTGTCTATTTCTAAAATATCTGCTTGCTCAATTCCCGTGATTGCCATTTTTGATCCTCTCTCATTTACATTACATTCATTTTAACATACATCTCTATCAATATCAATAAATGTTATAGCATACTAATTGACAAGCTTTTATCAATATGCTATACTAAAGCAAATAAAGCATGCGAGGTAAGGAGAAATGGACAATAACAAGTAAACTCAATCTAAGTTCTATACTTATTTAGTAGTTTTCTTGCGTCCATTTTTCTGTTCCCTCTATTCCTTGAATAGGGTCTTTTTGAGCAGATTTCGACACACTACTAAATAGGTAGTGTGTTTTTTCTAGTAAAGGAGGCCCTATGCTACTAACCACTCAACACCTAACTCTCGACCATCAAAAAGATTTAAGAACCTTGGTTCACGACCTAAACCTCATTGTCAACCCTGGCGATAAAATAGCTATCATCGGCGAAGAAGGAAATGGAAAATCCAGTCTATTACTCACCTTGATGGATGCAACTCTTGTCACAGATTACCTACTCCTATCCGGCAATATTCAACGACATTTTCATTCGCCTGTCTATATTCCCCAAAGTCTTCCACTGGAAATAGCAGAGCTGACCTTAAACGACTACATCTTCGGAGATATAGAAAAGGACATTGATTACGGTCTGCTCTACCTCTATGCTGACCAGCTTCAGTTTGACAGCGAACGATTTGCCAGTCAACAATTGATTGGAAGCCTGTCAGGTGGCGAAAAATTAAAAATTCAGTTAATAAAATCTCTAGCAACTCCATCTGATATTATTTTTCTGGATGAGCCGTCCAATGACTTGGATTTAGATACCTTACTTTGGCTTGAAAACTATATCATTACTAGCCCTAACACCATTCTATTTGTTTCCCACGATGAAGACTTTCTTAGCAGAACAGCTACAAAAATCATTCACCTAGAATCTGTTAAGAAGAAAACACTTGCTCAAACTAAGGTTGAAGAACTGGACTACCAGGATTACGCATTGGGACGCCAACAAGCCTATCAGAAACAAGTCCAACAAGCTCGGAACGACCAAAAAGAATTTGACAAAGCCATGAACAAGCACCTACGTCAAAAATCACAGGTTCGTCATACCTTGCTCAACACCCATGATGCCACACTAGGACGGCTTATAGCCAAGAAAATGAAAAATGTCTTATCACGTGAAAAACGCTATGAAAGAATGAAGGAAAATCTCACACAAGTTCCTTTTCATGAAGATGCCATTTCCCTCTTCTTCTCAGACATTTCACCACTAACAGCTAGAAAACAAGTGCTTCACTTAGAAAACTTCCAATTAAAGGTTGACGAGCGACTACTCGTTCAAAACATCCATTTCAACATAAATGGGCAAGATAAGATTGGTATCATTGGCTCGAATGGAATTGGTAAATCCAGCTTTCTAAAGATCATCTATCAGAAACTCAGGCAACGAGCAGATATAAACTTGGGCTACATGCCTCAGCACTATACAGAAGTTCTTGATGAGTCTAACACTCCACTTGATTTTTTATTAGAAAATGGCAATCGTGAGCAGGAACAACTTATCTTAACGCATCTAGCCAGTCTGCAGTTTACACGACAAGAAGTTCATCACAAGATCTGTGAACTTTCGGGGGGACAAAAAGCCAAGTTACTCTTGTTAAAAATGGTTCTTGAACAAGCCAATTTTCTTTTATTAGATGAACCCAGTCGAAACTTCTCTCCCACTTCTCAGCCATATATTCGTCAACTATTTGCCGATTATTCAGGTGGCTTGGTATGCGTATCACATGACAGACGCTTTTTGAAAGAAGTTTGTCAAAGAATCTACCGACTAACTGAAAATGGACTGGAAGAACTCAAACAGATATAAAAAAGGAAAATGGCACACACGCCAAATTTCCTTTTATTTATTCATAAAGAATGAAATCATGCCATTCAATTCAAAGCCTATAATTTATCAAGAGCAAGTTGCAAATCTTCAATCAAATCATTGATATTTTCAAGACCAACAGATAGGCGGATTTGATTTGGTGTGACCCCAGCAGCAAGTAAATCTTCTGAAGCTAACTGGGCGTGCGTAGTTGTAGCTGGATGAACTACTAGTGATTTAGCATCGGCAACGTTTGCTAGATTAGAAAAGATTTCCAAACTATCAATAACCTTACGCGCTTCTTCTGCTCCGCCTTTTACTTGGAAAGAGAAAATAGAGCCAACTCCCTTAGGCAGGTATTTATCCGCCAAAGCCTTATAAGGACTATCTGGAAGTGATGGATAATTGACCGACTCAACATTAGGGTGATTGAGCAAGAAATCTACAATCTTTTCAGCATTAGATACATGACGCTCTACACGGAGAGACAAGGTTTCTAACCCTTGCAAAAGCAAGAAGGCGTTGAATGGAGAAAGGGCAGCACCTGTATCACGAAGTAATTGTACACGAACTGCTACAATAAATGCAGCTGCACCAATATCACGAGTATAACTAATGTTATGATAGCTTGGATCTTCTTCAACAAATTGCGGAAACTTACCAGATGCCGCCCAGTCAAACTTGCCGCTATCGACAATCACACCGCCAATGGTCGTACCATGCCCACCGATAAACTTGGTTGCTGAATGGACTACAATATCAACACCATGAGAAAATACATTAATCAAATATGGGGTTGCGAAGGTATTATCTGAAACAAGCGGGATGTGGTGGGTGTGTGCAATTTCTGCCAATTTTTCAAGATCAGGAATATTGATAACAGGATTTCCCAAGGTTTCAATAAATACCAGTTTTGTATTATCTTTAATCGCAGCTTCTACCGCTTCAAAATCATCAATATCTACAAAGCTTGTTGTAATACCATAGCGAGGAAGGGTTTCTTTGAATAGGTTAAAAGTCCCACCATAGAGTGTCGTTGCTGCCACAATGTGATCGCCAGCATGCGCTAATGCTAGAATAGTGTATGTGATGGCTGCCATTCCTGAAGAAGTGCCCAAGGCACCAATACCACCTTCTAAAGCTGCCACACGATTTTCAAAAGTAGAGACCGTCGGATTCGTGATACGAGTATAGATATTCCCCGGTTTACGTAAAGCGAATAAATCTTCTGCTTCTTGAGCATCTTCAAATACATAGGAAGTGGTTTGATAAATCGGTACTGCGCGTGATTTTGATGCGGGGTCAACTTCCTGCCCAGCATGGAGTTGAAGGGTTTCAAATGAAAATTCTCTAGTCATAATGCTTTCTCCTATTATGTTTTATTGTATTGTACATCAATTTTAGAAACTTAGCTAATAGAAATTTCATTCAAAAAGGCATAGCTAATAGCTATACCTTTTTGAAAACAATGTTAGACTACAGTTCAGTAATTTTCCCTGTTTTTAAGAAAACAACCCATTCACAAATATTCTTTGCGTAATCACCAATACGTTCCAAATAGGAAATGACTTGGAAATAATCACGACCTGCAATGAGTGATTCCGGATTTTTTTGAATTTCTTCTGTTGCTAAATCACGAATTTTGTCATAATAATTGTTGATGAGTTCATCTTGCGCAGCAACTTCGTAAGCTTGCTCAAGATCACTAGAATTTAAATAGAGTTCCAATGCAGCTTCTACTAATTTCCGTACTTCACGTCCCATTCGCTTAATCTCTTCTTCTACAACTTCGATGCGAACTTCGCCTTTCATACGAATAGTAGCTTCTGCAATTGACACAGCATGATCTCCCATGCGCTCCATATCGCTAGTTGCCTTTAAAACAGTGATGACTGTGCGTAAATCTGTAGATACAGGCTGCTGTAAAGCAATGATTTCCAATGATTTTTGTTCTAATTTGATTTCAAATTCATTGATTTTTTTGTCGGCTTCAATGACCTCTTTAGCCAATTCGCGATCGTGGGTAATAAAGGCGCGGACAGCATTATTAAGCTGCGCTAGAACTTCGTTTCCCATTGCGTAAAATTGATTATGCAATTTATCCAGTTCTGTTTCAAATTGTGAGCGTAACATATTTTTCTCCTTATTGTAGGGGCAGATTATCCAAATTTACCTGTAATATAGTCTTCTGTTTCTTTATGAGCTGGGTTTAAGAACATATCTTTGGTCTTGTTGTACTCAATCAAATCTCCGTCTAGGAAGAAACCAGTACGATCTGAGATACGGGATGCTTGTTGCATTGAACGTGTCACCAGAACCATAGTATACTTATCCTTTAAGCCATACAGGGTATCTTCAATCTTACCAGCTGAAATCGGATCAAGCGCTGATGTAGGCTCATCTAGTAAAATAATCTTTGGACTTGTTGCCAATACCCGTGCTACACAGACGCGTTGCTGCTGACCGCCTGATAGACCAATAGCTGAATCATGTAAGCGATCTTTAACTTCATCCCAAATAGACGCACCGATTAATGATTTTTCTACTGCTTCATCTAGAACTTTCTTATCCTTTACACCATTGATACGAAGACCATAAACCACGTTCTCATAAATGGACATTGGGAATGGGTTGGGTTGTTGGAAAACCATACCAATCTCTTTACGGAGGTCAACTGTGTCCGTACGCGGGCTATAAATGTTCTTGCCGTTGTAGTCAATCGCACCTGTCAGAGTCACTTCTGGGTTCAAGTCACCCATACGGTTAATGGAACGCAAGAGAGTTGACTTTCCTGAACCTGACGGACCAATCAAGGCCGTGATTTCATTTGGATAAAACTCCATGGAAACATTGTTCAAGGCCTTCTTTTTGTTGTAGTAAACAGACAAATCTTTTACTTGTAAAATAGGTGATGTCATTTTTTACCTCTCTAACCAAAGTGACCTGAAACGTAGTCGTTGGTGGATTTCAATTTGGCATTCTGGAAAATATTAGTGGTCTTGTCGTACTCGATCAAGTCACCAAGATAGAAGAATGCAGTGTAATCACTAGCACGAGCTGCTTGTTGCATATTGTGCGTTACGATGATAATGGTATAGTTTTTCTTAAGCTCAAACATGGTTTCTTCCAACTGCATAGTCGCAATCGGGTCCAAGGCTGAAGCAGGCTCGTCCATAAGCAGGATTTCTGGCTTCACAGAAATCGCACGAGCGATGCACAGACGTTGTTGCTGACCACCTGACAGGGTCAAGGCTGACTTGTGCAAATCGTCTTTGACTTGATCCCAAAGGGCTGCTTGCTTGAGCGAAGTTTCAACAATCTCGTCCAAGACCTTCTTGTCTTTTACCCCAGCACGTTCATGCGGGAAGGTGATGTTGTTGTAGATTGATTTTGCAAATGGGTTGGGGCGTTGGAAAACCATGCCGATATGCTTGCGAATCTCGTACACATTCATATCTGGACGGTTGACATCGATTCCTTCATAGAGAATCTGCCCTGTTACCTTGGCAATATCAATGGTGTCATTCATCCGGTTCAAGCTACGAAGATAGGTTGACTTTCCGCAGCCAGAAGGACCGATGAGAGCTGTAATTTTATTTTTTTCAAACTGCATATCAATGCCCTTGATTGCTTCATTTTTACCGTAGTAAACGTGCAAGTCTTTGGTTGAAAGGGCAATTTTATCTTCTGGAAAAGTAATGATATGGCGTTCATTCCAGTTATATTCTGCCATTGTTTCTCCTTATAACGTTGCCTTCTTAGGCTGAAGTCATTTTTGAATGTAGTTTCTTACCGATGTAACGGGCAGAAAGGTTGAAAATCAAGATAAAGATGAGGAGAATAGCTGCACTTCCTGCTGCTACTTCTGTTCCATCTGGAATGGTTCCCTCACTATTGACCTTCCAGATATGTACCGCCAAAGTTTCTGACTGACGGAAGATAGAGATTGGACTAGTAATACTGAGCGGATTCCAGTTAGACCAGTCAAGTGCTGGAGCAGATTGACCTGCCGTATAGATGAGGGCTGCTGCTTCACCGAAGATACGACCCGATGCCAAGACAATCCCTGTGACAATCCCTGGAAGAGCTTCTGGAATCACAACGTGAATAACTGTTTCCCAACGTGACAAACCAAGAGCAAGCCCCGCTTCACGCTGTGTATGGTGAACGTGACGCAGGCTGTCCTCAACGTTACGTGTCATCTGTGGCAAGTTGAAAACGGTCAAAGCCAAGGCACCAGATAAAATCGAGAAGCCATATTCAAATTGCACCACGAAGATCAAGTAACCAAACAGACCAACGACAACCGAAGGAAGAGATGACAAAATCTCAATACAGGTACGGATAAAGTTGGTCAAGGGACCTTTTTTAGCATACTCAGCCAAGTAAATCCCTGCACCAGTTGACAGTGGAACTGAAATGACCAAGGTCACAACTAAAAGGAAAAATGAGTTGTACAGCTGAATACCGATACCTCCACCGGCTTTATACGATGAAGACTTGCCTGTCAAGAAATCCCAACTTAAATGTGGAATACCTCTGAGTAAAATATAGAGAATAAGAGCAGTCAAGATAACGACGATAACTGTTGCGATGGAGTAAAGAATCCCCGTCGCAAGTTTATCCATTTTTTTAGCGTGCATAGTTTTTCTTACCCTCTCTTGTAATAAATTTCATAACTAAATTGAAGATTAGACTCATGACCAAGAGGACAAGGGCAAGAGACCAGAGAACGTTGTTTTGAACAGTACCCATAACCGTGTTACCGATACCCATGGTCAAAACAGATGTCAAAGTAGCTGCTGGTGTTGTCAATGAAGTTGGGATAACTGCTGAATTACCAACTACCATTTGAATCGCCAAGGCCTCACCGAAGGCACGGGCCATACCGAAGATAACTGCTGTGAAAATACCTGGCTTGGCAGCGTTCAAAATAACACGCCAGATTGTCTGCCAACGAGTTGCCCCCATTGCCAAACTCGCTTCACGGTAATGACGTGGAACCGCTCGCAAGCTATCTACTGTCATGAAGGTTACCGTTGGCAAAATCATAACGAAGAGTACGAAGACTCCTGACAGGATACCGAAACCTGTACCGCCAAAGATAGAGCGGACAAAGGGTACCACGATCTGCAGACCGATAAATCCATACACAACCGACGGAATACCGACCAACAATTCGATAACAGGTTGCAAGATTTTAGCTCCACGTTTTGGTGAGATTTCTGTCATAAAGACTGCTGCACCAATCGCAATCGGGGTCGCCACTAAGGCTGACAAAATCGTTACGATGAAGGAACCAGAAATCATTGGCAAGGCACCGAAGATTTTTGAACTTGGCTCCCACTTGCTACCAAATAGGAAATCTGTAATGCTCACGCCGTCTACAAAAAAAGTAGAGAGACCACGTTGGGCAACGAAAATTAAAATCATCGCTACGATGAAAACAATGAGTGAAAGGCAAAGGAAGGTAATCACCTTACCAAACCGCTCGAGTCGTGAGTTTTTAGAAGGTGAACTCAATTCTTTTGCAAGTTGTTGCTTGTTCATGTTTACTCCTTAACTGTGACAGTACCATCAACTGACTTCTCTACCTTCATATCGTGGACAGAGATGTAGCCCATACTTTCGACGATGCCATACTGCACTTCGTCTGACATCATGTATTCTAAGAATTCCTTTGTCAGATCTGTTGGCTCTCCCTTGGTGTACATATGTTCGTAAGACCAGATTGGCCAGTCATTTGTTGTTACATTCTCTGCAGTTGGTTCAAAACCGTTCAATTTAATGGTTTTGACGCTATCATCAAGATAAGCAAATGAAAGATATGAAATCGCTCCTGGCGTTTGACTTACAATGGATTTAACCATTCCGTTTGAATCCTGTTCCTGACTTTGAGTCGCCACCTCTCCATCCATGATAATGTTATCAAAGGTTGCACGTGATCCAGAACTTGCTGCACGGTTGATGATGGAAATCTCCAAATCCTTTCCGCCCAGCTCTTTCCAGTTCGTAATCTCACCAGTGAAAATTTTACGGAGTTCTTCTGTTGTCAAGTCGTCAACTGTCACTTTTTCATTGACGATAACGGCTAGACCAGCTACAGCTACTTGGTGATCTACCAAGGCTGTCGCATCAATTCCATCCTTTTCCTCTGCAAATACGTCTGAGTTACCGATTTGTACAGCACCTGATTGGACCTGTGACAGACCTGTACCAGATCCTCCACCTTGTACATTGACAGACTTACCTAGATTAGCCGAGCCGAATTCATCTGCTGCAGCTTCAACCAATGGTTGTAAAGCTGTAGAGCCAACTGCAGTAATGGATTCTCCACGGTCAATCCAAGATGCGCAAGCAGAAAGTGAGAGACTAGCTACTACTAACCCAACTGCCATTCCAAGCTTATGCTTTGTTTTCATGTGTATGTTTCCTTTACATTTTTCAGTGGAAATCCTCTTGATTTTCTTTGTATTTCACATCGTATTTACAAGATTTTTCCACTAGTCCACTATATCACATAACTTTCCAACTTGCAAAATATTTTTGTTGATTTTTTAGGAAAATCGTAGTCCCTTTGGAAAGCTGTTTTTAAGGGTTCCATCAACGATTTTACCAAATCCTAGACCGTTGCCTTTTACAGCAATTTGATACCAGCCATTTGGTAAATCTGTTGGAACAGCAACCGTCTGTCCAGCTGCATAACGATAGAAGTCCTCTTCGGAGATTTCCACCCGTTTTTGCACTTCGCTACTAGTCAGGGCCAGCCCCAGAGCAAAGCTTGGCTCGAAGCGTTTTTTCTTGAAAATCCCAAGGTGTAATCCATTTCGGGCAATTCTGACCTTGGAAAGATCTGGTAAGCCAGTTGGTAAGAGATAAAGATTGTCACCGAAGACTTGCAATAGTCCGTCTAAGTCGATTGTCAAGTGTTGCTTAGCAAATTCCTGCCAAAGCTGGACTTGTTCACGCGTCAAATTAGACTTGCCAGACTTGATTTTCTTGGATGTTCGGTCACCAGTAGATTGGAATTTAGCCACAAACTGCCCTTCTCCCTTAAAATGATGTGGGTACATCCGTGCCGTTTGCGGAAAACCAATTCCTTCGACCATACCATTGATTTTCGGTACAGGAAGCAGTTCCAAGTCGTACTCTTCTAGCAACCAAGCTACTATTTCTTCGTTTTCTTCTGGCGACCAGGTGCAAGTAGAATAAACCAACTGCCCATTAGGAGCCAGCATCTCCATAGCTGACTCTAGAATTTCCCTTTGTAGCGCTGCACATTGACTTGGATAATCTTTGTTCCAATACTGAATTGCATCAGGATCTTTACGGAACATTCCTTCACCCGAACAAGGAGCATCTAGAACAATCAGGTCAAAATAAGCCGGAAAAAACTTGGCCAAACGGTCGGCAGACTCGTTGGTCACAACGACATTGCGAGCTCCAAAGCGTTCGATATTTTCAGCCAGTATCTTGGACCGTTTACTGGAAATTTCATTGCTGACTAAGATGCCTGTGTTGTCTAAATAGGAAAGAAGGTGGGTGGATTTGCCTCCAGGCGCCGCGGCCAGATCCAGTACTCGCCAATTTTTCTGCGGAGCTGCTACTTGACCAACTACCTGTGCGGCGGGTTCTTGGGAATAGACCAAGCCTGTCACGTGCTCAGGGGATTTTCCCGAAACCTTACCGTAGTAAGACCAAGACATCTCTGGAATAGCAGTTGGGAACTCCTGCTGGCTCTCCTTTAGGGGATTGGTGCGAAAACCTGAAACAGCAGGCTCTGCAAAGCTCTCAAAAAATGCTTGTGCTTCCGCTCCAAGCATTTGATTGTATTTATCAATGAATTCCTGAGGTAACTTCATATGTTAATTTTCCTTTTATCTCTGCTAGCATGGTGGTTGGTAAGAACAAAACATGCTCACGCCCTTCATACGAAGGCTCCTGTCCGTCAAATCCAACCAAACTGTAACCCAAGGATTGTCCCAGAATAGCAGCAGCTGCGTAATCCCACGGAAATAGATAGGAAGCGTGAATAAGTAAGCGTCCTGATAGGACATGGGAAAAACTAATCCCTGCACTGCCATAAGACCGAGTTCCCAGCATTTGATCAGCTAAGTTAGCTAAACCAGCAATATTTTGGGCATAAAGTCCTGTATTAATACCGATCAAACTTTGAGATAGGGGTTTGGTTTCTGCTGGCGACAGGAGTTGCTCATTCTCATAGACTGGGAATTTCCCTCCACCATGGTAGAGTTTATCTGCCATGACATCGTAAATTAAGCCAAATTGGCCGATTCCATCCTCAAAATAAGCTAATAGTATCGCAAAATCAGTCTTCTGGGCAATAAAATTAGAAGTCCCATCAATTGGATCAATGACCCACACTCGCCCTTCCTTAATCGGACTACGCTGTTCGCTCTCCTCACCATAGATTAAATCGTGAGGGTAGCAAGCTATAATTTGTTCAACTAGTAGCTCTTGAACTTGATGGTCTAGTTGAGTTGCTAAATCTGTGAAATGACCTTTGATTTCAATATCTAATTGATCATGTAAATGCAAACGAAGAAAATCTCCTGCATCTAAAATCAGTTTTTGGGCAAACTTATATTTAGATTTCAAGACGTACAACTCCCTTCTGCTGCTTTTGAGCTTGCTGAATAACACGGTAACTTGAATAGCCTGAATTGGCTTCAAATTCCTTGTCAATTTTTCTTTCTTCTCCTTTGCTTCTGACAACATTTTTAAACTCTTTGTAAGCAATTAAAATTTCTGTTGCCTGTGCTCCGCCTTCATAGGCTGCTTCCACTTGATTCAAAAAAGAAAGCACGGAGGAAATCTCCTCAGTGCTCCACGAAAAATCAAGTGGATATGAATATTGTTTGTTCATATCAGTTACTGTCCTATCTCTGCTTTTAATGTTGCATTTTTTAACTCTTGCTTGCGATAATCCCTTGGTAAAAAGGCACGAATTTCATCTTCGTTAAATCCAATTTGCATCCTTTTTTCATCTAAAATAATAGGACGTCGCAGCAAACTTGGATAACTTTCAATTAGCTCAATCAGCTGGGAAACAGACAATTCATCTACATCGATATTGAGTTTTTGAAAGACCTTGGAACGTGTTGAAATTAAATCATCTGTTCCATTTTCTGTCAAAGCCAGAATAGCCTTTAACTCATCAGCTGTCAAAGGACTTGTCATAATGTTGTGCTCTGTAAAAGGAACTTGATGATTAGTTAACCAAGCTCTCGCTTTTCGGCAGCTAGTACAGCTTGGTGATAAAAATAGGGTAATCATAGTAAGCTCCTTTCTACAATATTTCTCGTTTATATTATACACCAAGAAATTACAAATGACAAGAAAAATTAGGATTGTTCGACTGACTCTTTGTAAAAAAGACAGGAATCGAATCCTGCCTTTCCTATTTTAATACCAAGGAAGCTGCACCAATAACACCTGCATCATTTCCAAGAGTTGCCAAAGCAATTTTTGTGCTTTCTTTAATTGGAGGAAACACTGTTTCTTCAAATACTTTACGAACACCATTCAGTAAGAAATCACCTGCTGCAGATACCCCACCACCGATAACAATGTAAGCTGGATTAAGTGTGGCAGCGATATTAGAACAAGCTGTTCCTAAGTAACGTGAGAAGTTTCTATAAACAATCAAGGCTAAATCGTCACCTTCTTTGGCTAAATCAAAAACATCTTTTGCCGTGACATCTTGACCGTCATCAATCAAATTTTTAAGTTGTGAATTTCCTGCATATTCTTCAGCATAACGACGTGTTAAATTGACAATACCGGTAGCTGAGGCAACTGTTTCTAGACAACCTGCTTTACCACAGGTACACATAATCGGCGCTTCAAAATCAACAGTTAAATGCCCTAACTCTCCACCAGCACCACGGAAACCACGGATTAGATTGCCAGCAGCAACCACACCACCGCCGACACCTGTTCCCAGTGTCATGAAGACAACATCAGGATTATTCTCACCAGCGCCAACCCACTGCTCTCCCAGAGCTGCTACATTGGCATCATTGTCAATAAAGAAAGGCAAATCGAGCTCTGCTTCAAACTGCTCTTTGAGAGGTTGCAAGGTCTTCCAGTTCAGGTTGTAAGCCCCAATCACTGTACCCGCTGTGCTATCGACCACCCCTGGAGAACCCATACCAATTCCCAAGAAATCCTCCTTGGTCAAGTTGTGGGTTTCAAAGTGGTGCTTGATGCTTTCAATAATATCAGGCACAATGTGACTTCCTTCGTCTAATATATTTGTTTTGATGGACCATTTTTCTTGAATCTCTCCTGCAGGTGTTAAGATTGCCAATTTTACAGAAGTTCCTCCCAGATCAATACCGATAATTTTTTTAGACATAATCGTTCTCCTCACATTATTTTCTCCATTATATCACAATGCAAATGTTTGCGTAAAGCCTTTTCATAGATTTATTCAACTAAAAATATAACGCTCTATCTAAAAAGATAGAGCAAGATTACTAATTGAATATGTAAAATAAAGCGGCCAACGGAAAATAGCATGACTGTGGTAAAATTGCTACCTTCCTTAGTCCCATTATAGAGAAAGAGGGTGGAAATAAAGGTAAATCCCAAGGCAAAGCCCACCATCTGCCAATTATGGTAGGACTGACCGTAAAAATACAAAGTCACCGCCAATAAGAGAACAGATAAAACAGTCAAAACTAGTCGCAGACCATTCATCTTCTTGGATTTGAGATAGCTAAACAAGGCCGCTCCCAGCGTTACCAAGAAATAGATGACCATATAAGACATGACAAGAACTTTCATCTAGGCCTCCAAGTCGCTCAGATACTCATACCGCTCATATTTTTCCAAGAGCAGGTCGTTTTTCTCATCCAATTCCTTCTGCAAATCGGATAATTTTGTAAAATCACTGCCACAAGTTAGCATTTCCGCCTCAATTTCCGCAATCCGCACCTCCAGACCAGCAATATCCTCTTCGATGGTCGCCCATTCCTGCTTCTCAAAGTAGGACATCCGCTTCTTGTTCTCTTTGACCTTCTCGATTTTCTCCTTTGGTTTTTCCAAGGAAATGGCAGAGCTAGAAGCCAGAAAGGCCTTCTCATCCAGATAGTCTGTGTAGTTGCCAAAGAAGGTCTGAATACCGCCCGCCTCAAAAGCGAGGATTTTGGTCGCAACCTTGTCCAAGAAATAACGGTCGTGACTGACGGTGATAACTGGACCTGCAAAGCCTTGCAAGAAATGCTCTAAGACTGTCAAAGTCGCTATGTCCAGATCGTTGGTCGGCTCATCCAACAAGAGCACATTAGGCCGTTCCAAGAGAATTTTCAGCAAGTAAAGCCGCTTCTTCTCCCCACCAGACAATTTTTCAATCAAAGTGCCGTGAGTGTTGCGAGGAAAAAGGAATTGCTCCAAGAGCTCGGCAATGGACACCATACCCGAACTAGTCTTGGCCTCTTCTGCCACTTCCTGCAAGAAATTGATGACACGCTTGTTTTCTTCTAGTCCTTTGATTGTTTGCGAAAAGTAGCCAATGCGGACCGTTTCGCCGATGTCCAGCTTCCCACTGTCTGCCTGTAAGTCGCCTGCAATCAGATTGAGCAAAGTTGATTTCCCTCGGCCATTATCGCCGACGATCCCAATCCTGTCCTTGTTTTGAATGAGCAGGTTAAAGTCTTTTAAAATGGGCTTGTCAGGATAGGAAAAGCTGACATTCTCAAAATTGATAACTTTTTTACCAATCCGTGAGGTTTCAAAATTGATTTCCAAATCACTATCATCAACCGTGTGGGCCAAATCGCCTTTGAGGTCATGGAAACGATTGATACGAGCCTGCTGCTTGGTAGCCCGAGCTTGAGGTTGTCTGCGCATCCAAGCCAGCTCTTGTTTGTAGAGCTGCTCTTTCTTATGGCGAAGGGCAGCATCACGCTCGTCCTGTTCTGCTTTTAAGCGAACATAGTCCTGATAATTGCCCTGATATTCGGTTAAGCTGGCGCGGTCCAATTCAAAAATCCGTGTCGCCACATTGTCCAAGAAATAACGGTCGTGAGTGATGAAAAGGACTGATTTTTTAGAGGTCTTGAGGAAGTTGGTCAACCATTCAATCGTTTCAATGTCCAGATGGTTGGTCGGCTCATCTAAGAGTAACAAGTCATCATTGCCCAGCAAGACCTGGGCCAGTTGCACCCGTCTGCGAAGACCACCTGACAGCTCTGCCACTGTCTTGCTGACATCTGTCAGACCCAGCTTGGAGAGAACAGTCTTGACCTGACTTTCAATTTCCCAAGCGTTGAGGGCATCCATTTCCGCCATGACCTTTTCCAAACGAGCTTGACTGGCTTCATCATAGTTGTTCAGGAGTAATTCGTATTGACGAATCAACTTCATTTCACGGAGGTCCGATGATAAAACCGTGTCCAAGATTGTCTTGCTTTCGTCAAAATCAGGCTCCTGGGTCAAGTAAGCAATCTTGTAAGCATTCTTACTATGGAAGGGAGATACGTCGCCGTCGAAGCCGATACGGCCTGACAGGACATCCAGCAAAGTCGTTTTGCCCGTACCATTGACCCCGATAATCCCGATGCGGTCGCCTTGGTGAATGATGAAAGACAGGTCAGAAAAAACCGTCTTATCCCCAACAGACTTAGTCAGGTGTTCAACGATAAAATCACTCATGGTCTAACCTTCCTTTCACAAATGCCATAATGGCCTCCTGTTCATTGGGTAAATGTCCCTCAATAATCTCATACTCAACCTGCTTAAGTAGATTTCCCAAAACAGGGCCTGGTTTGAGGTCAAATGCCTGCATCAGATGACCACCGTTGACTACAATTTCATGCTTGTCATGAATGGTCAGAGCTTGGTCAATGCGGTCAATTTCTTCAAAATCTGTAGCCAATCCCTGTGCCTGACGAAGCTCCTCTGTCACATACAACAAGTCTTTGCCATACTTGAAACAGATTTGCTTAGTAACAGGTCCTGCTTGGCGTAGCTGGTAAATCTCAACCAGCTTGACCACAGTGCGTTGGAAATCATTGCTGGTTTTCCATTTCTTCAGGAAGGACTTGATGTTCTCGATACCTAAACAGACAAAGAGTAGGGCCCAAGCTTGTTCAGATGTTGAAAATCGAAAGCCCTCTGTCAGACTGGTCAGCATGGTTTCAAGCTTTTCTCCCTTACCTGCAAGTTCAGGCAAGAATTGATAGGCCTTAGAATCAAGCAGGGCGCGCAAGCCTTTTTGCCAAAATTCAGCCACTAGTAACTTATCAAACTCAATAAAACTACGCTCCACGGAGATTTTTTCCAAGAGCGGTGCAGTCTGGACCATGGCTTCAAAGGTCGTCGGCTCAATCTCGAAGTCCAAGGTCGCTGCAAAGCGAAATCCACGCATGATACGGAGAGCATCTTCGTTGAAACGCTCAGCCGGGATGCCTACAGCCCGTAGGGTGCGTTTTTCTAAGTCTGTCAGGCCGTCAAAAAGGTCAACAATCCTCGCTTCTTCATTCAGGGCAAAGGCATTGACCGTGAAGTCGCGGCGTTTGAGGTCTTCTTCCAAGGAACGCACAAAGGAAACCTGACTGGGACGACGGTAATCCACATACTCCTCCTCTGTCCGAAAGGTGGTAATTTCATACTCCTTTTTCCCCTCTAATACTAATACCGTGCCGTGTTCAATTCCGACATCAATAGTCCGTGAAAAGATTTGTTTCGTTTCCTGAGGGTAGCTGGATGTCGCAATATCGACATCATGAATAGGTCTGCCCAAAATAGCATCCCGCACGGAGCCACCAACAAAGTAAGCCTCAAAGCCAGCTGCTTTAATTTTCTCTAAAATCGGCAAAGCCTCCTGAAACTCAGAAGGCAGATTGTTTAATTTCATAATAAGTGTTCCAAACCATATACAAGTTGTGAGCGTTTGACTACCTCTTTAATGCCGAGATTGACACCGCCCATAAAGGAAATACGATCGTAAGAGTCATGACGGATGGTCAAACCCTCACCTTGTGCACCAAAAATCACTTCTTGGTGGGCAACGAGGCCTGGTAAGCGGACAGAGTGGATACGAAAACCGTCAAATTCTGCACCGCGAGCACCAGCAATCAGTTCTTCTTCATCCGCTGCACCCTGATCCTGCGTCTGACGCACTTGGGAAATGAGTTCAGCCGTCTTAACAGCCGTACCGCTCGGTGCATCTTTCTTCTTATCGTGGTGTAATTCGATAATTTCAAGATTTGGGAAATACTTGGCTGCCTGTGCTGCAAATTGCATGAGCAGGATTGCTCCAATCGCAAAGTTAGGAGCAATCAAGCCTCCCAAGCCTTTCTCAGCAGACAAGGCTGTCAATTCTTCGATTTCTTCTGGGGTAAAGCCCGTTGTACCAACCACAGGTGCAAAGCCGTTTTCCAAGGCAAAACGAGTGTTTTCATAGGCGAATTTTGGCGTTGTAAAATCCACCCAGACATGAGCTTCTAGGCTGGCAACTTCTTCTTTGGTCTTGAAAACAGGAACACCATCTACTTCTGTTTCTGTCGCAAATGGATCGACCAAGGCAGCCAGACTAAGTGCTGCGTCCTCCTTGACCATCTCAACAGCTGTCGAGCCCATTTTTCCTTTGAATCCTGCGATAATTACCTTAATTGTCATAGAAACTCCTATTCAATAATGGGAGAAACGCCAAAGGCAACTGCCCCTTCTCCCAAGTGGGTACCAATGACCGAGCCAAAGCTTACAATCGGTAGCTGACTGATCACGCCAGTTTCTTCCAAGGCCTGTTTGAAATCTTGAGCCTTCTCAGGAGCATTGGCATGGATAATAGCAATCTGATAGTTGCCGTCCTGAGTCTGTTCCTGTAAAATCTCCAGCAAACGCTTGATGGCTTTTTTCTCAGTACGGACCTTCTCAAAGACCTCTATCTTGCCTTCATCTGTAAAATACAGAATTGGCTTGATACTGAGGAGATTGCCAATAAGAGCCGCTCCGTTGGAAAGACGACCACCCTTGACTAAATGGTTGAGATCATCAACCATGATGAAGGCTGTCGTTTTCTGGATTTGCCGTTCTAACTTGCTACTGATTTCTTCAAACGATTGACCAGCTTCAGCCCATTTCAGAACGTTTTCTACCATCATTCCTAGCGGTGCTGATGTAATCTTGGTGTCTGGAAAAGCAATGGTCAAATTTTCGAATTCATCCTTCAAATACTGGATATTTTGATAAAAACCTGAAATACCTGATGACAAGAATAAGCCAAGTGCGTGTGTATAGCCTTTCTCTGTTAATTTAGCCAGAATTTCTTCTAGTTCCACCAAACTCGGTTGACTTGTTTTAGGTAATTCTTTCGATGAAGCCATTTTTTGATAAAACTCTTCAACAGTCAAATTTTGCCCTTCGATATAATTTTCCCCATCGATGCTGACTGGAATACTTAGGACAAACAGGTCATCCCGCTCAATACTTTGAACATTCAAAACAGCCGATGAGTCAGTTATAACTGCTAATTTCATATTAAAACTCCAAATTCACTCCTGGTGCATCAAAGGCGATTTCTGTTACTTCATAGGTTAACCGCTTGACAATATCAAAGAGCGGAGCGACTAATTCTCTTCTTTCTTCCTCAGAAAATTCACTTGGTTCATTGAGGATGCGTTCCAACAATCGAACTCCTTGACTAACAGCCCCAGAGATAACGTGGCTTTCCATGACAATCATAAAACGTAAAATGGTAACCAGGTGAGTTTGATTCTCCTCGCTGTTTTTTTCTAATAATTGAAAGTCAACCTTCATGTGTGTTTTAGGTTCGCCATTCTGTTTTTCCCACTCTAAATTACGAGCATCAAAATGAAATTGATTGACAAATTCTTTATCACGAATAATTTCCATTTTTTTCTCCTCAAAATGCTAATAGACCCATTATACCACAAAATTAGAAAAAACCTTACCACGAGGCAAGGTTCATTAGATTATTTTTATTATTTTTCTTTACGAAGTACGCCGTAAAGAACACCTGATACTACTGCACCAATTGCTACATAAGCAAGGTAAAGAAGTGGGTTAGAAGTCAAAGCGATAACGAAGATACCACCGTGTGGTGCCATCAATTGGATGCCCGACAAACCAACCAAGGCACCTGCAAGAGCAGAACCAGCGATAAAGCTTGGGATAGCACGAGCTGGGTCAGCAGCACCGAATGGAATTGCACCTTCAGTAATGAATGAAAGTCCCATAACGATGTTTGTCAAACCTGAGTTACGCTCTTCTTGCGTGAACTTGTTCTTGAACAAGAGTGTCGCTACAAAGATTGCCAACGGAGGAACCATACCACCGGCCATAACTGCTGCCATAGCAACTGAACCGCCATTTGAAACTGTTGCTGCAAGTGTACCAGTACCAAAGACATAAGCTGCCTTGTTAACTGGACCACCCATATCAACTGCCATCATACCACCGAGGACAAGGCCGAGGAGAATAGCAGAACTACCTTCAAGACCTGCAAGGAAAGTGTTCATACCTGTGTTGATAGCTGCCATTGGAATATTGACAAAGAACATCAAGAAACCAGTGATTGCTGTACCTAAAAGTGGCAAAAGCAAGATGGCATTCAAACCTTGGAGTGATTTTGGTAGGTTACGCAAAGCGTTTCGAAGAACAAGGACCACACCACCCGCAAGGAAACCACCGACGAGGGCACCCAAGAAACCAGATGATACACCAGCAAGGGCAAGCGTTTCTTCACCACCAGCTGCGTAAGGAATTTTTCCGAACGCAAGACCGCTGTTGGCGATGGCGCCAGCTACGAAACCTGCAACCAAACCTGGTTTTTCAGCGATAGAGTAAGCAATATACCCTGCAAGAAGTGGCAGCATGAAGCCAAAGGCTGCCTGACCAACCTTCATGAACATAGAAGCTATTTCATTATAAGATCCTAAGTTACTAAGGCTGTCATTCGGCACACCAATAAAGTTATCCACTAAGAAGGCAAGGGCAATCAAGATACCGCCACCGATAACGAATGGCAACATTTGAGAAACACCACTCATCAAGTGTTTGTAGAAGGCTTTACCAAGACTGAGTTTTTCTGAAGATTCCACAGTAGCTGCTCCTTCTGACGCTGTGTAGACTGACGCTTTACCATCCAAGATAAGGTTAATCAATTCTTCAGGTTGTTTGATACCTGCTGCAACTGGACGAGATACCAACGGCTTACCATTGAAACGAGGCATATCAACAGCCTTATCTGCTGCGATGATAACACCTGCTGCATTCTCGATATCTTCAGCGGTTAGTTTATTTCCAACACCTGAAGCACCGTTTGTTTCAACCTTGATGTCAACACCCATTTCAGCCGCCTGCTTCTTAAGTGCTTCTTCCGCCATGTAAGTGTGGGCAATACCTGTTGTACATGCTGTAACAGCAACGATAAATGGACGGTCACCGCTTGGAGTTGTAACCACTTCTTCAGCCGCCTTATCAGCTTCTTCAGCTGTGTCAAAGACCGCAATGACTTCTTCTGGGTTCGTTACGGCACGAAGTCTATCTGCAAAACCTAGCTTCATCAAGTATTTAGACAATTCAGCAAGGGCTGCCAAGTGCGTATCGTTAGCACCTTCTGGAGCTGCAATCATAAAGAACAAGTCAGTTGGTTGACCGTCAAGACTTGCGTAATCAACACCCTTGTTTGATTTTGCAAAGAGAACAGTCGCTTCTTTGACAGCTGCATTCTTAGCGTGTGGCATTGCGATACTGTCACCAAGACCTGTTGTCGTTTGCGCTTCACGGTTCATGATACCTGTTTTGAATACTTCAAAATCTGTTACATATCCTTTTTCTACCAAGCTAGTAATCATTTCATCGATAACTGCTTCCTTGCTTGTCGCTTGCAAATCAAGCAACATGACATCTTTTCTCAAAACGTCTTGAATTTTCATATTGTTTCTACCTCAACTTTTTCATAAGTTTCCTTAATAAATTCGATACTTGCCAAATCATCTGAAAAGGCTGTTGCCGTACCGCAAGCAACTCCCCATTTGAGGGCTTCGATTGGGTCTTGTGAGCGAACGTATTCACCTGTAAAACCTGCCACCATGGAATCTCCAGCTCCGACAGAGTTTTTCACTGTACCCTTGATTGGTTTAGCAAAGTAAGTAGCTGCTGGAGTGACCAACAAAGCACCATCACCAGCCATAGAAATGATAACATTCTGAGCTCCCATGTCTAAGATTTTCTTAGCATAGGTCTCGATGTCTGCAATGCCATTCAATTCGACATTGAAGATTGCTTCAAGTTCATGGTTGTTAGGCTTGACCAAGAGTGGCTGGTGTGCTAGTGAGTCTAGAAGTGTTTGACCTTCAAAGTCACAGACCACTTGCGCTCCTGCTTTTTTAGCCACAGGAATCAGCCTATTGTAGACTTCGTTTCCAAGACTAGCTGGAGCGGACCCAGCAAAGACAACCGTATCTTGTGGCGTCAGCCCCGCTAAAATCATTTCCAGCTCTGCCAACTGGCTGGCTGTTACTACAGGCCCAAGTCCGTTGATTTCGGTTTCTTGGTCTGCTTTAATTTTTACGTTGATACGCGTATCTTGGTCAACAGCAACGAAATCTGTAGCGATTTCTTCTGCTACAAGTCCATCCTTGATGAACTGACCTGTAAATCCTCCAAGAAATCCGGTCGCTGTATTCTGATAGCCCAAACGTTTGAGAATACGACTCACGTTGATTCCTTTACCACCAGCATATTTATCATCACTCTCCATCCGATTGACGCTACCTGTTTCAACATGGTCCAGTCGAATGATATAGTCAATAGCAGGATTGAGTGTCACTGTATAAATCATACTTCGATTACCCTCGTTTTTCCTTTTAGTATTTTTAGTAAACTACTATCCTTTGCGGTAGTAATCAACGTTGCTTGCTCAATATTTGCCACCTTGACAAATGAAAATTGACCGAATTTTGAAGCATCTACGAGA
The DNA here is from genome assembly GCF_024509525.1 of Streptococcus suis. GTDB lineage: Bacteria > Bacillota > Bacilli > Lactobacillales > Streptococcaceae > Streptococcus > Streptococcus suis_AC. The sequence continues at coordinate 66,524 of NZ_JAMWEM010000007.1, forward strand.
ACAAATGGCTTCTTGGCATTTTCCAAAACCGTTCGCTTCAAGGTCGCTTCCTCTATATCTGGAGTTGTCAAATATTCCTTATCCACCCCATTCATTCCGATGAAAGCTTTATCAAAATTGAGCTGTCGCACTTGATCAACGGCCACTGCTCCGATAGACGCATCAGTCGATTCCTTGACAAAGCCACCAATGATAATGGTTTTGATTTTTCGTTCAACCAACTTCACCGCATGGTGAATGGAATTGGTCACGACTGTCAACTGTCGATTTTGTAAGTGCTCTATCATTAATTCAGTTGTCGTTCCAGCATCTAGAAAAATTACTTCTCCATCTTCAATCAAAGCGGCTGCTGTTTGGGCAAGTTGTCGTTTTTCATGAATGTTTTTGACGGATTTTTGTTGAATAGATTCTTCTTGTTGCAGATGCGTTAACGCTTCTGCTCCTCCATGCACGCGCCGAAGTTTTCCAGATGACTCTAAATCATCCAAATCTCTACGTACAGTCGATTCAGAAGTATCTAGCATTTCCACTAGTTCTTCTAATCTGACAAATTTCTGTTCGGTTAATTTATCCAATATCAACTGTTTTCGTTCAGATTTAAGAATTTGTACCACCTCCTGTAATCGTTTACAGGCACATTATATCTCTTTTATATTTCATTGTCAATCATTTTCTTTCAAAATCTTCCAAAATTCAAAAAAACTAGCGAAATTTAAGTTTCCACTAGTTTCTCAATCATTTTTTTCATCAAGTCCATTTCTTCTGGACGACCGATAGCCATTCGGATATAGTTGTTCAGACGACCTTCGGTATAGTATTTGAAATTCCAGCCACCGCTAGTTGCTTCTTGGTGTAGTTGAGCAGCCCATGGTGCCGTAAAGGCAACGAAGCTGGCTTGACTTGGTAAAACTTGCACCTCTGGTAAACTTTCTAAGAAGACCAGAAAATCTTGTCGCAGTTCTTTGATGTCTTTGATACAAGCACGAACTTGCTCTGTATGGCTGAGTGCAACGGTTCCCACTCGAGCAGCCAGATTAGACAGGCTGTAAGGAGGAATAACCTTGTCAATCTCGTAAATCAAGCGTTCATTGGCAAGGGCAAAGCCTAAGCGGACACCTGCTAAACCAAATGCTTTGGACAAGGTCCGCAAGACAATCAGATTGTCATAGTCATTGATTTTTTCAACAAAGCTAGGGCAAGCTGCAAACTCGATATAGGCTTCATCTATGACCACCAAGCCTGAAAAGTTGGTGATAATCTTTTCTAATTCCTGAGGATCATGGGCAACGGAGGCTGGGTTATTCGGATTAGAGAGCATGATAACCTTAGCTCCAACTGTTTGGGCATGTGTTAGTACTTTATCCGCAGACAAGCTGAGACTACCGTTTTCCCAATCCAAATCCACCCGTTCAAACTGACTACCGTGCATGGTGTTATAGACCTGATACATGAAGAAATCAGGATTGACGGTTAAAAAGACATCATCGCTCTTGAGGAAGGCCGTGATAATCATGTGAATGAGAAAGTCAGAGCCCACGCCGACTGTCACCTGCTCTGGCTTGACCTTGGCGTAGTTGGCATAGGCTACTAGGAGATCTGTATAGCAGTTGTTACCGTAGAAGGTCAGCTCACTGGTTTCCATGCTTTTGAGGGTTTCTTCTGCCAAAAAGGACCAATCAATCAAGCGGTTCTCATTATCGCCTAGGTTATAGGTGGCTTGACCTGCAAACTTGTAAGGCTCTGCCGTTTCAAATTCTTTTCTAAACTCTACCATACCTTCTCCTATCAAGAAAAGACAGTTAGTCTACTGGCTTTTCTGCTTTTATTTTTTCTAATAAGGCTGCTTCTTCTACTGTAAACTCATACCGTTCCAGCAAATCTGGCCTACGTTCCAGTGTCTTTCGCAAACTCTGCTCCAAACGCCATTTGCGGATATTTTCATGGTGGCCGCTCATGAGGACATCTGGCACGACCATACCCCGATATTCGTAGGGACGGGTGTACTGCGGATACTCCAGCAGGCCAGATGAAAAGCTGTCGTCTGTATGACTGGCTTCCTTGCCAATGACCTCTGGAATCAGGCGGACGGTGGCATCAATCATGGTCATGGCTGCCAATTCTCCACCTGTCAGAACATAATCTCCGAGAGAGATTTCGTCAGTCACCAAGGTCTTAATCCGCTCATCATAGCCCTCATAGTGTCCACAGATAAAAATTAACTGGTCTTCCCGAGCCAACTCCTCAGCATAGCCTTGGTCAAATGTCCGACCAGCAGGGTCAAGCAAAATCACACGGGGATTGGTCTGTTCAATCTGGTCCATGGTATCAAAAATTGGCTGGGCCCGGAGCAACATCCCCTGTCCGCCACCGTATGGCTCATCATCTACATGGCGGGATTTTTCAGCCTGTTCGCGAAAGTTGTGGTAGTTGACTTCTAAGAGCCCTTTTTCACGGGCCTTACCGACAATGGAGTGCTCCAAAGGAGCAAACATCTCTGGAAACAGGGTCAAAATATCAATTTTCATCGTCCAGTCCCTCTAGTAACTCCACATCTACACGATTGTTTTTAATGTCAACATTAAGAACAACTGGTGGAATGTACGGCAAGAGCAAGTCTTTCTTACCTTTTCGCTTGACCACCCAGACATCATTGGCACCAGGTTGCAAGATTTCCTTAACCTGTCCAATCAGGTTGTCATTTTCATAGACATCCAGCCCGATAATCTCATGGTAGTAAAATTCACCTTCGTCCAAGTCAGACAGGTTTTCTTCTGCAATTTTCAGACTGAAACCCTTGTACTTTTCAATTTCATTGATATGGTACATGCCCTTGAATTTAATAATATCAAAGGTCTTAGCCTTGCGGTGATTGGCAATCTCCACTTCCATGACAAACTGGTCCTTATCATCAAAAAGAGCAAGTTTTGCTCCTTTTCTAAAGCGTTCTTCTGTAAAATCTGTCACAGACAGGACACGCATCTCTCCCTGCAAACCTTGGGTATTGACAATCTTACCGACGTTAAAATAATTCATACAAACTTCCTTTGATACTCAATGAAAATCAATCTAGCCGATGATAGAACTCTGTTACTATCTTGTTTCAAGGTAACAAGCTTCTAAGCTCCACTGGAACTTAGAGCTCATCAAAGCGAGTTGACAACGGATAATGTTGATTTTCAAAGAGTATGAATTTCTATCTTTTCATTCTACCACGATAGAGCTGATTTCTCAAGTTGGAAATAGAGCGAACTTTGTTCGCGTCAGCCGTAGAGGCCAGATTTGGAGTGTAAAACACGAATTGCTGAGATTTGCTGTGCAAATCTTATCTCCAACCTTTAACAGTCCACTGGACTGTTAAAGCCACTCAACCACTGCGTCAAGTTTAACTATCGAAAAAACTAAGGAGGCCAGGACTTTTGTCCCAGCCTCTTTTGTTATTTACTCTCACTAAATTGGCTTTGGTAGAGGTTGTAATAGAATCCTTTATCTGCCAGCAGGCTGTCATGGTTGCCTTGTTCGATGATTTGTCCGTCTTTGAGGACGAGAATCTTATCGGCTTCCTGAATAGTTGAGAGGCGGTGGGCAATGACAAAGCTGGTCCGTCCTTGCATGAGGCGTTTCATAGCCTTTTGAATCAAGAGTTCCAGACGGGTATCAACTGAAGACGTCGCCTCGTCCAGAATCAAGATTGCTGGATCAGCTAAGAGAGCACGAGCAATGGTCAAGAGCTGCTTCTGGCCTTGGGAGATATTGCTGGATTCCTGGTTCATCTCCATGCTGTAGCCACCTGGCAGGGTACGGATAAAGTGGTCAACGTTGGCGGCTTTTGCCGCCTCCACAATCTCCTCATCCGTCGCATCCAGACGACCAAACCGCAAGTTTTCCTTAATAGTCCCTTCGTAGAGCCAAGCATCCTGTAAGACCATACCGAACTGGCGACGGTAGGACTGACGAGACAAGTCCCGAATATCCTGTCCATCCACCTTGATAGAGCCAGCATTGACATCGTAGAAACGCATGAGCAGGTTAATCAAGGTTGTCTTTCCTGCACCAGTCGGTCCTACAATGGCCACCATTTCACCTGGCTTAACTTCCAAGTTGAAGTTACGAATGAGGGGCTTGTCAGCTGCGTAGCCGAATTCAACATTCTCAAAGCTGACTTGTCCGGTCAGGGCTTGGTCCAGCTCACTCACATTGGCGGTGGACTCATCTAGCTCGTCTAGGACAGAGAAGATGCGTTCCAGGGAGGATTTGGCAGACTGCAACTGAGGTGCCAGCTGGGTCAGGGTTTGGACTGGCTGGGTAATCTGCCAGACGTATTGGACAAAAGCTTGCATATTACCGACAGTCAGTTGTCCAGCTAAAACCTTGAGACCAGACAAGAGGGCGATGACCACGTAGGTCAGGTTGGAAAAGCCTTGCACGACTGGCATGAGCAAGCCGGATACAAAACTAGCCTTGAAACCGACCTCCTGCAAGTCCTCGGTTATCTGGCGAAATTCCTGGGTGGATTGCTCCTCGCGTCCGTAGAGTTTGAGGACATTGAAACCTGTCAAATTTTCCTGCACAAAACCATTGAGGCGTCCGAGAGCATCAGCCTGTTGCTTGAAATAGGGCTGGGACTTGCCCATAATAAACTTAGATGAAAAATAAGTCACAGGAACTAAAATCAAGACCACTACCGCCAGAGATGCGTTGAGGTAGAAGACCATGACCAAGGCCAAAGTCAATGTCAAAACAGCATTGACAATCTGCAAGAAACTCTGTTGTAGGGCATTGGACACCGTCTCCACATCGCTGGTAAATCGACCTAGCAAATCACCGTACTGGTGCTTATCAAAATAGGCAACTGGAATCCGATTGATTTTGGTCGACAGGTCATTGCGGAGCTGCTGAATGGCCGACTGCACACCCTTGGTCATAAAATAGTTGGAAAAATAGGCACCTAGCTCGTAAAAAAGAGCACGCAGAGCGTAAATCGCAAGCATGGTAGCAATGTAGCTGGTATTGATCCCAGCACCTTCCACACCTTTTACCATGTCCAGGAGATTGGCAGTCAACTCCGTGATAACCAATCCTAAGATAAAAGGTTCTAGAGCATTCATGACCGCACTCACAACCTTCATCAAGACCGCCAGATAAATGGAAGCCTGATAGTTTTTCAAGTAAAGCCAGATACGGCCAAATACATTCTGTTCTTTCATGACTTCCTCCTATTCTTCTGTTTCAGTCAAAGACTGACGATTGAGCTGCGAATTGGCAATCTCACGGTAAATGTCATTGCTTTCCATGAGCTCGCTATGGGTACCACGACCGACAATCTCCCCTTCATTGAGCACGATAATCTGGTCCGCATCCATAATGGTCCCGACCCGTTGAGCAACGATTAAGACCGTCGCATTTTCCGTCACTTCTTTCAAGCGAGCCCGCAAAATCGCATCCGTCTTATAGTCCAAGGCTGAGAAAGAGTCATCAAAGATATAGATATCTGGCTGCTTGACAATTGCACGCGCAATGGACAAACGTTGCTTTTGACCACCCGAAAGGTTGCTTCCCCCCTCTGCCAAGTGAGTGTCAAACTGCTCTTCCTTGCTTTCGATAAAATCTCTGGCCTGGGCCACATCCGCCGCCTCGTGCAATTCCGCCAAACTCGCGTCTAGCTTCCCGTATTTGAGATTTTCCGCGATGGTTCCAGTAAATAGCAGAGCTTTCTGCGGAATAAAGCCAATCTTACTGCGGAGTGCCTTTAGATTGTAGCGTCTAACATCCACACCGTCCACCAAGATTCGACCCAGCGTCACATCGTAGAAACGCGGAATCAAATTGACCAAGGACGACTTACCTGAACCCGTTGAACCGATAAAAGCAATGGTTTCACCCGGTTTGGCCTTAAAGGAAATATTGTGCAGCACAGGCGACTCAGTCTCACCAGGATAGGCAAAGGTCACATTGTCAAACTCCAAGTAACCATGAGTTTCTGTCTCTGTAATCCCATCCTCATTTTTTGAAATAGAAATGGGCATATCCAAAACTTCCTGAATCCGTCGGCTCGAAACCGCCATACGCGGATACATGGTAAAGAGGTTGGCAAAGAGCAAGAATGAAAAGAGAGCATGGAAACTATACTCTATAAAGGCCACCAAGTCCCCAATCTGCAAACTGCCCTCTGCCAAAGGAGCAAGGGCAAACCAGACAATTGCCACAATCATCGCAATGATAATCTGCACAAACAGTGGCTCAGTCAACCCCGTCAGGTTAAATAATCGTTTAGAAGTCTGTGTGTAGTCCTGATTGACCTCCTCAAACCGCTCCTCCTGAAACTCCTCACGAGCAAAGGCACGGATGACCCGCAAACCCATGAGATTTTCTCGCACATACTGGTTAATGGTATCCAGGCGTTTTTGCTGCTGCTCGGACAAGGGACGGGTCTTGATAGCTACATAGACAATGACCCACACCAAGAAAGGCATGGCTACTGCTACCGTCCAAGCCAGACCAGGACTGGTCAACAAAGTCATGATGACAGAGGCAATCATCATCAAGGGCGTGATAATTCCCAATTTTAAGACCTGATCTGCAAACTGCATGAGTACAAAGGCATCGTTGGTCATCCGCGTCACCAAAGACGAAACGCCAATCTGCTCATACTCATGGTGCGAATAATCCTGAATCTTCTCATAAAGGTCATTGCGAATGTCCTTGACAATGTTAGTGGTCAACTTACCTGCGGCATAAGCCAGAACAATTCGCCCCAAATTCCCTAATACAACGATTAATAGCATCATCAAAGCCCAGTAATAGAGCTGCCCTTGATCCTGCTTGGTAATCCCCTGGTCAATCATACGAGCCAAAAAAGTCGGCAAGCCCAAGTTGACCACAACAAAACACAAAGCACCGACCAAATCCAAGAGTAACCATTTAGGATACTTCCTCAAATAAGACCAAATTAAGTTCATTTCTCTCCCCTTTCATGTTCTGTAATAGTCTTTCAGTTTGCTTTTAGTACCAGGCAACGAGCTGCAGGCAGTACTGGAGTACGGCAAAGCGAGTTAACGCAGTAATAAAAGATAAACTGAATGACGATAAAAAGCCACCAGAGTGGTGACTTATCATTCTTTCTCGTCTATCACAAGACGGACTTTTTTATCACTTGTTGGAACAGAATATACGATTGTTCTGATTGCCGAAATTGTGCGACCTTTCTTACCAATCACACGGCCAATATCAGACTGATCCAAGTCCAAGTGATATTCCAAAAATTCAGGTGTGTCAACGATTTTTATCGTCAAGCTATCAGGCTGTGAAATCAAGGGTTTCACAATTGCAATAATCAGATTTTCAATCATGTCCATAAGTGTTCTCGCTTAACTGTCTTATTTAGAGAATTTTGATTCGTGGAATTTCTTCATCACGCCAGCTTGTGAAAGAAGGCTACGAACTGTATCAGAAGGTTGTGCACCTTTCGCCAACCAGTCAAGTACACGCTCTTCTTTAAGAGTTACTTGGTTTTCAGCTACAAGTGGGTTGTAAGTACCAACTGTTTCGATGAAACGACCGTCACGTGGTGCACGTGAATCAGCTACGTTAATACGGTAGAAAGGTTTTTTCTTAGAACCCATACGAGTCAAACGGATTTTTACTGCCATTTTTTATTTCTCTTTTCTTTATGTTTTTTCTTTTTGGTGAAATAGCAGAGCTATTTAGCACAGTATTCATTATACCACACTATTTCCCCCTGTCAAGAAAAAAACTTGACAGAATGATTTTTTCCTTTTTTTACCAACCCACTACCGCTTAATCAGCTTTCGATAAAGAGTTCTCAATACTAAAAATACGTGTCCTAAAAAATAAATCAGAAAAAGGACAGAACCAAGATAAAAACAGCAGAGAAGAAACAAGGGATTAAAGATAAGAGGCTGTACTACGAGAACTAGAACAATTACAAGAATCCACCGCATTCCCCATGACATCTTTCTTTTTATGATCCATTCCATAAAGTCTTCCCTCGGGTGACTTCTGATTTCAAGGTATTCCTGTTTTATCGCTTGATAATACTTCTTCACTTTATCCCCTCCTACTCGTCAGAACATCAATGCGTAGCTCCTCCGACGGTCTTGACATCTTCCTTATCTGCGTATTCTACAATGGCAGAAATAGCAGCTTCGAGACCTTTCACGATTGTTTCCAAGGCCATAGAAGGTTGATTTGGCTTTTGTACTACTTGTTCAGGCAAGAAAGGAATATGCATGAAACCAGCTTTGGTTTGAGGAAATTTTTTATCTGCTAGATACAAGGCCTGATACATAAGATGATTGCAAACAAAGGTCCCCGCGGTGTTGGAAACAGAAGCTGGAATCATTTGTTGGCGAATAGCTTCAACCATAGCCTTGATTGGGAGGGTTGAAAAATAGGCTGGCGGCCCATCCTCACGAATGACGGCATCAATCGGCTGCTGACCTTCATTGTCCGCAATCCGAGCGTCGTCTTGATTAATAGCCACTCGCTCAGGAGTCAACTCAAAGCGACCGCCTGCCTGTCCGATACACAAGACAACATCTGGTTGGTGCTGATCCATAGCCGCTTCCAGCACAGCTGCTGAACGATGGAATACTGTTGGGACTTCCAGGGTAATGATGGAGGCACCGGCTATTTCATTTGGAAGTCGTTTTACTGCCTCTAGAGCAGGATTGATACTTTCTCCGCCAAACGGATCAAAACCTGTTACGAGAATTTTCATAAAATCCTTTCCCCCATAATTAGAATGCTAAAAAGTACATCAAAGCGATGTGAACAAGTATCATGGTGAGCGCTACGGGAGCTTGAGCCTTAATAACCCCGTTTGGATCCTTCATTTCCAAGAGCGCAGCTGGTAGCGCATTAAAGTTTGCAGCCATAGGCGTTAACAAGGTACCACAGTAACCTGCAGTCATAGCAAAAGCTCCCGCGATAATCGGATCAGCTCCCAAGGAAAATACGAATGGCATCCCAATTCCTGCAGTAATCAAAGTAAAGGCTGCAAATGCATTTCCCATTATCATGGTGAAAATAACCATACCTAAAACGTAAGCAACTACTCCGAAGAAACGACTACCATCTGGTACTAAGCCGCTGATAAGATTGGCAACGACATCTCCAACCCCAGCAAGTGTAAAGATAGCTCCTAGAGCAGCCAACAATTGCGGCAAAATGCTGCTTGTAGACGTCAGTTGGACCATTCGGTTATTTTCAACCAAGAGTTCCTTTGGATGAGCCCGTGTAATGACAAGAGCCAGAATAGTTCCAGTTGCTGCAGCCACAACCAAGGCAATACGACTGAGTTCTGGAAATAATTGTGCCACCAAAAAGGCTACAACAGCCAAAGCAATAACTGGTAGGAAGATCGAAAAACCTAATTTACTAGCTGATTTTTCAGTAGCTGCTTCATCCAAGGGTTCCAAGGTACCAATCTTCACCTGCTTGAATAAGGTCAACATGGCAAGCACAACTACTAAAATACCTGTTACTACTGGTGGAAGGTAAGTGCCAGCCAAAAAGATTACTCCGAGTATCCCCCAAAACAAACCTGTTCCATATCGACTGTTATTGACTTTGTCTAAGAAAGAACGATATGCAGTATGGCAGAATTGTAAGCCAATCACTACATAGGCAATTTCTAAAATTGTAGTTACTAGTGTTTCCATATCATCTTCTCCTTACTTCTTCTCTTTTTTGCCTAGCGAACAATCTAGTAGGAAGTTATAGATGATAACAACTACTAACGCTGCACCAGAGATAATCAAGCCAGCCATAGCAATTCCAGCATAATTATCTTTATATCCGAGTGACAGTAAAGTCCCACCAATCAAAAGAACTCCAGCTGAACCAGCAAAAGTATTTTGTCCGAAGAAATTACCAAAGTTTTCACTAGCTGCTGCTCGACCCTTGATTTTTTCAACTTCTGCTTCTGTCAATTCCCCATTTCTGGCTTGGGCAGCCGCCTGTCCCATAGGCTCCACCAAAGGACGAACAAATTGAGGATGTCCTCCCAAACGGATTGAAAAGAAACCACAGATAAGACGAAGTAGGATGTAAACACTATAAAAGGTTCCCACCGTTAATGATTTGATAGACTGAATGAACTGAACAGACCGGTGACGTAGGCCATATTTTTCTGAAAGACCAACTAAAGGGAGGGTAAGAACAAAGAGAGTCACCAATCGTTGACTTGTAAAAGTCTCACCTAGAACTGTCAAAAATTCTGTGATTGACATCCCAGAAACCAGAGCCGTTACAAATCCGGCAATAACAACTGTAGCAATGGCATCAAACTTGAAGACGAATCCTAAGACAATGATAACAATACCAATCAATTTTATCCATTCCATAATGAATCTCCTTTTTATATATTGATAGAGATTATTATACAGAATTTTCTGATTTTATACAAACTATTTTGAGATTTCACTTTTTGCTAGAATCATCTGACCATAATGAAATTTCTGATTGGGACGGACCTGCCGTAGAAAGCCCAGTTCTTCAAAGATAGAATCACGAAAATGTGCCTTGAGGATAATCTTCTCTTTAGCCACTCGCTTGGCTTCTACTACCACTTCCTCAGTCAATCTAGCTGGATTGGCCAAGGCTTCAAGCCCCGCCAGATTCAGTGATTCCTTGATGTCTTCTGAAAACATAGGGTCAAAATAAATTACATCAACTGATTTGCTGGGCTGAGTTTTCAGATAAGTCAAGCTATCTGCACAGACTGTCTGTATAGACCGCATGGCTTGATTAAGCAGGGCATTTCCTGTGTCGCCGGTTTGCAGACCATGGCTAACGATAAAGTGGGGCCAGAATGACGATTCAAGGGCAGTGACCTTATGACCTCCGCTGGCTAAGACCAGACTGTCTGAAGCCAAGCCCATGGTGCAATCCAAGACCGTCTTAGGCGGCTCTCCAACCATTTCTAGTAGCGGATCTCGGCCTGATTTGATACGAAGCATGGCAGTATCAGGGTGGAAAAAGAGCCGTTGCCCATTTTTCTGTTCCAAAATCAGCCGGTCTTGATAAACAACCAGGACTGCGTCAGCCTCTGTCAAGAATGACCGGACAGACTTCTTGCCTCTCTCTAAATAAACTAATCCAAACTTCCTTGCTATTTCTTGTGCTTGTAGAACCACATTCGGGTTCATCCCTAAACTTGTCGTTACAATGGGTTTCATAGCTAGATTATAGCATAATTTCCAGTCATCGTCTTTGCCATTCACCAACTCATCATTATTTTGTGCTATACTATTCTTAATGAGACAAGGAGGTTTTTATGATCAAACTCATCGCCCTTGATATGGACGGCACGCTCTTGAATGAGAAAAAAGAACTCAAACAGCCGCAGCTTGATGCCATTCATCAAGCTATTGAGGCTGGGGTCAAGATTGTTCTCTGTACGGGTCGCCCCTTGGCTGGCGTTAAGCCTTTTGCAGAGCAACTCGACTTTGACACCGAGGAAGAATTTGTCATTGTCAACAATGGCTGCTCAACGCATTCGACAAAGGATTGGAGCCTGATTGACTGGGCCGAACTCACTCCTGCAGATATTTCCCACCTAAATCAACTCGCTGACGGCAAGGAGCTACAGATTTCCCTCTTTGACGTGGAGGACTACTTTGTCCTAGCGGAAGAGGCCAACGAGCAGGTGACGCTGGACGCAACCTTGGTCGATATGGTGCCTCAGCCCATCGGTTTGGACGAGGCCACTTCGGGTCAGCATCGCTTTTTTGAGGCCATGTTTGTGGGCAAACCAGAGGTGGTAGAACGTTTTGAACAGATGCACCGAGCTGGTTTGGAGGAGACCTATTCAACCGTCCGCTCCCTCCCCTACTTGCTGGAAATTTTGCCACAGGGCACCAATAAAGCCTCTGCCCTAGCAAGATTGGCAAAAGAACTGGGAATTGAAGCCAATCAGATTATGGCAATCGGCGACGGAAACAACGACCTTGAAATGCTGGAATTTGCTGGACTTGGCATCGCCATGGGCAACGCCAACGAGCAGATCAAGGCGATTGCCCAAGACATCACAGACACCAATGAAAACAACGGCGTTGCCAAAGCCATTGAAAAACATATTTTGAACTAACAGCTCCTATATAGAAAGGAAACCGAAAAATAATGAAATACCCAACACTTTTAGACCGCTTTTTAGTCTATGTCAAAGAAAACACTCGCTCAGATGAAAATTCGACAACTACACCTTCTACCCAAAACCAAGTCGAGTTCGCGCAAAACATTCTCTTGCCTGAAATGAAACGGATTGGTTTGCAGAATGTCCACTACCTACCAAACGGCTTTGCGGTGGGAACACTGCCTGCCAACGATCCAAGTTTGACCCGCAAGATTGGTTTCATTGCCCATATGGATACGGCTGATTTCAACGCTGAAGGTGTGAATCCGCAAATCATCGAAAACTACGACGGTAATCCAATTGCCTTGGGGACTTCTGGTTATGAATTGCATCCAAAAGACTTCCCTCAGCTCGCCAACTACCAGGGGCAAACCCTGATTACCACAGACGGTACTACCTTGCTAGGCTCTGATGACAAGTCAGGCATTGCCGAAATCATGACGGCAATCGAGTACCTGGTGCAAAATCCAGATATCAAACACTGCGAAATCCGTGTCGGCTTTGGTCCTGACGAAGAAATCGGTGTCGGGGCAGACAAGTTTGATGTAGAAGACTTCGATGTGGACTTTGCCTACACTATGGACGGTGGACAGCTGGGCGAACTCCAGTACGAAACCTTCTCAGCAGCAGGTGCCAAGATTGACTTCCTTGGACGCAATGTCCACCCAGGATCTGCCAAGGATCAGATGATCAATGCATTCCAAATGGCTATTGATTTCCACAATGCCCTTCCTGAAGCAGACCGTCCTGAAAAAACTGAAGGTTACGAAGGTTTCTTCCACTTGATGAACATGGAAGGCAGTGTCGATACTGCTTCTACCACCTACATCATCCGTGACTTCGAGGAAGCAGATTTCCAAGCCCGCAAACAGCTCATGCTAGACATCGCTGAAAAGATGAATGCCAATTTTGACACTCCACGTGTCATTGTCAACCTGCACGACCAATACTACAACATGAAAAAAATCATCGAAAAAGATATGACTCCAATCAAGATTGCTAAGGACGTCATGGAAAATCTAGGTATCAAGCCACTGATTGAGCCTGTTCGCGGTGGAACAGACGGCTCCAAGATTTCCTTCATGGGCATTCCAACGCCAAACATCTTCGCAGGTGGTGAAAATATGCACGGCCGCTTCGAGTTCGTCAGCTTGGAAACCATGGAAAAAGCAGTTGAGGTCATTCTAGGAATTGTTTCCTATAAATAACAAAATGAGTAGGTTTTCAGTGAAAGCCTGCTTTTTTTCAAAAAAATTCCACATTTGTGTTATTTTTCTATTGTATTACTTCATTAATACTGATATAATACATTTATCAAAAAAAGAAATGGAGTTTTATTATGACAGAAGAAGTTTTTGTACAAGGTTTATTGGTTGGTGTGTGGGGAGTTGCTCTGCTTTTCTCAGTGATTTGGTACATCCTCGTTGCCATTTCCAACTATATCCTTTTTGAAAAAGCTGGTTACGCAGGTTGGAAAGCCTTTATCCCTCTTTACAATATCTATATCCAGCAGTGTATCACCTTTGGGAAAGACAAGGGAGTTTATGTTCTCTTCTTGCTTATTCCACTTGCTGGCTCACTTTATGGTATTTACCTGACTTATTACTTCGGTAAGGCATTTGGCCTCTCCGATGTGCAAGCCATTTTCTATGTGCTCTTTACACCAATCTTCAACTTCTACATCGCCTTCAATCAAGGCAGTTCCTATCAAGGACAGCAAGCATTTTTCCTGAATTAACAGCCAAAAAGCCCTCCAATTTCGGAAGGCTTTTGCATTTTATTTAAACACCAAGATTGAAATCAAAGCTAAAATAGCTGGTCCTCCTTGGGTTAAGAGGATTTTCGGACTGGCAGTTAGTGCACCGTAACCTGCTGCACCAATGACAAAAAGGACAAAAATCGTTGTGATTTCAAGGTTACCAGTGATGATTCCGTAAAGAAGGAAGATTGCTAGTAATCCGTTATAGATCCCCTGATTTTTGAACAGGGCTGTGACAGATTTGCGTGACAGTTCCTCCTGCGTCATATTGAAAACCTGACTGGTCTTGACCGACTGGGTAGCAAAGGTTTCCAAGTACATGATAAAAAGGTGCTCAAGGGCAACGACTGTCGCCAAGATAGTAGTAAAAATTGACATAGTTTTCTCCATTTCTAGTTGTTGATTGTGTCAAAAGGCAGAGCTTCTAAGCCAGTGACCAGTTTGCTTAAAAGCTGGGTCAGCTGGGTAGCTTCTTCATCCGTCAAGATTGCGTCCATAGCTTGCTTGACCTGCAGGTGCTGGCTGGGTGGGGCTGTTACCAAGTCCTCTACCGCTTTGGCAGTCGGCTCCACCACCATTTCACGCTTGCTGTCTGGATTTTGCCTACGACTGATATAACCGGTCTCCTCCAAAATCTTTAAGTGTCTGGTAATGGCTGCACGGTCAATCTGCAAACTCTCTTGCAAATCCTGTTGCGAACAAGGTGCTTGGTCCAACAAGCTAGTCAGCAACTGATAGCGTGTCAGACTAATGCCCAACTGCTTTTCAAACAGACGGGTAATGCTCTCGTCAGCTAGCTTAACTTGATAAAGCAAATCATTCATGGCTGTCATCGCTCCTTTTTGTTGACTTGTCAACAGTTGATGAGTCAATTATACTAAAAAACGAATGATTGTCAAGAATTTTACTCGGTTTTTGAAGAATAGTTTAGAACATAAAAAGTTTTTGATATAATAAGATTACATTATTTAAAGGAGGCAATCATGGAAGAGTCAAAAAAATTGAATTTGGCAATCGATGTGATAATGTTAGCTGGAACAATTTTATTACAAAGTGGAGCAGAAATTCATCGAGTTGAAGACACCATGATTCGTATTGCTCATTCACAAGGAATTAACAATGCAAATGTTCTTGCGATTCCTGCAGCTATTTTCTTTTCTATTGATCATACAAACATCTCACGAATGAAGCGCATTGTAAATCCTAATCATGATATGCAAAAAGTATGTCAGGTTAACCAAGTATCGCGCTCTTTAGTTGGTGGTCGAATTGGATTAGAACAAGCATTAAATGAGCTGACCCTCATTCGAAAACAGCCACTTCCCTATACTAAATACCAAGTGATTGCTGCAGCTGTTATCGCAGCTCCGTTCTTTACTGTTATGTTTGGAGGCAATTCTCTTGATGCTTTAGTGACAGCATTAGCTACCCTATTTGCCTTCCCTTTTGCTCTCTGGATCGAAAAATTAATTGGAATCGAGCTTGTCTCTGCATTTGCAGGTGCTCTTGTCTTCTCGACCATCTCCTATACAATAAATAAATACTTTCCATTTCAAATCAACCCAAATATGGTCAATGCAGGAGCCGTCATGCCCTTCGTCCCAGGCATTGCCTTTACCAATGCAGTTCGAGATCTAATGACCAATCATATCAATACAGGCATGACCAAAATTTTTCAGACCCTATTGAGCATTTTATCTCTAGGAGCTGGAACAGCTGTTGCACTACTAATCGTGGGGTGATTTATGGAATTACAAACATTTTTATTGCAGTCCTTAGCCAGCCTCGTTGCTATTGTTGCTTTCTTAATTGTATTAAATGTTCAGAAACAGATGCTACTGCCAGCTGGATTGTTAGGCATGGTTGTCTGGTTACTCTATTTACTCCTTCTTGAACCAACTAACACAATCATTGCCACCTTTATAGCGGCTATTATCGGTTCTTGTATCAGTCAAATCATGTCAATTTGGCTCAAAACACCATCTGTCATCTTCTCTCTAGCAATCCTAGCTCCACTAGTCCCAGGTTACCGTGCTTATATGACGACAACTTATTTTGTATCAGGTAATTATGCTACTGCTCTTGTCAATGTCACAACTGTCATTACCTTAGCACTTGTCATTCCAATTGGTATGGCCAGTGGAACTGTCCTTCTCAGGATTTATAAGTATATGAAGCTCCGCTATGGAACAGCGGAAAAATAAGCCTCCTTGAAAATCAGGAGGTTTTTTGGTATGATAATCCAATATATAAGAACCTGTATTCACAAGCAAAGTGCTTTTAGATAAGAGATCGTTTTTCGCTAATCAAGGCAGATTTTTTTTCAAAATACGGACCGTATTTTGAAAAAAACGAACGATGAGGAGCTGAAAGACTAGCCCTAGGTGAAAGTGCTGAACTGTGAATACAGGTTCTAAGGAGACAGTATGAATCAACAAGTAAAGAATCTCAAACTGGCAGAAAGAGGAGCTATCGTATCCATTGTGGCTTACATCATTCTGTCGGGACTAAAACTATCGGCGGGGAGCATTTTTCATTCAGATGCCCTAACAGCTGATGCTTTTAATAACATATCCGATATTGTGGGAAATGTCGCAGTTCTTATCGGCCTACGAATGGCCCAGAAACCTGCAGATACCGACCATAAATTTGGTCATTGGAAAATGGAAGATTTGGCAAGTCTGATTACATCTTTCATCATGTTTGTCGTTGGTTTTCAGGTCCTCCATTCGACCATTCTTAAATTGCTGAGCGATGAGGTAGTGGAAATTGATATCATGGGTGCAGTGGTTGGAATTTTCTCGGCTAGCGTTATGATTGGCGTTTATGTTTACAATCGTAGATTGGCACGCAAGGTCAATTCCAAGGCTTTGGAAGCTACAGCAAAAGATAATTTATCTGATGCTGTTACCTCTGTTGGTACTTCTGTTGCTGTCTTTGCGGCTGCTCTTAACTTTCCAATTGTTGATAAGATCGCAGCTATTGTCATTACCTTCTTTATCCTGAAAACTGCCTACGAGATTTTTATGGAGAGTTTCTTTACTCTCTCTGACGGCTTTGATGAAGAACTCCTTCACAAGTATGAGGAAGATATCCTTAAACTTCCCAAAGTTGTTGCTGTCAAATCCCAACGCGGTCGGACTTACGGAGCTAATATTTATCTGGACATTGTGCTGGAAATGAATCCTGATTTATCTGTCTATGAAAGCCATGAAATCACCGAGCAGGTGGAGCAGTTACTGACGCTCAAACACGGGGTTTTTGATGTAGATATTCATGTTGAACCCTCTGCTATTCCCCACGATGAAATTTATGAACATGTATTTGATAAGCTCTACCGGTTTGAATCAGAAATCCAAGCCCATGAAACTGGCTATGAGAACTTGATTGATGAACAGTATCTTTTGATTGATGCAAAAGGTCGCTACCTAAATAAATTAGAAATGCTAGAAGCTCATCCAGTCCAGTCAACTTATCTTTCCAACTATCAGATGACCTCTATCAGTCAGAAGTCCAAACTGGTTACCTTTGAAATCGGGGACTACGTTCACACATCCCTCTGGCGCAGACACGAAGAGTGGACTGTTGTATTTCATCAGATATCTAAGAAAAACTAACGAGTAAAAACCTCTCGACTAACAGGATAAACAGCACCCTGTCAAGTGGACAATAAAATAATAAAAGATTAGGCGACGGCCTTGTTCCTCATTTCAAGAAGGGCAAGGCCGTTGTTGCGTTTTTGAAAACGTTGGTGATTGTAAAAATAATGGAGCGAATACCTAGAATGTGTATCAAGCGTCGAATACATTTCTTGTTGTAGTTTGTTCCAAACTTGAGATTGACAAATAGCGTCATACGACGATAAACAAGAATTCCATTATCTTGGCTATGAAGTTCCTTAATGACATCCATCAAGCCCAAATTTTCCTGTTCAGAAGCTGTTCCTGATGTTGTAACCACTTGTAGTAACCTGAGCGAGATACCTTTAGAATACGGCACAAGTGACTGATGGAAGCCTCTTCCTATTCATTCGCATATTCTTTTATCGCTTGGAAGGTTTTCAAGTGGCGACCAAGCCTTACCGTCGGTTTCGTCGTTTGATTTCTTCTAACTTTTTTAGCAGGCCATTCTCCATTTCAAGATGCTTAATCCGTTCTTCAAATGTTGTCTTGCGTCCTTGTTTCATACGGCTCATTCCTTTACTAGTAGCTTTCAGTTCTTGACCACTAGTATAACGTTTTATCCTGCATCTGAGAACATAATGGTCAGAAATATCGTACTTTCCACTTAGACTTCTTAAACTTCCCTGACCATTGAGTTAGTCGGAAACAGCTGATTCCTTTAGTTCCTTACTATATTTCGTCCAGCGACGGCTTTCCTCTAGCCCCTCAACACCAGCTTCTTTGTACTCCCGAATCCAGTTCGATAGGGTGTCTTTAGACACGCCATGGTGCCTAGCTAACCAGCTAAGTGATTTCCCAGCTTCCAAGTAGAGTAGAATAATTTCTAGTTTCTCAGAGATAGATTTTGGCCTTCTTTTGAATATAGTAAAACTCCCTTTATAGTTTCTGGTGAAAATTTTTGTTTTTCACTGTCCACTATAAAGGGAGTATATCATCTTACAAAATCAGACATTTTTTTATTTGACCAAAAGCGCTAATAACTCTTGATAGGTTGACACTGTATAGGTCGGTTGAATTGTACTAGTGTTAGTTGTTTGATCAGGATTATACCAGACAGAATCGATTCCTGCATTATTGGCTCCTTGGATATCTGCCGTCAGACTATCTCCAATTATCAACAAACTGCTCTTATCTGAACAGCCTATCCGCTCTGCTATTTTCTCAAAGAAATCAGCCGCAGGCTTCTGGGTGTCCATCTGCTCGGAGATAAAGACGTCCTTGAAGTGGGTCTGAAGCGGGGAGTTGAGCAGGCGATGGGTCTGGATGTAGGTGACGCCGTTGGTGGCTGCGTAAATCTGATAGCCATGGTCGGTCAGCTTTTGCAAGAGTTGGTCTGCACCTGCAAAAATCTGTCCTTGTTGGCCTAGAAATTCTTGGTAACGCTCTGCCATTTCCTTGCCATCCACTTGGCGTCCAAAGTGGGCAAAGGCACGGGAAAAGCGGGTGTTAATCAGGTCCTGCTTCTTGATGAGGCCTTTTTCCAGGTCCTTCCACATGGCCTGATTCATGGGACGGTAGTAGTCCTTGAAGGCCTGAATATCCTCCACCTGCATGGATTCAAGTAGCTGGGTAAGGGCCACTTCCTCTCCTTGTGAAAAGTCAAGAAGGGTGTGGTCTAGGTCGAAGAGTAAGTGTTTGTAATACAATTTAGGGACTCCTTTCTCATGAAACAAAAATTAGATACATTATAACATACGACTACTCTATTTTCTAGACGAACCCATAAAACAGCTATATGTCAACCTCTATCAGTATTACAAATACTTACTGACGAAGCAATCCTATGCATTTTAACGATTTGAAACAATCCAAACGATTACATAATTCAATTAAAATTGCTATTCTGTCATTGTGCTAAGAACCACTTCCTCTAGAGATTAATTTTTCAATCATATACGAAAAGCTCTTGAAACTAAGCAATTTCAAGAGCTTCTATTCGTTTATTTGTAAATTAACTTCTACTATTTTCGAAAGTAGCTATACCCCATACTATTATCAGACCGGTTCTGCTACATAAGAGCACCCAATCGCGTCAGTGTCCATTAATAAAAAATTCTCTCTAACGGTTCAATTCTAAAACTTTCTCTTTGTGGTGGTAAAACTGATAAGTCATAAAATTCACCTTGTGCCTGTGCAATTTTAAAAACTTCTAATACTTGACGACTCTCCTCAGATGGATAGATATCATACATATAAGGATTTTTTTCCAACAAAATATCCAACTTCTTTTTTCCAAGTAATTGCACGCGCCCTCTAAGAGAGACCATTTTACGGCCTAAAGTCTGTTCACCACTGGTTACTCCAGTTACTGATATATTCGAATCATCTAGTAGTTGTTGATAAAATGGTTTTGTATTGGCAGTCAGAAAATACACAGTCTCGCCATCTTGATACATCATATCAATTACACGAGTTGCCGGTTTTCCTTCTTCATCTACCGTTGCAATGACAACTGAGTGAATATCGTCAACTAATAAAGCTAAATAATCTCTTGTCTTCATCCTTTTTCTCCCTTTGACTGATTATTAAATCCTGGCTTGTCCTTATTTCGCCCACATCCCCTTAAATATCCCGATGAAAATCGCTATCAATCTCAAAAAATGGTTGGATATCCTGAACATACTCCAAAACGCCTTGAAACTCTCCTTGGTCATCACGCACTGCCTTATAGACCACATAGACAAACTTACCCATGCTCTCGGACTTGAACCACATGGTGACCTGGTCTTTTTGTCCCGTGCGGAGTAATTCAAAAATCTTCTTGACCTTGTCCACTATTTTGGGAGGATGGCAGAGCTCCACATGGCGTCCAATCTGGCTGGGCGTTCGTTTGAAAATCATGTCTTCGACAGGGTGGCTGTCATTATAATATTGGAAAATGTCATCCTTGTTGACAAAGGTGAGTTCCAGCGGTAAATGATTGAGGATCAGATTAGCCTGCTCGACAGACAAGTAACCATTGCCAAAGGCCTGCGGACTGGTTCTGTCCTGAATAGTTTCTGACTTTTCCTTGGGTGTGAAGGTAATGGTAAACTGGCCTTCTGGCGTGTCGATAATCTGCTGGTTTGGTCCTGCTGGCTGCGAAGAAACAGAATCTGCTTCCTGCTCTGCTATTTCTCCAAAAACCTCCCGATGGGGCACCCACTTGGCTGTCGGCTTGACAATGGCGTAGCCGTAGGTGTCGCTGTCCGCTGCCACTTGGAGCCAGTCGTCCTGGGTGAAAATCTCCAGCAGAATCATGAGGAGAATGGCCTCTTCCTTGAAAATCATCTCTTCAAATTCCTTGGCAAAGGTTTCAAAACGGGCTTTTGTTGCTGCTAGGTCGCCTGTTGCAAGGGTTTTGCGAGCCGTTTTGAAGAGGTCGCGAATCTCATCGTCCACACCCCACATGACCTTGGGCGGTGCATCATGACCGTACCGCTCCATAATGGGAAAGAAGACCTTTTCCTTGCGAGTGTAGTGGTTTTCAAACTGCCCGAGGAGGCCAAACTGGCGTGTCAAACCTTGCAGGAGCTGGTCTTTCAGCTCCGCATCCTCTGTCTGCTCATACTGGTCAATGATACGGCGGATGCGTAAGAGAGCTGCCCGCAGTGCCAGGTTTTCCTGCTTGAAGACATAGACTGGGTGCCCTTCCTGGTCCATATCCGCCACTTCCACATCCGCAATGGCTCCTTTGAAGAGGTTGGCGTGGATATTGCAGAGGCTCATGACGTCTTCAAAAGTGATACCCGTGTCGCTGGACATGAGTTCATGCTCCATCATGGAGATTTCCAGGGCAGAAACTCCCGTGAAATGCTGATTAAACTGGTCCTGAACAGACTCTGGGCTAGCACCATTGTGCAGGTCCAAGAGAATATTCTTCAAAATATCAATCCGTTGTTCCGTCATTATTCTCCTCCTATTACCTCATAGCCGTTGCATTCCAAGACCTGTTGAATACGGTCTAGTGGAATTTTGGTCATCTTGGAGCCTGTTTTAAGACTGGTCACCTTACCAACGGTGTTGAGCATGGCTGGATTAGCCAAGGGTTTGAAACCAAGCTCCACCAGAATCTCCTTGACTTCTGGGTGCTGGCTGATAATCTCTGCAACAGGCAGATTTAGATCGATTGTGTTCATTGCTGGCTCCTTAATAATTCATTTAATACCTCTATCAGTTTTTCTTTTTCCTGACTCTCATTTGTTTTAAACCTGATTAGAGGGAGGTCGCATTTTTTCAAAATATTATCCTTCATAATATCACGTTTAAACTGCTTAGAATTAACTTTATGGAATGCGTATCCATCCACTTCTACAGCTAGAACAGGAGCTTTCGTTAAGCTGTTTACAATCAAAAAATCAAGGTGCGTATTTCCATGTCTCGCATACTTTGCTTCCTCATCTGTAAGTCGAGTAAAATCCTTCACAAGATTATGCAATTTATAGTCATGTATGACATCTAGATTATTATAATTTTCGTCAGTCATAAGTATTTCTCTAATTCGATGATACATTAAATTCTCCGAATCGTATTGTGATAACCGCTTTCGCCTTCTAAAATATTCCTCTTTTTCTTGCTCATACTGTTTGTATAAGTAATCAAAAATGGAATAAACCGGACTCTCTCTGACTTCAAAATTATTATATTGTATATATCCTAATAAATCACTAATATTTTTGTCCAACGATTGCTTATTCCCAGTCATAACGAGGAATAATTTATTTTTAGCTCTTGATATCGCCACATTTAGTAAGTACGGATCATCTGTAAAACGTGTTATGCTGTTATCAACCGTGGAGATGATTATCGTATCTTTTTCTCTTCCCTGAAACTTATGGACTGTATCACTTTCTAAATCATCAATTTGCTCTTGTAGCTTCTCTTTCTGATTTCGATAAGGCGTGACAACTCCTGTCCGCTCCCTGTCGATTTCATAATTTGGAATAACATCTTGCAGAATTATATCGATTTCTCTCTGACTATAGTGTTCTCGAGCGTGATTTCCTTTAGGTGTTCTAATAGCTTGAAGAACGTTTTTTTCCCCATTATCATTTGTCATAATCACTAAGTCACCATTATAAAACTTTTGATTACAAAAATTGATAATTCGGGGATGACATCTATAATGCTCTCGTAATAGCGTTTCTGGAACATTCGGAATCACTTTTAGTACCGATTGAAGAAAACTATTTGTATATTCATAGCCACTATGAACACCGTATTTATGGAAAAGTTGAGAACTGCTCTCTTTGACATCTTTAGTAACAATATGCGGTAGTTGTTTACTATCACCAACAACTACAACATTCTTAGCACAAGATAATGCTAGTGCCCCTGTGGTAATATCCACTTGTGAAGCCTCGTCTATGATTAAATAATCATAGATGATATTCTTTCCCAAACTTGTTGTTGATGAAAATGTTGTACTAAGAACAATAGGATATTCTAGAAGAACTCGTTTCGATTGTTTCCATAGATCTTCCTCTGTAAACTGTACTCTATTTCTCCCATTCCCATACTTACTAGCTAGATAATCTTTTAAAATATTTAATGAATCACTAGTCAAACTACTTAAAACTTCCGCACCATTTAAGTGAATTAATTCTTCTTGAAGAGTTTCTAATTTATTCCTTAGCTCTTTTTGCTTATACTGATAAAATAGATTCTGAAATTGTATTGTCAAATCAGATAATTCTTGTGTATAGATTTCCCAGTTTCTAACACCATATAATAAAAAGTTTTTTATTTTAAAAATTAAACCTGACTTTTTATTCTTTTTATAGAGCTCCTCGAACTCATGCCATAACTTGAGCAACCTCTTAGACGAATTAAGATTTAATTCTATAGACGATACATCTGTGTGCTCAAAAAAATCTTTAAAATGAAGAAATTCCGTTTCTAGTTCTGAGCTTTCTTGTCTCAGATTAGCTAATTCTTCTTGAATTTCAAAAATACGTGGAAGGCTATCAAACTTTTCACTCAATCCATTTTTGATACTACCCATACTACCATCTTTTAATCTCCAAGAAGAAAAATCTGGATAGGTACTGTATTGATTGAGAATAAAATTCTTTTTATTCTCCCCACTCCCAAGATAGGCCACAGGAAAGTCAAGACTATATTTCTTCAATTTTTCATAAATATTGTCAATGGCAGCATTATTATTAGAAACTACTAGGACCGTTTTCTCTCTTATCAATATATTGGCTATAATATTCAAAATCGTTTGTGTCTTACCAGTTCCAGGAGGTCCTTGAATGACCCTAAATCGATTTATTAAAGCATTTTTGGTTGCCTCATATTGACTATTATTACAACCAAAGGGAAAAATCAATTCCCCATAAAACGTCAATTTAGTCTTCTGATTCGGACTTAGGTAGCTCGCTAAAGCAACTGTTTTATCTACATAATCTAATTCCTCATACCTTTTTAACAAGAGTAATTTATCAGTAGCTGAGCTTCTAAGAGGATTCAGCTTAGAAAGTTCTGTCAAATAACTAAAAACATAGCGACTATTCGAATGTGCCAACCCATTTTGTCGTATCTCCAAGTCGCTCCCCATATATAATTTTCTAGTGCCATTTTTGTAGCGGATGTCATAAGCTGTCGAATGTATTCCCTTGAATTCAACAATCGACTCAATATTACTCAATAAACTTCCATCTTGCTTCCTATGAACTCCTATCTCCGAAGGATTAAGTTGTTTGTAAAACTTCAGCACCTCGACTCTCTGCATCTTGTAGCAGTAAGGTTTATCATTATTTCTAAAATAAATTTCAAAGTAAGACTTACCTTTGTGACGAATCAATTGAAGCGATTTAATATTTTCTGACTTATCCTCTCCATCAATCAAAATTATTTTTTTATTTTTTCTCATATCTCCACCCCATTTTACTCTATGTTAACTCGTCCTCCCCCTTCAACGCCTCAAACTTGGCTTTCATGGTTGGGTTATTGCGAGTGAGTTTTTTTACAGAGACATCCTCCAGCTTGTTATTCGCCAATCTGAGCTGGTTTTCGCTGGTAGTCAGAGCGGCCTTGACAGCCTCCATACGCTTGATTGCCTTGTCGATTTCATCAATAGCCTTTTGGAAATTATTGCTGGCTGACTGGTAGTTCTTGGCAAAGGCTGTCTTGAAGGTTGCCAAATCTTCTTCAAAATGGGTAATGTCGATATGCTGTTCTCTGACCAAGGCCAGCTCCTGCTTGTACTTCAAGCTATTCAACGCAGCATTTCGCAAAAGCCCTATCAACTGAATAAAGAACTGAGGACGGACCACGTACATCTTCTCGTACTTGTGGCTGACATCCACGATACCAGTGTTGTAGTAGTCGTTGTCCGCCTCCAACATGGTCACCAAAACAGCATACTCGCAGTCCTTCTCCCGACGGTCCTTGTCCAACTCCTTGAAAAAGTCCTCGTTCTTGTGCTTCTTGACCGTGTCGTCTGCCTCGTTCTTCATCTCAAACATAATGGAGATGATTTCCACCCCATTCTCGTCCAGCTCCCGATAAATATAATCTCCCTTGGAACCACGCGCCGACACCTGATTATCCTTCTCAAAGTAGGCATTTGGAAAGGCCAACTGCCGCACCTTATTAAACTCTGCCTCGGCATAGAGCTCCAAACTCTCGCCGATCGCCTTGGTGGACTGCTGGGCCTTGAAATTCTTGTAAAATTCCACCTGCTCATCCGCCACCTTGAGCCGTACCTCGTACTCCTGACGGGTGGTCGCCAGCGCCAACTCCTGCTTCTGCTCCTGCACCGCCAAGGCATTTTGAGCCGCGTCACGCTCCTTCTCCACCTGAGCCACCGCCTGCTGCAACTCCAAGTCCTTGGCTAGCTCGATTTGCCCCAACTGAGCCTTGAGCTCTTGGATTTCTTGGTCTTTTTGGGACATAGCAGAGCTGATTTCAAATTCCGTCTGACTGGCCAGCTTATCCAATTTTGCAGTCAGTTCAAGGATTTCCTTGTCCTTGTCGCCCAGTTTGGCCTGTAAATCATTTTCAGCCTTCTGGGACAATAATTCCCGTTCCCGCTCCAAGCGGTCATGGATTTCCTTGTCAAACTCCGCACCACGTACCTGGGCCAAAAGCTGACTGTATTCTGTTTCATTAACCGTAAAAACGGTATCGCAATGGGGGCAAGTAATATTATGCATATTCTCTCACTTTCGTTTTCTAAAATAAGATATCAATTTGTGTAAAATAGTAGCTACTCCAAGCACTAGTAAAAAATAGAAAAAACGAACGACGTTACGGGCATCAGGAATGGACAAAGCCCAAAGTACGAATATCGTGATAGCCGTTATCCAACGCCAACCCCAACTCATCTTTCGTTTGATAAACCACTCCAACCAGTCTTCACCAGAATTCAAGCGGGTCTCATAATATTCTTCTTTCAGTTTTATACGAAAACTCAAAAGAATGCAAAAACTCCCTCCCTATGATATAATCAAAGCGAAAAAATTTTTTATGTTAGGCTACTAGCTCGTCCCTAGTAGTCTTTTTCTGTGCTAAAAATTCAGGATAAGTTATCTGCTCTTTTAAGAGGATATAAGCTATTTTTAATAATTGATGTGCGAGTGCAATTGTTGCTTTTTGTGAACCACGCCGACTTTGAATCTGATAAAATCGGTCTGCTAGAGGACTTCCTTTTTGTTTTTTGCCAGCGAAAGCGGCCTGGCATAAACATTTCTTCAAATAAGAATTTCCGTGTCGAATCTTGGTACTCCTTTTTTTGCCAGCACTCTCATTATTACCTGGACAAAGTCCAGCCCAAGAAGCTAAATGTCCAGCAGTGGGAAATTGGCTCATGTCAACACCAACCTCAGAAATGATAACCGAAGCTGTAATGACATCAATGCCTGGGATGGAATCCAATATTTCTACATGGTTTTCATATTGTGATAGATAGACATTCATTCGCTCTTCCAACAACTCAATCTGCTTCTGATAAAAATCATAAATCTCCAAGGACTGCTTTAACATGAAGCGATGATGGTCAGAAAAATAGCCATCCAAGGCTTCCAGAAGCTGCGACACTTTCTTCTTCAAGCTGGTATAAACGGATTGATGAACAATGCGAGGTGTGATAGGCGTCTCATCAATCAGTAGTTGAAGGAGATTGCGACCAGATAGCCCCATTATATCTTCGATATAGGTTGTTAGCTTGATACCACCTGACTGAAGAATTTTATGGATACGATTGGTTTCGCGATTACGACTTTCCACATAATGTTTTCGTTGTCTGGTCAACTCCCTCAATTCTTGAATGGTTTCATCGGGAACGAAACTCCGAGGAAGCAGACCAATCCGTGTTAATTTGGCAATCCAGCGAGCATCCTTCTTGTCGGTTTTCTGACCTGGAATAGCCTTCATGTGGGCTGGTTGAGCCAGTATCAGCTCGAAGTCATCACAGAGAGCATGCCAGACAGGTCGCCAATAAATACCTGTGCTTTCCATACCAACAGCTTCCACATGAAATTGACTGAGAAAATCGTGGCAAGCACGTAGGCCTTTAGTTGTTGTATCAAACGTAGCCATCTCACGCTTTGGACGAGTTGAGGTGAGTGGTCCATGTAGGATACAGACAACGATATTGGCTTGATGGACATCAATACCTGCACAAGATTGATAGAGAACATCCATGACAATTCCCTCCTTCTAAAAATATGAGAGCTTATCTACCGAATTTTAGTCGTATTTTTATACTCATGCCTATCGCATATTTTGGGGTGCTCGTCAGTAGAGTGGGTTAGTTTTTCCCGCGATGACTAACATCATTAACTCGTCAACCACAAAGCCCTCACTAAGATTATACACCTAGTGAGGGCTTTATGTTCGTTTTCATTATTCTGTAGGTGAGGGCGGAGCCATCATGGATGTCTTTCCCACCACTTTTTCATCTAGCATCTCCTTTATAGCTCACTCTTTATTCCGTCAAGCACTTGGTAGCTCATTCCGTAGTCATAAATTTTTCAACACTTCAACGAGACACAACGTTATTATACCAAAAAGATGACCTCTTGTGAGATCATCTAATCCATTAAATAGCTTGAGTTGTAAAGCTACGACTTTCTAGCACCCTAACCATGGCTTCAGCGGTATCAAGGGCCGTAAAGAGAGGAATTCCTCCTTCAATAGCAGAGCTTCGTATTACTTGGCCATCACCGTCAGCAACACGTTTTTTACCTACTGTATTGATAATAGCTTGTACCTTCCCTGTTCGAATGAGACTTGGAATATCATGATTATCAACTTCACCTAATTTTCCTACCGGTGTTACTGACAAACCGTTTTCAACAAGAAACTTAGCTGTTCCAGTGGTTGCAAATATACCATAACCTAATTCGTGGAATCGACGTGCTAAACTCAGGGCTTCTTCTTTATCTTCATCAGCGATTGTAAAGACAACATTTCCGAATTCTTCTAGATGTTGGTAGCTCGCTTCAAAAGCCTTATAAAGTGCTTTTTCAAGCGTTGTATCAGATCCCATAATTTCACCCGTAGACTTCATCTCTGGACCCAACAAACTGTCAACTTTAGCTAATTTTGTGAATGAGAAGACAGGCGCTTTTACATGCACTTGGTTGCTCTCAGGATAAAGACCGTCTTGGTAACCCAGTTCCGCAAGGCTTTGTCCCAAAATCAATTTGGTTGCAACCTGAGCCATTGGAATGTCTGTGACTTTGGACAAGAATGGCACCGTACGACTAGCACGAGGATTGACCTCAATGACATAGACCGTTTCATCCTTAATAACAAACTGGATATTCATCATACCAATACAGTTGAGACCGATTGCTAAACGTTTGGTGTAGTCTGCAATGGTCGCCTGCACTTCTTTGGACAAGGTTTGTGGCGGATAAACTGCCATCGAGTCACCTGAGTGAACCCCAGCCCGCTCGATATGCTCCATAATACCTGGAATCAAGACATCCTTACCATCTGAAATGGCATCGACTTCACACTCACGACCGACGATATAAGAATCCACCAAAACTGGGTGCTCTGGCGAAGCCTTGACCGCTGTTCTCATATAAGAACGCAAATCCGCTTCATTTTCGACAATTTCCATAGCACGACCGCCCAAGACATAAGAAGGACGAACAAGTACCGGGAAACCAATTTTGCGGGCCGCTTCAAGAGCTTCCTCTTCGTTGGTTGCGGTTTGGCCTGGTGGCTGTGGAATCCCTAGGTCTTTCAGGGCTTTTTCAAATAAATCCCTGTCTTCAGCTCTATCCAAATCCTCTACCTGCGTACCCAAGATTGGAATACCTGCTTTGGCCAATGGCTCTGCCAAATTGATAGCCGTCTGGCCACCGAACTGAACGATAACACCTTTTGGTTTCTCAAGGTCAATCACATTCAAGACATCTTCCAAGGTCAACGGCTCGAAGTAAAGCTTGTCCGAAACCGAAAAGTCTGTTGACACCGTTTCAGGGTTTGAGTTCATAATGATGGCTTCGTAGCCAGCCGCCTGAATAGCCTTGACCGAATGCACCGTCGCGTAGTCAAACTCTACACCCTGTCCGATACGAATCGGTCCAGAACCCAGCACCAAAACAGATTCTTTCTCCGAACGGATGGACTCATTTTCCCACTCATAAGTTGAGTAGAAATATGGTGTTGAACTTTCGAACTCAGCCGCACAAGTATCTACCATCTTGTAAACAGGGACAATCTTGTGTTCAGTACGGAGTTGACGGATATAGGACTCTGTCCGTCCCCAGAGTTCCGCAATCTTGCGGTCTGCAAAACCGTATTTCTTGGCTTTTTTCAATAGGTCGATGTTATCAAAATTCGCTGCCAATTCTTGCTCGATTTCTAAGATATGAAGCAGTTTATCAAGGAAGAAAAGATCAATCTTAGTCAACTGAGCCAGTTCTTCTACTGTATAGCCACGTCTAAGGGCTTCTGAAAGATAGAAGAGCCGGTCATCTTGAGCCTTGACAATCTTTTCAACCAGTTGGTCATCTGTTACTTGGCTGAGTTCAGGCATTTCATTGTGGTATACACCGATTTCCAAAGAACGGCAGGCCTTGAGCAAACTTTCTTCGATATTACGACCAATGGCCATGACCTCACCAGTTGCCTTCATCTGCGTTCCAAGGCGACGCTCGCCTTTTTCAAACTTATCAAATGGGAAACGTGGAATTTTTGCCACAACGTAGTCAAGAGCAGGCTCAAACATGGCATAGGTTGTTCCTGTAACAGGGTTCACCATTTCATCCAAGGTCAAGCCAACTGCGATTTTCGCAGCTAATTTGGCGATAGGGTAGCCCGTTGCTTTTGATGCCAAGGCAGATGAACGAGAAACCCGTGGGTTTACTTCAATGACATAGTATTTGAAACTATGTGGATCCAGCGCCAACTGCACATTACAACCACCTTCAATTTTGAGGGCTCGGATAATACTTAGACTGGCATCGCGTAGCATCTGGTTTTCAATATCCGAAAGCGTCTGCGTTGGGGCAAATACGATAGAATCTCCTGTATGAATTCCCACAGGGTCAAAGTTTTCCATGTTACATACGACCAAGGCATTGTCAGCCGCATCGCGCATCACTTCGTATTCAATTTCTTTGAAACCAGCAATGGAACGCTCAATCAAACACTGGGTTACCGGTGACAGTTTCAGACCATTTTCTGCAATTTCTCGCAGTTCTTCTTCATTGGCACACATACCACCGCCAGTACCACCCAACGTGAAGGCTGGTCGAACAATGACAGGATAGCCAATTTCAGCAGCAAATTCCAAAGCTTCTTCAACTGTCGTCACAATGGTTGACTCAGGAATAGGCTGATTAAGGTCTTCCATGAGTTGTTTGAAGAGGTCACGGTCTTCTGCTTGATCAATTGCAGATAGTTTTGTGCCTAAGAGTTCAACCCCAAGTTCATCTAAAATACCAGCCTTAGACAATTCCATAGCCATGTTGAGACCTGTCTGACCACCGAGGGTTGGCAAGAGAGCATCTGGACGCTCCTTCCGTAAAATCCGTGTGACAAACTCAAGCGTAATTGGCTCAATATAAACCTTGTCTGCAATTTCCTTGTCTGTCATGATAGTCGCAGGGTTTGAATTGACCAAGACGACACTGTAGCCTTCTTCCTTCAAAGCCAAACAAGCCTGAGTCCCAGCATAATCAAACTCCGCAGCCTGACCGATAATAATCGGACCAGACCCAATCACCATAATTTTTTTAATATCCGTACGTTTTGGCATAATTTTAAGATATTAAGGGCGTTAAGCGGACACAGTCAAAATAGGAGTTTGACCAAGAACGCTTGCGTTCGAGGAAAAACTATCTTTTTGACCCAGTCCGTAGCCCGAATTCAATTACAAAATTCGAGCAACAGAACACCCCTTCTCCTTTCTATTTTCTATCTCTCCGAATAGAATTAAATAATTGTCCGACGTTTGAAAACTAAAGTCGATATTACTTTAGTTTTCAAACTAGTGCAAGGGATAGCCTGACCTCCATAGAGGCAGGCGTAGGCAAATGAGTTGCGCGCAACCCTTGACCTGTCCCTTGCCTTTCTATTTGTCAACACTCCAGTTGACATAAAATCATTACTTCTGAAAAGAATCGATTAATTCCATAAACTCATCGAAGAGATAGCTTGCATCATGTGGACCAGGTGCAGCATCCGGATGGAATTGCACAGAAAATCCTGGATAATACTTATGACGTACCCCTTCGACTGATAAGTCATTGATTTCTTCATGCGTAATCATAAGGCTATCCGGTAAATCTTCTCTAGACACAGCATAGCCATGGTTTTGACTAGTAAAATCAACACGCCCTGTCGCAATCTCTCGTACAGCATGGTTAAAGCCACGGTGTCCAAATTTCATTTTATAGGTCTGGGCACCATTTGCTTTAGCAAATAATTGGTGTCCCATACAGATACCAAAAATCGGAATCTTCCCTAGAATTCCACGAATCATATCCAAAGCTTCTGGAACATCATCTGGATTCCCAGGTCCATTAGATAACATCACCCCATCAGGATCCAAAGCAAGAATTTCTTCGGCCGTTGTGTCATAAGGAACAACTGTCACATTGCAATCGCGTTTTGCCAATTCTCTAAGAATGGAATGTTTCAATCCAAAATCGACCAGAACCACACTTCTACCAACACCAGGTGCAGGATAGGCAGTTCTTGTAGAAACTTGCTGAATATTATTGGTCGGCAAAACAGTTGCTCGTAACTGATCTGTTAGATGCTCAACAGAATCTCCTACATTGGCCAGAGTTGCTTTCATTGTTCCATACTTACGAATCGTCTTCGTCAACGCACGCGTGTCAATTCCTGAAATCCCAGGAATGTTCTTAGCTTTTAGAAATTCGTCCAAGGTCATCTGATTACGCCAATTGCTTGCACGACGTGCCCACTCACTAACAACTACCCCTTTGCAGGTTGGACGAATCGACTCATAATCATCACGATTCACCCCATAATTACCAACAAGTGGATAAGTAAAAGTTAGAATTTGGCCATTATAGGATTGGTCTGTAATAGATTCCTGGTAGCCTGTCATCCCTGTTGAAAAGACTAATTCACCTGTAACATCAATGTCCGCACCAAACGCTTCTCCCTCAAAAATCGTGCCATCCTCTAAAATTAATAGACGTTTCTTCATATCTCTACTTTCTACCTCATATCACTGCATCTACATAAGCTAGGCTTTCCCATTTAAGACTGCTTCCAAAATAGCCATTCGCACAAAGACTCCATTTTGCATCTGGCGAACAATCCGTGATTTCGATGCCTCAACCAGATGGTCATCAATCTCAACATCACGATTTACAGGAGCAGGATGCATAACAATCGCAAATTCCTTCATTCGCTTGTAGCGACTATCTGTCAAACCATACAACCGGTTGTATTCTTCTTTTGAGAAACTCCCACGACCATCGTGTCGCTCATGCTGTACCCGGAGAAGCATCACGACATCCGCTTGATCCACAATCTCATCCATCGCAAGGTGTTGACCATACACATCAAATTCCTCTGAATACCATTCACTCGGACCAGAAAAATAAAGGTCTGCTCCTAAACGTTTTAGAATTTGCATATTGGACTTAGCTACCCGTGAATGTGTAATATCACCAGCAATCACGATTTTCAAGCCTTCAAAAGTCCCAAACTCCTCATAGATAGTCATCAAATCTAGCAATGATTGACTTGGATGTTGCCCAGAACCATCTCCACCATTGACAATAGCTGTTTGAATAGTTGGACTATCAATCAATTGCTTGTAATAATCAACCTCAGAATGTCGGATAACACAGATATCCACTCCCAAAGCTGACATGGTTAAAATCGTGTCATAGAGGGTCTCCCCCTTATTAACAGAGCTAGTTCGAGCATCAAAGTTAATCATTTTCATATCCAATTTTAACTCAGCCATTTCAAAAGACTTATGGGTTCGTGTCGAATCTTCAAAGAAGAGGTTGGAAACAAAATACTGACGTCCCAGCTGGATTTCTCCCTCCCCTTTTTTAAAGGCAATCCCGCGATGAATCAGGCCTAGAACTTCTTCGTTCGAAAGGGTCTCCATTGTAACCAGGTGCTTAAGCGATACGTGTCCATTTGCATCTATCATGTGATTTACCTGCCTTTTTGAAAATAAAATCCATCAATTAATCAGCTTCTACAAGAAGAACTACATCTTCTCCATCTGTCTCCGTCATGTGGACAATAATCTCCTCCGAACGACTGGTAGGAATATTCTTTCCAACATAGTCCGCTCGAATTGGTAACTCTCTGTGTCCTCTGTCGACCAACACTGCCAAACTGACACGTGCTGGACGCCCAAGAGATACAACATTATCTATCGCTGCACGAATAGTTCGACCGGTATAGAGCACATCATCTACTAAAATGACATCGCGATTATTAACATCAGCTACCATAATGGTCGTATCTTCTGTCACTTTTATATCATCTCGGAAAGGCTTGGTATCTAGCTCTCCAAGCGGCACTTCGATTCCTTCCAACTGTCTCAATCGTTCCTGAATCCGCTTTGCAATGAATACCCCTCTCGTCTTTATACCTGCAAGTACAATGTTATCCAAATTCTTGTTCCGCTCGATAATTTCATACGTGATACGAGTTATCGCCCGTTTCATGGTCATATCGTCAACGATTTCTTTTGTCTTCATAAAGACCTCCAAAAAATATAGAAAAAGTCCCCTTTTACAAGGAGACTATGAAAATATAGGCTAGTCTAGGCCAACCTGCTTCACACTTGACTCCTTGCCTGCCTCACTGGACAGAACTTAAAGGATTTATTGGACCAAGTATAGCACAAATTAAAACACCTGACAAATTTTTTCTAAGAAAAGTGTAAAATCTTCGGCTTTTACCTAAAAATCAAGTCTGCTTCATCACAAAGCGCTTAAGCTCAACTGATTTAATCCCTGCTAGAAGAAAGCCCGCCACAAGATAGCTCATGAAAATAACTCCGACATAAGTCAAAACGTAAGGCCAGCCATACTTAGGCACATTGAGGAAGAAATAGGCAAAGGGGCTGTCCTCAGCATCTGGAATCGGAATTTTGATAAAGAAACCGTTGACTAGACCAAAAATCATATAAAGGACAGGCAAAATAGTCCACCAAATCGGATCGAACCACTTGTACTGTTTCTGGTAATCTACAAATAGGGTATCCACCAAAAAGTAGAGAGGGACGATATAATGGCAGAGCAGATTCTCCACGCGCCAAAAGTCATCTGCCAAAGGCGCCAACATAAAATGATAAACCACGCAGGTAATCATAATCGACATGGTCACCGCAGCCTTAATTCGCAAGAATTTTGCCGATTGCAAGTCATGCCCTTTGTACATAGCATAGACCATATAGACCGCAAACACAGAAACCAACAAGTTGGATTGCACCGTATAATACATGAGCATGCCCATACCATATTTGATAATTTCTAGAGCTGTCCCTGTTACAGCCAAAACCGCCAATAAACACCTGCTATAAAATAAAATAGTTTGATTCTTCATAATATCCTTCCAAATACGACAAAAGACTGGATGTCCCAGTCCTATTTCTTAGATTTTCTTAACAAATTCTGACTTCAATTTCATGG
Organism: Streptococcus suis; assembly: GCF_024509525.1. GTDB lineage: Bacteria > Bacillota > Bacilli > Lactobacillales > Streptococcaceae > Streptococcus > Streptococcus suis_AC. The sequence continues at coordinate 101,210 of NZ_JAMWEM010000007.1, forward strand.
CACCAAAACCATCGATTTTACAGTCGATATTGTGGTCACCTTCAACGATACGGATGCCTTTAACACGCGTACCTTGTTTCAGGTCTTTAGGTGCACCCTTGACTTTCAAGTCTTTGATCAGAGTTACCGTATCGCCATCCGCCAAACGGTTACCGTTAGCATCGATTGCTACCGGACCACTCTCTTCCTCAGCCACATCAGCAGGGTTCCACTCATAAGCACACTCTGGGCAAACCAAGAGAGCTCCGTCTTCATAGACATACTCAGAATTACATTTTGGACAATTTGGTAAAGTTTCCATGTTTTTTCATACTCCTTACATTTTTTCGTCTTCTAGTATAGCATTTGTTGGGAAATTGGGCAAGATGAACAGGTTTTCATTAGCCATTAGACTGACGAAGTTTTTCAAGTGTTTCTTGGAAAATAGCTGGCGCTTCTGCCGTAAATTCAACAACTTCTCCAGTTCTCGGATGGGTAAATCCAAGCGTCCTGGCATGAAGAAACTGACCATGGCCTTTCAATGTCTTTCTAGGACCATAAGCCTCATCACCCGCAACCGGATGCCCAATATAGGCCATGTGGACACGAATCTGGTGGGTTCGTCCTGTTTCCAAGGTCAACTCCACCAAAGTATAGTCACCAAATCTTTCCAGAACTTGGAAACGAGTGACCGCTTCTTTTCCTTTGGCAGTCACCGCCTGCTTCTTGCGGTCCTTCTCAGAACGACCAATCGGCGCTTCAATCATCCCACGGTCATTTGGTAGATTACCGTGGACAATGGCCCAATACTTACGAAGGGACTTCTTATCCTTCAACTCCGCCGCCAACTTAGTATGTGCTTCATCATTTTTAGCAATCATGAGCAAGCCAGATGTATCCTTGTCAATCCGATGGACAATGCCTGGTCGCAGAACGCCATTGATACCAGACAAGTCTTTCACGTGATACAAAAGGGCATTAACCAAGGTTCCCGATGTGTGGCCAGCCGACGGATGAACCACCATCCCTTGAGGTTTATTAACTACAGCAACTTCCTCATCTTGATAGACAATTTCCAGAGGAATATCTTCCGCCACATAGTCAATTTCTTCTACTTCTGGTACCTGATAGGTTAGGATGTCACCAGCTTGCACACTGTATTTTGCTTTTTTAGGCTGACCATTAACCAAAACCTGACCATTTTTAATCTGTTCATTGGCAACTGAACGAGACAAATCTGTCAAATCTGCCAAAGCCTTGTCCAAACGGACACCGCCAATCTCAACTCTTACTTCCATTACTCTCTTCTTTCATAAGACAAACAAATATGCATGCCACTCCGATTGTTAAGCAAACATCTGCCACATTAAATACTGGGAAACTGATAAAATCCAAATGGAACATATCCACTACATAACCCAGTCGAATTCGATCAAGAAAATTGCCTAAAGCACCGGCTAAAATCAATGATAGACTAGCGAGCATGAATAAGTCGCCTTTGATATTCTTAATATAGTACCAAATCAACCCTGTTACAACAACTAGAGTAACAAGCGTAAAAAACCACTGTTGATTTTGTAAAATTGACCAAGCTGCTCCATAGTTTCGCAAATAAGATAAACTCATAAAACCAGGAAGCCAATTTCGAACTGTCCCCAATTCAATATTCGCTACAGTCCAAGCCTTAACTAACTGATCAAGACAAATCAAACCTGCTGCCAATAACGGAAATCCAAACTTACGCATTCTCTTCCTTCTTTTTATTAAAATATTCTTTCATAGCCCTGACAAAATCTTTAGCGCACGGCGTCAATTCATCATTTGCTCGTCTGACATAAACCATGCGATTGTTCCCTTTTTCTTTAAACGGTATCACAGTTATACCATTTACACTCTCGTCATCCAAAAAACCAGACCCTGTCGCATAGGCATCTGTCCTCTCTAAAATACCATTCAGAGTTGCACGATCCGTTACATCAAAAACCACTGAAGAGCCTGAAGTATCAATCAAATTCTCTGAATAATAGAGATAGGCTTCTTTTTCCTGAGTGAACCGTACCGTTGGTAATCCAACTAAATCTGCTGATTCAATCTCAGCTTTCCTCGTTAATGGATGGTCTTCACGAAGATAGATATGAGTTTGAAAATCTGCCAAATCCTCAACCTGCAAATGAAGCTTATCCAACTTTTGCATAATCCCTTTAGTATTGCGCTCATTCAAATAAATGATTCCAAGTTCACTATAGCCCTGAGCAACTTCATCCAAAATTTGTACAGTTGTCGATTCAAAGAGTCGAAAATGAGGATATTGCGGATGACGACGAGAAAATTCTGTGATTAACGGAGGGAGAAAATCATAATGCTGACTGGAAATTGAAAAAACCTTTTCTCCTTCTTCAGACTGTAAATAGAGATGTTCAAATTGGTCAAACCCCTTTACCAGGGTCTGAGCCTTCTCATAAAACTCCATACCCTCCTTTGTTAAAAAGGTTCCCGAACTAGTCCGATTAAAAATCTGAAAACCAATTTCCTTTTCCAAATCACGAATGGAAATAGATAAACTTGGTTGAGAAACGTACATTTTTTCTGCTGCCTCCCGAAAAGTACCGCTGTTAGCAATAGCAACAACGTACCGTAGTTGTTGAATATTCATAAATTCAGTTCCTCTTTTTTCTCCTTAACATTATACCATAAAAGAAGAAATAGGGATGATTGAAGCTTGTAAGCCCTCTCCATCCCTATACTTTTCCCTAATCTTCCACGTTTGTAATCAAGCCTTGTTTGTCCAACCAAGCATTCAAAAATTCTTGAGCCAAACTATTTGGATAAATTACTTCTTTAGCCTGCGTAGGAAAGAACCAGTTGGCTTGATCAATTTCATGATTAGAACTAAGTGCCGTAGCATCCTTAATTCGACAAGCAAAATTTACCATTAGCACATTGTTTTTCTCATAAAAGTGACTAGCATTGAATTGAAACTCCACTACATCCAGATTCGTCTCTTCCTTAATTTCACGAACAAGAGCCTCTTCTAAGCTTTCTCCACGACCGACATAACCGGCCACCAAAATATTGTTGGCGTTACCATATTGCTGGATGAGAAGAATTCTCTTTTCCAACTCGTCGTAAATAATAGCTGAAACAGCAACATTGTACTGAGGGAAACGATAAACCTGGCAATGCTGGCAATACGGTACCATCCCCTCGTTTTCAAGCTCTTTTCTCATTAATTTTGTTCCACATTCAGCACAAAAATCCATAATCTCTCCTTTAATCATTTTAAATATTTTACCAAAAAAATTGTATTTTATCATTTCCCAATAATTCTCAATACTCTCTTGTTCCACTCTTTATAAACTGACCAGAAAACTATGTCAATAAAATAGAAGAATAGATTAGAAATTAATGCCAGCTTACTACAACAAAAAAGCACTTAGATTTCTCTAGGTGCTTGATTCAATTTCTTTTCATAACTCTGAAGCTGTTAAATTGTGATTGTTTCTCAACATCTGAAGGAACTATTTTTAACTATTATAATCCCATAATCTCTTTTTTCTTTGCATTAAATTCTTCTTCTGAAAGCAAAAAACGAAGTCACCGACAAGTTCGCTTCCTACATTGGATTTTAAAATATGGGTATCACGGTGGGGATCAAAACAAAACAAAAAAACAGGCCCTCCGAAATCTCGGAAAGCCTATTGTTAAGCCATTTTTAGACTTATTTTGCGATTGGGTAAACAGATACTTGTTTCTTATCGCGACCTTTACGTTCGAAGCGTACAACGCCTTCTACTTTAGCGTAAAGAGTATCATCTCCACCACGACCTACGTTAGCTCCTGGATGGATTTTTGTACCACGTTGGCGGTAAAGGATTGAACCACCTGATACAGTTTGGCCGTCAGCAGCTTTCGCACCAAGGCGTTTCGCTTGTGAGTCACGACCGTTTGACGTTGAACCTCCACCTTTTTTGTGGGCCATAAATTGCAAGTTAGCAAGATTCAAGTTTAACATATGTTATTCCTCCGAATTTCTGTAATGATTGTTTCAAGCTACGCCTTAAGCGTTGATAGCGTTGATAACAACTTTTGTGTAAGGTTGACGGTGACCTTGTTTGCGGTGGCTACCTTTTTTAGGTTTGTACTTGAAGGTAACAACTTTTTTCTGTTTACCTTGTTTTTCAACAGTACCAACAACAGTAGCGCCTGCTACAAGTGGAGTACCCACAACAATTTTCTCACCACCAACAAGAACTACTTCTTCGAAAGTAACTTCTTGACCTGCTTCAACGTTCAATTTTTCAACGTAGATAGCTTGACCGACTTCAACTTTAACTTGTTTGCCGCCAGTTTTAATGATTGCGTATGTGCTCATTATGCACCTCCTATGATTTTTGGGCCTTGCCCGAATTTGATGTGAAGACTCGCCTAGTACCGTGGGACGAACCACTTTATCTTGCTCAATAAAAATTAAATTCAGACTAGGCGACGCAGACGTAGGTAGAACTTAGGTTCACCAAGTTAAGTCAACGACGTTTGAGCTTAATTTTTGCAGAGCAACGGCATTCGTGCGGTTGCACAGGATGTGTGCATAGTCAACAGTCCTATTATAACAAAAACACCTGCAAATGCAAGTCTTTTGTATCACTTTTCTTACATTTCGAAAACTTCGCTCTCCTGCTTGTTTGGTAAGAACAGAGAGAGGACGATTCCGACAAGAGCTGGTAATAACCACGCTAATGATTGTCCAGCCAATGGCAGAGCTGAGATGATTTTTGAAACAACAGTCCAGTTGAATTGTCCTGCTAACACTTCTACCAACGACAAAGCTGTCACTACTCCCACAGTTAATTGCATACCATAAGTGGAAAGCGGTACGAATTTGTTAACAATAGTAATCAAGACAATACAGATAGTAATTGGATAAAGAATCAAAAGAACTGGAATAGAGAAGGCAATAATCTTACTCAAACCAAGATTAGCAATCCCAAAACCAATCAAAGTAAAGATAGTCGCATATACTTTGTAGCTAAAACGTGGGAAACGCTCAGCGAAAAATTCACCTGAAGAAACAATCAAACCAGCCGTTGTCGTAAAGCAAGTAACGATTACCATCGCAGCCAAGAATATCTGTGCACTTGTTCCAAAAATAGCTTGAGTTACTTGAGATAAAACGTAAACGCCTTTGTGGATTTCCTTAGATGCCAATACATCAGGTGGAACTGGGAAATGATTTCCAAGAAATGCCAAACCGACATATAGTGCTGAAAAAGCCAAGGCTACAACAAAACCAACAGACCTGATGGTTGAAACGTATTCTTTCTTGCTGGAGAAACCAAGTTGTTTTAAGGTGTTGACTGCTACGACACTAAAGGCAATTGAGGCAAGGGCATCAAGGGTGTTGTATCCTTCAATAAATCCTGTACCAAATGCCTGTCCAGCTGAGTAAGCATCGGCTGCAGGAAGTGGATTTGTAAAACCATATTTAACAATACCTAGCACCACTAAAATAACAATTAAAATGGCAAAAACAGGGGTTAAAATACGTCCGATACTGTTTAAGATTTGAGACGGATTAAGGGCAATCAAATAGGCTGCCACAAAGTAAAGGGCTGTAAAACCAAACAACCAGAGACCAAGATTCGCATCGCCCAACAATGGTGCAATACCAATTTCAAAGGAAGTTGTAGCCGTACGCGGAATGGCAAAGAAAGGACCAATCGCCAAATACAAGGCAACAAGATAAATCGTTGCAAAAGTCGGTGAAATCTTTCGAGAAATCTCATGCACATATCCTTTTGGATTCAATGTTCCGACAATCAAAGCAACGACAGCAATACCGACACCCGATACGACAAATCCTAAAATAGCTGGCCAGAAATTCTCACCAGACAAGACACCAAGTGCAGGTGGGAAAATCAAGTTTCCTGCACCAAAAAACATACCGAACAGAAGTAATCCTGTTAGGGCTCCTTTTTTCATAATAACTCCTTAAAAATATTATTCTCATTACTGTTACTCATCCATAAATTCATTGATTGAGACAGCTTTACCATTTTTATCAAGCCCGACAGTGACCGGATAATAATCCTTTCCATCCTTGAGGATAGCTTTGGCTATACGCTTATTCCCATCCGAAAAATAAACTGGAATACGTTCATTATCAATCGTAAGATAGCAATAAATATCTGCATGAGTTGCTCTACTGCCACCTTTTTTGATATAAAAGTGAGATAGGACACCTTGCTTACTATCAACGACTGGATGCTGGACAAAATAAGCATGAGCTGAAGAAGTCCATCCAGAAAGTCATACATCCTATAACAACTCCTCAATCAGGCTACCGACCTCGTCTTGCACTTCTTCTTTTGGAGTAATTTCTGTTACAATAATCCCTGCCACAGCTCGTTCCACCAAGCCTTCTACATCCATGCGGGCTTCGTACTGCTCGACATTTTTGATTTTAGGGTTAGTTTTTGGACGGTCTGGTGCAAAAATCGTACAGCAGTCCTCAAATGGTTGAATGGAAATATCAAAGGTATCAATTTTTTGAGCAATATCAATGATTTCCAACTTGTCCATGGTAACGACTGGACGGATAACAGGTGTATTTGTCACCGCATTGATAGCCTGCATGGATTCCAAGGTCTGACTTGCCACTTGTCCTAGACTTTCACCATTGATAATAACCATGGCACCACGCTCTTCCCGTACTCGGTCTGTAATTCGCATCATGAAGCGACGTGTCAAGGTCATCAAATAAGCTTCAGGTGCCTTTTCCTTGATTTCTTCCTGAATTTCTGTAAACGGCACTTCGATAAAGGTGATATTACCACCAAAGGCAGTCAATTTACGCGTCAAATCATGGGCCTTTTTAAGTGCACCCGGGCTAGTATAAGGAGGACTTGCAAAGTGCAGAGCTTCGATTTCAACCCCACGTTTCAGTGCTAAATAGCCCGCAACAGGCGAATCAATACCACCTGATAGCATCAGCGTACCCTTGCCAGATGTTCCAACTGGAAGACCGCCTGCCCCCTTGATTTCTTCATGGGAAATATAAGCTGCATCAGGTCGAATTTCCACTCGCAAGGTAATATCTGGTGACTTCATCTGTACCTGTACATTTGGAATGGCTGTGAAAACAGCATCTCCAAGGACTTGGTTGAGGTCGCGACTGTCCAATTCAAAACTGTGGTCGCTACGACGCGCCGCAATCTTGAAGGTCATCCCTTCCTTGTAAATGGACTGCATAATCTCCACAACTGCCTCTTTCAAGGCTGGAACTGACTTTTCAATCTTATAAGACGGTGCGAAATTCTGGATCCCAAAAATCTTCTTCAAAGAAGCTGAAACGTCCTGATAATCCGCCCCGTTCAAATAGACATGACCACGGTCACGGTCAAAATAAACGGTCACTTCTGGGTAAACAGAAAGGACATGCTTGATATTATTGCGGAGTTTGTTAACAAACCGCATCTTGTTTTTCCCTTTGGTTGACAATTCGCCATAGCGAATCATAATTTCTGAATAGTTCATACTACCTTACTTTCTGTGTATTCTGATAAATTTGTTTGAAAATCGTGAGGAATTGTTCGATTTGCCCCATATCATTATCATCGTCTAAACTGATACGGACGGCAGTTTGAGCCAACTTCTGCGGAACACCCATAGCAATCAGTGTTCCAGCTGGTTTTCCAGCCTTGGACGAGCAGGCTGAGGTGGTCGAAATGTAAATCTGGTGGTCTTCAAAGGCATGGACAATGACCTCGCCACGAATATTCTTAATCCCGAAAGTCACAATGCTTGGCACAAAGTCCTCTAGCCCAGAAAAGACTGTCACATCAGCATATTTGCCCAATTCATCCACCAGTATCTGCTTCATGGCTACAAGTCGCTTCTGACTGTCTGTCGCCTTGTCTAGGGTCAAGCGGAGCGCTTTAGCAGTTGCTGCGATACCTGCCACATTTTCCGTTGTTGAGCGTTTGTCGCCTTCCTGTCCTCCTCCTGTCAATAGCGGAGCGATTTTCTTGCCAGCTTTGACATAGACGAAACCTACACCTCTGACAGAGTGGAATTTGTGACCTGAAAAACTGGCAAAATCAACTCGGTCTGTTAGATACCGTTCCGTTGGCACCTTGCCGATTGCCTGCACAGCATCCACGTGGAAGGAGATGGTTGGCTTATCAGCTAAGAGCTGGGAGATTTCCTGAATGGGCTGAATAGCACCAATTTCATTGTTGACGGCCATGATAGAAACCAGTGTGGTATCTGGACGAATCAAGCTTTCTAAGGCTGAAACATCCACAAAACCTTGGGCATTGACCGGAGCCAAATCCACCTCAAAGCCTTGTGTTTTGAGCCAAAGTGCTGACTCTTTTACGGCCGGGTGTTCAATAGCTGAGACGATGATGTGCTTTCCCAGATGTGCCTTCTCAAATGCGACACCTTTAATGACCCAGTTGTCCCCTTCTGTACCGCCTGATGTGAAAAAGATTTCCTTGCTATCCTTGCCTAGCAACTCTGCAATTTGCTTGCGAGATGCCTCTAAAATACGGGTTGCCTGACTGCCTAGGTTATGGAGACTGGATGGGTTGCCCCAAATTTTTGTCGCCACTTCCGTATAGGTCTTGAGAACTTCTGGATAGACCTGAGTCGTGGCTGCATTGTCAAAATAAATCATTTTTTCATTCCTTTGCTTACAATAGTCCTATTTTATCACGTTTTGACACCTTTCGCCAATCTTTAAGATATTTTTAAGTCCAACTTATTATACTCCCTTGAAGTGGAGGCAACATGAAAAAAATAGATCCTAACAATCAACAAATGACACAAAATACTAACACACGAACGTTGCAAAGAAGCAGCCAAAAAACAACTGGTACTACAAAGACTAATAAAGTAAAGAAACACCTGACGTCTTTCCAAAAAATTACTGCTACGATAGCCTCTATCTTGGGGATTATCACTGCAACGATTACCATCTATACCTTTAGTTCTTCAAAGTCAAATACCACAAATGAAAATACAACCTCAACAACTGTTATTATCTACCAAGAGGCAAATAATAATACGAGTCAGACAAGTACAACCGAAGTGACTAACAACGATTCAAATTTAAATGCAGCTACTTCAAATACAACCGATGCTGGTATGAATAGCCGAGTCTCTAGTTCATCAAGCACTTCTGCTTCTGACGACACTACAAGTAGCACATCCACAATTGTCAGTACAGACGATACAACCTACACCAGTAGTACTCCAGATGACAAAGAATAAAATCACATACTCGAAACATTTCTAAGAATAAGCCCCCCTTATTCCGATGAGTCATTCGAATCTCTATAGTTGAAAGTCATTGCGACTGTACTTGATTATCGGACTATTCATGAGCGAAAAAAATTGAAGAAAATCATGAACAGCATCCTGTCAAGTGAACAATAAAATAATAAAAGATTAGGCGACGACATTGTTCCTCATGTCAAGAGGGGCAAGGCCGTTGTTGCGTTCTTGAAAACGTTGGTGATTGTAAAAATAGATGTAAGCATCAATCTCTGAAACTATAAGGGGAGTATATCAGGATAGTCGAGAGGTTTTTTACATAAAAATAATGTTCATTTTCGAAAACTTTTTATATAGAATAGACAAATAACAGAAGACTAAAAAGAGTGGAAAGATTTTGCAAATCAAAAAGGAACCTCATCCAAAATCAGTCGGTTGGAAGTGAGGGCTCCCTTCTCAAAGCAGTTTATCTTTTCTTTAGCCGTCCAAATGCCAATTCATAGCTCAAATTTGATTTAGCTTCTTGATAAAGAAAGAGAAAACACGCTTCCTCACTATCAAAAGAACGAGTATGAGGATAACTGCTATGTTCAATGGTCTCATCAACTTTCCATACGCCTTCGTCTTGGTAAACACCCTTCATAAAATATCCGCAATCTCCACCTAATGGAGTTTGATGAATACTAAATCCTGGGCCCTCATATCGACGAAAACACTTCTCATAAATCCACCAAAACTCTTCTGCTTTCATTAGTTTTTACCTCCTGATTGCAAGCTCATGTTTTCTTCCTCGTTTTCTTATTTTCAGGCTCGGGCTGAAACAGTTCACTGAACTGCTTCGCTCCACTGAACCTTAATTCGCTCTCTTATTTTCAAGCTCATGATAAAAAGGTCCACTGGACCTTAATTCGCTCTCTTGTTTTCAAGCTCATGATAAAAAGGTCCACTGGACCTTTTTATTTCTTCTCATCTTCATCCATGCTGAGTACGCTAAGGAAGGCTTCTTGAGGTACTTCGACGGATCCGATAGCTTTCATACGTTTCTTACCAGCTTTTTGTTTTTCCAAGAGTTTGCGTTTACGAGAAACGTCACCGCCATAACACTTGGCCAAAACGTTCTTACGAAGGGCCTTGATGTCGCTACGGGCCACGATTTTCTGACCGATAGCTGCCTGGATTGGCACCTCAAACTGCTGACGTGGAATGATTTTCTTGAGCTTGTCAACGATAATTTTCCCACGTTCGTAGGCAAATTCCTTGTGGACGATAAAGCTGAGGGCATCGACCTTGTCTCCATTGAGGAGAATGTCCATTTTCACCAACTTGGATGAGCGGTATTCCGAAATTTCATAGTCAAAGCTTGCATAGCCACGGGTAGAAGACTTGAGTTTGTCAAAGAAGTCAAAGACAATCTCAGCCAGTGGAATTTGGTAGATAACATTGACACGGTTATCGTCGATGTAATCCATGGTTACAAAGTCCCCACGCTTACGTTGAGCCAACTCCATGACTGCACCGACATACTCCTGCGGTACCATGATTTGTGCTTTAACGTAAGGTTCTTCAATGTTGGCAATCTTAGTTGGGTCTGGGAACTCTGACGGATTGGCCACATCAATAGACTCTCCGTCTGTCATGTTGACATGGTAAACTACCGATGGAGCTGTCATGATCAGGTCAATGTTAAACTCACGCTCGATTCGTTCTTGAATAACATCCATGTGCAAGAGGCCTAAGAATCCACAGCGGAAACCAAAGCCGAGGGCCTGCGATGTTTCTGGTTCAAACTGCAAGCTGGCATCGTTAAGCTGGAGTTTTTCTAAAGCTTCCCGAAGGTCATTGTATTTGTTGGAATCAATTGGATAGATACCTGCAAAGACCATTGGGTTCATCTGCTTGTAGCCCGCTAGTGGCTCGCTGGCAGGATTTTCAGCCAAGGTCACCGTATCACCGACACGGGTATCTGCAACTGTCTTGATAGAGGCTGCAATGTAACCAACATCACCAGTCGCCAAGTAATCACGACCGATGGCTTTTGGTGTGAAAATCCCCACTTCCGTCACATCGAAGGTCTTGCCATTGCTCATCATCTGAATAGTATCGCCAGGTTTTACCACACCATTAACGATACGAACTTGCAGGATAACGCCTCGATACGGATCGTAAACCGAGTCAAAAATCAAGGCTTGCAATGGAGCTTCGACATCACCAGTCGGTGCTGGAACCTTCTCCACGATCTGCTCCAAGATTTCCTCGATACCAATTCCTGCCTTAGCCGATGTCGGTACTGCTTCTGAGGCATCCAAACCAATCACATCTTCAATTTCCTGACGGACACGTTCTGGGTCTGCTGCTGGTAGGTCAATCTTGTTGATGATTGGTAGGATTTCCAAATCATTGTCCAAGGCCAGATAAACGTTAGCCAAGGTCTGTGCTTCAATCCCTTGAGCCGCGTCCACCACCAAAATCGCTCCCTCGCAGGCAGCTAGCGAACGCGAGACTTCATAGGTAAAGTCCACGTGGCCAGGTGTGTCAATCAAGTGGAAAATGTAGGTTTCCCCATCTTTAGCCTTGTAATTGAGCTGAACAGCGTTCAATTTAATGGTAATGCCACGCTCCCGCTCCAAGTCCATGCTGTCGAGCAATTGAGCCTGCATTTCTCGGCTGGAAACTGTTTCAGTTTTCTCAAGAATGCGATCAGCCAGAGTTGATTTTCCATGGTCAATATGGGCAATAATGGAGAAGTTACGAATCTTCTCCTGACGTTGTTTCAATTCTTCTAAATTCATGTTTCTTCCTTTTAGGGTATTCTCCTTATTATATCAGAAAGCACCTGAATTATCTAGACAAGAAGATAGAAAAAGAGGCTAAGCTAAATTCCCAAAGTAAGTTCTAGTCTGTCTTAAAAACTGGAAATTAGACTGAGACAAAGAAATAAGGTAGAACTTACTATGGGACAAGTTGGTAACTGACAATGAAAAACAAACACTTAACCC
>NZ_JAMWEM010000008.1 GCF_024509525.1 Streptococcus suis
CTTTTTTAACTTTTTTTTAAAAAATTGAAAAAGTGAAAAACTTCTTCCTAAACGAATAACTTAAAACGTTACTACATAGTCATGGAATGGCAAACAAATACTGATGACTCCCCTCATAGTGTCTTGTAAAATGGTTGTTTTTTCTCTGTCCACTATAAAGGGAGTGTATCAGTGGTTGGCAGGAGGGTTTAATACCCACGGAAATCGGATAAGTGGATTTCTAATTCCCTGAGCATCTGACGGCGGCCTTTGAAGCTGCGACCGCTAATCAGTTGGTTGTACTGTTCTTCTTGGGTGGGACTGAGCTGACTGCTATATTCTCTTAGGCGATCGCGTAACAATATCAGCTCATCATTCAATAATCCTGGACTGCCAATCATGTGCGATAGGTCGTGGATATCTTCGTATGACATCCGGTCAAACTTCCGTTTCTGGCTTTCTTGCTTGCGGACCAGGTCTTTGATATGATTGCGGAACTTGACCTTGAAGTAGCGGTACAGTTCTTGGTCATTCTTTAATAAGAACGGCTGACTCTCCAGTAATTGATGCAGAATAAGCATACCCTCTTGGTCCCAATCCTCACGTTCCCATAACTTGAGGTAATAGTCCTTACGGGCTTTGTGCACGATACCTTTTACCTTACCATACATCTCTTCAAATCTCATGAACTTTACTCCTTTGGTTTTATATGAATTAGTCTATACAAAATAAATGGAGTTAAAAAGGACATTTTTGTCAGGTTGACGTTCGAAATGAACCAGCTAGAAGGAATTGGTCTACATTTAAGCTTATATATAATAGTTTTTAGTAAAGAATTTATGAGGTCATTACTTAACTGATGTTTCATTTTAATTTAGGAAGGGACAGCTTCATCATACTTTTCGCAAGCAATAATAATTATATTTCATACAAAAACCCCTTTCACTGAATTGGTTCAGCAAAAGGGGACATCGCATTTTATTATCTAACTTTTTTTGGGGGCAGTTTGCTATCAAAAAGATCTATTCTTCAATCTAACAACAGGCCAGTTTTGATTGGCTACTTAATCGAAAAGTATTTTATTTTTCTTCAGACATCTTTTCTTTAATTTCATCATACGATAAGGGGCGAACTTCCTCTTCGTTTTCTTCTACTTCGGTGGGCATTTGACCTGTTTCGTATAAAGATTTGATTTGAACGCTGTCTAGTGTTTCATATTTGAGGAGAGCTTCTGCAATAAGTTGGTGTTTTTCACGGTTATCTTGAATGATTTCAGCTGCTTTGTTATGAGCTTCTGTCAATAATCCACGAACTTCCAAATCTAATTCATAGGCAGTTTGTTCTGAGATATATTTTTGAGTGGTTTGTCCACCGAACATAGCATGGCTACCTTCGTATTGCATCGGACCCATTTTTTCACTCATACCGTATTCAGTAACCATGGCACGCGCCATTTGAGTGGCTTGTTCAAAATCATTGGAAGCACCGGTTGTTTGGGTATTGAAGATAATTTCTTCTGCAACACGACCACCCATAAGTCCAGCTAATTGCTCCTTCATATCTTCTTTAGATAGAAGCATTTGGTCTTCTTTAGGGAGAGCAATCATATAGCCACCTGCGCGACCGCGAGGAACAATTGTTACTTTATGGACTTCACGTGCATTAGACAAGACAAGACCAACAATTGTATGTCCCGCTTCATGGTAAGCAACGATTTCCCGTTCCTTAGCTGAGATTTGACGATCTTTTTTAGATGGACCTGCAATAACACGATCTTCTGCTTCATCAATATCTGATGCATCAATCAATTTTTTATTGCGACGTGCTGCAACAAGAGCTGCTTCGTTTAGAACATTTTCCAAATCAGCACCGACAAATCCCGGAGTTTGCTGGGCCACCAGTTTTAAGTCAACATCATCTGCTAACGGCTTATTTTTAGCATGAACTTTAAGGATAGCCTCACGTCCTTTGACATCCGGACGACCAACTAAAACTTTGCGATCAAAACGACCTGGACGAAGAAGAGCTGGATCAAGAACATCACTACGGTTGGTAGCAGCAATGACAATGATTCCTTCATTACCTTCAAAACCATCCATTTCAATCAATAGTTGGTTAAGGGTCTGTTCACGTTCATCGTTTCCACCACCCATTCCAACACCACGTTGGCGACCGACAGCATCAATTTCATCTATGAAAATAATGGCTGGTGCAGCTTTTTTGGCATCTTCAAAAAGTGAACGCACACGACTTGCTCCAACACCGACAAACATTTCAACAAAATCTGAACCAGAGATAGAGAAGAATGGAACACCCGCTTCACCAGCTACCGCTTTCGCTAAAAGTGTTTTACCAGTTCCGGGAGGCCCTTCTAGAAGAACTCCTGCTGGAATACGCGCCCCAAGCTTCGTAAAGCGTTTTGGATCTTTTAAAAATTCTACAACTTCTACTAACTCTTGTTTTTCTTCTTCAGCACCTGCAACATCGGAAAAGCGAACTTTTACTTTACTTTGTTCTAAAGCTTTAGCTTTATTACGACCAAAGTTCATAGCACCTCGAGCGCCACTTCCTCCTTGATTCATCATCATCATTAAAAATACACCGATGATAACTAGGGGGACGATATTAATCAGCAAACTTAGCCAAATACTATTTGAACTTTCTTGTTTTACTGTTATCTTGATACCATTTTTACTTGCTAGAGTTTGTAATTCTGCAAGAGTTGTTTCAGATGCTAGAGTAATAGAATTAAAATTCTCATAGGTTGTTGTTCCAGAAACCTCAAATAACTTAATAGCACTTGCTGCTTCATTTTTTTCTTTTTTAGCTTCCTCATACACCCCTGAAATAGTAATGATACTACCATCTGGTTGATAGGTTAGTTCTTTTACGTTGTTTGCTTTTAGTTCTTCAATAACCTGAGAATAGCTGATTTCTTGACTGGAAGTTTGGCGACCAGCACTAACAAATTGATATCCTGTTATTAAAGTAGCGATAATTAAAATAATGAGAAAAGGATTACGGATGAATCCTTTGTTCTGTTGGTTGTTCATAAATAATCTAGCGACCTTTTTCTAGTTTGTATATACTTCTTCTTTCAAAATACCTACATATGGTAAATTACGATAATTTTCATTATAGTCTAGTCCAAATCCAACTACAAATTCATTCGGAATAGTAAAGCAGGAGTAGTCTGCATCAATTTCAACGACACGGCCTTCTGGTTTATCCAGTAAGGTTATAATCTTAACAGAAGCAGGTTGGCGAATTTCAAAAAGTTCACGGAGTTCTTTAAGCGTACGTCCTGTATCAATAATATCTTCAACAAAAAGGATATGACGACCAGCTACGCTATTGTCTAAATCCTTTATAATTTTAACTGTCCCACTACTTTCTGTTCCACCATGATAGCTAGAAACTACCATATAATCCGTTTCGACATGTGTATCAATATGTTTGATTAATTCAGCCATAAACGGAATAGAACCTTTCAAGATTCCAATTAAAATAGGATTTTTATCTGCATATTCCTCTGTTAGTATTTTACCTATCTCTTTGGCTTTTGCTGCAATTTCTTCTTCTGTTATTAAAATCTTTTTAATATCTTTTTCTAACATTTTTTACTTCTTTCGTTTTATATATAATGTAAACTTCATTATATCATGTTTCAATGATTTACTCAAATCACTAGCAATAATATTAAAAATTCCATAGATTTTTCCATTTTGCTCTACAAGTGGCGTTATATCACGAAGAAATTGAGGAATTTTTTGATCAATAAAATAACGACTGACTTTTTTATCAATACCATTGACCAAAATCCTATCTGCTGGTCTACGTCCTCTTATTATGACTGGAAACTTCTCTTCTAAGCAAATAACTTGGTCAGGATTTTCAAGGACTTGATTAATAGAGAGGGTATAATCTAAAAAATGAAAAACACCTTCTGATTCTATCACGTATGACTGGAGTTTACTATCGGTCTGAGGACTTATTTTTTTTATGTTAAAAGTCCGATAATCTTTTTGAAGTAAGTAGCCATTTTTTAAAGGATGATAGTAATTGGCTTTATTCCGTAAAATAGCCAGTATTTCTTCAAAATGTGGTTTCGTCAGCTGTAAATCTGGAAAATTTTCTAGGTATTTTTGAAGAGAGAAATACTGGACAGCGGGACTTAGTTGATGAAATACTGATAGGTCAGTCACATCAAAATCGGCTGTTAAATCTTTAAATGCTTGATAGAGCAGAGAACTTTCTTGACCTAAATCGATCAAGGCTTGAGAAAATTTCGGATTTTCCTCTTCTAGTTGGGGAATATAGTGATGACGTACCCGGTTTCGGAGATAGATATCAAAGCTATTGCTCATATCTTCAAAATGGAATAGGGTATCTAGTTCTTCTTTTTTTAGCGAAAGAAATGGGCGAATCAATTGTCCGCTTGCAAAATCCTGAACAGGTTGCATGGCACCTAGATGAATTAGTCGAGTCCCTCGTAGCATACGCATAAAAATAGTTTCTGCCTGATCATCGGCATGATGTGCAGTTACTAGAGCAGAAAAACCTTCTTTTTCCATAATTTCAGCAAAAAAGTGGTAACGAAAATCACGCGCAGTCTTCTCAGAAAATTTTCCTACAAAATTTCTACTGTAGAAAGGGATATTATGTTGATTAGCCCATTTTTTCAAGTATATCTCTTCCTCATCTGACTCTGAACGTTGCTTGTGGTTAACGTGAGCTATTCCAAGATTAATTTTTAATTTCGACTTGTAAATATAAAGACAATTTAGGAGATTCATGGAGTCTTTTCCGCCTGAAACAGCAATTAAAACTCGGTCATGCTTATCAAAAAAGTGACCAGCTTGTGTCACTTTTAAAAATTTTTCTTTCATCATTTTAAAATACCATAGACGTCATTTGCTATTTGTGAAATCGTATCATAGCTTGAATTTTCAGTAAAAATTGATAAAACGAACGGAGTATCCGTATAAATAATTGCTACATCATGCTTAAAATCATAAGCATCTCCTATTTTATGTGCAACTGTCTCATGAATATCTCGAGAAATCCGCTGATCATCAAAGTTTGTTGATTGTAAACTTCCTAAGACATAGCCACCTTGATAGTAGATTTGTTCCATAAGGAGTCCTGCCATTTCAGCATTAGCTTGACGGTTATCCATATCCCAAGTTTGTCCTGTAATATCTGTGATTATCTTGGTAAAATCATCATCAAACTGATTGGTCATATAGTAAGCAAGAATATTACTCGCTACATTGTCTGATTCTTTTGCTACTCGATTGATTAGGTCATCAATACGATAATGAAGATTATCAGGACTTTTAACAATACTACCACTTCCTGATGGAATATAGGCTCCTTTAAATTCTTCCGTCGGCTTAGTATATTGCAAAACTTGTGATAAATGATAATTCCCCTGATCCAATTGGTATTGGACATAATAGAGTGTCGCTAATTTTGTGACACTAGCAGCGTACATCATCTTATCTTGATGAATGCCTGCTGTATTTTGGGTCGACAATTGTTTTACAAATACCGAAAGATTTTCATTTTGATAACGATTAGTAAGCATTTCCTGAACAGCTTCTATTCGGTTATCTGTTTCGGACAGATAATTTGTATCAATCCATCCTGCTCCTTTTACTTTTGCAAATTTTCCCCTGTGAGTATCTACAATTTCTGTCACTTCAACCGAAGAATAGGCTTCTTTGGTAGTCGTAATTCTTTTGGATTGATTCACGATAGGATTTGAATAAAATTGAAAATCTTTTTTTAGCCAGTAAGTCCCCGTTATACTTTCTTGAGCCAAAATAACATCATCATAAATAATAGTAGCGTCAGCTTGAATATAACTATTATCTGAGAGTTGGAAAATCAGTTGATTTTTTTGATTAACATCTACCCCGATAATAGTGAATGGTTGATTAGGCTGAAGTGTACTGTCAACCTCTGTTAAATCTTTATCAAGATAAGTAAACACTTCATGATAAACATTTGGATTAGAAGGAATCTGCCGAACATCGTTAGTAAAAGCTTGGGTAGTCAGCTGGTAATGTTCCTGATTTGATAATTGAAATGGTATTTCCGTACTATCAATGGGAATACTAGCAAACAGTACTGGACAAATTAAGACTAGTAAGCTTTTCTTCATGTCCCCTCCTTCCTACTCTCCTATATCATCATCTAATTTCAAAGATTGATTTTTTTCAGCTAATTCTTCTAATTTTATTTCTGAATAAGTTAAAAATCGTTCTACAACTTGTAAGATATTCTCTGTCATTTTGGTAACAACCCTGGAATATTATAGATAAACTCGTCCTCTTTAGAGTATTGGTATTTCGCCCGAATATACTTAGCAGCATAATCTTGGTCTTCTAATTTTTTGACCAAAGTCGATTCCTTTTCTTCCTGCTTGCTTAATTCTTCATAGCGAACTTTCAATTTTGCTAATTGGTTCTCTTGTTCTTGTAGTTTTTGATAGTTTTCTACTAAATTATACGTTGGAAGAACAAAGAGGAAGACAACCAAAATCAATATCATTCCCATAAAACGATTTTTTTTATTTTTCTCTTGCTTATTTAATTGTGTTTTACGTAATTCTTCTTGAATATAGTGGTTGTCTATTTGGAGAATGTTAGATTTCTTCATCTGCTTCTATCCTTTTTTCACTGATGATTTCATACATTTTCAGTGCATCTTCTTTTTTTGTAGAATCTTTCATTTCAAGGACTTTTACAGTTAGGAGTTTATTGCCGAATTGGATTTCAACCTGATCATCAATTTTTAAATCTGTTGAAGATTTAGCTAAAATGCCATTAACTTTAATTCTTCCCTTGTCAGCTACTTCCTTTGCAACTGTCCGACGCTTGATAATGCGAGAAACTTTTAAATATTTATCTAGTCTCATATCTTTACCTCAAGTAAATATTTTAACATTTTTTCATTTAATTGAGAAATTTATTCTGCCTTTCTTGCCTTGATTTCTTGTAACTTCTCCGCAAAAGAAATCAATTCTTCAATAATTTCAAATTCTTTTTTCTGTTGAGTGTTAAACACAACCGCTAGTTTTCCTGTATTTTCCCTTATCTGAGCTTTTAAATTCGTCACAGATAATGCTTCAAAATAATCTTGTGTTAGGAAAATTTGACCAGCCATAGGTTCGAATGTCACTGTCACTTGATATTGTTGTCTAAGAACTGTATGACAGAAAACTTGGTCAAGATAGGACTTAAGTAGACCAATTTCCAGCAAGTAAGCAACTACGTCTGGATATTCTCCAAAGCGATCAATCAATTCTTCTTGTAAATCTTGATAGTTTACACGACTGTCAATATTCTTGATACGCTTGTAAATTTCAATTTTTTCTCGTTGGTCTGCAATATAGTCACTTGGTAAGTAAGCGTCAATCTGTAGGTTGACCTCAGTGTTGCTTTTCTGACGCTGAGACGCCTTGCCTTGTTTTTCTAAAATGGCTTGTTCTAGCAATTGTGAATACAGTTCATACCCTACAGAATCAATAAATCCTGACTGGGCAGCACCTAAAATATTTCCAGCTCCACGGATAGACAAATCTTGCATAGCAATCTTGAAACCTGATCCTAGTTCTGTAAAGCCCTTAATGGCTTCCAAGCGTTTTTCAGCTACTTCTGTCAAGGACTTGTCTGGACGGTACATGAGATAGGCATAGGCAATCCGACTGGAACGGCCAACACGTCCTCTAAGTTGATAAAGAGTTGACAGTCCCATATGATCTGCATTTTCAATAAACAGTGTATTAGCATTTGGAATATCAACACCGGTTTCAATGATTGTTGTGGTCACTAGAATATCATACTCACCCTCTACAAAGGCATATAGAGTATTTTCTAATTGGATCTCCGACATTTGTCCATGAACGTATCCTATAGTAGCTTCTGGAACCAATTCTTTTAATTCAGACACTTTCTGTTCAATGGTGTCAACTTTATTGTAAAGATAGTAAGCCTGACCTCCGCGATCTATCTCACGAAGCATTGCATCTCGGATAACGGAAGGATTTGTTTCCATCACATAAGTTTGTACAGGATAGCGATTTGTCGGTGGAGTCTCAATTACTGATAAGTCACGGATTCCCAACATGGACATTTGCAATGTCCGAGGAATCGGAGTTGCGGTCAAAGTTAGGACATCAATTTTCTTTTTCAATTCCTTCAAACGTTCCTTATGCTTGACACCAAACCGTTGCTCTTCGTCAATAACCAGTAAACCTAAATCAGCAAAAACAACATCTTTTGATAGAAGGCGATGGGTACCAATGACGATGTCAACTTGACCTTTTTTTAGCTTTTCAAGCGTCTTTTCCTGCTCTGCTTTTGTTTTAAAACGACTCATGACATCCACATTGACAGGAAATTCTGCAAACCGTTCTTGGAAATTAGCATAGTGTTGTTGGGCTAAAACAGTCGTAGGAACTAGGATAGCTACCTGTTTTCCATCATTGACAGCCTTAAAGGCAGCTCGCATGGCTACCTCTGTCTTACCAAAACCGACATCCCCAACCAAAAGACGATCCATTGGAGAATCTTTTTCCATGTCTTTTTTGATTTCATCGATGGAACGGAGTTGGTCGTCTGTTTCCACGTGTGTAAAGTAGTTGTCAAATTCAATCTGATTCTCATCATCTGGTGAAAAGGCAAAGCCTTTCAACTGGCTACGCTCTGCATAAAGCTTAATCAAATCATCCGCAATATCCTCTACCTGCTTCTGAACTTTTTGCTTGGTTCGTTGGAAACGGCCATCGTTTAGTTTATTAACTTTTGGAGCCTTTCCATCGGACGCTAAGTATTTGGAGAGAAGATCAATTTGTTCTACAGGAATAGAAATCCAATCGGAGTTTTGATATTGAACTGTCACATAGTCACGGTGGATACCTGATATTTCAATGGTTTCTATCCCTAAATACTGACCTATCCCGTGAACATGGTGAACAACATAGTCACCAACAGCTAGCTCACTATAGTCCTTAATACGCTCAGCATTAGAAATATTAGTTCTACGGACCTTACGCTTAATCTTTTTATTAAAAATCTCTTTTTCAGTAATAAGAACTAACTTCTCATCCATCAAATGAAATCCAGAAGCTAGCTGTCCAATGGTCACTTGTTGCTGACCTTCTACTAACTTATCTGCTGCATGTACTGGAAGATGGATATCATACTCTTGTAAAGTTTTCTGTAAAGTCTGTAAACTTACATCAGAACTCGCTTGAATAACAACGGTATTGTTTGATTTCGCATACCGAGTCAATTCATCTTTTAACAGTGGAATCTGATGGAAAAATTCCTGCATAGGATGTTGAGTAAATTGATAGAGAGCATCAAATTTTACATTTCCTAACCCCTTTTGAAAACTTGAAAAGAAGCTGGCAGGTTTGTATTTTCTTAATTCCGAATAGGTAGATGCAAAATAGTTTAAACTTGACACTGATTTACCCTTTTGTAAATCATCTGTCAATAACTCTGCTGATTCTTTTTCAAATTGAGCCTGCTTGTCAGCAATTTTATGAAAATCATCTAAAAATAAAGGGGTTCCCTTTGGCAAATAATCTAGCAGTGTCCAAGATTGTTCATATAAAAATGATAGAAATTTTCGTAAATCGGGATGGCGATATTCTGTTTGCATATCTGCCAGGACTTCTCGTAAATAAGACTGCTGCTCTTCTATATGCGATTGTTCAATAGCTATTTCAATACTACTGCAAGCACGTATATAGTCAGCAACTGTCAAAAGAATATCCGATGCTTGAGCAATGGTGATGCTGTCCAAATTTTCTAAAGATTTTTGACTGTCGACATCAAAGATACGAATGCCATCAATCTCATCTCCAAAAAATTCTATTCGGTAAGGAGCTTCTGCTTGCATGTCAAAAATATCTAGAATATCACCTCGTTGGCTAAATTCTCCCTGAGTTAAGACACGAGCTACCTTTTTATATCCGATATTGACAAGATTCTTTACAAGATTGTCAACTTCTATTTCTTTACCAACTTCCAGTCGAATGTTAGAAGCTTTAAATACCTCTGGATTTGGCAACAATATCCGACAGGCAGCCACACTAACTACTAGAATTCCTGATTGAGTTGGATTGGTCAAAAAATTCAAACTATCAATTCTTGACTGAGTTCGTTCTTTTGATGCAAAGACAAATTCCGCAATTGGACTATCATCTGTAAAGAAGTTGTAAACATTCTCACTACCTATAATGGCTGATAAATCTGTAGCCAATCTCTCTGCTTCATTCTGACTAGCCGTTACAATCATTATTTTCTCAGCCAAACAATCATAGGCAGTCGCCATGACTAATGACTTACTGGTTCCAGTGAGTCCTAATAATAGTTGGCGAGTTGACTTGTTTAAGCCAGACTGCCACTGATTGATTTGCTTATTTTTGTGAAGAAGATCTAGTATATTCATTATCCATTAAACTTTCTCATAATAGTATCAAAATCATTTTCTTCGAGATATACGTTGACAGCCTTGTCAAGTTTATCTAGTGCTAAGTCAATTTCAATACGGTCCTCTATATCAAAGCCAGACAAGACATGGTTTACAACGCTCATTTTTCCTTTAGGACGCCCAATACCAATCTTGATACGGTCAAATTCCTGTGTGCCAATATGCTTGACAATGGATTTAATCCCATTGTGGCCACCTGCAGAGCCTTTTTGACGGAAACGGATTTTCCCAACAGCCATGTCCAAATCATCGTAAGCCACCAGAATATCTGTTTCATCCAAACCATAGTAGGTCATCAGGGCATGAACAGCCTTACCAGATTCATTCATAAAGGTCGTTGGTTTGACCAGGTAAATTTTTTCACCGTCAATAAAGGTAGTAGCAATGTCAGCTTGGAAAATCTTATCGTGGTTAAAGGTCACATTTTCACGTTTAGCAATCTTATCCAGCAACATAAAACCAACATTATGCTTGGTTTCAAAATAACGGTCTCCGGGATTTCCCAGACCGATAATCAATCGTGTCATTTTTTCTCCTTAAATACCAAAAGGCTGGAAAATGCTTTCCAACCAAGTAATCATCCTCTTTGATGCGATAAACTGTTCTTAGTCTAGGCGTTGAAACCGCAGACAATACTGATGGTATGGCAAGGTAAAACAACGAAGAATAAGGACAGTTTAGCCATCAAACGTTAAAGCGGAACTCCATGATGTCCCCATCCTGAACAACGTACTCTTTTCCTTCTTCTCGAAGGCGTCCTGCCTCTTTTACAGCCTTTTCAGAGCCGTATTGAATCAAATCATCATAAGACATGGTAACGGCACGGATAAAGCCTTTTTCGAAGTCTGAGTGGATAATACCAGCACACTGAGGAGCTTTCATGCCACGTTTGAATGTCCAAGCACGAACCTCCTTCTCCCCTGCTGTAAAGTAGGTGCCAAGTCCAAGCAAGTGGTAGGCTGCACGTGTTAATTTGTCCACGCCAGATTCTGTTAAACCGAGAGCTTCCAAAAACTCGCCCTTGTCTTCATCGTCGAGTTCTGAAATTTCTTCTTCAGCACGCGCAGAAATCACCACCACTTCTGCATTTTCTGTTGCTGCAAAGTCACGGATTTGCTGAACATAACTGATAGACTCAGGATCTGCCACCTTGTCTTCATCAACGTTGGCAACATAGAGGACTGGTTTAGTGGTCAAGAGGAAGAGTTGCTTAACGATTTTTTGTTCTTCATCTGTGAAGTCAACTGTACGAGCAGATTTTCCGTCTTCTAGGACAGGTTTGATTTTTTCAAGAACTGCAAATTCTGCGACAGAATCCTTGTCTTTTTGCGTACGTGCCATTTTTTCTACACGCGCATAACGCTTGTTGATGCTCTCTAGGTCCGCCAAAATCAATTCTAGGTTAATAGTATCAATATCTGCGATAGGATCAACAAAGGCGTCTTCACGGCCTTGTTCACGCATAACATTTTCATCGTCAAAGGCACGCACCACATGGACAATGGCATCAACTTCGCGGATATTGGCCAAGAATTTGTTTCCAAGTCCTTCACCTTTAGAAGCACCTTTTACGATACCGGCAATATCGGTAAATTCAAAAGTCGTTGGCACTGTCTTTTTAGGGGTGATGAGCTCTGTCAACTTCTGCAAACGCTCATCGGGTACTTCCACCATGCCGACGTTTGGATCGATAGTTGCGAAAGGATAGTTTGCAGCCTCTGCTCCTGCCTTTGTAATTGCGTTAAATAGGGTTGATTTACCAACGTTTGGCAAACCGACGATTCCTGCTGTTAAAGCCATGTTTTTTTACTCTCCAATTAAAAATTCAATCATGACTATTATAGCAGAAAAGTAGAGAAAAAGCTTGCTGTTTGGCAAGCTTCGTTAAAAATAATGCTGAATAAACATTACACATAAGTAGACAATGAAACAAAGAATGAGAAAGATAAAATCTCCTCTTGTAAGCTGTCGTTTGGATTCTTCGTTCAAGTATTCCCAAACATTCATTTTTCCTCGTTGTTCCACCACAATTTCCTTCTCAGGTTCTTTTCCTAAAACCAGATAATCCAGACTAACACCAAAGATTTCTGCCAGCTGAACCAGTTTGTCAATATCTGGCGTTGCTTCACCATTTTCCCACTTGGAAACAGCCTGACGGGAAATATAGAGTTTCTCTGCCAACTCATCTTGTGATAGATTCTTGGTTGTGCGTAGATTCTTGATTTGCTGTGCTAACTGCTTCATGATCATTTCCTCCTCTTTTTTCTAAGTCTATTATAGCTTAGAAAGGAGCAGTTGCCTAGCACTTTTTAGGAAAAAATCGCAACCAGCAGTTGCAAACTGTCAACTAGGCTTCACTTGGCAGAACTTGTTTCATTTTTCGTTCAAAATCATGCCGGCTCATCATAACGACATGGTCACAGTTACTGCAGCGGATTTTAATATCCGCTCCTAGACGGATGACTTCCCATTTATTGGCCTTCTTGCCGGTCGATTTGATGACACAGGCATGAGGCTTTTTCATTTCGACAAAGGTTCCTAATTGGTACATACGTTCTCCTTATAAATAAATCTGGCGTTCCTGACAAGAGAGGGTGATTTCCTTAGCTTGACACAACTCTCCGTCCATCTGTAAGGTCAATGCCTGCTCAGCCTCAATGGTTACTGCTTGAGCACAGGTATGGTGAAGAAGAGGAGATTGCTGGTGTTTTTTTAGGAGCAAGGCCAGTAGAGCCTGAATCCGTTGGAAGAGATTTCCCCGCTGAAACCAGACAATATCGATCTGTTCTTTATAAGCACTAGCTTCCGGCCAAATCATAATCCCACCTCCAAAATAGGTATTATTGGCAACAGATAAGAAAAACAAATCTTTCAAAATTTGTTCTTGGCCGTTTATTGTCAGTCTAACTGTCAATTTAGCCCGACTGAGCAGACTACGAATCCCAAAAAACAAATAGGTCAACTTGCCGAGCTTGATACGATTGAGCCATTTTTTTAGGGTCGAATTCGCCGAATAGGCAACTACCTGAGCTGAATAGCCCATATCAAGACTATTGGCAACGACACCTAGATTACTAGCCAAAACAGTGATTGACTGGATTCTGTCTGACAAGAGGGCTTCAATAATCTGCTCTATCCTGTCAATCCCCATGGAGCGTGCGAAGTCATTGCCTGATCCTGTTGGATAATAAGCAAATGGAATGGTTACAGGGAGATATTTTAAAGACTTGGATAAGGTCCCGTCCCCACCTAAAATCAGCAATTTGTCCTGCTCAATCACAAAATTTTCCACTATCTCCTCTATTTGTCGGTATTCATCATCGATGCCGACTGTATAGTGGACCTGGAGCTGGATTTGTGGGTAAGTAGCTGTGATAAACGCAATCACGTCATCTGCTGTATGACTTCCCGCCTTCGGATTAGCTAATATATATAGTTTCATCTCTTCATTCATCTCATCTATTTTTTTCTAGTATATCAAAAAAAGACCCCTTCGGGTCATTTTTAGATCATTTTAATTGGTACGAACAGGTGTAATCAGCTGGATAAAATCTTCTCCCTCAAGATTTGGCACCAGGGTAAATGGACGGACAGCTGAAATGAAACTAACCTTGACCTGCTCGCTGGTAGCTGCCTTGAGAGCCTCAATCAAGTAAGTCGGATTAAAGCTAATAACCAGATCCTCACCTATTACTTCAAGGGTATCCAGTTCCTCATGAACCTTCCCAACTTCCGGTGAGTTAACATGAGCTGACACTAAACCATTGGAAATTTCCAATTTTACCGTACCATTTTGAGTTGCATTTGACAAAAGACGGGCACGCTCCATAGCATGACGCAGATTTGCAGTATCAAAGACCACAACTGTGTTAAAATCTGCTGGAATCAAACGGTCAGTATCAGGATAGGTTCCTTCTAAAAGACGCGTGTAGAAACTGATGTGCTCGCTTCTAAAGAGCAATTGATTATTTGAGAAGAATACCTCAACCGTTTCTACCTCATCAGTAAAGACTGTGGAAAACTCACGTAGGGAACGACTTGGAATTACTACATCAAAGTTATCCCCAGCCTTCTCAAGCATCAATTTACGCTGACTCATGCGGTGGGAATCCGTTGCCACGGTTTTCAGCTGTTTATTGTCTGTCAGAACAAAATGTACACCGGTTAGAATAGGGCGACTTTCTTGGGTAGAAGCCGCAAAAGCTGTTTCGTTAATGGTTTGTTTGAGAACTTTTGTTTCTAATACCAAAGGTTTGCTTGTCGATACTTCCTGCAAACGAGGATATTGCTCTGCTTCTTTTCCTTTCAGCGTAATTTCTGATTTGCCACTAGTCAAGACCACCTGTTTTTGTTCAATTTCTTGGAAATTAAGCACAATATCTGGCAAACTTGACACCACGTTGATAAAGAAAGTTGCTTCTAAAAGGACAGAACCTGTGGAAGAAATCAAAAGACCAGCATTTTCATCTTGAACAGAGATAAAGTTTTCAATCGAAATTTGACCATTTGAACCTGTTAAGGTAATACCGTCAGTTGATACTTCAATCTTAACGGTTGATAACACAGGAATGGCATTCTTACTGCTGATAGCCCGTTTGGTGATGGTAAGAGCTTGAAGGAAAACAGTTTTATTGATAGAAAATTGAATCATGGATTCTCCTTTATTTATAGATAATAAGGTTAATAGTAATAGTAGTATCTGTGAAGTCTGTGGAAAATTCCCTTAAAGGCTTGAAAATTAAGGAAATCGACTTGTTAACAATTTGTGGAAAATAATACTTAAAAATGAAGACTTATCCACATTATCGTAATTTATTTTTTATTGTAGTTAACTCAATCTCTAGATTATCGTCTTCTACAAGCATACTTTTTATTTTATTATAAGCATGCATAACAGTAGTGTGATCTCGATTTCCAAATTCTTTACCTATTTTCGGGAGAGAGTTATCGGTCATTTCACGTGCTAAGTACATAGCCACTTGTCGAGCATGCACAATATTTTGCACGCGTTTAGCTCCTTTTAATTCTTTGACATTAACACCATAAAAATTCCCAACTTCTTTTTGAATTGTCTCAATAGAAATAAGAGTATTTTGTGGATTGGACTGTTTCCGGGAGCGAATGGCTTCTGCAGCGACATCGACTGTAATCTCTGTCAGATTCCGCATGGTTGCGAGGAGATGAATATCTTTGAGTGCTCCTTCTAAATCACGGACATTGGAATCAAATTGTCCAGCTAAGTAGGAGAGAGTATCACTAGTAAAGTCGTAAGGATATTCTTCGCACTTATTACGTAAAATAGCAATACGGGTTTCCAAATCAGGCGGTGTAATTTCACTCGTTAAGCCCCACTTAAAACGTGTAACAAGTCTCTCTTCTAAATTATCCAGATAATCAGGGTTGCGATCACTGGTTAGGACGATTTGTTTATTCTTATCATGTAAGGCATTAAATGTATGGAAAAATTCTTCCTGAGTTGATGCCTTATTACGTAAGGACTGGATATCATCAATTAGAAGTAAATCTAAATTGCGATAGGTCTTTTTAAATTTCTCCATTTCATTGAGTCTTAAGTGTTCTAAAAACTCGTTGATAAAAGTTTCAGAAGATACATATTTGATGCGCGCTACTGGATTATCAGCTAAAACTTTATTACCTATCGCATTGAGCAAATGAGTCTTTCCAAGACCAGGTCCTCCGAAGATAAATAGAGGATTGTAAAGCCCCCCTAAGTTATCAGAAACTGCCAAGGCTGCAGCTTTGGCCCACTGATTATTATCCCCTTGAACAAAATTTGCAAAGTTATACTGAGGTTTTATGTCAGAGTGAACAGGTTGCACAACAGTTTCTGGTTGTGAGCTTACTTGTGAATCATTTACAAAATTGACATCTTGCTGCTGAGTAGATCGCAGACTGACTTCAGAAAACTGATAATTTATTTTTATTTGATTATTGTATATTTCAAATCCTGCAGTAAGGATAACATCTTTTAAATTTTCTTCCCAGAATAGTTTCTTGAAAGGACTATCTAAGAAAATAGTTGCTTGGTTATCTTGAATCCCGAGTAATTTAGCCTGAGAAACAAAGAATTCATAAGCAGATTGTTTGAGGTTAGCCTGGGCTAGTTCCAAAACACGCTGCCAAAAAATTTGTTCATTCTCCACAGTCGTCCTCCTTTTCTAGTTTATTTAGTTCCTATAGTGTATCATAAATCAGGAAAGTTTTCCACAAGGAAAATAATTATCCACATTCTTTATAAAAGTTTTCCACAATATGTGTAAAAAAAAAGAAAAACTAGTGAATACAGACGTTTCTGTAAAGAATTTTATGTGTATAAGTGTGTCAATAAGATTTTATTATCCACTGGTTTATTTTAAGTTGTTGATAATTCGTTCGTATTCCTCGATTGAAGAATATGAAATGATAATTTGGCCATGTCCATTTTTTTTCTGTTGGATAGTCACAGGAGTTCCGAGCAACTTACGCAGTTGTTCTTCTTGGTCAGAAAGAAAAATTTTAGTATTTTTTTGAACTTTTTTTTCTATTTTCTTTTTGGATAGTAATTTTTCAAGCTGTCGGACACTAATTTCTTCTTTTTCAATACGGTTAGCCCATTCTTCTTGTTTTTCTGCAGAGAGAGAGAGTAAGAGGCGAGCATGTCCTTGAGAAATTTTTCCTTCTTCAAGAGATTGTAAACAATAGGGGGTTAGATTGAGCAAACGAAGACAATTTGAAATATATGGCCTCGATTTTCCTATAATTTTAGCAATCTCTTCATGAGTTAGTCCCTTTTTTATTAATTTTTGATATGATTTTGCTTCCTCGATAGGATTGAGGTCAGTACGTTGGAGATTTTCAATGATGGCCTGATAGAGTAAATCATCATCCGTCAGTTTTTTTATAATGATAGGGACCTTATTTAGACCAGCCAGTTGACAAGCTCTCAATCGTCTTTCACCAGCTAATAGTTCATAGCCAATAATGGTAGATTTACGAACAATCAGAGGCTGAATAAGTCCATTTTCCTTGATAGATTGGGCTAGTTCTTCTAATTTTTCTTGATCAAAAATTAAACGAGGTTGATAAGGGTTTGGGCTGATGTCCTTAATGGGGACGTAATGTAATTCTTCCATATAGGTTTATTGTAGCAGAAAAAATCCAACTTTACAAACCTGTAAAGCTGGATTGACAGACTACTATTGTAGGTCTTCAGTTGAATGAGTTAGAGTAATTTCTACCTGTTGTTCTTTGCCATCACGATAGACAGTCACCTTAATTGTATCTCCTATATTGTGCTTATAAAGTATACTTTGCAGATCACTTTTTGTTTCAATCGTCTCACCTGAAATTGCTGTAATGATATCATATTTTTCTAATTTACCATCTGCAGGAAGACCTGATTGTGTTGAAACTACCACCACACCAGATGTCAGACTGCTATCTTTTAAGCCAATTGTTGAGCGCTGACTAGTGGATAATTCGGCTACATCAATCGTTCTAACACCAAGTGCAGGACGGATGACTTTTCCTTTGGTTTCTAACTGATTAATAATAGCTACCACATCGTTTGATGGAATGGCAAATCCCATACCTTCTACTGCTACATCTGTTGATGCTGCGGATATAGAGGTAATTTTACTAGAAGTAATCCCAATCACTTGTCCTTGAATATTGATGAGAGGGCCACCTGAATTTCCTGGATTGATAGCTGTATCGGTTTGAATAGCATTTGTTGAAATTGTTTGTCCATCTTCAGCTTCTGAAGTAACAGTTCGGCTAAGACTAGAGACTATTCCTTGTGTAACGGAATTTGCATACACACTGCCTAGTGGACTACCAATAGCAATGGCAGTTTCTCCTACATTCAAATTATCAGAATCAGCAAATTCAGCAACCGTTGTTACTTTATCAGCAGCAATCTCAACAACAGCAATATCAGAGTAAGTATCTGAACCAACTAATTTTCCTTCTACTTTTTCACCTGATGCTAATTGAATTTCAATTTTTTCTGCTCCTGCAATTACGTGTGTATTGGTGACTAGAAAAGCTGTATTGTCATTTTTCTTATAGATAACACCTGACCCTTCTCCAGCTACAGCCAATTCATCTGACCCTTCTCCCCCAAACAAAGAGTTTGTACCGCTTAATGTTTGATAATTTAAAACAGATACAACTGCTTCCTGTACTAATTTGACGGCCTCTGTAGTAGACGTTTCATTATTATATTGAACAGGGCTAACAGTTGTCTCTTGTTTTTTACCATTAGTACTGGTTATTGGATTTGTCATTTGTAAAAGAAATCCTACAAAATATCCTACAATTCCCCCAACAAAACCAATAAGGAATATGAGTGCAATTTTTGTGTATTTTTTCATATCAAACCTGCCTAACATTTTTTAATTTTTTCTAAAATCCTACTCCGTTTTTCTTAATTATAACTTAAAATTTTCAAAAATCAATCCACAAGCTGTGGATAACTTTTTTTATAAGTTGTATAAATGTGATAACAATAGAGATTACTTGAAAGACAACTTGTCCTTAATATTGTGAATATGTTAGAATGGATGTATGAAAATAAAATTGATAACAGTTGGAAAATTGAAAGAAAATTATCTAAAAGATGGCATTGCGGAGTATGCTAAGCGTTTGGGACGTTTTAGTAAGTTTGAAATGATTGAGGTAGCTGATGAAAAAACGCCAGATCGGTCTAGTCAGGCAGAAAAGGACCAAATCTTAAAAAAAGAAGCTGAACGAATTACTAGTAAAATAGGAGAAAGAGATTATGTGATTGTTCTTGCTATTGAAGGAAAACAATACGCCTCAGAGGAATTTAGTCAACTTATATCTGATGTGACTGTGAAGGGGTATTCTGATATTAGTTTCGTAATTGGAGGAAGTCTAGGACTTGATCCGAAGATTAAAAAACGAGCAAATATATTGATTAGTTTTGGAAAGTTAACCCTACCACATCAATTAATGCGACTTGTCCTTGTTGAACAAATTTATCGGGCTTTTATGATTCACCAAGGGAGTCCATATCACAAATAGTTTCATGTGAAACAAGGAGAGAAAATGACGAAAAAAGATTATCGTGTGTACGAAGGATTGCGCGTGGCTAGCTGTCTTACTTTTATTAGTGGATACCTGAATGCTTTTACATTTGTGACGCAAGGGGGAAGATTTGCGGGAGTCCAGTCAGGAAATCTTATTTCATTAGCTTTTCACGTTGCGCAGGGAAATTTCTCACAAGCTATACATTTTTTTGTACCGATTATCTTTTTTGCACTTGGTCAATGTATAACCTACTTAGCCAAACGCTGTGCCCTCGCTCATCATTTGCCTTGGCATTTTGGAAGTAGCATCATCATGCTTGTTCTGATTGTCGTCACTATTATTGTAACTCCCTTCCTTCCTCCCTTTTTTACCATTGCTTTTTTGGCCATTGTTGCTTCTATTCAAGTTGAAACGTTTCGTAAACTTAGAGGAGCTTCTTATGCCAATGTCATGATGACAGGAAATGTAAAGAATGCAGCTTATCTATTGTGCAAAGGAGTGATTGAAAAAGACAAAGAACTCCGCCGAACAGCTTATCATATTATGGTAACAATTGCAGCTTTTTTAGTAGGAGTTTTTCTTTCTACTCTCTTATCGTTTGCTCTTCATGATATAGCTTTAATAGGTATTTTGTTGCCTTTATTATATGTAAACGTCCAATTATGGAATGAAAAAAGGTCTAGAAAAAATTTCTAGACCCGGTAGTAGATGATTCCAGCAGGATTCGAACCTGCGACCGTTCGCTTAGAAGGCGAATGCTCTATCCAGCTGAGCTATGGAACCACATTAACTCTCTTATTCTAACCTAAAGGTTATAGAATGTCAAGAAAGTAAAAAAATCTTGACAAATACCTAGAGGTATATTATACTAGATGATGCTTGTAATGGTCCGTTGGTCAAGGGGTTAAGACACCGCCTTTTCACGGCGGTAACACGGGTTCGAATCCCGTACGGACTATTTATTCCGCCATAGCTCAGTTGGCAGAGCGCATGACTGTTAATCATGATGTCACAGGTTCGAGCCCTGTTGGCGGAGTAAATAAAGCATAGGAAACCTTGAGAAATCAAGGTTTTTTTCTTATTTTGGTCAAAATTTGGTCAATGAACTTATAAATATTTCAACTTATACTATATCTTGGATAAGAATGAAAAAATAGTGAAAAATTGGCATGAATAATCATACAAAAGGGAAATTTGGTCAAAAAATGGTCAAATGGTTGCTGACATGATTTTCCGATTTTTTAATAGAGAGTGCGAACTCAGAGAAGTGAAGCTAGACTTGAGTCCAGCTTCGTGTCATAATTTAAAAATTTGTGCAAATTGCTTGCAAATAGTGGGTTTATAAAGGAGAGTTAATTCTCCTTATTATAGTATCGTTTTCTTAAAAAATATTCATATAGGAATACAGTTCCTATCCCTATCACGAAGGCTAGTATTCCTAATTTCAATCCTTGAGGGATAAAAGTTAAAACAAGCTTTCCTTCTCCAGCTGGAACATCAACTTTCATAAAACCTCTCTGAGCGCGTGATATGGCGACTTTTTTTCCATTCAAACGAGCAGACCACCCTTTATCATAAGGAATGGTTAGCACAATAGAGGCGTTTTTATCATTAGAATAATTAGCTGTTACAGTATTTCCTTGTGAGGTCACTGCAATATTTTTTTCTAAAAGATGGTCAATGGCTGTTTTATAGGCATTTAAATCTAGTTGATAAAATTCAGGTTTATCAAAAGAGACTTGGGAATTATTGGGGAAGCTGATAGTTAATGTAATTTCTTGTTCATCTGCATAGTAACCTGTACTAAAAATAGAGAAGGTATTATCAAGTGTATAATTTGTTGACACATTATTAATAGTAATTTGGACATTTTTATTAGCGTCATCCGTAAATTGTAAATTTGGAAGGTTGACATACAGTTGACTATTAGCAGGAATATGTAAAGTATATTGAACGCGCGCTAACTCATCTCCATCTATCTTATTAACCGTAATCCGGTTATTTAATTCAGAAGCATTTTCTACAGTTAGTGGTTGTAAAGTATAATAATAGTGTAAATTAAAACCAGTCAACTGATTAAGGAAATTAATTTGATTATCCAGGGTTAGATTAGTAAACTTTACATCAGTGTAAACATCATTTGTAAGGATAGCTAATGGGAGAGCATAGGCATTTTGATAAGCTGTCATACTACCTTCAGTCTGGAATGTTGAAAATCCAAATTTTTGAGGATTGAACTCAGCGAGATTGTATTTGATGGCAAAAAGACTATCTGCAATAAGCGTGTTATTTTGATAGCGTAGGTTCAAGTTCGTGCCATCCGAACGGAAACCTAGTTTGTCTAAGGTATCACTAGAAGCACGATTACGAATGGAAGAAAATTGAGAAACTCCATTATAGTTATATTTCATACTATCGTTTCCTGTTTGAGGAAAGAGCCTTTCTGTTCGGAAAAATTGCTTATCAACTTCCTTTATACTGGTTACAAGAGTATCCATTTCTGTCAAATTTTGCTCATAGTTAGTTCGACTAGGGAAATGCCATTCAGATGAGAGTCCCTCTATCTGGTAGTTGGTATTCAAACTAATTTCAAATAAGACAAAACAGAGGCTAGTAATTGCAAAAAAGTGTATGGTAATTTTTTTCCTAACTAAGATAAATAGCAGAAGTCCATAAGCAACTAGAAATTCAATAGTTAGGATAAAGTGAATAGCGTTTAAAAACTCGTAACGTTCAACCAGAAGGTAAGTAGTGGTAAATCCAAATAGTAGAAATAGAAATGGCGTCAGTATTTTTTTGAGTGATATTTCTTGTAATCGCACCAGTGTTTCTGCAGCCATATAAATAATAATTGTAGAAAAAATCCAAGAATAACGATGCAAAAACATATTTGGAGCATGCATTCCTTGCCAAAAGAGATCTAGAGGTTGGAGATAAAAACTAGCAATAAGGCTAGTTATCAAACCTATATAGACTAGCTTAACCTGCCATTTGATAGAGTTAAAAGTAAAAAATAGTAATGCTAGGACTAGTGGGAAAAGGCCAACGTAAATTGTTGGGATAGATCCAAATTTTGTTGTATCATAGCTACCGACTAGATTTTTCGCAAAAAAATCTAGGTACCAAGAATTTTCAGTTTGTAACTTTACAACTTCTGTAAAGGTTTCTCCATGTGTTTTTAAATCTAAGTAGGCTGGCAAGAGCATAATTAGACTAGATATGCCAGCTAATATTGACATCAGTGTAAAGTCTAGAATGAATTTTTTTCGTTTTGAAAAATCCCAAGATAATTGAACTAAAAACCATAGAACAATGAAAAGGGCAGTCATATATCCAAAATAATAATTTTGGATAAACAGACAGGTCAAGCTGATAAAGTATAAAATACGGTTACGACCCTCTAGCAACTTATGTAATCCTAGTAAAATTAAAGGTACTAGGATAAAAATATCTAACCAGTTATTGATTTCTAACTGACTTGTTGCAAAGCTCATCAAAGAAAAACTAGTGGATAAGATTAAAACCAGGATAGGTTGCAACCGAGAATAGATACCTTTTAGACTAATATAGGTTGACAACCCTGTCAATCCAAACTTAATTAGTGTAAAGAGATACAAGGCGTCTGGCATGGTTTTTAAGTTAAAAAAGAAGACCAGTGGAGAAAGGAAGGACCCTAAGTAATAGGAAGATAGGGCATAAAAATTCAGTCCTAAACCACTTGTAAAAGTATAGAAAAGAGAGCCGTCACCATGTAAAGCATTTCGGAGGGTTTGGTTAAAAATGACATATTGATGAAAGCCATCACTAGCTAAAATAGTTGTGTCGCTTCCCCACCAAATTCCTTTTAAAGCAAGGATACTAGCAATAATTGTTAAAGGGAGAAAAAATGCTAGTAAGTGAAATACGTGTTTTTTGAAAAAAAGTTGTATAGTCATCATAGAATTTTCCTATAAAAAGAGTAGGTAGAACTCAAATAAATACGAAAGAGTCCTACCCACTCATTAGCAGATGATATTGAGTGAATGTGGTTCTAGTAAATGATTATGCACCACTTAGTCTTTCCAAAGTTCTTGTACTTTAGCCTGTACTTCAGCATTTTCTAGGAATTCGTCGTAGGTCTCGTCGATTCGGTCAATCACACCGTTTTTAGAAATGACGATGATATGGTTTGCTAAAGTCTGAATAAATTCATGGTCATGGCTGGCAAAGATAATGGATTCTTTGAAGGCTTTTAGACCGTCGTTCAGACTGGAAATGGATTCCAAGTCCAAGTGGTTGGTTGGGTCATCAAGGACCAAAACGTTGGATTTGAGGAGCATGAGTTTTGACAACATGACACGTACTTTCTCTCCCCCTGACAGGACGTTGACAGGTTTGTTTACCTCATCACCTGAGAAGAGCATACGACCCAAGAAGCCACGCAAGAAAGTATTGTCATCTTCTTCCTTGCTGGCAAATTGACGGAGCCAATCAAGGATAGACTCGTTGGTATCAAAATCACGAGTATTGTCTTTTGGTAAGTAGGATTGACTAGTAGTGACCCCCCACTTGACGGTGCCTTCGTATTCGATGTCTCCCATAAGAGCACGAATGAGAGCAGTTGTTTGGATGTCGTTTTGTCCGATAAGGGCAGTCTTGTCACCTGGACGCAGGATAAAGCTGATATTGTCAAGAATCGTTTCACCATCGATGACAACTTTCAAGTTTTCAACTGTTAGGAGGTCATTACCGATTTCACGTTCTGATTTGAAGTTGATAAATGGATACTTACGGCTAGAAGGAATGATTTCTTCCAATTCGATTTTGTCCAACATCTTCTTACGTGAAGTAGCTTGCTTAGACTTAGAGGCATTAGCAGAAAAACGGGCAACGAATTCTTGTAGTTCCTTGATTTTTTCTTCTGCTTTTGCATTACGGTCAGCTTGTAGTTTAGCTGCTAGTTCACTGGATTGTTTCCAAAAATCATAGTTACCAACGAAAATCTTGATTTTACCGAAGTCAAGATCGGCCATGTGGGTACATACCTTGTTCAAGAAGTGGCGGTCGTGGGACACGACAATTACTGTATTTTCGAAATCAATCAAGAAATCTTCCAACCAGTTGATAGATTGGATGTCGAGACCGTTGGTTGGTTCGTCCAAAAGAAGAACATCAGGTTTACCAAAGAGAGCCTTGGCTAAGAGAACCTTGACTTTCTCACCGTTGGTCAACTCGCTCATGTTTTGGTAGTGCAGGTCTTCTGAGATATTGAGGTTTTGGAGCAATTGTGACGCTTCACTTTCTGCTTCCCAACCACCGAGTTCAGCAAACTCGCCTTCCAATTCAGCAGCACGAACACCGTCTTCGTCAGAAAAATCTTCCTTCATGTAAATGGCATCTTTTTCTTTCATGATGCTGTAAAGTTGTTCATTCCCCATGATAACTACGTCAATCACTCGCTCATCTTCGTAGTCGAAATGGTTCTGGCGAAGAACAGATAAACGCTCGTCTGGACCGAGTGAGATATGACCTGTTGATGGTTCAATGTCACCTGCAAGAATTTTCAAAAATGTAGATTTACCAGCACCATTGGCACCAATCAAACCATAGGTATTTCCAGCTGTAAACTTGATGTTGACATCATCGAATAATTTGCGATCGCTAAAGCGGAGCGATACGTCTGATACTGTAAGCATAGTTTCTCCTAAATTTCTGTCTATTACACCTTATTATTGTACTAGAAAGGGCTTGATTTTTCAATGAATTACATTGGAATCAAGATATCTTCGTCGTAGTATTTATGGTCTTTCTGTAAACTGAAACCACGGCCACGCACCTGACTAGCAGGCATAACCACTATAAAGGCTGTTTCATCGATCGTTAGGATAGCAGATTCTAGTTTTTGCATTTCAGGAATTGAAACGGTTGTCATCAACATCCGCTTGTCAACCCCTGTAAACCCACCGACAATTGGGAATTCTGTCACACCACGATCGGCAACCTTGGTAATGTAGTCCTTGATTTCTCCAGCTTTTTGGGAAATGATCATGACATTCCGTGAGGATTCTGTACCAGACATCATTCGATTGACAATGTAAGTAATGGTCATTAAGGCAATGATTGAATACATAACAGTATCTGGGTCGAAGGCGATAAATCCAACACCGACAATCAGACCATCCACGATCGCCATGGTCATTCCTAATGGTAGTGGCGTGTATTTATGAATCAACTGAATTAGGATTCCCGTACCACCTGTCGATGATTTTCCAAGGAAGATCAGTCCTAGTCCGAAACCAAGAATGATGCCACCAAAGATAGCAGCTAAGAGAGGATTATCTGTCAAGTTGGGTAAACCTGCTGTCAACTTGATGCAAAATGGATAAACAAGGGCACCGTAAACTGTCTTGACAAAGACGGACTTTCCAAGGAAGAACCAGCAAAGAATCAGAAGGGGAATATTGCAGTAGAGGACAAAATCAGCAGGATTCCAACCAACAATCGCTTTTAGGGCAATGGCCAGACCACCTACCCCACCAGAGACGATATTGTTCTCCAAATAGAGCATATTGAACCCAACTGCCATAATAATGGACCCCAAGGTTACTAAGCCATAATCTTTCAAACGTTCTTTCATATAATTCCTCATTTCTAATTTGAGTAAACGGCACCCTCTATTATCGCTGATTTAGCAGTTATCGTCAAGGGGTTGGTGACTTGACTTTCTATTTTTTAGGCGGTATAATGGTAGTCAATCAGAAGAGTAATTACTTGCTTATTTTTAGAGAGCCTGTGGGTGCTGGAAACAGGTAATAAGGGTTAATGAATGGACTGATGCTACATGAATCTGAAACAATAAGGATTCGGCTGGCAAGCCTTACCTGCAATGAGATATGGACAATTGTGTAAAGTTGTTCATAAGTGAGGTGGCACCGTGTCCTAGACGCCCTCGCACAGTTTCTGTGCGGGGCTTTTTTCTATCAAAATCATAAAACGAGGTGAGAAGATGACTAAACCAATTATTTTAACGGGAGATCGTCCAACAGGCAAACTCCATATAGGCCACTATGTTGGCTCTTTGAAAAATCGCGTCCTTCTGCAAAATGCAGGACAGCATGAACTATTTGTCTTTCTAGCAGACCAGCAAGCCCTGACAGACCATGCTAAAGACCCGCAGAAAATTGTAGAGTCCGTTGGAAATGTGGCCCTTGATTACCTAGCGGCAGGCCTTGACCCAGCTAAGACAACCATTTTCATCCAAAGTCAGATTCCTGAACTGGCAGAGTTGACCATGTACTACATGAACTTGGTATCGGTGGCTCGTCTGGAACGCAATCCAACGGTTAAAACGGAGATTGCTCAGAAGGGATTTGGCGAGGGAATTCCAGCTGGCTTCCTGGTTTATCCTGTTTCTCAAGCGGCAGACATCACAGCCTTCAAGGCTAATTTTGTCCCTGTTGGAACTGACCAGAAACCTATGATTGAGCAGACCCGTGAAATTGTTCGGAGTTTCAACTATGCTTACCAAACCGATATTTTGGTAGAACCGGAAGGGATTTATCCTGAAAATGAAGCAGCTGGTCGCCTACCAGGTCTAGACGGCAACGCTAAAATGTCCAAGTCCCTTGGAAATGGGATTTATCTGGCAGATGACATGGATACTCTCAAGAAGAAAGTCATGTCCATGTACACAGACCCAGACCATATCCGTATCGAAGATCCAGGCAAGATTGAGGGAAATATGGTTTTCCACTATTTTGATGTATTTGGCAGAGAAGAAGATAAAGCTGAAATCGAGGCCATGAAGGAGCACTACCAGCGTGGTGGCTTGGGAGATGTCAAGACCAAACGCTATCTTCTTGATATCTTAGAACGGGAACTGGGTCCAATCCGTGAACGCCGTTTGGAGTTTGCACAGGACATGGGACAGGTCTATGCTATGCTGGAAGAAGGTAGCCAAAGAGCTCGTCAAGTCGCAGCCACTACTCTTGATCAAGTCAAAGATGCCATGGGAATTAACTATTTCAAATAATACTCTTCGAAAATCAAATCCAGACTTCGTTGACTTGACTTGGTGAACTTTAGTTCTACCTACATCTGGCCGATACGAACTATATTCGCTTCATTTCCAAGCTTCAATACTCCACTGGAGTATTGAAGCTAATCTGAATTCGATTTTCATTGAGTATACATTAACAATCAAAGAGCAATGTTGAAAAAACGTTGCTTTTTTCCTTTTGAAATAGAAATAGTAAAAACCAAACGTTCGACTTTCTAAAAGAAATAAGGATAGAATTTTCTGAATTTTTGAGTTTTGTCATTTTAAGGCGAATAATGATTGACAAATGATTTCAAAATGTTATCATAAATAAAATAAAAACAGCCATGCAGCTGATTAAAAAAGAGAAAAGAGGAAGAACATGTCAAATTGGGACACTAAATTTTTGAAAAAAGGCTTTACCTTTGATGATGTCTTGCTGATTCCAGCAGAGAGTCACGTTTTGCCGCACGATATCGACTTAAAAATACAACTAGCACCAAACTTGACCCTCAATCTTCCTATTATTTCCGCAGCCATGGATACCGTCACCGATAGCAGAATGGCCATTGCCATGGCACGTGCGGGAGGCCTAGGCGTTATTCATAAGAATATGTCCATAGCAGAGCAGGCAGATGAAGTTCGTAAGGTAAAACGTTCTGAGAATGGGGTTATCATTGATCCATTCTTCCTGACACCTGAGCATACTATTGCAGAAGCTGAAAAACTCATGGGGACCTATCGTATCTCAGGTGTACCAATCGTAGAAACCATGGAAAATCGCAAGTTGGTCGGCATTATCACCAACCGTGATATGCGTTTTATCAGCGATTACTGCCAACCTATTTCAACAAATATGACCAGTGACAACTTGGTAACGGCACCAGTTGGGACAGACTTGGAAACCGCTGAGGCAATTCTTCACAAGCACCGCATTGAAAAACTGCCTTTGGTTGATGAAAATGGTCGCTTGTCTGGTCTGATTACCATTAAGGACATTGAAAAAGTTATCGAGTTTCCAAATTCTGCTAAGGATGAATTTGGTCGCCTCTTGGTTGCAGGTGCTGTCGGCGTAACATCAGATACCTTCGAGCGTGCTGAAGCCCTCTTTGAAGCAGGTGCAGATGCGATTGTCATCGATACAGCCCACGGTCACTCAGCAGGTGTTCTTCGTAAAATCAAGGAGATCCGTGAGCATTTCCCAAATCGTACCCTGATCGCAGGAAACATTGCGACAGCAGAAGGTGCACGTGCCCTCTATGAAGCAGGTGTGGACGTGGTCAAGGTCGGAATTGGACCAGGCTCTATCTGTACAACTCGTGTTATTGCAGGTGTCGGTGTTCCTCAGGTAACGGCTATTTACGATGCAGCGAGCGTTGCCCGTGAATATGGAAAAACCATTATTGCTGACGGTGGGATCAAGTATTCTGGTGACATTGTTAAGGCTCTTGCAGCTGGTGGTCATGCTGTCATGCTCGGATCTATGTTTGCCGGAACGGACGAAGCACCAGGAGAAACAGAAATCTTCCAGGGTCGTAAGTTCAAGACCTATCGTGGAATGGGCTCTATTGCTGCCATGAAACAAGGTTCAAAAGACCGTTACTTCCAAGCATCTGTCAATGAAGCTAACAAGTTGGTTCCAGAAGGAATTGAAGGTCGTGTAGCTTATAAAGGTTCAGTTGCAGATATGATTTTCCAAATGGTTGGTGGACTTCGCTCAGGTATGGGCTATGTAGGTGCTGGTAACTTGACTGAATTGCATGAAAATGCTCAATTCATCGAAATGTCAGGTGCAGGCTTGAAAGAGAGTCACCCGCATGACGTTCAAATCACTAACGAAGCACCAAACTATTCTGTACAATAAAATAATAAAGACCTTGCGATCGCAAGGTCTTTTAACTATATATGTAAAGTTAATTGACAACTATGTAAATTTTCTTTACAACTCTTCCTGGATTGTTCCAGCTTCGATATGAAAAATCTTTAAGTCCTGGGGGAGATTGTGTAGGTGGTCGAGTGAGGTGGTGGTAATGAAGGTTTGAATGGTGTCGGATATGGTTTCTAGCAGTTTCATTTGCCGACTATTATCCAACTCACTCATGACATCATCTAGGAGGAGAATAGGGTATTCTCTGGTAACTTCCTTCATCAACTCAATCTCGGCTAATTTTAGAGATAGGACTAGACTGCGGTGTTGTCCTTGACTGCCATAATGGGCATTGACTCCGTTGATAAAAAAGAGAATATCGTCTCGGTGAGGACCGATACCGGTATTTTTTTTGAATAAATCGCGTTTACGACTATTTGACAAGTGTGTCAAAAAAATATCAACTAGATTGACGTCCTCTGTCAAGGTAATAGAAGATTGATAGGATAGAGTTAAGTTCTCTTTTCCGTTGGATAAATCAGCAACTTTCTTGTTGCCGAAGTGTTCTAATTTCTTCAAAAAGTCAAGGCGGTGGTGAATGACTTTGCTACCATATTCTGCTAATTGCTGGTCCAAAACAGATAGAAAGGTTTCATCAACCTTTTCTGCTGTCTTGAGATAGGCATTGCGTTGTTTGAGGATATGGTTGTAGTTGGACAGGTCAGATAGGTAGATTGGTTTGATTTGCCCTAGTTCGACATCTATGAATTTTCTGCGGAGGGCAGGGGCACCTTTAATCAGCTGTAAATCTTCAGGAGCAAAGAGAATAACGTTCATATGCCCGATATAATCAGACAATTTGGATTGTTTGAGGTGGTTGACCTTGGTAATTCTTCCCTTGTCTGTCAAGTGTATGTCAAGTGGAATAGTTCCGCTTGTTCGTTCTAAAATGCCTTCGACACCAAGATGCTGTTGCTCAAACTGAATCAGGTCCTTGTCTGTGCGAGTACGGTGGCTGCGGGTCAGGGCCAGAAAATAGACGGCTTCCAAAATATTGGTTTTACCTTGGGCATTTTGCCCTAAAAAGATATTGAGCCCCTTATGGAAGGCGATGTCCAGCTTTTCATAATTGCGAAAATGCTGCAAATGGAGTGATTTGAGCCACATATCAGGTACCTGGGAAGCGGACAGGTCTTCTGTCAGCCTTTTCTAGCTTGGCTTTTGGTGGACGAGGGCTCTTACTTTTAGTCTTGGCCTTTGCTTCTTTGTTCTGCTTATTCATGGCCTTGACAATGGCTGCAACCCGCTCTTTTTCAGCCAAGTCTTCTTTATGAGCAGTGATTTCTTCTGCGGTTGGTGCAACGATGCTAATGCTGATCTGGTGGCCTGGCAGGTCAATCTGATCGCCGATGCGAATCTTTTTCCCACGACGTTTTTCGTCCTTACCATTAAAGAGGACAGTATTTTCTTCTAAAAATCCTTTAATGGCCCCACCTGAATGGAGAATACCACAGGTCTTGAGTAGAGCTTGTAATGTGATGTAGTCTTCAAATAATTTAAATTCCATAGGTCACCTCTTTTCAGAATATTATATCATAAAATGGTATAATAAAGCTCACAATGCTTGAAAGAGGACGCTATGAAGTTACAAGAGGGAGTATATCTCCACTTTATCGACACAGATAAGTTTACAACCAATCGAATCAAAATGCGGTTTGCAGCACCCATGTCTGCTAAGACAGTAGCAGGGCGGGTCTTGGCTGCTAATATTTTAGAACTTGCCAATGAAGATTATCCGACTGCCCAAGCTTTTCGCCGAAAATTAGCTACCCTGTATGGTGCCCAATTTTCAACTAGTGTCGCCAAGCGGGGTAAGGTGCATTTTGTAGATATCACCATTTCCTATGTCCGTGCTGACCAGTTGCCTGACAAGGAGGACTTGACAGGTCAGTTGATTGATTTTATTTACAGTGCCTTGTTTCGACCTCTCAAGGAGCGAAATGGCTTTGACTCTAGCCTGTTTGAGGTTGAAAAGAAGAATTTGCTGTCCTACTTAGAGGCTGAGGTGGAGGATAATTTCTACCATGCGGATGTGGAGTTGAGTAAACTCTTTTATGAAAATGAAGATGTCCAGATTCCACGCGTTGCTCGTCTGGACTTGGTGGAGCAAGAAACGGCTGAAACGGCCTACAAAGCCTTACGGGATATGCTTAAACTGGATCGGATTGATATTTTTGTTTTGGGTAAGGTTGATAAGAAACTTGTTCAGGAAGGGTTTGAACGTTTTGCATTTACCTACCGTAATCCGAAATTAGAATTAGAATTACAGCAGAACTATTCCAATATCACAAGAGAGAAGATTGAGCGAAAAGAGGCACGCCAGTCTGTCTTGGAGTTAGCTTATCATTTACAGGTAGTTTACAACGATGTCAACTACACTCCTTTGCTGGTCTTGAATGGTTTGTTTGGTGGATTTTCGCATTCCAAACTCTTTATGAATGTGCGTGAGAAGGAAAGTTTGGCCTATACTATCGGAAGTTCCGTATCGATTTTTTCTGGGATGATGAAGGTCTACGCAGGAATTGACAAGGAAAATCGCTTGAGAACCATGCAACTGATTCGCAGACAATTACAGGACATCAAAAAAGGGAATTTCTCCGAGGAGGATCTTTCCATGACAAAATCCTTGCTGGTGAACGCTGCAACCTTGGCTCAAGACCAGCAGGCTAATTTGGTAGAACAAGCTTATAATCAAGCTATTTTAGGGGAGAGGAATCTGGAATGGGAAGAGTGGGTTGAGGCCGTCAACTTGGTGTCAAGAGAAGATATTCTTCGTGTTGCTAGATGTATTCGTTTACAGGCTATTTACTTTATGGAAGGGGAAGAAGATGGAATTTACTAATCATAGCTATCCATTTTTGAAAGAGGTTGTTTTTCAAGGAGTGCTTGACAGTGGTTTGACAGTAACGCTGATTCCCAAGTCTGACTTTCATGAGACCTATGCTGTCTTAACAACAAAATTCGGGGCTGCAGATTTATTAGAACATGAAGATAAGGATTTTTCACCTGTTGGAATCGCACA
The DNA here is from genome assembly GCF_024509525.1 of Streptococcus suis. Lineage (GTDB taxonomy): Bacteria > Bacillota > Bacilli > Lactobacillales > Streptococcaceae > Streptococcus > Streptococcus suis_AC. The sequence continues at coordinate 32,512 of NZ_JAMWEM010000008.1, forward strand.
TTTTTTAGAACATAAGTTGTTTGAGACAGAAAGTGGAGATGCTATGCAGGAATTTGCTCGATTGGGTTCTAGTGCTAATGCTTATACGACTTTACATCACACCTCTTATCTCTTCTCAACAACTAATAATATAATGGATTCTTTACAATTACTTCTATCTTTCACACAAGAAGCGCACTTTACTGAAGAAAGTGTTGAACGGGAAAAAGAGATTATTGCACAAGAAATCGAGATGTATGAAGATGATCCAGATCACCATCTTTATACGGGAATATTAGCAAGACTTTATCCTAATACACCTTTGGCATTTGATATCGCCGGAACAGTGAAATCTATTCAGTTAATAACCCCTCAGTTGCTTTACAGATACTTTACAATGTTTTACCAACCATCTAATATGCATTTATGTCTTGTAGGGCAAATCGAGGTGGAAGATACTTTAGAGAAACTTAATGAGCTATCTCGTCCATTTCATTTTGATAAGAAAAATGCACCAGTAATTGAACGAGTAGAGTTAGAAAAACTGCCAATCTTGAAACACGAGACAGAGTATTTTGAAGTTGCAATGCCAAAGTTGGCGATTGGCTTACGAGGAAATGATAAACTTGATCCTAGTCAACTGCAAACCTACCGTATTTGTCTAAATTTACTTTTTTCAATGCTCATAGGATGGACTTCAAAACGTTATCAAGAATTATATGAGACAGGTAAAATTGATGCATCTTTTCATTTTTACTTAGATCTTCACTTGGATTATCATTTTTTGGTTATCACTGCGGATACGACTGAACCAATTGCTTTATCAGCTGTATTAAGACGGGCAATTCAGGAATTTGAGCAAGATCCGGACATATCAGAAGAACATTTACAGTTGCTAAAAAAGGAAATGTATGGCGATTTTATCAAGAGTTTAAATTCTCTGGAGGCTATGGCAGGGCATATGGCTAGTTTGATTGGGGAAGAACAGTCATTTTTTGATACTCCTGCTATTCTTGAACAGGTTAATCTAGAGGATATTTTAGAGGTAGGACGGAAATTTATTGGTCAAGCTGATATGACAGATTTTGTAATTTTTCCAAAATAGGGAAAGTTGGGGTCGAAATTTTTTTGAATTTTTGTTACAATATAGGATACTGAAACTAGGAGATTGTATAGATAAAAAATATGCTATTCGTTTGCTATTTTATTTTATTTGATTAGATAAATCATTTATTGAGACGATTGGTTTAGATGATAGAAAGAGGCGCCGATGAGACAAAAAAGTATAGGAGAAGTTTTACGAGCCGCACGTGAGTATCGGGGTTGGAATTTTACTGAATTGCAACGAGCAACCAGTATTCAAGCAAAATATTTACAAGCTTTGGAGTACAATGATTTTGATTTTATTCCTAGTAAAGAGTATGCTCGAGATTTCCTAAAGCGCTATGCTGAAATACTGGAACTAGATGTAGATGTTATTTTACATGCTTATGATACGAATAGTTTAGTAGTATATTATGGAGTAGGGGAAGAGCTGCAGTCGGAGTTTACACGTAGTTATAAGGTTAAGAAGAAAAAAGGGAGTTATCTGCCTCTCACCTATTTACTATTGTCGGCTACTTTCATTTTAGTATTTGTTACCTATATTGTTTATAGTCGGGTACAGAATCAAGCCCAGACATCATCCTCTCCAACCTCATATTCTGTTGTTACCTCATCTAGTACACAAACAGACACGTCAAGTTCTTCAGAGGCAAGTACTTCAGAAAGTTCGAGCAGTAGTGAAAATAGCATTGTTTTGACTACATCAGGCGGTGGTGATGATTTAGGAGTAACAGTCTCGGGGACCACAGGTCCTGTGGAAGTAACTCTCTCGGTTACATCTGTCACTAGTTGGGTCAGCTTGACAGATTCAGATATTGTCAATGGTTTTACGCTCTCTCCAACTAGCACAAGTGTGACTGCTACGATTCCAGACGGAGTTACATCTGCAACTTTAACTTTGGGTGTAGTAGATGGTGTTTCAGTGACTATCGCTGGAAAAACACTTGACACTTCTGCTTTAACGAACCAACATGGTACAATTTACTTGACCATTCAATAAAGGAAAAATATGAAAAAAGAAAATATTCCAAATACCCTTACTCTGGGACGTATCTTGATTATTCCAGTTTTTATCCTCTTACTCACCCTTTGGGATAATTATTCTAGCCATGTTTTAGCTACAGTTCTTTTTGCTCTTGCCAGCGCAACGGACTACTTAGATGGTTATTTGGCACGTAAATGGCATGTCGTAACTAATTTTGGTAAATTTGCAGATCCGATGGCGGATAAAATTTTGGTTATGACAGCTTTCATTATGTTGGTAGAATTAGGATTTGCCCCTGCTTGGGTAGTGGCTGTTATCATTTGTCGAGAATTAGCTGTAACAGGTTTACGCCTATTATTGGTTGAAAATGGTGGAACAGTGTTAGCAGCAGCAATGCCTGGAAAGATAAAAACCTTCTCCCAGATGTTTGCTATCATTTTTCTTTTGCTCCACTGGACTCTGTTGGGGCAAATAACTTTGTATGTTGCACTCTTTTTCACCCTCTATTCGGGATATGATTATTTCAAAGGTGCATCTTATTTATTTAAAGATATTTTTAGCTAATGGCAACAATTATTGAAGTAAAGAATCTCAATTATAAATACGATATTGCTGAGACTGAATACATATTGAAGGATGTATCGTTTCACGTGAAACAAGGGGAGTGGTTGTCCATTATTGGTCACAACGGATCTGGAAAATCAACTACTGTCCGCTTGATTGATGGACTTTTAGAAGCAGAATCAGGGGATATTATCATTAGTGGTGATAAATTAACCATTGACAATGTCTGGGAGAAACGTCGTCAAATTGGCATGGTTTTTCAAAATCCAGATAACCAATTTGTTGGAGCGACAGTGGAAGATGACGTGGCTTTTGGTTTAGAAAATCAAGGCTTACCTCTAGGAGAAATGAGGGAACGAGTTCAACATGCTTTGAATCTAGTTGGTATGGCAGATTTCAAAGACAGGGAACCGGCTCGTTTATCTGGTGGGCAGAAGCAACGAGTAGCTATTGCTGGTGTTGTAGCTTTACGGCCAGACATTATTATTTTAGATGAAGCAACTAGTATGCTGGATCCAGAGGGACGTAAGGAACTGATAGGTGTTGTTCAAGAAATTAAGGAAAAGTATCAAGTTACAGTGATTTCTATTACTCATGACTTAGATGAAGTAGCCCTGAGCGACCGCGTCATAGTTATGAAGAATGGACAGGTGGAGTCCACTAGCACACCTGAGCAGCTCTTTATGCGCGAGGATCTTCTGGACTTGGGGCTAGAGGAACCATTTTCTATTCAGCTAGCAAACGAACTTCGTCAGCTTGGGTTCGATATACCACACCGTTATTTTACAGATGAGGAATTAGAAGAAATACTATGGCAATCACTCTCCAGGAAGTAAGTTATACCTATCAAGCTGGGACGCCCTTTGAGGGGCGGGCCCTTTTTGGCATAAATTTGGAGATTGCAGATGGTTCTTATACTGCTCTGGTAGGTCATACTGGATCTGGAAAGTCAACTATTTTACAGTTGTTAAACGGGCTTGCAGTTCCTACGATGGGAACGGTGCTAATTGATAATGTGATTATTACTGCCGACTCTGTCAATAAGGATATTAAGCAGGTAAGAAAGAAAGTAGGGCTGGTTTTTCAGTTTCCTGAAAGTCAAGTATTTGATGAAACGGTACTAAAAGATGTTGCCTTTGGTCCACAGAACTTTGGAGTTTCAAGAGAAGAAGCAGAAGAAATTGCACGGGAAAAATTAGCGTTAGTTGGAATCTCCGAAGACTTGTTTGATAGGAGTCCGTTTGATTTGTCTGGTGGGCAGATGCGACGGGTAGCTATTGCAGGTATTTTAGCTATGGAACCGGATGTATTGGTTCTTGATGAACCAACTGCTGGGTTGGATCCTGCTGGTCGGAAGGAATTGATGACCATCTTTAAGGAACTCCATCAATCAGGAATGACTATTGTGCTAGTAACACACTTAATGGATGATGTAGCAGATTATGCTGATTTTGTTTATGTGATGGAAGCAGGGAAACTAGTAGCTTCTGGTCAACCAACTGAGCTATTTCAAGAGGTTGAGTTTATGGAGTCTATTCAGTTGGGAATCCCTAAAATAACAAAGTTTGCAGCAAATTTAGAGCGGAGAGGCTATGTTTTTGAACGTCTCCCTATCACTATAGAAGAGTTCAAGGAGGTACTTGATAATGGATAAGTTGATTCTTGGACGTTATGTTCCTGGGGACTCTTTTTTACACAGACTGGACCCGCGTAGCAAATTGTTAGCCATGTTTTTATTTCTATTGATTATTTTTTGGGCCAATAATCTAGTTACCAACCTTCTATTAATTGTATTTGTAGCAGGACTACTTTTCCTATCGAAGATACGTTTCTTGTTTTTTTTGAATGGTTTGAAACCGATGATTGGAATTATCCTTTTTACAACTTTCTTTCAGATTTTTTTCACAGATGGTAAAGAGGTTCTTTGGAGTTTTTGGTTTGTTCAGGTAACTACTGCAGGATTGAAGCAGTCTGCAATTATTTTTGTTCGTTTCCTTTTAATTATTTTCTTTTCAACTTTGGTAACCTTGACAACAACGCCTCTTAGTTTAGCCGATGGTATCGAAGTTGGTCTTTCTCCTTTGGCGCGTTTTAAAGTACCAATTCATGAAATTGGTCTTATGTTGTCTATGAGTTTACGTTTTGTCCCTACGTTGATGGATGATACTACTCGAATTATGAATGCTCAGCGTGCACGAGGTGTGGATTTTGGAGAGGGAAATTTGATGCAGAAGGTCAAATCGGTTATTCCTGTCCTTGTTCCTTTATTTGCCTCTAGTTTTAAACGAGCAGATGCTTTGGCAATTGCGATGGAAGCGAGAGGTTATCAAGGGGGAGAGGGCCGGACTAGGTATCGTGTTTTGGAGTGGAAGTCATCAGATACGGGCGCTGTTTTGGCTATGCTCTTACTTGGTATCGTACTTTATTTCTTAAAAAATTAGGAAAAAACGCTAAAACTGGCGTTTTTTTGCTTAATTCCAATCTAACTGTAATATTTGTAATAAATTCACAAACTCTGAGTAATATTGGACCTGTATTATAGTCAACAGTTGAATGAAAGGATTTATTACTATGAATACAAAAAAACTTAAATCAACACTTTTGGGAATGGTGCTTGTCGGTACTATTTTTATTCCAGTAATCGCTAGTGCAGATACTTATACAGTCAAGGCAGGTGATACCTTGTCTGAAATTGCTCAAACTCACAATACAACTGTAGATAGTTTGGTTTCTTTAAATAAAATTGCTAATCGAAACTTGATTCACGTTGGACAGGTTATCGAACTAGGGGACACGGTTGCTAATAAGGTGCAAGAATCTACCTCAGTGACAACTGCAACAGCTGAGGAAGAGGTGACAGCTACTACTATAACAACAGGGACTTATGCATCAAATTTGAGTGCAGAGGATGCTGCTGCAAAAGAGTGGATTGCCATGAAGGAATCAGGCGGTAACTATACAGCCCAAAACGGTATCTATTATGGTCGCTACCAGTTGACCAATACCTACCTGAACGGTGATTATTCTCCAGAAAACCAAGAGCGTGTAGCAGATGCCTATGTCGCAAACCGCTACGGATCATGGTCAGCGGCCATGGGATTTTGGATGACAAACGGTTGGTACTAAGCTGTTTAGAAGAGAAAATAGAAAGTCTAGTTCAGCTAGGCTTTTTCTGTATGTAGTTTTTTCAACTTTACAAATGCGGGGATTTTGCTTATAATTGTGAAAAATTAGCTAGGAAAGAAAATTGTATGAATTTGCAGAAACGTATCTTTGGACTCAACATGATCATGCTGGTCTTGTCTTTAGTGGCCATGCTGGGTATCAGTATCTTTGTTGCTAATAATATTTATAAACATCAAGAAAGCTGGCAGTCATCTAGTCAGAAAACAGCCAATAGTCAGGCGACATTGGAGGCATTTACGGGGATAGATTTTACCAGTTTAGCGGAACAGTTGGCGCCCAGTGGCGCCCAGCTACATGTATCAAGTAATGGAAAAACAGTTTTTTCAAATATCCAGGAGGATGTGGAGGATGTTACCAGTGTCAGTATTTCGCCGACAACCCACACCGCCTATGTGGATGAAGAAATCATCATCAGTCGTGAAATCAGCAGTTCGGGGGGCACTTACCAATTGTATGCTGTCATTGAAGACAATGAAGACCAAGAAGAAGGTCAAGAGTTTCAGCATTTCTTACTTCAAATTGCGATGGTAGGTGGAACAGGTATCCTTTTGATTCTAGCTTTTAACTGGCTCTTTACACGGCGCATCTTGCGGGTCATTATGCAGCCGCTGGACCAACTGCACGACGGAGTGGAGCGTATTCAGCAAGGAAACTATGAGGAGGCCCTGATTTATAAGGGTGATAAGGAATTTGAAGAACTGACGGATGGCTTTAACCAGATGCAGGCTTCTCTTCTGGAGGCCAAAGAGCAAAACCGTCTCTATGAACAAAATCGGACGCAAATGGTGGCGGACATTTCCCATGACCTGCGGACGCCACTGACCTCTATCAAGGGCTATGCCAAGGGTATCTTGGACGGAGTGGCCAATACCGATGAGAAGCGTACCAACTATCTCAATATCATTTACCAAAAGTCCTTGGTCATGGAGAAACTGCTGGAGAAACTTTTTGTCTTTTCACAGCTGGAAACGGACAAGCTCCCCTTTGAGACGGTGACGACTGACTTGCGACAGGTCTTCGAGGACTATGTAGCGGAAAAATCCACAGAGCTGGCAGACCAGGCAGTAATTTTTGACCTACAGCTTCCAGAGCCCCTGATTGCAGCCATTGACCCTGTCCAATTCCGACGGATTTTAGATAACTTGGTCGATAACGCTCGCAAGTATGCGGCGGTCAGCCCCTTGGTTTTGACCATTAGTGGACAAACCAAAGGTGAGCAGTTGATTTGGACTTTTGCTGACAACGGACAAGGGGTGTCCGAGGATAAGCTAGGTCAGCTTTTTGATGAATTTTACCGAGTAGATGAAGCCCGTCAGCAAATAGACGGACATGGCCTGGGCTTAGCTATTATCAAAAATATCATGGGTCGTTTAGGTGGAAGCGTTAGCGTTCAATCAAAGAATGGTTTACAGTTTACCTTTACCCTACCGAGAAAGGATAGAAAATGACACGGATTTTAATTGTAGAAGATGATCTAGAAATCGCCTATTTAGAGCGAGATTATCTGGAAATGCAGGGGTATCAAGTTGATCTGGTCCATGACGGTGGTCTGGTAGAGAAGGAACTGGCTCAAGCAGACTATGACCTCTGTCGTGATTTGCGGGACAAGGTTGATTTTCCCATTCTCATGGTGACCTCTAAGCAAGAAACGGTCGATGTGGTGCGTGGTTTAGGTTTAGGAGCAGATGACTACATCAGTAAGCCCTTTGACCCCATGGAGCTGGTGGCACGCGTCAAGGCCCATTTAGCCCGATATCAACGCTACCAACAACCTCAAGAGCTAGACCAGCTGGTCAAGGCAGGCCAGGAAATCAAGCTACCAAACCGAGAATTTGAACTTTTGGCCTACTTGGCCAAGCACCCCAACCGTGTCTTTTCAAAAGACCAGCTCTTTGAAAGCATTTGGGGTTATGACTACGTTGGAGATAGTGCGACAGTGACAGTCCATATCAACCGCCTCCGTGATAAACTGGGCGGAGACCTGATTGAAACCGTCTGGGGAGCAGGTTATCGTCTCAATCACTAAATTTTTTTAGAATTGTTTAGATTTTGTTTAGAATTTCTACATTGTCTGTTCATTTTTAGCTGTTAGAATAAGATTATCAGCTGGGTGCTGAAGAAAAAACAAAAACAGAGGATATAAAAATGGAAAACAATCAACAAGAAATCATTGAAGTACAAAACGAAAACGGTCAAAAAACAGGCCTGTGGCAGACAGCAAAAGACAAGCTTGCAGGCATGAGCAAGAAAACCATTGTTCTCCTATCCGTTGGAGCCTTGGTCTTGGTGACAGGTAGCTTCGTTGTAGCTGAAGTATTTGAGAACAGATTTGAAGTGATAGAAGACCGAATCGAACGACAAGTTGGAGCTGTTGACTACGATGATGATGACAAGTACGAAGTCGCTAGTTCAAACGCTACTACAACAGCGACCGCAGCTCAAACAGCCAACGGTGTCAAGTTGGTTGACACCTCAGACTTGGACGGTACTTATACAGCCACCAGCGGAAATGACATTTATACCTTGACTGTTACAGGTAACCGAGCTACTTTGGTAGAAGCCGACAACGATGGAGACCGAGATAGTGACATCATCATCTTTGACCTGGATAAGAAATTGGCTTACGTGGATGGCGAAGCAGAAACCTATACTATCAGTGGCAAGACTCTTACCTTGACAGAAGTTGACAGCAATGATACAACAAAAGGCCAGCTGGTCTTTACAAAACAATAAGAAAAGGACCAGACGGTCCTTTTCTTATTGTTTACACCCTTGTCAATTTTCACCGAAGATTTCTTGTGCCAGTCGGCGACCAGTTGGTGTGGCAGCCAGGCCTCCTTCAGCAGTTTCACGGAAGGCAGTTGGTAGGGCAGAGCCTACTTGGTACATGGCATTGATGACTTCATCTGCAGGAATTTTTGATTTGATACCTGCTAGAGCCATATCGGCAGCGACCATGGCATAGCTTGCTCCCATTGCATTTCGTTTGACACATGGGACTTCTACCAGACCAGCGACGGGATCGCAAATCAGACCCAGCATATTTTTGATGACAAAGCAGATGGCCTGGCTGGCTTGGTAGGGACTTCCACCTGCTGCAAGTGTCAAGGCTGCGGCAGACATAGCAGAGGCAGAGCCAACTTCTGCCTGACAGCCTCCTTCTGCTCCAGAGATGGAGGCATTGTTGGCAATGACTAGACCAAAGGCTCCAGCTGTAAAGAGGAAATCAAGTTGTTGCTCTTCTGTCAAGTTTAACTTGTCAATAGCAACACCAAGAACGGCAGGCAAGCAACCAGCAGAACCAGCAGTTGGGGTGGCACAGACCAAGCCCATTTTGGCATTCAATTCATTAACGGCCATGGCATTTCTTGCGGCGGATAGGACGGCGGAATCTGATAGGGTTTTACCAGATTTCATGTAGGCATCTAGCTTGGCAGCATCGCCTCCTGTTAAACCAGATACGGATTTGCTTTCAGTTAGTCCATCCACGATGGACGCTTTCATGACTGTCAAGTTTCTTGACATGATTGTCAATATTTCTTCGCGGCTACGACCAGTTAATTCAATTTCGGTAGCAATCATTAGTTCAGCAACATTTCCTGAAAACTGCTCTGCTTGTTGAACCAATTCTTCGATAGTATAAAACATGGTTTCCTCTTTCTAGTTAAAGAAGGTGACATTGTGCAAATGTGGAATTTTTTCAATCTCTGCAATCGAATTTTCACATTGGCGGGCATCCACTTCGATAATCATAATGGCTTTTTCGCCAGCATGTTCACGTGTCACGTTCATTTGGGCGATATTGATGTCATACTTAGAAAGAACATCAGTCACTTTCGCAATCATACCAGGTACATCTTGGTGAACAATGATAATGGTCGGTGTGTTCATGTTCAGGTTGACAGAGAAACCGTTGAGCTCGGTCACTTGGATATTGCCTCCGCCAATGGAAACGCCCGTTGCTGAGATAGACTTCTTCTCGTTTTTAATGATAATTCGGGTAGTATTGGGATGTGGCGTGTTACTGTCATCCTTGTTGACACGCCAGTAAACCTTAATACCTCGTTCTCTTGCAATATCAAGAGAGTCAGGAATACGTGGATCGTCTGTATCCATGCCTAAAATACCTGCTACCAAGGCTACATCGGTGCCATGTCCTCGATAGGTCTTGGCAAAGGAGTTGTAAAGTTGAAATTCGACCTCGGTTGGTTCATCGCCAAAGATAGAAGACACTATTTTCCCAATTCGGACCGCCCCAGCTGTGTGACTAGAAGATGGACCAATCATAACAGGTCCAATAATATCAAAGACCGACTGAAATTTTAAGTTTGTCATAGTAATCCTCACATTTTTCTTGGTACTATTATACCAAATTTTCCAGTTAGAGAATATGCCTAGATGAATGGGCTTTCCCATGTCAAATTCCTGTCGATCTTACCTTTTGTGTGGTATAATACAAGTTGTTCAAAATCGACCTTCAAATCGTTTTTTGAAAAAATTTTTGGAATACGACCTTCAAATCGTTATTTCTACGAAAAGATGGGAGAAAATGATGTCAATAGACAATTCGAAAATCCGTGTCGTTGTCGGTATGAGTGGCGGTGTGGATTCATCGGTTACGGCTCTCTTGCTCAAGGAGCAGGGCTACGATGTGATCGGTATCTTCATGAAAAACTGGGATGACACGGATGAAAATGGCTTCTGTACAGCAACAGAAGATTACAAGGATGTGGCTGCAGTGGCAGACCAAATCGGCATTCCTTACTACTCTGTCAACTTTGAAAAAGAGTATTGGGATCGCGTATTTGAGTACTTCCTAGCAGAGTATCGGGCAGGCCGCACACCTAATCCAGATGTCATGTGTAACAAGGAAATCAAGTTCAAGGCTTTCTTGGATTACGCTATGAACTTGGGTGCGGACTATGTGGCGACAGGGCATTATGCTCAGGTGTCACGCGACGAGGACGGCACCGTCCACATGCTACGTGGAGCAGACAATGGCAAGGACCAGACCTATTTCCTCAGCCAACTCTCACAGGAACAGTTGCAGAAAACCATGTTTCCGCTCGGCCATTTACAAAAGCCTCAGGTAAGGGAAATAGCAGAGCGAGCAGGCTTGGCGACCGCTAAAAAGAAGGACTCGACAGGCATCTGCTTTATCGGTGAAAAGAACTTCAAAGAATTTTTAGGGCAGTATTTGCCAGCCCAGCCTGGTCGTATGATGACGGTTGATGGTCGTGATATGGGAGAACATGCAGGCTTGATGTATTACACCATTGGACAACGTGGAGGGCTTGGTATCGGCGGACAAATCGGTGGGGACAATACTCCGTGGTTTGTTGTCGGAAAAGACCTTTCCCAAAATATTCTCTATGTCGGCCAAGGTTTCTATCATGAATCTCTTATGTCAACCTCTTTACAAGCAAGTCAAGTCCACTTTACACGTGATATGCCTGAAGAATTCACGTTGGAATGTACAGCTAAGTTTCGTTATCGTCAACCAGATAGTCAAGTGACTGTCAAGGTGAAAGGGGACAAGGCAGAAGTCATCTTTGCAGAGCCACAACGGGCAATCACACCAGGACAAGCCGTAGTTTTCTACGACGGACAAGAATGTCTGGGCGGTGGCATGATCGACATGGCTTATAAAGATGGAGAGGCTTGTCAGTATATTTAATCAAAAATAAAAGCTCAGCACCCTCGTGCTAAGCTTTTTATCTTATCCCCAGAAAGCATCTTCGGCTTTTTGGTCGGCTGAGAAGAGCCAAACTTCCTTGATTTTGCCCTCTTCCATACGGAAAAGATCGATACCATTCATGTTTAGTTCTTCACCATCTGTTCGAGTACCGAGGAATGTTACGTTAGCGGCAACGAGAGTATCATTATCGGATACCCAGTTTGTCACTACTTTGAAAGTTCCATTTGTTTTTTCGGCGAAAGTTGCTAGATGTGCTCCGAGTACTTTCTTACCAATTTTAGCACCAGATGTTGAATGATTTCCGGGTTGATGCCAGATAATGTCATCCGCCATAGTTTCAAAAAGAGCTGCAAAATCACCAGCGATGAGAGCATTGTTATAGGCATTAAAAATTTCCAAGTTTGTTGACATTTGATGTCCTCCAATTTTTTTGATATAGTACAATTATAGCTGAAGCATTCCAATATGCAAGTAGGTACTTTTGCATTTGTTGGTATCAAAAGTGATACTATTGTGATAAATAAAGGAGAAGTTTTTTGAAAAAAGTTAGTGAATATGGTATTTGTCCTTTTGCAACAACGCAAAAAGTTTTGACTGGTAAGTGGGGATTGGTGATTATCTACCAACTCAGTACAGGAACGAAACGTTTCAATGAACTACAGCGACTGATTCCAGGTATTACTCAAACCATGTTAACAAGGCACCTTAGACAATTGGAGGAGGATCGCATTATTAGTCGCACGGTCTATGCAGAAGTCCCCCCTCGTGTAGAGTACAGCTTGACTGAAATGGGTGAAAAATTTCGGTCGGTGCTGGATGCTGTTGAGGCTTGGGGCTTAGAATATATTGAAACGTTAGCGTAACACTAGATTTGAAATTCTACAAATCTTTTGATAGAATAGGGGTAACAATTATCATGATGGTCAAAGCTCATGGGAATTGTAGGCTTTTTTGTCCTGCAATTTTCGAGAGTTTTGGCTATTTTTTACTATTGGGGAGAGAAGATGGATTTCAGAACGAGACACGACAATCAAATCTTCGGTGTTCGTGCAACGGGCTTGGTGGTACAAGATGAGAAGTTATATCTTGTTAAGTCGCCTGAGGGGAAATATTACACCTTAGGTGGAGCTATTCAGCTTGGCGAAACAACCGAAGAGGCTGTGCAACGGGAAATGAAAGAAGAAATCGGAAGTGATGTGGAGGTTGGACCACTGGCTTTTATCGTCGAAAATCAGTTCACCTTACAGGAGAAATCCTATCATCAGATTGAATTTCTCTATATAGTTACCCCACTGTCTAATCCAGCTACCAATCTGGAAGAAGGGAATTCTGTTCGCCAGTGTGAATGGGTTGCTTTTGCGGACTTAGAGAAACTGGATCTCAATCCAGCCTTTCTTAAGACCGAGTTAGTCAACTGGGACGGACAACTAAAGCATTTTATGAACAAAGACAACTAAAGTAGCGGAGGAAACCATGTCTGTTAAATTGATTGCCCATGTCTTGCTGACTGTTGCAGACAGCCACCTGATTATTCAGCGTTCGCAGATTAAGCGTGGAGAGCCGAATGTATTTCCGCAGGATTGGGATATTCCAGGGGGGCGTGTCGAGGAGAATGAATTACCCCGTGATGCTGCAGTGAGAGAGTGTTTTGAAGAAACAGGTATTTCGATAGAAAAGGAAAATCTGACCATTATCCATGAAGATAGTCAGTTTGATGAAGAAAAACAGACGGTGTTTACAAGGCTGGTCTATGAAGTGACACTTCCTGAACAACCAAAAACCATTCTTCTTGACCCAGAAGAGCATACTGATTTTATATGGTTTACTAGTCGCGATGAAAACAAGAAAAATTTAGTTCCATATCTCGAAGAAATTTTAGAAAAGAGAAGGAAGAATGGATTTTAGGACCAGAATTGACAATCAGATTTTCGGTGTCCGTGCCACTGCATTGATTATAATAGATGGGAAAATATTTCTCACGAAGGACTCTAAGGGCCGTTATTATACGATTGGCGGTGCGATTGAGGTCAATGAGGTAGCAGCAGATGCGGCTGTTCGAGAAGTCAAAGAAGAATTAGGGGTTGACAGTCGTGTCAACCAACTAGCTTTTGTCGTTGAAAATCAATTTACACATGAAGGCATAGATTTTCACAATATCGAGTTTCATTTTATCGTGGATCCTATTGGAGAAATACCTGAGGAGATGATTGAAGATAGCTTGAAGCAACCTTGTGAATGGATAGAAGTTGACAACATTGTAAACCTAGATGTCGTACCAGCTTTTCTGACACAGGAATTGCCAAACTGGAGTGGACAAGTTAAACACATTATGAACATGAAGGAGAAAACAACATGACACACACATTTGCAGAAAATTATGATGTCATCGTGATCGGTGCGGGGCATGCGGGTATAGAAGCAGGATTGGCAGCCAGTCGGATGGGCTGCAAGACCTTGCTTGCAACTATTAACTTGGATATGGTGGCCTTTATGCCATGTAACCCCTCTATTGGTGGCTCTGCCAAGGGGATTGTGGTAAGGGAAATCGATGCCCTGGGTGGCGAAATGGGTCGCAACATTGACAAGACCTATATCCAGATGAAAATGCTCAATATGGGCAAGGGGCCAGCTGTTCGTGCCTTGCGGGCTCAGGCAGATAAGGCAGAGTATGCAGCAGAGATGAAGCGGACGGTGGAGCGTCAGGAAAATCTGACCCTACGTCAAACCATGATTGATGAGATTTTGGTGGAAGAGGGTAAGGTGATCGGTGTCCGCACGGCTACCAATCAGAAATTCTCAGCCAAGGCAGTTGTGGTGACGACGGGTACAGCCTTGCGTGGTGAGATTATCATCGGGGACCTCAAATATTCGTCAGGACCTAACAATAGTTTGGCTTCTATCACGCTGGCGGATAATCTGAAAGAGTTGGGGCTTGAAATTGGTCGATTTAAGACAGGGACACCACCACGTGTCAATGCTCGTACCATTAACTACGAAGAAACCGAGATTCAACCAGGCGATGAAAAGCCAAATCACTTTTCATTCTTGTCCAAGGACGAGGATTATTTACAGGACCAGATTCCTTGCTGGTTGACCTATACCAACGCGACCAGCCATGAGATTATCAACAGCAATCTTCATCGAGCACCTATGTTTTCAGGAATTGTCAAGGGGATTGGGCCCCGTTATTGTCCGTCAATCGAGGACAAGATTGTGCGTTTTGCCGATAAGGAACGCCACCAGCTTTTCCTAGAGCCAGAAGGTCGCAATACAGACGAAATCTATGTCCAAGGGCTGTCAACCAGTCTGCCAGAAGATGTGCAGCAGGACTTGATTCACTCTATTAAAGGTTTAGAAAATGCTCAGATGATGCGGACAGGTTACGCCATTGAGTACGATATGGTTATGCCTCATCAATTGCGGGCGACGCTTGAAACCAAGAAGATTTCAGGGCTCTTTACAGCAGGTCAGACCAACGGAACGTCGGGTTATGAAGAAGCAGCAGGTCAGGGAATTGTCGCTGGTATCAATGCCGCTCTCAAAGTACAGGGTAAGCCAGAGCTGATTTTGAAACGAAGCGACGGTTATATCGGTGTCATGATTGATGACCTGGTAACCAAGGGAACGGTGGAGCCTTACCGCCTCTTGACCAGTCGGGCAGAATACCGCTTGATTTTGCGTCATGACAATGCCGATATGCGACTGACGGAAATCGGTCGTCAGGTCGGCTTGGTGGATGATGAGCGCTGGCAGGTTTTCCAAATCCATAAAAACCAGTTTGACAACGAAATGAAGCGCTTGGAGTCTATCAAACTTAAGCCAATCAAGGAAACCAATGAAAAGGTTGTTGCTATGGGCTTCAAGTCTCTGACGGATGCCCTTACCGCCAAGGAATTCATGCGTCGTCCAGATGTGACTTACGCAGATGTAGTAGCCTTTATCGGCCCTGCGGCAGAGGACTTGGATGCCAAGACCATTGAATTGATTGAAACAGAGGTCAAGTATGAAGGTTACATTGCCAAGGCCTTGGATCAGGTGGAGAAGATGAAACGTATGGAAGAAAAACGCATTCCAGCTGACATCGACTGGGATGATATTGACTCTATTGCAACAGAGGCTCGTCAGAAATTCAAGCTGATTTCACCAGAAACCATTGGCCAGGCTAGTCGGATTTCCGGCGTCAATCCAGCCGATATCTCTATCCTCATGGTCTATCTGGAAGGACGGAGCCGTTCCATTTCTAAGCAACAAAGTAGAAAGTAGATAGTAAGTAGAGAGATTTGATTTTACAAAATCCTTTACAAAGGACTTTTTCTATGCTATACTAACCTTTGTGCGAAATAACAGCAGAGCAAAATGAAGCTCGTCAACAGAAGGTCAGCAAGAAGAGTAATCGTTGCTGTTTCGATGAAGGCCTCCTGCACGAATCAGGTTTGCTTAAGTGGTTATTTCCTACAGAATACTTATTTTTTAGGAGGACATAACACATGTCACGTTATACAGGACCATCTTGGAAACAAGCTCGTCGTCTTGGCTTGTCATTGACAGGTACAGGTAAAGAATTGGCACGTCGTAACTACGTACCAGGTCAACACGGACCAAACAACCGTTCTAAATTGTCAGAATACGGTTTGCAATTGGCTGAGAAACAAAAATTGCGTTTCTCTTACGGTTTGGGTGAAAAACAATTCCGTAACTTGTTCGTACAAGCTACTAAAATCAAACAAGGTACTCTTGGTTTCAACTTCATGCTTCTTTTGGAGCGTCGTTTGGACAACGTTGTTTACCGTCTTGGTTTGGCAACTACTCGTCGTCAAGCACGTCAATTCGTAAACCACGGTCACATCCTTGTTGACGGCAAACGCGTTGATATCCCTTCATACCGCGTTGAAGTTGGTCAAGTGATCTCAGTTCGTGAGAAGTCAATCAAAGTTCCAGCTATCCTTGAAGCTGTTGAAGCAACTCTTGGCCGTCCAGCTTTCGTATCATTCGATGCTGAAAAGCTTGAAGGTTCATTGACTCGCTTGCCAGAACGCGACGAAATCAACCCAGAAATCAACGAAGCTCTTGTCGTAGAATTCTACAACAAAATGCTCTAATTTTAAGAAATATCTTACAGAAAGCCTACAACAGTGGGCTTTTTGCTATATGAAAAAAGGGGTTATCCCCTTTATTTTTGTGGCAAAATAATTTTCAGTTGGACCCAATTGTCCTCTTTGCTGAGCGTGAGGTTACCATCGTACTTGTTGACCACAAATTCCATACTTTTTAAGCCGAAACCGTGGTAATCCTTATTGGATTTAGAGGTTGTCGGAAATTGACCTGTGGATAAGTCCAGGTCGGATTGGTCATAATTATCCAGGCGAACGATGACAAACTGGCTATGCTTGGAAACTTTCAGGGTAATCAGACGCTGTTCGGGATTGGCAATTTTTTCCACAGCTTCAATCGCATTGTCAATGGCATTTCCAAACAGGGCAGAAATGTCCATAACGTCCATGAAATGCAATAATTCTCCCTGTACAATGCAGGTAAAGTTAATATCATTTTGTAGGCAGTACTGATTTTTCTGGGTTAAAATGGTGTCCAAAACAGGATTGCCTGTTTCAATCTTGGCCTCAAATTGTTGGATATTGAGGGTCATCTCATCTAGGTACTGATTCTGTTTGGTCTTGTCTGCCTCCTGACGAATGATATAGAGCTGGTGCTTGAGGTCATGGGCTTTTCGGCTAATCAGCTCGCTGTTTTCCCGATAGGCTTGGTACTGCTTATACTGGAGCTGGAAGATGTTATGGATAGAGGAGAGCTCCTGTCGCATATAGCGGTCATACTGCTGGGATTCCTGTGTCAAAAGGAGGAGAATACCAGATAGATTGACCGTTGTCCGTAGGATAAAAATAGAGGTCGAGTCTTGAAATTGCCGCGTACCAGATAAGATAAAGCCGATGTTACTGAGGACAAAAATGGATAGAGAGGTAAAAATCGCCACCCAAACATCACGTTTTTCGATGATTTTATCCAGCTCTTCTAGGCTCATTTTTCGATTTTGCTGGTAGAATAGATAGAAGACAGCTGTGGCAATCACGCTCATCAGGCCAGCCTGCGACAAAAAGTTATCCACAGGTTGTTGATAAATGGTCAAGCAGTAGAGATGCCAAGCGATAGAAGCTACCAACTCCGCTGCAATAAAGGCCTTGGCTGTCAGGTAGAGAGCTACTCCTTTCGTTCGCACCCCAAGCAGATAGATGGACAGATACATAAAGGCGATATTGAGGCCCATACCCAAGGTCCAAAAGAGGAGTGGAAAGGTCTCAGCCAGTAACTGAAGTGCAACCTGTCCCAGAAGAATCAGGCTGACCAGCCGTATTTTTTTCGGCCAGCTCATGTCAAGGAGCAAGGGAAAACAAACCAGTAGGCAGGCAATGGATTCAGCTAGTGCAGTATAGACGCGTGGAATATCTGGAAAAAGTGTAGCGGTCATAAAAGCGTATCTCCTACGTAGTTGGTGAGGGCAGTCATGAAGTCTTTCTTACGAGGGCGACTGATTGGCAGGGCTTCGCCTTTCAGATAGACCAGATTGCCCTCGACTTTTTCCACATGGGCTAGATTGACAATATAGCCGGAATTGGAACGAAAGAAGGTCTTGGGGTCGAGCAAGGGCTCTAGATTTTTCAAGGCATTGCTAGTCGTAATCACGTCCCTATCAGTATGGATATGTAGCTGGTGCCCCTGGCTTTCGATGTAGAGAATGTCGGATTGGGCTATCTTTACAGTGCTAGCCTTATGTTTGACATAGAGGAAGGCTTGTTCCCCTTCTTGACTAGGAAGTTTCCGCAGGATTTTCTTAAAATGCTCTTCAAAGACAAAATTGCTGAGCGGTTTGAGCAAGAAATCAATGGCTTCAACAGAATAGCCCTGAATAGCTACCTGGGAATGATTGGTCACAAAGACAATCAGGACATCCTTATCCACAGCCCGAATCTTTTTGGCCGTGGTCATACCGTCCATAATTTCCATTTCGACATCTAGGTAGATGACATCGAACTGTTTCTGGTAGTCGCTGCTGATGTCAATTCCGTCATTAAAACAGCGAATCTCCACAGGCAGATTGCGGGCACGGCAGGCGGTTTGAATGTAGGTTTGCAATCGTTCTTGCTCAATTTTTTGGTCTTCTACAATGGCGATTTTCATAACGTGTCCTCCTTATTCTACCAGTATAGCAAAGATTTTATGAAAAAGTGAGTAAAAAATACAAATGCAAATTATGATGAAAAAATGACAGATTATGAAGAAAGGGTTTTCACGGACTATTCACTTTGATAAAGTAAGGGCAAGAAGGGAAAAGGCTTACAAAAGCTGATTCTAAAAAATTTTAGGAGGAGTCTTATGAAGACTTGGAAAAAGAAAGGAGCTCTGTTGAGTGTGGCAGGAGCTCTGCTATTTGGAAACACTGCCTATGCAGATAGCTACCCTAGTAGCTATCAGTCCTGGGATGCTGTTGGGATTGCTAAAACAGTGCTCATTTGTGCTAGCGTAGCTATTGTCGGATTGCTGGGCTATGCAATCTATCGGGCTGTGCAACAGAAATCACTTGACACTAAGAAGAAAAAGTTTGGCTTTGGCCTCTTGGCTCTCTTGAGTATCATTATCGTTGGAGCTAACTATGCTGTTAATATGTTTGTCAATGTGATTGACACTTATTTTGCTCCCTCTTATGCAGATGCTGAGAAAATTGCAGAAGCAGAAGAAGTTTCTAAATCTCTGGTAACAACCATTCAAGAAGAAGGCACTGTCTTGCT
Source organism: Streptococcus suis (assembly GCF_024509525.1). GTDB lineage: Bacteria > Bacillota > Bacilli > Lactobacillales > Streptococcaceae > Streptococcus > Streptococcus suis_AC. The sequence goes on from NZ_JAMWEM010000008.1 coordinate 51,827, forward strand.
TGAAAATAAAAATCAGACCCTCCCACTTGAAAAGTCATCTAAGATTAATGTCTTTGGTATTTCCTCTGTAGCCATTACTTACGGAGGATCTGGGTCAGGTGCTGCGGATGAGTCTAAAAACGTCAATCTGCAACAAGGTCTTGAAAATGCTGGTTTTGAAGTCAACAGTGAGTTGACCGATTTTTACACAGAAAATCTACCAGAAAAAGAAGGGACGAATATTTTCTCACTCAATGGTGGAGATTACAATATCTACGAGCCAACTCAAGATAAATACTCAGAGGAACTGCTAACAAACGCTAAGAACTTTTCTGATACAGCTGTGGTCGTGATTTCTCGTAATGGTGGCGAGGGTGCAGACCTTCCACAAAACATGGCAGAATACCAACAAGGAGAAAAGGATAAACATTATCTTGAACTCCAAGATGTTGAAAAAGCCATGTTGAAGACCGTGACAGAGAACTTTGACAAGGTTGTTGTCTTAGTCAACTCCTCAAATGCCATGGAACTTGGTTTCTTGGAAGATGCAGGTGTCGATGCGGCTCTCTGGATTGGCGGTCCTGGTTCAACTGGTTTGAACGGTGTAGCCAGTATCTTGGCAGGAGATGTCAACCCGTCTGGTCGCTTGGTTGATACCTATGCTTATGACTTGGAAAGCAATCCAACCTATTGGAATACAGGTGACTTCTCTTATACCAATATCACCTACGAAAAAACTCCATGGGGAGCAAAGGAGCCTCAAACCTTCAACTATAAATTTGTTAACTACCAAGAAGGTATTTATCTAGGCTATCGCTACTATGAAACTCGCTTTGTCGACAATGCAACGGGTCAAGTAGATGAGGCAGCCTATAATGCAACAGTGCAGTACCCATTTGGCTACGGTTTGAGCTATACAACATTTGACCAAGAAATCACCAGCATGAAAGAGAATGGTGACAAGATTGAGGTTAATGTCAAGGTAACCAACACTGGTGATGTGGCTGGTAAAGAAGTTGCACAAGTTTATTACACTGCTCCATATACCGAAGGAGGCATTGAAAAATCCCATGTTGTTTTGGCTGGTTTTGACAAAACAGATGTACTTGAACCAGGACAAAGTGAAGAAATGACAATTTCCTTCGACCGTGATGATATGGCTTCTTACGACGAAAAAACTGAAAAAGCCTATGTCTTGGATGCAGGTGACTATCAAATCAAACTCATGAATAATGCTCATGACGTATTGGACTCAGAAACCTATACAGTTGACAGCAAGGAAGTCTTGAAGCAACGTTCATCTGATAAGGCTGAGGTGACCAATGCCTTTGAATACGCTGTTGGTGATGTCAAGTATGTAACTCGTGCGGATTGGGAAGGTACACTTCCAACTGAACGTACAAAAGATAAAGAAGCTAGCGAGCAGATCGCTACAGAAATCAATAATTCAAACTTCCGCATTGACGAGTCTTCAGAAACACCGATTGATACTGTAAAAACAGAGAATAATGGGCTTCGTTTAGTCGATTTGGTTGGTGCTGACTATGATGATGAACGTTGGGAACAATTAATTGCACAAATGTCTGTTGATGAAATGGTTAAGTTGATTGGTTACGGAGGTTACGCAACAGGAGCTGTCAAATCAATCGATAAACCAGCTGTTGTTGACTTGGACGGACCTGCTGGTATCAACGGTATCTTCCAAGGTATCAAAGGTATCCAATATAACTCAGAAGTCGTTGTTGCATCAACTTGGAATACTGACTTGGCTGAAGAAATGGGTGATGCTTTTGCTAAAGAGGCATTGGCACACGGTATTGTTGGTCTATATGCCCCTGCAGTGAACATCCACCGCTCACCATTCTCAGGCCGTAACTTCGAGTACTATTCAGAAGACCCACTGATTTCAGGTAAAATGGCAAGCTCACTGGTAGCAAAAGCTCTTGAAAATGGTGTCTATACTTTTACCAAACACTTTGCCCTCAATGACCAAGAAGATAACCGAGAAGGTGTTGCAACATGGTCAAATGAACAAGCAATGCGTGAAATCTATCTAAAAGCCTTTGAAATTCCTGTCAAAGAAGGTGGAGCGACTGCTATTATGTCATCCTTTAACCGTATCGGTACCCTTTGGGCAGGCGGTAACGGAGACCTCTTGAATACAGTTCTTCGTGACGAGTGGGGCTTCCGCGGTATGGTTATCACAGACTATGATGGTCAAGACTACATGAGTCCAGACCAAGCTATCCGTAACGGTGGCGACCTCATGTTGACACCAGTAGGGGATGTACCAACAGCAGCCTCAACAGGTACTGAAGAAGGTGTTGCAGCACTTCGTCGGGCAAGTAAGAACATCTTGTACACCGTTGCTCATTCTGCAGCCTTTGACATCTACAAACCAAAAACAAAATGGTGGATTGTCGTATTAGTAGCAAGTAATATTGCCCTCATCGGCTTGACAGGTTTCGGTCTTGTCAAGCTGACAGGTAAGAAAAAAGAAGAGAAAGAAGTAGCATAGCAAGGGGGCCTTCCCCCTTGTCTTTCAAGGAGACCGTATGAAAGAATGGATTGCCAAACACCCAGACTTGTGGGAGTTTATCAAGTTTAATGTGTTATCAAACATCGCAACCATTACAAACTTCTGCGTTCTTTGGCTGTCAACCAATTTCCTCTTTACAGCCCTGTCAAGTCAGCCATTTCACTGGTTTATCTTTCACTATTCCGTAGAAAATGGCGGTTTGAACGGCTTCCTCTCCTTCCTATTGGCCTATGTAGCGGCACAGATTGTCAACTATATCGTCCAAAGGAAGTTGGTATTTGGAGCAGAAAATGATATTTCCAAAACCCTCCATTGGTATATCTTGACTGTTCTGGTTGCAGGAATTTTGTCCATCGTGCTGCCGCCTTACACCACTCAACTCTTTACATCTTGGGGCTTGAGCTTGGGTTGGGCACAGACCGCGGCCAACTGGGTCAATATCTTTGTCCAAGTGGCTGTTAACTATCCGATGATGAAGTTTGTAATCATGAAATAATACTCTTCGAAAATCAAACTCAGCCCTTGTTGACTTGATTTGATGAGTGGAAAGCTCCAGTGGAGGTTTCCAGCCTGTCGCTTGACAATAATAAAGCGACAGAGTTCTATCTCCCGCCTCTAATAGTCTGTTCTCAGACTGTTGGAGCTAGACTGATTTTGATTTTCATTGAGTATAAGAAGTAATAAGAGCGATCTCCCTAGTATTTTCTGGGGAGATTTTTTTGGCAAATTATGCCTGAAATCATGCAAATTATGAAGAAAGCGTTTTAATTGTATGTTTGGTCTGATATGATAAGGGTAATAAATAGAGCGAGGAAACAAGCATGAAGCATCAGGAGATTATCAATCGTTTGACATTGGCCGAAAAGGCCTCCCTTATGGCAGGTAAGTCTGTCTGGGAAACCAAGGATTACTTAGAGAAGGGCATTCCTTCTATCTTTCTGTCTGACGGTCCACACGGTATCCGCAAGCAAGAGGGAGAAGGTGACCATTTGGGGCTGAACGCTTCCGTTCCGGCCACCTGTTTCCCGACAGCAGCAACCTTGGCAAACTCTTGGGATTTGGACTTGGTGGAGCGTGTTGGACAGGGGCTGGGTGCTGAGGCTAGTAGCCTAGGCGTTCATGTTGTCCTAGGGCCAGGTCTCAATATCAAGCGGAATCCCCTCTGTGGTCGAAACTTTGAGTATTACTCAGAAGATCCTTATCAGGCGGGCAAACTGGCGGCCGCAATGATTCGAGGCATCCAATCTCAAGGCGTTGCCGCAACACCAAAACACTTCGCAGTCAACAGCCAAGAACTACGGCGAATGGCATCTGATTCTGTAGTAGATGAGCGGACCCTACGTGAAATCTACCTGACAGGATTTGAAACAGCTGTCCGTGAAGGCAATCCCAAGGCAATCATGTCGGCCTATAACAAAATAAACGGCACCTATGCCAATGAGGACAAGCGATTGCTTCGTGATATTCTACGTGATGAATGGGGCTTTACAGGCTTTGTCGTATCTGACTGGGGTGGCTCAAATGACCACGTTCTAGGAGTGGAAAACGGCAGTCATTTGGAGATGCCAGGGACTATTACAGTCGGTCAAAAAGAGATTATAGATGCGGTAGAATCTGGTCGGTTAGATGAAGCTGTCTTAGACGAGCGGATTGATGAACTCTTGACTGTTGTCTTGGATTTGGCACAGGCAGAGAAACAATCCGTGGATGATGTAGCTCAGCATGCACTAGCTCACAAGGCTGCTGCAGAGAGCATTGTCCTTTTGAAGAATGACCAAGGCATTCTCCCGATCTCTCCTGATAAGAAAGTTGCAGTGATTGGTGAGTTTGCTCAAAATCCACGCTATCAGGGTGCGGGCTCTTCACTCATCAACAGCAAGCAGTTGGATACAGTGGTTGCTTGTTTGCCAGACTATGATTTATCTGTGGTTGGCTTTGCCCAAGGCTATCAACGACTGGATCAGGAAGATCAAGCGCTCTTGACAGAAGCTGTCAACCTGGCAAAAGAAGCTGAACTTGTCTTGCTTTATCTGGGCTTGGATGAAATGGGAGAGAGTGAGGGCCTAGACAGAAGTCATCTCAGTCTTCCTAAGAATCAGCTTCGCCTATTAGAAAGTTTACAGGCTGTCAACCAGCAGATTGTGGTTGTATTATCAGCAGGAGCAGTTGTGGATATGGCATGGGATAGCCAAGTTCAAGCTGTCCTCCATTCCTACTTAGGTGGCCAGGCAGGAGCACGGGCAAGTCTGGATGCCTTGACAGGTCTTGTCAACCCGTCAGGCAAGTTGAGCGAAACCTACCCTTATGCCTTGTCGGACATTCCTTCTTCCAAGGACTTCCCAGCAAGAGAAGAACATGCCTATTACCGCGAAGGACTGTATGTGGGCTATCGCTACTTTACAAGTGCTAGCAAGGCTGTCAAGTATCCTTTTGGCTTTGGTCTGTCCTACACAAGTTTTGCTTACAGCAATTTACAAGTCCAGCCAGACGGTATTACACTGACCGTGACCAATACCGGTCAACGAGCAGGAGCAGAGGTCGTACAACTCTATGTTGGCAAGGAAGATAGTCAGATTTTCCGTCCGGTGCGTGAACTGAAAGGATTTGCCAAAGTGTATCTGGAAGCAGGCGAGAGCCAGCAAGTTTTTATTCCTTTTGATGATAAGACTTTCCGCTACTTCAATATCGAGACCAATCGATTTGAAGAAGAGGGCGGCAACTATCAACTCTATGTCGCAGCCAGCAGTCAAGATATTCGATTGGTAGGCGAAATCGAACGTGAGGGGACACAAGCTCCTCTGCCAGATTATAGCCAATTGCCAAGCTACTGGTCTGCCCAGGTAACTGCTGTATCGGATCAAGAATTTTCAACGCTATTAGGCAGGGCATTGCCCAAAGAAACCTGGCAAGTTGGGCAGGCTTTGGAACTCAATGATCCCCTATCCAAAATGCAGTATGCCAAAAGTGGCTTGGTCCGTTTGATTTACAGGATTTTACGTGAATTGCTCCGCCAAGCAGAGAAGAAAGGCAAGCCAGACCTCAACCTCCTTTTCCTCTACAACATGCCCTTCCGTGCTATTGCCAAGATGACAGGGGACGGCATAGACTTGCCAATGGTGGAGGCACTGCTGACCATCGTGAACGGGCATTTCTTCAAGGGACTTGGCCAACTCATTAAAGCCTTTCGTGCAAAAGGAAGCTACCAAAAGCAACTTTCCTAAAAATGTGATAAAATAGTAACAAATTGTGCCAAAACGGAGAGAAAGATGACCTTATTAACCATTGCCATTCCCAGCTACAATGCCCAAGATTACCTGCACTACTGCGTTCATTCGCTGGTCATCGGTGGGGACGCGGTCGAGATTTTGATTATCAATGATGGCTCGACGGATCAGACCCAGGTGATTGCAGAGGATTTAGCGGCTCGCTATCCCAATGTGCGTGCCATTTATCAGGATAATAAGGGACATGGCGGAGCTGTCAACACAGGGCTTCGTGAGGCCAAGGGACGTTATTTCAAGGTAGTGGATTCAGACGACTGGGTTGATAGCAGAGCCTATCTGAAGATTTTGGAAAGATTGCAGGTCTTAGAAGCAGAAAATACGCCAGTTGATGCCTTCATTTCCAATTTTGTCTATGAAAAAGAAGGCCAGTCGCGGAAAAAATCCATGTCCTATCAGGATGTCCTACCAGAAAATCGCATTTTTGGCTGGGATGAGGTGGGAGCCTTCTCCAAGGGTCAGTATATGATGATGCATTCTCTGATTTACAGGACAGACTTGCTACGGGAAGTAGGGCTGGAACTGCCAGAACATACCTTCTATGTGGATAACATCTTTGTCTTTACACCCTTACAGGCAGTTCAGACCATGTACTATCTGCCAGTGGATTTTTACCGCTACTTTATCGGCCGAAATGACCAATCTGTCAACGAATCCGTCATGATTAAGCGGATTGACCAGCAGATCAAGGTCAATAAAATCTTGGTGGATGAGCTGAATCTAGACCAGTTGACCAATTCTGACTTGCGTAGCTATCTGCTCAACCACGTGGAGATTACCACTATTATCTCCTGTGCCTTGCTCAACCGTGGTGGCACAGCCGAGCATATGATGAAGAAGCAGGAACTCTGGCACTACATTCGGGATAATAATCCAGCCCTTTTCAAGATTATCCGTAATGGGCTGTTGGGGCAGTTGACTAACCTCTATGGCTATCCAGGTCGGAAGATTTCCAACGCCGTTTACAAGATTGCCAAGAGAATTTACGGATTTAACTAAAACTCAGTTTCGACTGGGTTTTTCTGCTATAATAAGAAAGACGAAAAGCGTTTACAAAGGAGATTCAAATGCAAAAATTAGGGCAAACAGGACTGGAAGTGTCGCGTATCGGTCTGGGCTGTATGCGAATGGCCAGCTTGAGCGAACAAGAAACGGCCAAGGTCTTGGAAACGGTGGTGGAGCAGGGAATCAACTTCTTTGACCATGCCGATATTTATGGCGGCGGCGAGTCAGAAATCCGTTTTGCTCAAGGTGCAAAATTGGCAGGCTTAAAACGTGAAGATATGATTCTCCAGTCAAAATGCGGTATTCGTAAAGGTTATTTTGATTTCTCAAAAGAGTATATTTTGGAATCTGTGGATGGGATTTTGAAGCGCTTGGATACGGAATATTTAGACGTTCTTGCCTTACACCGTCCGGATGCTCTGATGGAAGCAGAGGAAGTGGCAGAAGCCTTTCATCTCTTGAAGCAGGCAGGTAAGGTCCGATATTTTGGTGTTAGCAACCAGAACATCTACCAAATGGAGTTGCTCCAGTCCTATCTGGACCAGCCTTTAGCGGTCAACCAGCTCCAGTTGTCGCCTGCCCACACACCTTTGATTGATGCGGGGCTCCATGTCAATATGAAAGACGATGCGGCGACCATGCGGGACGGTGGGCTTATCGATTACTGCCAGCTCAAAAAGATTACCATTCAGGCCTGGTCTCCCTTCCTGATTGACTTGCAACAGGGGATTTTTGCCAATCACCCTGACTATGCTTCCCTTAATCAGACCCTTGGGGAAATAGCAGAGCGCTACCATGTTTCACATGAAACCATTGTTGTTGCCTGGATATTACGCCACCCAGCTACCATTCAAACCATAGTTGGCTCTATGAATCCAGACCGCCTGAAAAAGATTGCCCAGGCTAGCCAGATTACCCTCACTCGACCAGAATGGTACGAGATTTACAGAAGTGCCGGCAACATCTTGCCGTAAGGAGAAAAAAATGAAATGGACCCGACGCAGCTTTGACCAATTAACCTTGGATCAGCTCTACGCTATCCTAGCCCTACGAACAGATGTTTTTGTGGTAGAGCAAGCCTGCCCCTATCCAGAAATAGATGGTAAGGACCAAGCCTCCTACCACCTCTTTGCAGAAGAAGCAGGAGAGATTGTCGCCTATCTCCGTATCTTGCCAGCTGGACTAAGTTATAAGGAGGCATCGATTGGGCGGGTGGTTATTAGGGCCAGTCACCGCGGAAGAGGATTGGGGAGGCCCATGATGCAAGAAGCGATTGACTACATTGTCCAAGAATTGCAAGAAAGTCAGATTAAGATAGGAGCCCAGGCCCACCTAGAAGATTTTTTATCGCTCACTGGGCTTTGAGCCAGTTTCGGAAGTCTATCTGGAGGACGGTATTCCTCATCTGGATATGTTGTATACAAAATCAGCTCTATAAGGCTGGTTTTTTAAGCCTGTATTCACAAGTAACGTTATATAAGAGATAGTTTTTTGAGGGAATGCTGACTGTGTTTTGAAAAAACGAATGATGAGTAGCTGAATAACTAGCCTTAGATAGAAGTGCGGAACTGTGAATACAGGTTCTAATATTTTCTTGCCAAATTCCCCCAAAAATCAGCCGTTTTATGATAGAATGAATAAGTATATTAAAGAGTAAAAGAGGAAGAAAATGAAACGTTCTATGTATGCAGGACGTGTTCGGACAGAGCACATCGGACAAGAGATTACCTTGAAAGGTTGGGTTGGTCGTCGCCGTGACTTAGGTGGTTTGATTTTCATCGACTTGCGTGACCGTGAAGGGATTATGCAGCTGGTCATCAATCCAGAGGTCGTCGCCAGTGATGTTATGGCAACTGCTGAGAGTCTTCGTAGCGAGTTTGTCATTGAAGTGACAGGAACAGTTGTGGCACGTGAGCAGGCTAATGATGCCCTTGCTACAGGTGCGGTTGAGCTGCAAGTCACAAGCTTGACAGTGCTTAACACTGCTAAGACAACCCCGTTTGAAATTAAGGATGGTATTGAAGCCAGCGATGATACACGCCTTCGCTATCGTTACCTAGACCTTCGCCGTCCAGAAATGCTCAATAACTTCAAATTGCGGGCAGCGGTGACCCACAGCATTCGTAACTACTTGGATGACTTGGAGTTTATCGATGTGGAGACGCCTATGTTGACCAAGTCAACACCAGAAGGTGCACGTGATTACTTGGTGCCTTCTCGTGTGTCCAAAGGTCATTTCTATGCTCTTCCGCAGAGTCCACAGATTACCAAACAGCTCTTGATGAATGCTGGCTTTGACCGTTACTACCAGATTGTTAAATGTTTCCGTGATGAAGATTTGCGTGGTGACCGCCAACCTGAGTTTACACAGGTTGACTTGGAAACCTCATTCTTGAATGAAGTTGAAATCCAAGACATCGTAGAAGGCTTGATTGCTAAGGTATTGAAAGATACCAAAGGGATTGATGTGACCTTACCATTCCCACGTATGTCCTATGACCATGCGATGAACTTCTATGGTTCAGACAAACCGGATACTCGTTTTGAGATGCTCTTGCAAGACTTGACAGAGGTTGTCAAGGAAGTTGACTTCAAGGTCTTCTCAGAAGCACCTGTTGTAAAAGCTATTGTGGTCAAAGGTGCGGCGGATAACTATTCTCGTAAGGACATTGACAAATTAACAGAGTACGCCAAACAATTTGGTGCTAAGGGATTAGCTTGGGTAAAGGTTGACCAAGGGGAGTTGGTTGGTCCAGTTGCTAAGTTCTTGACAGGCATTACAGCAAACTTGACAGCAAGTTTACAACTTGAAGATAAGGACCTAGTCCTCTTTGTAGCAGATGAATTGGAAGTAGCCAATAATACCCTGGGAGCTTTGCGTAACCGCTTGGCAAAAGAGCAAGGCTTGATTGACGAAAGCAAGTTCAACTTCCTCTGGATTGTAGACTGGCCAATGTTTGAGTGGTCTGAAGAGGAAGGTCGCTACATGAGTGCCCACCACCCATTCACCTTGCCGACGGAAGAAACAGCTCATCATTTGGATGGTGATTTGGCGCAGGTGCGTGCAGTTGCTTACGATATTGTTTTGAATGGCTATGAGTTGGGTGGCGGTAGTTTGCGTATCAACCAAAAAGACATGCAGGAGCGGATGTTCAAGGCACTCGGTTTCTCAGCTGAGGATACCCATGAGCAGTTTGGTTTCCTGCTGGAAGCTATGGATTACGGTTTCCCACCACATGGTGGTTTAGCAATTGGCTTGGATCGCTTTGTCATGCTCTTGGCAGGTGAGGACAATATCCGTGAAGTTATTGCATTTCCGAAGAACAACAAGGCATCTGATCCGATGACACAAGCACCGAGCACAGTTGCTCCAGCCCAGCTGGAAGAACTAGCCCTCGCAATTCAGGTAGAGAATGAATAGACAGATTCGAAAATGGCGGATTCAGATGATCCGCAGGGCTAGACGCAATCGCTTTTGGGCGATTCTGTCTAGTATTTCTAGAGAACGCTATGCAGAACGGATGTCAGGCTCTGTTATCTATGGCCTCTTGTCCAGTATTGCGGTGAATTTCTTCTTCCAGCCAGGAAAGGTGTATTCCTCTGGTGTGACAGGTTTGGCTCAGATTGTCTCTGCCTTAGCTGAAACCTATGCCAATCTGGACCTTCCCATTGCCCTAGTCTATTACGGGCTCAATATTCCACTTTTAATCCTGGCTTGGCGAAAGATTGGCTATAAGTTTACCATTTTTACCTTCATAACCGTTACCTTTAGCTCGCTCTTTATCCAGTTCATGCCTTATGTAACCCTGACAATGGATCCCTTGGTCAATGCAATTTTTGGAGGACTTATGTTAGGGACAGGTATTGGTTTCGCCCTGCGAAATAATGTATCGAGTGGTGGAACAGATATTGTCTCTATTCTGATTCGTAAAAAGACAGGTCGTCAGGTTGGTCAACTTTCCTTAGCTGTCAATCTTTTTATCTTGGCAGTCGCAGGAATTATGTTTGGCTGGAAATACGCCCTCTATTCGATGGTCGCGCTTTTTATTTCAAGTCGTATGACAGATGCTGTCTTTGTAAAGCAAAAGCGAATGCAAGCTATGATTATCACCAATCAACCTGAAAGGGTCATTAAGAAGATTCATAAGAAACTCCATCGTGGTGTGACCATTATCAACGGTGCAGAAGGAGCTTACAATCATGAACAAAAAACAGTTCTGATCACCATTATTACCCGAGCCGAGTTCAATGAATTTAAGCACATTATGGAAAAAGCAGACCATCAGGCCTTCGTATCAGTATCAGATAACGTCAATATTATTGGAAATTTCGTTGAAAGTGACTAATTGACAAACACTATATGTAGGAGTAAAATAGTATTTACATTCTACATATAGTGTTTTATTCTTTTTTGAAGAGGAGTTCTATGAAGAAAAAAATATACCTAGTCTACATCAGCCTGAGTGGCAATACAGAGAGTTTTGTCAAACGTCTGAAAAGTTTTTTCCAGTTTCAGACAGATTGGCAAGTTGAACTTGTTCATGTCAAGGATTTGGTCAAGCAGGATATTCCCTTTTACCAGTTGGATGCTCCCTTTGTTGCCTTTCTTCCCACCTATCTAGAAGGCGGAAATGGTGTGGATAACGGAGATGTGGAAATTTTGACCAATCCCTTGGGCGATTTTATCGCTTATGGGGACAATGCTGAGCTCTGTCTGGGTGTCGTTGGTTCAGGCAATCGCAATTTCAACAACCAATATTGCTTGACAGCCAAGCAATACGCCGAGCGATTTGGTTTTCCAGTTATCGATAATTTTGAACTTAGAGGTCTTCAAAATGATATTGAACGAGTTGGCCACAAGATTATGTCCCTCATGGAAGAACAGGCATAGACTAGACGCAAAAAAAACTCACCGAGCAATCGGTGAGTTTTTAAGGAGATTATGAAAAATATTTAGGATTGCCTATAGTATAACCAATCTTGCTTACCATTGCCTCCGTCTTTAGACTGATTTTAGCCTTTTAAGATACAGATACTTTGTCCAGCAATGGTCAGGACTTGCTGATCTATATCATCAACCGCAGGATAATTGAAGAGGACTATTTTGTCTTCTTCTTTTTCATAGCTAAAATCGCTATCTGCAAAGTTGATAACAAACTGAAGGACACCCTTTTCCGTTTTCACTTGGTAGCGTAGGACAAACTCGGTCAACCAATAGAAATCACAGGTCTGACCAATCGTGTCATAGTTAGCCTGACCCAGTTCTGGATACTGTTTGCGAAGGGCAATCAAGTCGCGGATAAAGTCGATATGGTCTCGATATTGGATTGCGCGTGTCCAATCTAGACGGTTGATTGCATCGGTGATATTGTAGGTATTGTCAATTTCATCTTTTGTCCGGAAGAATTCCTGTCCAGCATGAATAAAGGCTAAACCTTGAGAAATCAAGATTAACTGAAGACCAAAACTGGCCGCACGTTTTTGTTGCTGCGGTGTCCAGTCAGGATTTTCAATATGAAAGTAGTCGAAGACAGTCGCATTGTCATGACACTCCAAATAGTTGACAGACTGGTCGGGTGACAGGAAGTGGCTATAATGACTGCCTGCGAGGAGATGTTGAATTTTCTCATGCAAGTTCTTCTCTACCAAGCGCTGTGGGTTGAGCAGGAGTTTCTTGAAGGTATCGCGGTAGTCATCATTGAAGAAGCCAAGTTCTTCCATTTGATCAGCATTATACTGATGAGCTAGTTGGTCAAAGTCAAGACCGGTCCCCATTTTCCACCCCTCGCCGTAGAGATAGATATTTGGATGGAGCTCGTTAAGTTCTGTCGCAATCTCGTTCATGGTCTGGATATCTAGGATACCCATGAGGTCAAAGCGGAAGCCGTCAAAACCATAGAGGCTGGTCCATTGACGGAGTGACTGCTTGATGTAGTTGCGGACCATGCTGCGCTCGCTGGCGACATCGTTGCCACAGAAGGTTCCGTCCGTCCGGAAACCATCTTGGTTATAACGGTAGAAATAGCCGGGAACAATGCGTTCAAAGGCATATTCTTCTGCATGATACACGTGGTTATAAACCACATCCATGATGACAGAAATATCCGCATCATGATAGGCCTGAATGGCAGTTTGTAATTCGCGAATGCGGGCGTATGGATCATTTGGCTGGCTGGAGAAAGAGCCCTCAGGCACATTGTACTGCACAGGGTCATAGCCCCAGTTGTAAACAGCCTGAGGTTTCTTCTCATCCACACTTCCAAAATCATAGAGGGGGAGGAGCTGGATATGGGTTACACCCAGATTCTTGATATAGTCCATGCCCAGTTTCATACCGTCAAGGACAGGCGACTCGGTCAAACCAGCAAATTGACTACGGTGCTGGAAACCAGCCTCTTTTTGCTGAGAAAAGTCTCGAACGCTCATTTCGTAAACAATGGCTTGCGACCTCGGAAGCTGTGTTTTGGCCCGACTTGGTGTCGCCAATTTCTTGAGGTCAATAATGTAACTATCACCAGAGTTAGCCTGTGAAGACAGGGCGTAAGGGTCATGGACGGACAGCCACTGACCGTTGACCTTGTGGAGATAATGGTAGGACTGCCCTTCCAAATCACCTGTTACTTGGGTCTGCCAGACGCCTTTTTCTGTCAGAGTCATGGCATGGGGCTTGCCCTCCACCACGACAAATACAGCCTTGGAAATCGGTCCCCAGAACTTGAAGGAGGTTTCTTGGGCAGTATAACTAGCCCCTAGGTCATTGCCTGAATAGGTGAAGTTTTTTTCAAAAAGAGCAGAGCGGACAATAGCTCCATAGCCCAATTCCACAGCATTTCGCTCTTGGTCGTAGATGAGATAGTCTGTTTCCAAATTTAGTGCATGGGGGCTAGTGAGATAGTAAATGACTTCGAAATCTGTTTCTAGTCGAGAGTGGATAATTAGCTCCTCTTCATTGTTAGAGCTTTCCAATGTAAAGGCCATGGAATCACAATCGAATCGTTTTTCCATGACCAGACGAATAGTTGCAGCATCATCAAGAAATGATTGAAATTCACGTAGTGCCATGAGCCAAAAGGCTCCTTTCTAAGATTAAAGTTCTTTAATAGTGTGAGGAATAACGCGACGATAGCAGACCTGTTTTCCATCTTTGCTATCCGCAATAATTTGATAGAGCGTATTGAAGGCGACACGTCCCAGTTTTATAGCATGTACATCGACATAGGCTTCGATAGCGAGTTTGGGTTTGACTGAGTCAAAGGAAATAATCGGCAGTTTCATGCCAATCTCGTCGAGGTAGTGAACTAAACCCTCTGCTACCATAGTATCTGTCGTCACAATAGCATCCAGGTTTTGTTTGATTAGCTTACGACTGATTTTATAAGCACTGTCCTCCAAAAGGAAACCAGAGGTAAACTTAACCTTGTTTTCATCAAGGGGAATATTGTGAGCTTTAAGAGCATTTTTATAGCCGTGGTAGCGATCTTGAGACACGACCAATTCTTTATTACCAGCGATGAAGCCAATATTTTTGTAACCCTTATTGATAAAGTAGGTCGTCGCTTCAAAGCCTGCTTGAATATTGTCATTATCGACCAAGGATACAAAAGGAGAAGCCGCCTTACCTAGGATCAGGAAAGGGAAGTTGTGCTGAATAGCCAGTTGAACTAAGGGATCATTGGGTTTGGAGTAAAGGAAAATCAATCCATCAACCCGCTTACCATAAACCATTTGAGAGATAGCCTCCAGCCGTTGTTCCTCATTCTTACCTGTGCTAATTTGAATAGCATAATTGTAGTCGGCCGCCACTTGGGAAATTCCTCGTAGTGCTGTTGGAAAGAAGGGGTTTTGATAGAAGACATCCGAATCATCTGGCAAGACCAGCCCTATAACCTGTGTGTAGCTAGAAACTAGACTCCGGGCATTGAGGTTGGGATGGTAGTTGAGATCCTGCATGGCTTTTCGCACCGCATCCTTAGTTTTTTGGCTAATAGCAGAGCTGTTTTGAATGACTCGTGTGACAGTTGATGGTGAAACTCCAGCCAACTTAGCAACATCTTTAATAGTGGCGCGCATAAAACCTCCTAAATGCTCAAACTAAGCTTCTTTTTCGGAATTTGGGTCACGGAACTTTGTCTTGAAAAATACCCAAATCAATACTAACACAAACAGAATATTTTGAATAGTCCAAACAGTTGTGACAGGTTGCCCTAGAATTCCTATCAGACATGCTAAAAGTGTTGGCAAACCTAAGCAGTTGAGGGAAAGATTATAGGCCTCCTTGAATGAATTGATATGGAAGAGGCGAGATTTTTTTGTCAAATAGAGAAAGAGACTAGAACCCAGCAAGATAAAAAGGAAATTAGACGCTAGAATGATAGCAGATACTAACGTAATAGACAAACTAATCATCAAGCGGTTTGCCTCAAACCAGGCTTGTGAGATGCTGGCAGTCAGACTATCCTTGCTATCGAAGCTAGCAGCTGAAAAGTTGTCGTAAGGTAACTCTGCCAAAACGTCGTTTCCCTTGCGGATTGTCAGTTTCTCCTGTCCAAACTGATAGGAAAAATTCTTGCTATCACTAACCTGATCCCCAAAGGTCACTTGGTCATAGGAAGCCGTTCCAGTATAGCTGAATTGACCATTTTCAGTACGAGCATACTGGGTCATATCTGCTACGATTTCATCTGTCAAGGGAGCATAGATTCCTTCGACAAAGTTTTCCATAGGATAGGTAGTTAGCTCCAAGGGTTGCAAGGACGCAGGAATCACCAAAAGGGAAATTAAGAACAAAGTTGTAAAAATACGTTGCCATAGAGTCAAGTGTTGACGGTTAGCAAACATTTTCTTTGGTGAAAAAATACTAGCAAAATATGAAAATGGATAAGGAAACATAGATTAATCTTTCATAAATATTTCTGTTTCCCTCAAGAAAGGGAAAAGGTGGGACAAGGTTACCCCTTGTCGCCACCACTTGTTAAACCTGATACAAAGTTCTTTTGTAGGAAGAAGAACAAGATACAGATTGGAAGGGCGATCAAAATCGCGCCCGCGGAGAAGTAAGCGATTTTTAAATTTTTTGGATCGCTGATGAAGGTTTGAAGTCCAACGGCAACTGTATAATATTCTTTCTCACGAAGTAAGAATTTGGATAGGATGTAATCTCCAAATGGTCCCATGAAGGCCCATAGTGCTTGTACCGCAATCATTGGGCGAACAAGAGGAAGAACGATTTGCCAGAAACGTCTGAAGTGCCCAGCACCATCTAGTTTTGCAGATTCATCGAGGGAAATTGGCACCGTATCGAAGTAGCCTTTCATGAGCCAAGCATTCATCGGGATACCACCACCGACATAGAGGAAGATGAGGAACCAGCTTTGGTTGAGTGCATTGAGCATGAGGGCCATAACGAAGAAGGCTGTAAGAGCTGCCATGGTTGGCACCATTTGAATAATCAAGAAGAAAACTAAACTTTGCTTACGAGCTAAGAAGTTGTAACGGCTATAAGCGTAACCTGCAAGGACCACGATACTGGTCTGAACAGTCATGGTAATCAAGGCGATAATCAAGGTATTGAGGTACCAAGTTCCGTAGAGGGTTTCGCCAAAGAGTTTACTGAAGTTTTCAAGGGTAAAGTTGACATTTCCATCTAACTTGAAGGCCACTACGTTACCAGACTTGAAGGCGGATAAAACCGTAATCAAGAGTGGGTAAATGATGATAACTGAAAGGGTAATCAAATAGAGATAGGTCAAAGTCTGGTTGAGACGACGTCTAAATTTTACAGATAATTTCATTTTACACGTCCTCCATTTCAAAGGCATTTAATTTCTTGAAGGCAATCATGGAAATACTGATGACAATCATTGAGATAATCAGCGTAACCGCTGCTGCCATTGAATACTGCGGAGCAGTACCAGTTGTCAACTTATAAATCCAAGAAATCAGGATATCAGTCGAGCCAGCTCCCCCACCGACACTACCAGGTCCACCGTTATTGAAGAGGTAGATAATCGAGAAATTGTTGAAGTTGAAGGTATATTGACTGATCAGAGTTGGAGCAGCCACTGCCAAAATCATTGGCAGAGTGATGCTACGGAATTTTTGAATCGGACTTGCACCGTCGATATAAGCCGCTTCATACAAGTCATTTGGAATAGACTGCAAAATACCCAAGGTCAATACGTAAATGTAAGGGAAACCGAGCCATGTTTGCATCATGATGAGGGCAACCTTGGTCCAGAATGGGTCAGTCTTCCAAGGGATGAGGAAGTTATCGATAAATGGCAAGAATTTGCTCAAGAATGGCAATACTTGTGTGTTAATGGCACCGACACTATCGTTGAACATGTTACTGAAAGTCAAGATAGTCACGAAAGCTGGAACAGCCCAAGGGAGCAAGAAGATAACACCAAAGATGCGTTTTCCTTTAATGAAAGGCTGGTTTGCGATAATCGCAGTTAGAATACCAACTACAATCTGAGCAGTTGATGCACAGAGAGCCCAGATAATGGTCCAAGATAAGACAGAACCAAAAGCTGCACGGAAAGTGCTCAATTTCCAGATGTTTGTAAAGTTGGTCAAGCCTACCCAATCCAAGAGTGCTCCTGGTGGCAAGTGCTGGAAGTCATAGTTGGTAAAGGCGATAAAAAGCGTTACAACAACAGGGAAGATGATTGCAAAAGTCATTGCAATGTAGGAAGGAATAATCAACAGATATGGGAATCCATTCTCGTAAACTCCTTTAACCATATCCTTAAAGGAAGTCGCAACAGGAATACCTTCATTCCAACGTTTAGCTGTATCGCGTGCATCTTTCAAGTTGAGGGCGTAGAAAGCTAGGTAAACTACTGTGATGATTAAGTGGAAGGAGCCACGAATCAACATGAAGAGTGAATTATCACGACCGCGCATGTCTCCAAGTGTGACGAGGTTATTAAGTTCACCTGATGCGATAGCTATAAAGTAAATTAGAAAAGCAACAGATACCCCTAAGAAGATATATCCTTTGGCTTTTTGTTTGTTATAAATTTGACCGAGGCCTGGGATAAGGGACAAAAGTAGTGCCTTACCTGGATTTTGTTTTGTCATCATAAAACTCCTTATTTGGTATGAGGGAGATAGAGTACCAAATAATTCTATCTACTTCCTCTATTATAGCAAACAAGTCTGTATAAATAAAGAGGACTGGGAGACCAGTCCTGCTTTACTTACCATTATTATTCACCGTATTTTTGTGCAATGGTATCTTTGATCAACGCAACCGCATCAGTCGCAGCTGTTTTAGCGTCTTTAGCGCCACTTGCAGCTTCGAAGAGCATGTTACCAGCTGGTTCCCAAACAGTACTCATTTCAGAGATGTTTGGCATTGGTTGAGCTGATGCAAATTGGTTGATAACCGCAGTTGTCAATTCATCGTTTTTAGATACAGCATATTCACGTGCTTCTGTATTAGCAGGAACTTCGTTTGTAGCATCGTAAAGTGCTTTTTGTTGGTCAGTAGAAGTTAGGTAGTCTACGAATTTTTGCGCCATTTCAGGGTTTTGAGAGCCTGTTGGAATTACCCAAGCTTTACCACCACCGAATGCAGCGTATTCTTCGCCATTTACAAGTGTAGGAATAGTTGCAACACCGTAGTTCACACCTGCTTCTTTGTAAGATGCAGCTTTCCATGGTCCTTCGATGATTGCAGCAGCTTTACCTTCAGTAAATTGCGTATTGATTAAGTTGTTAGCAGCAGTCCCGTCTTGGAGACCTTGAGGCCATTTTTCGTACCAAGTTTTAGCGTATTCAATCGCTTTAACAGAACCATCGTTAGCAAGACCGACATCAGAGGCATCTGTACCGTTATCACCGAATACATAGCCACCGTAACCAGCTAACAAACCGTAAGTGTAGTAGAAGTTTGTCCAGTCAGCAAGGAAGGCAGTTGTTTTACCAGCTTCTCCTTCGAAGGCGTATTTGCTATCTTTAGCAAGTGTTTCAAGTTCTGCAAATGTTTTTGGTGCTTCAGAAATCAAGTCTTTATTGTAGTAAAGAACAAGTGTTTCGATAACTGCTGGAGAACCGTAAGTTTTTCCGTCATTGGTAACAAGAGCTGTTGTTGTATCATCGACTTTACTTGTTTCAGCGAGTTTGACTTCGCTCAACTGTCCTTCTGCTCCCAAGCTACCTACGCGATCGTATGGTGCCATCATCACGTCTGGAGCTGAGCCAGATTGGTTATCAAGGGACAAGTTGTCCAAACCAGTCAAAGCGTCACCAGTTTTTACGGTTACGTCAACGTCGTTGTCTTTTTCAAATTCAGTTGCAGCAGCTTCGATGTATTCTTTGTAGCCTTCATCGACATAAACAGTCAATGTTTTACCTGCATCAGTAGAGTTTGATGAGTTTGAAGAACAAGCTGCAAGAACAGCAGTTGAAGCTGCAAGAAGAGCAGCACCTTTGAGCAATTTGTGTTTCATATTATTCCCTCCAAGAATAAAATTGATTGATATAACGTTGCATCAACGCAAACGTTTTCTTAAACTATCATCATTATACACCAAAATGTATCCGCTTGCAAGCTTTTTTGTAAAATTTTTTAAATTTTTTTGTCAAAAAACACCAAAAAGGGCTCATTATTATAATGAAATAAACACAGGAATAATCTTGCAATCAGGAGGATTATTGAATGAAACACTTGATTTGTTAGCGCTGTCATTGTATAATAAAAGTCAGCAAACGTTTGCGTAGCAAAAAGAACTGTTTCTTAAACAAATTCACACACAGAGGTAAAACTTTATGAAGGAACGTCAAAGCGGTGTTCTCATGCACATTTCATCCTTGCCAAACCAGTATGGAATTGGCTCTTTGGGGAAAGCGGCCTATGACTTTGTCGATTTTTTAGTGCGGACAAAGCAACGTTACTGGCAGATTTTGCCGGTAGGACCAACCAGTTATGGAGATTCTCCTTATCAATCATTTTCTGCCTTTGCAGGCAATACACACTTTATCGATTTGGATTTGTTAATTGAAACAGGCTTGCTGCGAGCAGAGGAAATGGCTAATGTTGATTTTGGTGAAACAAAGACGGAAGTTGATTATGCGAAGATTTTTCAAGCTAGGCGACCTATATTAGAAAGTGCAGTTGCATCATTTAAAGAGCAGGGATTGTCGGCGGAGTATTGGCGTTTTATAGAAGAGAATGACTTTTGGATCCACACTTTTGCAGAGTATATGGCAATTAAGGAGTACTTTGGACTCAAAGCTTGGACTGAATGGGAAGCAGAAGATATTCGTTTGCGCCAACCACACGCTCTTGCTTATTACCGCCAACTCCTTGCAGAACAGATTGAGTACCACCGTATTACCCAGTACTTATTCTTTAGTCAGTGGCATGCTTTAAAGGATTATGCTAATACCAGAGGTATCGAATTTGTTGGAGATATGCCAATTTATATTGCAGCAGATTCTGCGGATATGTGGGCTAACCCTCATTTCTTTAAAACAGATGAAGCTGGTCGCCCAAGTGTAGTTGCAGGCTGTCCACCTGATGCCTTTTCAGAAATTGGTCAACTCTGGGGGAACCCTATCTATGACTGGGAAGCCATGAAAAATGATGGATTTACATGGTGGGTGGCACGCATGAGAGAGTCCTTCAAGATTTTTGATATGGTCCGAATCGATCACTTCATTGGTTTTGCATCTTACTGGGAAATTCCAGCAGGAGAAGAAACAGCTATTAACGGTTATCGTCTCGAAGCCCCTGGTTTTGAACTGTTTGAGACAATTAAGTACCAGTTAGGTGATTTAAATATCATTGCTGAGGATTTAGGGGTATTGACCGATCGTGTCATCGAGCTTCGTGACCGGACTGGTTTTCCCGGGATGAAGGTTCTACAGTTTGCTTTTGATCCTACAGGTGATAGTATTGAGATGCCTCACAACCACCGCAATAATGTCGTAGCCTACACAGGGACCCATGACAATGATACCATCAGCGGCTGGTATGAACGAGAAACGACACCAGAGTCTAGGGATTTTTTGGACAAATACAGTAATCGAAAGGAAGATGAGACAGTTCACCATGCCCTCTTCCGTCTCCTATTTGGTTCACCAGCCTTTATGGCCATTGTGACGATGCAGGATCTATTGAAACTGGACGGTTCTGCCCGAATGAACTTACCAAACACCCTTGGTGGTAACTGGACCTGGCGGATGACAGCCGACCAGCTCACACCTGCTATTGAGGCGGAATTGCTTGATTTGACAGTGACCTATCGCCGAGAGAATAGCCAGCTAGCAGCGGAATAAAGATGAACTCCCCTAGGTTTTTAGGGGAGTTTCACTGTTTACTTTTGCTTTCGGACATAGAGCCAGTAGCGAATCCAGTAGTAAATCGTGTAAACCAGTAGAGCTACCAAGGCCCAGGAACCGATAGTGGTTAAGATGGTAGCAAAGTTAGGAAACAGGAGTTTCATAGCTAGGTAAAAGAGCAGGTATAAAAAGCAGTAAAGCCAGTAGTATCTTTTAAGATGATTTCTTATCTTAATTTTTTTCATTCTCTAAGTCCCTCCGTATGACCATCTATTTAGATTATAACAGGTTGATATACGATGTTCAAGAATCTATAAAAGATATATTGACAAAATGCTGTTGTAGTAGTAAACTAGTACTAAAATCAGGAGGTGCTTTTATGAAAAAACCAATTCACTTGTATATTTTTGTCACTTTGTCTACTCTTTCAACGCTTGTTAATCGTGTATGGAGCGCTTTTTTCACAGATCCAAATATGATGGCGGAAACACTGGCAGATCAGCAAGCAAGTATGGGAGTAGCTAGCAAAGGCGAACTGCTATCTGTTTATCAAACTGCATTTGAACTACAAGTAGGTGTGTTCTATAAGGTTTTTGCAGTGTTACTGTTGCTTGCTCTTGTTGCAACGATTGTTTTGCTCTTCCAGAAGAAAAATGAACTAGCTTCTTACGTTTATATTGGCTATCTTTTTGGAACATTAATTCAAACAGTTGTTGCGTATGTGACAACACGTGGTATCTATGCAGGTTTTTCGAACGAAGCACTTCGGACAACCTATGAAGCTACTACATTGGTAAGCTTTATATTTGGCGTTGTTCTTTTTGCTATCTATTTTGGCTTGACTGCGTTTTTCCTATTTCGAAAGCCCAAGGAAGCTCCAAGTATAGCAATCAACACAACCGACATTTAGAAAAGCCTCTTTGGGGTCTGAATTCGCTTTCTCATTTTCGATCTCATGATAAAAAGACCCTTTGGGGTCTTTTTATTTCTACATTTTTTCTGGTGCTTTTACGCCGAGCAGACGTAGAGCTTCTTTGAGGACAAGTCCTGTTGCGTAGGCAAGTGCTAGACGGCTGTCACGCTCTGGGCTTTCATCCAAGATACGAGTGTGTGCGTAGTACTTGTTGAAGGCTTGCGCCAGGTTGATAGCATACTTGGCAATCAAGGACGGGTCAAATTTGTCACCAGCACGTTCTACAACGTTTGAGAAGTTTTGGATGTGCTTGATGATGTCCCAGCTTTCTGCATCAGCCAGTTTGTAGTCATTTTCTGCGCTTGGTACAAAGTTTGCCTTGCGTAGGATAGACTGAATGCGGGCGTATGCGTATTGGACATAAGGACCAGTTTCGCCCTCAAAGGAAACCATAGCTTCTAGGTCGAAGTCGTAGCCGTTGTCACGGTCGGTTTTGAGGTCGTAGAACTTAACAGCGCCGACACCGACTGCGTGTGCTACTTCTTCCTTATTTTCAAGGTCAGGGTTTTTAGCTTCGATTTGAGTAAGGGCGCGTGAAATAGCTTCATCTAGAGTTGGCTCGAGCAGGATGATATTTCCTTTACGAGTGGATAGCTTTTTCTTGTCCTTGGTAACCAGACCGAAGGTGATATGGGTCATATCATCGCTCCAGTCGAAATCCATTTCTTTCAAGACGGCCTTGAGCTGTTTGAAGTGGTTGATTTGCTCCTGACCAACGACATAGATGCTTTTCACGAAGTCATAGGTGCGCTTGCGGTACATAGCTGTTGCCATGTCGCGTGTGATGTAAAGTGTCGCACCGTCTGTCTTCATGATGAGGGCTGGTGGAAGATTGTAGCTTTCAAGGTCAACGATTTTGGCACCTTTAGACTCTTGAAGAAGTCCTTTTTCTTCTAAGATTTGGATACCTTCGTCCATCTTATCGTTGTAGAAGGCTTCGCCGTTATAGCTGTCGAATGTTACGCCGAGTTTGTCGTAAATGCGGTTGAATTCGACCAAGCTCTCATCACGGAACCATTGCCATAGCTCGTGTGCTTCTGGATCGCCGTCTTCCAATTTTTTGAACCATTGGCGTGCTTCTTCGTCCAACTCAGGTTTTTCTTCTGCTTCGGCATTGATGCGGATATAGAGTTTGAGCAATTCTGAAATAGGATTTGCTTCGACCGCTGCTTTATCTCCCCAAAGTTTGTAGGCAACAATCAACATACCAAATTGTTTACCCCAGTCACCCAAGTGGTTGATGCGGATTGGCTTGTAGCCAAGCTTTTCGTGGATGTTGGCAAGGGCATCACCGATAACGGTTGAGCGCAAATGTCCAACTGAGAATGGTTTAGCAATGTTTGGGCTAGACATGTCGATGGTTACATTGCGTCCTTGACCAATGTTGAGTTTACCGTATTGGTCTTTTTCAGTAATAACATCTGTCAAGACTTGGTGGGAGATAGCAGCCTTGTCCAAGAAGAAGTTGACGTAAGGACCGGTTGCAACAACGTTCTCAAAGCCAGTTGTATCGAGTTTTTCAACGATGTCCGCTGCGATAGCCTGTGGAGCCTTGCGTTCCACTTTAGCAAGTGAGAAGGCTGGGAAGGCAATATCGCCCATTTCTGATGATTTTGGTTTTTCTAGCAGATTGTAGATAGCTTCCACTTCCAAACTCGGAAGGATGGCAGCCAATCTTTCTGCAATCACTTGTTTTTGATTCATAATCAGACCTCCAGATTCATTGCTTCTATTTTACCATAATTTGCCACAAGATATGGTAAAAATGTTATAATGTTTAATAATTATACAGTTGAGGTAAAATGATGAGCAAGCAAGAACGTCATGAGTTAATCAAAGCCATGATTCGTCAGGAAAGGATTGGGCGTCAGGCAGATATCCAAGAAGGACTAAAGCAAAAAGGGGTTGCGGTAACGCAGACAACCCTATCGCGAGATCTACGAGAGTTAGGCTTGATAAAACTCTATGAAGATGGAGAAGCGTATTATGCTTTGTCGGACAAGGAAGAAACAACTAATTTTAGTCAGCTTCTTGCACAGTACGCTTACAAAGTGGAACGAGCGAGTTTCATTTTGGTTTTGCATTCGGACTTGGGTGAAGCGGCTTTAATGGCCAATATCATTGATGCTGAAAAGCCAGAGACTATTTTGGGAACGCTGGCGGGAGCTAATACACTTTTAGTTATTTGTCGAGATGATGTAGCGGCTCAGCAAGTTGAAGCGGAGATTAACTACTATTTGAATTAGAACAAGGAGAGATGATGGCAACAGAAAAAATTTCTCCGGGAATGCAGCAGTATCTGGATATAAAAGCACAGTATCCAGATGCTTTTTTGCTTTTCCGTATGGGAGACTTTTATGAGTTATTTTATGAAGATGCGGTAGAGGCTGCACAGATTTTGGAACTATCCCTGACCAGTCGGAATAAGAATGCGGAGAATCCGATTCCTATGGCGGGGGTACCGTATCACGCGGCACAACAGTATATCGACACACTTGTTGAATTGGGGCACAAGGTCGCAATTGCCGAGCAGATGGAAGATCCTAAGCAGGCAGTCGGCGTGGTCAAGCGGGAAGTAGTGCAGGTCATTACTCCTGGTACGGTAACAGACTCGTCCAAAATGGGAGCAGACAGTAACTATTTGGTTGCGATTGACCGTCAGGGAGTGCAGTTCGCACTTTCTTATATGGATGTGTCAACAGGTCAGTTTTTTGTGACTAGTTTGGATGATTTTACTAGTCTTTGCGGTGAAATTCGTAACTTGAGGGCGCGGGAATTGGTCATAGGCTATGCTTTATCTGAGGAAGAAGAGCAGGTCTTTTCGAACCAGATGAACCTCCTGCTCTCTTTTGAGGATGAGGTGACGGAAGACGTCCAGCTGATTGACAACTCCTTGACAGACTTGGAAAAGGCTGCGGCGGGCAAACTCCTCAGCTACCTACATCGGACTCAGATGCGAGATCTGAGCCACTTGCAAAAGGTGGTCCACTATGAAATCAAGGACTATCTGCAAATGGACTATGCAACCAAGTCCAGTCTGGACCTGCTTGAAAACGGTCGGACAGGCAAGAAGCATGGTAGTTTGTACTGGTTGTTGGATGAAACCAAGACAGCCATGGGTATGCGACTATTGCGGACATGGATTGATCGTCCCTTGATTGACCTTAAGCGGATTGAGAATCGTCAGGCTGTAGTTCAGGTTTTTCTGGATTACTTCTTTGAACGGAGTGACTTGGTAGAAGCCTTGAAAGGTGTCTATGACATCGAACGCTTGGCCAGCCGGGTGTCTTTTGGAAAAACCATGCCCAAGGATCTCTTGCAGCTCTCTCAGACTCTGGGAAATATCCCAGCAATCAAGAATATTTTGCTACAAATCAATGAGCCTGCTCTAGGCAATCTGGTGGCTGGATTGGACCCAATCCCAGAACTGCACGCTCTCATCAGCTCTGCTATTGACCCAGAAGCCCAAGGGACCATCACAGATGGAAACATCATCCGTACAGGCTTTGACGAAACGCTGGATCAGTATCGTCTGGTCATGCGTGAGGGAGCGGGTTGGATTGCGGAGATTGAGGCCAAGGAGCGTGAAGCGTCTGGTATCAACAATCTTAAGATTGATTACAACAAAAAAGACGGCTATTATTTCCATGTGACCAATTCCAATTTGGACAATGTGCCGGACCATTTTTTCCGTAAGGCGACCTTGAAAAATTCGGAGCGCTATGGAACGGAAGAGTTGGCTAAGATCGAAGGGCAGATGTTGGAGGCGCGTGATAAGTCGTCTAACTTGGAGTACGAGATTTTCATGCGGATTCGCCAAGAGGTTGAGAAGTATATCGGTCGCTTGCAGAAGTTGGCTCGGACCATTGCGACCATCGATGTCTTGCAGGCCTTTGCAGTTGTGGCGGAGCAGCAACATTTGGTTTGTCCACGCTTTACAGATCAAAGAGAACTGACCATTGATCGTGGTCGTCATGCGGTGGTGGAGAAGGTCATGGGCAAGCAGACCTACATTCCCAACTCTATTCACTTGAATACCGATACGCATATGCAACTGATTACTGGTCCAAACATGAGTGGTAAGTCTACCTATATGCGGCAGTTGGCGGTTATCGTCATCATGGCGCAGATGGGTTCCTACGTGCCTGCGGATCAGGCTGAATTACCGATTTTTGATGCTATTTTCACCCGAATTGGGGCGGCAGACGACTTGGTTAGTGGTCAATCGACCTTCATGGTCGAGATGATGGAGGCCAATAAGGCGGTCCGTCTGGCGACAGATCGGTCGCTCATCCTCTTTGACGAACTTGGACGTGGAACGGCTACCTATGACGGTATGGCCCTGGCCCAGTCTATCATCGAGTACATCCACGACAAGATTGGGGCCAAGACCCTCTTTGCTACCCACTACCACGAGTTGACCGAGCTCAGCCAGACCTTGGAACACTTAGAGAATGTCCATGTATCGACCTTGGAGAAAGACGGACAAGTCACCTTCCTCCACAAGATTGCACAAGGCCCAGCCGACAAGTCCTACGGGATTCATGTGGCTAAGATTGCGGGAATGCCAGAGGAGTTATTGCAGCGGGCGGATAGGATTTTGCAGACGCTTGAAAACCAAGCCCCTACTGCACCAGCAAAACCAGCTCCATCAGTGGTGGCAGAACCGTCTGGTCAAATCAACCTCTTCGCAGACACGCCTTCTCACCCAGTCCTTGATGAACTGGAAAAACTAGACATCTACAATATGACCCCTATGGAAGTCATGATGGCAGTGGCGGAGTTGAAGAAAAAAATATAAGACAATGAAAGTCAGGACAACTGTTCTGGCTTTTTTTCAAATAAAAAAAACTGCTTCCATGGAGAAAAGCAGGGGATATATTAGTCCAAATAGTTCTGTAAACTTTCGATGAGTTCCTGATTGTACTTGACGTACGATTGTTTTTTTTCTATAGTCAGGCCATCGAGTTGGCGAAAGCAGGAAAGTAGCTTATCTTCAAGACTGGTTTGGAGCATTTGACCGTCTTCGGTGAGCTGGACAAGGAGTTGCCGCTTATCTCCCAGAGGAATGCTTCGCTGGATGTAGCCCTTTTCCTCAAGTCGCTTGAGGAGAGGCGTCAAGGTGTTGCTGGCCAAATCCAGTTTTTCGCCTAGTTCCTTGAGTGTCAACGGAGCTGTTTCCCAGAGGACAACAAGCACGAGGTACTGGGTATAGGTCAAGTCAAATTCCTTGAGATTTTTCATATAAAATTGATTGAAGAGTTTGTTGACTTGGTAGAAGGAATAGCAGAGCTGCTTTGAATAATGATAGTCTGACATGGTTTCTCGCTTTCTAATCGTGCACGATAAAAATATCTTATCAAAATTCTTTTACCTTGACAAATCAAATGAATAGAGATAGACTAGACACATAACAAAAACAATCGCACGCGATTGAAATTAGGAGGAAGCATGAAAAAAGCACTGATTGTCCTAACCAATATAGAACAATATGGAGAGCATGAACGCCTGACAGGTTTATGGCTCAGCGAGCTGACTCACTTTTATGATGAGTTGGTCAAAGTTGGTTATGAAGCGGATTTTGTCAGTCCCAAAGGTGGCTATGTCCCCCTAGACCCGCATAGTTTGACCATGATGGATGATGTAGACCGCACTTACTATAAGGACGCTGATTTTCGCAATCGTGCTCTCGGTCAGACCTTGCGACCTGAAGAGGTTAAGGCAACGGACTACGAGTTGATTTACTATACAGGTGGTCATGGGGTCATGTGGGATTTTCCAGAGTCTATGGAAATAGCAGAGCTAGCCAGTCAGATTTACCAAAACGGAGGTCTCGTCACAGCAGTTTGTCATGGTGTGGCAGGACTCTTGCCAATCAAAGATGAGAATGGTCAAGCCCTGATTGCAGGAAAAGTTGTCACAGGCTTTACCAATCAAGAAGAGGAATTAAACGGCACCGCAGACTTGGTACCATTTTTAACGGAGACAGCTCTTCGTGAAAAAGGGGCTAAAGTTGAAATTGGAACAGCCTTTTCCCCTGTTGTTCGCCAGGATGATCGCATCTTGACAGGTCAAAATCCCCAATCTGCTCGCGCCCTAGGCCAAGCAGTTGTTTCGAAGTTGATGAATTAGGAGGAAGAATGATGTATCAATACGATGTTACCTTTATCGGTTCAGGACATGCCAACTGGCATGCCGCAGTTGATTTAGCAAAAGCAGGTAAGAAAGTAGCTATTGTCGAAAAAGATGTCACAGCTGGTACCTGCACAAACTATGGTTGTAATGCCAAGTTTTTACTAGAAAGTCCCTTTGAGTTTATGGATGGATTGGCACGGTATGAAAAAGCAGGGATTGCCAAAACAGGAGAGATTTCCTGGGAAAAATTGATGGCGTATAAAAAAGAGGAAATTCCAACCTACTCTCCTATGCTAGAAGGTATGTTTGCCAGCCTGTCAATTGATCTGTTAAAAGGACATGGGCAGTTAAAAGACCTTCACACAGTGATGGTTGATGATAAGGAAATTACCACAGACTTTATCGTGATTGGAACAGGTCAACGCCCTGCTCGACTAAATGTCCCTGGGAATGAATGGTTTCAAGACAGCCGTGCCTTTCTTGATATGGACCATATGCCAGAAAGAATCGTCTTTATCGGTGCTGGGATTATTTCGCTAGAGTTTGCGACAATGGCTTCGCTACTGGGCTCAGAAGTTCACATCATCGAGTTTGCAGATCGTGCTTTAGCAGCCTATCCTGAGCAAATGGTAGCTAGTGTCATTGATAAAATGACCGCCGATGGTGTTAGCTTCCATTTCAATCAAGCGGTTGTCTCAGCTGAAAAAACAGCAAGTGGTCTTCTTGTCAAAACGGCTCAGGGCTTAGAAATCGAGACAGACACCATTATTGACGCCACAGGCCGTGTCTCAAATGTAGAAGGTCTAGGCTTAGAAGAGGTTGGAGTGGATTTTGATCGCACTGGCATCAAGGTGAATGAATTCATGCAGACAAGCCAGCCTACTATCTACGCGTCTGGTGATGTGGTTTCTAAAACAATTCCACGCTTGACACCGACTGCTAGCTTTGAGTCTAGCTACATTGCGGAGCATATTTTGGGCAATCCAGCTCCGATTACCTATCCAGTTGTTCCAAATGTCGTTTTCACGCTGCCACGTCTGGCTCAAGTTGGTATTACGGTTGCAGAGGCTAAGGCAAATCCTGAACAGTACAAGATTGTAGACATTCCCTTTGGTCAACAATTAAAATTCCAAACTAAGTTGGAGACAGAAGCTCACTTTACGCTGATTGTAGGAAGTGATAAGACCTTGAAGGGTGCGGCCTTGATTGGGCATGAAGCAGGAGAGATGATTAATTTGCTGACCTTGATTATCAATCAACGGTTGACAGCAACAGATTTAAATCGCATGATTTTTGCTTTCCCCGCAACAACCTATGCTCTACTTTCCCATGTAAAAACAGCGCTAATGTAAGGAAGATAATCGTGTATGGTAACTAATGATTTTAATGAGATTATGTTTGGTCGCAAGTCTATCAAAGTAATATGATGAGACTGTGACGATTGACCACGAAGAAATGCTTGAAATAGTAAACAAAGCTATTACAGCCCCGTCTGCTGTGAATTTACAGCCTTGGTATTTTGTGATTGTTGAAAGTACGGCTACTAAGGCTAAGTTGCGACCTATGGTGCGCTTTAATACCAAACAAGTCGATACTGCTTCAGCGGTGATTTTAATCTTTGCAGATATCAAGCCCCAGGACCGCACAGAAGTTATCTATGACCGAGCTGTAGCCGAAGGAAAGATGCCCCCTGAAGTCCGAGACTATCAGGTGCCTGCGATTAAGAGTATGTATGACAACTTGTCGCCAGCTACGATGAGAGAGGTCGTCAAAATGGACGCTAGTCTAGCTGCTATGCAGTTGATGTTAGTAGCACGTTCTCACGGTTATGACACTAATCCTATGTCAGGTTTTGACCCTGAGGAGATGGCGGCGACTTTTGAATTGGATCCAAACCGTTATATTCCCGTTCTGATGGTTTCAATTGGAAAAGCCAAAGAACCAGGATTCGACTCTGTTCGTATTGAGGCAGAAAAAATTACAGATTTTAAATAAGTCTAGTGGCAAAATGCCAAGAGAAAGTAAGGAAAAAGATGAGAGTACATAATCTACAAAAATGGGGAGCCATTGGCTTTCTAATAAATGCCAGTATTTACCTAGGAACTGAATTAATCGCTGCCATTGGAACGGGCTATCCGCTTAGCTATGTCTATGGTCGGCAGTTTATTTCAGCTCTTGGGGTATACAATGGTCAGCAGGTAGCTGGTGTGCCAGAAAACTTTTCGAATTGGGCGATTGTTATGAATAGCGGCTTTATTCTAACTGCACTTGGCTTTGTCCTCTCCTATGCTCTGCTTATGTTCCCAAAAATGAAGCGAAGGCATCCAATTTTGGCAATCCTTATCCTGCTTATAGTCACCCTCTTTGGTCTAGGGAGTCTCTTGGTTGGTTTCTTCCAAGGTGGTGTACCTGGTCAGGACGGTTTGCATGGATTTGGGGCACGTCTGTCCTTTATGATGGGCAATAGCACCTTGCTGTTGACAGGTCTTTTCCTGCCCGATCAAAAAATGGTTTATCGCTCCATTAGTATTTTTCTCGGATTGTGTGGTTTTGTCGCTGCAGGATTGTTGCAGACGGCAATCGCAGAAAATCAAGTGGCGGTAATGGCCATTTATGAACGTTTAACCGTCTATCCTATCACAGCTTGGCAGATAGTGACGGGGCTAACATTTCTAAAGAATGACTAAGTCAGGACAAACGTTCTGGCTTTTTTGCCGTTTAGTGCTAGAAAATGACCACATAGCCAAAAGCCCTTGAAACCACTGAAGAAATAGTGTTTAATAGGGGCAGAAAGAGAAAGGAGAGAATATGAAAGTAAAACTAGCTATTTCATCAGATATTGTAGAAGACTTAGTAACTATTGAAGCTCAAGCTATGTCAGAGCAAATTACTAACTTGGTGACCTATGTTCAAAACTTGGATAAGCAGAGATCCAGTCTAACTGTCAAAAAAGGGGAACAGGTTTATCTTTTGAAGCATGATGAGATTGTCAGACTCTACTTGGAAGACAAAATCTTACAGGTGGAAACGCAGGAGGCTTCCTTCACTTCCAACCTACGCTTGTATCAGGTCAAGGAGGACTTGCCGGCGAACTTTTTACAAATCTCTCAGTCGGAGATCATTCACATTAAGCAACTGGACCACCTCAAGCTGACCGCCAACGGTCTGGTCAAACTGGTCATGAAAAATGGCTCGGTCACCTACTCATCCCGTCGCTATCTAAAAGTTATCAAAGAAAGGTTAGGACTATGAAAAAATACATCTTATCAGCCAGTTTAGGCATCGCTATCGGAACCATTATCTCCATCATCACATCAGCCGTCTTCGGACAGGGAACCTACCTTCCTCTAAATCCCTTTTCGACCATGGGGACTTACTATGTAGAGCATTTTAATCAGCCTACAGTCATGCTGATTTGTGTAGTCGTTTGGGTGGCAATCGGTATCTTATTTCAGCTGGCAGAAAAGATTTTTGAACAGGACTGGAGCCTTTTACGAATGACGGCAACGCATTTTGGTATCACGGCTTTAGGCTTTACACCGCTGGGCATTTTGGCTGGTTGGTTTCCCGTGAAACTTGGGGCTCTTCTCTTTTTCTGGTTTATCTTTGTCTTGATTTACGCTCTGCTATTTCTAATAAATTATCGGAAAATGGAGCGGCATATCCAGGAAATCAATGGAAAATTGTAGGCAGGGGGCAATTCTGAATACAAGAAAAAAGATTGAAGAAAGATATGAAAACTTGCTTTCTTCAATCAGAACTAGGGTTTATCACTTATTTTTTAATTACTTGAGATGATTCATCTTTTGCGAAATAGATAAGACCGGTGTATCCCAGACTACCGATGACTGTAAACGTTAGCCATGTTAGATGTATATTGTTGCTGGCTAAACTGGAGAAAAGAACAGTTCCTATTGGAATTGCTGCCGAGAACAGGAGACTGATCAAACTGTCACTTTGTGCCAACAATTCTGTCGGCAATCCTGCCATCAACAAACTATCGAGTTTTGGTCCAATCTTTCCAGCCAAATAGGAAGTTAGAAAGAGGCAGATTAAGCTAGCTGTTGTGCTGATATTGAATAAGTATGTCGCTCCTAGACCGATGAGAAAAAGGCAATCAATCTTTAATAGGCGTAACAGTGAATAGTTTGCCAAGAAGTCTGAAGTGTATAGACTTCCCAAAACAGCTCCCCCAACACAGATTAGTTCAATGAGAAGCAAACTTTGCCCATAGGTCAGGTTCCAAAAAGAGTGATTTAATAGATGGAAGTTGAAGATTGGTGTCAACGATGCTCCCAACATATTAGACAGGAGTACGATACTGAGGATAGCCTTAAAGGATTCCTGTTCTTTTTCTTTGAAAATAGTCTGTAATACTTTCCATACCTTTCTCAATTGGGCTATCAAACCGATGTTTTCTGTAGAGGATTCGTCTGGTTTATCGTGAGTCAGCAGATGTTTGTGTCGCCAATAGATAAGTGATGATAGAGCAAATGTGACGCCGTTTAGTATAGCTACTAGGGCATAATCATAGTTGCTCATAGTTAGTAGCCAGACACCAAAAGCTTGTCCGCCAATGCTACAAATATAAAGGATAAATTGAGAAAAGGAGAAAGCTGTAAACAATTCATCTTCTTGTAAGTTCTTTTGGAGAATAGGCATTCGAAGACCGCCGACGTAACTTCCTAAAATATCGGATAGGATATTTCCTAGACAAACCAAGGAAAAGACAAGGAAGTTTTTGTCTCGAATAAGGAATGCAATACCTGTAAAAATAATTGCTTGGAGATAGCCAGTGCGTATCATCCATAATCCTTTATTTTTCGTTTGATCTGCCTGTATTCCAATCCAGAAAGTAAAGAACATTGGAATAACAGTTGTTATATTCGCTAAAAAGATATACATTGGTGCGTCTTGCATGCTTGCTGCATATATAACAAACACAACGTTGTATATGTAACTCCCGAATAAATTTAGCATTCTGGCGATTGTTACCGCACGAAATAGTTTATGATGAAAGAATAATTTCATATATTCACCTCTGTTGTTTATCATTTAATACTTGGAAGTAATGACCAAGTACATAAGATAATTCGGTCTTGTCTGTTTCATTTTCCAAAACAATAGCCGTATTTTTTAGCATACTTTCTGCTCTAGTTAGGCAATCAATGTAACCCAGTTCTTCATAAACAACTAACAAAGTATCCACTATACCCAGCATGCCATTGTGATAGTCGCTGTATTGGGCATATTCGAATTGTAGCGACTGGACAAGTTTTTTAATGGTATCTTTGTACTTTTGTTTATCTAAGTAGAGGAGCAGACGAATAACTCCAGATGAACCATTCTTAAAATAAGGGGATACATGTTGAGAGTCAATAGGCACCCCAATCCCGTTGTCTATTGGAATAAGGGCTTGTAAAATGCGATTGACCCCTAAATGAATTAATTTATGTGTTGAGTCAAATTGATTTAAATAAAGAATGAGAGAACCGATACCATTTAGACCTAATGCTTGCTCATGTTCTATCCATTGCTGTAGTTCGTCAGGGTGATGCAAAACATGGTCTTGCTTTGAGTATTCGCTTATTAACTCAGACAAGGTCAACGTTCTTCTTAACCGTGCATATTGGGGATTTAACAAATAATGTTCATCGCTTTTTAGAGTGGTGAGTGAGTCAAACATCACACAGGCTTCGTCCATAGTGCAATCGTCATTCAAAAGGTAGTGAATCACTTTTTCAATATCTGTTTTTATGCCATATCGGGCAAGTAATTTTGTGAGAATCCCCTCTTTGTTATCTCTGTCGTTCGTATGTTGTAACCGTCCGAATAAATAGAGGATCATATTTCCTATTTTTCTGCAGTCTGCAAGTTTGCCATCTAATTCATTCCATTCCTGCAGAGCGACCGCATGAAAAATACCAAGTAGTGGTTGAGTGCCGTAAATATAACTATTTTCTAAATCAACAAAGTGAATATCGTTTTTCGTGACAATAAAATTATTTGGATGGATATCGTTGAGCACGATTCCTTTGTTGTGGAAGCTTTTGACCAGCAGAAGTAACTGACGGATATATTGGCTAAGTTTTTGGTATTTTAAGAAATTGCCTCTAGTATCTTCGCTAGAATAGGAATATATTCCGAATTCATTGCCGATGTGAAGCAGACTATTTCCTTCTATATAACGATAGATATAGTAGCGATTTTTCCATTCGTTGACGACTTCTATTGCGTATGTTTTATCAGGCAAACTTCCCGAGGCAATCATCCATTCCTGCTCTCTCAGTTGTCGATTTGTAATACCATGATGACAGATGATATGTGGTCGACTTTCTTTGATGATAACTTGTTCGCCTTGCTTATTTTTTGCTAGGTAAATATTTCCTGCATTGCCTGCTTTCAGCAATTCTTTCACATCATAATTGCTCGATAAGTATAAGTAGGAGTCGGTGATGATTTGTTGTTCCTGTAAATCTTCTACCCACTCGGGCAAATCAAAATAGCTTTTTTGATAATCCAACCAATAGCGACCGTCGGAGTGTATATAAGCGGGGTGCCCCTCTATTCTGCTTTCTTCTCGGTCAATGATACATCCAAATCGATAGAAAATAATATTCGAATCTTTATAAGCCCTATCACTCAGAATGTGAATTCCCTCTAGCTCCTTTGGTAAGAGGTGATAGAGCATGTCTAAAATAGAGAGACAGTGTTCTCTGTCTTGGGGATAGATAGTGAAGAACTTTCCTGACTCAGGTGCACTCTCTGACTCAGAAAAATTAGAGAGAATGTCTGGTTCCTTCTTGATATACTTAAAAATTAACTGTCTTTCACAAAGAATAGGATATACTATGTTGAAAATGGTTTTGTAATTGCCAGGAGTAGCTGAAATATGAATTTTAAATCCAAAATCGGGAAGAGAATAATTATCTTGATCGTAAAATTCAAACACATCCTTATTCACGGTTTTCATCCTCGATGATAATGATATTTGCCTTGTGATTATCTGCTACTTCAGTGACTTGTTTCATTTTATTAGATGAGAGGTCTTTAGCGACTTCTTCTAATTCTTTTCTGGTCTTTTCAACGGTACGTAATACGTTTTCTAATAGTTTATTGGTTGTATCTTTGCTGATGTTGGCTTTTTTACAATAATGGGTAGATATCATATGCTTTCTCCTTGAATTGAAACAAAAAACAGTGGTTATATAACTTTCCAAGCTGTTCTAGCATTTAGCCTTTGTTGATTACGGTGCATCTGTTTGTGTGAATATCTGCAGTTTTCAACATAGATTCTTGTAATCTAGAGGCTTTATACGCAAACTCAGTCATGTCGATTTCTCCTTTCCTTTTGCTATGTGAACTAGTATAGTATAGCTGAAATGGAGGTCTTTTTTGTTTTTGTTGAATATTTTCAAAGGATTTTAGTAAGGGAATTGACGTAAAAAAAGGTATTTTCTTTAGTGAAGTTTTCTACGCTTCAAAATGATTGTTTGCATATATTCAAAAAATAGAGTGACACTATTCGGGTGCAGTATGTGGAGTTTGTAGCTTATTTAGAAATTTTGTTAGAGCTCTCTTTTTGAAGCAGTTTGTCGAGACCTTCTTTATAATAGCTAGCCAGCTGTTCACATCCTATAAAGTCTAGTACTTGTACTGCTTGTTCCATCGTTTTTTGTCCGTCGTTAGATTTGTTAAATTGATACTGTAACATGCCTTGAGCGAACCGATAGACGATTCTTAGGTAGGCTTCGTTTTCTTCAAAAAATCGTTGCTTTATCTGTTTGTCAAAGTAGTTGGCTTTGTGTAAATCTTTTTCTTTTATTGCTAAAAATAGTCCGTTTAATAAGATAGTGTGGATGCGATTGCGAATGATGAACATTTCTTCAAAATAATCGATTTTTGTCAGCAATTCTCGACAATAGAAAAAATAGGATTCTAACGGTAAAAGTACAGATACTTCTGTGAAGATATTCAATTCATATTCTCCCCAAATATCTACAGAGAATAAGTAATCATAGAAGAAATCCAGTTCCTTTTTACTGGCCTGAATACTGTTGTCAAAAGTGTGCAGATTCCCTTTTATGATTAAGGCGTTTAAAAGGTGAGTTGGTTTGTTTTCTTTCTGAAAATGTTCCACTTCCTGCTGGTACAATTGCCAAACGGAATCGATGGTATTCTTATCTTGTACCTCTCTGATTTCCTGGATTAAAGCAGAGAAACTGGATGTCTTAAAGCCTCTGATAAGGTAAAAAAATTCCTCAGGCTCTGTTCGTATATTCTCCAAAACAGTCAGTAATTTTAAAGTTGTTAAGTCAGATTCCCCATTCTCAAATCGACTTAACATAGAGACGGAGAAATCGCCACCAGTTGCTGCTTTTAGAGACAACTTCCTACTTTGTCGTAATTGTTTTAATATTTGTCCCATATGCTTGATTTCCATAATAAACCTCCTTTATCTTAGCCTATTATACCTTATTTTTATAGATTGAAACTATAAAATCCATCAAAGAAAGGTTAGGACTATGAAAAAATACATCTTATCAGCCAGTTTAGGCATCGCTATCGGAACCATTATCGCCATTATCAGATCAGCCGTCTTCGGACAGGGAACCTACCCTCGTCTCAATCCCTTTTCAACCATGGGGGCTTACTACCTGAGTAACTTTGATCAAGTAACCGTCATGCTGATTTGTGTAGTCATTTGGGCGGCAATCGGTCTCTTGTTCCAGCTGGCAGACAAGATTTTTGAACAGGACTGGAGCCTTTTACGAATGACGGCAACGCATTTTGGTATCACGGCTTTAGGCTTTACACCACTGGGCATTTTGGCTGGCTGGTTTCCCGTGAAACTTGGGGCTCTTCTCTTTTTCTGGTTTATCTTTGTATTGGTCTACGCTCTGCTATTTCTAATAAATTATCGGAAAATGGAGCGGTACATCGAGGAGATTAATGGAAAATTGTAGCACGGGCAATCTGAGGTATAATGGTTACTAAAATTGGAGCGTCTATGAAAGATTTTGAACCATTTTGTAGAGTGTAGCTGTCGGCCACAACTTCGTGTACTCTTATAATGTCCAACGGGCGCCGGTGTTCAACCTTTTGAGGGTATCATCACCTGTTCGATTACTCTCTACTTCCTTTGGAAAAACAAGTAGCAGTCCGAATAGGGACTGTTTTTGCTTTATGGTATAATAGGACTATTAAGAATACAGGAAAGAAACCTATGGCAGAAATTATTGAATTACCAGAGATTTTAGCTAACCAGATTGCAGCTGGCGAGGTCATTGAACGGCCTGCTAGTGTGGTCAAGGAGTTGGTGGAGAACTCGATTGATGCTGGTGCGAGCCAGATTGAGATTCGCATCGAAGAAGCTGGACTTAAAACCATTCAAATTACGGACAACGGAGAGGGGATTGCTCCTGATCAAGTGGCCCTAGCTCTTCGTCGTCACGCGACTAGTAAGATTAAAAATCAGGCAGACCTATTCCGCATTCGGACCCTGGGTTTTCGTGGTGAAGCCCTGCCGTCGATTGCCTCTGTCAGCCACATGACCATTGAGACGGCGACAGCTGACCATGCCCATGGTCTTCGTCTGGAGGCAAAGGGCGGTGTCATTGAGTCGGAGGAGCCAATCAGCCGTCCAGTCGGTACGCAGATACGGGTTGCGGATTTGTTTTACAATACCCCTGCCCGTCTCAAGTATGTCCGCAGTCAGCAGGCTGAGTTATCGCATATCGTTGATGTCATTAACAGGCAGAGCCTGGCCCACCCAGAAGTCGCCTTTAGCCTAATTAACGAGGATAGGGAGTTGCTGGCAACTGCGGGTACGGGCAAACTGCGTCAAGCTATTTCAGGGATTTACGGTATCGCCTCTGCCAAAAAAATGGTCGAGATAGAGGCCGAGGACTTAGACTTTCACGTTTCGGGTTACGTTTCCCTGCCAGAGTTGACTCGTGCCAACCGCAACTACATTTCCATTTTCATCAACGGTCGCTATATCAAGAATTTTTTGCTGAATCGAGCGATTTTGGAGGGCTATGGCAGCAAGCTCATGGTGGGGCGTTTCCCACTGGCTGTGATTTCTATTGGGATTGACCCCTATCTTGCTGATGTCAATGTCCACCCGACCAAGCAAGAAGTCCGCATTTCCAAGGAAAAGGAACTCATGACCCTGATTCGCGAGGCCATTATCAAGGCTCTCAAGGAACAGGATTTGATTCCCGATGCTCTTGAAAATCTGGCTCAGTCTAGTACACGGACGAAGGTTAAAGCAGAGCAGGTCACCTTGCCACTCAAGGAAAGCAATCTCTATTATGACACTGTTAAGCAGGATTTTTTCCTCAAACCAGAGGTGGTTTCAGAAGAAATCAAGCCTTTGGAAGAAGGCAATAACTTGACGGAGGTGACAAGTCAAGTTGACAAGTCTGTCACGATCAAATTTGCCCAACGGCAGACAGAAACTACTGATGACTTGGACCACCCCAACCTATCCACTAAGGAATTGGCCAAGGTAGCTAACAAGCTGGCCCAGGAAGAAACCTCGACCTTCCCAGAATTAGAGTATTTTGGTCAGATGCACGGGACTTACTTGTTTGCACAAGGGAAAACAGGCTTGTACATCATTGACCAACACGCCGCACAGGAGCGGGTCAAATATGAATACTATCGTGAAAAGATTGGAGAAGTCGATAATGTAGCCCAGCAGTTGCTGGTACCTTATATTTTTGAATTCCCTCAGAACGATGCTCTCAACCTTGCCCATAAAATGGATGCCCTCCGTCAAGTTGGTGTCAACTTGGAAGAGTATGGTGTCAACCAATTCATCTTACGTGAACATCCTATCTGGATGAAGGAAGAGGAGATTGAGTCTGGCATTTATGAGATGTGCGACATGTTGCTCTTGACAGATCAGGTGTCAATCAAGCAGTATCGGGCAGAACTGGCCATCATGATGTCTTGTAAACGGTCAATCAAGGCCAACCATGCTTTGGATGATTATTCGGCGCGTGATTTATTGAGACAATTGTCTTACTGCCAAAATCCCTATAACTGCCCGCACGGTCGCCCAGTCTTAGTACATTTTAGCAAATCGGATATGGAAAAAATGTTCAGACGCATTCAGGAAAACCATACGAGTTTGCGAGAATTAGGGAAATATTAAGGATTTTAACGCTCATGTAAAAGCATTTGGACTAGCTATTTTTACCACCAGCTTGTAAAGTAAAGGAGGCAACATGACCAATCTTGGACAGCTCATTCACATGGAGCGAACAAAACGACAGGAATCTCAAGAAAACTTGGCAAAAGCGATTGGAGTGTCACGTCAAACTGTCTTAAACTGGGAAAAAGGTCGCACCTTACCTGATAGTGCCAGTCTAGTCGGTATTGCTCAACGTTATCAGCTCTCTTTTGACCAGTTAATTGGCTTACAAGTCAAGGCTAAGAAAAGTCGGGTCTGGATAAATTACCTGATTCTCCTAATCCTATTCAGTCTGGGTATCTTTGTTGGTGGTAACGCCACTCTCTTGCTTCCTTTCCTTATCGTTTTTTTCCTCATCGGCTTCCTTATCCAAGAACTCATGTTGACCAAATCTTTATAAGCGAGGTCATCGTATGATCAGAAAGGATAGGTTATTCATTGTATTTATTGTTCTTGGTGTGCTTAATTTGCTACTCAAGCTTCACCGTTATTTAGATCTTCCCCCAACCTATAGTCTTTATTATCAGCTTGCTAGTTTTGTCTTGCTATTTGCACTTGGCATATACCACTATAGAAAGCTCCTTTGGACTGATTTTGGAAAAATGTGGAGCTGGAAACTGCTTTATCAATTCCCTTTGTTTTATCTTGCAGACTTTTTGGTCATGTATGGAGGAAGTTTTCTCCAATACTTGATAGTGAAATCATTCCATATCTCAGAAGGTATAGGCAATGTCACAGCAGTTAATAAGATAAACCAAATCGTCCCACTTCCAATCTTTTTGCTGATAGTGGGAATCATCGGTCCAATTGTTGAAGAACTTTTTTATCGAAAATTTTTACAGGATAGTCTGAAAAATGTTTTAAATCCATGGTTTGCTATTGTCTTGCAAGGTCTCATTTTTGGCTTAGGGCATGCTAAATCTCTGGATAGTTCAGAAATTATCAACACGATTCCCCAGATCTGTTCGGGTATTTACCTGGGTTATCTCTATCACAGAACAGGCAATCTTTGTTATCCGATGCTCGTTCATTGTGCAGGCAACCTATCCGTCGGATATTGAAATTCAGCCTCGCTGTCAATAGCAAGGCTTTTATGATACAATAATAGGACTAAATTAACATTGATAAGGAAAAAGTATGTACGACTATATCAAAGGAATTTTAACAAAAATCACTGCAAAGTATATTGTGGTAGAAACGCACGGAGTTGGCTATCTCTTGCAGGTAGCCAATCCCTACGTTTACTC
Organism: Streptococcus suis; assembly: GCF_024509525.1. GTDB lineage: Bacteria > Bacillota > Bacilli > Lactobacillales > Streptococcaceae > Streptococcus > Streptococcus suis_AC. Next base: position 92,481 of record NZ_JAMWEM010000008.1, read on the forward strand.
TGGGCAGGTCCAGCAAGAAGTGACGGTCTATACGCATCAGGTGATTCGTGAAGATGCCCATTTGCTCTACGGATTTATGACTGAGGCTGAAAAATCTGTTTTCCTCAGTCTGATTTCTGTTTCAGGTATTGGTCCGACAACGGCTTTGGCAATTATTGCTGTTGATGATAATGACGGTCTGGTGCGTGCTATTGAGCAAAAAAATATTACTTATCTGACCAAGTTTCCAAAGATTGGGAAGAAAACAGCCCAGCAGATGATTTTGGACCTAGAAGGCAAGTTTGTCATGAGTGAAGAAGCAGGCCCTGTCCAACCAGTAGCACCTGCCAGTGAAAATATTGCCCTCGATGAAGCTATGGAAGCCATGGAAGCCCTTGGCTACCGTCCAGCCGAACTCAAGAAAATCAAGAAATTCTTTGACGGCACCAACGATACCGCAGAAAACTACATCAAGTCAGCACTTAAAATGCTGATGAAGTAATAAGATACAAAGGACGTAAAGGACAAAGAGAAAATAGGAAACCTAACGCAGAGCTTTTAAGCTCTAGGCAGGTTTATCTTTTTCTCACAGTCCTTAGTCCGTGTTCAATTAACGTACCAGTATGATGGTTACTAAAGTAACTCATCATACTACGGCAATCGCTATTTGCGACTTGCCTAGGCACCTTACTAATTCGCCACAAAAATAATGTCGATTTTTGCGGCTCATGTCGTGTCCAGATACAAAGGACGTAAAGGATAAAGAGGAAATAGACGGCCGAACAGAAATTTTGCTAGAAATTTGCGTTGTGAGACCTCTGCAATGACAACTAGGTAAAAGGCGAGTTTTGACGAAGCCTTTTGCCAGATGTCAACTGCGTTATTCAGTGATACTCAGGATTGGGATTATGTTACGAAAAGTATCCAGTTGTCTCGAACTAACCTGTCAAAAGTGTTGAGTAAACCGTATGTGAAAAGGAGATGCTATGTCCCGTTGTGCTTGGGTTAATCTAAATAATCCACTTTATATTGCTTACCATGATGAAGAATGGGGCAAGCCGCTACATGATGAGCAGGCTTTGTTTGAGTTGCTCTGCTTGGAGTCCTATCAAGCTGGCCTTTCTTGGGAAATTGTCCTCACCAAACGCCAGGCTTTTCGCTCTGCTTTTTTCGACTACGATGTCCAAAAGGTCGCAACCATGACGGATAGCCAGTTAGATAACCTTCTGGCCAATTCAGACATCATTCGCCACAAGGCCAAGCTATACGCCACCCGCACCAATGCTCAGGCTTTTCTTCGAGTACAGGAGGAGTTTGGTAGTTTTGATGATTATCTTTGGGCTTGGGTGGACTTTACACCGCTTGTCAACCCTATCAAGTCATTCCGAGAGTTGCCGACCAAAAATGACCTGTCCGAACGCCTGTCCAAAGATTTGAAAAAACGAGGCTTCAAATTTGTCGGTCCTGTCTGTGTTTATTCCTATTTACAGGCGGCGGGTCTTTTAAATGAACACGAGGTATCGTGTGAGTGGAGGTTATAAGCGGTATCTGATAGAAGTCAATCCAGACTTAACTTGCCTACTAGGATCTCTTGGCATTCAGGAGATTTTTGACGTTTTATGATACAATGAACGGGATTTGCAAACCAATTACGAACTAATAAGATAAGCGGGCAACCGCAATCGAAAAAGGAGGACTATGAAAGCAGAACTCATTGCCGTCGGCACGGAAATTTTGACGGGGCAGATTGTCAATACTAATGCTCAGTTTCTTTCGGAGAAATGTGCAGAGCTGGGAATCGATGTCTATTTCCACACAGCTGTTGGAGATAATGCAAACAGGCTACTGTCTGTTTTGGAGGTCGCTCGCCAACGCAGTGATTTGGTTATCTTATGTGGTGGATTAGGTCCAACGGAAGATGACTTGACCAAGCAGACCTTGGCAACCTTCCTAGGAAAAGACCTGATCTTTGACGAACAGGCTATGGCAAAATTAGACCGCTTCTTTGCCAGTCGACCAGGTCGTGTTCGCACACCCAATAACGAACGCCAGGCCCAAATCGTTGCGGGCAGTCAGCCCTTACAAAATCCGACAGGGCTTGCTGTTGGCGGTTTGATTGAGCAAGCAGGCGTGACCTATGTTGTCTTGCCTGGTCCACCTAGTGAGCTCAAGGCCATGTTTACAGAAAGTTTACAGCCTTTGCTCAGTCAGTCAAGCCAGCGGCTCTACTCTCGCGTCCTTCGTTTCTTTGGAATTGGAGAAAGTCAGTTGGTTACTCTGCTGGCAGATTTGATTGACCAGCAAACCGATCCGACCTTGGCTCCTTATGCCAAGACCGGTGAGGTGACCCTCCGTCTTTCTACCAAGGCTGCTAGTCAGGACGAAGCGACTGCCAAGCTAGACCAACTCGAGACGGAGATTGTCCAAAGGGAAAGCCTATCGGATTATCTATACGGTTATGGGGAAGACAATAGCCTAGAAAAAGTTGTGGCAGCGGGCTTAGTGGAGCAGGATTTGAGTCTAGCGATTGTTGAAAATATGACGGCTGGATTGGTTCAGGCGGAATTGACAGCAGCTTTACAAGGTCGTCAATTTTACCGAGGCGGGCGGATAGATCCGACGGCTCAAGCTAGTCGAGATGCTGCGGCGGAGCTAGCTATGGGAGAAAGGCAGAACAGACAGGCTGATTTGGGATTGGCAGTTTTGGTTGCTATGAAACCCGAGTCACAAGTAGACAATGCTTTGGTCACTCTTTACTTATCTTTGGCAAGGGCGGAAGGCTTGGTCGAAGAAGTGGTGGAACTGGGAGGCTACTCTTGGCAGCACCTGCGTCAAATTGTGTCCTTGCAAGCCCTCAATTTCGTACGAAAAACTTTGTCAAATAGCAAAAGTTTGCTATAATGGATTGATTAGAAAATAGGAGAAAAAAATGGCAAAAAAACCAAGTAAAAATCTAGATGATATTACAAAAAAATTCGGTGATGAGCGCAAGAAGGCACTTGACGATGCTTTGAAAAACATCGAAAAAGACTTCGGTAAGGGTGCAATCATGCGACTTGGTGAGCGGGCTGAGCAAAAAGTGCAAGTAATGAGCTCAGGAAGCTTGTCTATCGACATTGCTCTGGGTGCAGGTGGCTATCCGAAAGGTCGTATCATTGAAATCTACGGACCAGAATCTTCAGGTAAGACGACAGTTGCTCTCCATGCTGTTGCTCAGGCTCAAAAAGAAGGTGGTATTGCAGCCTTTATCGATGCGGAGCATGCTTTGGATCCTGCCTACGCTGCAGCTCTTGGTGTCAACATTGATGAGTTGCTCTTGTCACAGCCTGACTCTGGAGAGCAGGGCCTTGAAATCGCAGGGAAGTTGATTGACTCTGGAGCTGTGGATTTGGTCGTAGTGGACTCGGTTGCAGCTCTTGTACCACGCGCAGAGATTGACGGAGATATCGGAGATAGCCACGTTGGTTTGCAGGCTCGTATGATGAGCCAAGCCATGCGGAAGCTCGGTGCTTCTATCAACAAGACCAAGACCGTTGCGATTTTCATCAATCAATTGCGTGAAAAAGTAGGCGTTATGTTTGGGAACCCCGAAACAACCCCTGGTGGACGTGCGCTTAAATTCTATGCATCTGTTCGTATGGATGTACGTGGGAACACACAAATCAAGGGAACAGGAGACCAGAAAGACCAAAATGTTGGTAAGGAAACCAAGGTAAAAATTGTCAAAAACAAGGTCGCTCCTCCGTTTAAGGAAGCTGTCGTGGAAATCATGTACGGCGAAGGAATTTCGCAAACTGGTGAATTGATTGAAATCGGAAGCAAGCTGGGTATTATCAAAAAAGCTGGTGCCTGGTATTCTTACAACGACGAGAAAATCGGTCAAGGATCTGAAAACGCCAAGAAATACTTGGCAGAAAATCCAGAAGTATTTACAGAAATTGACCGCAAAATTCGTGTGCATTATGGCTTGATTGAAGATACAGAGGCGCCTGTTGTGGAAGAGGTTGCTGAAAGCCAAGATGTTGTCCTAGATTTGGATGGCGGTATCGAATTAGAAGATTAACAAGCAGTCTGGAGAGAAATTTCCAGACTTTTTTGGTGAAATTTGGTCAAAGAAAGGGAAAAATACTAAAGATATCCTAAAAATTTTCCTAAAAATTTTGAAGGTTTTTCTCAAAATAGGTCTTCCGACTGAGCAAATATGTGGTATAATGGACTATAATGTGTTTATGAAGATGTAGCAAAGGAGAGCCTACATGATTAAAATCTATACAGTGTCAAGCTGTACTTCTTGTAAAAAAGCAAAGAATTGGCTCAATGCCCACCAGTTATCGTACAACGAGCATAACTTAGGGAAAGAAGCCATTACAAAAGAAGAAATTTTGAATATTTTGACCAAGACAGAGAATGGAATTGCGAGCATCGTGTCCTCAAAAAATCGCTATGCAAAAAGTTTAGAATGCGATATTGAGGAACTGAGCGTTAACGAAGTAATTGACTTAATTACTGCTAATCCGCGTATTCTGAAAAGTCCGATTCTGATTGACGAAAAACGGTTGCAGGTCGGCTACAAGGAAGATGACATTCGTGCGTTTCTGCCACGCTCTGTTCGCAATGTTGAAAATGCTCAAGCTCGTATGAGAGCGGCGCTATAAGAAGGAGTCCGGTAGGACTTTTTTTATTATGGCTTCGAGCCAGTTTTTCTCGTAGAGAAAAACAAGAAAACCACCAGCTATGCTGGTGGCTGACAAGGCTTCGAGCGTCCATTTCTTTTTCCTGTTATAATCTCTTGTTCAGGTTAGATAAGGAGGAGTAAACTAGTCCAGTGGACTAGTTTAGCATGGCTAAAACCCGTTACAGTTTATCACATACCAAATGGATGTGCTCTATCACATCGTTTTCACACCTAAGTACCGGAGAAAATCTATTTACTACCAAATTAGACAGGACTTCATTGCTATTTTCCGTCATCTATGTCCATACAAAGGCGTGGAAATCATTGAGGGACACATGATGCCAGACCATGTTCCTATGCTTGTCTTGATACCTCCGAAACTTTCGATTTCCGATTTTATGGGATCGTTGAAAAGCAAAAGTGCTCTAATGATATTTGATAAACATGCCAATTTAAAATATAAGTACGGGAATCGATCTTTTGGACTAGAGGCTACTATGTTAGTACCGTTGGGCTGAACGAAAAGATAGTTGCGAAATATATTCGCGAGTAAACAACTAATCTGGGAGATTAGTTGTTCAATGACATTGTACTTGATTCTTGAGTGTCAAAGAGTATGAAGCTCCATTTTCAGATGGCAGTTTTAGAACGAGATAAAAGTCCGTTGTTACGGGCATTAGTCAAGTAATTATAGCACTAACCTGAACGAAGTTCAGCGAACGTCTTTAGACGTCGATGGAGAGAAACGGCTTATAGCCGGTGTACAAGCCACCCGTTTTCATGGGTGGTTATGACTGATGGAACTACGATTGCAGACTATACTCTTGTAACAATCGGTGGTCAGACGGTTACGCCTTCAGGCGTTCGTACTTTTACAGGCTATGATTATTCTTCGACAACAGCTGCTCAGGCAACTGTTGAGCAGGCACCTGGGACAGTTCATCTATTTTCGAAAATTGACTCAGGTATGGATGCACTTAAAGTTAAATCACTTGCAACTGTTGTTGATTCAGATGGTTCCGTTACGAAGGGTTTGTACATTGTTGATCCTGCTTACACAGGTACATTAGACTGGTCAGGTACCAATACAGATGGCTTTATTAAAATTCTTGAGACCAGTACGCTGAACGCTCGAAATGATTCGGGTTATTCATGGAATACGTCAAGTACCATAACAGCTAACTATACTACTGATACCTATAAGGGTAAAGAAATCATGGTCTTTTATACAAGCCCAGATGGTCTCTACCGATTGGTTGGTCAATTTTCAGGAGATGATTCTACAGGTGGGACTTATGGTCGTATATTCCTAGGTGTACAAATTTGGTCGACTGAAAATACAGGTAGTACAGAATACAAATGGTTAGGATCAGCTGATTCATTTGTTAATAATGGACACGTGCCTCTAGGTGTTCAGATTTATCTACGTAATACCTATTATGCAAATACTAATGAGACAGTTCATTGGTACACTGTGAATACTTCAGAGTCGGTGTCGCTATCAAACTCGAATTCCCTCTCTCTTTCTGAGTCTAACTCTGAATCGGTATCTAACTCAGAGTCAGTATCAAATTCTGAATCTGTTTCAAGTTCAGAATCTGCTTCAGAGGCAGTCAGTGAGTCAAACTCAGAATCCGTTTCGCTTTCCGAATCTATCAGCGAGTCAGTGTCTGCATCTGAGTCCCTTTCAGAGGTACTGGGTTCTGAAAGTCAAAACCCAACTAAACGTCTCTTACCAAAAACAGGTGAGGACAGCAGCCAGGCTTTGACCCTTGCAGGAGCAGGATTGTTGTTGGGAGCTCTCTATAAACGTTCTAAAAAGAAGACAAGGTAGACGAATCCTAATAAGATAAACTAGTTTATTGAATTAGCCCTCGGGATAAATCAAATGGCCCCTAAAAAGTTAGAACAAGATTTAACGGTAGGGATCAGTATAGATTTATCACGGGGCTTTTTGTAGCTATTTAGATAAAACAGAACCGTCATTGAGCATGACAAACGCATGAGGATAGTTTTGTTTTTGGCAAGCAAAAATCATAACCAAACATCAATCAAAGTAGTACACTAGAATAGAGGTGAACTACAATGATTGATTTTCTTTTATCCATAGAAGAGCTCAAAGAAGAGTACGATAGCCGTCAAGCATGGAAAATCCGCTATCCCTTATCGACTATTCTCTTTCTAGTTTTCGTTTGTCAAATGGCGGGGACTGAAACGTGGAAAGAGATGGAAGATTTCATAGAAATGAACGACTCTGTCTTGGGAGAGTACGTTGACTTGAGTGTCGGTTGTCCTTCTCATGACGCCGTGGAACGTGTTGTGAGTATGGTCAATCCGGATTTATTAAAAGAACAGAAACTGTCCTTCGAAGCCTCTTCAGAATAGGTGACAGAACATGACAAACCAATCTTTCTACTCATTCAAAAATTCTCCCAAGGCACAAAAAAGGCTAGAGAAATTTTTCATGCGTACGGCGTGGTATACTAGTAGCAATTCATTGAAATTTGATTTAAACTATGCTATAATAGACCGAATAAGATAAAGAAGGAAGGTGTAAGTATGGGATTCACAGAAGAAACTGTTCGTTTTCGTCTAGACGATTCAAACAAAAAAGAAATTAGCGAAACTTTGACCAATGTTTACCGATCGCTAGACGACAAGGGTTATAATCCAATTAACCAAATTGTCGGTTATGTATTAAGTGGAGATCCTGCTTATATCCCACGTTATAATGATGCCCGAAACCAAATTCGCCGTTATGAACGCGATGAGATCGTAGAGGAATTGGTTCGCTTTTACTTAAAGAATAATGGGATTGACTTTTGATGAGGATAATGGGGTTAGATGTCGGTTCAAAAACAGTCGGAGTAGCCATATCGGATCCCTTAGGTTTCACGGCACAAGGGATAGAGATTGTTTCGATTGATGAAGATAAAGGCTTATTTGGTTTTGAACGCATTGCGGAGCTAGTCAAGGAATACCGCGTAGAAAAATTTGTTGTTGGTCTGCCAAAGAATATGAACAATACTAGTGGTCCTCGGGTTGAAGCAAGTCAATATTACGGGAATCAACTGACAGAACTATTTGGCTTACCGGTGGAATATCAGGATGAACGCTTGACAACTGTTGCAGCTGAGCGCATGCTAGTTGAGCAGGCAGACATCAGTAGAAGCAAACGTAAAAAAGTTATTGATAAATTAGCTGCTCAGCTAATCTTACAAAATTATTTGGATAGAACATTTTAAGGAGTAACAAATGGCACATAATCACGACCATGAGCATAACCATGATGAACGCGAACTGATTACTTTAGTGGATGACAACGGGAATGAAACCTTGTTTGAAATTTTGTTGACCATCGATGGTCAAGAAGAGTTTGGTAAAAACTATGTTCTCTTAATTCCAGCTGGTGCAGAGGAAGATGAGAATGGAGAAGTTGAAATCCAAGCATATTCTTATATCGAAAATGAGAATGGAACAGAAGGGGATCTACAGGCGATTCCAGAAGATGCCACGGAAGAGTGGGACATGATTGAAGAAGTTTTCAATAGTTTTATGGAAGAAGAATAAAAGACTGAGCGCTTAGCTCAGTTTTTTACACTACGTTTTGACTACAAATGTAAACTGATTATAGAAATGTGATTGCTTGGAGGTGAATGTGTGGAGCAGACAATTTCAGCCGCGGAGTGGCAGGTCATGCGGGTCTTGTGGGCCCATCCTGGTGCGACTTCTCAGGAAATTATTCAGGCCTTGCAGGAAGGCTTTGATTGGCAGGCGACGACCATTAAGACACTTTTAGGGCGGCTGCGGAAGAAAAACTATTTGAGAATGGCTAAGGAAACTAGCAAGTACCACTACTATCCGCGGATCAGTGAAGAGGAACATTTGCAGGGGCAGGTGGAGCTCTTACTAGCTACCATATGTTCCACAAAACAGGGGCAACTGGTTGAAAAACTGCTAGACACAGGGATGTTTTCCCAAAAAAGCCTTGAAAGTCTGGCCAGCAAAATCTCGCAGCTACAAAAGACCGCACCTGAGCGAATCGCTTGTCGGTGCTTGGCGGGGCAATGTACCTGTGGACATCATCATACTCTTCAAAAATCAACCTCAGACGTTGTTGACTTGATGAGTGTATAGTTCCGATGGAGTTTTGCAGCCTACTACCTGGCAATGCGAAAGTAGTAGGGTTCTATCTGCTCTTGGAGAAACGAAGACGTTCGCTCTATTTCCAGCCTTCAAAGGTTCCCCGAACCTTTTTGTAGCGAACAAGCTCGCCCAATTTTCAACCTCCAAAGGTTCGGGGAACCTTTGGAGCTAGTCTGAATCTGATTTTCATTGAGTATAAAAAAGGAGAAAAAACATGAAGCAAACTTTGAAATTGAAAAATTTATCCTGTCAGAACTGTGTCAAACACGTGACCAATTACCTCTTGGAAATGGAAGGGGTGGAAGCTGTGAAAATCCAGCTGGAAGAACAGTTGGCGGAAGTGGAAACTACGGTGGCCTATGATTTGGAGCGATACCAAGAGATGTTGGAAGATACTATCTATGAAGTGGAAGAATTGATATAAGCGAAAAAGCAGCCGTCGGGCTGCTTTTTATTATGCTTTGAGGAGCTTGTCCAAATCCAGCTGTACTTGTGCAAGTGAAATTTGGTCCCAGAAGCCGTCTGATCGAAAGCGTGGAATCAGGTGGACATGGAAATGGGTACCAGCGTCAAACAAGCGGTCATTACAAGCTAAGGTCACGCCGTCAATCGCTAATTCCTGACAGAGTTTTTCAGTCAACAAAACTTCCAAGTCCGATAGTTCATAGCGAACAGTAGGTGGGACCTGACTGAGTGTGTCATAGTGTTCCTTGCTGATAATCAGTAGATGCCCCGTTTGGACAGGGTCAATATCCCAGACCACCTTGAAATGTTCTGTCTGGTAGAGAATATCTTCTTCTTTGAGTTGGTGGCAAAAAATGCAGGTCATGTCTTTTCTCCTAGGTTAGCAGAAAAGGAAATCACATAGGATTTCCTTGGGAATTATAGGCGATTGACTCTAACTGCCATTTTTTCTTTCCGCTCCTGCCGTTTCTTTTCGAAGAAGGCTGCTCCTAGGAAAGATACGATTGGTCGCAAAATGTAGAAATAAAAGGCAAGTGTCGGATTAAAGTAAGCAAATAGGATAACGACGATGTTGAAAAGGGCGACGGTCACCAATTGCCGTAAGTGTGCCATGGAAACAAACCGCTTTGTATATGTTGTTCCGGCAAACTTTTCTTGTAGGACAAAGTAATTCAAAATGGATTGACAGAGATTGACTGCAATGGTCACGACCCCATAACCAACAACAGCCGTGGTGGTTATGCCTTCCATCATCCACCGAGTAAAGAGGGGAATGAGGGCCAGCGTTGCCATAAAGTTGAATTGAACAATCAAGATTTTGCTGGTTGCGTGCTCAATCTGCCCCAGAATCTTGTGGTTGTCATACCAAAAATCCGCCACGATGAAAAAGGATACAAAGAAGATGAGGATGCCAGTGAAAAAGTGATGTGTATCAACAGTGTCGCTCGGTAAAGGAATTTCCAGCAACATCATGGTGATGATAACCCCAATCACTGCGTCGGAGAACACCTCTAGATGCTCCTTCAGGCGTTTGGCATGACGTGTCTCATCCTCACGATAGAGTTGGTCCAAAAATGCTTGACGTTCATCGGCAGACAAATGCTCTAACTCAGGATGCAAAAGACTGGCTTCCTGAGCCATTTGTTCAAAGTAGTCGTTCAAAAATTCTTGATTTTTAGGATTTTGCTTGGTATTTTTCATCGCTTAATAAGTCAAAACTGAATATTTTTTCTTCCCACGACGGATAACGGTTAACTCGCCGTCAATCTTGTCACTGTCAGAAAGGGTATAGTCCAAGTCCTGCACACGCTCACCGTTGACATAAATGGCACCATTTTGCACATCTTCACGAGCTTGGCGTTTTGAAGTGACAATACCAGAGGTAACCAAGAGTTCAACGATGTTAAGGTTGTCTTCAGCCTGTACAGCGTAGTTTGGAACGTTGCTGAGGCCCTGCTTGAGCTCTTTTGCGGACAGGTTTTTGATGTTGCCTGCGAACAATTGCTCGGTGATGTTAAGAGCTTGGTTATAAGCCTCTTCACCGTGAACCAATGTCACGACTTCCTTAGCCAGAATCTTCTGAGCCAGGCGTTCATGACGGGCAGCGTCAAATTGTTTCTCGATTTCAGCAATCTCATCTAATGACAAGAAAGTAAAGATTTTCAAGAAACGAACGGCATCATCGTCCATGACATTGAGCCAGAATTGGTACATTTCATATGGAGAAGTCTTATCGGCATCCAACCAAACGGCGTTGCCTTCTGACTTACCAAACTTCTTACCTGTCGAGTCAGTGATGAGGGGAACAGTCATGACGTGACCAGACTTGTCAGCCTTGCGGCGAAGCAACTCGGTACCTGCAGTCATATTGCCCCATTGGTCAGAACCACCGATTTGCAGAGTTACATTGTGCTTGTCGTTGAGCTCGTAGAAGTCATAGCCCTGCATGATTTGGTAGGCAAACTCGGTGTAGGAAATCCCTGTTTCAATCCGTTTTTTCACAGAGTCTTTGCTCATCATGTAGTTGACCGTGTAGTATTTGCCAACATCACGGAGGAAGTCGATAAAGCTAATGTCTGAGAACCAGTCGTAGTTGTTGACCATTTCGGCCTTGTTGTCACCATTTTCAAAATCCAAGAAGCGAGAGAGCTGACCTTGGATTTTTGTTACCCAACCGTCCACGGTATCTTTGGTTTGCAAGCTGCGCTCCGCATCCTTGAAGGAAGGGTCGCCAATCAGACCAGTCGCACCGCCAACTAGAGCGTAGGGCTTGTGGCCAGCCAACTGCAAACGACGGCTGGTCAAGATGGCAACCAAGTGGCCCAAGTGCAAGCTGTCAGCTGTTGGATCGTAGCCTGTGTAATAAGATACTTGCCCTTCTGTCAATGCTTTTACCAAGGCTTCTTCGTCTGTCGTTTGAAAGACCAAGCCACGTGCTTTTAGTTCTTCAAAAATGTTCATAAAAATATTCTCCTGGGGATATCGCGCCTGTCTTTTTAAGATTGAACCAATATGCTATCCTAAAACTTGCCCGATTCAATTAAAATTTCCCTTTATTATACCATGAATTGCTAGAAAAGGAACATTTTTTGGTATAATGAAAAGATAAGGAGTTTGTTATGACAGTGAAACAAAGCAAAAAAGCAAAGAAACAGTCTGAAAATAAGGCCTTGACGCTTCCGGATGTGGTAGGTATTGTCTTGCGGACCTTAAAACTGCTAGTTGATTTTATTGGAATTCTGATTCTCTTAGTTGGTTTATTTGGTTCGGGAATAGGGATTGGTTATGTTGCAAGTTTATTTGATAATGTGGCGGTCCCAAATCAGGAAGAATTGGTTAGTAAAGTGACAGACGTAACGCGTATTTCGAAGGTTGTCTATTCTGATGGCACCTTGATTTCAGAAGTTAATTCTGATCTGCTGCGCACCCCTGTAACGAGCGATGAAATTTCTGACACTGTTAAGCATGCGGTTATTGCGACGGAAGATGAGACTTTTGAAAGTCACAACGGCGTTGTTCCCAAAGCAGTGCTTCGAGCAGCCCTGGGTTCTGCAGGCATTGGTTCATCGAGTGGCGGTTCGACATTGACCCAGCAACTTATTAAGCAACAACTTGTTGGTGATGCGCCGACTTTCTCGCGTAAAGCAAATGAGATTGTATCTGCTTTAGCATTAGAACGTGTGATGAGTAAGGATGAAATTTTGACAACCTACCTCAACGTATCGCCGTTTGGACGGAATAACCAGGGACAAAATATTGGCGGTGTTGAGGAAGCGGCGCAAGGTATTTTCGGAAAGACAGCAAAAGAGTTGACTATTCCTCAAGCGGCCTTTATTGCAGGTCTTCCGCAGAGCCCGATTGTTTATTCCCCTTATTCTTCAGATGGCAGTTTTAAGTCGGATGAGAATATGGCATATGGGATAGAGCGTTCGAAAGATGTGCTGTATAATATGTATCGTGCAGAATATCTGACGAAAGAAGAGTACGAAAGTTATAAAGCTTACGATATAAAACAGGATTTTGTTGCACCTGCTCCTGTAACACAAGACACTAAGGACTATCTTTACTATGAGGTTATGGAGGAAGCAGAACAGCGGATATATGATTATCTGATTGAGCGAGATAAGGTATCTGATAATGATTTGAAAAATGATGCTACGGTTGCTGCCTATCAGGAATTGGCTAAGCAAGAATTGAGTCAAGGTGGTTACACGGTTACAAGTACCGTTGATAAAAGCATCTACGATACAATGCAAAGTGTTGTTGCTAACTATGGAGCGGTCTTGGATGATGGGACTGGCTTGGTAGAAACCGGTAGTGTTCTTCTAGACAATAAAACAGGAGCAGTTCTTGGTTTTATTGGTGGGCGTGATTATGCTAGCAATCAGAATAACCATGCTTTTGACACGAAGCGCTCTCCAGGATCGACGGTCAAGCCGTTTTTGGTATACGGAATTGCGATAGATCAAGGTTTGATGGGGTCGGCGAGTATCTTGTCTAACTATCCGACGACATTCTCGGATGGAACTCAAATTATGCACGGTAGTAGCAAGGGAACAGGCATGATGACCTTGCAGGATGCCTTGAATAAATCTGCGAACATTCCAGCTTTTTGGACCTATAAAATGTTGCAGCATGCTAGAGTGGATGTAAAGGGATACATGGATAAGATGAACTATGATATTTCCCTATATGATATTGAGAGTTTGCCTCTTGCAGGCGGTATCGAAGCAACGGTCGCTCAAAACACAAACGCCTATCAGACCTTAGCAAACGGTGGAGTTTACAACGAACAACATATCGTTGAAAAAATTACAGGCCACAATGGCGAGGTTGTGTATCAGTATGAGCAAGCGCCGGTTCAAGTTTATTCAAAGGAAACAGCAAGTATTATGGCCCAGTTGCTGAGACGCGTTATTTCATCTGGTGATACAACTACGTTTCCAAGTCGCTTGGCTGCACTTAATCCACAAGCTGCTTCTGCAGATTTAATTGGTAAGACAGGAACAAGTAACGAGACGGCAGATGTTTGGTTGATGCTTGCAACAACTCAAGTTACTTTGGGAACTTGGGCTGGTCATGATGATAACACAGGCATGGATAGTTTGACAGGATACAACAATAACGCTCAATATGTTGCTTATTTAGTTAACGCCTTATATAATGCAAACCCAGACCTGTTCCAGGGTAGGTTTGAACTGGATTCGGATGTCATCTCGTCCAATGTACTGGCTTCAACGGGATTGCGACCAGGAACTGTACAAGTCAATGGTCAGTCAATCTCAGTCTCAGGAGCAATAACGACAAGTTATTGGGCAAAGTCTGGTGCACCAGCTATGACATATAAGTTTATGATTGGCGGAACGGATAGTGATTACGCACAAGCGTGGAATGCCTTGGGGATAAAAACTACAAGCCGTTCCTCTACAGGAAGTTCATCAAGTAGTTCGTCAACGTCCAATGATTCAGAAGAAAATTCGCGTCGGTAAACGACGATTGCTGAATGAACAGCGTGTGCTAGTCGACCGTTCGGTAGTATACAAAGTATTATTGCATAAACAGTTTGGAGGAAGCATGCGGTTCGAATAGAGCTGCATGCTTTTCGTAATGGAAATCTATATGCTGGCAAGAATTGGAACAAAGCTAGCATTTTACAGTGTTTTGTGGTACAATGGCTGGAAGAGGTTAATGATGAAAAAATTTCGGTTTGCAACGATTCACTTTGTGATGATTGGAATTATTTTGTTCGGTCTGTTGGCAACGATTAGCAGCCTGTTTCCAGGGTCGAACATCCTATTGTTATCACTGTTTATCGCTTTGGTTTTGCTAGTAGGTCTGTTTGTTTTTCAAGAAAAATCTTATACGATTAGCGAGCTAGAACAGATTGAATACCTAAACCAACACGCTAATACAGGGCTCATGAAACTGTTGGACAAGATGCCGGTCGGTGTCATAAAAGTAAAACTAGATAGCAATCAAGTAGAATGGTTTAATCCTTATGCAGAGTTGATTTTTGCTCAGGAGAATGGTAAATTTGACCAGAAAAAATTACGCGAGATTGTGAATGTCGGATTGGACGATGATCGTCTCTATGCGAATTTCTCAGGCAAACGCTACGCTGTTCATGTTGACTTTGAACAAGGGTTGTTCTACTTTTTTGATGCCTCAACAGAATACACCGCAACGACTAGTTTAATCGGAAGTCGTCCAGTTATTGGTATTGTCTCTGTTGATAATTATGACGAGTTGGAAGACAACCTGAGTGATTCTCAAGTGAGTCAAGTAAACTCATTTCTTGCCCAGTTCGTATCCGATTTTGCCGAAGAGAATAACATCTATTATCGTCGTGGGGCGATGGATCGCTTCTACTTTTTTACTGATTATGCAGTTTTAGAAAAGTTAATTGATAATAAGTTTAAGGTTGTTGATAAGTTTCGTGAAGAAGCAAAAAATTTGGATTTAGCCCTAACACTCAGCATGGGGATTGCCTATGGGGATGGAAACCATCAGCAAGTTGGCCAGGTTGCTCTGCAAAATCTCAATATGGCTGAAGTGAGGGGTGGAGACCAAGTAGTTGTAAAAGAAAATAACGAAAATAAGCAGCCACTTTTCTTTGGAGGAGGGTCAGCTTCTTCAGTCAAGCGTACTCGTACCCGTACTCGAGCAATGATGACAGCCGTGTCAGATAAACTGAAGTCGGTGGATCGTGTTTTTGTTGTCGGTCATCGTAATCTAGACATGGATGCACTGGGAGCTGCAGTCGGTATGCAACATTTTGCTCAGAACGTCATGAACAATGCCTATACGGTATATAACGAAACGGAAATGGCGCCAGATATTGCACGAGCGATTCAAAAACTTGAAGAAGAGAACTGTTCCAACCTACTGACTGTTGAAAAAGCAAAAAAAATGGTAACTCCACAGTCTCTTTTGATTATGGTGGACCATTCCAAGACTCATTTGACTCTATCTAAATCATTCTATGAGCAATTTAGTCAAGTTATTGTTGTCGATCATCACCGTAGGGATACAGATTTTCCAAGCAATGCTATTTTGACCTATATTGAGAGTGGAGCTAGCTCGGCAAGTGAACTAGTAACAGAATTAATTCAGTTTCAAAATGACAAACACCACAGATTAAATCGTCTTCAGTCTAGTCTGCTTATGGCAGGTATGATGTTGGATACGAAGAACTTTACCGCACGCGTAACTAGCAGAACTTTTGATGTAGCAAGTTATTTACGAACTAGAGGTAGCGATAGCTTGGAGATTCAACAGATTGCAGCTACGGATTTTGAAGAATATCGTCAAATTAATCAGCTGATCCTCAAAGGGAAAAAACTAACCAATCAGATTGTCATTGCTTGTGGTGATGAGGAGCAAACCTATGATTCCGTCATTCCAAGTAAAGCCGCGGATACGATTTTGGAGATGGCAGGTATTGAAGCTGTCTTTGTTCTCAGTCGCAATACAAAGGGATATGTGGCAATATCTGCGCGCAGTCATAGTAAAGTTAATGTTCAAAGGATTATGGAGCAAATGGGTGGAGGAGGACATTTCAACTTAGCAGCTGCTCAGGTTGGGAATCAGAGTATTGCGCAAGTAGAAGAGTCTTTAACAAATCTCATTTTTGAAGAGTTAAGAGAGAGGTAATAATATGAAAGTCATTTTTTTAGCAGATGTGAAAGGCAAAGGAAAAAAGGGTGAAATCAAGGAAGTGCCAACAGGCTATGCCCAAAACTTCCTGATCAAGAAAAAACTTGCCAAAGAGGCGACCAACCAAGCAATCAGCGAGTTGCGTGGCCAAGAAAAATCACGTGAGAAAGCCTATGCAGAAATGGTGGCAGAAGCAGAAGCTATCAAGGCTAAACTGGCAGAAGAGGCTACCCTGGTCAAATTTGTCGAAAAAGTAGGACCAGACGGTCGTACTTTTGGTTCGATTACCAGCAAGAAAATTGCGGAAGAATTGGAAAAACAGTTTGGTATCAAGATTGACAAACGTCATATCCAGTTAGACCACCCGATTCGCGCTCTTGGTTTGATTGATGTTCCTGTCAAGCTCTATCATGATGTAACGGGTGTGATTAACCTAAGCATAAAAGAAGCCTAGTTGAAAACTCAGCAGATAGGAGGTGAGAGTGGTGGCAGAAATTGATGAATTGCGGGTCCAGCCCCAAGATATTCTAGCGGAACAGTCCGTACTCGGTGCGATTTTCATCGACGAGGGCAAGCTGGTCTTTGTCCGCGAATACATTGAGGCAGATGACTTTTTCAAGTATGCCCACAAATTGATTTTTAAGGCCATGATTGCTCTGGCAGATCGCAATGAGGCTATCGATGCGACAACCATGCGGAACTATCTGGCCAATCATGGTGACTTGGAAAATATTGGTGGCTTGGCCTATCTAGCGGAAGTCATCAACTCTGTACCGACCTCAGCCAATGCGGAGTATTATGCCAAGATTGTCGCGGAGAAATCAAACCTCCGGAAACTGATTGAGCGGTTGACAGATGCTGTCAACTCTGCCTATGAGGGTGCGGATGAGTCTGATGAGATTATTGCACAGGCAGAAAAGGCCTTAATCGACGTTAGTGAAGGGGCTAGCCGTAGTGGTTTCAAGAAGATTGATGATATTCTCAATATCAACTTTGAAAACCTAGAAATCCGGTCGCGGCAGACGTCGGACATTACGGGGATTGCGACGGGGTATCCTGCTCTGGATGCTATGACGACAGGTCTGCATGAGGAGGAGCTCATTATCCTTGCTGCTCGTCCAGCCGTTGGTAAGACGGCCTTCGCCCTCAATATTGCTCAAAACATTGGGACCAAGCTGGGCTTGACCGTGGCGATTTTCTCTTTGGAAATGGGTGCGGAGAGCTTGGTGGATCGGATGCTGGCAGCAGAAGGGGTCATCAACTCTCGTTCCATTCGTACGGGTCAGTTGACTGATGAGGAGTGGAAGAAGCTAACCATTGCTCAGGCCAATCTGGCTAAGGCCAGCATTTATATCGATGATACGCCTGGTATCAAGATTACGGAGATTCGTTCGCGGTCACGTAAGTTGGCTCAGGAGACAGGAAATCTGGGCTTGATTTTGATTGACTATCTTCAATTGATTACGGGAACAGGTCGAGAAAACCGGCAACAAGAAGTTTCAGAGATTTCTCGTCAGTTGAAGATTTTGGCCAAGGAATTGAAAGTTCCCGTTATCGCCCTCAGTCAGTTGTCGCGGGGTGTGGAACAGCGTCAGGACAAGCGGCCAGTTTTGTCTGACATCCGTGAATCTGGGTCTATTGAGCAGGATGCGGATATCGTTGCCTTCCTTTATCGTGATGATTATTACGAGCGCGGTGAGCAAGAAGATGGTGGTATTCCGAATAATACCGTCGAGGTTATCATCGAGAAAAACCGTTCAGGTGCCCGTGGGACTGTGGAACTCATGTTCCAAAAAGAATACAACAAATTTGCAAGTATTTCTAAGAGAGAGGAACATTGATGAAGAGTCGTCACTTTGGAGGAGCTAGCCGGCTATTTGTATTTAGTCTAGTGGTCTTCCTATGATAAGGAGCAATATTGATACTCTTGGCAAGGTTTTTTGGGGAATTTTTCTCGCATTGGGGATTGTATTATTTTGGTTGGGAGTAAAGGTTGTTGCTAGTAATAAAAACCTCTACCAAGAGTTTTATGCCCTCTTTCCAGAATTAGAACATAATACCAATCGTTTAGAAAAAGAGGTTTCGTTCATTGATAAGAAACTTGGACTTGCGATTTATAAGGGGGTAATCGTAACCTATAATGCTGGAATGTTTGCCTTCTCGTATGTAGATTTAGATAAGGTCGAGAGTGTTGCCGATTGTTATGTACATAGTAATGTTCGTCAGACAATGTTACCTCCCAAAGCTTTCCTAGATTTGACTCTCAAAACAGAAGGTTCTCTCCTTGTTTCTTTAGAAATTCCGCCTCTGGTTCCAGGACTGCATAATGTTGCTGGGAACTTACAGAGACTCTATGATGCTATCCAGAACGAGTTTCTAGACATCAATTGTAATTAGAAAGGTAAAAAAGTATGAGTGATGCGTTTACAGATGTTGCTAAAATGAAGCAAATCAAACAAGATATAAAGGACCACGAGGGAAAAATTGTTGAGTTGACCCTTGAAAATGGCCGCAAACGTGAGAAGAACAAACAAGGTCGAATTACAGAGGTGTATCAATCCCTTTTTATTGTCGAATATGAAGATCCAAATAATACCTTTGTCGAATCCTATACCTATTCCGATATATTGACAGAAAAGATTTTGATTCATTATTTGGATTAAGAGAGGGAATGGCTGATACGATCGATTCCTTTAGCTTAGTAGATAAGGCTATGTAGAGATTGTAGATTGTCTCTCTCGGTTTCTCTAGCTTTGGTAAATTCTCAAAGTAAGTTCTAGTTCCCGTCCTTCCAGAAGTTACTTTGAGAAAACTGCATAACATCAACAGAATTTAGTCTCAGACTAAGTACTGTTTTTGACTAAAAATGTTGATAATAG
>NZ_JAMWEM010000009.1 GCF_024509525.1 Streptococcus suis
ACCAACTAGCTAATACAACGCAGGTCCATCTCATAGTGAAGCAGTTGCTCCTTTCAAGCATCTACCATGCGGTAAATACTGTTATGCGGTATTAGCTATCGTTTCCAATAGTTATCCCCCGCTATGAGGCAGGTTACCTACGCGTTACTCACCCGTTCGCGACTCACTTATCTCGGTGGAGCAAGCTCCGGTGAGATAAGTGCGTTCCACTTGCATGTATTAGGCACGCCGCCAGCGTTCGTCCTGAGCCAGGATCAAACTCTCATTAAAAGTTTTGATTCAAACTCAAGCTATTGCTAGCTTTCCGTTTTATTGTTTTGTCATTGACGATCTATCCTTAGATAAATCACCCTGCACGTTTGGTTCGTCTTCTTTAATTTTCAAAGGTCTTGTCTTTACCGCTCTCTCAAGCGACAACTATATCAGTATATCAGAACTTTTTTCTCCTGTCAATAACTTTTTTTAACTTTTTTTACTTTTTTTAAAAAAATTGAAAAAGTGAAAAACTTCTTCCTCAACGGATAACTTAAAACTATACTACATAGTCATGGAATGACAAACAAATACTGGAGACTCCTTAAAAAAGGAGTCTCGTTTTCTTACTGTCTTACTTCTAAAAGTCCAAGGTCTCCGTCTTCACGCTTGTAGATAACATTTGTAGTTGCATCTTTTGCATCTGTGTAGATGAAGAAATCATGTCCGAGTAGTTCTAATTGAAGAATTGCTTCTTCAATGTCCATTGGTTTTAAATCAACCTGCTTAGTACGAACAATTTTTACTTCTTCATCAGGTTGGTCTGTAAGGTCATCACGGAAAATTTGACCTGTTGGGAGTTTTTGTCGATTTTTTTTCTCAATTTTAGTTTTGTTGCGACGAATCTGACGTTCAATCTTGTCAACAACCAAATCGATTGAACCATACATATCTTGCGAAATGTCTTCCGCACGAAGAGTAATTGATCCAACTGGAATTGTCACTTCAACTTTTGAACGCTTGTCTCGGTAAACTTTAAGGTTAACTTTTGCATTCAATTCTTGACCTGTATGGAAGTATTTTTCAATTTTAGCTACTTTCTCTTCTACATAACCACGAAGCGCATCTGTAACTTCTAAATTCTCTCCACGAATACTGAATTTAATCATAGGATATACCTCTTTCTAGGCTTTCGCCTTTCTTTACTCTTATTATACCACTTCAATTTTTTTTTGCAAGCGTTTGCTAACGTGCAATTGAAAAACTTTTGACTGTTTTCGCTCCTTTTTTCATAAGAATTTCCTTGGCTAACTGGATAGTAGCCCCTGTCGTATAGATGTCATCCACCAGTAAAATTTTTTCTGGCAAAGAACTTTCTTCTATAAGATAGAAAGGTTGAGTGAGTTCCAAGCGTTCTTTTCTGCTCTTGTTGGATTGTTTGGCAATATCCTCTTTTCCAAGCAGGGTGTAGTAAGGGATAGCTGCTTCTTCCAGCACTGCTGTGACTTGGTTAAAACCTCGTTCTTCTAGTCGCTTGGGCCCGAGTGGTATGGGAACAATGGTGTAGTCCTTCCATTGTTTAAAGTAGAGTATAAGTTCTTTGGTAAAAACTTTTCTTAAAAGATAGTCGCCTTGAAATTTGTAGAGGCTAAAGTAGGACGCCATGGCTTGATTGTACTGGTAAAGGCTACTGTGGGAAACTTCTTTTCCCTGTCTTTGCCAGTAATAGCAATCTCTGCACTCAATCTCTCCGCTTTTGAAACAAGTCGGGCAATGCTGCTCTGCTATTTTTTCAAAAGAAGAGA
The DNA here is from genome assembly GCF_024509525.1 of Streptococcus suis. GTDB lineage: Bacteria > Bacillota > Bacilli > Lactobacillales > Streptococcaceae > Streptococcus > Streptococcus suis_AC. Next base: position 1,779 of record NZ_JAMWEM010000009.1, read on the forward strand.
GACAATCCCTGCAGGTGGCGGGTGCACTTGAGGTAAAGAAGAGGACTTGAGTGAACAGCGTCTTGCTGGTCAGACTTTGCTGGCAGATGAGACAGTTAGACATAGCCGGCCTCCTTGTTCATGAGTTTTATCTCGGCAATAGCCTTTTCAATGGCACGGTTGGTGCCACCATGGAAGAAGAGGAGTTGGCCTGTCGGGCGGTCCATACTCCTGCCAACGCGGCCTGCAATTTGTATCAGACTGGACGAGGTGTAAAGATAATGGTTGGCCTCTACAACAAAAACATCGACACAGGGGAAGGTGACACCCCGCTCCAAGATAGTGGTCGAAACGAGAATGTCAATGTCGCGGTCACGAAAACCTTGAACAACTTCCAGACGGTTTTCGGTCTGGCTGGATACAAATCCAATGGTCTGATCAGGAAAATACTTTTCTAACACTGAGACCAACTCCTGTCCTGTCTTGATTTCTGGGGCAAAAAGGAGCAAGGGATAGCCTGTCTGACGCTGGACTTGAATAGCCGTGTGAAGTTTAGGCACGAGTTTCCCCTTCTTCAATTGCTTTTGAAATTTGTCGAACCATACCTTCTGGGGAACAATCAAGGGATTGCCGTGAAAGCGTTTGGGCAGACGTAGGCGGTCTAGTTGACCATTTTTAACCTTTCGATCGAGTTCGTCAGTTGAGGTTGCTGTTAAGAAGACTTGGACCCCGTCTGGTTTGACAGACTGATCTACTGCCCGATAAAGCATGGGATTATCGACATAGGGAAAGGCATCGACTTCATCAATCAGGACCAGGTCAAAGGCCTGATAAAATTTGAGCAACTGATGCGTAGTCGCAATGACCAAAGGTGTTCGGAAGTAGGATTCTGATTGCCCATGTAGGAGGCTAATGGGACAGGAAAAGTCGTTTTGCAGGCGTTTGTAGAGTTCAATGCAGACATCAATTCTGGGGCTGGCTAGGCAGACTGCTCCTCCCCTATCAATGACCGAGGCGACTAGTTCATATATCATCTCTGTCTTTCCGGCACCAGTTACCGCATGGACCAAGGTTGCTTGGCCCTCCTGGACATTTTGACAGAGGCCGTCAGAGATGAGCTGTTGCCAGGCTGTCAATTTCCCTTGCCACTTGAGGCTAGTCTGGGGTGGAAAAGCTTCCTGCGGAAAATGATAGAGTTCCTCATCTGAACGTACTCTTCCTAGAAGTAAGCAAGCTCGGCAGTAATAAGCGCCATTTGGCAGCTTGTTGTCTTCCTCAAATGATGTCCCACAGCGAAAACAGGCATTCTTGTTTGTGATGCTGGATATTTTCACTGCCTTTTCTCGTTCTGTTGCTGTCAATTGGTATTTGGTAAAAAGTCTTCCATAGTAATGTTCTAATTCTTTCATCACTTATTTATTCGGAATTTCTTGTCAGTTTTGAAAAAAATTAGTACAATTTGGTTATGAAAGAATTTAAGACGATTAAAGAAGATGGTATTGTTGAGGAAGAGATAAAGAAATCACGCTTTATCTGTTTTATGAAACGAGTGACTAGCGAAGAGGAAGCTCGCGACTTTATCAACAAAATCAAGAAAGAACAGTACAAGGCCACCCATAACTGCTCTGCCTTTGTCCTTGGAGAAAATATGGAAATCAAGCGTTCCTCAGATGACGGAGAACCATCAGGAACTGCTGGAGTACCCATGCTGACGGTTTTAGAAAATCATGAGCTGACCAATGTCGCAACGGTGGTTACTCGCTATTTTGGTGGTATCAAGTTGGGAGCAGGTGGCCTAATCCGTGCTTATGCCGGTGCAGTTGCCAGTGCGGTCAAGGAAATCGGAATCGTGGAGGTCAAGGAGCAGGAGGGCATCTCCATCACTATGTCCTATGCCCAATACCAAGAGTTTGCCAATTGGCGCGCAGAAAAAGGTCTGGAAGAATTTGATACCCAGTTCATGACTGATGTTTCAACTATGGTTTTTGTGGATAAGGAATGCTTAGAGCAAACCTTGGCAAGCCTGACAGAATTTTACCACGGAAAAGTTCAGGTAGCGAAGACTGACAGCCGAATTGTAGAGGTACCTGTCTATTAAAAAAAGCTATCGGCGAGATAGTTTTTTTATATTATACTTTTTAGCTTTTCTACTATATACTAGTGGTAACATAATTTGGAGGTGCCTTATGGCTATTTATCAAAACATTACGCAATTAGTTGGAAAAACACCAATTATCAAACTCAATCATATTGTTCCTGAGGGAGCTGCTGAGGTCTATGTTAAACTAGAAGCCTTCAACCCTGGTTCTTCTGTCAAAGACCGTATCGCCTTGGCTATGATTGAAGATGCTGAAAAGGCTGGTACTATCAAGCCTGGCGACACTATCGTTGAGCCGACAAGTGGGAATACTGGCATCGGTCTTGCTTGGGTCGGTGCAGCTAAGGGCTACAAGGTCATTATTGTTATGCCTGAAACCATGAGTATCGAGCGTCGCAAAATCATCCAAGCCTATGGAGCCAAACTTGTCTTAACCCCTGGTAGCGAGGGGATGAAGGGAGCTATTGCCAAGGCAAAAGAGATTGCTGAAGAAAAAAATGGCTGGGTGCCGTTCCAGTTTGCCAATCCATCCAATCCAAAAGTTCATGAAGATACAACAGGACAGGAAATTTTGGAAGACTTTGGAGCAACTGGTCTGGATGCCTTTATATCTGGTGTTGGTACTGGCGGAACCGTTTCTGGTGTTTCTCATGTATTAAAAGCTGCTAACACAAATATTGCCATCTATGCCGTAGAGGCTGATGAATCGGCAGTTCTATCTGGTGAAGCACCTGGTCCACACAAGATTCAAGGAATTTCAGCAGGTTTCATTCCTGAAACGCTGGATACAGCAGCTTATGATGGTGTTATTCGTGTCAAATCAGATGACGCACTGGCGACTGGTCGCGCTATCGGTGGACAAGAAGGTTTCTTGGTCGGTATTTCTTCTGGGGCAGCTATCCATGCTGCAATCGAAGTAGCGAAGGAATTAGGTACTGGTAAAAAGGTACTGGCTATCTTGGCAGATAACGGCGAACGTTATCTATCAACAGCACTATATGATTTCGAATTATAAAACAAGAATAAAGGAAGCCATAGCTTCCTTTATTCTTGTTTTTGCAGAAACTCTTTAGCTTCCTTAATCCACTGAGGAAGTTTTTTTGCTAGGGGAGCAAAGCCGATTTTATGACGGTCATTAGTAAAACGATGATGCCGAGGAATTTTCTGATTTTCTTCCTCTAAAGTACGCATAGACAGACTGGACTTACCTGTATATTCATCCAAATCAACAATTTGAACGACGACTTCCTGTCCAATCTTGACTTGATCGTAGATATTGTCTACATACCCTGTTTTAATTTCTGAAATATGAATCAGACCACTGCTACCATCTTCTAACTCAACAAAGGCTCCATACGGTTGAATCCCTGTAACCTTCCCTTTTATTTTATCACCAATTTTCATCTTAGTTTTCATCCTTGATTTCGATGGTTTCAATTACAACATCTTCTATTGGCTTGTCCATAGCTCCCGTTTCAACACTTGCAATGGCATCAAGGACTATATACGATTCCTTATCCATCAACTGACCAAATACGGTATGGCGGTTATCCAGGTGTGGCGTCCCCCCATTTTCCGCATAAAGCTCTGCTATTTCTCCCGGCCATCCACCGCGCTCAAGCTCTTTTTTAGAGTAAGGGAGACTTGTATTCTGTACAATGAAAAATTGGCTACCGTTGGTGTTTGGTCCTGCATTGGCCATAGATAATGCACCTCTGATATTAAATGCTTCCATTGAAAACTCATCTTCAAAAGCAGCGCCATAAATAGACTCTCCGCCCATACCTGTTCCAGTTGGGTCTCCACCTTGAATCATAAAATCTTTGATAATCCGATGGAAGATAACACCGTCATAGTAGCCATCTTTAGATAAGGCGATAAAATTAGCCACTGTCTTTGGTGCAATCTCTGGGAAGAGTTTAATTGTCATTGTTCCATGATTTGTTTTGACATGAGCAACCGGACCTTCAGCTGCTTCAATTTCGACTTGTGGATAATACTTCTTTTTTTCTACCATTCCTAATTTCTCCAAGGCATCAAAGATGCCATCTTCTTCTACTTTTTTTGTGATGTAATCACCCTTAGCTGCTAAATCTGGATGGGAATTCCCCATAGCGATACTAATACCTGCATAATCAAATACTTCTAGGTCATTGAGCCCGTCCCCAAATACCATAACATTTTCTGGCTTCAGACCTAAATGTTCTACAACAGCTGCAACACCTGCTGCTTTTGAAGCTTCTTGTAAAATGATATCTGATGAAATAGCTTCCCAACGTACACTACGCATGTGTTCTTTTAAGTCGGCAGGTAATTCGACTTCTTGTCCCTCTTGTTCAAAGGTCCATATTTGATAAATATCATTATCTTGATAGAAATCTGGATCCGTTTCTAGATGTTCATAAATTGGGTCAATGGTTCGACTGATACGGTCATCCCTATGAGAAAGCACCGCCTTATGGCTCCCCATCAAACCATAATCTATACCGATTTCCTTTGTCCAATTAATCACTTGCTCTACCATATTTTTGGGAAGTACTTCTTGACGAATCACGTTCCCTTTTGCGTCCTCAACATAGGACCCATTAATCATGGCAAAAAAGTCTGGCTGCAATGCTCTTATCTCAGGTACTAGCCCATAGATTGCTCGTCCTGATGCGATACCAGTCAAAATCCCTTTATTTTTCAAGGAAGCAAAAACTTGCTTAATAGACTCTGGCATGTAGCCTGTATCTTTCAAACGTAGGGTGTCATCTATGTCAAAAAAGACAATTTTTATTTTTTTAGCTCGGTACTTTAATTTTGCATCCATTTTTGCACATCTCCGCTTCATTACTTAGATAAACTTTATTATACCATTATTCCTCATCTTGTTCCACCAACCCATGTTGAAATGCGTAGACAACTGCTTGCGTCCGATCACTGACAGCTAGCTTAGAAAGTATATTCGAAACGTGAGTTTTAACGGTTTTTAGAGATATAAATGATTCATCAGCAATTCGTTGATTATCATATCCTTTAGCTAAGAGCGCTAATATCTCACGTTCTCTGGCAGTCAAATCTTCGTGTAGGGATGGATGTTTCCGATGATCTTCAACCTTCTTTTCTACTTCGGTTTCAATGGCCAATTGGCCGGTATATACCTTACGAATGGCTCGAAGAATCTCTTCGGCACTGGAAGTCTTGAGCATATAGCCACGCGCTCCTGCATCTAAAACAGGATAGATCTTTTCATTATCTAAGTAAGATGTTAGGATCAAAATTTTGGCTTCCGGCCACTTCTCTAAAATCGCCAACGTTGCCTCTACTCCATTCAGCTTAGGCATAACCAAGTCCATAACAACAATATCTGGTCGGATTTGGAGAGCTTTTTCCATCCCCTCTTGACCATCTTCTGCCTCTGCTATTACTTCTATATCTGCCTGTAAGTTCAAAAAACTTTTTAAGCCTAACCGGACCATTTCATGGTCATCAACTAGCATCACTCGTATCTTGTTCATCTATCTTTCCTTTCAAAAGCGGAATACGAATATCTATCGCCACTCCTTTTCCTTTAGCGCTACGGATTTTGATTGTCCCCGCCATATCCTCAACGCGTTCTTGAATATTTTGTAGTCCGTAACTGATTGCTCGATCATCAGATATGACAAAGCCAATGCCATCGTCTGCCATTTTTAATTGAAGTTCCGAATCGGATTGAATCAAATAAATATCTAGATGCCTAGCCTTGGCGTGCCGAAGGGTGTTGCTTATAATCTCTTGCGCAATCCTAAATAGGTGATCTTCAATAGATTTGGGCAGTTCTCCAACTTCATGGATAAACTGCACCTGCACAGAGCTCTTATCGCTAACTTCTCTGAGGATATACTCAAATCCTTCTACTAAGGTTTTACTATCTAGTTCGCTCGGTCTCAGGTGTAGAAGTAAAATGCGCAGATCGCGTTGGGCAGTTTCAATCATCTCCTTAACCGCAATGAGTTGGTTTGCTACCGTATCTGAAGGTAGTTGCTCCAGATTACTGGACAAGCCCGCCAAAATCATTGAAGTCGCGAAGAGTTCTTGACTAACTGTATCATGTAAATCTCGTGCAATTCGCTTTCTCTCCCCCTCTACGATTTCCTCTTGCTTGACTAAATCCTGATTATCAATCAACTGCACCTGCCTAGTTAAACTACGTACTTTATCTGATAGATCTAGCAACAATTGATCCTCTTCAGCCTGACTACGTAGCGTTTTATTCTGCAATATCATCCGAATCTTTTGTCGCATAACCTGTGTCGATACTACGCTCACCGATTGGACCAAAATAGATAAAAACATCGTCAGCAATATCGCAAGTAATAAAAGTGTAAAAAGCAACTGTTCTGTTGAAATCCAAAGACTAACATCTAGCAAAGAGTGATTGAGGAGGGGAAACACGGTCGCTAGAACAACTAAAATAATGAGTAGCGCATACCAAAATAGAAGAAAAATGCCACTTTTCCTCATCATATTCTCACCACCTCCACATCGCCATAGAGGCTATTAACTACTACTTTTACTCTCTTATGTGACTCCTGAAAACCTGGACTGGCTACCGCCAGCCGTTCATTTCGCAAGTCCCAACGCGATAGACCTAAGAAACCTACTTGACCATAGAGAGTTGTTGCAGACAAAGATATTTCCACATCAATAGGTAGGATAATCTTCGTTCGCCCAAACGTCTTTCGAATGATGACAATGTTATCACGGCCAACTAGAACTGTTTCATCTAAATCCACTACATCATTTCCAAAGAGGCGAATAATATTAATATCTTCGAATCCGTAGTGATCCTGAGAATGTTCTTGATTTCCCCACCATTGATTTTTTTGACGAAGTGGTTCCATCGCTTCATCATCCAACAAAATGTGCGTATATTGGCTACGTTTTTCATTGCGAGAGAAAAAGTTAATCAGAATGTATACAATAAAAAAGAGACTCCCAAGTATAAAGTAGGGATTGAGAGCAAAAACCAAGAAAAAGAGGAAAAATACGCTAGATAATAAGGGACTATTGAATTTTCTCCCTGTCACATACCAGATTGCTGTCATCAAGACAGCAAAAATCAATATCACTCGAGAAGTTTCACTAGCTACTACATCAAAAAGTGCTAACGTAAATACAATGCTCTCGAGTAGTAAAAAAAGTTGGACTTTTCTCATAAGTAGAATCCTTTCTTTTCTATTGTAACAGATTTTCTCAAGTTTTCCTCCTTCTGAAGTAGGAAAGAAGGCTGGTTTGGGTAAATTTTATATAGCACCACACTCTTTTTTGGGGAGATGACACCACTACAAAAAAGAACAAGGAGGGCATTTGAAACTCAAAAACCAATCCTTGTTCAACGTTTTATTTCAAATTACAGAGCTATCTGCTGTCATTTCCGCGTTTTCTCGAGATAATCGATTGCTTCCTGTACTGTTGTCACAGGTACAACTGTGATGTCTAGATGTTCTGATTCAACAGCTTCCTTCGCTTCTTCATAATTGGTTTTTGCCGTGGGGTCTTCCTTGAGAACTTTTTCATCTACAGGATTATTTGGTACAAAGAAAATTTCTGCACCGGCTTGAGCAGCTGAGATAACCTTTTTATCTGCCCCACCAATATCTCCAACAGAGCCATCTTGCTCAATGGTACCAGTGCCTGCAATTACACGTCCATCTCGTAGCTCTGGATTAGCTAATTGTGTATAGATAGCCAGAGTAAACATAAGTCCAGCACTTGGACCTCCAATCCCATCTGTATGGAAAGTAATGTCTTGATCCGTCTTGACCTGGGTATGATCCACTAAGCTAATACCGATACCATTCTTTCCATTATCCAATTTTATAATTTTTCCTTTTGATTCGTATTCCTGCCCATTACTAATATAGCCAACAATCACACTACTTCCTAAATCCAAACTACCAACATAGTCTATCAAATCAGAAGAGTTTTTAAATGTCTTCCCATTGATACTAACCACCGTATCTGCAATATTGAGAATCCCTTTAAAACTAGAATCTTCGGCAAGTCCCATCACATAGACACCAAAAAAGTCCAACTCAACATTTTTATCTGCTAGAGTCAACCCTTGGTACTTCGCCATATTTTGAGAAGTTTCCATATAGTATTGACTGATACGATAGTACTCCTCACTAGTAGCTCCACCCATCATTTCTTCTTCAGTATAGATATCAATATGAGGATTGAAATAGGCAGCGAGTAACTGAACAGCCGTTGCCTGTGTCACATTGATATAAACAAAATTGTAAGAACCAGCTTCCTGATCTACTTCTCCATTGACCGACAAGACTGTTCGAATATCATCCGCTCCCCCAGGTTTCTCTAAATAATAAGGTAGTGGAAAAAGCAAGGCAAACCAGATTAAAATAGAACTGGCCACCAGTCCAAAGACTAATAATAGGGGGTTATTTTTTTTCATTACGTTTTATCTCCTCATATACAACGATTGGAACATAGGGGCAAATATCTTGCTGAAAATGTAGTAACTCTCTAACTTGGCTGGACGATACAAATTTGAACTCTGGCTTGGCCAGTAAGTAAATGGTCTCCAAGTCTGGTGCCAGATTGCGATTGTAAAAGTCAAAACTGGACTCGTACTCCAAGTCGGTCGCGTTTCGTAGACCACGGACCAAATGACTGACACCATAGCGTTTGGCAACGTCCACCACCAACTCATTCTCTGACAGAATGACCTCAATATCGTCCCTACCTGCAAAGAGCTTGTCCAGCAAGGCCCTTCGTTCAGCTCCTGTTAACAACCCCGCTTTCTTTGGATTGGTAAAAATCCCCACATAAAGCTTATCAAACAGGCCACTGGCCCGTTCAATCAGGTCCAAATGACCATTGGTAATGGGGTCAAAAGACCCAGTGAACAATCCAATCTTATCTGACATATACTGTTACCTTACTGATTCCGTAGATTTTTTCCTTCCAGATACCCAGCTCTGCTATTTCCTCCGGAAGAGAGACCGCCTTATCCGTCTCGCAGACCACCATGACATCTTGGGACAAAAGCTGGCGCTGACACAGCTCAGTGATATCTGCTACGATGTCCTCGGCTGCATAGGGAGGGTCCAGAAAGACCAGGTCGAAGGATCCGCTCAAGTGAGCCAGAGCCTGCTTGGCTTCCATGGCCATGAGCTGAAACTTATTGTCCTCCTTGGTCATGCGGATGTTGTCGCGGATAACGGCTTGTGCTCTCCGATCACGCTCAACCAGAACTGCCGACTCCATGCCGCGAGAAACAGCCTCGATAGACAGACCGCCACTGCCTGCATAGAGGTCCAAAACCCGCCCACCGTTAAAATAGGGACCAATCATATTGAACATAGCACCACGGACCTTGTCCGATGTAGGTCTGGTTGTCTTGCCTTCTAAGGTTTTTAAGGGCCTGCCGCCGTAGTTTCCTGACACAATTCTCATAAGGACTATTATAGCAAAAATTTGAGCAGATGACGAGGGGAAGAAAGTTGACTATTTTTTCTCGTTAGGCTATAATGGAAATGGAAAAGGGCAGTTGCTCAAACAACTGCCCCATGCAGAACCGTTTAAGACGGTGGCATATGTGATTATTGAAAAATAACCGTTAATCTGCCAAAGTTGAGACGGTTATTTTTCTACCATTTGTCAAGTCCATCAAGGTATTTGACGAAAAATATTTTGAGTTCAATAGTCAAAATTAAGTATCAGAGTTTGAAAAAAGCCTTTGGAGATAAATTATTCTCCAAGGCTTTTTAGGTGACTAATTACTTTTCACCTTGCCATTCCAACCGTTCAGTCCGTAGCGAAGGATATAGATTTCAGAATAACCCTGTTTTTTCAGATAAAGGGCTGCCGGGGTCACCAATTGACCACGGTCATTTTCATAGATGAGGACGGGTTTATCCTTGCGAATAGCTCCCAGGCTTTGCTTGAGTTGCTGATAGGGGATGTTGCGGGCACCGAGAATGTGTTTTCTACGAAATTCACTTGGGTCTCGCAGGTCAATGACTTGACCTCCGTGCATTTTCTCCGCAAACTCACCATTGTCAATAACTGTCGCTGCCTGACGCAATCGCCAGTAGTTGAAGCCCATCCAGCCTCCCAAAATCACAACAAATGCGAGTAGGGTCCACACTGTTTCCATTACATTTTCTCCTTACTTCTCTGATACTCTAACTCCAAACGATGTTCCCGTCGCAAGACCAATTCGGCTTCCATGTATTCCAGTCTATCTAGGACACCTGCCTGATAGACTCGATTGAGCTCTATCTGCATCATCTCAATGTCATAGAGGCGGTTGCCCATATAGACAATAATTCCGAATCGCTTCAGCAACTGCTGCACATCGTAAAGTCGTTTCATAGGAAAATTCTAGCAAAATATCAGAAGATTTTCAAGGGGAGGAGCAAATTTCCTATCCAGCTACAGCCAACCCTTTTCCTGTGCCACCTTAACAGCGGCGGTGCGGTTTTCGGCACCTAGCTTGGACAGGATAGAGGTCATATAGTTGCGGACCGTTCCGTCAGACAGGTGGAGATGGCTGGCGATTTCCTTATTGGACAAGCCATCTGCCACCAGCTTAAGTAGCTGACTTTCTTGGTCCGTCAAGGGACTGCGTTGGGTTAAGAGAATGTCCATCAACTCTGGTGAATATTCCTTCCGCCCCGCCAAGACTGTTTCAACGGTCCGCATGAGGTCTGCGATGGAGCGTTCCTTTAGCACATAGGCATCCACATCTGCCTTGACCGCCCGCTCAAAATAGCCCGGTCGCTTGAAGGTAGTCATGATGACAACCTTGACAGACAAGGCTTGCCCCCGCACCCATTCCAAGACATCTAGGCCCGTCTTTTCAGGCATTTCTATATCTAAGAGCACCACATCTACTGGCTCTTTTTCCAAAAGAGCAATGGCCTGACTGCCGTTTTCTGCCTGTAAAACAGCCTCAACCGCTTCTTGAAAGCCCAAGAGCTGACAGAGGGCGTCCCGCAGCATTGCTTGGTCTTCTGCGACTAATATTCTCATTCTACCACCTCCTCAAACGGAATTCGGATGGACAGGCGGGTGGGCTTGGCCAGAGAAAGAAACTCCAAGCTTCCTTTCACCGTTACCAACCTGTCCTTTATGGTATGTAATTCCTGACCAGTCAACTGGGCAAAGCCCACACCGTTGTCTTCGTAGTGCAAAACCAATTCTTGCTGGTCTTTTTCAAATATCAAACGACATTTGCTAGCCTGGCTGTGCTTGAGCAGGTTATTGGCCAACTCTCTCAGCACCATAGCCAGCTTGTTCTGGACGGGCAAGCTGAGCTGCTCTGCTATTTCCCCGCCCAAGACAACTAAGTCCACTCCTGCCAAGTCCAACATCTGCTGTAAAATCTGGAGTTCCTCTGCCACGGTGTGCTGCTTGAGGGACTGGACAATCTGGCGGACCTCCTGCATGGAGTCCTTGGCCAAGGTCTGAAGGTCTGCCACCTCCTTCTTGGCCTGGTCAATCTGGTCGTGGTCTAACAAAGTCTGGACCAGCTCGGCCTTGACAGACAGCATGGCAAAGACATGACCAAGTGTGTCGTGCAAGTCCTGACCGATACGGTTGCGTTCATTCTCAGCCAGCAGGAGATTGATGGACGCATTTTGCTCCTGTAGGCGTTGCTGAAGAGCCGCCCGTTTGGTCTCAATCCAGCTGAAAATCAGCAAGGCCAAGCCGAAAAAGTGAATAACAAGTGCAAAAGCTCGCATCTCAAAAGGAACTGGGCCAAAGAGAGCCCATAGGATAATAGCCAGCAACAAAATCCCGTAGGACACCGTCCGATAGGTCGGCCGAGTTTCCTTGTAGTACCAGCCCAGCATATTGGACAGGTTGTAGATAAAGAGTGAAAATTGCAGATTGCCCCAAAAACTCATGACGGCGATATAGCCAATCAGGTAAAACCAAGCCAGCATGGAATAGAGCTTATGGTCAGTGTAAAACAGTGAACAATAGACCAAGGCAAAGAGAATGGTCGCTAGGACAACTGCCGTCGGATTGGGACTATACTGGGCATAGTAAAAGGGAAAATAGAGAAAGACCATGCCCACGAAGAACATGAGCGGTACCTTTCTTTTTTCAAAAATCATCTGTCACCTCACTGTTGCTCCGATTTTCTATTCAGTATCAGAGCAATTCCTAAGAAGATTATCGCATAGCCTAGGACAATTAGCAAGGATTTCCAGAGAAAATCTCCCTCTTGGGCATAGGTGGTCACCAGCTGGTTGGCATGGTAGCTAGGCATAAGTTTGCAAATCCGCTGCACCCAGTCTGGAAAGAGGGAAACAGGCATCCAGGAGCCACCCATGATGGCCAGAACAAAGTAGAGCAAGTTTGCCACAACCGACATGGCCTGTTCAGACTGGATTTGCACCAAGAGCAAGCCAATGGCTAAAAATACGATAGAGGTTACAAGGAGCAAGAAAGCTGATACTGCCCATTCCTGAGCAGACAAGTCTACTCCCTTGACCAAACCTCCGACCGCAAAGACAATGGCAATAGAAGACACAAAGCAGAGCAAAACCCGCACGAGTTTGGAAAGATAGTATTGCCAGATTGGCAAGGGCGAATGCTGGATAAAGGTCAACCAGCTATTCTTTCTGTCCTCTGCCAGCATCGTGGGAAAGGTGAAAAGGGCAAAGCCCGACATGGAAAAGCCTGTCATGGTCAGCATGTAGGACTGGATAAAGGCCTTTTGCATGGTCGCATCATCAAACTGGACCGTTGATGAGAAAATCAGGAAAAAGATGACGGGCATGCCGATAGAGAGGAGAAATACTCCCAAACTTCTGGATAATTTTACCGCCTCTACTTGAACTAATGCTTTCATGATTCTTCCTCCCTCGTCTTGTCAAATAGGCTGTTGAGCAGGGTCTTATTCTGCACTTCCAGGTCCGAAATACGACAACCTGCCTCCTGCAAACTAGCCCAAACCTGCTCAATAGCTCGGGTCTTAAAGCTAACCGTATCTTGTTTGTAGCTGATTTCATTGATTTCAGCCAAGTTCTCCACCACCGCCGCAAAGGCAATCGGCAACGTCACTTCTTTTTCTTGCTCCTCACTCCGCATAGCAAATGGCGTCGTATCCCGCAAGAGCCTGCCCTGGTGCAAAACCAAAATCCGTTCCGCCGTATGCTCCACTTCCTCGATATAGTGGCTGGTATAAAAAATAGTCACACCCTGAGCCTTAAGTTCATGGACAATCTCCCAAAAACGCTGGCGGGTCGAAGTATCCATGCCCGCCGTTGGCTCGTCCAAAAAGAGCAACTTGGGCTTGCCAATCAGACAGATGACGAAAGCCAAGAGCCGTTTCTGACCACCCGATAGCTTGCCGGCCAGTTGATTTTTTTGCTCTGGGGAAAAGCAGAGCAGGCTGTCGATTTCCACATCTGTCAGACTATCCTTGTAGATGGCTTGGAAAAAGCGGAGCAATTCCTTGACCTTCAGGTCTGTCGGAATGGCATTTTCTTGTGGTAAGACTGCTACCTTTTCCTTATTAGACTGAGCCTGTGGAGCCAGACCGTCCAACAAAACTTGGCCTTTCGTTGCCTTCTTATCTCCCAACAAACAAGACATGAGGGTCGTCTTTCCTGCCCCATTTGGACCAATCAAAGCCACACATTCTCCGCTCTTTATCTCAAAGGAAATATCAGACAAAATGGTCCGTCCTTTGATGATTTTTTTTAGCGCTCGTACTTCTATCATCTTTCTACCTCCTATTTCCTAAACATCTTACATACATAGTATATCTCGAAAATGAAGCCCGCACTAGAAGACTTTGTCATTGACTCATGTGACAAATGTCATATCATATCTGCATCAAAAAAGAGTCCTACTGGACCCTTCATCTGTTTACAACTTAGGAGCTTGACCAAGTTCTGCCTGCAGCATCCAAATATGTTTTTCAATACTAGCCTTAGCCACATTGAAAATGTCGTTGGTTACGCTGTCACCTTCTTCATCACTGACATCAAATCCCTTTTGGAAAAGAGCAGCCAGATAGCGGAACACCTCTACCACACGCGCCAATTGCTCTTCCATCGTTACATTGTAATCACCAGGAACTTCCTTGAGCTGACTATTTTCACTAAACTCTTTAAGAGTAGAAAATGGTGCCCCACCTAAGGTGATTAAACGCTCACTCATCTCATCCAAAAAACCATCAATTTCTTCCATATATTCATCCATCTTTGGATGCCAAATCATAAAACCACGTCCACGCATATACCAATGAACTTGATGTAGGATAGAATGGGCAACTGACAAATCTGCTACTGCCTGATTCAAAACTGCCTTGGTATCAGCCAATGCTACTGATTGACGTGGACTGAAGGAAGCAATTTCTGCTGGTGTTTGAAAATACTTTTGTTTCATGGTGTTCCCTTTTTCATACTCTTTATTTATAATTATTATAAATAAAAACAACGAATAAAACAAGAATAAAAACTTAAATTAGAAAAGTTCTAATTTTGTAGCATATCTAAGGGAGTTACTACCCATAAATGATATAATAAAAGAAAAAAGGAGTTCTCTATGAAAAAAATCGTTTTTGTTTGCTTGGGTAATATCTGCCGCAGTCCCATGGCAGAATTTGTCATGAAAGATCTAACCGACAACCTGTACATTGAAAGTCGGGCAACATCTAGCTGGGAACATGGCAATCCTATCCATCCTGGAACCCAGAAAATTTTCCAGGAATATGGCATTTCCTATGACCAGACCAAGACATCTCGCCAAATCTCTCAAACAGACTTTGAAGAATTTGATGTCATTATCGGGATGGACAGTAACAATGTCCGTGATTTGAGGGAAAAGGCTCCTGCCCATGCCCAAGATAAGATTTTCCAATTTGCAGACAAATCTGTCCCTGATCCTTGGTACACGGGAGATTTTGATGAAACTTATCGCTTGGTTTATCAAGGTTGTCAGAGTTGGATTAAAAGACTTTTCTAATATGAAAAACTTTATAAAAGACACGGAAAATGCTATAATCAATGTAGTAAACAAAAAGAGATGGTTGCTATGAACAGACAAACAAACTATACATTTTTTAATCATCAAGTGACAGACTTTTTGACACGGAAAAATATCGAAATTGTCTGCATTATTTTGATACTGCTCGCCGCCCTATCTGTCTTTATTGGTCGTATCCCTACCAAAGAAACGTTAACATTAGATAACGGAGCAATCACCTATAAAGGGTATGTACTCACCAGTAAAATGACAGGAAAAGGAAAACTGACCTTTGAAAATGGAGATACCTATGAAGGGGAGTTCAAAAACGGGATTTTCCATGGCAAAGGAACCTTCACAGCTGCTGCTGGCTGGACCTATGTCGGAGAATTTAACAACGGCCTCGCAGAGGGAGAAGGAAAATTAACTACAGAAAATAAGACGATCTACGAAGGAAAATTTAAACAGGGGATTTATCAACATGAGGATTAAATGGCTATCAGCAATACGAGTCTTGGGTCTAATTTGCGTCCTACTCTATCACTTTTTTATCAAGTATTTTCCAGGAGGCTTCCTTGGAGTTGACTTATTCTTCACCCTGTCAGGTTACCTGACGACTGCCCTCTTAATTGATGAGTTTTCTAAAAACAACAGCATCAATATAAAAGGTTTTTTCAAACGGCGCTTTTATCGCATTTTACCTCCTTTACTATTGACTATCAGTATCGTTACGCCTTTAGCTTGGCTGATTCGAAATGATTTTTTAGCTGGAATCGGTAGACAAATCCTTGCTGCGGTCGGTTTTATGACCAACATCTATGAGATTTTAGCAGGTGGTGGT
The DNA here is from genome assembly GCF_024509525.1 of Streptococcus suis. Lineage (GTDB taxonomy): Bacteria > Bacillota > Bacilli > Lactobacillales > Streptococcaceae > Streptococcus > Streptococcus suis_AC. The sequence continues at coordinate 17,678 of NZ_JAMWEM010000009.1, forward strand.
TATGAGAATCAATTCACCCCTCACCTTTTTCTTCATACATGGAGTCTATCTCTCGAAGTACATTTCTATCTAATATGGGCTCTAGTGATTTGGGGACTAACACGGATTGCCAAAACAGCTGGTCAACTACGGGGAATGATTTTTCTGACTTCTGGAGCAATCTTCCTGTTAAGTTTCTTATCCATGTTTATTTCCAGTTTTTTTGTAGCAAGCTACTCCAGTATTTATTTCTCTAGCTGGACTCATCTCTTCCCCTTCTTTTTAGGTAGTCTTTTGGCGTGCTTAGCAGGAATCCAGCAAACAACCAAAGTTTTTCAACAAACGATACGACAGTGGCCTCGTAACAAGACCCTGCTGGTTTTCTCTGCTGGAATGGCCGTAGAGCTTATTCTTTTATTTACATTCAAATTTACAAGTATCTGGACCTATCTTTTCGGATTTTTACTTTCTACCATTGCTACTGCTGTGATGATTCTTGCGGCTAGAATTCTTCATGAACAAACCCAAAATATAAAAGAACCTACATTCCTACTCGTTTTAGCAGAGCTTTCCTACAACCTCTACCTCTTCCATTGGCCTTTCTATATCATTTTTTCAGAACTTTTTGATAACCTGCTAGCAGTCATTCTAACACTCTTGTTGTCTGTCTTACTTGCCTGTCTATCCTTCTACATGATTGAACCATTTCTTATCGGAAAGAATGGCAAACTATTTGGAAGAGAAATTGACCTAACACCTTATCGTAGACAATTAACAGGGATTGCTGGCCTTCTCTTCTCCGTCACTCTTATCACCTGTTTCTTGGCACCAAAGTTAGGAACCCTCGAGCAGCAGATGTTAGTAGATGGCCTTAACCTAGCAGATAGCCGCATGTCCCAAACCAAAGCATTCGCAGAAAAAGGAAAGGCAACCAATTACGAAGTGACTGATGGCGTTACAATCATTGGGGATTCTGTTACACTACATGCGACTGGTCAATTAACAGAACAAATACCTGGAGCCATCGTCGATGCCCAAGGTAGCCGAAATACTACTCAAGCTTATGAAATTCTCAAAGTGAATATCGACAGTGGTACTTTAACAAAAAATGTAGTTATTGCAACAGGTACAAATATCGTTTACAATTACGAGGAGGAACTCAATAAAATTGTTGATCTTCTCCCAAATGGCTACCGCTTAATTTTTGTAACACCATATGATGGCAATTATGCATCATATGACAACCCAATCGCAGAAAAACAAGCTACCTATGAGCGACAATTGGCCGAAAAATACGATTACATCACCATCGCTGACTGGAATGCTGTTGCAAAGGCAAACCCTCAACTCTGGGTTGGGACGGACAACATTCACTTTGGTGGTGATAGCACTACAAAAGTGGAAGGAGCAACTCTCTTTGCACAAACAGTAAAAACTGCTTTAGATGCTGTAGCAGACGGTCCTGTCAAAACACCCTAAAACAAAAAAATAAGTTTGGAACATACCAAACTTATTTTTGTTTGCTCTGGAAACGCCATTCAAATCGTTTTTGGTCATAGTAGGGAAATAAAACCAATAAGAGTGCTAGGGCCAATAACCAACCACCGATAATGTCCGTTGGATAGTGAACCCCGATATAAATACGGGATACCGCAACCAGTACTGCTAATAACAACAAGCCTACTTGTAACAAGCGCTTGATAAGCAAGGATCTCACGCGTTGGTTGATGATAATGACCACTGCACCAGCAATCATCATTGTCGAAGCTGTATGCCAGCTTGGGAAAGAATAACCTACTGTATCAATTAACCATTCAATACTAGGACGTGGCCGTTGGTAAACATACTTCAGGGCTGTTGATGCTACACCCATAGCCACAAAGCTAGCAAGAATGAAATAGGCTTCTGCTTTCCACTGCTTTCTATAAAAGAAAAATGCCAAGACCAAGCAGATTCCCAGTATCACGACAGTATTTCCCAAAACTGTAATTGAGGTCCAGAAGGTCGTGGCGAGAGCTGGTAAATCTCCACGAACAGCTGTTTGAATGCTCGTATCAAGAGCGACTAAACCAGCTGAATAGAACTTGGCTACATAACCTAAGATAACAAAGGCTAGAGCAACAAAAGATGCGTTCGTTAAATAATTACGTTTATTTTTCATGTAAATAGGATATCAAGAAAACCTTAAACTTTCTTTAGAATTGGACCAACTGCTCGATGAACAAGGAAAAATACCAGCGAAAACAGAATACCTTCTACAATATTAAATGGAATAACTGCGTAGAGAATATAATATCCAATACCACCAAAATCTGCTGCCGACATATTAAAAACAGTCATATATAGAGGCAGAGCATAAAAATAATTCAATAAGACCATGGCTATAACCAAACCAATAGTTGATAACGTAGAGGCAATCAAATAATTTTTAAAAGTCTGTTTTCGCTTCCAGAAAAAAGCAAAAACTAGAATAAATATTCCCACTCCAATAATACTCAGAGGCATTCCAATCAAGGAGCCAGGGTCCCCATTAAACAATAGTTTTAATATCGATCGAATCAGCAAAATCAAAAATGAACTTTTAACATCAAAGATAACGAGTCCAATCAAGACTGGAACAATAGAAAAGTCCACCTGTAGAAAATCTGTGAACAGGGGAAATTGAAAATACATAAGCAGATAGGCTACTGCAGAAAGAATGGCGATAGTCACCATTTTACGTGTGTTTGTCATAGGTTCCTCCAATTTGTAACAAATTAGAGAAGCTTGAGGATACCCTCTCGTCTTCTCCCATCCAGACTATACTGTCGGTTGTGGAATTGCACCACATCAGCTTTCGCTCGCAGACTGTCACGTTTTGCTTATCTTGCACCAAACGCTTGTTTTTCTTGGAGACTGTTTTCTGAATCTAGGCATCGCAGTCGTAGCTTGTACTCGAGGTACAGCCAGACAAGATAACGACGAGTCAGGAAACAGTAGCCAGAAAAACCACTGCCGGTCGGGAATTACACCCTGCCCTGAAGACTTCTTTATGATAACAAAAAAACCTTGCAATCGCAAGATTTTGAATTGTTCTACTTGAGTTTATCGGTTTCATAGGTGTGGACCAGCTCCAAACCTGCAAAGTTTTGTTGACGGAGGGCTTCATAGATAACCATACAGACGGTATTAGAAACGTTAAGGCTACGGACATGCTCATCATTCATAGGAATACGAATGGCTTTTTCAGCATGGCGACGCATAAATTCCTCTGGTAAACCCGTGTCTTCACGACCAAAAACAAAATAATGAATTTGGTCCGATGAGTAAGCTCGATCCGAGTAGGTCTGTTCTGCAAACTTAGATACTAAATGCACCTGTCCTTGCTCTACTTTTTCCATAAACTCTTCCAAGCTTTCATAAAAACGCACATCTAACTTGTCCCAGTAATCCAAGCCAGCCCGCTTCATCTTGCGATCGTCAATGGGGAAGCCCATAGGTTTGATGATGTGTAGTGGACTATTCGTAGCAGCACAAGTTCGAGCAATGTTGCCGGTATTTTGGGGGATTTGTGGCTGAAAGAGTACCACATGGTTACGTGGTTGCTCTTGCAGATAAGAAAGACTTTCGATATTCATAGTTCCTCGTTCATTTTGACAAAAAAAATGCCACACTGCCCGGAGTCATGCTCAGCAAACAGTATGGTGAATGACGATTCATTCACTTAACTCACAACAGGTTTGAGTTAAATCAATGAAAATCTTGTTACTATTATATCACAAGAACATGACAAATCAAGTAATATAGTGTATTTTTTTCAAAAAAACGTTTACAGCATCGAAAAAACAAGAATAGAAAACGATATCGTTTCCTATTCTTACATTTGGAAGCTAGACTTACTCGGCAGCAATCCCTTTTTCTGCAGTTAATTCAATTTTTTCATGGCTTGACTTACTATCAGAACCAATGTAGACATCATAATATTTGACACGTTTATTCACTGCTGTAATACTTTCACGTTCAAATGTTGGAATGGCAAAAGCCTGTTCAAAAGCATATTCCTGCCAAGCCTTGTAGTTTGCAATATTTGTTGCTTCATCAAAGGATTCGGCAGATGCAATCTTATTTAACAAGGCTGTATTCTCATCTGATACAAAACGTGTATAGTTGTACATTGCTTCTGGTCCCCATAGCGTTGTCGGATCTGGATCCAAACCAGCAATCCATCCTGCTAAATAGACATCGATTCCCTCGTTATTGGCTGCGAGAGACTCGTAGAAAGTATTGTACTCAATGGTACGTCCGGTATAAAGCTCCACATTAAGACCGATCTCCTTCCACCAAGCAATATATTGCTGTACCAAGGTTTCTTGTGTCTCAGTTGATTCTTGAGCTGCAAAACTAATCGTGAACGGTTGGCCATTCTTATCTTCACGAATGCCATCTCCATCAACATCCTTGTAACCAGCTTCGTCCAATAATTTTTTGGCTTTTTCAGGGTTATAGCTATAACCAGCTAGTTCAGAATCATGGACATCACCAAAGAAAGAAATAATGAGTGAGTTGGCTGGATGATACAAATTATTGTATAATTTCTCACCAATAACTTCATTATTCAATGCATATCCCATCGCTTGACGCAAGTGAACATCATTCATCTTCGCATCCGAATTCATTACATTCTTACCCGTTGCATCGTCGTACTTACCAAGATTAAAACCAATATAGTTATAAATACCATCTAAACTACCCAATAAGGTAATATTCGATAGATCCTTATAGGATTCATACTGATCCGTTGGCATATCAGCCATATCATAACTTCCTGCCTTCATCTCTGAAACAATGGTATCTGGAGAAACAATATCAATCTTATAGCTGTCTAATTTGACTTTCCCTTTAAAGTAATACTCATTTGGTACATAAGTCACGGACTCGCCACTAACGATTTCCTTCACCTTGTAAGGTCCCATTCCGACCACTTTGGCAGTACGGCTATACTCACTGGTTTCCCAATCTTTGACTGCAATATTCTTAAAAATATGCTTAGGCATTACCAAATACGGTACACCACCGCCAGCGTACATCATAGAGGGATACATTTCTTTAACAGTGAGGACAACTGTGTAGTCATCAACCTTCTTTACCCCTGTAATGTCATCTGCTGTTCCAGCTTGAAACTCCTCAAAACCAACAATGTTTGTATAAGTGGTATCTGCACGAACACCAGTATAATCAGGACTCGCCAACTGTTCAATCGTAAAAATATAGTCATCAATGGTAAACGCTTGACCATCTGACCATTTATAGTCTTTTCCTGTCAAACTAACAGTAACCGTTTTAGCTTCTACATCAAACGCCACTTTAGCAAGACCTGAGTCATCTAACTTGCGAGCACTATCATAACCAAACATAGAACTATCGACCATATCCGCAAAGGTTGAGTCCACTGCAGTCTGAGAAAGTTCATCTATCAAAATACCTGTCGAAGGTGCTGAGGCAACTAGAGCGTATTTAAACTGCCCTCCCTCAATCACTTGACCATCGTGGGTAACTGCTGATTCAAAATTCAACTCCACATCACTGGTTGTTTCTTTCGTTTGACAAGCAGCCAAAAGAGTGACTGAAAGTAAGCTAGCCCCAGCAAGAGCAAATCTTTTTGTCTTTTTCATATATATCCCCTTATATTTATTTCAAATAGTATAGCATAAAAAAGTATAATTATGCAATGTCCTTAAATAAAAGATTCGGTTTTTACTATATTTCGGATAAAAATAAGCCAACCAATAGGAGCATTGTATAATTGTTAGTTTGTTGTGAATAAATTTCCAAACAAAAAAAGTAGGTCTCCCTACTTCTGTACATTTCTTTTCAAACTAAACTGGTCCGGCACAGGGTCTTCTCCTCCTTCTACAAAAGGGTGGCATCGGCCGATACGGGCCAGGCCCATGAGAACACCCTTCAAACCATGCTTGTTGATAGCCTCAATCATGTAATTAGAGCAAGTCGGGTGGTAGCGACAGCTGGGTGGAAAGAGGGGCGAAATGACTTTCTGATAGAAACGAACCAGCCCAATCAAAAGCCATTTCATCGTCTTTTCTTAGCTGGCTGCGACTTGGTCACTGCCAAGGTGTGCAGCTTGCTGATATCCTTTTTATTGAGTTTGCGGGCTTCACCAGGATGCAAACCAGTCAGGTCCAGATTCCCAAAACGGGTCCGCGACAGCTTATCAACCTGCAAACCAACCGCTTCAAACATCTTCTTGACCTGGTGATTGCGCCCCTCGTGAATGGTCAATTCCACCACTGAACGATTTTTCACAGGATCTACCTTGAGAATTTCATAGACCGCTGGCTTGGTTTTCTTGCCGTCAATAACCACACCCCGTGTCAGCGGCCGCAGAACATCCTTGTTGGCAATCCCCTTGACCCGTGCCACATAAACCTTGTCAATCTCATTACGCGGATGAATCATCTCATCCGTAAAGTCGCCGTCGTTGGTCAAAATCAAGACACCTGACGTATCCCAGTCTAGACGGCCCACTGGGTAAATCCGTTCCTTGACCTGAGGCAAGAGGTCAACAACAGTTTTTCTCCCCTTATCATCTGACACACTGGAAATCACGCCCCGAGGCTTGTGGAGTAAGTAGTAAACCTTTTCTTCGTTGTAAATTGGCTGACCTTCCACTTCTACCTTGTCACCTGACTTAATGGTCGTTCCTAATTCACGCACCACCTGTCCATTGACAGTCACCAGGCCCTGCTTGATCAATTCCTCTGCCTTACGACGACTGGCCACACCAGCGTGGGCAATATACTTGTTAATTCTCATCTTCTATCTCATTTCTTTCTGTGAAGAGTTCAACCTCTTCTTCTACCAAGTCCAAATCGGACACATCTGGCAATTCTTCCAGGCTGTTGATCCCCATGTAGTCCAAGAAATACTCGGTCGTCACATAGAGATTGGGACGGCCAATCACCTCTTTTTTCCCATTCTCCCGAATCAAGTCAAAGGCTTGGAGCTTGCTAATGGCACCGCTGGAATTAACCCCTCGAATATCATCAACTTCCACACGGGTAATGGGCTGTTTGTAGGCCACAATGGACAGGGTTTCTAAGAGGGCACGGGACATGGTCTGGTTGATGGGCGTCTTGGCATAAATCCGCAAGAGTTCCGCATAATCTTTTTTAGTCACCAACTTATAACTATTAGACGACTCTAGAAGAGCCAAACCTGAATGGCTATCCGACTGGTACTTGTCGGCTAATTTTTCCAACTGTTGCAGGACCGCAGACGGCGTCATATCCAGCATCTCCACTAGATTTCGCACCGTCAGTCCCTCTTCTCCTGCTACAAAAAGTAGGACTTCAATCTCAGCTAATCGACTCATGTTCCCTCCTCACTAGATAAATAGTCCCAAAGGTTTCCGCCTGTTCCAACTCTACCTCGTGTACCTTGACCAACTCCAAGGTTGCGAGAAAAATGGTGATGACCTCATTCATATCCTTGCTTTCCTTGAAAATCTGCCCCAACTCCAAACGGTTTGTCTTGGAAAACTGCGACCGTACATAGTCCATCATATCTTCAATCTTGTACTCATCGCGGGCAATAGTAGTATGAGATTGGCGTAAGTTGGCTTGCTTTTCAGCCATGACCTTAGAAAAGGCAAGGAAAATATCGATTGTCGTCTTATCCTGCACCAAGGTCACATCTTCATAGACCAATTCCAATTTGGGTTTGGAGAAGAATTGGGCCCGCTCCTCATGCTGTTCCCCCAGTTTTTCACTGAGCAACTTGAACTTGCGGTATTCTTCCAACTGATCTAAGAGGACTTGCTCCGGATCGTCTTCCTCCACTTCCTGCTCCACCACCTTGGGCAAGAGCCTATGGCTTTTAATCAGCATGAGCTGGCTGGCCATGACCATGTACTCCCCAGCCACTTCCAAACGCATGGCCTGCAAGGTGGCAATGTAGGCCAAGTACTGTTCAATGACCTCTGTAATCGGCACCTCGTAAATATCCATTTGATACTTGGATACCAGATGCAGCAACAAGTCCAGCGGCCCCTGAAAATCCTTTAACTTTATATCCATTACTTGTATTTTTCCAAACTAATTGATGTTTTCAAACCCAAGTCCTTAGCAACCTGCTCCAAAGACTGACCTGCAGCCAAACGGCTCAAAATAAACTGCTCCCTTAGAAACTGGGCTGTCCATTCCCTGTGACCAAGTTGACCAACATATTCTGACAGGCGATTGAAAAACCACTGGCGTGAGTAAGGCTGGCCTTGCTTGTCAAAGAGATAGACCTGATGCTCCCGACCTGCTAGATAGGGCAAGACTGGCTTGGGCAGCGACAGAATCCGCCTCTGTCCCCCTCTTTCCAAGGTCAAGACCTGAAAGTTCAAATCGATGTTCTCAGCTTTCAGCAATATCAGCTCACTTGGCGTCAGCCCCAACTGGCTCATCAAGAGGGCCATGAGCTGACCGTCCACCATTTCCGTTTCCTGCCATAAGACCGACAAATCCAACAAGTCTGGCTTGGTCCTTGAGCGGACAGGACTGCTGGTCGCCGTCAGCTTATAAAACCGCTCCAAGTGACCAGACTCATAGAGAAAATAGAGAAATTGATTAACAGCTGACAGCTTTCGCCGCTGAGCAGCCGGCTTGAGTTGGCTTAGAAAGGCCTGATAGAGTGCCAGCCCCTGCTGGTCAATAGCAGGACAAACCTCCAAAAACTGCTGCAAATCACCCTTATAAGCCTGCCTAGACTGAGCCGCCAAGTTTTTCTGGTCAATAAAGGCTATAATCAAGGTCTTGTAAATCACTTTTTCACTCCAAATTCCTGATGATGTAGCAGGGCATTGACCGCCTTCAAAATGGATTTTCGGGTAATAATCCCTAAAAACTGCCCCTCTTCCCCCACAACTGATAGGAAGGATTGGTCAACCAACTTACGCATGACTTCGGTCAAGTCATAGTCAGCTCCCACCGTCGCCACATCTGTTTTGGCAATTAAGGCGATGTCTTGACCCAGTTGGTCATCAGTCAACCCATTTTCAGACTGGTAACGGAGAATTTCCGTCAAGCCGATAGTTCCAAAGAAGCGATTGTCCTCCGTCACAACAGGCACACGAGAGTAGGTCATGTGACTGAGCAAGAGCTTGGCGTGGTCGATATTGTGGGTATCGATGATGACCGCTAGCTTGTCTGCAGGAGTCAAAAAAGTTTCTTCCTGTTCTAATAAAAAGTTTTCAAATTGTGGTGCAATCATCTGGCAATTTCCTTCGCTAATGCTGGATAGGGCTGGTGTTGGCGGTTGTAGTAGGTTACCTGAAAGGCTTGGTCTGTTATGGTCACCAAGGCATAGAGGCACTCTCTGACCAATCCACGTGGCTGACTGACAGACCCTGGATTGAGAAAGAGGGTCTTGCCACGCACCTCCGCATCTGGCACGTGCAGATGCCCGTACAGACAGATATCCGCATCCACCTCCTGCGCCCAGAAGTCCAGCCGTTGCCAACCATAGTTAATCCCGTATAAGTGCCCGTGGGTTTGGGCAATCCGCAGACCACCAAGCTCCGTCACCAAGGTATCAGGATAGCCTCCTCTGTAGTCACAGTTACCATTGACAACGTAGATACCCTCCCAGAGTGAATCCTGACTGTCTAACTCAGAATCCCCATTATGAAAAATCGCATCTACCTTGCCAAGATAATGATACTTTATCTCTTCTACAATCTGTCTATCCCCATGAGAGTCACTCATGACTAAGATTGTTTTGCTTGCTCCTGCCATACTGGAAATGCCTCCACTAATTTTTCTAATGCTTGTGCACGGTGTGAAATCTGATTCTTTTCTTCCAAAGTCAGCTCCGCCGAGGTCTTGCCTGTTTCTCCCACCAAGAAAAGCGGGTCATAGCCAAAGCCGTTCTCGCCACGGCTTTCCATGCCGATATAGCCTTCCCAGTCCGCTTCCACGACTAGACTTTCCCGATTAGGTGCAGCCATAACCAAGGTACAGTGGAATTGAGCAGATCGGTTTTTCAGGTCAAAGACCATGGCCAACTCATGCAAAAGTTTGGCGTTGTTGCTCTCATCTGTGGCATCTGGTCCTGAGAAGCGGGCGGACCAGACTCCTGGCATACCACCCAGCACATCCACCTTTAGACCCGAATCATCTGCTAAAACCATTTTCCCAGTCAGCTCTGCTATGGTCTCGGCCTTGAGCCGAGCATTTTCCTCAAAGGTCATCCCCGTTTCCGCCACTTCTGGCAGGTCAGGGTAACTGTTCAGATTCTCCACCTGATAGCCAAACCGCTCGAAGAACTTGCGGAATTCTTTGGTCTTGCCCTCGTTCTTGGTCGCAATCAAGACAGTGTCACCCACCGCGGCCAACTGTCTTTTTTGTCCGAAGAAATCTGCCGTGCTAACTCCTGCTTGGGGGAGATGGACCAAGAGCAGTCTGTCCCCCTCGGTCACTAAGATAGCCCCTTGGTGTTGGACAATGCTAAGAGCTCGCCCTTGCTGCTGGTTAATGGTATCCACCAAAAAGCGTAGGAAATGGAAGTGAGAAGTCAGTTTGACCACGTGCACTTGCAAGTCGTCAATTCCCAAGCCTTTTACCAAACTGTGAAACTGGTCTTGTGCTTCCTCATAGGCATGGTCATCACCAAAGCAGGTCAGGTAGTTAAAGCCCTCCCACTTGCCAATAAACCAGTTGTGTTCGTCCTTGTATTCGTATATCTTGTCTGTCATAGTTCTACATGCTCCACTTCAATGGCCATGCCCAGCCAGTTTTCTGCGATTTCACGAAAAGCTGTTGGGCTGGCTGTTGTGTAATATCGATGCTGAGTGCTGGTTTCTGTCCGACTGCGGTTGATTTCAAAATAATTGAGCAAGACAGAGATGTCCCGAGCACATTCGGCTCCAGAGTCGATCAGCTTGACCTGTTGTCCCATAGCATTTTGAATAATGGGCCGCAAGAGCGGGTAATGGGTACAACCCAAGACCAGCGTATCTACCTTGCCCACCAAGGGACGTAGGGTTTCATAAACCACCTTTTTGGCTAAACTAGACTGGTAGTTATTCGACTCTACCAGTGGCACAAACTTGGGACAGGCCAAACTTTCCACCTGCATATCCGGCGACAGGGCCTGAATCTTCTTGCGGTAGATGTCTGACTGGACGGTCATAGCTGTTCCCAAAACACCAATTTTCCCAGATTGGCTGGCTTTGATTGCGGCCGATGCCCCTGGCAAAATCACTCCCAAAACGGGAATGTCAAGCTTTTCCTTGACCTCTTCCCAGGCAACAGCTGTCGCAGTATTGCAGGCAAAGACGATCATCTTGACATTTTTGGTCAGGAGAAAGTCCACCAACTGCCAGGTGTATTCTTTAATCTGTTCAGCAGGACGGGGGCCATACGGTGCCCGAGCTGAATCTCCGATATAGACGATTTCTTCGTGGGGCAACTGACGCATGAGTTCTCGTGCCACGGTCAGCCCACCCACTCCTGAATCTAAAAATCCAATAGGTCGATTATCCATACATTCTTCCTGTACTTACCCGAAATAAAAGGACTTGGGAATGAATCCCCAGCCCCAGTTGTTTACTTATTTTTTCTTATTTGCTACTTTTTGTTGGCTCTTAATTTGGCGCAATACCTGCTGTACCTTTGCCTCGCTTGGTTTTTGACCCATTTGGCGCATCATCATGCGAAGGGCATTTTCATCTAAAATTGGCTTATCTGCGATATAGTTCTCCACTTGTTTGCGTGCTAAGAACATGCCCAAAGCTACGCCACCTGCAAGTGCTACAAGCACTAAAATAATTACTAAACCGATACCTAATTGCATATCAATCTCCTCAATATTCTTAATTCTACATAACTGTCTACATTATACCAAAATTCAACTTGTTTTCCAAGACTTACCTGTCAAAATCAAATCCATATAGGGTTGCAAAGTAATCTTCTGGAGTTTCTGCCCGCCGAATCATCCGCGCTGTGCCATCTTCCTGCAAAAGGATTTCAGAGGAACGCAGACGACCGTTGTAGTTGTAGCCCATGGAGAAGCCGTGGGCACCACTGTCATGAATGACCAAGGTGTCTCCTACTTCTGCCTGTGGTAATTCACGATTGACCGCAAACTTGTCGTTGTTTTCACAGAGGGAACCAGCCACATCCACCACTTCGATTGGCGCATCTGGGCGCGTGATATTGGTAATATGGTGGTAGGCGCCATAGAAAGCTGGTCGCATAAGGTTGGCTGCCGAGGCATCGACACCGACATAGGTCCGGTAGGTTTCCTTGCGGTGCAGGACCTTGGTGATGAGGTGACCGTGAGGAGCCAGCATGAAGCGACCCAACTCGGTAAAAATCTTGACCTCTCCCATACCAGCTGGCGTGAGAATTTCCTCGTAAACCTGACGCACTCCCTCGCCGATAACCGCAATGTCATTAGGCTCTTGGTCTGGACGGTAATTGACCCCGATACCACCTGATAAGTTGATAAAATCGAGCGTTACTCCTGTTTCTTCACGAATCTCCAAGGCCAGTTCGAACAACTGACGAGCCAATTCTGGATAGTAGTCATTGGTCACGGTGTTGGAAGCTAGAAAGGCATGAAGTCCGAATTCTTTGACCCCCAAGTCTTTCAATTCCTTGTAGCCCTTCATGAGCTGGTCCTTGGTCATACCGAACTTGGATTCTTCTGGGTGGTCCATGATGTCCGTTCCCAGCGAGAAGATTCCTCCAGGATTGTAACGGAGACAGACCGTTTCTGGAATCCCAGCAACATTTTTCAAAAACTCAATATGTTCATAGGCATCAAGGTTAATGGTCGCCCCAACTTTTCTGGCATAAACAAACTCTTGCGCCTGGGTGTCATTAGATGTGAACATGATGTCCTTAAAGCCCAATTTTTCACTCATCAGAACTTCTACATCTGTTGCACAATCCACTCCACAACCTTCTTCTTGAAGAATTTTCAAAATAGCGGGTGTTGGAGTCGCTTTGACCGCAAAATATTCCTTAAAGCCTTCGTTCCATGAAAAAGCTGCATTGAGGGCACGCGCCTTCTCGCGAATACCTTTTTCATCATACAAATGGAATGGTGTCGGAAATTGCTCCGTAATCGTCTCAAGAGCTTCTTTGCTAATAAATGGTGTTTTTATCATCTCTCTACCTCATCAAAATATTTTTCCTATTATACCACAGAAACCCCTTTTCAAGAAATGAAAAACCCACTCATAAGAGTGGGGAAATAAATAAGCAAAGAAAGCTATATTTAACAATCTATTTGCTAAGGGGGACTGTTATCATATTCAACATCAAATCATGTTCAAACACAAGCTCACCAAGTAGTTTATCTACTTCCATATTCTTTACAGAAATAACAAAATATGTTATTATAAGGTATAAATATAAAACGAGGTGAGCATATGAAAAGTGAGACTATTTTTTACATCATTGTATTACTATTGATTCTATCAGCAACCTTTCTAAAGTATGTATCCCTACCCGAAGCTACATACATGCTACTTTTCTTCAATTTCCATCCCAAAACAAACAAAGATAGAAGTCTCTTTATTCTCCTATTTCTTTTGTTGATAATTACTTTTAATTTACCGCATTCTTAGTATTAATATACAAAAATATAGCGTTTTGTCAAATAATTATATATTTCATCTCGTATACGTCCTACTTTGTTTCCTAACTCGCTGCCATCTCCATATCAGACAGGCTAGTTCCCTCAATCTCGTATCATTTGATCATTTTATGGCAAATCAATAATTACTAGACACCTAGAAACCTTACGTTTTATGTTTCTAGGTATTTTTAATATAGGAATCCTTAGTATGATAATCCGCCCTAGAAACATGCGATTCGATAGTAAACATCCATGAAATGGCTAATAATACTGACGAGATCGTCACAATTCAAAAGACTCTTGCCCGCTCTGAATGCTCGTATACGTTTTTACAAGTGTCATCACTCTCCCATCTAAAACTTGCAAAATAAATTTCTAGCGTTATAATGTGTGTATCATAAAAAAAGGAGTCGCATATGTCAACATTAAATCATGACTTTACAGAACAGTTATATGCTAACTATTTAGCCAATCCTACTTTCCAAGCAGTTGAAAACGCCGTGACCCACAATGGTCTCTTGAAATCCTTAGAAACGCGACAAAGCGCCATTGAAAATGATTATGTCTTTTCCATTGATGTAACAAAGGATGCTGTCTCAAACCAAAAAGCCTCCGGACGTTGTTGGATGTTTGCTGCCTTGAACACATTCCGCCACAAACTCATCTCTGACTTCAAACTGGAGAATTTTGAGCTATCACAGGCCCATACCTTCTTTTGGGATAAATATGAAAAGTCCAACTGGTTCCTGGAACAAATCATTGCTACAGCTGACCAAGAAATTGGTAGCCGTAAGGTAAAATTCTTATTGGATACCCCGCAACAAGATGGCGGTCAATGGGATATGGTTGTTGCCCTATTTGAAAAATATGGTGTTGTACCAAAATCTGTTTACCCAGAATCTATCTCATCTAGTGCCAGCCGTGAGCTCAATCAGTACCTTAATAAATTACTCCGTCAGGATGCACAAATCTTACGCAATCTGCTTGCCAAAGGAGCATCTCCTGAAGAAATACAAACGCAAAAAGAACATCTACTCCAAGAAATCTTTAACTTCCTAGCTATCAATCTTGGACTCCCACCACAAACCTTTGATTTTGCCTATCGGGATAAAGATGATGCCTATCACCGTGACACCAATATAACTCCTCAGGAATTCTACGATAAGTACGTTGGATTAAAACTATCTGACTACGTTTCTATTATCAATGCTCCAACCACTGATAAACCCTACAATCAATCCTACACAGTCGAATTGCTGGGTAATGTCGTTGGTGCACCTGCTGTACGCTATCTCAATATAGAGATGAATCGATTTAAAGAATTGGCTATCGCTCAACTCAAGACGGGGGAATCGGTCTGGTTTGGTTCTGATGTCGGTCAAAGCAGCAATCGCCAAACAGGTATCATGGCAACCAATACCTATGACTTCTCATCCAGTCTTGGTATCAACTTTCACCAAGATAAGGCGGGAAGACTGGACTATTCTGAAAGTCTAATGACTCACGCTATGGTCCTGACAGGTGTTGACTTGGATGACAAGGGTCAGCCGCTCAAGTGGAAAGTCGAAAACTCTTGGGGAGACAAGGTTGGGGACAAAGGATATTTCGTCGCATCAGATAGCTGGATGGACGAGTATACTTATCAGATTGTTGTCCGAAAAGAATTCCTCACACCAGAAGAACTAACAGCTTATCAAGCTCAACCACAAGTCCTTGCCCCGTGGGATCCAATGGGAGCACTAGCATAGACATACAAAAAAAGAGGCTAAGCCTCTTTTTTTGTATGTCTTATTAGTCTCTGCTCAATCCACCAAAGATACGGAGTAAGTTGAGGAAAAGGTTAATAAAGTCAAGGTAAAGCTGAAGCGCCATGGATACGACCCAACCTTGACCAACATTACCACCAGTTTGTTCGAAAACATTACGGATACGCTGATTATCATAGGCGATCAAACCTGAGAACACCAATACAGAAACGATAGACATCATGAAACTCAAACCTGAACTACGAAGGAAGATATTAATGACACTAGCAATAATAATTCCCCAAAGAGCAGCGCGCAAAGCTTGTCCCATCGCTGATAAATCTCTCTTAGTAGTTGCTCCAATAACAGCCATAACAACAAACATCAAGACAGCTGTCAGAAAGGCTGTCAAAACCGTCTCACCAGTATAGGCCCAAAGCACGATACTGATGGTAAATCCGTTGAGAGCTGAATAGCCGACAAACATAGGCAGAGCCATAGGACTATTTTTAGCAGCCATAGCCGAAGCCGCAAAGACCAAGGCAATCTCTGCAATCATGATAATCCAAATAACCATTGGTGAACTAGTTACGATACTGTAAGTAATGGGTAAAAATACTGTTGTTGCCAGAAAAGCAACTAAGGCTGAAATACCAAGACCAGCAGCAACAACTCCATAGATTTTTGCAAAAAAACGGTTAAGTGCAGTGTTATCAACTTGATTGATAATAAATTCATTATTGTTCATATAAGACTCCTTTGTAATATGAATTAGCTAAATCGCAAAATTTTTCGGCTTTTCCACCTGTCCTGCAAGGGTAAAGTTGCCTCACGAACAGCCCAGTACTTGTCTACACAGGTCACAATCCAAGCCTCCTTGTAACGTGGTGGTGCCAAGGTCGCCCCAAACATATGTTTGATGATGATATCCTCTTCCACCTTATTAAGCTTGGTTAACTTGCGGGCATTGCGGACAGCGATTCGCGGATGCGTCCAAGCATGACTCTTGGTAAACTTGGTATCTCGCCAGTCGTAGAAAAAGAGGTCGTGGAGCAGACCACCCCTGGCCGTAGCCCGAGCGTCCCACCCAAACTTCTTCGCAATTTTATAGCTTGTGTAGGAAACATTGATCGAATGTTCCAAACGCGTAGAATGATAATGGTGGGTAATATCCCCCAGCTTCTGTACCTTGGGATTGGCAATTAAACGCCCCACATAGTGCATGTATTCCTTGTCTTGTTTGTAAACTGTCATATGATTTCCTCGTTTCTAGATTATACCACAGTTTACCGCTCTTGACTTAAATAAAGCTAAAGAGCAAAATTCCAGCCGCCACCGCCACGTTCAAACTCTCCGCCTGACCAGGCATGGAGATATGGACCAGCTGGTCAGCCTCTGCTGCCACAAGTTCTGAAATTCCCTGCCCTTCATTGCCCATGACAATCGCAAAGCTGGCAGCAGGTTTGACCTCCTTATAGTCAACTGACTGGCTTGAAAGGGTCGTTGCGAGGACCTGCACCTGATTTTCCTGCAAATGCGTCAGGATCTCCGCTATGGGCATACGGTAAATAGGCAGGTGGAAGTGGCTGCCTTGCATGGACCGCAGGACTTTCATACTGTAGATGTCAGCCGACTTATTCGATAGAAAGACTCCGTCGTAACCCGCCGCATCCGCAGTGCGTATCATGGTGCCGACATTGCCTGGATCCTGCACATCTTCTAGGACCAGGTAGCGTCCTGTCAGCTCTGTTGGCAAGGTCTGTTTAGGAAGCGCCAACTGGGCCACGACCCCCTGCGGTGTCTGACTGTCTGCCAAGTCCTGCAAGACCTCTGGACTGACGACTTTGAGATTGTCTAGACCTGCTAGCCTGTCCACATAGTCTTCCAAGACGAAGACCTGCTCGATGACAACTCCTGCCTGCCGCGCCTCCTCCAACAAGTGCCAGCCCTCAATCAGATAAGAAGACTTGCGGTATTTTTTCTGGTGTAATTTCTTGGCCTCCTTGACACTGGTATTGGCCTTGGAACGAATGATTTCCATGCTTTCCTCATTTCTTTCGCTTTGCATTCATGATATAATAAAATTAAGTTCTTGTCAAAAAGGAGAAACTTATGAGAAAGGTCAAAATGATTGCCTCTGGTCGTGTTCAGGGAGTCGGTTTTCGCTGGTCTGTACAGTTTTTAGCAGTAGAAATCGGTGATATTTACGGCAGGGTTTGGAACAATGAGGACGGGACCGTCACCATACTCGCCCAGTCAGAAAACAATGAGAAGCTCAGCTATTTTATCCATGAAATCCGAAAAGGCCCTTCCCGCTTGGCTAAGGTCAGCTATCTAGATGTCACCCTAGCTAACTTCAAAGACTATAAGGATTTTCAGGTAACCTATAGATAAAACTTGTATATTTTGAACAAAAAAAGTACAATAGGAAGTGCTTTATATAAAGAAAGGGAATGTTTACACGTGAAAAAAATCAATCGTCTTTTCTTGTCAGGTCTAAGCCTGACTACGCTTTTACTCCTCTCCGGCTGTGTGCAAACCGATAAGAGTGGAAATCCTACTGGACCTGTCTGGGACTTTCTTGGCAAACCCATGTCTTACCTGATTAAGTTCTTCGCAGAAAATCAAGGGCTTGGTTTCGGTCTAGCTATCATCATCGTGACTATCTTGGTCCGTCTCATCATCCTGCCCCTCGGTATCTACCAGTCTAAAAAGGCTGCCTACCAGTCTGAGAAGATGAACTACATCAAGCCTGTCCTTGCGCCAATCCAAGAGCGGATGAAAAATGCTAGCTCTCAAGAAGAACAACTAGCAGCTCAACAGGAACTCTTGGCAACTCAAAAAGAGTACGGAGTTAGCATGTTTGGTGGTATTGGTTGCTTGCCAATGTTGATTCAAATGCCCTTCTTCTCTGCTATTTACTTTGCTGCTCGCCATACTCCTGGTATTTCTGAAGCAACTTTCTTAGGCATTGATCTTGGAAAATCTAGCATAGTCTTAACAGCTGTCGCAGCTATCCTCTACTATGGACAATCCCTCTTGATGACAGTAGGCATGGATGAAGAACAGAAAAAACAAATGCGGACCATGTCCTTGGTGAACCCCCTCATGATTGGCTATTTCTCTCTTATCTCACCAGCAGGGGTAACACTTTACTGGGTAATCGGTGGGGTATTCGGTCTCTTCCAACAAGCCATTACCAACTTCATTATCAAGCCTAAGATTCGCAAACAGGTTGAGGAAGAGTTTAAGAATAAGCCACTCAAACCAAGCAACCGCAAGACAAAAGATGTAACGCCAGCTGCTAGCTCTGCTATTGCCCAACCAACGAAAAAAAGCAACCGTAATGCCGGCAAACAGCGATCACGATAAAATGAGAGGGGAGCTAGACTCAAGTCCGGCTTCACATCTCAGAACTCGTGTCAACATCTCAGCGCAGTTGGAAGTTCGCTCTTACTCCATTTTTAATAACGAAAAAGCAGAGTTCATTTTGAACTCTGTTTTTTACTTTTATTGAAGAGCATAGAAGGCTACTCCTTCATAGTTCCAACCACGAGTTTTTAAAACGTCACGTTCATTACGGTCTGTCGTATAAAGATGAACTTTTAAACCAGAATGATAGAGACGATAAACTGGAACATCGCCACTAGAGTACCACGCTTCCCCTTCATAGCGCCAACCACGAGTTTTTAAAATATCACGCTCAGTGGTACTAGTCGTATAAAGGTGTTCACGGGTTCCAGAATGATAGAGGCGATAAACTGGAGTCCCTGAAGTAGCCGTTTTAAAATTTACGCCCTCATTTTTCCAACCAATCGAACTCAAATGATTTACTTCTGATAGGTTTTGAGTATAAAGATGGCGCTTGATACCAGGATGGTAGACACGGTAGGTGTCTTTTCTAGTTAACTCTGTATAATTGGCAATATCCGCTGTCCCTGATTTTCCTGATTTAGCCAATTGAATCAGTTCCAAAACATCATCTGTAATCCGTCTTGCAATGTTATAGTCAGTGCTCCCTAGTATATGGATACCAACAATCTGATTTCGGCTATTAAGAATGGGACTTCCACTTTGGCCACCCTCGGTATCAACCGTATAGGCTATCAGGTCACTTTCTACAATTGTGACCGGTGCAAACATGGTATACATCTGATAGCCACGATTAATCGGATTAGGATATCCAGGCATCTGTACAGATTCACCGACACTTACTCCTGTCACTGGTATCAGATAACCGATAGAGGAATCTAGAGGTGTTTTCAGTTTGATAACTGCGACATCTGACTCTGCTGCACCACTATTCGTTTGGTATGCCCGGAATATATAATAGTCATCTGCTTCATAGGAACCATATGGTTCTGTTGTTCCTGATTTAGCTGGATAAGCCGCAATCGAACTAGCCCAGACTCCCTTGCTTACATCATAAACATTATGAGCTGCTGTTAAAATTGTATCCTTACCAATGACAACTCCAGTTCCATATATGATCGTTCCAGAAAATACAGAGCGCAACATCACTACAGATTGATACGGTGTAGCAGTTGTATCTATCACCTGATAACGATCATCCGTTCCGATAATGGATTCGCTATTTCCGGAAGATTCGAGACTTATTTGTGGAGAGGTCTCCTCCGCTACTGCCGGAACTTCTGTTGAGTCTTCTGTTGAACTGCTAGAAATCTGTGTTGTAGCATCGCTAGAAGCCATACTAATAGCTGACGTTATCTCAGTTGATGAATCAAGTTCCTCTGCTGATATCATCGAGGAAAATTGACCTAATAAAAACAGGGATAGAATAAGATAGGACAATTTACTAAATTGTTTCATGAACCCTCCTGTGTTGGGATATTATCGCATTTTCTAAACCAGTAAAAGAATCCTACTTTTGATAGCAATAAGATATTTTCTAAAAAAGAGAACGAGGCAGTACCACTTCTTAGAGTTCGAGCCAACATCTCAGCGCAGTGGTTGATTGGCTTTAACAGTCTGGTGGAGTGAAACTAGAAAGTGACCATAGAAGCCGAACCTACTGTTTCCCACTCCCATTCACTACATCCTACTTAGTTTTTTCAACTTTTAAAATTTTGACATCATAGCTACCAGCTGGTGTCTGAACGGTTGCTACTTCTCCTGTCTTCTTACCAATCAATGCTTGACCGATGGGACTTTCATTAGAAACTTTATTCGCAAAAGCATCTGCCCCCGCTGCACCCACAATAATATATACTTCCTCGTCTGATTCACCAACTTCTTGAACAGTTACAGTTTTACCAATTGCAACCTCGTCCGCAGCAACTGCATCGCTATTGACAATCTCTGCATAACGAATCTTGGTTTCAATAGTTGAAATTTGACCTTCTACGAACGCCTGTTCATCCTTTGCTGCTTCATACTCTGAGTTTTCTGATAAATCGCCATAAGAACGTGCGATTTTGATACGTTCTACAATTTCTGGACGACGAACTAATTTGAGTTCCTCTAATTCTTTCTCCAGTTTTTCTTTTTCTTCAATTGTCATTGGATAAGTTTTTTCTGCCATCTTCATTCTTCTTTCTTTTTTCTTTTGTGAAAACAAAATTATGTGGCAGGCCACATAATTTCGCCGTAGAGCTAAGCTCTAGTTATTTAATTGACTGTTGACATACTTTTCAACATTTTGATTGTGCTCTTCTACTGTTTCTGAGTAGTAAACTGTACCTGTTTTAACATCTGCTACAAAATAGTAGTAACTTGTCTTGTTTGGATTAACAGTTGCTTCAATCGCTGCTAAACTAGGACTATCAACTGGACCAGGCATCAATCCTGTGTTGATATAGATATTATAAGGGGAATTGATAGTTGTGTCAATCGCTGTGTCTTCTGCCAAGGTAGTTTTTTCTCCTAATTTACCCATTGCATAGAGAATAGCAATATTAGACTGTAATGGCATATCGATGTTTAAACGATTATAGAAAACACTCGCAATATTCCGACGATCCTCATCGGTCGATCCTTCCTTTTCAACCAAAGATGCCAGCGTCAACAGTTGGTTCACTGTTAAGCCTTTCGCTGCCAGCTGATCATAATATGGCTGAAGATTCGCATCCATTGCCGCAATCATCTGCTCTACTAACCCCTCAATTGTTGTTGAGTCTGTATAGTCGTAGGTAGCTGGGAAGAGATAGCCTTCCAACTGATTCTTAACGCCACTATCTGCAGCAGGGAGGCTTGCAAATAAATTAGGATAAGTCGCCGCCATACGACTGATAAATTCTTGGTTGGTCACCGTCTTCATAAAGTCTTCAGCAGTAAAAGGAGTCTTATCTGACTTATCATCGGTATAAGAGTTACTTGTGACGGCTTGAGCGATTTGTTCTAATGTATAACCTTCGATGACTAGTACTTTTCCTGCAATCGGTTCCTGTGGTTGAGCTGAACCAGCCTCTTGCAATGCTTTAGCGAGCTCTTCCAGAGACATTGATTTATTTAGATTGTAGTAACCACTCTGAAAGTTATTATAACTCTTCAATTTAGCATAATAATTAAAAACAGAAGCATTCTTAATCAGATTATTGTCTACTAAAATTTGACCAATTTGCTGAGTAGATGAGCCTTCTGGAATTTCAACCTGAATATTGGTTGTCGAAGTTGCATCAATTGGGTCCAAACAAGCCTTCAGATAAGAATATCCTGTAAAACCTGTGATTCCTAAAACCAATAACACAATCGCTACTACAACCGTCACAATCCGTTTAGCAGCCTTTTCCTGAGTTTGGCGATATGATCTACGACTCTGATGCTTCTGTTCTTTGGATGGTTTTCGTGAAATAATTGTTTCCTCCAAGTTGCTTTCGTCATCATTTGAGTACGCCTCCATATCGCTGTCTAAGGATGATTTTGAGACCGCAATTGTCTCTGTTAAATCCACCGTTTCTGATGTTCTTACTCCTGTAAGAGGAACAGCTGTTACGAGCGTATCGGCCATCTCTACTTCATCTGCGGAAATAGGATATTCCCAGGCCTGTTCTACATTTTCATCCCGTGCAGTGAAGGTAAACTCTTCTTCCTGACTCACTGGAATAAACTCTTCTACTTCTCTAAAGCTGTCAGAAACCTCATTTCCTAGGCGCTCTTTTTTTCGTTCATCTAATTCTCGCAAGATTTGCTCACGAAAACCAGATGATTGTGTGTGTTTTTCATTTGAATCGTTTGACACAGACGGGCTCCTTTCACACAAATCCACGTTAGTATATCAAAAATCTTTTTAAAAAGCAAGAGACCGCCTATTTAAGGGGTTTCCCAGTACATATCATACCAGACTTGACCACCAAATTGGGAGTCTGACACCCCACAATCTTCAAAGCCATTCATCTCATAGTAGCGAAGAAGATGGTCCTTGCAAGTCAAACTGACACCACGATACCCTTGTATCACAACAAGTTCTTTCAGGGCAGCTAATAGCAAGGTTCCCACTCCCTGTCCCTTAAAATTTGGGGCAATAGACAGACTAGCAATGGCTAGATAATTCGCCTCTTCCTCAGTCTCTTCTAGTTGATAAAAAATATTATCCATCACGCGATTCTCTGTGGTTGGTCTAGCCAGAAGATACCCCACCAATTCTTGCTGATCACTTTCCATAACTAAACAAGTCTGAGGCAGACTCTCTACATAATAAGCTAAAACTTGATTAGCAATCTGCTCCTTTGGTTCAAAATTTTCTTGCTCCAAAGCAACAATAGCTTCCAAATCTTTAATTTCTGCGTAACGTAAGTACATATTTCCTCCTCATAGACAAGGAAAGACAGTGACTTGCACCGTCTCCTTTATTATTGAACGTTGTTAGACAGGTTAGACAAGAGCCGCTCAAAGGAATATTCATAAGACTGAATATCTCCTGCCCCCATAAAGACATAAACAGCATTGGTGTGGTCCAGAAGTGGCGAAGTATTTTCAACCGTTACCAGACCTCCTTTTTTCGTAATTTTAGCTGCTAGGTCTTCTACCTTAACCTGGCCATTATCGGTTTCGCGTGCAGAACCATAAATCTGTGCTAGGTAAACTGCATCTGCATCATTTAAGGCTGAGGCAAATTCATCTAAGAGAGCGATTGTGCGCGTAAAGGTGTGGGGTTGGAAAATCGCTACAATTTCCTTACTTGGGTATTTCTGACGAGCTGCATCAATGGTAGCAATGATTTCTGTTGGATGGTGTGCAAAATCATCAATGATAACTGTTCCATTAACGATTTTTTCAGTAAAACGACGCTTGACACCACCGAAGGTTTTCAAATGCTCCGCAACCAAGTTCAAATCAAAGCCAGCCACATACAAGTTAGCAATCACGGCAGTTGCATTCATAACATTGTGCTTACCGAATGTTGGAATTTGAAATTCTCCTAACTCTTTCTCACCATGGCGAATTTTGAATTGAGAACCTGTCGTTGAAGGTTTTAAATCGTAAGCAACAAAATCATTGTTCTCGCTAAATCCATAATAGTAAATCGGAGCCTCGGCAGTAATCCTGCGCAATTGTTCATCTTCTCCATAAAGGAAAAGCCCTTTCTTTATTTGCTTTGCATAATCATTAAAGGCATTGAAAACATCTTCTAAACTCGTAAAATAGTCTGGGTGGTCAAAGTCGATGTTAGTGATAATGCTGTACTCTGGATAGTATGGTTTAAAGTGACGTTCATACTCATCAGACTCAAATACAAAGTACTGGGCATTGGCGGAACCACGACCTGTACCATCACCGATGAGATAACTTGTATCGGTGATATTGCGCATCACATGAGCTAGGAGTCCAGTCGTTGACGTTTTCCCATGGGCACCTGCTACACCAAGACTAGTAAAGTTTTTCATGAACTCACCTAGAAACTCATGGTAACGCTTATAGGTCAAACCTTGTTCATCTGCATAAGCGATTTCAACGTTGTTATCTGGACGAAAAGCGTTTCCTGCAATGAGTTCTAAGTCTGCTGTAATGTTTTGAGAATCAAATGGCAAAATTTTTATTCCTGCCTGCTCCAAACCGCGTTGAGTAAAATAATATTTTTCAACGTCACTTCCCTGTACCTGGTGACCCATTTGGTGCAACATTAGAGCCAGGGCACTCATACCAGAGCCCTTAATACCGATAAAATGATAGGTTTTGGTCATTCGACTTCCTCTTCTATATGTGTTAAATTCAATTCCTGAGCAACTTGACGCTCACGTTGTACTTGTCTTTCCGGGTAATTATAAACCTGGCTCTTTTTTAAGAAATCATACGAGTTCTTCTTAGTAGTCTGTTCCTCTTGACGATCTTCTTTCTTCAGAGAATAGACAGCAGGTATATCTGCCAAAATATAAGTCTCTTGGCGTAGTTTATCTGCTAAATTACCTAAATGTTCTGCGCGACTTTCCACCACAGGAGCAATCGGCTCGCGTTTAACCACTTTTGCTGGATGTGGCTTATCATCTTGTAGGTAGGCCGCTGATTTTTTTCGCTTAATATCCTCGCGGGCCATTTCACGCGCCAATTGACCTTTGGTTTTCTGGGAGGGATTGGCTTCCCGAACTGGTTGATGCCGACGAACTTCACGAGTCGGTTTTTGTAGGCGTTCTCTTCTGGAATAAGGACTTGGTTGAGCTTCAAACAGTGGCGGGAGCAAGTCTTCTTCGTAGACTTGGGCTTTTTCCACAGGTCTGCGAATAGGTTCGCGCACTTCCTCCATGTCAAACTCTCTGTCCTGATAAGGACCTCTGATATTACTAATCAAGTCTGATTCATCATATAAATTCATGCTGGTTTGTTCACCAACAATCACTTCATCATCTGCAATCAGAGGAAATCGTGTCTCTTTTCTCATCATCGATCCATCCTTTCAAACCCTGATTATACCATATTGTAACACATTTGGCTATCTTTATACTCTTATAAAGGCAAGAAGAGGTTGGAGAATCCCAACCTCTCATTTTATTGTGATGAACTTGTTGTAGTACTTGAAGATGAGCTTGTTGTACCAACAACTGAAACGTAAAGGGTGACAGTATCACCAATGGTTTCTTCTGCTGCCGGATATTGATTGACTACAAGATCTCCAGACTGACTAACATAATTCGGATTTTCGACTCGCTCAATGATAGACACAGACACTCCCAGAGCTTGAAGCTGTCTACGAGCATCTGCATAGGTTACCTGCATCGATCCAAAGTTTGGCATAACAATCGCAGCACCTTTGGAAACGACTAGATTCACTGTACCATTCTTGGCCAAATTAGTGTTGGCCTCTGGATCTGTACTAATTACAAGGCCTGAAGCTACCGTATCACTATAGTCTTCTGTAATAGTCCCGACTTTAAAACCTGCATCCTGTAAGGTTTGAGTTGCCGAATTCTGCGTCTTCCCAACTACATTTGGTACTGTAATCTGTTCGACTCCTTCGGAAACAACCATCGTTACTGTGCTACCTTTTGCTTGGCTAGAATTAGCTTTAGGATCTGTTTCAATAACCAACCCTTCCTCAATACTGTCGCTGTTCCTATATTTAATTTGAACAATAAATCCTGCATTTTCTAATTCTTGCTTAGCTTCTGCTTCTTCCTTTTTAACCACATTCGGAACATTCACTGTTTCAGTAGTTGCTAAAACAATATCAACCGCACTGCCCTCTCGTTTAGAGGTATTAGCTGCAGGATTGGTCCGAATAACCTTTCCTTCTTCAACCTCAGAAGAGGCTTCAGAAGTGACTTCTCCCACAACTAAACCAGCCGATTCAATTTGTTGCGTCGCTGCCTCTAAGGTCTGGCCCGCTACATCTGGTACTTTTACCGTTGCTGGGGTATTGTAAATTAAAGCGACAAAAGCAGCGATTAACAATAAAAATGTTGCAATTAATACCTTATAACGCATACGAAGTTTTTTCTTCTTAGGCTTAATCGGTACTTGTGGAGACGGAGAGGGTGTTTTCTGTTGAGACGAAACAAGTGGTTGTTTCATTTCAACTGTCGCTTGAGAAAGTTTTGGCAACGTTTTGGTATCGACTTTATTGCCTTCCAACTGAATGCGGCGTTCATTACGACGATCCATTGACAAAGCAGAAGCTAAATCCGCATACATTTCTGCAACTGTCTTATAGCGCTCTGTTAACTTCTTTGCTGTTGCCTTTAAAACAATGTTTTCAAGCGGTTGGGGGACCTGTGGATTTTCCTCTCTTACAGATGGCAAAGGCGTTTGAAAATGCTGTAAAGCAATCGTAACCGCACTATCGCCATCATAAGGGAGTCTTCCTGTCAACATTTCAAACAGAATAATCCCCATTGCGTAGATATCGCTTTGAACAGTTGCTTTAGAACCGCGTGCCTGCTCTGGAGAAAGATAGTGAACTGAACCTAACATTGAATTCGTTTGCGTTAGACTCGTTTCTGCAAAAGCTACTGCAATACCAAAGTCTGTAACCTTGGCAACTCCGTCTCTAGTCAAGAGGACGTTTTGTGGTTTCAAATCCCGATGGACAATGCCTCTGGTATGCGCAAGTCGCATCGCAAGAAGAATTTGTCCCATAATTCTCACTGCATCAGCATTCGATAGCGGAGCATGTTCTTTAATATAACGCTTCAAATCCAGCCCATCTACGTATTCCATTGCCAGATATTGTTGCCCATCTTCCTCGCCGATATCCGAAATTCGAACAATATTTGGGTGATCTAATTCAGCCATGGCACGCGCTTCTCGTTGGAAGCGTTGTACCGCAATTTGATCAGTTTGGTAATTGGTTCGCAACACTTTAACAGCAACTTCCTCACCATCCAAAATCAAATCTCGAGCCAGATAAACATCGGCCATACCTCCACGACCAATTTGACGAACGATTCGATAGCGATCAGCAAAGATTTTTCCAATCTGAATCATTACCTAGCCTCCTCCGTGATATGAAGGAGGGCCACGGTAATATTATCTGTTCCACCAGCATTATTAGCGAAACGAATCAAGGTTTCTGCTTTACTCTCCAATGTAACATCGCTGATCATAATGTCACGAATATCATCGGCTGATACCATATTCGTTAAGCCATCACTACTGATAACAACATAATCACCAACCTCTAGGGTTTTCAAAGCTATATCTGCTTCAACGGGATCCTGTTGGCCAATGGACTGGGTTACAAAATTCTTCTGTGGATGGCGTTGAGCCTCTTCCTCTGTAATTTGTCCCGCACGTACCAAAGCCCCAACAAGAGAGTGATCATTCGTCAATCGTGTATATTCACCATTACGAACGAGTCCAATACGGGAATCTCCCACATGAGCATATATCATTTGGTTGTCAATGATAATAACTGCTTCTAAAGTCGTTCCCATCCCTTTGTATTCTTCTAAGAGACCTAATTCGTGAATCTTTTGATTCTCTTTATCTAAGATAGAAACTAGCCATTCCCTTGCATCATTCAGGGTTGTGACTTGTTCATCCACCCAAGCAGTTCCTAAATCTGTCGCAGTCATCTCGCTGGCAATATGTCCAGCTCTGTGACCACCCATCCCGTCTGCCAA
Source organism: Streptococcus suis (assembly GCF_024509525.1). Classification (GTDB taxonomy): domain Bacteria; phylum Bacillota; class Bacilli; order Lactobacillales; family Streptococcaceae; genus Streptococcus; species Streptococcus suis_AC. The sequence continues at coordinate 45,543 of NZ_JAMWEM010000009.1, forward strand.
GACAATTAAATCAATTCCTGCACGGTTAGTGTAGCGATTGACATAGTCTTGGTTATTGGAACGTTTTTGTCCCACATCTGTTAATAGTGCAATTTCCATAGTATTTACTTGCTGAAAATCAGCAACCTCCTCTTTAGGATTTTCTTCTTACTTGACCGATGAAAAAGCCATCAGTCCCATAGAGTTCAGGGGTAATCAGGATACAACCCTCTTGAACAATGTCTGAGCAAGGATGTGTCAAAGCTACTTGTTCAAAGTCAGGGTGTGTTTCCAGAAAAGCCTGAATCACTTCTTGGTTTTCCTTACCTATAATAGTACAGGTGCTATAGGTTATTATACCACCTTTTTTCAGACTTTGGCAAACACTATCCAGTATTTGCAACTGAATAGCCTGCAAGGATGCAAAGTCCTGATTGTCTTTGTTATAGCGGATATCTGGTTTTCTCCGAATCAAACCGATACCTGAACAAGGAGCATCGACCAAAATCTTGTCAAATCGGTCTGGACCAAAGGCTTCTGCTACCTGTGTCGCATCCAGTTTTCGTGTCCGAACACGGTCCGCAACGCCTAGTCGTTGGGCATTTTCTTCAATTAGAGTCAACTTGTGGTCGTAGAGATCCAAGGCTGTTACCTGACCGCTGGTCAGATAAGAGGCCATGTGACAAGTTTTTCCACCAGGTGCCGCACAGGCATCCAAGACCTGCTCCTCTCCCTGCAAATCCAGTGTCGGAGCTACTAACTGACTGGACTCGTCCTGAACGGTCAGCAAGCCTTGTTTGAAATAATCCGTCCCTGCAAAATGCCCCTGCTCTTTGACTAAGCCAACAGGAGATAGGCGGGACCGCTCTGCTCCTAAGTTAGCTTGAATTTCTTCCAATCGACTGGCATCTGTCACACGCACACTGGCCTTATTGCGAATGAGCAAACTAGCAAAAATCTTCTCCGCCCGCTCCTCGCCATATTCCTCGATGAGCTTGGTCACCAGCCAGACTGGCAGGGAATACTGGACAGAATAACGCTTGTTTTTCCGCTTGATACTTGCTGGATCAGGTAAATCAGTAGCTAGGATTTTTCGCAAGATTGCATTGACAAACTTATCCGTCCCTTTTCCTCTTTTGGCCAACTGGACTGCCTCGTTGACAACCGCATGATTGGGAATTTTATCCAAGTAAAGTAGCTGGTAGAGGCTGAGCAGGAGCAAGTAGTATACCCAGCTGTCCAGCTTATCCCTGTCTTCAATGACATGGGCCAAATACCATTCCAGCGTAATCTTTCGCGACAAGGTCCCATAGACCAACTCCGTCACCAAGCCCTTATCCTTATCGGACAAGTCGGATTGGGACAGGGCCTGATTGAGAGCGATGTTGGAGTAGGCTCCCTTATCAAACACCTCAAGCAAGGTGGTTAGGGCCAGTCCGCGAGCTGTTTCTTTCTTACTCACCAAATTGATCTCCTACTGCTAGGTCACGCCCCGCTCCATTGAGAAAATCTGCAATGGTCATTTTGGGCTTGCCTGCTGGCTGGACAGTTTTCAGAGAAAGGGCTCCCTGACCTGTCGCAATGACCAATTCTTTCTTGCTTCGAGCAATAACCCGACCAACTGGTCCTTCACCTTCTATTTCTACAGCTTCTTGAATCTTGAAACGCTCACCCTTCCAGTAGGTGTGGGCAACTGGCCATGGGTACATCCCTCGGATTTGGTTGAAGAGTTGACGTGCTGATTTATTCCAGTCCAATTTTTCTTCTTCTGAGCTGATATTAGGCGAAAAGGTAACTTGGCCAGGATCCTGAGCAACTGGCTTTAAATCACCGGCAAGATAGGCTGGCAAGCTGGAAAGCAGTAAATCACGACCCACTACGGCTAATTTTTCAAACAAGGTACCAACATTATCGCTTTCTTCAATGGCAATGCTATCACTGGAAATCATATCACCAGCATCCATTTCCTTGACCATTTCCATAATGGTGACACCTGCTCGCTCATCCCCATTGATGAGGGCATAGTGAATCGGAGCTCCACCGCGATACTTGGGTAGAAGAGATGCGTGAACATTGACTGCAAAATCAACAGAGTTGAGCAGTTTTGTTGGTAAAAATTGCCCGAAGGCAGCTGTTACAATCCCATCTGCTCCCAAGGTCATCAGCTCTGCCATTTCCTCCGAACCAGATAACTTCTCTGGTTGATAGACTGGCAAATGGTATTCCAAGGCAACTTCTTTCACAGGTGTCATTTGGATAACTTTTTTTCGTCCAACAGCTCGGTCTGGCTGGGTCACCACTGCCACTACTTCATAGCAAGTATCTGCTAAAATCCCCTTCAATACCGTCGCCGCAAAATCCGGCGTTCCCATAAAAATAATTTTGGTCATTTTCCTGTTTCTCCTCTTACTATCCCTATATTATACCATTTATACTTACTTTTTCCTTAATTCGTGCCCATTTCTAGTCTTTTGAAGTAAAAAATAAAGCCGATTGCTCGACTTTACATCATATTCTGCGGTTCATTGTCAATAATCAACCGCAAGTCCTTCATCTCTTTGTCCTGGGTCCAGTCCAGGATATGATTGAGAACGGCTTCCAGATTTTCTTCCTTGCGGTATTTAAGGATAATCTGATAATGATAAAGATTGTGGGTGCGGGCAATGGGTTTGGGAGTTGGCCCCAAGATACGAATGCTATCGCTGAGATTTTCCCGTAAGAAGCTGACCACCTCAAAAGCCTTTTGCACCACAAAATCTTCCAACTTGTGTGACAGGGTTAATCCAACTGTGAAATAGTAGGGAGGATAGCCCAGATTGCGACGAATATTCATCTCATATTGGTAGAAGCCTTCGTAATCCTGATTCTTGGCAAAAGCAATAGCGTAATGGTTGGGGTTGTAGGTCTGAATCAGGACCTCCCCTTCCTTATCAGCTCGACCGGCCCGACCAGCTACCTGAGTTAGCAACTGGAAGGTCCGCTCAGAAGACCGAAAATCAGGCAGATTCAGAGCCGTATCCGCATTGAGCACGCCGACCAGGGTTACGTTTGGAAAATCTAGTCCCTTGGCAATCATCTGGGTCCCTAACAAAATATCGGCCTCACCCCGCCCAAAGCGGTCCAGCAAGTCCTCGTGGGCACCCTTTTTTCGTGTGGTATCCACATCCATTCGCAGAATCCGTGCCTCTGGTAGTAGCTCCTGCAATTCGTCGTAAGCCTTCTGGGTCCCCGTACCGTAGTAGCGAATGGACCGCGACTGGCAGTTGGGACAGGTCTGGGGAATGGCCTTCTGAAAACCACAATAGTGGCAGTTCATGGACCGACTGTCCATATGCAAGGTCAGGGAAATATCGCAGTTGGGACACTGGTCAACCGTCCCACAATCCCGACACATGACAAAGGAGGAATAGCCCCTGCGGTTGAGCATGAGAACCACCTGCTCCTTTTTCTCTAATTTCTCGCGGATTTTATCCAAGAGGATCGGGGTGAAATTGCCAGCTTCCTGCTGACCGATATAATCTCGAAAATCCACTACTTGTACCTCTGGAATTTTGGCCAGCGGATTGGCCCGTTGATTGAGCCGTAAAAGACCATACAAGCCACGACTGGCACGAGCCCTGGTTTCCAAACTGGGCGTTGCAGAGCCTAGGACCAAGACTGCCTGGTTGTAGTCTGCTCGCAACTTGGCCACTTCACGTGCATGGTAACGGGGATTACTGTCTTGCTTATAGGTAGCCTCGTGCTCCTCATCGATGATAATGGCACCCAGATTTTTCAAGGGAGCAAAAACTGCCGATCGGGCACCAACCACGACCTGAGCCTGTCCCTGCTCAATCTTCCGCCACTCATCATACTTCTCTCCGTCCGACAGGCCCGAGTGCAAAATAGCCACCTGCTGACCAAATCGAGCGATAAAGCGATTGGTCACCTGCGGCGTCAGAGAAATCTCAGGCACTAGCATAATGGCCGTCTTCCCCTGAGTCAAGACCCGCTCAATCACCTGCAGATAGACCTCTGTCTTACCAGATCCCGTCACGCCTTGTAGCAGATAGGTCTGGCTCTCCTGACCAATGGTCGATACAATTTGCTCCACTGCAATGGCCTGCTCAGGATTAAGCGTCAAAGCCCGACTGCTCTCCACCTTGTCAAAATAGCCCTGACTACGGCTGACCTCCTCCTCCCAGACCTCAATCAGCCCCTGCTCCTCAAAAAAGTCGAGGATATCTTTGGAATAGTCCTTTCGCAGACTTGCTAGAGTCGCAGGCTCCGCCTGCTGTAAGAGCAGAGCTTTGAGCTCTTGGCGTTTCTTGGCACGATTGCTGATGTCAAAGTCTGCTAGCTTGTCCTGACAGACCCGGTACCATTTTTCCCGTTTAATGTGCTTTTTATCCGTGGCCACATAGTCCACCTCAATCTTACCTGCCTGAGCTAATCGCATGACACGGGCCTGATGCTCGACATCCAAATCCGAAAATCGAATCTCCTCACGCCCCTCAAACAAGCTTTCCTGCTCTGCTATTTCCACAGAATCCTTCGGACGCAAAACCTTGTCGTAGCTGGAGTTGAGGAGGTTGGGTAACATGGCTTTGAGGAGGCTAATCTTGTAAGAAAAAACCGTCTGCCGTAGCTGATCGGCCAGCCAGAGTTGCTCGGTAGTCAAAACAGGACGAAAATCCAAGACTTCCGCAATGTCCTTGGTGTCTTCCGTCGCTAGCTCATCCGAGAGACCGACAATAATCCCTTGAATCAGACGATTGCCCTTACCAAAAGGGACGTGGACCCGCACACCAACCTGCACCATGCCTTCCCACTGGTGCGGTACGCGATAGGAATAAGGCTTGTCCGTCTGCATGAGGGGAACATCGACAATGATTGCTGCTAACATAAGTCCTCCTTTCTCTTTCATAGCCAAAAGAAACCCAGCTGCTTCCAACTGAGTTCTTCGATGTCTTAAATCTTTTCGCCTTCTTCTTTTTCTTTGGCGATCTGTTCTTTAATCTTGCGTTCTTCTTCTTCCTGACGGCGACGTTCTTCTTCCTGACGGCGACGAACAGCCTCGCGCTTAGCTTCTGGATCTGGGTGAATCACCACATTACCAGACTCAATCTCTTCCAAGGCACGCAGGGTTGACTTAACAGAAGTGAAATTCTGAGTTGGGTTTGCACCAGCTTCCAACTCATGTGCACGCTTGGCTTCCAAGATAACCAATGAATACTTTGATGGAACCTTGTCCAACAAGGTGTCAATAGACGGTTTTAACATCATAATTCTTTACTCTTTTCTATTTTTTACCGAATTGTAGCCTGTTCGCTAATCATTTCATCATAGCGACCAATCACACGATCCACACGGAAATGCTCTGCCTCAATAATGCGTTTAACGCGTTCTGCTGCCAAAGGCACTTGGTCATTGACCACCGCATAGTCGTATTCACGCATAAGGGCGATTTCTTCCTTGGCACGTTCAATCCGTTGTTCAATCACTTCCTGACTGTCTGTACCACGACCGACCAAACGGTCCTGCAATTCGTCTAAGTCAGGTGGCGTCAAGAAGATGAAAACGCCATCTGGCACTTTTTTCTTGACCTGAAGGGCTCCCTGTACTTCAATTTCCAAGAAAACGTCCACACCACGATCCAAGGTTTCATTGACATAGGTTAAAGGTGTCCCGTAGTAATTGCCAACATACTCAGCGTATTCCAACATCTGTCCCTGACGGATCAAGTCCTCAAACTCTTCACGGCTACGGAAGAAATAATCAACGCCGTCCACTTCGCCTGGACGCTGTGGGCGGGTTGTCATGGACACAGAATATTCAAATTTATTATCGGAGCTTTCAAAAATCTCCTTACGAACTGTTCCCTTCCCCACGCCCGAAGGCCCAGAAAATACGATTAGTAAACCACGTTCAGTCATGACATCTCCTTTAATCTTTCATTCTAGTGTAACAAAAATCAAAGCAGATTTCAACTGCTTTGAGCAGGAAAATCGTATCACTTTTCGTTCTTTTTAGAGGGACTGCGCAACAAACACAAAAAGAAAAACAAGCCGAAGCTTGCTTTCTATTTGGCAACGTCTGTCGCACGTGTTTCACGAATGACTGTGATTTTGATATTTCCTGGGTAATCCAAATTATTTTCAATCTTCTCACGAATATCATGGGCCAAGATGGTAATCTTATCATCATTGACAATCTTTGGATGCACAATGATACGGACCTCACGGCCAGCTTGAATGGCATAGGCTTGCTTGATGCCGTCAAAGCTGTGCGCAATCTCTTCTAGGTCTTGCAGACGCTTGATATAGGCCTCCATAGACTCCCGGCGAGATCCCGGACGGGCTGCACTGAGGGCATCCGCTGCCGCAACTACCACCGCAATGGTTGAAGTTGGCTCCACATCACCGTGATGACTGGCAATAGCATTGACAACAATTGGATTTTCCTTGTACTTCTTAGCCAGTTCTGTCCCAATCTCCACGTGACTGCCATCAACTTCACGGTCAATAGCCTTTCCGATATCATGTAGGAAACCTGCACGACGGGCTAGATTCACATTTTCTCCCAATTCAGCCGCCAAGACACCTGCCAGCTTGGCCACTTCAATTGAGTGGCGAAGAACATTTTGTCCATAGGATGTACGGAAATGCAAGCGTCCCATGATTTTAATCAAGTCTGGGTGCAAGTTTGGTGCCCCAATTTCATAGGCTGCTGCCTCACCGTATTCACGGATACGGTTGTCCATTTCCACACGATGTTTTTCAACCAACTCTTCGATACGGGCTGGGTGAATCCGACCATCTTGGAGCAGAGCCTCCATAGTCATACGAGCAATTTCTCGTCGAATTGGATCAAATCCTGAAAGAACAACCACTTCTGGTGTGTCATCGATGATGACATCAATTCCTGTCAAACTTTCAAAGGTGCGGATGTTCCGCCCCTCACGACCGATAATTCGTCCTTTCATGGCATCATCCGGCAAGTGCACAGAAGTAATCGTCTGCTCTGCTACATACTCACCAGAAATACGTTGCATGGCCTGAGCTAGAAGATCTTTCGCAGTTTTATCTGCTCGCTCCTTTACCTCTCGCTCGGCATCTTTTATGCGAGTAGCAATCTCGTGAGATAGTTTATCACGTGTATCTGTTAAAATAATTTCACGCGCCTCTTCTTGACTGAGAGAAGCAACTTTTTCTAGCTCTTGTGCTTTTCTCTCTTCTAGCTTTGCAACTTCCTGCTCACGCTCATCAATGTGTTTAGATTTATCTGTCAGGCTTTGCTCTTTTTTCTCCAAAGCCTTCTCTTTATTCGTTAAATTATCGTCTTTGCGGTCCAAACTACTAGCACGCTCTGTCAAACGTACCTCTGTTTGTTTTAGTTCCTGTCGTTCTGACTTGAACTCCTCCGCCACTTCCTCCCGATATTTACGCGCCTCTTCTTTGGCTTCCAAGAGCAATTCTTTTTTCAGGGATTGACGGTCACGTTCAGCTGTCTTAATAATCGCTTCTGCGTCATTTTCTGCCTTCCCTCGAATATTACTTGCTTCTTGTTCAGCATTCAAAAGTGTTAACTCTGCCGACTCTTTGGCAGATTTCATTTTCAAAGAAATGGCTAGGTAACCAATTGCTAAACCAATGAGAGCAGAAATCAGGGCTACATGTATTGGTTGTAGTTCCATATTCTACCTCTGTTATATTATTTTTAGATTCAAAAAATCCTCTTCTATTCTATCATAATTGAAACGATTTCACAATCTAAAAACTGAAAACATGGTATAATATTCTTCAAAGAAAAAAGGAGTAACATATGCCTAAAGAAGTAATTGTTGAAAGTTTTGAACTTGATCACACCATCGTCAAAGCACCCTACATCCGTCTGATTTCAGAAGAGGTTGGTCCCAAGGGGGATATCATTACAAACTTTGACATCCGCCTCATCCAGCCAAATGAAAACGCTATGGATACCGCAGGTTTGCACACCATTGAACACCTACTAGCCAAATTGATTCGCCAACGAATTGATGGCCTGATCGACTGCTCACCTTTTGGTTGCCGCACCGGTTTCCACATGATGATGTGGGGCAAGCAAGACCCAACTGAGATTGCCAAGGTCCTCAAGTCTTGTCTGGAAGAGATTGCTAACGGCATTAGCTGGGAAGATGTTCCTGGTACAACGATTGAGTCTTGCGGAAACTACAAGGACCACAGCCTCCATTCTGCGAAAGAATGGGCAAAATTGATTTTGGAGCAAGGTATTTCAGACAATGCCTTTGAGCGTAACCCTGTTTAAACGAAAAAAGCGGTCACCCGCTTTTTTTCTTGTCTAATAATCCAGCGCGTCCGAATGACCTGCTCCATTTCCGACAAAGTAACCTGTCTTACAGTTGATAGAGAAGAGATAGGTCCCGTCTGGTTTGAAGAGGTTGTAGTAACCATTTCCATTGATAATGTTGACTTTTTCAAGGATATAGTTGTTTCCTGTTACATAGCCACGTTGTTGCGAAATGGCAATGATTTTTTCGAGAACACCTTCTCCGAAAATCCAAGCCGGATTATTGACATCGTCAATCTTACTTTGGTCATAAGGAACACGGCTGAGGTTGCGTTGCAAAGTTACTCCTGCTGGGACCGCAATGCCATAGAGGGGATTATCGCCTGCGACAACACTACTTGCTCCACCTGTTACAGCTGTCGTAGTCCCACTTGTACGAGGTGCTGCCGTTGCTGTTCCACCGCTTGTATCTGCAGCTACTTGAGCCGTTGCAGTTGTCTGTTGTGATTGCCCAAACGTAACAGCAGAAGCCAGCAAACTATCCACACCACTTAATCCTGTTGTGGTCGCAGTGAGATTTGCATCTGATTTAACCGTTGCAGTCGTATCCAACTTACCATCCACAATCAATTCTTTGTCAAACTGAGAATTGAGAGTTTGAATCGCTTTAATAGCTTTTTCCAGGGCATCATATTTAGCCTTGGCTGTCTTGTAAGCCTCACTATTCGAATCCATCTTGTCCAAAATAGCCTTCAACTCGGACAATTTGTCAAATTGACTATTTTTCAACTTGGTCTGTTCAGCATCCACAAAGAAAGTAGCATATAGTGTATTAAAAGCTGTCAGATTCGCATCTTCTGCGCTTGAACTGCTGGCGCTAGTTGTTTGACTGGTACTTGTACTGCTATCTGTACCAGATTGGTTCTTATTGGTTCCAGTCATCAACATAAAGATACCACTCAACACAGCAACAAACAGAATGGCTAACCCAACCCAAACGAGTTCTTTTTTCTTTCGAGGATTTTTTTCTTCTATATCCTCTTCATCAGGTGTGTTGAAAAGAGTTGCATCTACTGCTGTTCCGACTTCTTCTTTAACTTCTTCGATTTCTTCTACCGCTGGAAACTGTTCTATTTCCTCTTCCTCTATAGCTGGAAACTGTTCTACTTCCTCAGAGGTAACAAGTGGTTCCTGAACCTGTTCTGTATCCAATTGGCCTAATTTCCCTAAACCGGTTAAATCTAAGGTTTGAATTTCTTGTTTTTTAGCTTCAATTTCTTGGCGATGTTGTTTAATGTAACGATCCAATACCCCATCATCTGTGGTGATACCTGCTTGAATTTCCTTGTGTTTTTTCACCGCCTCACCGACAGTCATATCTTTAGCGACATCAAAATTTAATACTTTTTCTTCATTACCATTTAAGGGTTGTTTTCCTTTTTTAGCCACTGGTTCTTCTCCTATTCCTGTCTACTACGTTTGACACGTTGGCCAAAATATTGATACAAATCAACTTTTAAAGTCCCGTTATACAGTTTGCGTTTTTTGTCTGCCAAACTACCATAACGACTTTCAAATTGCTCATCGCTAGTCAGGATGAACTTAGACCACGTGCTTAGGGGAGCAAAGACTCGTCCCATATCCCGGTAAAGTTGAGCGATTCCTTCATCATCTAGCAAACGTTCTCCATAAGGTGGATTGGAAATGATGACACCGTTGATTTTATTGACATGTAAATCTTGCAAGCGCATTTGTTTAAAATGCACATCCCTGTCAACACCTGCCGCAAATGCATTTTTCTGCGCAATTTCTATCATGCGTGTGTCGATGTCTGACCCAGTAATATCTAACTCCAAATCGTTTTTGATAGCCGCTTGCGCCTCCTTACGGAATTGCTCCACTAATTCCTGAGCCACCCAATTCCATTCTTCAAAGGCAAAACTACGTTTTAATCCTGGCGCTATGTTCTTAGCTAACATAGCTGCCTCGATACAAAAGGTTCCTGAACCACAGGTTGGATCAATTAGGGGTTTATCTGGGTACCAATTGGACAGCTGTAAAATGGCTGCTGCCATATTTTCCTTGATAGGAGCTCCGCCTTTTTCCACCCGATAGCCACGTTTGAAGAGGCTGGATCCCGTCGTATCGATGTAAACAGTCGCCACATCCTTCAGAATGGACACCTCAATCTTGAACTCCGAACCTACTTCCTGTAAAGGCACCCCTTCAGGACGGGAAAAGTGCTTCTGGAGCTTTTTGACCACAGCTTTTTTGGAAATAGCCTGAACACTAGGCTCGTTGTGAAGTTTGGACTTGACACACTTGGCTTTTGAAATGGGGAACTTACAACCAAGAGGAAGATAATTTTCCCAATCCAAACCAAAAACACCTTGGAAGAGCTCCTCAAAAGTCCTAGCCGGAAATTGTCCTACTACAATTTTGACACGATCAGCTGAGCGCAACCAGAGATTGGTCTCAATAATTGCTTCTACTCCGCCTTCAAAACGTACACGACCATTCTCCACCTGACATTCATAACCGAGGCCACGAATTTCTCTACCAACAACAGCTTCTAGCCCTGCTGCAGCGGTAGCAACTAAAGTAAATGTTTTTTTCATTGATTCTCCGATAAGAAAAGCTAGCAGAGCTAGCTACCTATTTTATGCAATTTTCTATAAGCCATGTTTTGTTCCAGCGATACTAGGCACTATCGCTTTCGATAATCATCTGTCTACCGTTTTCAAAAAACAGTCAGGACTTCTGTTCGTTTCCATCCGTCCCATGCCCCGACCAAAGTTTGGGTTGCTAGCTTGAGGGGTTTACCGCGTTCCATTTTTTACGTTTCCATAAAAACTTCGTCACTGTGGCACTTTCAAGCCTACTTTGGCATATCCGAAGACTTAGCCATTTTAGCTGCCGTAACGTCTGAGACGTCCCTAGGCTTATGCATTCGCCTAGCACAAACACTACCGGCATCACAGCCAGTGCTAGCATGGACTTTCCTCATGGTAATGACTACCACGCGATTATCCAAAAATTGCAAAAACAATCAGTTTTAATCTTGCGCGATTTGCTTACCGAATACCTCTTTTTCGAGACGGTTCAAGCGGCGCAAAATATCAAAATTCGTCGCTGATGATGCACGCTCAGTACGGAGTGTTTCCACATCATCCGATACCGCAACGTTTGTCGGCCGTGGTGTATTAGCAACCTGTGCCTTCAAACGAGCAATTTCACCCTTCAGTTCCTTGATAATTGCTTCGTAGGCATCGTAGTCCTTCATAATATCGTCAAGAAAATCGTTGACTTCATCTTGATCATACCCACGAAAACTAATTTTAAAATCTTGTTCAAAAATATCTTTAGTTGTAAATTTAATACTCGCCATTTCTCTCTCCATTAGTAAAACATTATCAATACTATTATATGAAAAAATATAGGGAAAAATCAAGTCATATTACTTATTTTCTTCAAAATTTTCTGCTACTTCATTTAAATAGTCGAAAGTCAGTTCTTTTCTAGTATAGTTATCCTTCTTTAAAATTAGGTGATAAAGATATTTCAAGTTTGTTTCATTTTCATTGTCATAAAAAATATAGGTCCCATCCGTATTATCTAATAGGAACTGATTGTATTCCCTAAATTGGTTAGGAGCTTCATATCGTGGATATGCATACTTGACAAAATCAACTGATTTGAAGTGACTCAATTTGATTTGATTGTCCTCATTCCAATTCTCACCATGATTTTCAAAAGGAAAAATCGTTGCCAATTTACAATGATATCCCTCACCCTGTAACTCCTTCAAGATTTCTAGACACCAGTATTCAAAGCCTAGATTTCCCGTAAAGATAAACCAATCTGCTCCCTCTTCTATCAGCTTTTCTAAATCGTTTCGGATAGCTTTTTTAATAACCACAAGCCTGGGGTCTTTATTAGAAAAAATACCTAAATCTGTGTGTCGATAACCGGTCACCAAAATACTCGCCATACGCTTAACTTGTACTCTTTTCTTTGATTGTGATATAATATACTGATATCATTTTATCAAGAAGGAGTTCTATGGTCAATTATCCTCATCAGATAAATCGATCTTTCCAAGGGACAAAAGCGTCTCCCCGTAAAGAAAGAACAAACTTCGCTAATCGTGGTATGTCTTTCGAAGCTGCTATAAACGATAGCAATCTCTATTATCTGACACATGGAAAAGCGGTCATTCATAAGAAACCGACCCCTGTTCAGATTGTAAAGGTAGACTATCCAAAGCGAAGTCGCGCTAAAATTGTCGAAGCTTACTTTCGCCAGGCCTCTACTACAGACTACTCTGGCGTATTCAAGGGACGGTACATCGATTTCGAAGCCAAAGAAACACGGAATAAAACAGCCATGCCTATGAAAAATTTCCATGCTCATCAAATTGAGCACATGGTGCATGTCTTGCAACAAGATGGCATTTGCTTTGTTCTACTCCATTTCTCTGTCTTGAAACAGACCTACCTCTTACCTGCAGCGGATCTGATTGCTTTTTACCAGATTGACCAAGGTAAGAAATCCATGCCTATTGACTATATCCGTCAACATGGCTACGAAATTCTACTGGGAGCTCTACCGAGTATTCCCTATCTAGAAATTATCGAAAAAAATTTATTAGGTGGTGACTTTAGTGAAAAAGTTAAATACTAAGAGACTAATCCTACTTTCCGTCAACACAATCCTTGTTAGCATCTTATGCGTAGGGGTTGTAATAGCTTGCTATGTAGCCTACTGTGCTTCTTCTGCTCCTGAGTTAACAGAAGAAGCGCTGACTGCAACTGTTTCAAGTAAAATCTATGATAAAGATGGTAATTTGATTGCTAATCTTGGTTCTGAAAAACGTTCTAACGCAGAAACAGGAGAAATCCCCACTGACTTGGTCAATGCAATCGTTGCAATTGAAGATCAGAGATTTTTTGAACATCGAGGAATTGATGTCATTCGAATTGCTGGTTCCCTGGTCAATAACCTTTCCGGAGGAAACCTACAAGGGGGCTCTACCTTAGATCAGCAATTTATCAAATTAACCTATTTTTCTACTTCTGCTAAGGACCAGACCCTGAAACGAAAAATCCAAGAGGCCTGGTTAGCACTTCAACTGGAACGCCGTAATACCAAACAAGAGATATTAACCTACTATGTCAACAAGGTGTATATGTCCAATGGAAACTACGGCATGAAAACAGCCGCAAAATCTTTTTATAACAAAGAGCTTAAGGAACTTTCTTTGGCGCAATTAGCCTTGTTGGCTGGTATGCCACAAGCACCTAATCACTACGATCCGTATGTCCAACCCGAAGCAGCCAAAAACAGGCGAGACTTGGTGCTATCTCAGATGTTGAAACAAGAGTATATCACACAGGAGCAATACGAAGCTGCCGTAGTGACTCCCATCGAGGATGGGCTACAACCCTTGTCTAACAACAGTGCCTATCCTGCTTATATGGATAACTACCTAAAAGAAGTTATCGAAGAGGTTGAGACAAAGACCGGATATAATCTCCTGACAACTGGAATGGATGTGTATACGAACGTTGACAGTGCCGCTCAACAAGAACTATGGAACATTTACAACTCTGATACCTATGTAACTTACCCAGATGAAAACTTCCAAGTTGCATCTACTGTTGTAGATGTGTCAAACGGCCGTGTTATCGCTCAGTTAGGTAGCCGAAACCAAGATACTTCCGTTTCCTTTGGTATCAATCAAGCTGTTGAAACCAATCGAGACTTCGGTTCAACCATGAAGCCAATCACGGATTATGCTCCAGCCTTAGAAAATGGAGTATATACATCCACTGGAGATACAATTGTCGACGGTCCTTATAATTTCCCAGGCTCCACAACGCCCGTCTATAACTGGGATAAGAGTTATTATGGAACCATTACTTTAAAATCGGCTATCCAATACTCACGTAATGTACCCGCCGTCAAAGCACTGGAAGAAACAGGTCTAACTAAGGCTAATACCTTCCTAAACAGCATCGGTATCTATTATCCAAAGTTACTCTACTCAAATGCCATCTCAAGCAACACAACCGACTCCAGCTCAAAATATGGAGCTAGTAGCGAAAAAATGGCTGCTGCCTACGCTGCATTTGCAAATGGAGGAACGTACTACGCTCCCTATTATGTCAATAAAATTATTTTCAGCGATGGAACAGCAACCGACTACACTTCTGAAGGTAAGAAGGTTATGACCGAAGAAACAGCCTATATGATGACCGATATGCTCAAGAGTGTAATGAGTTATGGAACAGGACTAAATGGCGCAGTCGACGGTGTTCCTATGGCTGGTAAGACAGGTACCTCTAACTACGCTGATACAGAAATCGCTGAAATTCTGGCTTCTAATGAAGCAGCAAACTACAGTACAATCGTAGCTCCCGACGAAAACTTCGTTGGCTACTCGACTAAATATGCCATGGCTGTCTGGACTGGTTATGCAGATAGAAAAACACCTGTGTTGGATAGTGGATTGAACACTGCTACTGATGTTTTCCGGAATATGATGGCCTATCTCAATCCTGTTGAAACTGCTGTAGACTGGGAAATTCCAAATGGCCTATATGTATATGGTAACTACCTGTATCTTGAAGGTGCGACCCCAAGATATACCTATACTTACAGTACATCTGAACTCCCATCCTCAAGCGATAGCATTAGCAGTAGCGATAGCCAAACAACGATTACCTCTAGTAGCGATGCAACAGCAACCACTCCAACCAATTCGTCAGCTCCTACTACTACGCCATCTTCCCCATAATTGAAAACTCAGATTACATCTGAGTTTTTCTTTTTCATCATTTATGTTATGATAGAATTATGAAACCAGAAGAATTTTATCAAGCACTGGCAGAGAAAGGCTTTGTACTTACTGACCAGCAGAGAAATCAATTCCACCGTTATTTTCAACTACTGATTGAGTGGAACGAAAAAATCAATTTAACGGCTATTACCGAAGAAGAGGAAGTCTATCTCAAGCACTTCTATGATTCTTTGGCTCCTGTTTTACAAGGTTACTTGACCAATCAGCCCATCCGTCTATTGGATATTGGAGCTGGAGCTGGCTTCCCGAGTCTACCCATGAAGATTCTATGCCCAGCTATAGAGATAACGATTATTGACTCTCTCAACAAACGAATCTCCTTCCTGCAGTTACTTGCAGAGGAGTTAAATTTGGAAGAGGTACACTTTTATCATGGTCGCGCAGAGGACTTTGCTCAAAACAAGACATTTCGTGGCCAGTTCGATGTTGTTACCGCTCGAGCAGTTGCTCGCATGCAAATTTTGTCTGAACTAACCATTCCCTTCCTCAAGTTAAATGGTCACTTGATTGCCCTCAAAGCTTCCCATGCCGAGGATGAATTGCAGCAAGCTCAAAATGCGCTTTCTACTCTCTTTGCTAAAGTCACCGATAATAAAAACTACTTTCTTCCAAATGGAGACCCCCGTACCTTGACAATCGTTGAGAAGAAAAAAGAAACTCCCAATAAATATCCTCGTAAGGCTGGAATACCAAATAAAAGACCGCTATAAAAAAACAGGAATGTACCGTTGAACATTCCTGTTTTTTAGTTTGACTTTTCCAGTCAATCCTACAAAGCCGCCTTAAATCAGAATCCCTTCCAAATGGTCCAGTTCATGCTGGACAATCTGGGCTTGGAGGTCTGTTAGCTTTAGGCTCTGCTTTTTCCATGAAGCATCAAAAAACTCCACTTCAATCTCCTGATAGCGAGTGGTCGGACGAGTACCTTCCAGCGACAGGCAGCCTTCCTCGGTCTGATAGGGCTTTGCCTTGCTGATGAGGACGGGATTGTACATGACCAGGTTAGTGAAGCCCATGTTGGCGATGATAATCCGCTTTTTGACGCCAATCATGTTGGCCGCCATGCCCACGCAAGCGTGAGCATTGGCTACTAAAGTGTCCTGCAAGTCCTGACCGACCTGCACGTCTAGCGGAGTTGCAGGCTCAGACTTTTGTTGCAGGAAGAAAATGTCTTTCATTATAGGTTTAATCATGGGGTGGCTCCTTGCTCATAAACTACATCTAGTATACCAAAAGAAGTCTAGTTTTCACTAGACTTCTTTCATTTATTCTTTGCAATAGACCGCGATGGCCTGACTGACAAAGGTTGCTGTTCCTGGTCCACCTGCATGGTCGATATAATGGCTAAATCGGTTATCCAGAGTATACATCTGCCCTAAACTAGCAAGAACTTCATTGGTGCACTCATAAAAGTTGTCACTAATATAGTCTTTTAGAGCTTCTACCTGACTTTGAACTTTGGAATCATCAGCCGATAATTTTTTCAATTGTCCAAATTCCATCATGATAGCAGACATTTCTGCACTTATCTGAGCAAACCCTTCCTGATTTGTCTTAGCAGAAAATTCCTGAAAAGTTGCGGTATTACCCCATCTTTCTTTAGCTTCCTCCTGGAAAGCCAACAAATCTGACTTATCAAACACTTCAAAATTCATGTAATTTTCTCCCTTCTGCTGTAAAGACTTGGCATGCTTTATGACTTTTTCCAAGTGTTTCTTTTTCAACTCCAGTAATCTAATCTGCTCTTTCAAAGCTGACTCTCTGTCATAAGCTACATTCCCTACAATTTTTTTAATTTCTTTGAAAGGAAAATCCAATTCACGAAAAAGTAAGATTTCTTGCAACTTTTCAAACGCCTCATTATCATAATAACGATATCCGTTTTCCGCAATAAAACTAGGTGTCAGCAAATTTATTTCATCATAATAATGTAGTGTACGCACGCTGATACCTGAAAGCTGACTCATTTCCTTCACTGTTTTCATGGAAAATCTCCTCTCTATGATTAGTATAAGAGGTAACGTAAGGTGAGAGTCAAGGGAAATATTATAAAAATTTTCTATTTTTCAACTCAGATTCTCACTCCACCTTTACCGGTACGCGCCCATAGGTCTGCTCTGCTATTGCGTCAGCGCCCAGTTGATAGACCGCATCCGCCTGCTGGGTCAGGCTGTCCCAGGGCTCTTTGCCGATCCTCGTCACCAAGCCCACCCGCTCCTTGACCGTCTTGAGATAAGCCTGACCTCGATCCGAGAAGCCTAGGACATGGACCACATCTGGCAAGGGATTTTCCACCGCATTGACCAAGATGTAGGTCAGCACCCGCCGCACCCTCGCCTTGGTGTAGCGCTTGGTCGCAACAGCATCCACTAACTCCTCCACGGTCGCTGCGCTCCCAATAGCAGAGCGGATACGACTGGCTAGTTCTTCGTTGACCTGAAAGACCTGACTGAGATCTTGGTGGGTCGCAATCTGGTAGCGGAGCAGGGGAAAATAATTTCTCCAGCTTACCTTGGTAGCCTCTTCAAAGAGACTGGCAGACGGTAAAAAGGCACGCACCAAGTCCAGCTGGTCAGCACCCTTGCGGATAGCTGTCGCCGAGGCGTAGGACGTTTCCACCTCTTCCGAATGAAAACCAGCCCCCTGCCGTTGAACAGGGCTGAGCTGAATACCTGTTCCCGCCACCGCCTTAGCATAAGCCAGAGCCAGAATATGATTTGGCGTATCACCTGTGAAAGTCAGCCCAGCAAATTCCTGCCACATAGCCTGGGTCTTCTGTGGATAAGAAAGATGGTCTGGCAAGTTTTTCACAAAATTTTCCATTTCCTCAGACTTATCCACATAGATATCCGCAATTTTCTGATAATCCAGCATTTCTTCCGTACCGAAAACCAGTTTTTCCACACCTAGCCTGTGTAAAATGCTGATTGCTCCCTTGGCAAAATGGTCAGCCGACTGGACCGACACTAAAAAGGGCATCTCGACAACAAGATCTGCCCCGTGTTCCAAAGCCATCTGAGTCCGTGTCCACTTATCCACAATAGCTGGCTCACCCCGTTGCATAAAATTGCCAGACATAACCACAATTTTCAGGCCTTCCGCCTGCTCCAGCAGATATTTATGCCCCGTATGAAAAGGATTGTATTCTGCTATTATCCCTGAAATCATGCCTTAACCGCCTTAAAAAACCACCGCTGGCTGGTTTCTGTTGGAGCTTGATTTTCAAAGTCCGCAAAGACTTCCACAGAGGCAAAGCCAGCTTGTTTCAATAATTCCACATAGGTTTCAATCGGATAGGTCCGCTCTTCATGAACTTCATCCCGACGAATAAACCGCTCCTCTTGACTGTCTTCATCTTTGACAAAGAAGGTCAATTCGTGAACAATCGAATGTGCATACTCCCCCTCATAGGTGTCCCAGACAAAGGCAAAATCCTCGTAGTTTTCATGGTAGCTATAGCCTGCAAAGACTTCCTCCATTTGATAGATGGAGTGAACATCAAAAAGGAAGGTCCCACCTTGATTGAGAACTGAGTGAACTCCTTCAAAGACCCGCAAAACGGCTTCTTGGTCTGCCATATAGCACAGACTGTCCGAGTAACAGGTCACCGCATCGAAATCTCCCACACCTTCCAGAGCCATCATATCTGCTTGCGCCAGTTCCATCATGACACCAGCAGCTTCTGCTTTTTTCTGGGCCAATTCCAACATTTCATAGGACAGGTCAAGACCTGTCACTTCAAAGCCCTTTTGAGCAAAACGTACAGCCTGAATCCCTGTCCCACAGGCCAATTCTAAAATTGTCTTGGTGTCTTGTGGCAAGTTCCGCAAGCTAAAATCTGTCCATTTATCATACAAGCTGTCATCCATGATTTCATCATAGACCGCCGCAAAGGTTTCATAAGTTGCCATATTTTTCCTTTCATAAAAAGCAGCCAATAGACTGCTTCATTAACTCATGCTGTGTTCAAGAAGTCATAGTTTTGAGTTGTTAACAAACTCTTTTTGACCAGTCGAGTTCTCTCCCACTTCCACTATTCCTCTTCTAAAAGTTCTGCGACTTCCAGGAAGCTTCCTTCGTGCCATAATTTTTCAAGGTTGTAGAGGTCACGCATTTCTTCTGAGAAGATATGAACGACAACGCCTCCAAGGTCCAAAAGAACCCAGCCACCGTTACTATCACCTTCTACACGGCTACCCTTGATTCCAACTTCCGCTACCTTTTCACGGATGTTTTCCGCAATAGCCTCCAACTGGCGGCTATTCATAGAACTGGCAATCACAAAGTAGTCTGTCAGGCTGGTCACGCCTTGAACATCAATTACAACAAGGTCCTCAGCTCGCTTATCATCCGCAGCCTGAACCACAACTTTTACTAAATCTAGTTCTTTCATTTTATCCTCTTAAAATATTTTCTAATGTATCTACTTGAGCAAATCGGCCATCCCAAATCATTTGATACTGATCAATCAAATCTTTAGGCGACAGATTTCCCGTAAAACCTGTCGTTGTTCCATCCTTTATAATTGCGAGTTGATAGCCGTACTCAAAGGCTACCTTGACCGTCGTATCAACACAAAAATTGGTCGCCATACCCATGAGGATGAGCTGCTCAATTCCCTTTTCCTGCAAATAAGCATGAAGCCCCGTTTCCTTGAAGGCACTGTTAAAGGTTTTATCGAAAATCTTCTCACTAGCTAAGGGTGCAACAATTGAGTGAATCTCCCAGTCAGCAGTCCCCTTGACCAATTCCTGATCATGATGGCGGACATGGATGACTTCTAGCCCCGCTTGACGGGCCTGTGCAAGGCTATCTTGCCAGAGGGCTAATCGCTCTTCAATGGCATAAGGTTTTTCCTTCACTAGAAGGTTCTGAATGTCAATGACTAACAATGCAGATTTCATAGCTTAACACCAGGCGTTTCCAAACGGAAGACCAATTCCCTTTCTTCTTCACTATCCAAGACAAAATCACTTTTCTCCAAGAGATGAGCCATCTTCTGATTGCCCTTAACATAAGCTGCAATCAAATGGTCGCAGACAGGATGTGATTGAGCCATTGCTATTACGACCTCCAAAGCCGCCTGACCATAGCCCTTCCCCTGAAATTCTTGACCAATCATAAACCGCCAGAGCATATACTGTTGGATGTCCTCATCAATATCAATCAAGGCAAAACCAACAACCTGCTCATCTGCCCAGATAGCATAGGGGAAGACATCGCCATTCATTCTATATAACCAAGCATCAGCGAGTGAACGCACGTTGGGAGCCACGAAGCCCTTGTCCTCCTCGGCTACTGTCAAGTCTAAGACTGCCTGATAGGAACGTTCATCCACAGGTTTTAATACAATCATTCTTGCTCCTTCAACCAAGCAACATAGCCATTATAGGTTTCCAAGGTTTGTGGATAAATAGGAATTCCCTTCTTGGCTAAGTAAGAAATGGTTTGGGCAGTTTCATAGGCTACTGCCTTGTCCAAGGACTCTCTTGCGATACGACGCGCCTCGTCCACCCCAGGAAAATCCCGATTGGGTTCGATGTAGTCCGCCACATAGAGCACCTTGTCCAGCAAGGTCATCTGCCCAGCACCAATGGTGTGTCGTTGAATGGCTTGGAAAATTTCCTCATCTTCCAAACCAAAATCTTCTGCGATTTTATAGGCCCCAACCACACCGTGCCAGATATTATTATCCCAGTTGAGCAGGTCCCTATCCAAATCATACTTGGCAATCAAGTCCAGAAAGACTTGGTCTTCCGCTTCCTTGGCATAATCATGCAAGAGTGCTGCCAGACTGGCTTTTTTCGGATCACAGCCATATTGGTCTGCCAAGGCAAGTGCTGCCTGCTCCACACCCAAGACGTGTTGGAAGCGTGCTGGCTTCATGGCCGCACGGATTTTTTCCAAAAGAGCCTGACGGTCAAATGTCAAATCTGCTGCAATCATTGGTAAAGTCCCTTTTCTTCGATATAGTCCAGAACTTCATGAGGCACCATAAAATTCGGCACCCGTCCTTGCTTGATAAAGTTCCGTACCATGCTGGATGAAATGTCCATCAAGGGCACATCTACCCAGATAACCGGATAGGACGTCCCCGCCTTGTAGCGAGGACGCTGGACACCAACAAACTGCACCATCTGGACCAATTCATCAATCCTGTGCCATTTTGGAAGGTAGTCTACCATATCTGCACCGATGATAAAATAATAATCCGTATCAGGATTTTTTTCCTTCAGCAATTTCATGGTGTCGTAGGTATAGCTGACACCACGGCGCTCCAGCTCAATGGTTTCAATCCCTAAGCCCTCAATA
Source organism: Streptococcus suis (assembly GCF_024509525.1). Lineage (GTDB taxonomy): Bacteria > Bacillota > Bacilli > Lactobacillales > Streptococcaceae > Streptococcus > Streptococcus suis_AC. The sequence continues at coordinate 66,964 of NZ_JAMWEM010000009.1, forward strand.
CCTGCAATAGCCATCTTGAGCATGGAATAGCGATGGTATTCGTCAATGGTTTCTTTTTTATCCACATGAGGCGGAATGAATTCTGGCATGAGCAAGACTTCATCCAGCTTCAACTGTTGACGGACCTGGTCTGCCACAATCAAATGAGCATTGTGGACAGGGTTAAAATTTCCTCCCAGAATCCCTACTTGTTTGCGATTGGTTTCTTTCTTTTCAACCTCTAATTCAACCTTGGTAAAGGGTGTTAAGAGTTCAATAGCCATAGGCTCTCCTTCTTAGATTTCTTTGACCTGTTTGGAAATTTTACGGTTCTCTTTCTTGCTAGATTGTTTGAATAAAATCAAGATGCGACCGATTTTTTGGACCGTATCCACACCGATTTCTTCTTCCAAGATTTCTGCTACTTCGTGGATGTCTTCATCCGTATTTTGTAGCAAGGTCACCTTGATCAATTCACGCGCATCCAACGCCTGACGAACACTGGTTTTAATCTGGTCATTGAGACCATTTTTCCCAATCTGAATAATGGGTTTGAGACTGTGTGCCTGACTGTTCAAAAAGGCACGTTGTTTTGAAGTTAATGACATCTATTTTTCCTATGTTTCTATATTTATTGGCTAACAAATGTAACCAGTACTCACATCTAAATAATGGCCTTGCGAATGACCACATCCACACCCTTAGGTGCCCAGGCAGCAATCTTGGCCTTTTCATTGACACGAATCCAACCAAGACCTGAGAAGACCACATCCGTCTTCTCGTTGATGGTAAATTCATGGCGGACCAATTCAGGAAATTCTTTCAATTCCTTGCTGGTTGGTGGCACTAAAAGTGAGCCCGCATGTTTCTGATAAAACTCGCTAGCTCCCTGCAACTTGGTGCGGTGGAGCTGGAGTTCATTGTCAAAGAAGGCCGTAAAGCCTTGGCGTTCACCAGCCACAAAATCAAATCGTCCCAGACCAGCCAAGAACAAGGTTTGTTCTGGATTGAGCTGGTAGGTCTTTGGCTTGATTTCCTTGCGAGGGCTGATGTACTTGAGGTTTTTAGCCGTCAAATAATGGGCCATCTGGTGACGATGGATAATTCCTGGCGTGTCATAGATGTATGAACCATCATCCAGAGGAATTTCAATCTTATCTAGCGTCGTTCCAGGGAAACGTGAAGTCGTAATGACATCCTTGTCCCCTGTGATTTCTTGAATAATAGCATTGATAAGCGTTGACTTGCCGACGTTGGTCACGCCAACCACATAGACATCCCGTCCCTTGCGGTGTTGTTCAATCTTTTCAATCAAGTCCTTGATAGCCTGCTTGTTTTGGGCTGAAGTCAAGACTACATCAACTGGTCGCATGCCGATTTCATGTGCCCGCTCGGTCAACCACTGAGTGACCTTTCCTGTCTTGACAGACTTGGGTAAAATGTCCTGCTTGTTGCCGACCAAAAGCACGTCATTTCCAGAAATAAAGCGAGGCAAGCCTGGAATGACCGAACCATTGAAGTCAAAAATATCAATGACATTAACCACCAAGGCATCGCTTTCTCCTACGCTATGGAGGAGTTTCAAGAAATCGTCATCCGAGATATTGACATCTGAAATCTCATTGTAATGGCGCAAACGGAAACAACGTTGGCAGTAGAGTTGCCCTGTTTCCAAGCCTTTTTCTAGGGCTGATTGAGGTGTAAATCCAGCGACAGCCTTGTCTAGCGTCTGAATCTGAGCACCACAGCCGATACAAAATAATTCTTCCACTTACATCTCCCTCTTGTAGTCTATCGCTCCATATTTAGCGATGATTTTTTTCATGGTCCGTCGCTCACGCCAACGGTTAATCTGCGTATTGATAGAGTCAGTCTGAATCAAGGGTTTGACCAAGACAGACTTGAGACCAGCTCGCTTAGCAGCCCGAATATCTGTCATAAGCTGATCTCCAATCATGACTACCTCATGTGGCTGGACATCAAAGCGTTTTAAGGCGCGATTAATCCCAAAGGTAAAAGGCTTGAGTGCGAAGGCTTCAAACTCAATCCCAAAGGGAGCTACTGCTCGCTTAACCCGCTCGTATTTGTTGTTAGAAACCACCACAACGGGAATGCCTGCGGCCTGCAAATCATGTAGCCACTGGCGCATCTCTGGTGTACCATCAGGATTATTCCAGGCAATCAGGGTATTGTCTAAATCAACAAAGACCACCTTGATTCCATGTTTTTTTAAACTATCAACCGCTACATCATAGGCCTTTTCCAAGGCAAAATCTGGCATATAATTTTCTAAAGTCACTATTGTCTCCAAAGATTTTTATCAGATAATTATACCATTTTTCCTTTAAATATGCGACTGGTAAACGAAAACACCTGACATTAGCCAGGTGTTTTCAGGAGATTATATGAAAAAGATGAGTTTAGTATAAACAGGTTAGCTTAAATAAAACTTAAACAAGTTTTTTTACCAGAACAACCTCGTTCCATGTACTTGATCAATGCCCAAGGTCCGCAAGACAATTGGATAGTTTTGTTGATTTAGTCCCCCACCAACTACTATCTCTATCCGACCCGCCGCGTAGGACACGATTTCGTGGAGCCAGTCTAGGTGCTCCAAGGCGGATCCCGACAAGCCTCCTCTAGTCAAGATGCGGGCTACCCCATGCGCAACCAGCCAGTCAATGGCTTCAAACTGGCGTTTCCGTGGAATCTGGTCAAAGGCCATGTGAAAGACTGTTTGACAGCCCTGCGCCACTTCCAGCAACTGTTCCAAGGCAACTTCATCCAACCAATTTTCTTCTGTCAGAGCACCAAAGACAAGACCATCCGCTCCTAAATCCCTGGCCACCTGACAATCCAAGACCATAAGGTCAAGCTCTGACTGGTCATAGCAAAAATGATTTCCTCGCGGTCGAATCATAATCATGACAGGGATACCTTGCTCGTGGGCCTGCCTGCAGACATAGTCAATCATCGCATAGCTTGGTGTTGTTCCACCAACTACTAAATTATCGCACAGCTCAATCCGATTTGCACCTAAAGCCAAAGCACCCGCGATCTGGGTGTGATTTTCTGCACAAAATTCCTTCATCATGTTCACTCTCCCTTATGTAAGCCTTTTCTTTTTATTATAACAAATAAGGGAGCATTAGCCAATGCTCCGCTTGTTGATCAGTAAATCTTTGAGAGAAATTAAGAGGACACCTACCAAAATCAGAGCCATGCCGACTAGATCAATCAGGTAGAAACATTCACCAACTAAAAGCGCTGCAAATACGACAGACGCAATGGGTTCAATAGAAGCTAAGAGGCTACCGTTGACTGCTCCTACTATACTGACACCTTTCAAAAATGCAGTATAGGCAAAAATAGTTCCCACTCCAACAATCCCCAGTAGTCCAAGTAAAATACCACTATCAAGAGGCAGGGGGTAGGTCCAGGTCTGGAGTCCTAGGGTCACAAAAATCCCCCCCATCATCATACCTAGACCGATAACCACTAAGCTCCCATATTCTTTGATGACTTGAGTAGGTAGAATGATGTAGAGCGAGTACGTAAAGGCAGAAAAAATCCCCCAAAATAGCCCTGTTGGTGTGACTGCTAGTTCAGATAATTTTCCGTGAGTCGCAATCAAAAAGGTCCCTCCGATTGCAAGAATAATTGATACAATTTCGACACCTGTAGGAAGTTGACGACCTTTTAGGCAAGTAAAGACTAAGACCAGAATAGGACAAAGGTATTGCAGAACAGTTGCTGTTCCGGCATTTGTATGAGCAATAGCTTGCAGATAGGCTATCTGATTCAGTACAAGACCAAAGAGAGTAAAAATAATAATACTGAGCAGAGCTTTCCAGTTGCCAAACACTGACCGGAGAGTGCTCGGTGTCCTAATCGCTACAATTGCTAGGAGCACTACTCCTGAAATCACTAAGCGTAACGAGGTCAGAAGTTCCACTGCCACTCCTCTATTCATTAAATACTGTCCGCTTACTCCTGACAAGCCCCATGCAACTCCTGCGATAAGGGTAATCAGGGTGCCTTTTACTTTTTCTGACATAGCTCCCCTTTCTATCACCGAACTAGAGTATAGCATAAGTCCAAAAATACAACCAGCATTTGCCAAACGTTTTCAAAAAGAGTAAGATAGAAGGTAGCAATACAAAAGGAGAAACATATGAAATTTTCAGACTATACCTATGTCCGTCCAGATTATGAAGCTATCAAGGCTCAATTTTCTGACTTGACAAACCAGTTGGCTCAGGCAAGTAGCCTTGAAACAACACGCACACTAGTTGCTGCCATTACCAAGTTACTCAACTTGGTCGATACCCAGTACAACCTCTGGATGATCCGTCATACTATCGACATGAACGATGAGTTCTACAATGAAGAAACCAAGTTTTGGAATGAGTATTCTCCACTCTTTGAAGAATTGACTACTAACTACTACCGTGTCATCGTCCAAACTTCTTATAAGAATGAGCTTTCAGATATCTTGCCAGAAACCTTCTTCAAACAGGCTGAAAACAAGCTCAAGACCTTTTCATCTGAAGCGATTCCCTTGTTCCAAAAGGAAAATGAATTGACCGATGAATACAGCAAGCTGATTGCCGGTGCTGCGATTGAATTCCAAGGTAAGACCTACAATTTGTCACAACTTAGCCCATTTGGGCAGTCAACCGACCGTGAGGTTCGTAAGGCTGCATCTGATGCCAGCACAGCTTATTTCGTAGAAAAAGAAGCTGACTTCGATCGTGTTTACGATGAATTGGTCAAGGTCCGCACGGAAATCGCCCATAAACTTGGCTTCAAAGATTATGTAGAATACGGTTACCTCAAGATGAACCGTTTCGACTACAACCGTGATATGGTCAAAGTCTATCGTGAGGAAATCCTCAAACACATTGTACCAATCGTGCAGAACTTGCGTGAGCGCCAAGCCAAACGTTTACAAGTACCAAGCCTCAAGCACTACGACCTCAACCTTGAGTTCTTAGACGGAAACGCTGTCCCACAAGGTGACCCAGACTTTATCGTCAGCCAAGCCCAAGAAATGTATCGTGAGTTATCCGCCGAGACAGGCGAGTTCTTCGACTTCATGGTTGAACATGAATTGCTGGACTTGGTAGCAAAAACTGGTAAAGATAGCGGTGGCTACTGTACCTATATCCCGGACTATAAGAGTCCTTTCATCTTCTCCAACTTCAATGGAACCAGCGGTGATATTGATGTCTTGACCCACGAAGCAGGCCATGCCTTCCAAGTTTATCGTTCCCGTTGGATTCAAAGTCCAGAAGTTGTCTGGCCAACCTATGAAACCTGTGAAATCCACTCCATGTCTATGGAATTTATGACTTGGCCTTGGATGGACCGTTTCTTCAAGGAACAAGTTGATAAATATAAATTCAGCCACTTGGCTGGCACTCTACTCTTCTTGCCTTACGGTGTCTTGGTAGACCACTTCCAGCACGAAGTCTATGAACACCCAGAGATGACACCAGCAGAACGCAAGGCAACTTGGAAAAAACTCCAAGACCTCTACTTGCCAGACCGTGATTATTCTGAGTCAGAAGCCCTCAACCGTGGTATCTTCTGGTACCGTCAAGGTCACATCTTTGCTAGTCCATTCTACTACATTGACTACACCTTGGCTCAAGTCTGCGCCCTCCAATTCTGGAAACGCACGCAGGTGGATCACGATGAAAATGCTTGGGAAGACTACATCCGCATCTGTGATTTGGGTGGCACCAAGTCCTTCTTGCAAGTGGTTGAAGCCGCAAACCTCCAATCACCATTCAAGGAAGGTGCCCTTGAAAGCACAGCCAAAGCGGCTGCTAGCTGGCTAGATGCAGTTAAGGATGACGAACTATAAAAGACAAAAATCTGAATGAGCTATGAACTCATTCAGATTTTTTTGATTTAACAAAGTTGATGTATTTATCGCCAAAGACTTCAATTTGTTGAAGAACCATCTTGAATTCCTGACCAATCTCGCTCAGTTCATATTCTACTTTTGGCGGAACCTGTGCATAAACCTTGCGGACAATCAGGCCGTCCTCTTCCAACTGGCGCAACTGCTTGGTCAGGGTTGCTTGGGAAATCCCTGTCAATCGACGGTGCATTTCATTAAACCGAATGGGACCTTCTTCGATATGATGTAGTAATAAGATACTCCATTTCCCAGATAAGACACTCTGAGTGGTCACAAAAGGACACTCCGGAACCGTATGTTGTGTGAAAGTTGCCATAATTTCTCCTTTATTTTCCCTTGATACTACACATTACTTTACAAAAAGATAGTGACTATTCAAAAAAATCGTACTTGTAATATTTTTAGTACCTGATACAATAATACCATAAACTGCGAAAGCAGGAAAGTATTTTCTCAAAAGGAGTGATACAATGAATATCAATTGCACTATATAATACAAAGGAGTACCTATGTCACTAATCTCAGTTTTCAAAAATATATTTACAAAAAAGGAAGAAAAAAACATGAAAAACATTTTATTTATCGTCGGTTCACTACGTGAAGGTTCATTCAACCACCAAATGGCTAAACAGGCTGAAAGCATCTTAGAAGGTCAAGCAACTGTATCTTATCTTAACTATAAAGAAATCCCACTTATGAACCAAGATTTTGAAACACCAGTCTTGCCAGCTGTCCAAGCTGCACGCGATGCGATTATGGCTGCAGATGCTATCTGGATTTTCTCACCAGTTTACAACTTTGCCATTCCAGGTACTGTGAAAAACTTGATTGACTGGCTCAGCCGTGCCCTAGACTTGTCAGAAACACGTGGCCCATCTGCCCTACAAGACAAAATTGTTACTGTATCATCTGTTGCCAATGCTGGACATGAGCCAATGTTTGCTAGCTACCATGCTCTCCTACCATTTGTTCGTATGCAAGTCGTTGGTGAGTTTACAGGTACAACTGTCAATCCAGAAGCATGGGGAACTGGTCAGTTGGTATTGTCAGAGGAAGCCATCGCTGGTCTGCAAGCTCAAGCTCAAGCTTTGTTAGAAGCTTAGATTCTACAGGTCAATATACATCCTTCTATGATCTTTATCGAGTTGAAGATGATAAAATTGCAGAACTCTGGGATGTTGTTGTGCCAATCGAGGAAGATTCCAAAACTTCCAATAGCAATACTAAATTCTAATCAAAATCCAAGAAATCGAAATGAAAGAAATTTAATATGAAACTATATTATATCATCGATGCTTATTGTGGTTGGACCTACGGCTTTAACCACATTTTCACAAAATTCATGCAAGACCATCCTGACATAGAAATAGAGGTCATTAACGGAGGATTGTTTGTCGGAGATAACAAAAAGAAAATGGTTGACTTCCAGCAGGCACAGACCATCAACAAACAAATCGAAACCTATTACCAAATGACTTTTGGCGATAACTACAATCAATTGTTTAAGGATAAGGACTTTACCATGGACTCACTTGGTCCTGCTAGAGCCTACTCAGTCTTGAAAAACTATGTTGAGACATCTAACCATGCTCAGCTAACATTAGACATTCAAGCCTTATTTTTTGAAGATGGGTTAGACCTCAGTCAAGCAGACAGTTACACCAGCCTAATCGGTACCTATCAGTTACCTACAAAGGCTATGGAAGAACTATCAAGCATCTTGAATCAACCAGAAAATCTACACCCAGACTTTATCAAGGCTTATGAAATGGGGGTAACCTCTTTCCCAACCTTGTTACTCGAAAAAGACGGAAACTTCTTTAATCTTATCAATAAAGTTCGCACAGTAGACGATTTGGAAAAAAATTTCCAAGCAGCTATTACGCAATAGAAGGGGCAACTATTTATGGAAAAACATTATAAGCTACAAAATGAAACAGAATTACACATCTTTACAAATGACGAATCAAGTTTTATGGTTACGGCGACCTTAATCATTAAAAATGGCAAGGCTCTCCTTGTAGGTTCAGGGTTTAAACAATCAGAAGGAGAGCGAATTGTTCGCTATTTACAAGACGCGCAACTGACATTAGAAAAAATCTTTATCATTCAAGGGGATCCAGACTATTATTTTGCTCTTGAGCCTATCAAAAAATCATTCCCAGAAGTCATTGTCTATGCAACGTCTTATGTTATCGACCATATTTTAAAAACTGTATCAAAAAAATTACAGGTATGGGGAGGCTCTTTAGGTGACCAAGCTCCTAAAAATATTATTTTACCAGCGCTCATTCAAGAATCTACATTAGAATTTGAAGGTGATAAATGGGAATTTTTCGGTAGTGAACCAAGTCAAATCAATCTTTGGAATGCAGAAACCAAAACCATTATTGGCGGTATCAATACCTTTAATCAAATTCACCTCTTCTTAGCAGATTCACAAACTACCGAGAAATTGAAAGCCTGGCAAGATCGATTAAAAGATATGAAGGCACTGGATGCCTCTCTCATTATTCCAGGTCATGCAGATAGTGAAGGTTCATTTGATTCTCAAGCACTTGATTTTTCAATCGCCTATATTGAAGTAGCAATCAAATTAAAAAAAGAAGTCAAGGACTCAGCTACTTTTATCGCTAAAATGAAAGAAAAATTCCCTAATCTTCGTAACGAGGCAGTCTTGGAATTGAGTGCTAAAGTCTTAACCGGTGAAATACCATGGGGGTAATGTATGTCAAACAATCAATTATATAAAAATATTTTAGATGAAACTTATCTAGCTACTGCTCAAGGTCGAATAGAAGATTTCAAGAGCCATTTGGCTGCTGATGTCTCTTGGACAGAAGCTGCAGGCTTTCCCTATGCTGGTACCTATATCGGTCCAGATGCAGTGATTGAAAACGTCCATGCAAGACTAGGTTCTGAATGGACCAATTATAGTGCCACACCTGTTGATTACGCCTTTTCAGGAAACCGTGTCATGGTTTATGGCTACTACAAGGGAACCTACAACCTTACCGAGAAATCCTTTCAAGCAGACTTTGTCCATATTTACGATTTTAATGCTGAAAATAAAATTACACACTTTATCCAAATCGTAGATAGCGCACTTGTTGAGAAAGCTATGAGATAAAAATCAATTTTCAAAAGTCTATTCGTCACATATTACTTCACCAAAAGATACTAAGTAACTCGAAAAATCCTATAAATTGTATCAGAAAGTCAGGTATTTCCATGTACAATTCCCAATTTGAACTGGGCCATGTTGCCCTTAATGTCCGCGATTTAGAACTCCAAAGCCTGTTTTACCAGCAGGTATTGGGCCTCCAAGTTCTAACTGAAAACTCTAAACAGATTGACCTAGGTGTTGGAAAAAACATCCTTATTCGCCTGATTCAAACAGAGCAGAAAGGTGAAGTTAGCCACAGCTACGGACTCTACCACTTAGCCATTGTCCTACCTAGCCGTGAGGACCTAGGGACCATTTTCCGCCACTTTATCGACAACAAAGTTCCCCTCCAAGGCGCCAGCGACCACGGTTACAGCGAAGCCATTTACCTAGCTGACACCGAAGGCAATGGCATCGAGGTTTACCGCGACCTCCCACAAGACTCTTGGGATGTCCGCCCAGATGGACGAATTGTTGGCATCACTGAGCCTATGGATGCTGAAACGATCTATGCTTTAGGGAAAAAAGCTGACGCAGCCTATCAGATGCCAGCTGGCAGTCGCATGGGGCATGTCCACCTGTCCGTCCGAGAAAGCTCCGCTTCTAGCCGATTCTACCAAGAGGTCCTAGCTGTCGAGGATAAATTCTCGGTCCCATCTGCAGCTTGGCTAGCCTCAGGTGACTATCATCACCACCTAGCGGTCAATGAATGGGGAGGAAAAAATCTAGAAACCAGACAAGAAGGCATGCCAGGCCTTGCCTACTATACCGTCATTTACAAAGACGCCCAAGCCTACCAAGCCACTATCAAGCGAGCACAGGCTACCAATCTCTCCCTTGCATTTGCCAATCAAGAAACAGCTTTTGTTGATATAGACGGCATCAAAACAAAGCTGATATTCACTCCTTAAAATGCATAAGAAAAGACTTACCAGTCAGCACAACGACTCTCCTTGGTAAATCTTTTTCTTAATGATAAGGTAATACTATCCCTTAATTCTGTTCAAATATTCTTGATAGGTTTCTGTTTCCATGAGCTTCTTGGCATTCAAGACCCGTTCTTTTGATGGTGGTTTTGTCCCCTCTAGCGGATAAGGCCGGCCTAATTCCCGCCATTTGAACTCGCCGAGATTGTGATAAGGCAGAACTTCAAACCGTTCTACATTTGTCAGGGTTTTGACAAATGTACCCAGTTCAATCAGGTCCTCATCTCGGTCAGTCAAATTCGGTACCAAGACATGCCGAATCCAGACAGGTTTGCCAATATCAGATAGATAACGGGCACATTCTAGAATGGTTTTATTGCTATGACCCGTGACAATTCGGTGCTGATCTGGATTGATTTCCTTAATATCCAAAAGCACCAAGTCTGTCACTTCCATGAGGCGATTGTATTTTTCCAAATAACGCTCGGTCGATCGGAAGGTCAGAGCACAGGTATCCAGCGTTGTATGGATGCCTTTTTCTTTGGCCAAGGTAAAGAGGGCAATCAAAAAGTCAATCTGAATAGTCGCTTCGCCACCAGAAACGGTGATACCACCTTCCTTACCCCAAAACATCCGAAAACGCAGGGCTTCATTGAGTACATCTTCCGCAGTCCGCTCGGTCGCAGCAGGATTGACCAAATCCCAAGTATCTGGATTGTGGCAGTACTGGCACCGCATATGACAGCCCTGCATGAACACCACAAACCGCACACCTGGACCGTCTACAGAGCCAAAACTCTCTGTCGAATGCACCAAACCTGTTACTTTTCTGTAATCAATTTCTGTCATCATCTCAACCTCATCACTTTATAGGAATAGTATATCACAAAAGTGAAAACGCTTCTATCATTCAGTACTACAAGAATTTTATTAGAAAATGAAATAAACAATTACTATTCATTTTTACTTTTTTTTTTTTTGCACAACTGGTAAAATTATGGTATGATATTTTATGTTTTAACAAACAATTCTATCTATTAGAAAAGGAGATTGCCCTATGGGGAAAAAGAAAAAGATTATCCTATCCTCTTTAGGAATAGGAATTACTGCCATTCTCGCTGCTGGCGGATTTATCTATTGGAACGCGACCAAAGAAGTTTCATTTGATAAAAATGCTACTGTCCAATCTAATTTTTATCAGGCTATAAATAAGTCATGGTTAGAAACAGCAAGGATTGATTCAGACATGCCATTCCAGAGCGTCTTGTTAGAAAGACAAGAAACTATTTTTAACCAATTATCTGAAGACTTAACACAACTTACTCAAAACCAGGAATCACTAACATCTAACGATCAAAAAGAATTGGTTTCACTCTATCAGCTAGCAACTGATTTTGAGAAAAGAGAAAAAGATGGATTAGCTCCTTTAAAGGAATATATTTCTAAGTTGGAACGATTAGAGAACTTCGAACAATTTCTTGAACAGAAAAAGGAACTATATCTTGATTCATATACCCTACCTTTCTACATCTCAGTCTCACCTGACTCACGTAATTCTAACAAAAAAATAATGACAATTGGGGCTCCTTCTGCTATCTTGCCTGACACTACTTACTATGAAGACGATTCTAGCAAAGAACAGATTTTATCCTTATTTGAAGCGTCTACCCTTAAATCACTCAAAGCCTATGGTTATACCGAAAAAGAGGCTAAAAATTTAATTAAGAAGACCCTTGCTTTTGATGAACAACTTGTTCCCTATTTGATGTCCAACGAGGAAGCCAGCGATGCAGCAAATTTAATCCATATTACTTCTATTACAGACCTTGACAAGCAAACTGGAACAGTTTTATTAGGAACCTTTGCCAATGATTTAGTTGCAGCTGATATTTCCGAAGTCAACATCGAAAACACAAAGTTCATTGAATCCTTTGACAAAATCGTTCATCCAGACAATTTTGAGCTAATCAAAGCTTGGATGATTGTTAATAATATCCTAAGTAACTCTACACTTCTTACAGAAGAATTCAGACAGGCAAGTTCTGACTATGATTTAGCCTTAAGCGGAACCAGTGAATTACTACCAAAAGAAAAAGTTGCCACTCAGCAAGCCATTGGTGTGTTTTCTGAAACAGTCAGCGTTTACTATGGTAATAAGTATTTTGGAAAAAATGCCAAACACGATGTAACAAAAATGATTGATTCTATCTTGGCTGTTTACAAGGAACGCTTACAAAACAATACTTGGCTATCTGACTCAACCAAAAAAACAGCAATCGAAAAATTGGATAACATGAATTATTACATTGGCTACCCAGAGACTGTTTCGGAGTTAACCTCACAATATAAAATTGATAAGAATAGTAGTTATTTTGATAATTTAAGAGAGATTAGTCGGATGGATTTAGCCTATCTTTTGGATAATTTCTCAAATCCGATTGACAAGAGTAGTTGGATTGCTCCTGCTTTTCAAGTGAATGCATTCTATGCACCAAGCACGAATTCTATCTATTTCCCAGCTGCTATTCTGAATGAACCCATGTATAGCGAAAAACAATCCTTAGCAGAAAATTATGGTGGTATCGGTGCAGTTATCGGGCACGAAATTACCCATGCCTTTGATAACAATGGTGCAAAGTACGATAAAGACGGTAACTACGTCGAATGGTGGACTGCTGAAGACTATGCTGCATTTGAACTTAGAACCGAGGAAATGGTTCAACTATTTGATGGTATTGAAATCTATGACAAAAAAGTCAATGGTAAAATGACTGTCAGTGAAAATATCGCAGATGCAGGGGGATTGTCTGCAAGTCTAGAAGCCTTAATAAAAGCAGATCCGACTGTTGATAAAAAAGAATTTTTTGAATCTTGGGCTAAAATCTGGGCACAAAAAGAAAGACTACAATATGCTCAATTACTGCTTGATGTAGATACACATTCTCCTAATGAACTGCGGGTGAATGTCCAACTTAAAAATATGGATGCCTTTTATCAGACTTATCAAATCAATGAGACTGATGCCATGTATTTACCTGAAGAAGAAAGAGTTACCATTTGGTAATATTGAAAACGGACAAGTAGTTGTACTTGTTCGTTTTCTCTTTATATGCAGCTTGTATCTTTAACGGGAGTAGGAAGAACTCGACTGATCTAAAAAGGGTCCCCCTCATTTCCAAATATGTAGATTCGGTTTTCTATGGTCACTTTCTTATTTTTAGCTGAGCAGCTGAAATACCTCGCCCCCCTTATTTTTAGGCTCAGGTACGAATAGTCCACTGGACTAGTTTGATACAAACTTCATTTGTTTTATTTCCTCACTCAAACAGTCACTACTCTGACTGTTTGACCTCCCCCCTCGTATAGCTCCAAAGGTTCGGGGAACCTTTGGAGCTAGTTTGATTATAATTTTCATTGAGTATTATACAGTACCGATACATTCACATCATTCCAAAAAAACCAGCCGCTCAATAGCAACTGGCTCGATTTTATTCTTCTGTTTCTTCCTGCTCATTTTGTGTAATAAGCAGCTTTAATTTTGTCACGCGACCATTTTTCACCTTATCATTGATAAGGACTAAATGCTTCTCCTTACTATCCACTTCAAAGGATACCTTTTCTTCCTGACTTGGAATCGTTCCTACCCCGGTCAAGTAGTAGCCTGCAATAGTATCGACATCATCGCTTTCTAGCTCTGTTTCGAAATGCTCATTAAAATCATTGAGCGTCATATTCCCCTGGACAATAAAGGTGTTTTCTGCGATTTCTCGGACAAAAATTTCTGTCTTGTCCGTTTCGTCATCAATTTCACCGACAATTTCTTCCAGCAAATCTTCCAAGGTAACGAGACCCGCAACTCCACCATACTCATCTAGTAGGATAGCCATTTGATTTTGGGTATTTCGCAATGATGTCAACAAATCATCCACAAAAATCGTTTCTGGAACAAAGAGTGGCTCCTGCATAATACGACGAATGTTGAGATTGTCAAAACCATTCGCAAAGGCTTCTGACAAGATTTTCTTGGTGTGAATCAAGCCGATGATATTATCTTTATCTCCATCATAAACTGGGATACGTGAAAAATTCTGTTTCAAAATGGCAGCTATAATGGTGTCTGTATCTTCTTCAATATCCACCATGAAAGCATCTGTACGGGGAACCATGACCTCACGCGCCATCAGCTCGTCCAGTGAAAACACTCCCTGAAGCATTTCGATTTCTTCCGCATCCAAGGTCTGCTCACTTTTAGTTAAAATGTATTCAATTTCGTCCCTTGTCATCTGCTCATCCGCATCATCAAAGTTCATAGGTGTGATGCGACTGATGAGATTGGTCGCGGCTGATAAGAGCCAAACAAAGGGGCTAACAATTTTTCCTAGAAAAATAATCACAGGTGCCGTGACCACTGCCAAATTTTCCTTCATGTTCATAGCGATGCGCTTAGGATACAACTCACCCAAAACAATCGAAACAAAGGTCAGCATCGCCAAAGCTAGCCAATAACCTGCTGTTTGAGCTGTAGTTGAGTTTCCCATCCATTTGGCAAAAACAGCTCCCAAATCATTGGCCAAGCTGGCACCAGAGAGGATGGAAATAAAGGTAATCCCTACCTGAATAGTTGAAAGAAAGTTGTTAGGATTCTCTAAAACCTGAACTAATCTAATATAACGCTTCTCCCCTTCAGCTGCCTTTTGTTCCACTCGAGAACGATTGAGGGATACAAGGGCCATTTCTGAGGCTGAAAAGAATGCGTTCAGTAAGGTCAAGAGTAACAGTAATAATAATTGTAAATGAATGGTCTGACTACCAGGGTCTTCCATGATATTCTCCTATAATAAATTTTATAATATTTCTATTATACCATAATTTTTAGAATCTGCTCAACTTCTTTCATCAAATCTGTTTACCATTTGTTTACGCTAAATTCCCAAAGTAAGTTCTAGTCTGTCTTAAAAACTGGAAATTAGACTGAGACAAAGAAATAAGGTAGAACTTACTATGGGACAAGTTGGTAACTGACAATGAAAAACAAACACTTAACCCTC